>NZ_JAYJLE010000001.1:0-1446137 GCF_035282245.1 Achromobacter sp. D10
ACCGCGTAAGCCCCAAAAGGCCGCCCGCGCGGCCGGCCTGGGGCGGGCCCCGCAAGACACGCCCCACCCACTATCCGGGTGGCCAGAACGCCAAGCACACCACCCGCCCCAGCGCCCGTGAAGTTTCAACCAGCCGAGCCTGTCGTGTCGGGGACTCGCGATGCGCGGGGCGTCGATAAGCCCGAGGGAATCCGTAGGCAGCCGCCGCAGGCGGCAACGAGGATGACGACGGGGCAGTCCGGAGCGAAGGCTCCGGACCGCAATCGTTGCCCCGCGCATCGCAGGGCCCCGACGCGACAGGCGCCTTAAGAACTCAAAGCCGCCCCGAACACAATCCCCCTTAATGTCGAATCTCAGCCAGGAACTTCCTCGCCCGCTCCGTCCCCGGCCGAGTAAAGAACTCCTCCGGCGTCCCCGTCTCCACAATCCGCCCCGCGTCCATGAACCACACGCTATCGGCGACCTCGCGGGCAAACCCCATTTCGTGCGTCACGCACACCATGGTCATGCCGTCCCTGGCCAGGCCCTTCATCACCTGCAGCACCTCGCCCACCATCTCCGGGTCCAGCGCGCTGGTCGGCTCGTCGAACAGCATCACGGGCGGATTCATTGCCAGCGCTCGCGCGATGGCCACGCGTTGTTGCTGCCCGCCCGACAGCTGCGCCGGATAGGCGTCGGCCTTGTGCGCCAGCCCGACGCGCTCCAGCAGCTGCAGCGACCGCTCGCGGGCTTCGGGACGGCGGGCGCGCTTGAGCTGCAGCGGCGCCAGCATCAGGTTTTCCAGCACCGACAGATGCGGGAACAGGTTGAACTGCTGGAACACGAAACCGATATGGCTGCGCAAGGAATCCAGATGCACCTTGGGGCCGTAGATATCCTGGCCATCCACCTCGATCACGCCCTTCTGGATCGGCTCCAGCCGGTTCACGGTGCGGATCAGCGTGGACTTTCCCGAACCCGACGGCCCGCAAACCACCACCACCTCGCCACGCTTGACCTGCGCCGTCACGTCGGCCAGCGCCTGGTATTGGCCATACCACTTCTGTACTGCGGAAAATCGGATCATGTCGGCACCGCCTTGGGAGCAGGCATGAGCCCGGCGCGCCGCCTGCCGATGCGGCGTTCGGTCAGGTGCACGAGAGAGCTCAGGCCAAAATTCAGGATGAAATAGGTCAGCGCCAGCAACCCGAAGACCTCGAAAGGCTTGGTCAGCAGCACGCTGTTGATCTGGTTGGCGGCATAGGTCAGTTCCTGCACGCTGATGACGTAGGCCAACGAGGTTTCCTTCACCGTGGAGACGAATTGGCTCAGCATGCTGGGCAGCATGTTGTAGAGCGCCTGCGGCAGGATCACGCGCCGCATGGTTTGCAGGTATGACAGGCCGAGCGCCCGGCTGGCTTCCTGCTGCCCCGGCGGAAGCGCCTGGATGCCCGCGCGAATGATCTCGGCCAGGTAGGCGCTTTCGTAGCAGACCAGCGCGACGATCATCGTGGTGGTGCCCGCCACCGGACGGCCGATGATGAGCGGCACGAAGAAGTACGCCCAGAAAATGAACATCAGCAGCGGCAAACCCCGCACCAGGTAGACCACTGCCGAGGCCGGCCAGTAGAACACCCGATAGGGGCTGATCCGGCCCAGCGCCAGCAACACGCCGCAGGGAAGCGCCAGCGCCAGGCTGACCGCGGCCAGTCCCAGCGTCGCCACCAGGCCGCCGATGGGGCCTTGGGGATACTGCCCGATGAGCAGCAGCAGCCAATTGTCCTTGAGTATGTCCCACATGATTAGCGCGCTCCCAGCGGACGGTAACGTCGTTGCAACAGCGCTCCCCCGCCCATGATCAGAAACGACAGCAGCAGATAGATGACTGTCACCACGGCATAGGCCTCGAAGGTCTTGAACGTGTAGTTCTCGATTTCGCGGCCCGCTGCCGTCAGCTCGGTCACGCCGATGGCCATGGCCAGGCTGGTGTTCTTCAGCAGCAGCAGGGTCTGGTTGAGCAAAGGCGGAATCGCGATGCGGAAGGCTTGCGGCAGCACGACCTTGCGCATGGTGGGCAGGAAGCCCAGCCCCAGCGCGCGCGATGCCTCCACCTGCCCCGGCGGGATGCCACGCACCGCGCTGCGCAGGTCTTCGCAGACGTAGGCCGACATCACCAGCGCGATGGCGATGCAGGACAGGATGAACTCGCTGCCGTGACTGTTGAGCCAATCCGCCACGCCTTGCGGCAGCAACGCCGGCACGCCGAAGTACCAGAACAGGATGTGCACCAGCATGGGCACGTTGCGATGGAACGCGACATACACCGCGATCACCGCGTTGGCCACGGGCGAGCCTGTCAGGCGGATCACCGCCAGCAGGCTGCCCACCAGGAACGCCAGGATCCAGGCCAGCCCGGCCAGCGCCAGGGTGGTAATCAACCCCCTGAGCAGCCAAGCCGGATACTCGCCCTGGAAAATGGCGCTGAAGTCGAAAACGTAATGCATCGAAGCAGGCTCCAGCGCGGTCCGCGCATCAACCCTTGATGGCTTCGATGCGGAAGTCGCGCTTCATGTTGAACTGGGTGCCCGCGCCGAACCACTTATCGAACGTCTTGGCGGCCTGGCCCGAAGCTTCCATTCCGTCGATCACCTTGTTCACCTGATCCAGCATGGCGGTATCGCCCTTGCGCACGCCCATGCCCCAGGGTTCGACAAACAGCGCCGGCTCCAGGATCTTGACCGGCACCGCGCTGCCCGCGGCCTGCTGCTTCAGCTTGACCAGCATCAGCTCGGACGCCACGAAGCCGCCGACCTTGCCTTGCTGCAACGCCAGGAAGGCGCCGCTGGGGTCCTTGAAGGTCACAGGCTCGACATTGGGGATGTTCTTGCGCGCGCCCTGCTCCGACGACGACCCGCGCACGGCGCTGACGCGCTTGCCCGCCAGGTCGGCCGGCGCCTTCAGGTCCTTGTCGGACTCGCGCGCCAGCACTTTCTGCAGGCTCACGAAATGCTGGTGCGAGTAATCGATCTGCTGCGCGCGTTCGGGGCTCCAGCCCAGGTTGGCCGCCACCACGTCCACGCGCCCGGCAATCAGCTCGGGAATGCGCGCCTCGACGGCAATCAGCTTGAGTTCCAGCGGCACGCCGAGGCTGTCGGCGATGGCCTGGCACATATCGACTTCGTAGCCCACGATGCCGCGGGTCTTCGGATCCTGGAAACTGAAGGGCTCGGCCGTGCCCATGGTGCCGCAGATGAATTTGCCGCGCGCCTTGATATCGGCGAGCGTATCGGCATGGGCGGCAGGCGCCAGCGTGGCGACCAGGCCGGCCGCGGCGACGACGGAAGCGATCAATGTCTTCATGGTATTTCCCCTGGAATATAGGTATGGGTACTGCCTAAGAACGCTGCGACGCCGCAGCGGGCCTCGGGGCGGCCCTGGAGCCGCCCGTGGAATCAAACCAGGCTGGCGCAAGCCTCGCGGATGCGCCGGCAGCCTTCCTCGATGTTCTCCATCGACGTGGCGAAACTCAAACGCAGATAAGGCGACAAACCATAGGCCGAGCCGTCCAGCACCGCAACGCCTGCCGTATCCAGCAGGAACATCACCACGTCCAGGTCGGTCTCGAGCACGCGCCCGGTTGGGGTGCGTTTGCCCAGCAGGCCCGCCACCGACGGGTACACGTAGAACGCTCCCTGCGGTTGCGGGCAGCGCACGCCGGCCACATCGTTCAGCAGCGCAACGATGCGGTCGCGGCGCGCATGGAATACGTCCGCAGCCTGGCGCACGCAGTCCTGGTCGGCGGTCAACGCAATGCGCGCGGCCGACTGGCTGATGGCACTGACACAGCTGGTGCTTTGCGAGATGAGCGTCGCCATGGCCTTGATCAGGCCCTTGGGTCCGCCCGCGTAGCCCAGGCGCCAGCCGGTCATGGCATAGGCCTTGGACACGCCGTTGATGGTGAGCGTGCGGCCAGCCAGCGCAGGCACGGCCGCCGCCGGCGACTGGTGCCGCGCCTCGCCATAGGCCAGGTGTTCATAGATTTCGTCGGTCATCAGCCACACCCGCGGATGGCGCTCCAGCACCTCGCCCAGAGCCCGCAGTTCAGCAGCGTCGTACATGGCGCCGGTGGGGTTGCTGGGCGTATTCAGCAGCAGCCATTTCGTGCGCGGCGTGATCGCCCGCTCCAGCGCCTGCGGCGTGAGCTTGAAACCGTCGGACTCGGGGCACGCCACCACCACGGGCGTGCCGTCATTGACCAGCACCATGTCCGGGTACGACACCCAATACGGCGCCGGGATGATGACCTCGTCGCCCGCCTGCACGGTGGCGGCCAACGCAGTGAAGATGAGCTGCTTGGCGCCCACGCCCACGATCAGTTCGTCCAGCGCGTAGTCCAGGCCGTTTTCGCGTTGGAACTTGGCGCGCACGGCCTCCAGCAGCGGCTTGGCGCCGGTGGAAGCGGTATAGCGGATGTCACCGCTATGGAGCGCGTCGATGCCGGCCTGCACAATATGGGCGGGCGTGGGCAGGTCCGGTTCACCCACGGTGAAGTCGACGATATCGCGACCCTCGGCGCGCAACTGGTCGACCCGGCTCTTCGCCGCCATGCTGGGCGAAGGCTTGATGGCGCGCGCGCGGTCGGCCAGGAATTCGGTTGCGGCCAGGCTCATGCCAACCCCTTGGCGGCAAAGGCGGCCTGCATCCAGCTCTGCGTTTTGTCGCCGGCCGCGATTTCGGCCATGATGCGTTCTTCCTTGGCCGCGTGGGCCTGTGCAGCCGCGATCAACGCCTCGGCCTCGGCGGGCGGGAAGCTGACCAGGCCGTCCTCGTCGCCCACCACGATGTCGCCGGGATTGATGACCTGCCCGCCAATGGACACCGGCACGTTGACCTCGCCCGGGCCATCTTTGTAGGGGCCGCGGTGGATGTGGCCACGCGCATAGCAGGGGAAGTTGTCCGCCTCGAAGGCGGCCACGTCGCGGATGGCGCCATCCACCACCACGCCCGCGCAGCCATGGACCTGGAGATAGCGCTTCATGATTTCGCCCAGCACGGCATTGGACAGGTCTCCCCCGGCATCCACCACCAGCACGTGGCCCGGCTGCACCTGCATCATGGCTTTGTAGATGAGCAGGTTGTCGCCCGGGCGCGTCTTGACGGTCAGTGCGGTGCCAACCAGCTTGCCGCCGCCGTTGTAGCGGCGCAGGCCCGATATGCCTTCGCGGCGCGCGAGATTGTCGCTGAGATGCGGCGTGACGATGCCGGCCAGCGCCTGGAGGACAGCCGTGGAAGCGACGGGAGAGGCCGGCAATACCCGGGCGCCAGTGTGAATAGAGGCCATGACGATCTGCAAAGTCCTGAGTCGGTAGTAGAGGCAGGTGCCATGGTGCGAGCTTTTCCGATTCCGAAAAAGGGATTAAATTTCCACGAACTTGATCTCTTTATGGAATATAAGGGTTAGCCCTTAATGGAAATTTCGGAATGAAAACCCCCGGCAAGGACGATCCCGCGTGCTGACCTTCAAGCAGATCGAAGCCCTGTATTGGACGGTCAGGCTGGGCACGTTTTCGGCCTCGGCCCAGAAGCTGCACACCACCCAATCGGCGATCACCAAGCGCATCCAGGAACTGGAGGCGGACTTCGACATCGCGCTGTTCGACCGCTCCGGCCACCGCGCCGAGCTGACCGCTCGCGGACATGAGGTGTACGCGCTGGCCGAGGAAATGCTGGGCCATCGCGACCGCCTGCTGGTCCGGCTGAAAGGCCAGCACACGCTGACCGGCACCTTCCGCTTTGGGATTACCGAGATCACCGCCATGACCTGGCTGCCCGCCCTGATCCGGCTGCTGCGCGCGCACTACCCTCGCATCACGTTGGAGCCGCATATCGACCTGGGCGCGGACCTGCTCAAACGCCTGCAGGCGGGGCAGCTGGACATGGCGTTCCTGCACGGTGAATTCGCCGAACCCAACCTGCAGGCGGTCCCCCTGCAGCGGCTGGAATTCGCATGGATGGGCAGCCCCGACATGATCGATTCCAGTCGCGTCTACACACCCGCAGACATCGCCGCCCTGCCCCTGCTGCGGCAAAGCCGGGAGTCGGGGCTCAACATGATCTACGACGGCTGGCTGCGCCCCCATACGCCGGCCAGCAACATCTTCACCATCAACAGCCTGATCGCAATGGCGGGGCTGACGGCGGCGGGCTTCGGAGTCAGTTGCCTGCCACGGGACTATTTCGCGGACATGGTCAGCGCGAAACGGCTGGTCATCGCCCGCACCACCACGGCATCGCCGCAATCGGTGTATTGCGCGATGTTCCGGCGGGATGCCGATGTGGCGTTTTGCCAGAGCGTGGCGGAACTGGCGGAGAGTTGTTGTGAGTTTTCGGGGGGATGGCAGTAGAGGGGGGCCTGCCGCGCCCCCAGGGCCGCTACAGCGCGCTCAGGATGGCGTCTCGGGCCTGGTGGGAAAGCTCCAGTCGCGTCGGCAAGCTTCCGTCCGGATGCCGCGCCGGCAACGGCGGCAGGAACACCACTTCGACGGCAAGCCCCGTCACTCCCAGCACGCGCCAGAGATTTGCCACCAAGGACTCCTCTCCGACAAAGGCCGCGTAGCCGCTGCGTTTGCCATGCTGCAGGAATCGCAATGCCACCGGCTGGATCTCCACGGCGGCGGCGCGCGCGGGTTCGAACAGGCTCGCATGAAAAGGCAGCAGCTCGAAGCCTTCACTCGTGGTGCCTTCAGGGAACAGCCCGACCGCATCGCCTTGCTTGAAGCGGGCTTGCATGGACTCGCCCATCGCGTGCACCGCGTGGCGTTGGCCGCGTTCGATGAAGAGCGTGCCGGCGCCAGCCACCAGCCAGCCGATGATCGGCCAGCTGCGGATCTCGCTCTTGGCGACGAAGGAAGTGGCGCGCGCCGAATTCAGCACGAAGATGTCGATCCAGGACACATGATTGGCCACCATCAGCACCGGACCGGTCAGGCGCGGCTCGCCCTTGAGGACGACCCGCAGGCCACAGAATGCCATCAGGCAACGCGACCAGCGGCGGTTCAGCCAGGCTCGCGACTTGTGCCCGATCAGCGGATATACCAGGCCCACGCACACGAGGCCGAAGAGAATCCAGGGCACCACGAGGAACAGCCTAAGGACAAAGCGCAGCAGCTTCAAACCGGAGTCTCCCAGGCCAGGCTGCCACCCACCACGGTGGCGCGTACACGGCCGGGCAGCATCATACCCGCGAACGGGGTATGGCCGCTGCGGCTTTGCAGCGCGCCAGGCTCCACCAGCCATTCGGCATCCAGGTCGACCAGGCACAGGTCGGCCGGCGCTCCCGGGCCCAGATGGCCGGCCGCGCCCGCTTGGGGCGCGATCTTGTCCAATACCGCGGCAGGACCACAGGTGACCCGCGCCAGCGCTTCGGCCAATGGCCTGCGATGGTCGCGCGCCCACTTCAGGGCCAGGGACAGCAGCAGCTCCAGACCCGTCGCGCCGGGCGCGGCCATAGGAAACGGCACGGCTTTGCCCGCATCGTCGACCAGGGTGTGATCGGAACACAGCGCGTCGACCGTGCCGTCCGCGAGCGCCGCAAGGATCGCGTCGCGGTCGCGCTGGCCGCGCAAGGGCGGGTTCAGGCGGAAGTCCGTGTTGAAAAAGCCGATGTCCACGTCCGTCAGATGCAGATTGTGGACAGAGACATCGGCGCTCACAGGCAGGCCTTCGCGCTTGGCAGCGCGCAATAGTTCCAGTCCGGCGGCCGTGGACAGCCGAGTCAGGTGCACGCGCGCGCCCGTGGCGCGCTGCAGTTCAAGAATGGTGTGCAGGGCCACGGTTTCCGCCTGCGCAGGCAGCCCTTCGAGGCCGAGGCGCTCGGCATAGGCGCCGCTGGCGGCGACCGCGCCGCGCGCCAGCCACGGATCTTGCGGCCGCAGCCACAGCGCATGGCCCATGCCGCTGGCGTAGCGCATGCCCCCCCAGAGCACGCGCGTATCGACGATGCCTTGCTCGCCTTGCGCATATGCCAGGCAGCCAGCCTGGGCCAGCAAACCCATTTCCGCCAGCGTTTCTCCGGCCAGCGCCACGGTCATCGCGCCCAGCGGATGGATTCGGCATTGCCCCGCTTCGGCCTGGCGCATCAGCGCCTCGACCTTGCCTGGCTCGTCCAGCGGCGCAGCGGAGTCCGGCGGCAACACCAGCCTGGTCACGCCGCCGGCCAGGGCCGCGCGCAGCTCGGATGGCGCGAATGATGCCGCGCCGGACTGCGTTACCCGCGCCGACAGGTCGATCAGGCCAGGCAACACGGCCAATCCGGCGGCGTCCAGCCGGCTGTCCGCGTGAAAGCCGTCGGGCTCGCGCCCCACCGCAACCACATGGCCGTCCGCGATGTAGAGATCGTGCTGCCCATCCCGTGCATTGGCCGGATCGATCAGCCGCCCGTTGGCGACGTGCAACCTCATGGCGCATCTCCGGTCAGCAGTTCCAGGGCGGCCAGACGCAAATATTGTTCAAGGTCCGCCAGTTGCGCCTCGATGGGTGTCAGGCTGGCCGACACGTCGCCATCGGTCTCGATGCCGGGCGTCAGCACGCCCGCGGGCAATAGCAAGGCATCGGACCGGGCGGCCGCCAGCGCGGCCGGCGTCAGGCCGTAGGCCTGCGCGTACTCTCGGGCGGAGGGCAACCACGCGCCGCTGATCCCTTCCACCTTCAAGGGCAGCACGACGACGACGTCGGCATCCTGCAGACCTTCCCGCAGCGAAGCGCAGGCGCGCACGCCCAGTTGCGGCAGGCCATCAGGCAAGAGCGTGCGCGGCGCGGCGGCCCGGACTTCGGGCACGCCCAATGTCGTCATGGCATGGATGACGGAACGCGCCATGCGCGAGTGGCGGATGTCGCCCACCAGCGTCACGGCCAGGTTGGTCAGATCCTGCCGCGCATCGATCATGGCCTGCACCAGCGCCAACGCCGGCAAAGGATCGGCATGGCTGCCGTCGCCGGCGTTAAGGACGCGCAGGCCCGGGGCGGCATGCGCGGCCGCGCAATGCGCCGCGCCGCTGGCGCCATGCCGCAGCACCAGCAGGCCTGGCGCCAGCCGGGCCACGGTTTCGGCCAGCGCCGCGCCGGCCTGCAAGTCCAGCGCCACCGGCGACAGGGACAGCCGTCCGGCAGCGGCGGCAAAGGCGTCACGGTCCTGCGCCGAATCATCGGGCAGGCACAGGAACAAGGGTGCGGCGGACGGCGAGGCGGCGGGCGCCGCGCCCGTCGCATGAGCGCGCGCAGCGTCCAGCAGCCGTTCGACATGCCGGCGAGGCAGGCCTTCCGTAGTCAGCAGGTGTATCAGTTCGCCGCGGTGATCGAGTTGCGGATTGAGCATAGGCAGTCCGGACCGCGCGCGTCAGGACGCAGGCAGGGTGTCCAGGTATCGTTGCAGGATAACAGCCGCCGCCATCGCGTCGTCCGCGGCATGCGTGCCCAGCAGGCGCTGCGCTTCCATGCTGGAGCCGCGTTCGTCGACCAGTTCGACGGTCAGGCCGAAGCGGCCATGCAATTGATTGGCGAAGCGCCGGCAACGCGCGGTGGCCGGCTGTTCTCCGCCGTCGGCGTCCAGCGCCAGCCCCACCACGACGCGGTGGGGCTGCCACTCCTGCAAAAGCGCCGCAATGCGGCCGAAGCGCGCCTCGCGGATTTCACTGAAGATGATTTCCAGCGGACGCGCCTGGCGCGTCAGCGTATTGCCGATGGCGATGCCGATCTTCTTCTCGCCAAAATCGAAGGCGAGCAGGGTTTCTTCAGGCATGGCCGGCATCGCCTGCCAACATCACCGGATCGATGCCCAGCAGCTTCAGCGCGGCCGGATAGCGATCTTCGGGCGGCACATCGAAAATGATGCTGTCGTCCGCGCCCACGCTGAGCCAGGCATTCTGGGCCATCTCGCTTTCGAGCTGACCCGCGCCCCAGCCGGCGTAGCCCAGCGTAACGAGCATGCGGGCTGGACCCTTGCCATCGGCCACGGCTTGCAGCACGTCGCGCGAGGTGGTCAGCGCCATGTCGCCCAGCTTGATGCTGGAGCTATAGTCGCCGGCGGGCGCGTGCAGCACGAAACCGCGGTCGGTCTGCACCGGACCGCCAAAGAAAACCAGGGTGTCCTTCACCGGGCCGATCTCGAGCGTCAGATCGATACGCTCGAACAGCGTGCCCAGCGTCAGGTCGGTGGGCCGGTTGATGACCAGGCCCAGCGCGCCGCGTTCGGTGTGCTCGCAGACATAAATGACCGAGCCCGCCAGGCTGCCTTCCACCATGCCCGGCATGGCGATCAGGAACTGGTTGGCAAAGTTGGCTGCCTGCGTCGTGGCGTCTTCGTGGTGTTTTTCCGTCATGGCAACCCCTACATGGGTAATCTGAAAGAACCGTGGGGAGGCCGCGCGTACACAGCAAGCATCATGCCTGGCGCCAGTCCGTCCCACGGTTGCGAAGGATGGGGCGTAGTCCCATCTTACGAGCCTTGGCGGATTATGTCGGCGCTAGCGCCTCAGATTTCCATCAGTTCAAAGTCCTCTTTGCGGGCGCCGCATTCAGGACAGACCCAGTTCGGCGGCACGTCTTCCCAGCGGGTGCCGGGGGCAATGCCTTCATCGGGCAGGCCGGCCTCTTCGTCGTAGACCCAGCCGCAAATCAAACACATCCAAGTACGCATAGTTCTCTCTTACATCAATTCCAGGCCCTTGACCCGGCGTCAGGGCAAAGGCGGGGGGCTTCCATTAGAATGGGGACAATCTTACCGAAACCCAATAGGGGTTCCCCTGATTCACCGCAAATGAATCCGGGCGCCCCCTACTCTAGCGCTGTCCAAGTGGCCCCCGTTACTCCCCCTCTCGTTTTGGTCTTCGGTCCGCTCGACCCTTCGGGCTCCGACGGCCTGCCGGCAGATGCCGTCACCTGTGCCAGCCTGGGCTGCCATGGCCTGGCGGCCGTGACCGCGCTGACCGTGCGGGATACCGCCGGCATCGAAGAAATCCATCCCGTTACACCCGACCTGCTGGACGACCAGGCGCGTTGCCTGCTCGAAGACATGTCCGTGCAGGCCATCAAGGTGGGCGGACTATACACCGCGGAAACCGCCAGCGTCGCGGCGCAGGTCGCGGCCGACTACAGCCAGGTGCCGCTGGTGCTGCATCTGGGCCAACGCGCCCAGCCGCCGGCCGACGCCGCGGACGAGGACGAGGCCGACGACCTGCTGGCCGCCACCCTGGAATTGGTGCTGCCGCAGACGGACCTGCTGGTTATCGAACACCTGCGCCTGGCCCAGTGGCATGCCGATGGTGACATCGATATCGGGGACGCACCAACGCCCATGCATGCCCTGCTGGCTGCAGGCGCGGAATGGGTGTTGGTCCTGGGCAGCCCGCAGCGGCCCGGCCACTACGCGAACATGCTCCTGGGCCCCAACGGCCAGACCGCTACGTTGCCCTGGCAGGCGCCTCCGGACCGCAACGGCGACGCCGGCGGGGTGGCAGCGACCGCCATCGCGGCCATGCTGGCCCGTGGGCTGGAGATGCCCGAAGCCGTGCGCCAGGGGCTGGCCCACGCCGACTCCGCTGTCGCCGCCAGCTTCCTGCCCGGCATGGGCCGGCGCATTCCCAACCGGATTTCTCCCCAATGAAAGCGCTGCGCTTCCCCACTGGCCTTTATGGCGTCACTCCCGAATGGGACGATACCGACCGCCTGCTGCTGGCGGTCCGCCAGGCCGCCGAGGGCGGCATGCGCTCGCTGCAGCTGCGCCGCAAGAACGTGCCCGACGCCGTGCGCGCCGCGCAGGCGCGCGCGCTTGCGCCGCTGTGTCGCGAGCTGGGCGTGGTCTTTCTGATCAATGACGACTGGCCCCTGGCGCTGGACGTGGGCGCCGACGGCGCTCATGTGGGCCGCGAAGACGAAAGCCTGGCGCGCATCCGCGCCGAGGCCGGTCCCGACCTGATCCTTGGCGGCTCCAGCTACGACGACCTGGGTCGCGCGCAGGATCTGCTGGCTGCGGGCGCCGACTACATCGCCTTTGGCGCCATGTTCGCCTCCACCGTCAAACCCGACACCGTGCGCGCGCCGCTGTCGGTGCTGACTGAAGCCCGCCGCCTGACCGACAACTGCGACGCGCCGCGGCCCGCAGTCGTCGCCATCGGCGGCATCACGCCCGACAACGCGCCGCTGGTGGCGGCGGCCGGCGCCGACGCCATTGCCGTCATCACCGGGCTTTTCGAGGCGCCCAGCATCCGGGCCGCCGCGGCCGCCTGCTCCGCGCCCTACTCCGTCAACCCCAACCGCAAGCCTTGAACGCCATGTCCAGTAACGCTCAGCTTTTCGAACGCGCCTGCCGCAGCATCCCCGGCGGCGTCAATTCGCCCGTGCGCGCCTTCCGCTCCGTGGGCGGCACGCCGCGCTTCATCAAGCGCGCGCAGGGCCCCTACGTGTGGGACGCGGAAGACAAGCAGTACATCGATTACGTCGGCTCCTGGGGCCCTGCCATCCTCGGCCACTCGCATCCCGAAGTGGTGCGCGCCGTGCAGGAAGCCGCCGTCAACGGCCTGTCATTCGGCGCCCCCACCGAAGCGGAAATCGAACTGGCCGAAGTGCTGATCTCGCGCCTGCCGTCGCTGGAACAGGTGCGCCTGGTCAGTTCCGGCACGGAAGCCACCATGACGGCCATCCGCCTGGCCCGTGGCGCGACGGGCCGCGCTAAGATCGTGAAGTTCGAAGGCTGCTACCACGGCCATTCGGACAGCCTGCTGGTCAAGGCCGGCTCGGGCCTGCTCACCTTCGGCAACCCCAGCTCGGCAGGCGTGCCACCGGAGTTCGTCTCCCACACGCTGACCCTGGAATACAACAACCTGGATGCCGTGCGCCAGGCCTTCGCCCAGCATGGCGCCGACATCGCCTGCATCATCGTCGAGCCCGTCGCCGGCAACATGAACCTGATCAAGCCGGCCGCGGGCTTCCTGGAAGGCCTGCGCGAAGTCTGCACGCAGCACGGCGCGCTGCTGATCTTCGACGAAGTGATGACCGGTTTCCGCGTGGGCCCGCAAGGCGTGCAGGGACTGACCGGCGTCAAGCCGGACATCACGACGCTGGCCAAGGTGATCGGCGGCGGCATGCCGGTGGGCGCCTTTGGCGGCAGCGCCGAAATCATGAAGCACATCGCCCCGCTGGGCGGCGTCTACCAGGCCGGCACGCTGTCGGGCAACCCGGTGGCCGTGGCCGCGGGCCTGGCCACGATGCGCCTGATCGCCGCGCCGGGCTTCTACGACAAGCTCGCGGCCCAGACCGCCAAGCTGGCCCAGGGCTTGCAGGAACGCGCCCGCGCGGCCGGGCTGGCCTTCTCGGCGGATTCGATCGGCGGCATGTTCGGCATCTACTTCAGCAATCAGGTCCCGACCTCTTTCGCCGAGGTCTCGGCCTGCGACACTGCGGCGTTCAACCGCTTTTTCCACGCCATGCTGGACCACGGCGTGCACTTTGCGCCGTCCGCCTTCGAAGCCGGTTTCGTCTCGGCCACGCATGACGACGCGGTGATCAAGTCCACGCTGGACATCGCCGAAAAGGTCTTCGCGTCGATGTAACGGCATTGGGGGGCCGGCCCGCGGCCGCTCCCCCTCAGGGCGCCTTGTAGTGCTCGTACAAGGCGGTCACGTCCCGGACGTACGCCTGGGTTTCCGCATAGGGCGGCACGGCGTCGTACTTGCGCACCGCTCCCTCGCCGGCGTTGTACGCCGCCAGCGCCAGATCCAGCCTGCCCGGATACTGGTCTATCAGCCGGCGCAAATGGCGCGACCCCGCGTTCACATTGGTCGCCGGATCCACCAGCGCGGTCTCCACGTCCGCCACTGACAACAACGGCGCTGCCGTCGCCGGCATCAGCTGCATCAGTCCCAACGCCCCCTTGGGCGAGCGCGCATCGCTGCGGAACCCCGATTCAATCGCGATCACCGCGGTCAGCAACGCCTGGTCCACGCCCGACTCGCGCGCCGCCCGCGCAATCAGTCCGTCATGTGCGGCGGGTACCTTGAGTTCACCCCAACGCTGGGCGCGCGAGGCGGGCGCCAGCGACACCAGGCGCGCCCCGTCGCCCGACTTGGGCTCGCACTCCAGGCAGACCTTCATGCCGCTGCCTCGCCAGGCCGTCCGGGCTTGCGCCCGCTTGTAATACTTGGCGTAGCCCGTAGGCACCTTCATGGATCGCCAGACGCCGAACGGATCCTTGTAGCGATAGATGTCGGCCGCCTGGGCGGGACTGGCGGGTGCCAGCGCCAGCACACCCGTCACGATGGCTGCCAAGGCCGCCATGCCCCCGGCGCGCGCCAGGAGGGCGCGCAAGGCCGGCAGGACGGAACGGGGATGGCAGTGCATGGGACAGGGCTCCGGCGGCGTCCGTGGACGCGTGGTCGAGTTCCTATGCTGCTGCCACGCTGCCGTTTTGTCGCTAGTACCGACGTCCTAGTTCTGGCCGGCCGGTCGCCATCCCAGGGAAAAACGGGGCAGGAACTAGGGCAATCGGCGGAATCTGTGCACCTACTTTCCAGTAGCCTGCGATGGCTGGGCTAGAATATGACTTAATATTTCCTATAATTACGAAATGATTGAACCTGGCGGCTGACGCCAGGCTGGAGACGGTGAGATGGACGCAGAAAACACGCTCCGGCTGATGCTGGATGCCTCGACCAACGTCCTGACGGCGGTCTACACGCCACCGGCGCATCCCGATCCGGCGGATGGCGCCATCGGGACCGCCGCGCCGTCCCCGCTGGCCGCGGCGGACGACGATGCCGCCCTCGATGCCGACGCCAGTGTCGCTATCGCCGATGAAGAGGCCGAACCGCGCCCCCGCGTCAATATCGACCTGCCTACCTGGGACATGCTGGCCGCGGCCGCCGCCGCCCAGGGCTGGAACGCCGAAGCGCTCGACAGCCAGGCCGTCCTGGGTTTCATCGACTTGTGCCGCAGTGCCACCGAGACCGTGCAAGCCCCGGTCGGCCAGGTCATCGACGGTTCGTTCGAGCTGGAACTGGACGCCGAGCGCATGTCCGCCCTGCTGACCCTCCACGCGCCCAAGGGTGGCCAGCCCGTGGCCCTGGAGGCCGTGCGCGCGGCGCTGGCCGAACGCGGCATCGTCCACGGCATCCTGGAACAGGAACTGACCGACGCCGTCGAGCAGGGCCGCCGCGACACCGTGCAGATCGCCCGCGGCACGCCCCCCACCCGAGGCACGCCCACGCGCTTCGAAAGCCTGCTCGACCGCCTTAAGCCGCGCGGCGAAGAAATCGACGAACTGGCCCAGGTGGACTACCGCGACCTGGGCAGCCTGCTGCTGGTATCGCCCGGCACGCCGCTGATGCGGCGCACTCCGCCCCTGCCCGGTGTAGATGGCACCAACGTGCTGGGCGAACCGGTCCTGCCCGAGGAACTGCCCAACACTCCGTTCGCCAACGATCTGTCCGGCGCCGAGGTGGACCCGGAAGACCCGCTGCTGCTGCGCGCCACCATCGCCGGCACGCCTACGCTGGTCAGCCACGGCGTCCAGGTGAATCCCATGGTGGAGGTCGACGCAGTCAACCTGACCACCGGCAATATTCATTTCGAGGGTTCGCTGCTGGTGCGCGGCGACGTCGCCGCCACCATGGAAGTCCACGTAACGGGCGATGTGGTCGTCAACGGCACCGTCGAGGCCGCGCTGGTCGAGGCCGGCGGCAATGTGACCGTCAAGGGCGGCATCATCGGCCTGGCCGAAGCCCTGCAGGACGCCGCGGCGGCGGCACGCACCGCCCGCATCGTCTGTGGCGGCGCGCTGCGCGCCAAGTTCATTGAAAACGCCGTCATCAGCGCCGGCCGCGACGTGGACGTGGAACGCGAGGTCCGCCAGAGCAACATCGCGGCGGGCGGCAGCGTCAACGTCGGCCCTCCCAACACGCAGCAAAGCGCCATCACCGGCGGCCAGATCCGCGCCATGCAGGCAGTGCGCGCCGGCACCATCGGCTCGCCCGCGGGCATCCCGACACTGGTCCAGGCCGGCCTGGATCCGCATGCCGACATCAAGCGTTCGGCGCTGGCACGCAAGCGCCAGAAAATGAACGAAGAAAAGGCGAAGCTGGAACAGCTGCTGATGTTCCTGCGGGCCAATCCGCAACGCGCCCCCGGCGACGTCGCCGAGCGCGCCCGCAACACCCACGTCAAGCTCAGCCACGATCTGCTGCAGCTGGACGCCGAGGAAGCCCAGCTGGTGCACGACCTGCAGCCCCTGGCCAGCGCCACCATCCAGGCCACGCGCCGCTTCTGCAGCGGCGTGACCATTCAAGTGGGCAACAAGGTGCAGGAATTCCTGGAAGACCAGATCGGTGGCAAGGCCGCCGTGGAAGACGGCCAGATCGTCATACGCTAAGGCCGCGTGCTGGCGCCTTCAAGGCGCCAGCTCTTTGAACCAGGCGCGCGGCGAGATGCCGCGGTCCGGCCCGAGGATGGAAAAGCCGCCGTCCACGGGGATGTCCACGCCCGTCATCCACGACGCCGCGTCGGAACAGGCAAAGCACACCGCCGCGGCGATCTCTTCGCCCGAGCCGACCCGCCCCAGCGGATGGAAATGCGCGCCCACCGCATCCGCCGCCGGACGCGAACCGCCCGACAACTGCTCCACCGACGGCGACCAGGTCCAGGCCGGCGACACCGCCAGCACGCGCACACCGGCGGGCGCCAGTTCCACCGCGAAATTCTTGGTGATCTGCAACAGCGCCGCCTTGGACGCCGGATACAGCGCCCGTCCCGCAGCGCCGAACTTGCCGCCCGTGCTGCCCATGTTCACCACCACGCCGCCGCGCGGCAGGAGCGGCGCGGCCAACTGCGTGAAGATCGCGGCCGACACCAGGTTGGTGTCCAGCGTGCTGTGCCACTCCTCGCGCGAGGAAGCGAGCCCCCGGTCCGCATACTGGCACGCGTTATTGACCAGAATGTCCAGCCGCCCGAAGCGCGCCACGGCGGCATCGATGCACCGCTGTATCTGGCTGTCCTGCCCGATATCGGTTTCGCAGTACAGCGCCCGGCCGTCCAGCTCCCGTTCCAGCGCGCGACCGGCCTCGGCGTTGCGTCCGACCAGCACCACGTTGGCGCCGGCCGCGGCCAGTCCGCGCGCGATGTCCGCGCCCAGCCCCTGGGTGCTGCCGGTGACGATGGCGGTCTTGCCGCTCAACCCGGGAAAGCCTGTGAAATCCATGTTTGGTCCTTGATCAATGCGGCGCGGCGGCCCAGCGCACAGCTTCCTCCACCGGCCCGGTTTGCGCAATCAGACGCATGCTGGCCAGCGACGCGTCATGCACCGCGGGATCGGCGGAGGCGCAGGCGTCCTGCGCCACCATGACCTCGAAGCCGATGTCGGCGGCGTGGCGCACCGTGCCTTCCACTACAGAATGGGTCGCCACTCCCGCCACCACCAGCCGGCGCGCGCCCAGGAGCCGCAACGTTTCTTCCAGCGGCGTGCCGTAGAACGCGCTGATGCGGGTGTGCTTCACCACGAATTCGCGCGCGCTACCCGCCAAAGGCTGCAGCCCTTCGTAGAAAGCGCTGCCCCACTGCCCTTCCGCCACCGCGCCTATCGCGGCCACGTTGCGGAAGATGGGACAGTTAGCCATGAGGTCGGCATAATCCGGCCGGAACGCGATGCGCACGTGCACGATGGGCAAGCCATGGGCCCGCGCGCCCGCCAACAAAGCCGCCGCGTTGTCCAGGAGGCGCTGGCGCGCGCCACTGTCCCCGTCCAGGCCGACCCGGATCTTGCCCTCGGGATGCAGTACGTCGTTCTGGAAGTGCAGCGCCAGCACCGCGGCGTCGGTAGCGGTCACACGAACACCTCGAACACGTCGTGCACGTCGTCGCAATTGACCAGGTCCACGCGCTTCATGCGGATGCGCCAGCTATCGCCGTCGGCGGCGAGCTTGTGGGTATAGCGGCCGGCCAGCTGTCGCGGCTGGCGCTTACGCCATTCCGTCATCTGGAACGTGGAGTGCACCACCAGGTTGCCGGCGGCATCCACGCCCTCGATTTCCACGGCACCCACCAGCCGCGCGCTGCGCGTGGGCGGTTGCTGCGACCAGTTGCGCGGATGTTCCAGACGGCGGATACGCACGTCGCGCAGCATGCGGTCCTCCCAGAACAGCGAGATGTGGTCGTAGGGGCTTTCCTGGCCCTGCACCCGTGGCATCCAATACATGCCGTCAACCGTCCACAGCGCCTGCCAATCCGCATAGCGGCGCTCGTCGAGCAGGCGCGCCTCGCGGTACAGGAACTGCGAGATGCGATGGTAGGCGTCCGCCGGCACCTCGGCCGGCGACAGGTCCGCGGTGCTCACGTCGAAATCAAGATCTAGCAGCATGAGCGGTCTCCGGAGGTGGCGGCCGCAGCCGTGGCGGCGGGGCCTGCTTCCATATAGGTCTTCCAGGCGTTGAACTGGTTGCGCATGGGCAGTTCGCTGGTGCCGTTGACCGACACCAGGCCTTGCTCATCGCTGCGGTCGCTGCCGTGGTAGCGGTGCATGCTGACCCAGTCGCCGCCGCGGGTGGCATTGCCTTCCTGGCAGCGGTTGTAGAGTTCGATGTCGTCCGGCATGACGTTGGACGAGGGCGAATTGATGACGTTGGCGTACAGCATGGCGCGCTTGAACACGCCTTCCGGCGCGCCCTTGCAGCGGAAAGTCTGGATCTCGATCATGGTGCGGTCCACGGCAATGGGGCGGATCACGCGGAACTGCTGGAACACGGTGTGGGGCGAACCGCTGCCGTAGATAACGGTGTTGTGCCGGTTCATGCCCAGGATTTCGCGGGCGCGGGTCTCGCCATAGGCGGCGGTCAGCGTTTCGAAGTGGGCGCGCGACACCGGGTCGCGCTCGGCCGCGCCTGGGTTGAAGATGCCTTCCATGTAGCCATGGCCGTTGGGGTAGGCGCGCAGCTCCAGCTTTTCCCAGAATTCGTAGGGTTCGCCGTTGCCGTCCATGATGTGCAGTTCCAGCGGCATCTCGCCGATTTCCTTGGCCTCGTCGCGCGCCGCCGCGTAGGACGATTCGTGCGTAACGCGGGCATGCATGGTGTCGTGCAGGTTCTCGTAGAACACCTTCCAGTTCGAACGCTGCATGACGCGGAAGATGCCGCCCGCGACTTCGACCTCGCCCACCGGCGAACGGTCGCAGAGATTGTCGATGGACGAACGCACCCCGCCTAGGAAATCCTCCAGCGCCGGGCCGTCCTTGGCCTGGCTGGCGAACACAAAGCCCCGGTAGCTTTCCACCCGGGCCACCCGGCGCATCGAGAACGTCGGATCCGTGGGGTCGTAGGACGTGCCTTCCAGGCCCTGCTTCAACGGCACGCCCAGATGGCTGCCGTCCAGCTTGAAGGTCCAGGCATGGTACGGGCAACGGAAGAACTTGCCGACACAGCCCTCGCCGTCGGCTACCACCTTGGCGCCCTTGTGCGGGCAACGGTTATACAGCACGTGCACGCGCCCGTCCGTCGCGCGCACCATCAGCACATCCTGGTCGCCCAGGCGCGTGGTGTGATAGTCGCCCGTCCTGGGCACCTGGCTCTCATGTCCCACGTAGATCCAGGCACGCCCGTAGATCCGCTGCATCTCCAGATCGAAGATCGCGGGATCGGTATAGACGCCACGGTGCACGCTGTCGCCGCGCACCATCGCGGCCAATTGCTCTTCGGTATATGACATGTCCGGCTCCTACTTGTGCTCGCTTTCTTTCCAGCGCGCCATCAGCGTGTTCGACGGCAGGGTCTCGTCCAGCAACTTGGCGGCGGTCTCGCGGCCCGCCACGGGCAGGCCCTTCGGGTCCAGCAACCCCACCTGCACCAGCACGCTGGCCTGATCCCAGTAGATGTGCTCGTGGTAGAGCTTATCGCCGCGGAACTTGACGATGGCGATCAGCGGGATCTCCACATATTTTCCGGTGGGCTTCACGCCGGGCAACAGCCAATCGATCTCGGTGGTGTGCGTGAAGCAGAACAGCAACTCATCCACGATCTGCGTGGCGCCCACCGTGCGCGACAACGGCACCAGGCGAGTGTCCGGCGGATTGCTGTTGACGAAGTGGTGCTGGTAGAAGCGGCTGAGTTCCTTGTAGCCCACGCCCCCGGTCATGGTGGGGATGTGATTCACATAGGGTTCGGCCACCATCGTGGCCATGGTGGCGGCCACATCGCGCGTGCCGAATTCGTATTCGCAGTGCTTGTCCCAGAGGTACGAGTAATCGAACTCAGGCCCGATGGCGCGTTGCAAGGCTGCCATGCTGCGCTGGTGCGCCATCAAGGCCGACGGCTTGTCGTAGTGATCGCCGCCGGTACGCGCAAACGCGTGGTCCATGCCCGGGTAGACGTAGATCTGCACCCCAGGCTTGTTGCCCAGCGCCTCCAGGATGCGCTGGCGCGCCTCGGGCGGACAGAAGCCGTCCTGCTCGGCGATGTGCAGCACCAGGCGGCCACGCAGGCCTGAAGCTTCTTCGAGGCTGTTCTCGATACCCACGCCGTAATAGCCGATGGCCACGTCCACGTCGGTGCGGCAGGCGGCCAGGTAGGCCAGCTTGCCGCCCAGGCAATAGCCCAGCACGCCCACCCCGCCCTGCTGCTCGGGCAGCGCGCGCAAGGCGTCGATGGTAGCGGCGATGTCCTTCAGGCCCAGCTCAACGTCGAAACCCTGGTAGAGCTCGAAGGCGCGGGGCATGTCGGCCGGACCGTCGGTCAGCTGAATGCCCGGCTGCTGGCGCCAGAACAGGTCCGGCACCAGCACCACATATCCCTCCTCGGCCAGCAACTGCGCCGCGCGGCGCATGAAGTCGTTCACGCCGAAGATTTCCTGGCACAGCACCAGGCCCGGGCCATGGCCGGACGCCGGCACGGCCAGATAGGCGCCGAAGGACTTGCCATCATGCGAGGCCACCGTCACTTCGCGCGTCGTAATGTTCTGGGTCATACGTATCTCCTCGATGCAGATATCCGCTCTACTTCATCTGGCAGGCAGCGGCAAAAGGGTCCTGGTACTGGGTCAGCACCGTGCCCGACAGCTTATTGGACAACTTGCCCCCCGCTCCGGCCTCGACGATGCGCAGGTAATAGTTCTGCACCGGATACTGGTTGCGGTTGAACTTGAAATCGCCGCGCACCGACTTGAAGTCCGCGCGCCGCAACGCCGGGCGCAACGCGTCCGCGTCCAGCTTGCCGCCGGTCTGGCGCACCGCGCTGTCCAGCAACATGGCCGCGTCGTAGCCCTGCGAGGCGTACAGCGTGGGACTGCGGTTGTAGGTCTTTCGGAAGTCTTCGACAAACTTGCGGTTGGCCGGGTTGTCCAGGTCCTGTGCCCATTGCGACGTATTGCGCATGCCCTCGATGGGCGCGCCCACCGCCGCGATCGTGTCCTCGTCGCCCGAGAATCCGGGGGCCAGCAGCGCAATCTCCTTGGAGAGGCCGGCGCCGTTGAACTGCTTGATGAAGTTCACGCCCATGCCGCCCGGCAGAAAGAAGAACACCGCATCGGGCTTGCTGGCCCGCAGGCGGGTAATCTCGACGCCGTAGTCCAGCTGTCCGAGTTGGGTGTAGATCTCTTCGGACAATCCCCCCTTGTAAAGACGCTTGAAGCCATTGAGCGACTCCCGTCCGCCCGGATAGTCCGGCGCGATCAGCGCCACGCTCTTGTAGCCCTGGTCGGTGGCGTACTTGCCCATCGCGGCCGGAATGTCTTCGTTCTGCCAGGCGACCGCGAAGAAATTCGGATTACAGCCCGCGCCCGCGTAGTTCTCCGGCCCGGTATTGGTGCTGAGGTAGATGGTTCCCGACTGCAGGATGGCCGGCATTACCGGCAACAGCACGTTCGAAAACACGATGCCCGTCATGATGTTCACGCGGTCGCGCTTCAACAGCCGCTCCACCGCCTGCCGCCCAGTGTCCGCCTTCTGCTGATCGTCGGCCACAACCACTTCCGCCGGCAATCCGCCGAGCTTGCCGCCCGTATGCTGCAGCGCCAGATTGAAGCCGTCGCGGATCTCGTTGCCCAGCGCCGCCCCCGGTCCCGACAGCGTGGTCAGCAAGCCGACCTTGACCTTGTCCGCCGCCGTGGCGCCCGCCGCCGCCGTCATGCACACCAGCGCAGCCAGCGCGCGCCGGCTCCATAGATTTCGATTCATGAGCCACCCCGTTTTCCCCGCCCGGCCTTGCCGGCGGAAAGCTGACAGAACCCGTCTGCCGTCGGTAAACGCATGCTGCCGAACAACGCCGCCAGCTTACGCGCCGCGGCGCCGCCCTCCAACCAACACGCGAAGGGCCTGCCGGCTAGATTAGGCCGCGCCCGGGCACCGCTCTATCCGGATTCCGTCAGCCTTATCCGGGATTCACTTAATTCCAAGTCCTTGACGTTTAAATTACCCTCGGCAGTAACACGGGAGCGTTCCCGTCCCGGAGGCATCCATGCACGGCTGGTCCCGACTCACGCTTGCGCCCCTGTTCAAGCGGCGCGTCTTCAGTTCCACCCAGCAGGACGAGACGCGCACCCTCGTGTCCGAAGCCCTGAAAGAACACCGTCTGACCTGGAAAGGAGGCCGCGTCGATGCCGAACTGAACCGAGGCCGCTTCGGGTCGCTGACAGTCTGTACGTTGCGCTACGGCGCCGAAGTCCACATCGAGCCCGATCGCCTGCAGGACTTCATGCTGGTCCAGGTCCCCTTGAGCGGGCGCGCCTGTATCGAATGCGGCAATGACCGCGTGGACGCCGACCCCGACTGCGCCGCTGTCATTGCTCCCAATCGCCCTCTGAAACTGCACTGGGAAGCCGGTTGCGAACAGCTGCTGCTCAAGATCCCCCGCGGCAAGCTCGAAGCCATCGGCCAGCGCGCCTTCGGCGAAGCCGCGACCCGGCCGCTCGACTTCAGCCCGGCCCTGCGCCTGGACAACCCGGTCGGCGCCGTCTGGCGCAGCATGGTCGAAAGCCTGATCCACCTGCTTCCCACCCTGGACGACGGCGCGCCCCGCCCGCCAGCGGCCTGGCTGGAACACCTGGAAGACACGCTGGTGCTGCACCTGCTCTACAACCAGCCCAACAGCTGGCAAGCGCACGCCGGCATGGCCCCCGCCGTCCCGCGCCGGCTGAGCGCCGCGGAAGGCTATATGCGCGATCACCTCGCCGCCCCCCTGACCCTGGCCGACATCGCCCGGCACGCCGGCGCCAGCGCCAGCGCGCTCACGCGTTTGTTCCAGGAACACCGCAACACCACGCCCATGAACGCGTTGCGGGCGCTGCGGCTGGACGAGGCCAGGAGCCGGTTACGGACGCAGGCAGGCGCCAGCGTCACGGAAGTGGCGCTGGGCGTGGGGTTCGGGCATTTGGGACGGTTCTCGGAGTACTACCGTGAACGCTTCGGGGAATTGCCGCGCGAGACGCGGCGGATGATGGAGTGACGTAGAAATGCGCGCGCACGCAAAGACGACGGCGCATCAACAGTAACGAAACCATGGAACGCGCCCCCGCGCATGCTGACGTCAACAGCAATTGACAGAGCCCGGCGCGGCGGCAACGTGCGAGTCCGCACGCCGGATCATCGCAACGGCAGATGTCTCATGAACTCAAACGCTCACAAAAAAAGCACCGAAGACCCGCAAACAAAAGGCCCTCGGCGCCCAGGAGCAACCGGCAATTACTGCGCCGGCACCACAGCAGTAACCTCAATCTCCACCTTGGCCCGATCCTCGACCAGATCCGCCACTTCCACCGCCGTCATCGCCGGAAAATGCCGGCCGATGTACTCCCGGTAATGCTTGCCGATGGCCGGATACGCCGCCACGTACTCATTCTTGTCCGTCACGTACCACGTCATCCGGACAATATGTTCGGGCTTCGCGCCACCCTCGGCCAGGATCGCGACGATGTTCGCCAGCGTCTGGCGAACTTGTTCCGCCAGATCGTCAGTCTCGAACTGCTGCTGGCCATTCCACCCCACCTGCCCGCCCACGAATACGAGCTTGCTGCCCACCTGCATCTCGGTGAGCACGCCATTCGAATAGCCACGGGGCGCCATCCAATCCGGCGGTTGCAGAATCTTCATAACGTCATCCTATATTTAAGAAAAGCAAACGATCCCCGCCGCTTACGCCGCGGGAACCAGATAAGCCTGCATGCGTTCCCGCAGATCCGCAGGCAGCGGCATGGACTTCATCGTCCGCAAATCCACTGTCACGATCGTCAGCGTCGCCGACAAACGCAACTGGCCATCCGGCCCCTCGAAACGCACCAGCGCCTTGAACG
The DNA here is from genome assembly GCF_035282245.1 of Achromobacter sp. D10. Classification (NCBI taxonomy): domain Bacteria; kingdom Pseudomonadati; phylum Pseudomonadota; class Betaproteobacteria; order Burkholderiales; family Alcaligenaceae; genus Achromobacter; species Achromobacter sp. D10. The sequence continues at coordinate 24,289 of NZ_JAYJLE010000001.1, forward strand.
ACGCGCCGCCGATGCGCTGTACCTCCAGCACCTGGCGCAAACGTTCGTGCCAGCGGCTGGGCGCACTGAAATCGCATTGCACCGACGCCATCGGCGTGCCGATGTGACGCTCCACGTGCAGCGCGTGAAACGGCAAGCCCATGCCCTTGTCGAACCACTCTTCGACAAAGTCATTGATCATCTCGAAGTAGCGAGGGTAGAAAACGATGCCCGCCGGATCGCAATGACGGAAGCGGACTTCGACCTGGCTGATGAAAGGGGCTGCCATGGGATTTCCTTGTTGCCTGTTCAGGCCATCTTGCGCAGCGCAAAACGCTGCAGCTTGCCGGTTTCAGTGCGCGGCAGCGCGTCGACAAACTCGATGGCGCGGGGATACTTGTAGGGTGCGATGTTGGCCTTGACGAACTGCTGCAAGGCGGCCACCAGCTCATTGCTGGCCGCATAGCCCGGCTTGAGCACCACGAATGCCTTGACGACCTGGCCGCGCTCTTCGTCCGCCGCGCCCACCACGCCGCACTCTGCTACGGCTTCATGGCGCAACAGCGCGTCCTCGACCTCAGGGCCGGCGATGTTGTAGCCGGCCGAGACGATCATGTCGTCATTGCGCGCCTGGTAGAAGAAATAGCCATCGTCGTCCCGCAGGAAGGTATCGCCCGGCAGGTTCCAGCCGTTTTGCACGAAGCGGCGCTGGCGCTCGTCCGCCAGATAGCGGCAGCCCGTCGGACCCTTGATCGCCAACCGGCCCACCGTGCCATTGGGCACCGGCTTCATATCGTCATCCACGATCTGCGCCACATAGCCCGGCACCACGCGGCCGATAGCCCCGGGCTTGACCGACTCGGGCGGACTGGACACGAACACGTGGATCATCTCCGTGCCGCCGATGCCGTCGATCATCTCGATGCCGCTGGCCTGTTTCCACAGCTGACGCGTCGCGTCCGGCAGCGCTTCGCCCGCCGACACGCTCTTCTTCAAGGAAGACAGGTCGAACTTATCCACCAGCGCCGCCATCTGGCGGTAGAAGGTGGGCGCCGTGAACACGATGGTGGCGCGGAAATCCTGGATCAGCTGCAGCAGGCTTTCGGGAGATAGCTTCTCGGCCAGCACCGTGCTTGCGCCCACACGCAGCGGGAAGCACAGCAGTCCGCCCAGGCCGAACGTAAAGGCCAACGGCGGCGTGCCGCAGAAGATGTCGTCCGGGCCCGGCTTGATGACGTGCTTGGGGAACAAATCGCACATCGCCAGCACGTCGCGGTGAAAATGCATGCAGCCCTTGGGCGCGCCCGTGGTGCCGCTGGTGAAAGCGATCAGGCAGACGTCGTCGGCGGCGGTATCGCAAGCCGTGAAGCTGTCAGGCTTGGCCGCGGCCAGCGCGTCCAGCGCATCGGGCGCCTTATCGTTGAAATACATGACCTTCGTCAGGCCGGGGCAGTGATGCTCGTGCGCGGGCTGCGTGCAGAATTCGGCCTCGTCCTTCAGCCGGACATCGCACAACACCGCCTGGATCTGCGCCTTGTCGATGATCTGCTTGAGCTCCTTGGCACGCAGCAGCGGCATCGTTGGCACCGTCACCAGCCCCGCCTTGACGGCCGCCAGCCACGAGGCGGCCATCATCGGATTGTTCGGCCCGCGCAGCAGCAAGCGGTTGCCCGGCACCAGCCCCATGTCCTCGGCCAGCACGCGGGCGATGCGATTGGTCAGCTTGGCCAGCTCGCGGTAGGTCATCGTGGCCTGCTTGCCGTCCTGGCTCCAGCGCAGCGCAACGCGCTCGCCATGGCCGCGTTCGACCATGGCGTCCACCAGTTCGACCGCGCAATTGAACCGCTTCGGATAGGCCACGTCGGGGCCGTCGAGCAGGAACTCTGGCCATTGGTCGCCCGGGGGCAGATTGTCCCGGGCGAAAGTGTCGATGTGGGCGGATGCTTCCATGAATTTCCCCTTGCTATTGCGGTGGTTTTGCTGTGCCGGGACGACGGAGCTCGGTGGCTTCCTTACGCCTTCAGCAGTTCACGGGCAATGATCAACTTCTGCACTTCTGTCGCGCCTTCGTAGATCCGCAGCGCTCTTATTTCCCTGTAAAGCTTCTCCACCGGCATCCCCGACACCACGCCCGCGCCGCCGAACATCTGCAGCGCGCGGTCGATCACGGTCTGCGCCGATTCCGTGGCGGTCATCTTGGCCATCGCCGCTTCGCGCGTGGTGCGCTGCTTCAGCACGTCGCGCATCCAGGCGGCGCGGTACGTCAGCAACGCCGAGGCGTCGATCGCGGTCGCCATGTCGCCCAACGCGGCCTGCGTCAGCTGCAGGTCGGACAGCGTCTGGCCGAACATGCGGCGGGACTTGGAACGCGCCAGGCCTTCGTCCAGCGCCCGGCGTGCAAAGCCCAATGCCGCCGCCGCCACCGACGCGCGGAAGATGTCCAGCGTCATCATGGCCAGCTTGAATCCCTGGCCTGCCTCGCCCAGCCGGTGCGAAACCGGAATGCGGCAGTTGTCGAACGTGATGGTGGCCAGGGGGTGCGGCGCGATCAGATCGATGCGCTCGCTGACCTCGAAGCCGGGCGTATCGGCGTCCACCACAAAAGCGCTGATGCCGCGCGCGCCGGGGGCTTCGCCGGTGCGCGCGAACACGCAATAGAAATCCGCGATGCCGCCGTTGGAAATCCAGGTCTTGGCGCCATTCAGCACATAGTGATCGCCGTCCAGCGTGGCCTCGCAAGCCAGCGCGGCCACGTCCGATCCGGCGTCGGGCTCCGACAGCGCGAAGGCGGCGATGGCCTCGCCCCGGGCCACGCGCGGCAGATAGCGCTGGCGCAGCTCGTCCGAGCCCATCAAGGAAATGGCGCCGCTGCCCAGGCCTTGCATGGCGAAGGCGAAGTCCGCCAGGCCTTCGTGCCGGGCCAGGGTTTCACGCAGGATGCAGACGGCGCGGGAATCCACTTCCGGCAACGCGCCGCCCCAGGCACCGCCAGGGCCGCCCGCGACCGCATAGCGCAGCCAGCCGGCCTTGCCCATGGCGCGCACCAGCTTCTTGCAGGCGCCATCGGCGTCATGGTGATCCACGTCTGCCAGGGACGCCTCGCACCAGGCGTCGACGTCGTGCGCCAGCTTGCGATGCGCATCGTCAAAGAACGGCCAATCCAGCCAGCTTGCATCGCGCATGCTCAGTCCCCTTGGAACACCGGTTTTTGCTTGGCCACGAAAGCCTCGTAGGCGCGACGGAAATCGCGCGTCTGCATGCAGATGGCCTGGGCCTCGGCTTCGGCCTCGATGGCCTCGTCCACGCCCATGTTCCATTCCTGGTGCAGCAGCTTCTTGGTAACGCCATGGGCGAAGGTGGGTCCTGCCGCCAGTTGCGCGGCCAGCGTCTGTGCTGCGTCCGCCAACGCGCCGGGTTCGTGCAAAGCATTGAAAAAGCCCCAGCTCGCGCCCTCTTCCGCCGTCATGGCGCGGCCCGTGTAGAGCAGCTCCGACGCGCGACCTTGGCCGATCATGCGCGGCAGCAAGGTGCAGGCGCCCATGTCCGCGCCCGCCAGGCCCACGCGCGTGAACAGGAAAGCCGTGCGCGCGGCAGGCGTGCCCAGGCGCATGTCCGAAGCCAGCGCCACCATCGCGCCGGCGCCGGCGCAGATGCCGTCGACCGCCGCCACGATGGGCTGCGGGCAGGCGCGCATGGCCTTGACCAGGTCGCCGGTCATGCGGGTGAAGTCCAGGAGTTCCGGCATGCTCATCTTGGTCAACGGCCCGATGATCTCGTGCACGTCGCCACCCGAGCAGAAATTGCCGCCCGCGCCCGTCACCACCACGACCTTGATGTCGGTCGCGTACACCAGCGCGCGGAACAGATCGCGCAGTTCGGCGTAGGAGTCGAACGTCAGCGGATTCTTGCGCTCGGGGCGGTTCAGGGTCACCGTGCCGATCTTGCCGTCGGCCGACACCTGCCACAGGAACGTCTTCGCCTGGTAGCCGGCAAACGGACGTTTATGGTGTTTCATGGTGTGCTCTTCGGGCTGGGTGCTCATGGTGTCTCCGTTCGTGAATTGGGGGTGGATGGGGCGCCGGCTTCAGCCGGTCATCACTTCGCCGCCGTCTACGGCAATGGCCTGGCCGTTGACCGAAGCCGAAGCCGGCAAGGCCAGCCAGGCGACCGTCTCGGCCACTTCCTCGGGCTGCACCAGGCGGCCCTGCGGATTGCGTTCGGCCAGCTTGGCGCGGGCGGCGTCCGGCGTCATGCCGGTCTTCTCGACAATATTCGACACCGCGCCGCGCACGATGTCGGTTTCGGTGTAGCCCGGGCAGACGGCATTGACCGTCACGCCCTTTTGCGCGGTTTCCAGCGCCAGGGAGCGGGTCAGGCCGATGACGCCATGCTTGGCGGCGCAATAGGCGCTGACGTAGCCATAGCCGATCAGGCCGGCCGTACTGGCCACGTTGATCACCCGGCCCCATTTTTCCTGCAACATGCCGGGCAAGGCCGCCTGGATGCAGTGGAAGGTGCCCGTCAGATTGACATCCAGCATGGACTGCCACATCGCCGCGTCCGTGCGGTCAAAGCGTTGGCTGACGGCCTGGCCGGCGTTGTTCACCAGCACAAGCACCGGACCGAATTCGACTTCGGCCTGGGAAAAGGCCGCCCGCACCGAGGCTTCGTTGGCGATGTCGGCGCTGACGGCCTGCACCTGTCCCAGGCTGGCCAGACTGTCGACCGCGGCGTCCAGCGCCGCGCCATCGCGGCCCAGCAATGTGACGCGCGCGCCTCGCTGCAGGAGCGCCCGGGCGCAGGCCAGCCCGATGCCGCGGGCGCCGCCCGTCACCAGCGCGTGGCGTCCTGACAGCGGGAGCGGAATGGCGTTCATTTGATATCCAGTTGCGCCATCGCGGCGGCGCGTTCGAAGTTGGTTTCCAGCTGGCGCTTGCCGGCGAAGTACTGGCTAGGCCACGAAACATCACGGTAGCCCACCCGCGCCGCTTCGCGTAGCGTCCAGGAGGCGTCGGCCAAATGGGGACGTGCCAGGGCGCAGAGATCGGCGCGGCCCGAGGCGATGATCCCGTTGGCGTGGTCGGCCTCGAAGATCGCTCCCACCGCGATAGTCGGGATGCCGGCCTCGTTGCGCACCCGGTCGGCGAACGGAGTCTGGAACATGCGGCCATAGACCGGCTTTTCTTCCTTGCTGACCTGGCCGGACGAGCAGTCGATCATGTCGGCGCCGGCGGCCTTGAAGTGGCGGGCGATCTCCACCGCGTCGTCGGCGGTGATGCCGCCCTCGACCCAGTCGCTGGCGGAAATCCGCACCGACATCGGCTTGTTCTCGGGCCAGACGGCGCGAACGGCGTGGAACACTTCCAGCGGGAAGCGCAGGCGGTTTTCCAGGCTGCCGCCGTACTCGTCGCTACGGTGATTGGTCAGCGGGGAAATGAAGCTGGACAGTAGGTAGCCGTGGGCGCAGTGCAACTCCAGCCAGTCAAAGCCAGCCTGCTCGGCGCGGCGCGCGGCGGCCACGAAGTTGTCGCGCACCTCGTCCATGTCGGCGCGCGTCATGGCGCGCGGCGTCTGCGACACGCCTTCGATGTACGGCAGCGCCGATGCCGAAACCAGCGGCCAGTTGCCCTCGGCCAGCGGATGGTCGATCTTCTGCCAGCCCAGTTGCGTGGAACCCTTGCGGCCGGCATGGCCCAACTGCATGCCGATGCGGGCATCGCTGTTGCCGTGCACGAAGCCGACGATGCGGGCGAACGCGTCGCGCTGTTCGTCATTCCAGAGGCCGGGGCAGCCCGGGGTGATGCGGCCGTCCGGCGAAACGCAGGTCATCTCGACCATGACCAGCCCGGCGCCGCCCATCGCGCGGGCGCCCAGGTGCACCAGGTGGAAGTCGCCCGGCACGCCATCGGTGCAGGAGTACATGGCCATCGGCGACACCATGATGCGGTTCTTCAGCCGCACACCGCGCGCCTGGTAAGGCGTCAGCATGGGAATCGCGGGGCGCTGGCCCGGGGCCGTGGCGGCGCCGGCGCGTTCCGCGATCCAGCGCTCGAAGCCTTCCAGCCAGGCGGGGTCGCGCAAGCGCAGATTCTCGTGCGAAATCCGCTGCGAGCGGGTCAACAGCGAATAGGCGAACTGTTCCGGTTCCAGGTCGGCGTAGCGCTCGACGTTCTCGAACCATTCCGTGGAGTTTCGGGCGGCATTCTGGATTTTCAGCACTTCCACGCTACGGACTTCCTCGTAGTGCTTCAGGCCCGCTTCGACGCTGCCTTCGGCGCCGCTCAGGCAGCGCGCCAGTTCGATGGCGTCTTCCAGCGCCAGCTTGGTGCCGGAGCCGATCGAGAAATGAGCGGTGTGGGCGGCATCGCCCATCAGCACCACGGGCACGCGGCGCTCCCCGCGCGCGGTGTCCAGCGTGTTCCAGTGCACCCAGGTGTTGCAGATGACACGCGGGAACCGGATCCAGATGGCCGAACCGCGCAAGTGCGAGGCGTTGCTGATCAGCGCATTGCCGTCGAGCCAGGGCGCGAACAGCTTTTCGCAGTAGGCAATGCCTTCTTCCTGGCTCATCTGTTCGATGCCAGCAGCCTGCCAGGTTTCCTCGGGCGTTTCCACGATGAACGTGGACATGCCGTCTTCGTAGCGGTAGGCGTGCGCCTGGAACCAGCCGTGCTCGGTCTGGACGAAGGCGAAGGTAAACGCGTCGAAGACCTTCTTGGTGCCCAGCCACACGAAACGGCAGCGACGCTGGTCGATGTCCGGCTGGAAGGTGTCTGCGTAGCGGGTGCGGACCTGGCTGTTGATGCCATCCGAGGCGATGACCAGATCGGCGTCGTATTCGCGCGCGATGGCCTGGTCGTCCTGGATGAACTGCTCGAACACCAGCTTCACGCCCACTTCCTCGCAGCGCGCCTGCAGGATGTTCAGCAGCTTCTTGCGGCCGATGCCAATAAAGCCGTGACCGCCGCTGCGCATGCTGCGGCCCTTGAAATGGATGTCGATGTCGTCCCAGTGGTTGAAGGCGTCGCCGATGGTCTGGGCGGAAACGGGGTCGGCGTCACGCAGGTTCTGCATGGTGGCGTCGGAGAACACCACGCCCCAGCCGAAGGTGTCGTACGGGCGGTTGCGCTCGATCACGGTGACGTCATTGGCAGGGTCCTGCAGCTTCATGAGCAGACCGAAATACAGGCCGGCGGGGCCTCCGCCGATGCAGACTATTTTCATTGCCGTAGCGCTCCGTGGTAAGCGACATCCGCTCTGAATTCCTGGAGCTGGGGCCGCAGATATTTAAACCTGGATAGTTTAGGCTTGAAATATATACCTGAAGGTGGCGAGGTGCAAATGGGGAAAGTATCTAGATACTTAGGGGCGGGTAATTGGGGACAGTCTTTTGTTGGGTTGCGGGCGGGTTGGGGCCGGGGATGCGTCTTGGGCGTTGCGGGGCGTGGGCAGTCGGCGCTAGTAGGCCGCCCGTCGGCGCGGGCGCCTGAGGGGTGGGCGCCCACGATTGCGGTCCGGAGCCTTCGCTCCGGACTTCCCCCTTGTCATCTTCGTCCAGGCCTTCGGCCTTCCCTTCAGATTCCCGCGGGCGCATCGAGGTTGCCCACCCCTCAGGCGCCCGCGCCGACGGGCTACATGCGTATTGGACTGATGCGCTGCTGGAGCCGTGATCAGGGACGAGTCTTGCGTTGCCCGCCATTCTCGGCCGCGCGGGCGGCCGAGAATGACATATGTGGTTTCTGAATTTCAATTGTGTTCGCTTGCGCGAATGCGACGAATGATTTGCTATTGGTCCCCAGCTATTGGGGGATGGGCGGTGATGGGTGGCGCGCGACGGACAGCCGCTTGCGCATGCAGACCCGGACGCGCGCCACCCATCCGGCATCCGCGTTGAGTGACGAATATTGGCCAGCCTGCGCATTCAGGTGCCAAGACCGAACGAAATCATCGCCACCAGCGCGGCAGCGCCAACGCGCGACGCAAGACACCGCGTAAGCCCCAAAAGGCCGCCCGCGCGGCCGGCCTGGGGCGGGCCCCGCAAGACACGCCAACCCCACTCGTTCGTGGCAAGAACGCCAAGCACACCACCGCCCCAAGCGCCCGTGAAGATTCATACATCGGAGCCTGTCGCGTCGGGGGCCTGCGGGGCGCGGGGCGTCGATAAGCCCGACGGAATCCGAAGGAACCGCCGCAGGCGGTGACGAGGATGAGGATGGGGTAGTCCGGAGCGAACGCTCCGGACCGCAATCGTTGCCCCGCGCATCGCAGGGCCCCGACGCGACAGGCGCCTTAAGAACCAACACCTAAAAACCACGAAACGCCAGCAGCCCCCCTTACGGTCTACCTCTCAACCACTCCTCAAGATCAGCAGCCGGCAACGGCGGAGAAAACAGAAAGCCTTGCCCCGCCGCACATCCCTGCTCGATCAGGAACCGCCGCTGTTCCTCGTTCTCGACGCCCTCTGCCACCACAGGCAGGCTCAGGCTTTCCCCGATGCGAATCACCGCGCTGGTCAAGGCCCGTGCCGCGTCGTCGCTTTCCAGGCCCTGCACGAAACTGCGGTCCAGCTTCAGTTCGTCCACAATCAGGCGGCGCAAATGCCCCAGGCTGGAGTAGCCCGTGCCGAAATCGTCCATGGACAGGCGCACGCCCAGGCGGTGCAGCTCGGCGATGGTCCGCAGCGTGCCAGCCGTCGCATCCAGCACGACGCCTTCCGTGATCTCCAGCATCAAATCTGCCGCGGCCAGCCCGAACTCGGCAAGCGTCGCCTCGATCATCCGCGGCAGGTTCAGGTTGTGGAAATTCGTTGCGGACAGGTTCACCGACACCGACGGCACGCGCAAGCCCTTGGCGCGCCATACCGCCAACTGCGAACATGCCTCGCGCACGGCCCAGTCGCCCAGGTCGCCGATCAGGCCGCATTCCTCGGCCAGCGGCACGAAACGCGCCGGAGAGATATCGCCCAGGGTCGGATGGCGCCAGCGGGCCAGCGCCTCAACCCCATAAAGCTGACCGTTCTTCAGGCCCACCTGCGGCTGATAGTGCAGCCGCAACGCCTTGGCCTCCAGCGCGTCTCGCAGGGCCGCCTCCAGCGCCAGGCGTTCTTGCGCCTGGCGGTTCATCTCGGCGCTGAAGAAGGAAATACGGTTGCGTCCCGCCGTCTTGGCCTGGTACATGGCCATGTCGGCATGACGCAGCAGCGTATCCATGTCGCGCCCGTTTTCAGGGAAAACGCTGATGCCGATGCTGACCGACGGATTCAGCGTGATGCCGCCCACCGAGAAAGGATGGGCCAGGGTCACCAGCACATGCTCGGCCGCGGCGGTCAGACGGCCATGCTCGAAATCCGGCATCAGCATCACGAACTCGTCGCCCGACAGCCGGCCCACGATATCCGTCGCGCGCGCCAGGCGCCGCAAGCGCTGCGCCACGTCGCGCAGCAACGCGTCACCAATGGGATGCCCCAGGGTATCGTTGACCTGCTTGAAGCGGTCCAGGTCCAGGAACAGCACGGCGACCCGCTTGCGCTCCGGTTCCGCGCGCGCAATGGCCTGCTCGGCCTGGGCCAGCAGCAGGTTGCGGTTGGGCAGCCCGGTCAGCTCGTCATAGAACGCCAGTTGGCGGATGCGGGCCCGCGCCTCCTCGCGCTCCAGCGCCAGCGCGCACAGGTATACGCACACGTCCACCAGCCGGTGATGGAAATCGTCGGGCAGGCGCCGTTCGCGGAAATAAAAGCCGAAAGTGCCTATCACCCGGCCGTCGCTGGACTTGATGGGCGACGACCAGCAGGCCTTCATGTCTTCGGGCAGCGGGAGATGGCGGTAGTCGTCCCACAGCGGATCGGTGGAGATGTCCGGCACGATCACGGGCCGTCCCAGGTACGCGGAGGTGCCGCAAGCGCCCGCCTGCGGGCCGATGGCCACGCCGTCCAGGGCGTCGGCATAGGCCTGCGGCAGGCTGGGCGCGGCAAGCGGCCGCAACAGGCCGGCGTCGTCCACCCGCAGGACGCTGGCGGCCACCTCGGGCGCCAGGCGCTCGACCTCGCGGCACACCATATTCATGACCTCGACCACCGAGGCCTCGTTGACCATGGCCTGCAGCACGCGGCGCTGCAGGACTTCATGCACTTTGGTGGGCGTGATGTCCGTCAGCACGTCGACGATGTTGACCAGGGCGCCCCGTTCATCGAATACGGAGTTCGCCATCACCGACACCCACAGCGGCCGGCCGGCGCGGTCGTAGACCAGCACGTCCTTGTGGTAGCCCTCGCGGCAGGCGATGCGGCGGCCTAGCTCCTCGCGCGTGCCGCCATCCTGCCTGCCGCCGGCCAGCAGTTCTCCCAGCTCCTGGTTCACGGCGTCGCCGCGCGCAAAGCCCAGCATGCGTTGAAAGCCGTCGTTCACGTAGACAATGCGGCCATCGCGGCCCGACACCGCGACCGCGTTGCCGGTTTCATTGATACCCAACAGCAGGAGTCGGATCTCTTCCTGGCGGTCGGCGTCTGCGATGGACTTGCGGGAAATGACGGAAATGCGGACGATCTCGCCGGCTTCGTCGGCGATAGGCATGTAGGTGGCTTCGATCCAGACGAAACCGCCGTCCTTCTTGCGGTACCGGCAGGTGCCGGTGAAATGCTTGCCGCCCAGCAGCCTGGCCCACACCTGTTCGCCGCCGACGATGCCCTTGCCCCCGTCCATGCTGTCGCAAAGCATGTCGTGGCGCAGCGCCAGGGCCTCTTCGCGCGCGTAGCCCGTCAAGGCAAGAAAGTTGGCATTGGCGTTCAACAAGGAGCCGGCCGGGTTGAAATCGAACAGCAACAGCGCCCGATCCATGGACGCCAGGTATGTGCCCGGGTGCCACGCGGCGCCTTGCGGGCGCTCGCCGGTGACCCCTGGATAGGAATCAAGCATATGGGGCTCCATGCCGGATAACAGCTGATCCGGTTTCATTCAGCGTTTCGGAAACCCGAGTTCGACGCGGTCGCGTCCGTCCTGCTTGGCCAGATACAAGGCCTGGTCCGCGCGGCTGAGCGTTTCAGAGAAGGTTTCTCCCAACTGGTGATATGCCATGCCTATGCTGACCGTCAATCTCAATACGCCATCCCCCACCGTAATCGCCAGGGCCCGCACCGCGCCGACCAGCCGGTCCATGACGCGCTGCGCGCCCTCGGGCTGGGTGCTGGGCAGCAACACCAGGAATTCCTCGCCGCCCCAGCGGCCGCACAGATCGTATTCACGCAGGTTGTTGCCCAGCGCGCCAGCCAGCTCGACCAGCGCGCGGTCGCCCGTTTCATGGCCATAGCGGTCGTTGACGGACTTGAAGTGGTCCACGTCCAGCATCGCCACGACGAAAGTGGGGCCGCCGCGGGAAACGCGCAAAACCTCCTGCTTGATCATTTCCATCAAGGCGCGCCGATTCAACAGCCCGGTAAGGGGATCGCGGTTGGAGGTTTCGAGCAACGCCGAATTCAGGTCCCGCATCATGTTCTGATAGTGGTCCGAAATGCGCGCTATGCGGGTCAGGCGACGCAGCTGCCGGTCAAAACGGTCGCACAGGCCCAGCTCGCGCTCGTGCGCCATGCTCTGGTAGGCATCCGACAGCTGGGTCACGCGCTCGATGCGCGCCATCTGCTCGGCCGTATGCCGCCAAAGCGCGCCAAGCGCTTCATGCAACGGATGGCCCTGATAGGCCGGGTCCGCCAGCAATTCGGCGATGCGCTTGTCCAGCTGGGCGGCGTCGGATTTCATTGGCGGCCGACGACCGAAAATGGAAAGGTGCAGTCTTCCTTGAATTCCTCGGCCAATTCGCCCACGCGCTCATTGCGCATGTCGTAGAACCAGGTAACGCTGACTTCACGGCCTTTGCCATGAGCCGCTTCCAGCAGATCGAAAATGTCCATGACGGACTTGATGCTGCTGGTGTTCAGGTACAGCAGTTCCAATTCCAGCTTCAAGGGTGCGGCGCTGCTAAGCAGGTAGGCCTCGACCCATTCAATGACCGGACCGAACAGTTCGAAGGAATTCTCGGGGTAGGAGTCGCCGCGCATCGTCAACACGCCGGCCGCGGTGTCGGCCGTAATGGCAGGCGTGGACTGGGTCCCGGGAATATTCAAATCTTTCATCAATTGCTCCAAATATATTTCTTGGACAGGCGCGGCTCAGATCACGACGCTCAGACTGAAGAAGGCCTGCCCTGGCGTCGCGGCAGGCGTCAGGCTGGCTTCCAGCGGCGCGCCGGCCCGGCGGGCGATGTCGATCAGGCCCAGTCCCGCGCCCGAGGCGACGCCCTGGGCGCGCGGCTTGTGCAGCTGCGCCTTGTATTCGGCTTTCAACGCCGCCTTGTCCAGCGCCGCCAGTTCCTGGATGCGCGCGACCAGCGACCGTCCGTCCTCCGCCTTGACGAGATTGCCCGCGGACACCACGTAGCGGCTTTCATCGCGCCGCCCTATCACCACGGTTGCCGAGGCATCCCCGTCGCCATGCAGTGCGGCGTACTGGCGAATGTTCTGGATCATTTCGATGTAGACCGAAAAAACGTCCATGGCCTCGGCCGGCCGCACGTGCTCCGCGTTCAGGTAGTTCTTGAGCGCATTGCCGATTTCCTCGATCAGGCTGCGGGAAATCGGTCCGTTAAAGCACAACAGGGTGCGATTCTGATTGAACCGTTCGCCCAATGCGTATAGATCGGAGGCATTCATGGGGGTCACCGCCCTGATAACGTTTATTCGAAACGGAACGACAGCAGGGTGATGTCATCACGCTGCGGGCGTCCGCCTTGGTACTCGGCCAGCGCCTGGGTAAAAGCGGCCGCCTGTTCGGTTAACGGCCGGCGCGCGTGCGTCTTGAGCATTTCCGCGAACCGGGTATTGCCAAAGCCAAAGCCGTGCTCGCCCCCGGCCTGGTCCAGGAACCCGTCCGTAACCAGGTAAAAGGTCCAGCCGGGTTCCATCTTCAGTTCGATGTTTTCGTAGATCTCGGTACGCTTGTCCCCCAGCGCCCGCTTGCCGCCGGGCACCTCGCGCAACGCTTCACCGTTGCTCGCGTAGAGGCTGATCTTGGCGCCGGCATAGAGCAGCCTGCCGGCTTGGCGGTCAATATAAACCAGGGCCGCATCGGTATTGGTGGCCAGCGCGCGCGGCAATTGCGCGTCCGCAAGCATGGCGCGGATGGCGCTGTCGGTGCGCGTCAGGATGGCGGCCGGATCTGCTGGCCCGACCTCGGTGATCGCCAGGTCTATGGCCGCGCGGGCCAGCATGGTCATCAGGGCGCCGGGCACGCCGTGGCCGGCGCAATCCATGATGCCCAGCAGGCAATTGGCGCCGTCGGAACGGAACACGTAGAAGTCGCCGCCCACCACGTCGCGGGGCTTCCACAACACGAAATGGTGCGCGCCCAAGGATTGGGTGAGTTGGCGGTCCGGCAGGATAGCGCGCTGGATCAGGCTGGCGTAGTCGATCGAATCGTCGATCTTTTTATGGGCGGCGGCCATGGCGCGGTTGGCGTCCTCGAGTTCGGAAGTACGCTCGCGTACCTTGGTTTCGAGTTCGGCCGTGTGCTGGCGCACTTTGTCCGCCATCACGCCGAATGCGCGGCTGAGGTCGCCGATCTCGTCCTGGCCGCCCGGCGGCAGGCGCACGTCGTAGCTGCCGTCCGCTATCGCGCGAGCCGACTGCTGCAGGCGGCGCAGGGGACGCAACATCAGCCGTTCGATTGCGTATCCGAAGCACAGCAGCATGGCCGCAAACAGCACCACCAGGCCGATGGCGGCGGGCCAAAGCCAATCCGTATCCAGCACCCGGGCGGCGCCCAGGTCCACCACCGTCAGCACGTGCCAATGCAGCTCCGGCATGTAGGCCACGGAAACCAGCTGGCGGATGCCATCCATTTTGACCCATGCGGATTGCACCGATTGCGGCGCGGCCCGGGCCGCCTTCATGGCGGCGGCCAGCTCGGAGCGCCCCTCGCCGCCGTCCAACAGGTCGAACACCATGCCGCGGCCGGCGCCCGCACCCCCGGCACCCGAGTTGTAGGCAATGAGCGAGGCATCCATGTGCGCCTGGATCGCGCCTTCCTCGTCGACGATGATGGGGGTGACTCCCGGCTGGCCGCTATTGACGAATTCGTGCAGGAATCCGCCGACGTCCAGGCCGGAACCGGTCAGGCCGATGACCCGGTCTCCATCGCGCACCTGGACGTTGATCCACACCTTGGTCGTCTTGAGCTTCAGGTCCGGATTGACGTTGATGTTGTATTTTGCCGGCGAGCGCAACGTCAGGTAGAACCAGGCATCATCCGCCGCGCTTTTGCTCAGCGTATAACGCGGCGTCTCCGACAGGGGCTGGTCGTCGTTGAAGTAATAGTTGCCAGAAGCCGCGCTGGCGATGAAATAGGCACGGCCCAGCAGATCGCGGCGGTAGCCATCGGCTTCGCGGAAGAAGAGCTCGCGGGCGGCCGGATCGCTCTCATGGCGCAACCAGCGGCGGGTGACCTCGCTGTCCGCCAGGCGCAGCGACAGGGCCAGTTCGCGAGAGACCGGCGCCAGGATGCGCTGGCGGTTCAATTGCGTGAAGTTGTCGGAAAAAGCACGCCCGAAGTGCTCCCTGACCCCGTCCAGCACCTGCCAGCCGATCAGGGCCGCTGGCGCCAACGCCACCAGGCACGCCAGCAACAGCGCCATCAACGATTTTCTGCGCAAACCCCATTTCGCCATGCAAAGTCTTCCTGACAGCCTGATAAGACGTAACGTGCGTAAAAAGGGGCGCGTGAATGGGCTTCGGCCGGGAACCAGCCTTTGCCGCGCGATTGCCCCGCTTGTTCGGCCATGAGCCTGATGCGGGCGTACCCACGCGGCACGTCCGGCGCGACAAGTTTAGAGAACAGTGGTTCCAATTGAAACAGGTGCAAACGCCTGTAAGGCGTTCCCCCGTTCTTAGTTTCAGCGCTGCAATGTAAATGTCGGTTTATTGCTTTTTATGTCACGACAGCCGGCTTTTACCCGGTTCCATTGCAGCTTTCTTACTACACGCCCAGGTAGCGCTCCCACAGGCTGCGGTCCGCGTCCAAGGCCTGGGAGTCCCCCGTCCACACGACCTTGCCGCGCTCGAGGATGACGTGGCGGTCCGCCAGGCTCAACAGCCGCTCGACATATTTGTCGATCACCAGAATAGTCTGGCCGGCCTGGCGCAAACGCGCCAGGCAACTCCAGATCTCTTCGCGGATCTTGGGCGCCAGGCCTTCGGTGGCTTCGTCCAGGATCAGCAGCCGCGGATTGGTGACCAGGGCGCGGCCGATGGCCAGCATCTGCTGTTCTCCGCCCGAGAGCTGGTTGCCCATGTTGCGGGCACGTTCGTGCAAGCGTGGAAAGAGTTCGAATACGCGTTCGGGCGTCCAAGGTTCGCCGATGTCCGGATTGCGGGCGGCGACGAAGGCGGTCAGGTGCTCGCGTACCGTCAGGTTGGGAAAACACTGACGCCCCTCCGGCACGATGGCCATGCCCACCCGGGCGATGCGGTCCGGGCTCCAGCCGCTGATATCTTGCCCGGCGAACTGGATCTTGCCGCCGCGCAAAGGCAACTGGCCGAACAATGTGCGCAACAGCGTGGTCTTGCCCATGCCATTGCGGCCCAACAGGGTTACCACCTGGCCCGCTCCGATCTGCAGGTCCACGCCGAACAGCACCTGACTGGCGCCGTAACCGCTCTTGGCGGATTCGATGGTCAGCATCACGCGGTCTCCTCGTCGCCCAGATAGGCTTGCCGCACTTCCGGGTTGCCGCGGATCTCGTCGGGGGTGCCGGTCGCAATGACGCGCCCATACACCAGCACCGAGAGGCGATCGGCCAGCCGGAACACTGCCTGCATGTCGTGCTCGACCAGCAGCATGGCAGCGCGGCCCCGCATGGATTCAATCAATTCGGTCAAGCGCACGGTTTCATCGGGCCCCATGCCCGCCATGGGTTCGTCCAGCAACAGCACGGCGGGGCGCGCGGCCAGGGCCAGCGCAAACTCCACCTTACGCTGCTCACCGTGCGGCAAGGTGCCGGCCGGGCGCTCCAGCAGGCTGGCGTCGATGGCGCATTCGCGCGCCAGTTCGCGAGCCTGTTCGTACAGGGCGGATTCGGCGGCCCGCGGCTTCCAGAAGCGGAAGCTGCTGCCAGCATGCGCTTGCACCGCAAGCACCAGGTTATCCAGCACCGTGGACTGTTTGAAAATATTGGTGATCTGGTACGAGCGCGAAAGCCCAGCGGAGACGCGCTGGTGGGCGTTCATGCCGGTGACGTCGCGCCCGCCCATCTTCAACGTGCCCGAATCCGCCGCCAGCGTCCCCGACAAGAGATGGATCAGCGTGGACTTGCCCGCGCCGTTGGGCCCGATGAGCGCGTGGATCTCGCCCGGGTTCAGGGATAGCGACACATTGTCGGTGGCGACCAGCGCGCCGAAGCGGCGCACCAGCCCCGACGCCTGCAGGGCCGGCGTTACGGTAGCGTTCATGATCCCACCTTGCCGGATTGGGGAGCAGCGGCGCGGCCGCTGAACAGGGGGCCGAACAGCCCCACCAGGCCACGCGGCGCGCCGAACACCACGCAAAGCAGCAGCACGCCCAAGGGCAGGTGCCAATATTCCGTCCACAGGCGCAGCACTTCCTCCAGGGTCAGCATGACCACGGCGCCTGCCACGCCGCCATAGCGCAGGCCGATGCCGCCGACCAGCACCATGATCAACAGGTTGGCCGACTGGGTCCAATGCATGAGGCTGGGGGAAATGAAGAGGTTGTGATTGGCCAGCAGAGCGCCAGCCAGCCCCGCCACCGCGCCGCTCAGCGTGAAGGCCATCAGCTTGATGCGATAGACCGGATAGCCCATGGATTCCATGCGCGACTCGTTTTCGCGTATGCCCTGCAGGGCGGTGCCGAAGCGCGAGGCCACTACCCGTCCGAACACCCACATGATCAGCGCGAACAGCACCAGCACCAGGTAATAGAAGCTGACGTCATTGGCCAGGTCGATGCCCGGCAGGCTGGAATAGCCCGGCAGGTTCAACCCGTCCTCGCCGCCATACTGGCGCAGCGAGATAAAGATGTAGAACAGCATCTGCGCAAAAGCCAACGTGATCATGATGAAGTACACGCCCCGGGTGCGCAGCGAAATCGCCCCCGTGATGCAGGCCAGCAGCGCCGCCAGCAACATGGCCACGGGCCACGACACCAGCGCCGACGTGACGCCCGACATGGCGAGGATGCCGACCGCGTAGGCGCCCGCGCCGAAGAAGGCCGCGTGGCCCAGCGCCACCATGCCGCCGTAGCCCAGGATCAGGTTCAGGCTGGTCGCGGCCAACGCGTAGATCAGCACGCGCCGCACGAAGGAAATATAGAAGTCCAGGCCCAGCGCCGGCGCCACCAAGGGGAAGACCGCCAGCGCAAGCAGCAGGACCACGGTCCAGATCGTGGATTTCATGCTTACCCTCTCGCCGGAAACAAGCCGGAGGGCCGGAACACCAGCACTGCCGCCATCAATACGTAAATGGCAATGGCGGCCAGCGTCGGTCCGACGCTGGAAGCTACAGCCGGAGAAAAGACCTGGCGCAACAGCATGGGCAGGAAGGCCCGCCCCGCCGTGTCCACCATGCCCACCAGCAACGCGCCGACGAAAGCGCCGCGAATGGACCCGATGCCGCCGATCACGATGCACACCAGCACGAGAATCAGGATTTCCTCGCCCATCCCCACCTGCACCGAGGTGATCGGGCCGAGCAAGGCGCCCGCCACCGCGGCCAGCATGGCGCCCAGCACGAACACGCCCAGGAACAGGAGCGGCACGCGCACGCCCATCAGCGTGGCCATCTGGCGGTTGGATGCGCCCGCCCGCACCAGCACGCCTGCCCGGGTGCGCGTCACGAACCAGTACAGGCCCGCCGCGGCGGCCACGCCGAAGACGATGATCATGAGCCGGTAGGCGGGATAGAGCAGGTCGGGCAGCAGCCGCACCGGGCCGGACAGCGCGGCCGGCATGTTCAGCATGACAGGGGCCGGCCCCCAGATCATCTTGACCAAATCATTGGCGATCAGAATGACCGCGTAGGTGCCCAGCACCTGGGCCAGGTGATCGCGCAGCGCGAGGCGGCGGATCAGCGTGAGTTCCAGCACCACGCCGACGATGCCGGTGGCGACTGCCGCCACCAGGACGGCGGCGGTGAAGGAACCTGTGCGCTGCATGGTTTCGGCAGCGACATAGGCGCCGGCCATGTAGAGCGAGCCGTGAGCCAGATTCATGATGTCCATGATGCCGAACACCAGGGTCAGCCCGGCCGCGATCAGAAACAACATCAACCCAAACTGCAGACCGTTCAGCAATTGCTCGACGATCAGCGTAAACGTCATGAAAACTTCCCCCTGCCGCGAATTGCCGATGGCCTAGCTCGCGGCCTGATCATTAAAGCCATCTGATTGCCCATCACGCTGGCGCACCCAGCGCCGCGCGTGCAGAGGTGCACCCGATCCGGATGCCGCGGATCCGGCTCCGCCGGTCCGCAGGCATGCCCCCTTGAGGGGGAAGCGCGCAGCGCTTCGGGGTGGGCTTCCCTCTACAGCTTGCACTCGCCGACGTAGACGTCCTGGTATTTGTCGAATACCTTGCCCACCAGCTTGTTGGTGATGCGGCCGCTGCCGTCCTTGTCGACGACGCGCAGGTAATAGGACTGGATGGGGTAGTGGTTCTTGCCGTAGGTAAAGCTGCCGCGCACCGACGGGTAGTCGGCCTTTTCCAGCGCGCGCACGATGGCTTCGCGGTCCGTAGCCTTGCCGCCCGCCTGTTTGACGGCGGCGTCCATGGCCATGATCACGTCGTAGGCCTGGGCGGCGTACACCGAGGGATAGCGGCCGTTGTATTCCTTGCGGAAGGCTTCGACAAAGGCCTTGTTCTGCGGCACATCCAGGTCGTGCGCCCATTGCGCCGTGTTGTACATGCCCAGCATGGGCTCGCCCACCGCCTGGATCACGTCCTCGTCGGCCGAGAAACCCGGGCCGATCAGCTTGACGCTTTGCGACAGGCCGGTCGACACGAACTGCTTGACGAAATTGATCCCCATGCCGCCCGGCAGGAAGATATAGACGGCGTCCGGCTTGGCTGCGCGGATCTGCGCGAGTTCCGCCGCGTAGTCGATTTGGCCGAGCTTGGTATAGACCTCGTCGCCCGGGGCGGTCTTGTAGCCGCGCTTGAAGCCGTTCAATGCATCCTTGCCGGCCGGATAATCCGGGGCCATGATGAACATTTTCTTGAAACCGCGGTCCGCCGCGACCTTGCCGGCCGCTTCATGGAAGGCATCGTTCTGGTAGGAAGTGCCGAACCAGTATGCATTGCACTGCGCGCCCGCGAACTGGCTGGGACCGGGATTGTTCGACAGGTACGGCACCTTGGCCGCGAACAGCGCGGGGCCGACGGCCAGCGCCACGTTCGAACCGATGGGGCCGGTGAAGAAATCAACCTTGTCGCGCTGGATGTAGCGCGTCACCAGTTGGCGGGCCTGGTCGGGGTTGCCGCCCATGTCGGTCTGCACGAATTCGGCGGGCTGCCCGCCCAGCTTGCTGCCCAGTTGCTTGATGGCGAGATTGAAGCCGTCGCGGGCTTCAGCGCCCAGAGCGGAGAAGGGGCCGGAGATGTCGTTGGCGATGCCGACCTTGATGGTGTCGGCGCCGGCCAGTGCCGGCACCAGGGCGGCGGCGGCCAGAAGGGAAGTGATCAAACGCATGGTGGTGTGCTCCGTGCGCGAGCCCGCGCAGAGGGTGTTCTTTTTTGAAATCGCGATTCGAAAAACTTCGTGAGAGCACAGCGAAGGCTGGCGTGCTTCATAGTTTAGGTTTAAAGTATTCGGCAAAACAAGTCTAGGGTTTTTACCAAAGGGTTTTTACTAATAAGCTACCGCCATGGTTACCCTCCGCCGCACCTATGATCGCGCCACGCCGGTTGCCCGGCACAACGTTCGCGCGACAGTACCCGACATCCCGCCGATACTCAAGAAGCGCGCCGATCACGCCGCCACTACGCGACCGACGGCGATCCCCGCGATCCTCGCTCGGAAGCCTCTGGCGCCCGCCCCTCATTCCCGGTAATTTCCATAGCCATGACCGACACTCCCGACCTGGAATCCCGCGCCGCGCCCGACGATCACCATGCGTTGCGCCTGTGGCTGCGCATGCTGACCTGCGCCAATCTCGTCGAAAGCGAGATCCGCAGCCGCCTGCGCAATGAATTCGACACGACGCTGCCGCGCTTTGACCTGATGGCGCAATTGCAGCGCGCGCCCAAAGGCATGAAGATGGGCGAGCTGTCGCGCCACATGATGGTCACCAACGGCAATATCACCGGCATCACCGACCAGCTCGAAAAGGAAGGCCTGGTGGTGCGAACCAAAGTCGAATCCGACCGCCGCAGCTCGCTCATCAAGCTCACGCCCCTGGGCAAGAAGAGCTTCGCCCGTATGGCCCGCGCCCACGAATCCTGGGTCAAATCCATGTTTGGCGACCTGCCGGAAAGCACCCGCAATGCGCTGTTCCAGGCCCTGGGCGAACTGAAGCTGCAAGTGGTGGCCACTCGCTCGGAATCCGCCCGGAACTGAACACCCGTCCGCGCCTATGTCCGCTTGCGGATTGGCGCATAATTGCCGCCATGATTCCGGTTTCTCTTCCTGGCGGTAATTTCTACGTGCTGATGGCCGCGTCGCTGGCCTGCCTTGCCACATTGCTGACCTGGCTGGCCGTACTGGCCACTACCCGCAGCGCCAGGGAATGGCTGGGCGGCCACCGGCGCGGCGGCGCCATCCTGATGGCCTTCCTTGCCATCGTGGGCGCCATCTTCCCTTATCAGCAGTTCAGCCTGTGGTTCTCGGCCCGCCAAAGCGCCCAGGCCGACGCCGAGCGCAAGACCGTGCTGCCCCAGGCCACCCAGCTGGCAGGCGTGGAGATGCCGGCCGGCACCGTCCTCAGCCTGGGCACGCCGGGCGAGCTGGCCTCGTTCGACCTCGCCGTGTTCCCGGACGGCCACCTCGCCTCCATCCAGGGCATTGCCGCCACGCGCGTGTTCCGCTACCCCGCCAGCGCCAAACAGGCCGAGACCCTGTCCGTCGAGATCGCCCGCGACCAGGCGCTGGACGGCTGGCTGTGCGCGCACGGGCATCGCCTGGAGTTCGTCCTGCGCGACGGGCACCCCCGCTTCGCCAGTTGCCACCTGGCCATCGGCAATACCCTGAACCAGCAAGCCGTGCCGCCCGGCGCCTGGCTGAAAGCCATTCCCGCAGGTGCCCCCGATGCGCCGCGCTGGCTGCTGCGCACGGAAGGCAGCGAGGCGCTGGACGTGGCCCGCATGCCGCTGCTGAAGGTGGACATGCAGCTGGACAGTCAACGCCGCATGCTGGATTTCGAGGGTCTGCTGGCACGCGAAACCGTGCTGGGCGACATGACCTACCAGCCCGGCACCCGGGTGATGGCCGCCAATTCCCGCCTGCCGGGCGCCCAACCGGGCGATCTGCTGTTTTCCCCATCGCGCGGACGCTCGGCGCGCCGCGCGGGTGGCGAGGACGTGCCCGCGGGCAAGTCGGTGCTGCAGGCCCCTGACGGCGCCGTGCGCAGCGTGCTGGGAAACCGCGAGGCCGGCGTGCTGGACGTGGCCGCCATGCGGATCGGTCCCTGACCGGACGCTGTCCCAATCCGGTGGGATAATACGAAGCTTTCCCCCGCGCGCCGCCTCGCCTGGCGGCGATTCCGTCCTGCTCATACATGAGACGAAGTCATGGCCGTTAATCTGCAGATCCCCTCCGAGTCCGAAATTTTTCCTGTTGCCGGCGTTGAAATCGGCGTTACCGAGGCCGGCATCCGCAAAGCCAACCGACGCGACCTGACCGTATTCCGCTTCGCGCCGGGCACCAGCGTGGCGGGCGTCTTCACGCGCAACCGCTTCTGCGCCGCCCCCGTGCAGGTCTGCCAGGCCCATCTGGCCGCCGGCGGCCCGATCAGCGCCCTGGTCATCAATACCGGCAACGCCAACGCTGGCACCGGCGAAGAAGGCCTGCAGAAGGCCAAGGACACCTGCGCCGCGCTGGGCAAGCTGCTGGGCGTGTCCGCCGCCGAGGTCCTGCCGTTTTCCACCGGCGTCATCCTGGAGCCGCTGCCGCTGGATCGCCTGGTGGCCGGCCTGCCCGCCGCCATCGCCAACCTGGGTCCCGACCACTGGTTCAGCGCCGCCCACGGCATCATGACCACGGACACGCTGCCCAAGATCCACTCGCGCAAAGTCCAGATCGACGGCAAGACCGTCACGTTCACCGGTATCAGCAAGGGCGCCGGCATGATCCGGCCCAATATGGCCACCATGCTGAGCTTCCTGGCCACCGACGCCGGCATCGCCCAGCCCCTGCTGTCCAGGCTGGCCGGTGAAATCGCCGACGCCTCGTTCAATCGCATCACGGTCGATGGCGACACCTCCACCAACGACTCCTTCATCATCGCCGCCACCGGCAAGTCGGGCGTCGAAGTGAACGCCGAGTCCGATCCCGCCTACGCCGCCGTGCGCGAAGCCCTGACGGCCGCCGCGCTGGACCTGGCCACCAAGATCGTCCGCGATGCCGAAGGCGCCACCAAATTCATGACCATCCGCGTAGAAGAAGCCGGCAACACCGAAGAAGCGCTGAAGGTGGCTTACGCAGTGGCCCATTCGCCGCTGGTCAAGACCGCGTTCTTCGCCTCGGATCCCAACCTGGGCCGGATCCTGGCCGCGGTGGGCTACGCCGGCATCGAAGACCTGGACGTCTCCAACATCCGCCTGTGGCTGGACGATGTGCTGGTGGCCAAGGACGGTGGCCGCAACCCCGCCTACCAGGAGGCCGACGGCCAACGCGTGATGAAGCAGGCCGAGATCCAGGTGCGTATCGCCCTGGGCCGCGGCCAGGTCAGCGACACGGTCTACACCTGCGACTTCTCGCACGAATACGTGTCGATCAACGCCGACTACCGCTCCTGATCCGCAACTTCCGGGACTTCAGACGTGACCGCAACCGAGTTCTCCACCCTTATCCAGCGCGCCGAGCGCGTGCTGGCGCAGTTGGAAGCCTGGCTTCCGCCCGCAACGCCCGAAATCGACTGGACCGCCCACGCCTACCGCTGGCGCAAGCGCGGCGCCCGCGGCTGGCTGGACGCCGTGCGCCACGTGGCGCGCATCGACATGGCGGACCTGCAGCACATCGAGCGCCAGAAAGGCATCATCGACCGCAATACGCTGCAGTTCCTTGAAAAGAAGCCGGCCAACAACGTGCTCATGACCGGCGCCCGCGGCACCGGCAAGAGCTCGCTGGTCAAGGCAATGCTGGCCGCCTATGGCGACCGCGGGCTGCGCCTGATCGAAGTGGACAAGTCGGACCTCGGCGATCTGGCCGACATCGTCGAACTGGTGGCTGCCCGCCCGGAACGCTACATCGTGTTCTGCGACGACCTGTCGTTCGAGGAAGGCGAGGCCGGCTACAAGGCGCTGAAGTCCGTGCTGGACGGCTCGGTATCGGCCGCCGGCGACAACGTGCTGATCTACGCCACGTCCAACCGGCGCCACCTGATGCCGGAATACATGAGCGAGAACCTGGCGGCCAAGCATCAGCCCGACGGCGAAATCCATCCCGGCGAAACGGTCGAGGAAAAAATCTCGCTGTCCGAGCGCTTCGGCTTGTGGCTGTCGTTCTACCCCTTCAAGCAGGACGACTACCTGGACATCGTCTACCACTGGCTGCGCGAACTGGGCTGCCCCGAATCGCAGATCGAACCCTCGCGCACCGAGGCGTTGCAATGGACCATCGAGCGCGGCTCGCGTTCGGGCCGCGTGGCCTATCAGTTCGCGCGCGACTGGGCGGCCCGTCATGTCTGAAAAAATCATCGACGTCGCCGCCGGCCTGATCCTGCGCCCCGACGGCATGCTGCTGCTGGGCCAGCGCCCCGAAGGCAAGCCCTGGGCAGGCTGGTGGGAGCTGCCCGGCGGCAAGCTGGAGCCCGGCGAAACCGTGCTGCAAGCGCTGGCGCGCGAACTGCAGGAAGAAATCGGCATCCGCGTCACGCAATCCCGCCCCTGGGTTACTTATGTGCACGCCTATCCTCACACCACGGTGCGCCTGGCGTTCTGCCACGTCACCGGCTGGGAAGGCGAACCGCGCAGCCTGGAAAACCAGCGCCTGGAATGGGTAGACCCGGCCAACGCGGCCTCCGTCGGCGACCTGCTGCCTGCCGCCCTGCCCCCGTTGCGCTGGCTGCAACTGCCCACCACCTACGGCATCAGTTCCGTAGGTTCGCGGGCGGGCGTGACCGCCTTCCTCGGCCGGCTGGAAGCCGCCTTGGCGCGCGGCGTGAAACTCGTGCAGCTGCGCGAACCGCAGTGGCCGGACGGGGTCGCTTCTCCTTCGCTGCATGAAGTGCTGCAGCAGGTGCTCAAGCGCTGCCGCGCCGCGGGCGCCCGGGTACTGGTCAACAGCGTCCACCCCGCCGCCTGGTGGCGCGAGGCCGACGGCGTGCATCTGCGCGCGGCCGATGCCGCCAAGCTCACGGCCCGCCCCGAACTCCCCGCAGGGGCGCTGGTCGGCGTGTCCGCGCACGACAACGCCCAAATCATCCACGCACGGGATCTGGACGCCGATTTCGCGGTGCTGGGTCCGGTGCTGGACACGCCCAGCCATCCTGGCGCTCCGACGCTGGGTTGGGAAGGTTTCGTGCAAGGCATCCACGATGCCGGCATTCCCGTGTTCGCGCTGGGCGGGCAGTCCACCCAGACCGTGTCACAGGCCTTGCGCCATGGAGCGCATGGCATTGCCGGGATACGCGGGGTGCTCTGAGCACGGGTTCTTGAGACACCGGCTGCGCCGATCATGACGTCCCAAGAGTCTGCCTAAGCCCCATGAGGCCGCCCGCGCGGCCGGCATGGGGCTGGCCCTGCAAGATCATTCAATCCGAAACGACGCCTCAATCGATCTTGTAATCCATCCAGGACGCAACCATCTCGCGCAAGCCTCCGCCGTCGTCAAAGGCCTCGCGCCCACCTTCGGCCTTGTTGCGGCCCAGCTCCAGGATGTACATGTAATCCGAAACCTCGGCGCACCGGCGCACGTTCTGGTCCACCAGCACCACCGTCATGCCCTCGTCCGCGAATCCGCGGATCAGGCCGTAGATCTCCTTGGAAATTTTCGGCGCCAGCATGGCCGTGGGCTCATCCAGCAGGATGACGGAAGGTTCGATCAGCAAGGCCCGCCCGAATTCCACAAAACGTTGCTGCCCCCCGCTCATGCTAGAGACGGGGTCGTCGCGCTTCTGCGCCAGGATGGGGAAGCGGTCGTAGACCGAATCGATACGTTGACGCACGCGAGTCTTGTCGCCGCGGAACGGCCAGCAGCCCAGCAACAGGTTGTCGTGCACCGACAGCTCGCCGAACAGACTGCGGTGCTGCGGCACGAAAGCCACCCCGTGGCTCGCGCGCTCATGCGAAGGCTGCGCGCTGATATCCGCGCCGCGAAGCGTGATGCGGCCGGTGCGCGGCGGCAGGAAACCGAACATCGTCTTCAACACCGTGGACTTGCCAGCGCCGTTGGGTCCGATAACCCCGGTCACCTTGCCCGCGCGCGCCTGGATATTGACGTGGTTCAGAATGGTGATGTCGCCGTGGTACGCCACGGTCACGTCTTCCAGCGCGAGTATCGACGTGCTCATTTCAGGCTCCCAGATAGGCTTCGACCACGCGGGGGTCGGCGCGCACTTGCTCGGCGTTACCCTGGCTCAGGATGGCGCCTTCGTTCATGACGATGATGTGATGGGACAACTGGTAGATCGAGGTCAGGTCGTGCGAAACCAGCACCACCGAGCAATCGTGCTCGCTCGGCAGTTCCCGGATCACCGAGATCAGCAACTGCGCCAGCGCCGGATTCACGCCCGCGAAGGGTTCGTCCAGCAGCACCACCTTGGGCCGCGCCACCATGATGCGCGCCAGCTCCACCAGTTTCTGCTGCCCGCCAGACAGCTCTTCGGCGTAGTTGTGGCGCAGCCTGTGCAGCTCCACCTTGTGCAACCAGTACTCGGATTGTGCATAGCGCTCATCCGCGCTGCGGCCAGTCTGCTGCTGCGCCACCTCCAGGTTGTCCAGCAAGGTCAGCTGGCGGAAGATGCGCGGCACCTGGAAGGTGCGCCCCACGCCCAGGCGGGCGACCTCGTGGATCTGCTTGCCGGCGATGTTCCGGCCATCGAGCTCGATGCGGCCTTCGTCCGGCGTGTAGATGCCGTTAATGCAGTTGAGCATGGTGGTCTTGCCCGACCCGTTCATGCCGATGACACCCAGGATGGAACCGCGAGGCACGTCCAGGTCAACGCCTTGCAGGGCCACCAACCCGCCGAAGCGCTTCTTGAGATTGCTGACTTTCAACATGTGTCAGGCTCCTTTTAGCGCAACGCCTGGCGGCCGAAGAGTCCGCTGGGCCGGATGAAGATGGTCGCGACCATGAGCGTGAAGCCGCAGATGGTGGCAATGGAAGGGTTGAAGAACACCACCGACACTTGCTCCGTGACGCCGAACAGCAGCGCTCCCACCAGCGCCCCGACCGGATGGCCGAGGCCGCCCAGCACGATCACGATAAAGCCGATCAGGGTGTAATCGTTGCCCATGAATGGCGAGAACGAGGGGAACACCATCGCCACCAGCACGCCGCTGGCGGCGGCCAGGCCTATGCCCAGCCCGAAGGCCACGGCGGACAGGCGTTCGGCATTGATGCCCACGATGCGCACCGCGTCGCGGTTCATGATGATGGCGCGCAGCGCCTTGCCGAGCTGGCTGCGGTACAGGAATACCGTCAGCGCGCCGATGATGGCCAGCGCAATGACCAGCGCCAGCAGGCGCACGGTGGGGATCAGCACAGGTCCGAACTTCAGGAAGACGGGTTCGATTTCATAGGGCAGCGAACGGGCGTCGGCATCGAACACCAGCAGCATGATGGCGCCCAGCATGATGGACACGCCGAACATCAGCAGCAGCGAACTGATCTCGGGATCGTCCGCCTTGGACAGGCGCGGGATCAGTACGAAATAGAGCAGATAGCCCGCCAGGAAAAATGCAGCGAATGCCAGCGGCAGCGCCACCAGGGGGTTGATGCCTGCATACTCCATCAGATAGAAGGCAAAGTAGGCGCCCAGCACCAGGAATTCGCCGTGCGCAAAGTTGACCACGCGCAGCACGCCGAAGATCACGTTCAGCCCCACGCCGATCAGCCCGTAGATGGCGCCCAGGATCAGGCCGTTGATCAGCCCTTGGATAATCAGTCCGGTCATGGTGGTTCCTCAGGCGATGTAGCGGCGCAGTTGCGGCTTGCGTTTGATCAGGCTGCCCACGATGCCGCGCGGCAGGAACAGCATCAGCAGCACAATGATCAGGCCTAACAGCAGCAGGTTCACCACCGGGAATTTCTGCCAGATCATGTGGTCGATGCCCAGCAGCGCCAGCGTGCCGACAACCGGTCCGAGGATGGTGCCGAAGCCACCTGCCATCGCGTAGATGATGCTCTTGGCGGTGATCAGCACGTGGAAGGCATATTCCGGATCCACCACGTTCGTGTACCAGGCCTCGATACCGCCCGCCAGCGCCGGGAACAGCGCGGCCAGCAGCCAGGCCTTGAGACGGGTGTTGGGCACGTGGATACCCACGCAGGCGGCGGCGCCGTCATCGTCGCGGATGGCCTTGAGCGCGCGGCCCAGGCCCGAGACCGACAGCCAGGTGACGGTGGCCAGCGTCGCGCCCATCACGGCCAGCATGGCGTAGTAGCTGTGCGTCGGATTGTTGGCGTTGGACAGGATGATGCCCATGCTGCCGCCGGTGAAGGACTGCGGCAGGTTGGAGATGATCAGCTTGACGATGGTGGCCAGCGCCAGGCTCACGATCCCGAAGTACACCCCGCGCAGGCGCAGCGTGGGCGCCAGCAGCAGCGCAATCGCCACGCCCACGCCCCCCGCCGCCAGCAGCGACGGCAGGATGGGCCAGCCCAGGATCTTGTAGCAGATGCCCGTCGCGTAGGAACCCACGCCGTAGAACACCACGTAGCCAAACGGCAGGTAGCCGGTAAAGCCGACGCAGATATTCATGGCGCTGGCCATGGTGATCCACAGCATCAGGTAGAACGCGAACGAGATGTTCGACGTCGTCATGGGGATCAGCGCCAGGCCCGCGGCCAGGGCGGCAAAGACGATTACGGCGATGCGGGTGCGCAACCGCAATGCGCGCTGATCCTGCGCGCGATGCGAGGCGGCGCCCGCCGCCAGGACGGGACTGCTGCTCATATGTCTTCCTCCGGGCCGTTTCCGGGTTGGACGGCCGCTTTATTTGGAGGCGATTATGACCAGTTCAAACCATAACTGCAAGTTAAGGACTAACCCTTATTTTCGGCCGGAAAGGCCTCGGCAAGCACGCCGCGCAGCTCTTTGATGAACGCCAGCGCGATGGATGAAGGCTCGCGATTGCTGGCATAGACGGCCGAGATATTCAGCGGGATACGCTCGACCAACGGCACGATGACGACGTCGGGCATGGTGTTCTGCATGACGGTAAATTCGTCCACGATCGCAATCCCCACCCCGGCGTTCACCAGGGCGCAGGCCAATTGACTCCAAGGCACGTCGGCGCACATGCGGCAGGGCAGGCCCGCCTGCTCGAAAGCGCCCAGCACCAGCATGCCGAAGGGCATGCGCGTACCCACGACGATGTGCGGATGCGGCGACAGGTCCGCTAGGCTCACGTGAGCACGACCCGCCAGCGGATGCGCCTTGGGGATGGCGGCAACCATGCGCCCGACGTGCAGCGGCTGGGAGGTCAGGAATGGGTGATCAGCCTGCATGACCACCAGCCCCAGCTCGGCCTCCCCCTGCAGCACATCGGTAATCAAGGTGGGCAGCGCCGTCGTGTTCAGCCGCAGCAGCAACTCCGGATGGCGTTGCTGAAAGCGCGCCACGGCGCGCGGCACCAGGAACTGCGCCAGACTGGGAATGGACGCTAGGCGCAGCACCCCGGTGCCGTGCTCCGCCAGGGCGTCGGCCAAGTCATTGACGCGCTGCATCATGCGTTGCGTTTTCTCGATTTCCTCAAACAGGCTCTGCACTTGCGAGGTCGGCCGGAGCTTGCCGCGGACCCGCTCAAAGAGCGTCACGCCCATTGCTTTCTCGGTATGCGCCAGCATCCGGCTGACGGCCGGCTGCGAGATGTTCAGCAGCCGCGCAGCCCCACTGATGGACCCCGCCATGACGATGGCCCACAACATTTCGGTCTGTCGGTAATTCAATTTATTCAAGGCGTGCGCTCCATGCCTATTTGTTATACGCTATCTCGCGTGTTGAGCAAACATTGCCCAGCACCAGGCCTGTGTCCGATGGTCCGCCACGGAACGCGGGGCCGCATACCAAAAACGATAGGAGACCTCCCATGCACGCTAAACCCTGGC
Organism: Achromobacter sp. D10; assembly: GCF_035282245.1. NCBI lineage: Bacteria > Pseudomonadati > Pseudomonadota > Betaproteobacteria > Burkholderiales > Alcaligenaceae > Achromobacter > Achromobacter sp. D10. The sequence continues at coordinate 53,747 of NZ_JAYJLE010000001.1, forward strand.
TGTCCCGCATACCGGCGCTGGCCCTGGCCATCGCCGCCCTCACCCCTGCCCTGGGCGCCGCCCAGACCTCGGACAAGATCCGCGTCGGCATGACGGTATCGTCCACCGGCAGTTTCGCGCTCGCTTCGCAGTCGGGCGTGCGCGGCGTCGAACTCTGGGTCGACGACGTCAACCGCCGCGGCGGCATCGAAGTCAAAGGCAAGAAATACCCCGTCGAGCTGGTCAAGCTGGACGACCGCAGCGACAAGCAAATGGTGACCCGCGTTTACGAACGCCTGATTGTCGATGAAAAAGTGGATCTGGTGTTCGCCCCCTTCGGCTCGACGCTGACCGCGGCGGCCGCCACCGTCACCGAGCGCCTGGGCAAATACATGATGGTCTGGTCCGCCGCCAGCGACGATCTGTACAAGCAGGGTTTCAAGAACATGGTGTCGGGCACGCAGATGCCGGTGTCGGCGATGCTGCGCGCCAACATGGAACTGGCCGCCAAGCAGGGCGTGAAGAAGGTCGCCCTGCTGTACTCGGATGAACCCTTCCCGGCGGGCCTGGCCGAAGGCGGCAAGGAGCAGGCCGTCAAGAACGGCATGGAAGTCGTGCTGTTCGAGAAGTACCCCAAGGGCCAGAAGGACTTCAGCACGATCCTGCAGAAGGCCCGCGCGGCGGGCGCCGAGGCGCTGGTGCCGACCTCCTATGAGGGCGACCTGATCAGCATGACGCGCCAGATGAAGCAGCTGGACATCAACTTCCCCTACGTCTTCATGGTCTATGCGTCGACCCCGCAATTCCAGGCCATTGGCGCGGACTCCAACTACATCTACAGCCACACCAACTACCACCCCGCGATCAACTGGAAGGTCAACGCCGGCATGACGCGCGAACAGTTCGCCACCGCCTACGACCAGCGCTTCCCCAAGGCCGAGTTCCCGCCTGACTTCCAGACCGCGCTGGCCTACGGCGCGGGCGCGCTGACCGAGGAAATCGTCAAGCAGGCCGGCAGCACCGACGCAGCCGCGCTCAAGAAGGCCTCGCTGGACCTCTCGGGCAAGCTCACCGTCATGGCAGGGCCCTATGCCATCGACGAAACGGGCAAGCAGCTGCTGATGCCCTTCCCCGTGGTGCAGCTGCTGCCGGGCAAGGGCATGGTCCCGGTCTGGCCCGCTGACGTGGCCACGCAAAAGCCGGTATACCCCGCCCCCGACTGGAACAAGCGCTGATCGCGCAAGCAGGAACACGGCGCGCGGCAGCCGCGCGCCGCGCATGACATCACCCGAGGAAAACATGTCTGACATTGCATTTGCCACGCTCAGCGAACTTGCGCAGGGCCTGGCCGACGGCCGCTACAGCTCGGTGGAACTGGCACGGCACTACCTGGAACGCATCGACCGTGCCAACCCGGCGCTGGGCGCCTACGTCAGCGTCGACCGCGAGGGCGCGTTGCGCCTGGCCGAAGCCGCCGACGCGCGCCGCCGCGCGGGCTACGGCCTGCTCGGCCCGCTGGACGGCCTGCCCGTGGCGGTCAAGGACCTGTGCGATATCCAGGGCCAGCTCACCACGGCCGGATCGCAAGCCTGGCGCCAGCGCCGCAGCGAAGTCACCGCCACCGCCGTGACCCGCCTGCTCGACGCCGGCATGGTGGTGCTGGGCAAGACCCACATGGTGGAGTTCGCGTTCGGCGGCTGGGGCACCAACCCCGTCATGGGCACCCCGCGCAACCCCTGGGATCTGGTGCGCGCCCGCATTCCCGGCGGCTCTTCCAGCGGCTCCGGCGTGGCGGTGGCCGCCGGCCTCGCGCCCGCCGCGCTGGGTTCGGACACCGGCGGCTCGGTGCGGATCCCCGCCGCGCTAAACGGCATCACGGGTCTGAAGACAAGCCGTGGACTCATCAGCCTGTATGGATCGGTGGCGTTGTCCCATACCCTGGATTCCATCGGCCCGCTGACGCGCGACACTCGCGACTCCCTGTTGCTGACCGAAGCGCTCTCCGGCCCCGATCCGCGCGACCCCGTGACGCGCGGCATCCCCGCTTACCGCTACCGCGAACCGCGCGCGGGCGCGAAACCGCTCGCGGGCGTGCGCATCGCGCTCATGCCGCAAGCGCAGTACCCCATTGCCGTCGACGCGGCCGTGCAGGGCGCCCTGGACGACACGCGGCGCGCGCTGGCGGACCTGGGCGCGGAGTTTGTCGAGGCGCCCTTCCCCTTCGACTTCCACGACATGATGCTGCGCAACGGCCTGATCATCGCAGCCGAAGCCTACGCCCAACATCGCGACTACATCGAAGACGACAGCCTGCCCCTGGGCCGCTATGTGCGCGCCCGCGTGCTGGGCGGCAAGCAGATCAGCGCCGCCGACTACGTACTGGCGCTGCAGGCCCATGCCCGCGCCTGCGAAGCCTGGCGCGACTGGATGCGCGACTATGACGCCGTCCTTGCGCCGTGCCTGCCCTTTGCTGCCTGCCCGCTGGAGGAAGTGGACGAAGCCGCCACGCCGCTGGCGGCTTTCACCCGCCCCGGCAATTACGTCAATGCTTCCGGACTGGCCCTGCCCGCCGGATTTGCCGCGGACGGCATGCCCATCGGCGTGCAATTGCTGGGCAAGCCCAATGGCGAAGGCGCGCTGGGCCGAATCGGCATGGCCTTCCAGGCCGCGACCGATTGGCACCTGCGTCGCCCTGACCTGTCGGCGATCCAGCTGTAGCCGCCGCTGGCGGGAATCCCCCAAAAGGCCGGCCAGCCCCTCGCGGCGGCCGGCCTGTTTTATTCATTGCCTCTCGCAGATCGGCCGCAACAGCGTTTCCAGCCAATCCGCAAACACCTGCACTCGCCGCGATGGCTGGCGCCGCTGCGGATAGAGCAATGTCATCGGCATCGGCGCGGGCCGATAGTCCGGCATGACTTCGACCAGTTCACCCGCGGCAATCTGCGGCTGTACGTCGTAGGCCGGAATCTGGATCAGTCCCAACCCGGCGACGCAACTGGCGATGTAGGCTTCGGCGCTATTGACCGTGACCCGTCCGCGCAATTGCAGGGTGCGCAACACGCCACCATCCTGCCATTCCCAGGGCGCCAGCCGGCCGGTCGAGGGCGAGGCGTAGTTCACGCAGCCATGGCCGGCCGCGAGGTCGTCCGGCGTCAAGGGCAGGCCATGGCTCGCCAGATAGGCCGGACTGGCGACGTTGATCAGGCGCAGCATGCCTATCGGCCGCGCCACCAGGCCGGAATCGGGTAATACGCCGACCCGCAACACACAATCCACGCCTTCCTCGATGAGGTTGACCGCGCGGTCGGTCACCCCCAGCGTGACGTCGATCTGCGGATAGGCGTCCAGGAATGCCGGCAGCGCCGGCGCCACAATGAGGCGGCCCACGCGCCCGGGCACGTCAACGCGCAACATGCCGCTGGGGCCCACCGAGGCATGGCGAAATAGATTCTCCGCTTCCTCCATGTCGGCCACCAGGCGCAGGCAACGCTCATAGAAGGCCGCGCCCTCCTGCGTGGGCGCCACTTGCCGCGTGGTGCGATTGAGCAGCCGCGCGCCCAGCCGTCCCTCCAGCTCCTGCACGGCGGCGGACACGGTGGAACGCGGCAGGCCCAGCGTATCCGCCGCGCGCGAGAAGTTCGCGCATTCGACAACGCGGGCGTAGACGCGGAACAGATCGATGCGATCCATGGGCGGGCCTCTCCAGCAAGGCAACATTGTTCGCGATTTCTGGATATACATACCAGGAATAGCGGTTTTATGCGGTTTTTTTGGAATATATCATCGTCTGCATTGGGGCTCGCATCCGGCGGGCCGATAGCGGAGAGGACCATGGCAGACCACGGAATCAAAGGCAAAACCGTCATCATCGCGGGCGGCGCGAAAAATCTGGGCGGACTGATCGCGCGCGACCTGGCGCAACAGGGCGCCCGGGCAGTGGCGGTGCACTACAACAGCGCGAGCACCAAGGCGGACGCGGAGGCGACGGTCGCCGCCGTCAAGGCCGCCGGCGCGCAGGCAGTTGCCCTGCAGGCCGACCTGACCTCGGCCGGCGCGATGGAGAAACTCTTTGCCGACGCGGCAGCTGCGGTAGGCCGTCCGGACATCGCGATCAATACCGTCGGCAAGGTGTTGAAGAAGCCTTTCACCGAAATCACCGAAGCGGAGTACGACGATATGGCGGCGGTAAACGCCAAGTCGGCATTCTTCTTCCTGAAGGAAGCCGGCCGCCACGTCAACGACAACGGCAAGATCTGCACCCTGGTGACGTCGCTGCTGGGCGCCTACACGCCCTTCTACGCAGCCTACGCCGGCACCAAGGCGCCTGTGGAGCACTACACGCGCGCCGCCTCCAAGGAATTCGGCGAACGTGGCATTTCCGTGACCGCCGTGGGACCGGGCCCCATGGACACGCCGTTCTTCTATCCGGCCGAAGGCGCCGACGCCGTGGCGTACCATAAGACCGCAGCCGCCTTGTCGCCATTCTCGAAAACCGGATTGACCGATATTGAAGACGTCGTTCCCTTCATCCGGTTCCTGGTGTCGGATGGCTGGTGGATCACCGGCCAGACGATTCTGATCAACGGCGGCTACACCACCAAATAGGAGCCGCGTCATGCACGTACTGTTGACCATCGTCGGAGGCCTGCTGCTGCTGGCCGTGTTCGCGCTGTTCGGCAAGCAATGGGGCGGCGACGCCGCCGGCTCGATTGCCGCCGCCAAACTGTTCCTGCCAGCGTGGCTGCTGATGGCGATCGTCAACATGTGGGTCGGCGTCACGCGCGCCGGCTACACGGTGCGAGAGGAACTGCCCATCCTGCTGCTGGTGTTCGCGGTGCCCGCGGCGGCGGCCTGGTTGGTCATTACCTTCCTGCCTCGCGGTTGACCGCGGGCGGGCTGCGGCGGCACCGGCGTTCGGCCACGTCCAGCGCGCCCGAACGTCAGGGCTGCGCGGGCGGCGCGGCGCTCGCGGGCGCCGCTTGGTCAGCCCGCGCCTGCTCTGCCGCGCGCGGCAGTCCTTCCCAGCCGCCACCCAGGGCCACGATCAGGTTGACGCTGGCCGCGAAGCGGTTGCCCAGCAGGCTCAGCGCATTGCGTTCGCTATTGAGCGCCGTGGCATCGACCACCGCCACGCTCAGGTAATCCACCAGGCCCGCCTTGTACTGGTTCTGGGTGAGCCGCAGCGATTCGCGCGCCGCTTCGAGTGCGCGGCGCTGCACCACCTGTTCATTCTCCATGACACGCAGCTGGATCAGATAATCCTCGACCTCGCGCAACCCGGTCAGGGCCGTCTGGCGATAGGCGGCCGCCTGCGCGTCGTAGGATGCGCGGGCCTGTTCCACTTGCGCTTCGCGCGCACCGCCGTCGAATATCGTCAGCGCCAGCGCCGGCCCCAGCGACCAGAAACGCGCCGGCGCCGTCAGCAATTCGGCGAACTGGCCGTTGCGGAAGCCCCCATCCGCGGACAGCGTAAGGCTGGGGAACCACGCGGCCTGCGCCACGCCGATCTGCGCATTGGCGGCCGCAGCGCGGCGCTCCGCCGCCGCCACGTCCGGACGGCGCTCCAGCAGCTCGGACGGCAAGCCCACCGGAATCTGCGGCAATTGCAAGGCAAACACCGTGGGCGGCAGGCTGAATTGCGACGGCGCCTGGCCCATCAGCACGGCGATGGCGTGTTCAAGCTGGCCGCGCTGCCAATCCAGGTCGATGGACTGCGCCCGCGTGCTTTCCACCTGCGTGCGCGCCACGGCCACGTCGGCCTGGCCAGCCACGCCCACGGCATAGCGGTTCTGCGTCAGCTGCAGGGATTTTTCGTAAGCAGCCACCGTGGCATCCAGCAGGCGCTTCTGCTCATCCAGCACGCGCAATTGCAGATAAGCCTGCACCAGCGCGGCCTGCGCGCTCAGGCGCGTGGCGCCGAGGTCGGCCAGGCTGGCGGCGGCGCTCGCCTCCGAGGATTCCACGCTGCGCCGCACCCGGCCCCACAAGTCCACTTCCCAGCTGACGCTGCCCGTCAGCGAATACTGGTTCGAGACGTTGCTGCCCGACGACGACGAGGAGCCGTTTTGTCCGCCGCCACTCCCCGCACGCGTCATGCCCGCGCCCGCGCCCACCGTCGGGAAGAAACCGGCGCGCGCGCCGCGCACCAGGCCCAGGGCCTGCCGGTAGTTGGCCTCGGCCTGGGCAACGGTCTGGTTCGAGGCATTCAAGCGCGCCACCAGATCGTTCAGCGTCGCGTCGTCATACACGCGCCACCATTCGCCGCGTTCCGCCTGGTCCAGCGGCCGGGCGGGCTTCCAGCCTTCGACCTCCCCCTGGCCTTCCTTGTAGGCGGCGCCCACGTCCAGCGCGGGGCGCTCGTAATCAGGGCCGACCGCGCATGCGCCCAGCAGCGCGCACAGCGCGGCCGCGGCGATGCTGCGGGAAAGAAAGAGGCTCGGGACTGGCGTGGCGTTGCGCATCATATGGGTTCTATGGAAGCGGAGGACCCGTCCTTGGGCGCGCGCCGGCGCGCGGCCCAGAGGCGGAAGCGGTCCAGGTAAAGATAGACCACGGGTGTGGTGTACAGCGTAAGGATCTGGCTCAGGACCAGACCGCCGACGATGGTAATGCCTAGCGGCTGGCGCATCTCGACGCCTGCGCCGGTGGCCAGCACCAGCGGCAACGCGCCAAAGATGGCGGCCATCGTCGTCATCATGATGGGACGAAAACGCGTCAGGCATGCCTGGAAAATGGCGTCCCGCGGACTCATGCCCTGGGTGCGCTCCGCATCCAGGGCAAAGTCGACCATCATGATGGCGTTCTTTTTGACGATGCCGATCAGCAGGAACACCCCGATCAGGGCAATCAGCGTGAAGTCGTAGCGCACCAACAGCAGCGCGAGCAGCGCGCCCAGGCCGGCCGACGGCAGGGTCGACAGAATGGTCAGCGGGTGCACGAAGCTTTCGTACAGGATGCCCAAAACGATGTACATCGTGACCAGCGCGGCGAGGATCAGCCAGGGCTGCTGCGCCAATGTCTGCTGCAAGGCCGCGGCCGTGCCCTGGAAACCCGCCTGTATCTGGTCCGACGGCAGGCCGATGCGCGCCACGGCGGCATCGATCGCGCTGGTAGCCTGGCCCAGCGACACACCCGGCGCCAGGCTGAAAGAGATGGTGTCGGCCACGAACAGCCCCTGGTGCTGCACGCTCAACGGCGCGTTGGCGTTTTCCAGACGCGTGAAGGCCGACAGCGGCACGCGCGCGCCGGCCTCGGTAATGACCTCCACCTGCCTGAGCGATTCGATGTCCTGCGCGAATTTCGGGTCCACGCCCAGCACCACGTGGTACTGGTTCAGCGGCCCGTACATTACCGACACCTGGCGCTGGCTGAACGAGTTGTTCAGCACCGTGGATATGGTGGACATGCTGACGCCCAGGCGGGTAGCCGCCTCGCGATCGATCACCAGGTTGATCTGGCGGCCCTTGTCCTCGACGTCGGTGTCCACATCGGTGATCTCGGGAATCTGCGCCATCGCCTGCTGCGCTTTAGGCATCCAGGTGCGCAGCAGCTGCAGATCGCCCGCCATCAGCGTGTAATCGTAGGAGCCCTGGCTCTGGCGGCCGCCGATCCGTATGTCCTGCTGCGACACCAGGAACATGCGCGCGCCGGGCATATTCTGCAGCTTGCCGCGCAGGCGGTTGATGACGACGTCCGCCGAAACCTTGCGTTCGCCCAGGGGCTTGAGCTGGATCTGCATGAAGCTGCTGTTGCTGCCGCCCCGTCCGCCCGCATAGCCCGTCATGCTCTGCACAGCGGGATCCGCCAGCACTACTTTGCGCAAGGCCTCCAGCTTGGGCAGGGTGGCCTGGAACGAGGTGCCCTGGTCCACGCGGAAAAAGCCCAGCAATTGGCCCGTGTCCTGTTGCGGGAAGAAGCCCTTGGGCACCACGGTGTACAGGTAGACGTTCAGCCCCACCGCGACGGCCAGTATCAGCATCATCAGACGGCTGTGCGTCAGCGCCCAGCGCAGGGTGCTGCGATAGCCGTCCATCATGGCGTCGAAACCGCGCTCGGACCAGCGCGCCAGCCTACCCGCCGGCTTTTCCTCGGGCGTCTCCTGGCGTAGCAGCCGCGCGCACATCATCGGCGTCAGGGTCAGCGACACCACCAGCGACACCAGGATGGCGGCCGACAGCGTTACCGCGAACTCGCGGAACAAGCGCCCGACCACGCCCCCCATCAACAGGATGGGAATGAACACCGCCACCAACGACAGGCTCATGGACAGCACGGTGAAGCCCACTTCGCGCGAACCGCGCAGCGCCGCGCGCATGGGCGACATGCCGCGCTCCACATGGCGCATGATGTTCTCGAGCACCACGATGGCGTCATCCACCACGAAGCCGGTCGCCACGATCAGCGCCATCAGCGAGATGGTGTTCAGCGTAAAGCCGCTGAGATACATGATGCAGAACGTGCCGATCAACGATACCGGCACCGCCACACTGGGAATGATGGCCGCCCGCCAGCGCCGCAGGAACAGCAGCACCACCAGCACCACCAGGCCCACCGCGATGATCAGCGTCAGCTCGGCTTCGTGCAGCGAGGCCCGGATACTGGGGGTGCGGTCCTGCGCCACCGTCATGTTGGCGTCCGCGGGCATCAGTGCCTGCAAGATCGGCAACTGGGCGCGCACGGCATCCACGGTTTCGATGATGTTGGCGTCGGCCTGGCGCCTGACGATCATCAGGATCGCCTTGCGATCGTTGTAGAAGCCGGTCTGGTACAGGTCTTCGACCGAATCCTCCACGCGGGCCACGTCGGATACGCGCACCGGCGCGCCGTCCTTCCATGCCACGATCAGCGGCCGGTATTGCTCGGCGCGGCTGAGCTGGTCGCTGGCCATCACCTGCCAGTGGTAGCGGTCGTTCTCGAGCACGCCCTTGGGACGGTTGGCATTGGCATTGGCCAGCGTGGTACGCAGCTGGTCCAACGACACGCCGCGGTTTGCCAGCGCCCCCGGCAGCACGGTCACGCGCACCGCCGGCAGGGAACTGCCTCCCACCGTCACCTCGCCCACGCCGTCCACCTGCGAGAGCTTCTGCGCCACGATGGTGGACGCAATGTCGTAGAGCTGTCCCTGGCTGAGCGTGTCGGACGTCAGCGCCAGGGTCATGATGGGCGCATCGGAAGGATTGGACTTGTGATACGTGGGATTGCTGCGCAGGCCGGTCGGCAGCAACGAACGCGCCGCGTTGATGGCGGCCTGCACATCGCGGGCCGCGCCGTTGATGTCGCGCGACAGATCGAATTGCAGCGTGATGCGGGTGGACCCCTGCGAACTGCTGGAGGTCATTTCCGTCACGCCCGCGATGCTGCCCAGCGAGCGCTCCAGCGGCGTGGCCACGCTGGACGCCATGGTCTCAGGACTGGCGCCCGGCAGGCTGGCGGATACTGAAATGGTGGGGATGTCCACCTGCGGCAACGGCGCCACGGGCAAGAGGAAGAACGACAGCAGACCCGCCAGCACGACCGCCAGGCTCAGCAGCGTGGTCGCCACCGGCCGGACGATGAACGGTGCCGACAGAATCATGACGCATCCCCCGCAGGCGCTTGGTCCACGCCGCGCCAGCGGCGCGACATGCGGTCGAACATCAGGTAGATGACCGGCGTGGTGAACAGGGTCAGCACCTGAGACAACAGCAGCCCGCCCACCATCACCAGGCCCAACGGCTGGCGCAGTTCGGCGCCCGTGCCGGTCGACAGCATCAGCGGCAGCGCGCCGAACAAGGCGGCCAGCGTAGTCATGAGGATGGGCCGGAAGCGCAGCAGCGCCGCCTCATGGATCGCCGCGCGCGGGCTCAAACCCCGCTTGCGCTCCGCGTCCAGCGCGAAGTCGATCATCATGATGGCGTTCTTCTTCACGATGCCGATCAGCAGGATGATGCCGATGATGCCTATCATGTCCAATTCCGTGCCGCTGATCAGTAGCGCCAGCAGCGCCCCCACGCCTGCCGATGGCAACGTGGACAGGATGGTAATGGGGTGGATGTAGCTTTCGTACAGCACCCCCAGCACGATGTACATCGTCACCACCGCGGCCAGGATCAGCCACAGGGTGCTGGACAGCGAATTCTGGAACGCCAGCGCCGCGCCCTGGAAGCGCGTCTCGATGCCGGTGGGCAGGCCGATCTCGGCCTCGGCCGCCGCAATGTCCACAACTGCGCTGGAGAGCGAGGCGCCGGGCGCCAGGTTGAAGGACACCGTCACCATGGGGAACTGATCGAGCCGGTTCACGGCCAGCACCGTCTTGCCTTCGCTGATGTGGGCAACGGACGACAGCGGCACCTGCGCGCCGGTGGACGTGGGCACGTGGATCTGGCCCAACGAGGCCGGCGTCACCTGGAACTGCGGTTCGACCTCCAGCACCACGCGGTACTGGTTGGACTGCGTGAAAATGGTGGAAATCAGCCGCTGGCCAAAGGCGTTGTACAGCGCCTCGTCGATCACCGCCGCCGTGATGCCCAGGCGCGACGCGGCGTCGCGGTCGATCTCGACCCAAGTCTGCAGCCCGTCGTCCTGCAGGTCGTCGGTCACGTCCTTCAGGCCGGGCACCTGACGCAGGCGATTCACCAGCTTGGGCGTCCACTCGCTCAGTACCTTCAGGTCGGGATTGGACAGGGTCATCTGGTACTGCGTGCGGCTCACGCGGTCCTCGATGGTCAGGTCCTGCACCGGCTGCATATAGACCGTCAGGCCGTCCTGCTTGTCCAGGGACTGCGCGAGGCGCGCCATGACCGTGCGCAGGTCGCCGTTGCGTTCGGCCTGCGGCTTTAGCGCGATCTGCATGCGTCCGGCGCTGAGCGTGGCGTTACTGCCGTCTACCCCGATAAAGGAGGAAACGGCCTGCACGTCGGGATCTTCCAGCACCAGGCGGGCGGCCGCGCGCTGGCGTTCGGCCATGGCAGGAAAAGAAATTGATTGGGGCGCCTGGGTAATCGCCTGGATCAGGCCGGTGTCCTGCTGCGGAAAGAACCCCTTCGGAATCACCAGATACAGCAGCACGGTCAAGGCAAAGGTCGCCAGCGCCACCAGCAACGTCAACGGCTGATGGCGCAGCACCACTTGCAGCCAGCGGTCATAGCCCGCGATCACGCGGTCGATGAAGGCGCCCGTCACCTGATGGAAACGGCCATGTTTCTGTTCGGACTCGGCGCGCAGCAGGCGCGCGCACATCATCGGCGTCAAGGTCAGCGACACCACCAGCGATATCAGGATGGACACAGCCAGCGTGATGGCGAACTCGCGGAACAGCCGTCCCACCACCTCGGTCATGAAGAGCAGCGGAATCAGCACCGCGATCAAAGAAAAGGTCAGTGAAATCAGCGTGAAGCCGATCTGCGAGGCGCCCTTGAGCGCGGCCTGCAGCGGGGTCTCGCCCTCCTCGATGTGGCGGGCGATGTTTTCGATCATGACGATGGCGTCATCCACCACGAAGCCGGTGGCGATCGTCAACGCCATCAAGGTCAGGTTGTTGATGGAGAAGCCAGCCAGGTACATGATGCCGAAGGTACCGACCAGCGATAGCGGCACGACCACGCTGGGAATCAATGTGGCCGTCAGGCTGCGCAGGAACACGAAGGTCACCATGACCACCAGTGCCACTGCCAGCATCATCTCGAACTGCACGTCGGCCACCGAATCGCGGATGGTCTGCGTGCGGTCCGACACCACGCTCACGTCCAGGGTCGCCGGCAAGGCGGCGCGCAGTTGCGGCAGCAGCGCCTGGATCCGGTTGACCACATCGATCACGTTGGCGCCAGGCTGGCGCTGGATGTTGAGCAGGATGGCGGGCTTGTCGCCGGCCCACGCCGCCTGGCGCGTGTCTTCCGCGCCCTCGACCGCGCGCGCCACGTCCGACAGGCGCAATGGCGCATTGTTCTTGTACGCGATGATCAGGTCGTTGTAGTCGGTGGGCGTCTTGAGCTGATCGTTGGCGTTGATGGTGGTGGACCGCTGCGGCCCATCCAGATTGCCCTTGGGCTGGTTGACGTTGGCGCCTACGATGGCGGTGCGCAGATCCGACAAGGACAGGCCGTTGGCCGCCAGGGCCTGCGGGTTCACCTGCACGCGCACGGCCGGCCGCTGGCCGCCCGCCACGCTGACCAGGCCCACGCCAGGAATCTGCGACAGTTTCTGGGCGATCCGCGTATCCACCAGGTCGCGCACCTGCGGTAATGGCATGGTGGGCGAAGTGATCGCCAGCGTCAGCACCGCTGCGTCAGCGGGATTGACCTTGTTGTACGTGGGCGGCACCGGCAGGTCGCTGGGCAGCAGGTTCGAGGCCGCGTTGATCGCCGCCTGCACCTGCTGCTCGGCCACGTCCAGCGGCAAAGTCAGGTTGAACTGCAGCGTGATGACCGACGCGCCGCCCGAACTGGTGGACGACATCTGGTTCAGGCCCGGCATCTGCCCGAACTGCCTCTCCAGGGGCGAGGTGACCAGCGAAGTCATCACATCGGGACTGGCGCCCGGGTACAACGTCACCACCTGGATCGTCGGATAGTCCACTTCCGGCAGGGCCGAAACGGGCAGCAACCGGTAGGCGATGAAACCGGCGATCAGGATGGCCACCATGGACAGCGTGGTGGCCACCGGACGCAGAATGAAGAGGCGCGACGGGCTCACGGCGTGTACCGGCTTACTTGGACGGCGGCGTGGTGCCGGCCGGGGCGCCCGCGCCCAGGGTCTTGTCGCGGGTGGCGGGGATCACGTCCGAGCCGCCCACCACCTCGACCTTGGCGCCGGCACGCAGGCGGTCGGTGCCTTCGACGACCACGCGGTCACCCGGCTGCAGGCCCTCATTGACGGCCACCATGCCGTTGTTGACCGCGCCCAGCTTCACCTGCCGCACCTGCACGGTGTTGTCCTGTTGCACCAGGAATACGAAGGCGCCCGCCGAGCCTTGCTGGATGGCCGCGGTGGGAATCGCGGTCACATCCTTGCGCGTGAGCACGTGCAGGCGCACGTTGACGAACTGGTTCGGGAAGAGCGCATCATCCGCGTTCTCGAAGCGCGCCTTCAGCTTCAGGGTGCCGGTGGTCACGTCGATCTGGTTGTCCATCGTTTCCAGCTGACCCGTCGCAATGCGCCGGGTGTCCGCGCGGTCATAGGCGTCCACGGCCAGGGTCTTGCCGGCCGCGATCTCGGCGCGCACCTCGGGCAATTGGGTTTCGGGCAGCGTGAATACCACGGAAATCGGCTGGGTCTGCGTAATGACCACCAGGCCGTTCGTGTCCGAGCTGGACACCAGATTGCCGCGGTCGACCTGGCGCAGACCCAGGCGCCCGCTGATCGGCGCGGTGATCCGCGCATAGTCCAGTTGCAAACGGGCATTGTCCACATTGGCCTGGTCGCTCTTGACCGTGCCTTCATACTGACGCACCAACGCCGCCTGCGTATCGACCTGCTGCTTGGCGATCGAGTCCTGCTTGTACAGCGCCTGGTAGCGTTGCAAGTCGCGACGGGCGTTCTCCAGCTGCGCCAGGTTCTGCATCTGCGTGCCGCGGGCCTGATCCAGCGCCACCTGGAACGCCCGCGGATCCACCTGCGCCAGCAGGTCGCCGGCCTTGACCCGCTGGCCTTCCTGGAAGGCCACTTCCACCAGTTCGCCGCTGACCCGGCTGCGCACAGTGACGGTGTTGTAGGCGGTGACCGTGCCCAGCGACTTCAGGTAGATGTCGATGTCCTGCTTGGTGGCGGTGGCGATGCGCACCGGCACCGCGGGATTCATCACGGCTCCCGCCGCAGGCCTGCCCCCTGGCCGCCCCCCGGGCCCGCCTGCGCCGCCCGGCTTGGCCGCGGGCCGCAGCACCAGCCAGGCGATGCCCGCCGCAACTAGCAATACCAGCGCCAGCCCGACAAGGCGGCGGCGGGTCCAACGGGAGGGCGGAGATACGGGACGGCTATCAGGCATGGAACAGTTCCGGCACAGGCGGAGAAAGCCGTATTGTCTACCAGACCGTCCCGGTTTCCAGCGCCGCGAGGCCGAGTTGAAACTGGGAGCAACAGGAATCTGGCCGAGCGAAACGCGCGGGCGGCTGCCCGGCCACTTCCGTCAGGCGCCTCCGGCGGCGGCTACGCGCCGCAGGGCTGCCTGGCGCGGCGACCAGCCGGGCCTGCCTTAAGTAGCCCTGCCTTAAGTGGCCCTGCCCTAAGCGGCCCTGCCTTAAGTGGCCCTGCCTTAAGTGGCCCTGCCTTACGCGGCCCTGCCCTAAGCGGCCCTGCCTTAAGCGGCCCTGCCTTAAGGCAAGGAGGCCCGCCGCGCCGCTGTCAGGAGCTGCAGAGCGTCATCTGGAAGGGGACGTCGCGCGCGACCTGCTGGGGTTTGAATTCGCCGTCCTGCGTAGAAAAACGTATCCAGATCATGTACTTATTGGCGCTAATCTCTGGAAATACGCCCTGGCTGGGGTCCAGCCACACCCGCAGCAACTGGTATTGCTTGCCGCCCAGCATCTGCTGGTAAGCGCCCTGCTCGCCCACGATGTCGGCCTTGCGGCCGGATTCGCGCAACAGGCGCAAGGCCAGGGTCAGGCCGTCATACAGGGGAATGAAGGGCGCCACCCAGGCCTGCAGATCCGCGCAGCGGGCGGCTTCCGATTTGTTCTGCCACGCAAAGTACGAGGGCATGTCCACCTGCGTGGCGCTGCCGGGCACGGACAGGCGGCCTCGCAGGCTGGTCAACCATTCGTTTTCCCGCAGGGACTGGCCGGTCTTGCCCGGCGCGGCCAATGCGGTGGTCACTTTTTCCATTTCGCGCAGCATCGCTTCAAGCGCATCCTGCGCCACGCCGGGATGGTCGCGCAGCCCAACCAGCGCCAGGCGCTGGCGCTCCAGGTCTTGCAGGACCGCGCCTTTGACGTCGGTGCGTTCGCAGGCGTCAAGCAGATCGAACAGGGAGGTGACGGCAACCTGATGCTGCCGCGAGTCCCCCTCGCGAGCAAAGAAGAACAGCCTGTCGAACAGGTACTCCAGCCGCAGATAAGCGCGGATGCGCTCATTGAAGGGGTATTCGTAAACAATCACGCTTTTTTACAGGCCCATCTGTGTTTGGCCGGCGGGCCAATATTATTCAGGGGTGCCGGCCTGGCCTTGGGCAGGTCGGCCCGTCGTGCTCGCCAGCGCCAGCCAGCGGTCATGCAGGGTCTTCGCCTGCGCGCGCAATTGTTCTGGCGTCGTGTCGCCGTCATTGATGATGACGTCGTCGGCAACTTCCAGACGGCTTGTCCGCGCAGCCTGTGCTGCCATGATACGCCTGATGGCTGGCTCCGTCAGCCCGCTGCGCTGCTGCACGCGCGCCACCTGAGTGTCCGGGTCGCAGTCCACCACGCAGATGCGGTCCAGGCGCGCACGCCAGCGCGGCAGCGACTCCACCAGCAGCGGCACCACGAAGACCAGGTAGGCGCCCCGCGCCGCGGCAGCCTGGCGCTCGGTCTCCTGCCCAATGACCGGATGCAGCACGGCCTCCAGGCGCTGGCGCACCTGCGGATCCGTGAATGCCTGCTCGCGCATCCACCCGCGGTCCAGCGCGCCATCAGGCGTCAAGGCACGGGATCCGAACTCACGTTCGATCGCAGGCATGGCGGCTCCGCCAGCAGCGGTCAGCGCACGCGCGATCTCGTCGGTATCGACCAACGTGGCGCCCCACTCCGCGAGCATGTCCGCCACGCGGGACTTGCCCGAACCGATGCCGCCCGTCAGACCTATTTTCAACATACCGACCATCCCATGCAGGGCATGAACCGCCCTACTGCAAAAACTGCCCGAGCCCCTGGTCGCCGCCTGCCAGCAGCGTCACGACGCCCGCCAGTGCCAGATAGGGGCCGAAGGGCAGCGGCTGTCCGCGACGGGCGCGGCCGCTTAACGTCAGCGCGCCACCGATCAACACGCCCAACAGCGATGCGCTCAGCAATAGCGTCGGCAGGGCTTCCACGCCGAACCATGCGCCCAGCGCCGCCAGCAACTTGAAATCGCCATAGCCCATGCCCTCACGCCCCGTCAGCAGGCGGAATACATGAAAGATAACCCAGAGGAAGACGTAGCCCGCCACGGCCCCCACCACCGCCATCTGCAAGCTGGTGTAGGCATCGAACAAATTGACCAGCAATCCGGCCCAAAGCAACGGCTGCGTCAGCACATCGGGCAGCAGCGTGGATTCGAAGTCGATCCAGGCCAGCGCCACCAACACGGCCGACAGCCCCATGGCCGACACGGCGAGCGGAGTCGCGCCGAACCTCCAGGCGCATGCGGCGAATAGCGCGCAGGTCAGCAACTCGATGGCTGGGTAACGCCAGCCGATGGCGGCGCCGCAAGCGCCACAGCGGCCCCGCAACAATAACCATCCCAGCAATGGCAGCCGTCGCCAGCCGACCACCGGGCTGTCGCAGGCGAGACAGTGCGAGGCCGGCGACCACAAGCCGTAGCGGATATCGGACGGCGGCTTGCCCGCGGCGTCCTGGCAGTGTGCCTGCCATTCCTGTTCCATCATGCGTGGCAGCCGGTGCGTCAGCACCGTCAGCCAGTTGCCGACGAACAGGCCCGCCAGCGCCGCCAGGCCGATGAAGGCGCTCAGGGGCAGATCGAAGACATGCCGCATCGCCGTCATCCGCCCGCGTGGCGCACGGCCGCAACGCCGCCGCCACCAGGGCTGGCGGCGGAGCGTGGAGCGGGTCGGCAGCGGCCGTGTCGTAAATAGTGCATAAAGTGTTGACGATACCCAAGAGCGGCTAAGGGGAACGTATCGAATCTTCGCATAAGTGCGTAAAATCGGAGACAGACTCACCACACGGATAAGCTGCCATGACCGCGCGCGTAGAACTCGGTACCCGCTCCCGCAAACTCAGCGTCATGGGGCTGCTGCTCGCAGGCACCGCATTGGGCGCGGCTGGCTGTGCCCAACAGAAAACCGAAGGCTATTACGACCCGCCTGCCGAAAGCACCGTGACCGACGCGCAGTACCAGGGTTCGGGCGCGGGCTACCGCAGCGTCATCCGCGCGCCGTCGCAGGTGCAGATCGCGCTCAAGCCCGACGCTCCGCGCAAGCAACAGAACCAGGCCGCCCAGGCTGCCGCCGGTGGCCAGACCACCGAAGACGGCCAGGCCGTTCCTGCGGAAACCGAACATACCGCCACCTCGGCATCGGCGGCGAGCGCCCCCGTCGCCAGCCCGGCCGCCCCCAACGCCGCCGTGCAGAACCTGGTGCCGCAACCGCAGACCTACATGGGCACGCTGCCGTGCTTCTCGCCCGCCATGCAGTGCACCGCGCAGCGCGTGACACTGACTCTGGCGCCCAATGGTCGCTGGCGCGGCCGGGTAGCCTATCTGGAAGATGACCCCAAGAAAGGTCCGCCCGTCACCGAGCAAGGCTGCTGGGACGCCACCGACGAGCGCCCGCCGCGCGTCATCCTGATGGATAGCAAGGGCAATGGCCGCGCGGAGTTCGTGGTTGCGGCCAACAACGTGCTGCGCGTGCGCTCCATCGACGGCCAGACGCCCAATCTCAACTACAACCTGACCCGCCAGCCGGATCTGGACCCGATCGACGAACTGGCCAAGGCCGCAGCGCCCAAGTGCCCGTGACGCCTGCCGGCAGCCGTTAAGCGCGGCCGTTAAGCGCGGCCGTTAAGCGCCGCCTTACGCGCCGCCGCTCGGCAACCTGAAGCTCCACGCCGGGCCTGACGAACACTGCGTTCGTCAGGCCCGATGCTTTTGGACTAGCCCATCCGGCGGATGGCTGTCAGCGCAGACCTATCCTGGATCGGGGTCCGCCTTGGAATGGGTAGGCGCGAGGCCCGTCTGACAATTGCCGTACGCCGGCGCAGGCTGTTCATGCAAGACATGGGCCGAACCCGGGCTGCCCGCTGCGGCCAGCCCGGGCGGCAACGGCAGCCCGCGTGGGCCATCCGTGCCGGCCGCGCCCGGCACGGGCGACGCACCGGAACGCCCGTGTTCGCACAACCGGCAAGCCAATTGCATGGCGTTACGGACTTGCAGCTTCGTGAAAATGCGGGAGCGGTGGGCTTCGACGGTGCGCAGCGAAATGCTCAGGTCTATGGCAATGACCTTGTTGGGACGGCCGGCTGCCACGTAGGTGACGATCTGCCGTTCGCGGGGAGTGAGCGAAGAAAGAACAGCTTCCAGATCAGGACGGGGCATGTGCATGGGGCGACTCGCTTGCAATGTAGGATTACACCGAGTCTGATCCGCCGCCCGCCGAGATATAAGCTGGCAATTCTGTCAGGGGGTGGACATAGACGCCACCCCCCGTTTTGCCGCCTCAGGCCGTGTAGGCCAGTTCCAGATTGTCGATCAGGCGAGTGCTGCCCAACTTGGCGGCCGCCAAGGCCACCAACGGTTCGCCGGCTTGCAGGTCGGCCGCCTCCGGACGCTTCAGGTCGCGCTGGCGGCGCACGGCCACGTAGTCCACCTGCCAGCCACGCTGAGTCAGGGTGTCGATGGCTTCGCGCTCCAGGGCGGCGGCGTCGCGCTCGCCCTGCGCCAGGCGCTGGCCGGCATGCCGTAGCGCGGCATACAGCGCGGGCGCCTCGGCGCGATCGGCGTCGCTGAGATAACGGTTGCGCGAGGACAGCGCCAGGCCGTCTTCCGCGCGCACGGTCTCGTGCGCCAGCACTTCCACGGGCAACTGGAACTGCCGGCACATGTTGCGCACGACCATCAGCTGCTGGTAGTCCTTCTTGCCGAATACGGCCACGCGCGGCTGCACGCAGGAAAACAGCTTCAGCACCACGGTGCTGACGCCTTCGAAGAAGCCGGGACGGAATTCGCCTTCCAGGATGTCGCCCAGGTCATCGGGCGGCTGGACGCGGAAATTCTGCGGCTCCGGGTACATCTCGCGTTCGTTCGGCGCGAACAGTACATAGACGTCGCGCTCGCGCTCCAGCTTCTCGATGTCCGCAGCGAGCGTGCGGGGATACTGGTCGAAGTCTTCGTTCGGGCCGAATTGCAGCCGGTTCACGAAGATGCTGGCCACCACCGGGTCGCCATGCTGGCGCGCCAGCTTCATCAGGGATAAGTGGCCTTCGTGCAGATTGCCCATGGTGGGCACGAACGACACGCGATTCTGGCCGCGCAGGTGATCGCGCAATTCCTGGATGGTGTGTACGACTTTCAAGGGATTTCTCCGGGGTTGGGGGCAGCCCGGTCAGGATCAGGCCGCGACCGCCGCCACGCTGGTATAGGCCAGGCGCACATAGATGGGAGCATAGGGCTCGGCCTGCGTGATTTCCAGCAAGGACTCGCGCGCCAGCTCCAGCATGGCGATGAAATGCACGACAACCACCGCCGCGGGCGCGCCCTCGCGGACGCGCTCCATGAAGAGGTCGCCGAATTCCATGAAGCGCACGTCGTTCAGGCGCCGCAGGATGTGCGTCATGTGATCGCGCACGGACAGCTGTTCGCGCGTGATGTGGTGATGCTGGTTCAGCTTGGCCCGCTTCATGATGTCAGCCCAGGCCGCGCGCAGGTCGTCCACGCTGACTTCCGGCAGCATGCGCTCCACGCTCAGGTCGGCCACCGCCTGGCTGCTGACAAAGTCGCGGCCCAGCTGCGGCATCGCGTCCAGCTTCTGGGCGGCCAGCTTCATCTGCTCGTACTCGAGCAGGCGGCGCACGAGTTCGGCGCGCGGATCTTCCGGCTCTTCGCCGGTGTCGGTCTTTTTGACCGGCAGCAGCATGCGCGACTTGATCTCGATGAGCATCGCCGCCATCAGCAGGTACTCGGCGGCCAGTTCCAGGTTGTGGATACGGATCTGGTCCACATACGACAGGTACTGCCGCGTGACATCCGCCATGGGGATGTCCAGCACGTTGAAGTTCTGCTTGCGGATCAGGTAGAGCAGCAGGTCCAGCGGCCCTTCGAACGCTTCCAGGAACACTTCCAGCGCATCCGGCGGGATGTACAGGTCCGTGGGCATCTGGAACAGGGGCTCGCCATAGAGGCGAGCGAACGCCACGCTGTCGATCGTGTCAGGCGTGCTGTCGACCGGCGGTTCCACTAGCGCGGCCAGGGCGTCGCCCGGGACGGAAGCGTGTTGGGCCATGGTTGCCGCAATGGGCTCAATCGGCCTGGTAGACGTACGGCTTTTGCGGCACGCGGGCCGCGCGGAAGCCTTCCAGCAGTTCCGAGTCCTGCGGTTTGTCCCAAAGACGGGCGCGGCCCTCGCGCTGGCGCTCTTCAGTGCCAGGGTGCGATTTCTTGTAGTCCTTCAGGAAAAGGGTGATCTCGGATTCGTAGTTGGTCGCCATGGCACCAATTTCAATGGGTTTCGGATAGGGGGAGTTTACTTCACGGCGGGCTACCCCCCGGCGTTACAATCTCGCGGCACCCATCGCCCCCTCCCGCCATGTCCGCAGAAACCGCAGCAGCAGCCCGCCCCGCCTCGTCCGCCAGTGAGCAAGCAGCGCGCGCGGCGCGCATGATCCCCTTCATCGTAGGCTGCGCGCTGTTCATGCAGATGCTGGACGCCACCGTGGTGGCCACCGCTCTGCCAGCCATGGCGCACGCCCTGGGATCCACCCCCGTGCGGCTGAACGTGGCCATTACGTCCTATCTGCTGTCGGTGGCGGTATTCGTCCCTGTCAGCGGCTGGGCAGCCGACCGCTACGGCGCGCGGCGCGTGTTCGTGGCGGCTATCGGCCTGTTCACGCTCAGCTCCGTGGCCTGCGCGCTGTCCCAGGACCTGCCGCAGCTGGTCCTGGCCCGCATCGTCCAGGGGATGGCGGGCGCGATGATGGTCCCCGTGGGGCGCATCATCCTGCTGCGCACCGTGCCCAAGCAGGACTTGCTGAAGGCCATGTCCTTTCTTTCCATTCCGGCCTTGCTGGGCCCGGTGATCGGCCCCCCGCTGGGCGGGTTCATGGTCACCTACATGTCCTGGCACTGGATCTTCCTGATCAATATCCCGATCGGCGTGCTGGGCATTTTTCTGGTGCTGCGCTATGTCGCGGAAATCCGCGAGGAATCCGCTCCGCGCCTGGACTGGCCGGGCTTCCTGCTGAGCGCGATCTGCCTGGCCACCCTGGTCAGCGGCTTCGAGGCCATCGGCCGCGACGTGATGCCCCTGCCTGTGCTGCTGGGACTGATCGCCGTGGGCACCATCTGCGGCCTGCTTTATGGCTGGCACGCTCGGCGTACGGAACATCCCATCATCGACCTGTCCCTGATGCGGATCCCCACCTTCGCCATCTCCACGCTGGGCGGCAACCTGTGCCGCTTCGCCGTGGGCGCCACCCCCTTCCTGCTGGCCATGTTGCTGCAAGTCGGCTTCGGCCTCACGCCGTTCTCGGCCGGCCTGATCACCTTCGCCAGCGCCGCGGGCGCGCTATTGATGAAGTTCGTGGCCACGCCCATCGTCAGGTACTTCGGCTTTCGCCGCGTGCTGACCGTCAACGCCTTGTTGGCGGGCGCGTTCATCGTGGTCTGCGGCGCATTCACACCCACGACGCCGGTGTGGCTGATGATCGCCGTGCTGCTAGTCGGCGGCTTTTTCCGTTCGCTGCAATTCACCGGGGTAAATACGCTAACCTATGCTGACATCCCCCCGTCCAAGATGAGCCGCGCCAGCAGTTTCGCTGCCATGGCGCAACAGCTGGGCATCAGCCTGGGCGTGGGCGTGGCCGCGGTGACGCTGAACATCAGCATGTCCTTGCGCGGCGCGGAAACGCTGGCGATTCGCGACGTCGTCGCGGGCTTCATCGTCGTCGGCGTGCTGTGCATGGCTTCGACCTTCTCCTTTAGACGCCTCGACCCTCTGGCCGGGGCACACCTGAACGGCGCCAAACAAAGTGACGACGAATGAATTTGTCCTAGCCCTGGACCAGGGAACGACCAGCTCCCGCGCAATCGTGTTCGATCGTGAAGGCGTGGTGCGCGGCGTAGGCCAGCGCGAATTCCGCCAGCACTATCCGCGGCCGGGCTGGGTAGAGCACGACGCCAGCGAGATCTGGCATAGCCAGCTGGACGTGGCGCGTGAGGCCCTGCGCAATGCTGGCGCGACCGCCGCCGACATCGCCGCCATCGGCATCACCAACCAGCGCGAAACCACCCTGATCTGGGAACGCGCCACCGGCCGCCCGCTTGCGCGCGCCATCGTCTGGCAGGATCGCCGCACGGCGCCGATGTGCGACCAGTTGCGCCAGGACGGCCATGCCGCATTCCTGCAATCGCGGACCGGCCTGGTGCTGGACGCCTATTTCTCCGGCACCAAGCTTGCCTGGCTGCTGGACCACGTGCCGGGCGCGCGCCAGATGGCCGAACGCGGCGAACTGGCCTTCGGCACGGTGGACACGTGGCTGATCTGGCAACTGACCGGCGGTGCCGTGCACACCACCGACCCAAGCAACGCGTCCCGCACCATGCTGTTCGACCTGCATACCCAGGACTGGAACGACGAGATCCTGGCGCTGCTCAAGATCCCGCGCAGCGTGCTGCCCCAAATCGCGCCCAGCAGCGCCGTGGTGGGCGAAGCCCTGCCCGAATGGCTGGGCGGCTCGATCCCGATCGCCGGCAATGCCGGGGACCAGCAGGCCGCCACCTTCGGCCAGGCCTGCTTCACGCCCGGCATGGCCAAGAACACCTACGGCACCGGCTGCTTCATGCTCATGAACGTGGGCGAGAAGCCGGTACAGTCCCGAAACAATCTGCTGTCCACGGTGGGTTGGGGCCTGCCCCAGGCCGCCGACGAGGGCTGGCGCCCGACCTACATGCTGGAAGGCGGCGTGTTCGTGGCCGGCGCGGCGGTGCAATGGCTGCGCGATGGGCTGGGCATCATCCAGCGTTCGGAAGAAATCGAATCCCTGGCCGCCAGCGTGGCCGATACCGACGACGTCTTCATGGTCCCGGCCTTTGCCGGCCTGGGCGCGCCGCACTGGGATCCCTATGCGCGCGGCACGCTGGTCGGCCTGACCCGCGGCACTACCCGCGCTCACATCGCCCGCGCCACGCTGGAATCCATCGCGCTGCAAAGCGCCGAGCTGCTCACCTGCATGAACGGGGACAGCGGCATCGCGCTGACCGAACTGCGCGTGGACGGCGGCGCCGCCCGCAATGACCTGCTGATGCAGATGCAGGCGGATCTGCTGGGCGTACCGGTCGTGCGTCCCCGGGTATCGGAGTCGACGGCGCTAGGAGCTGCCGGCCTGGCGGGGTTGGCGGTGGGATTCTGGTCTGGGCTGGATGAGTTTGCCTCGAAGTGGCAGGCGGAACGCACGTTCGAGCCGACTTGGCCGGAATCTGTGCGGGATGCGCGGATGAAGCGGTGGAGGCAGGCCGTGGAGTTGTCCAAGGGGTGGGCGGATAGCGCGGGGAAGTAGGCGAGGGCTTCTTGGGTTTGCAGATTGCTGGCAAAGGCCGTTGCTCTTCGTAGGCCACCCAGCCGTCCGCGCCGACGTGCTACTTGAGTCTCGGCTTGTTACGCTGCTGGAATTACGGTCGGGGATGAGGCTTGGGTTGCCCGTCACCCTCGGCCGCGCGGGCGGCGTGGCGGCGAGCAACCTCGATGCGCCCGACGGAATCCGAAGGGAAGGCCGAAGGCCTGGACGAGGATGAGGATGGGGCAGCCCGGAGCGAAGGCTCCGGGCCGCAATCGTGGGCGCTCGCCGCCACGCCGCCCTCGCCAACGGGCGACCTAAGAAGCGCGAGCCACAACAACAGCCATAAAAAAAAGCGGCGCCCAAAAGCGCCGCCCTACTCAAAAGTCAGCAGTCAACAATCACCGCTTGCCCTTCTGCTTCAGCTGCGACAAATCCCGCACCGCCCCGCGATCCGCTGAAGTCGCCAACGCAGCATAAGCCTGCAATGCCTGCGACACGACACGCTCGCGCCCGACCGGCTCCCAGCCGTCGGCCCGCGCATCCATCGCCGCGCGGCGGCGCGCCAGTTCCTCGTCGGACACGGCCAGATGCATTTTGCGGTTCGGGATGTCGATCTCGATCACATCGCCCTCTTCCACCAGGCCGATGGTGCCGCCTTCCGCCGCCTCCGGCGAAGCGTGGCCGATCACCAGACCCGACGAGCCGCCCGAGAAGCGGCCATCCGTGAACAGAGCGCAGGTCTTGCCCAGGCCCTTGGACTTCAGGTAGGACGTGGGGTACAGCATTTCCTGCATGCCCGGACCGCCCTTCGGGCCTTCGTAGCGGATCACCACCACGTCGCCCGGAACGATCTTGTCGCCCAGAATGCCTTCGACGGCATCATCCTGGCTTTCGAAGACGCGCGCGCGGCCAGTGAAGACCCATTGCGACTCGTCCACGCCAGCCGTCTTCACGATGCAACCCTTTTCTGCCAGGTTGCCGTACAGCACGGCCAGGCCGCCATCCTTCGAATAAGCGTTTTCCTTGCTGCGGATGCAGCCCGTCTTGCGGTCCGTATCCAGCGTCAGGAAGGTGGCATCCTGGCTGAAAGCCACCGTGGTGGGAATGCCGCCGGGGGCCGCGCGATAGAACTTCTGTGCTTCCTCGCCGGCGCCGCCGGCCACGTCCCACTGCTTGATTGCATTACCCAGCGTGCCGCTGTGCACGTTGCCGCAGGACAGGTCCAGCAGGTCCGCGCGCGCCAGTTCGCCCAGGATGCCCAGGATGCCGCCCGCGCGATGCACGTCTTCGATGTGGTACTTGTCGGTGGCGGGCGCCGCCTTGCACAGGCAGGGCACCTTGCGCGAGATGCGGTCGATGTCGGCCATGGTGAAATCCACACCCGCTTCCTGCGCCGCGGCCAACAGGTGGAGCACGGTGTTGGTGGAACCGCCCATCGCCACGTCCAGCGCCATGGCGTTCTGGAACGCGCTCTTGGTGGCGATGCTGCGCGGCAGGACCGAGGCGTCCTCTTCCTGGTAATAGCGGCGGCACAGGTCCACCACCAGGCGGCCGGCCTGTTCGAACAGGCCGCGGCGCCAGGCGTGCGTGGCGACGATGGTGCCGTTGCCCGGCAGGGCCAGGCCAATGGCTTCGGTCAGACAGTTCATCGAGTTGGCGGTGAACATGCCGGAACAGGAGCCGCAGGTCGGGCAGGCGCTGCGTTCGACTTCGGCCACATCGGCGTCAGATACGTTGGGGTCCGCGGCCTTGATCATGGCGTCGATCAGGTCGATCTTGGCGATGACCTTGCCGTCCGTGGGCGACTTGACCTTGCCCGCTTCCATGGGACCGCCCGACACGAATACGACCGGGATGTTCAGGCGCATGGCGGCCATCAGCATTCCGGGGGTGATCTTGTCGCAGTTCGAGATGCAGACCATGGCGTCGGCGCAATGCGCGTTGACCATGTATTCGACCGAGTCGGCGATCAGTTCGCGGGAGGGCAGCGAATACAGCATGCCGCCGTGGCCCATCGCGATGCCGTCATCCACGGCGATGGTGTTGAATTCCTTGGCGACACCGCCGGCAGCCTCGATTTCCTTGGCAACCAGCGCGCCCAGGTCGCGCAGGTGCACGTGGCCCGGCACGAACTGCGTAAACGAGTTCACTACCGCGATGATCGGCTTGCCGAAGTCGCCGTCCTTCATTCCGGTGGCGCGCCACAAGGCGCGGGCGCCGGCCATGTTGCGGCCGTGGGTCGAGGTGCGGGAGCGGTAGTGCGGCATGGTTTGTCTCTGGCTGTAGCTGTTAGCGTAGGCGGCAAAACGTTAAATAATACGCTGGTTCCGGGGCCGGCCGTCTCTGGGCCGTCCACGGGACGCCGCCGCGGCCATCAGGCGGACGCCACCCCGCGAGCCGCAAATGCGCTGGGCGGCTCGCCCACGGCCTTGCGGAACATGGCGGCAAACGCGCTCGGGCTTTCGTAGCCCAGGTCCAGCGCCACTTCCAGCACGCGCTCGCCGCGCGCCAGCCGCTCCATCGCCGCCAGCAGCCGCGCCTGCTGGCGCCAGCGCCCGAAAGTCATGCCAGTGTGGCGCAGGAACAGCCGGTGCACGGTCTTCGGGTCCACCCCCAGCGCGCGCGCCCAGTCGGCCGCGCCGTCCTGACGTTCCGGATGCCGCACGATGGCGCGGCAGATACGCGCCAGACGAGGTTCGGTGGGTTGCGGCAGATGCAGGGGCAACGCGGGCTCCTGACGCAATTCGTCCAAAAGCAGCATCATCAACCGGCCGTCGCGCGTGCCGGGCGCCCAGTCCAGCGGTACCTCCGCCGCGGCGACCATCAGCTCGCGCAACAGGGGCGAGATCGACAACACGCAGCACTGGTCGGGCAAGTGGTCAGCGGCGCCGGGTTCGACGAACACCGTGCGCATGCGCGGCTGGCCGCTCATACGGATGCCGTGCGGCACCCAGGCAGGCACCCACACGCCGCGGGTGGGGGGCACCACCCAGATTCCTGCGTCCGTATCCACCACCATCACCCCGGAGATCGCATAAACCAGCTGGGCGCGGCGATGCCGATGGCGCCGGATGCGATGGCCGTCCTCGTAATCCACGGCGAGCCCGGCCACCGGACGGCGCGAGGACTCGTAGGGGAACAAATCCAGATCTGCGGGTTTGTAGGGCGCGCGGGCGGCGGGTGTGTCCATTTTGCGATGATTGTGGCCAGAATGGCGTTAGACGGTCGTTTCCAGTGTACCTATCATCCTCGCATCCTTCAGTCTTTCCCCAATTCACCCCATGTCCGTGTCCGCCCAGTCCGCCGCTATCCGCCTCCGTGCCGCGCTTGCGGCCGCCGGCTGCGCGCGGGTTGGCGGGATGGGCCGCCCTGTTCTAGCGCTGCGACTAGCGCGCGGTTGCCGGGCCTTGCGCCCCGTGGCCGCCCGGCAGCCCAGGGCCCTCTGACGGACCCTGCCGCCACCTCCCCTTGCCTGGCCGTCCCGCCTCTGAACGCGGGCGGCCGACTGCCGCCGCATCCCGGCCGGAGCTTTCCATGCTTGAACAACCCCAACACAAATACCGTCCCACCCTTCCCTTCGCCCGCGACTATGAGGAACGCACCTGGCCGTCGCGGCGCCTGACGACGCCGCCCATCTGGATGAGCACCGACATGCGAGACGGCAACCAGGCGCTGATCGAGCCGATGGACGCGGCGCGCAAGCTGCGCTGCTTTGAACAATTGGTGGCCGTGGGGTTGAAGGAGATCGAGGTGGCCTTCCCCTCGGCCTCCGACACCGATTTCAATTTCGTGCGCCAGCTGATCGAAGAGCGCCGCATTCCCGGCGACGTCACCATCGAAGTGCTGACCCAGTCGCGTCCCGACCTGATCGAACGCACGTTTGAGGCACTGCGCGGCGTGTCCCGGGCGATCGTGCACCTCTACGCGCCCATTGCGCCGCAATGGCGCCGAATCGTGTTCGGCATGACCAAGGCGGAGATCAAGGAGATCGCCCTGGCCGGCACGCGCCAGATACGCGCGCTGGCCGATGCCCGCCCCGAAACCCGTTGGATCTATGAATACTCACCTGAAACCTTCAGCCTGGCGGAACTGGAGTTTGCGCTGGAAATGTGCGATGCCGTGAGCGAGGCCTGGGGGCCGACGCCGCAGGACAAGATGATCATCAACTTGCCGTCCACCGTAGAGTGCACCACGGCCAACGTCTATGCCGACCAGATCGAGTGGATGCACCGCAATTTGGCACGACGCGACAGCATTATCCTCAGCGTGCATCCGCACAATGACCGTGGCACGGCGGTAGCGTCGGCGGAGCTGGCGGTGCTGGCCGGCGCAGAGCGCGTGGAAGGCTGCCTGTTCGGCAACGGCGAACGCACCGGCAACGTGGACCTGGTGACGCTGGCCCTGAATCTGGACCTGCACGGCGTGCGCAGCGGCCTGGACTTCTCGGACATGGCGGCGGTGCGCGAATGCGTGGAAGCCTGCAACCAGCTGCCCGTGGACGTATTCCACCCGTATGCGTTCACTCACGCAACGCCAGCAGCGACTCCTGCAGGTGCCGCAGCCCGCGGCTGAGCGGTTTGTCCCGGCGCAGCACGATGGCCAGGCTGCGCGACAGACGCGGCGCAAGCGACCGCAGCTCCAGCGCCTTGCGCCGCCCCGCGCCTGTGACGGCCAGCCTGGGCAGGATCGCGCACCCCAGGCCGGCGGCGACGATCTCCTTCATGGCCTCTGTGCTGCCCAGCTCCATGACCGGCTTGGCGGCCAGGCCGGCCTGCTCGAACCAGTCGTCCACCAGGCGGCGGGTGCGCGCGCCCGGTTCGAACAACACCAGCGGCAACTGCGCCAGCGCCTGCGGCGTGGCGGCAGCGGGAATGGACGCCGGATCGCCGGCGGGAAAAATTGCCACGAACTCGTCTTCCAGCACCGGCGTAACCTGAAACATACGCCCTGGCGCAGGCAAAGTGACCAGTCCGATATCCAGCGTGTTGTTCTCCAGTCCGCGCAGCATGTCCGCCGTGTTGCCGGTGCTGGCGACGATGTCCAGGGCAGGGAAACGCCGCCGCAGGTCGGCCAGGATGGGGGGCAGCAGATAGGTGCAGGCGGTGGCGCCCGTGCCCAGCCGGACGCGGCCGGATACCTGCGAGGCATGCGCGGTCATGGCGAGCTCGGCCTGCGCCAGCGCGGCGTCGATGACCCGCACGTGCTGCAGCAGTTCCAGCCCGGCCGCGGTCGGCCCGGCGCGGCGGCCGACGCGTTCCACGAGCTTCAGGCCAAAGCGCCGTTCCAGTTGGCGGACCTGCAGGCTGACGGCGGGCTGGGTCACCCCGCCCCGTTCCGCCGCAGCGGAAAAGCTGCCCAGTTCGATCACCTGCGCAAAGGTGCGCAAATGGTCCAGGTTGAGGCCGCGCATCGCTACACCCAAAGTTTTACTTATTCAAATCATAATAAACCAAAGCTTTATTAATAAATAAGCTTGCGCGACACTGGCGGCTTGTTCCTTCCTCGATAGCCCTCACGGCCCGCCATGTCGTCTCCCACCTCCACCGTCCTCATCCGCGATAGCGCGGAAGCCGATCTGCCCGCCATCAAGGCGATATATGCCCACCACGTGCAGCACGGCACGGCCTCGTTCGAACTGGAACCGCCTTCCATTGCCGAAATGCGCCAACGCCGCGCCAGCGTCCTGGAAAAGGAAATGCCCTATCTGGTGGCCGAGATCAATGGCGAGGTCGTCGGCTATGCCTACGTCACGCCCTATCGCCCGCGTCCTGCCTACCGGCACACGGTGGAGGATTCGGTGTACGTGAAAGCGGGCCGCTCTGGCCTGGGCATCGGCGGCAAGCTGCTGGCCGCGCTGATCGAACGCTGTACCGCCGCAGGCTGGCGCCAGATGCTGGCCGTGGTGGGAGACAGCCGCAACGCTGCGTCGCTGGCGCTGCACGCCAGCCAGGGCTTTCACCCCGCCGGCACGCTGCGCTCGGTCGGACATAAACACGGCGAATGGCGCGATACGGTGCTGATGCAGCGCGCGTTGGGCGAGGGCGACACCACACCGCCGCAGCGGCCGTGATCCCGCCGCGCGCCATCGTCTGCCTGGGGCTGACCCAACTGGTCGGCTGGGGCGTGACGTACTACCTGATAGGCGCCCTGGGCCCGGCCATGGCCGCTGACCTCGGCTGGAACGCGGCCACCGTGTATGGCGGATTCTCGGCGGCCATCGTGGTGATGGCCATGGTATCCCCACTGGCCGGCATGGCCGTGGACCGCTGGGGTGGACACCGCGTCATGCCCGCGGGCGCGGTGCTGGGCGCGCTGGGCTGCGCGGGCCTTTCGATGGTGCACGCCCTTCCCGGGTACTTCCTGGCCTGGGCCGTGCTGGGCGTGGGTATGAGGCTGTGCCTGTACGACGCGGCCTTTGCGTCGCTCGCCCGCGCCGCCGGCCCTTCGGCACGCCGGCCCATGTCGCAGATCACGTTGTTCGGCGGACTGGCGTCCACGGTGATGTGGCCGGTGGGCCACGCGCTGTCGGAATGGCTGGGTTGGCGCGCTGCGGTGCTGGCGTATGCCGCCCTGGCGCTGGCCACGCTGCCGCTGTATCTGGCGCTGCCCCGCGGACGCTACTTCGCGGCAGCGGGCGGCAAGGACAAGGCTTCGTCCGGCCTCGCGCGCAACGCAGCCGAACGCCGGCTGGCAGGCGTGCTGTACGCGTTGATCGCCATGCTGACCAATTTCCTGGCGGCGGGCAACGCCGCCCATCTAATTTCGCTGCTGTCGGGCCTGGGCCTCGCGGCTGCCGCCGCGGTCAGCGTTGCGGCACTATGGGGAGTCGGTCAGTTCGCGGCCCGGCTGGCCGACGTGGCGCTGGGTTCTCGCCTGCATCCTCTGACGCTTACGCTGGCGGTCTGCGCGGTATTGCCGCTCTGCTTTCTGCTGGCGTTGCTGTCCGGCGGCAATCTCTATGCGACCGCCGCCTATGCCCTGCTCTACGGCGCCTGCAATGGCCTGCTGACCATTACACGCGGCACCTTGCCGCTGGCGCTGTTCGACTTTCGCAGCTACGGCGCGCTGGTCGGCGCCCTGCTGATTCCCAGCTTCCTGCTTACCGCCGCCTCGCCGGTGGCCTATGCTTACATCGTAGACAGCTACGGCGCGCGTAGCGCGATGGCGCTATCGGCGGGCCTGGCGGCGGCAATCTGTGCGGCGGCGTTCGCGCTAAGGTGCAAGTTCATACAAAGAGCGCGCGCGGCGTACGCCTGAGACCCGGCAAACGCGCCCGCGCCTCGGCGCGGGTCCCGGCGCCAGCGGGTCAACCTTCGGCGGCGGAAGCCACGACCCATTTCTCCCAGCCGATCTTCCTGAGCTTGCAAGCCGGGCATTCACCGCAACCGTAACCCCAATCATGGCGCGCGCCGCGTTCGCCCAGATAGCAGGTATGGCTTTCCTCGACGATGGTTTCCACCAGCGCGTCGCCGCCCAGTTGGTGCGCCAGCGCCCAGGTCTCGGATTTGTCGATCCACATCAGAGGCGTCTCGATCGTGACCCGGGAGCCCAGACCCAGTCCCAGCGCCACCTGCTGCGCCTTGATCGTGTCGTCGCGGCAGTCGGGATAGCCGGAGAAATCGGTTTCGCACATGCCGCCCACCAGCACGTCCAGCTGGCGGCGGTAGCCCAGCGCGGCGGCCAGCGTCAGGAACAGCAGGTTGCGGCCGGGCACGAAGGTGTTGGGCAGGCCGTTGGCCTGCATCTCGATGGCGCGGTCGCTGGTCATGGCGGTGTCGCCCACCTGCCCCAGCACCTTCAGGTCCAGCAGATGGTCCTCGCCCAGGCGTGGCGCCCAGTCGGGGAAATTGCCGCGGATCTCGCGCAGCACATTCAGCCGCGCGGACAGTTCGATATGGTGGCGCTGGCCGTAATCGAAGGCCACGGTTTCCACATGGGCGTAGCGGTCCAGCGCCCAGGCCAGGCAAGTCGTGGAATCCTGGCCGCCCGAAAACAGCACGAGCGCGCGACGTTGGTGATTTTGCATAAAAGGGGGCTTCTGGAAAGACGAAGGAATTAGTCGGACTTTAACGCAGCGGCACGACTTCGCCGTAAGGATCGCTGCGTAAAATCGTCGGTCAGATTCATTTTCCGGTTTACCTGCAACGCCCCGTATTGTCTTCCTTCCCCTTCAGCAGCCTCGACGGATCCCCGCCAGATGAATGCCATGCGCCCGCAGTCCGATTCAGCAGAACCCTTGCGTCACGATATCCGGCTGTTAGGCCGATTACTGGGCACCGTCATCGAGGAATGCGAGGGCAAACGCGTCTTCGACACCATTGAAACCCTGCGCCGCACGGCGGTGAAGTTCCGCCGCGAAGGCAACGACGCGGACGGCAGGTTGCTGGAGCAGCGCGTCAAGCGCCTGCAAGGCAGCGATCCCAACTCGGTCGCGCGCGCCTTCAGCTACTTCCTGCACCTGGCCAACATCGCTGAAGACCGCGATCAGAACCGCCGCCAGCGCGCGCGCGCCATCGCCGACGACACGCCCGCACGCGGCAGCCTGCGCGAAGCCGTGCAGACGCTGGGGCGCCACGGAGTGGGCGTGGCGCGCATTCGCCGCCTGCTGGCCGAGGCCTGCGTGATGCCGGTGCTGACCGCGCACCCCACCGAGGTGCAGCGCAAGAGCACGCTGGATGTGCACCGCGAAATCGCCGCCGCGCTGACGCAGCGCGAAGGCCCCCTCACCCCCGAGGAACTGGCCGACCTGGACGCTTCGCTGCTCGGTCGCGTGGCCACGCTGTGGCAGACCCGCATGCTGCGCTACACGCGGCTCACCGTGGCCGACGAAATCGAAAACGCGCTGTCGTACTACCGCAGCACCTTTCTGCAGGTCATTCCTCGGCTGTACGGCGACCTGTCCAAGCTGCTGAACCGCGAATCCGCCAAGCCGTTTGCCGCGCCGCCCCCGCCGCTTGAGCCGTTCCTGCGCATGGGCAGCTGGATCGGCGGCGACCGCGATGGCAATCCCAACGTGGACGCCAATACCCTGGAACGCGCGTTGCTGCGCCAGGCCACCGTACTGTTCGAACACTATCTGCAAGAAGTGCACGCGCTGGGCGCGGAGCTATCGGTCACCACCTTGCTGATCGGTGTCGACGCCCAACTGCTGGCGCTGGCCGACGCCAGCGGCGACGATTCTCCCCACCGCCGCGACGAACCCTACCGCCGCGCGCTGGTCGGCGTATACGCCCGCCTGGCCGCCACCGCGCAGCGCCTGACGGGCCAGGACCTCGCACGACGCAGCACCGTCGCCGCCATCCCCTACGAGCGGCCTGAAGAACTGTCCGCGGACCTGGCCGTCATCGCCGCATCATTGGCCGCCCACCACGGCTCGCCCATCGGCAAGCTGCGCCTGGCCGGCCTGCAGCAGGCCGTGGAAGTGTTCGGCTTCCATCTGGCCACGGTGGACCTGCGCCAGAGCTCCGACGTGCACGAGCGCGCACTGGCCGAACTGTTCACCTGCGCGGGCACGCAGCACGATGGCAAGCCGCTGGACTATCTGGCCCTGACCGAGGAGCAACGCGTCGAACTACTGCGCGCCGAGCTGGCGCAGGCGCGCCCGCTGGCCTCCCCCTGGATCGCCTATACCGAAGACACCACGCGCGAACTTGCCGTGCTGCGCGCGGCTGCGGCCGGACGGGCCCGCTATGGCAAGCAGGCCGTGCGCCAGACCATCGTGTCGCATACCGAAACGCTGAGCGACTTGCTGGAAGTGATGGTGCTGCAAAAGGAAGCCGGCCTCATCGCGCCGGCGGGACAGGAAATCCAGCCCGAGGATGGCCTGATGGTCGTGCCGCTGTTCGAAACCATCCCCGACTTGCAACGCGGGGCCGACATCATGGCCGCCTGGCTGGACCTGCCCGAAGTCCGCCAACGCGTGAAGCTGGCGCAGAACGGCGCGCAGGAAGTCATGCTGGGCTATTCGGACAGCAACAAGGACGGCGGCTTCCTCACGTCCAATTGGTCTCTCTACCAGGCCGAGCGCGCGCTGGTCGACGTGTTCTCCGCCCGCAACGTGCGCCTGCGCCTGTTCCACGGCCGCGGCGGTTCGGTAGGCCGCGGCGGCGGTTCCAGCTTTGACGCCATCCTGGCGCAACCTCCGGGTACCGTAGCCGGCCAGATCCGCCTCACCGAACAAGGCGAAGTCATCCAGAGCAAGTACAAGGACGCCGAGGTCGGCCGCTGGCACCTTGAACTCCTGGTCGCCGCCACGCTGGAATCCAGCCTGGCGCCGCGCGCCGAAGCCACCAGCGCCGAAGACGCGCACATGGCCCAGCACGGTCCGGCCATGTCCTTCATGTCGGATACCGCACAGCGCACCTACCGCGGCCTGGTCTACGACACCCCGCGCTTCGCCGACTACTTCTTCGCCGCCACGCCCATCAGCGAAATCGCCGGCCTGAATATCGGCTCGCGCCCCGCCTCGCGCAAAAAGGGCCAGCGCATCGAAGACCTGCGCGCCATTCCCTGGGGCTTTTCCTGGGCGCAATGCCGCCTGATGCTGACCGGCTGGTACGGCATGGGCTCGGCGATCGAGGCCTATCTTGAAACCGGCGCCCCGGACGCGCCGCGCTCGCGCCGCAGCCGCCTCGCGCAGCTGCGCGAAATGGCACGCGACTGGCCCGCCTTCCGCACGCTGCTGTCGAACATGGAAATGGTGCTGGCCAAATCCGACCTGGCGATCGCCGCGCGCTATGCGCAACTGGTGCCGCAACGCGGCGTGCGCGAACGCATCTTCGGATCCATCAGCGCCGAGCACGGCCGCACGCTGGCCATGCTCAAGCTGCTGACCCAGCGCGAACTGCTGGCCGACAACCCTACGCTGCAGGCGTCGCTGCGCGAGCGCTTCGCCTACATCGATCCGCTCAACTACCTGCAGATCGACCTGATCCGCCGCCACCGCGCGGCACAGAAGCATCCCGAGGCCGAGGTCGACAAGCGCGTGCAGCGCGCCATCCACCTGACCATCAACGGGATTGCGGCGGGGCTGCGCAACTCGGGCTGACGCATTGCTCGCGCCGCGGCGCGCGGCATGCAAGACCTCCATTGGGTGAGGGACCTGGCCCGCGCCATTCCGGCGCGGGGCGGCCCGCTCCCTCCTCAGGCGTCCACCAGACGGACACCGAAAATTCCTCATTTGTCCGCCCCCCGCGACTTTTAGTACTATCTCTTTCAGAAATTCTATATACGCACAAATGTTCGTATATAGAACAAAACGATTTTTCTGGCCAGGCGCACAGGAAGGCACACCGGAAGAGACAGAAAGCATCCTGGTTCCGCACGTGCCCGCCCGCAAAGCCCGGCATATCAGTACCGAGCGAACCATCATGGATACCCCCCTCAAGAATCTCGCCATCGTCGGCGCAGGCGCCATGGGCAGCGGCATTGCCGCGCTGTTCGCCTCGAAGGGATTGAATGTCGTCCTGATCGATCCGATGGAAGGCGCGCTGGATCGCGCGCTCCAAACCATAGACCGCCAACTGAATGTGTACGCGCCCGGCCAGGTCCAGGAAGCGATGCAGCGCATTCAGGTCGCGCCCGGGCTGGAAGCGGCCTGCAACAGCGACCTGGTCATCGAAGCCGTGCCGGAAAACCTGGAGCTCAAGCGCGGCATCTTCGCCAAGCTCGATTCCCTCTGCCCCGCGCACACCCTCTTCGCCACCAATACCTCCGGCCTGTCCATCAACGCCATCGCCAGCGCCGTCGTGCGTCGCGACCGCTTCGTGGGCACCCACTTCTTTACGCCCGCCGACGTGATCCCCCTGGTGGAAGTCGTGCGCAACGACGGCACCTCCGAGGACACCGTTGCCAAGGTCATGGCCACATTGCGCCACGCCGGCAAGCGCCCGGTGCTGGTCCGCCAGGACATTCCGGGCTTCATCGCCAACCGCATCCAGCACGCCCTGGCCCGCGAGGCCATCTCGCTGCTGGAGAAAGGCGTAGCCAGCGCCGAAGACATCGACGAAGTGGTCAAGTGGAGCCTGGGCATCCGCCTGGCCCTGTCGGGTCCGCTGGAACAACGCGACATGAATGGCATCGACGTGCACTACGCGATCGCCAGCTATCTCTACAAAGACCTGGAAAACCGCACCGAACCCTCCGAACTGCTGAAGAGCAAGGTTGAAAGCGGGCAGATCGGCGCCAAGAGCGGCCAGGGGTTCTACACCTGGAGCCCGGAGCGCCGTGAGCGCGTGCTGCGCGAAAAGAGCGCCGCGCTCGGCGAACTCGCCGCCTGGCTCAACGAGAAGGCCAGCGGGTCCTGACGGCCGCGCCAGCAAGCATTCACTACATAAGGCGCGGGGCTTTCCGCCACCAGCGCCATCGGGCCACAAGCCCAACCACACAAAGAAAACCATCGTCCCACCCGCCCCCGCCGACACCCGGCGCCAGGGCGGCGCAAGACACGAGAAAACTTAGCCTTACCGGAGTTCGTAGGAGGCACCATGAATAAACTGGCTTCATTCTTTACGGAGCTGATGCGCAAGTATCTGCCCGACCCCTTCGTGTTCGCCATCGCGCTGACCTTGCTCACCGTGCTCTTGGCCATGGGAGTGGAAGGCAAAGGCATCGGCGACATTACGCGCGCCTGGGGCAACGGCTTCTGGAGCCTGCTGGCCTTCACGACCCAAATGGCCGTGATCCTGGCGATGGGTTATGTGCTGGCCACCGCGCCGCTCACCGACCGCCTGCTCAACCGCATCGTCAGTCACGTGCACAAGCCGCACACCGCCATCATCGTGGCGACGCTGGTCGGCGGCATCGGCAGCTATCTGAACTGGGGCTTCGGCCTGGTCATCGGCGGCATCGTCGCCAAGAAGCTGGCGCTTAAGGTCAAGGGCGTGCACTATCCGCTGATCATCGCCGCCGCCTACAGCGGCTTCACCATGTACGGCCTGGGCCTGTCGGCCAGCATCCCCGTGCTGGTCGCCACCCCGAACCACCCCACCGCCAAGCAGATGGGCACCATCCCGCTGTCGGAAACCATTTTCTCGGTGCCCATGCTGATCACCAGCCTGGTCATCATCGTGACGCTGCCGCTGCTCAACGCCTGGCTGCACCCGAAAAAGGGCGAGAAGATCGTTGAAGTGGACCCGGCCATCGACCGCGACACCGCTACCGCCAGCGCCGCCGAAGATCTGCTGGAAAAGGGCACCCTGGCCTCGAAGCTGAACAACAGCCGCATCCTGAGCCTGCTGATCGGCGCGCTCGGCATCGCCTACGTGACGTTTCACTTCATGGACGGCGGTTCGCTGGACCTGAACCTGATCAACTTCATCATCCTGTTCCTGGGCATCATCCTGCTGGGCACCCCGGCCGCCTACGTCGCCAAGCTCACCGAAGGCATCAAGACGATCTCCGGCATCATCCTGCAGTACCCCTTCTACGCCGGCATCATGGCCATCATGGCCGCTTCCGGCCTGGTCACCACGATCTCGCAAGTGTTCGTTGACGTGGCCACGCCCGAATCGCTGCCGTTCTGGGGCCTGATCAGCTCGTTTGTCATCAACTTCTTCGCACCGTCGGCCGGCGGCCACTGGGTCATCCAGGGTCCGTTCATGATCGACGCCGCCAAGGAAATCGGCAGCGCGCTGAACCAGACGACCATGGCCGTCATGCTGGGCAACGCCTGGAACGACCTGGTGCAGCCCTTCTGGATCCTGCCCGCGCTGGCGCTGTCCAAGCTCAAGCTGCGCGACGTCATGGGCTATACCGTCATCATGATGCTGTGGGTCGGTGTGATCCACATCACCGCGGTCCTCCTCTGGGGTTACTTGACGCATTAAGCCCCCCATACGCGTTTACGCGCGCCGCCCCTGGGGACGACACCTGCAGACCGGCAAAGCCGGATCTGGCGGTGTCCCAGCCAGGGGAGAGGACAGACGAATTAGTACCGGCAGCGTTTCAGCCTGCGTTGGAATTTGGAATAGGGAACTGATATGAGCAAACCTACTGCGTATCTCGTGACCGGCGGCAGCGCCGGGATCGGGGCGGCGATCATCCGCATGCTGCTGGATGCGGGGCATAAGGTCGTCAACATCGACTACAAGCTGCCCGAGGATCCGCCCGCGGGACTGGTGTCGTATCAGGCGGACCTGACCGACGAAGCCCGCACCAAGGAAGTCGCCCGGGAAGTGACCGAGGCCTACAACATTGTGGGCCTGGTCAACAATGCCGGCGCGACGCGCCCTGGCACGGCCGACACGGCCACGCTGGCGGACCTGGATTACGTAGTCAACCTGCATCTGCGCACCGCGCTGATCCTGGTGCAGGCGGCATTGCCCGCCATGCGCGAGGCTGGCTTCGGCCGCATCGTGAACATGTCGTCGCGCGCCGCGCTGGGCAAGCCGGACCGCGTGGTCTATTCGGCCACCAAGGCGGGCCTGGTCGGCCTGACCCGCACGCTGGCCATGGAACTG
The DNA here is from genome assembly GCF_035282245.1 of Achromobacter sp. D10. Lineage (NCBI taxonomy): Bacteria > Pseudomonadati > Pseudomonadota > Betaproteobacteria > Burkholderiales > Alcaligenaceae > Achromobacter > Achromobacter sp. D10. The sequence continues at coordinate 91,554 of NZ_JAYJLE010000001.1, forward strand.
GGCGGCGACGGCATCACCGTCAACGCCATCGGACCGGGCCCCATCGCCACCGACCTCTTCACCAAGAGCAATCCGGCAGGCGCGCCGCAAACCGAACGCATCATCAACAGTATCGTGGTCAAGCGCCTGGGCACGCCGGAAGACGTGGCGCGCGCCGCGATGTTCTTCCTGTCGCCTGACAACGGCTTCGTCACCGGCCAGATGCTGTACGTCTGCGGCGGCACGACGCTGGGCGTCGCCCCCATCTGAGGCCCGCCATGCGCACGCCCGCCGCCCTCTTCCGCCCCCTGGCGCGCCTAGCGGCGCAGCAGGGCGTGGTTGATCTGGTCGGCCGCGCGGCGCAGAGGAGGCAGGAAGGCCTCCAGCATTTCCTCTCGCGTGAAGCGATTGGCATGGCCGCTGACGTTCATCGCGGCGATCACGCGGCCGCTGCGGTCCATGATGGGCACCGCGACCGACTGCAGCCCCGGCTCCAGCTCCTGGGCGACGCAGGCGTAGCCGTCGGCGCGCACGCGGGCCAGCACGCGCTTGAGCTCGGCAATATCGGTAACGGTGTGCGGCGTATAGGACTGGATCTGGCTCTGCGCCAGCACCCGGTCCAGCTCCGGCTCCGTCAACCCCGCCAGCAGCACGCGGCCCATCGAGGTCACCCAGGCCGGCAGGCGGCTGCCGACGGCCAGGTTGATCGTCATGACCTTGTGCGTGGACAGGCGCAGGATGTAGACAATGTCCGCGCCCTCCAGCACAGACACCGAACACGACTCGCGCGTCTGCTCGGCCACTTCTTCCATGTACGGCAGCGCCAGGTTCCACAGCGGCGTGCCGGACAGGTAGGCATAGCCCAGTTCCAGGATGCGCGGGGTCAGGGAAAACTTGCGGTCGTCGACAGTGACGTAGCCCAGGTGCTCCAGCGTCAGCAGGATGCGGCGCGCGCCGGCGCGCGTCAGCCCTGTCACCGCCGCGACCTCGGACAGCGTCATCTGCGAACGGTCGGGGCCGAAAGCCCGGATCACGGACAAGCCGCGCGCGAAGGACTGCACGTAGCTGTCGCTGGGTTGCTGGGTATCTTGCTCGGCCATCCGTCTACCGCAAAAAGAGTAAATGGAGATTACGCCGCGCCGGCTCGCCTTGACGCTCGGCTCATCCCCATGAAACGATGTTCTTCAGAAGAACGAAAGTTCTAATTAAGAACAAATTATGACACGCCACCTATGAGCAAACATCATGATTTCTAAGCTTGTTGCAAGCGCGGCGGCCGCCCTGGCGGACGTACCCGACGGCGCCACCGTCATGATCGGCGGCTTCGGCACTGCCGGCCAGCCCATGGAACTGATCGACGCACTGCTGGAGCAGGGCGCCAAGGACCTGGTCATCATCAACAACAACGCCGGCAACGGCACCACCGGCCTGGCCGCCCTGCTGGGCGCCAACCGCGTGCGCAAGATCATCTGCTCGTTCCCGCGCCAGGTGGACTCGCAAATCTTCGACGGCCTGTACCGCAGCGGCAAGATCGAGCTTGAGCTCGTGCCCCAGGGCAACCTGGCCGAGCGCATCCGCGCCGCCGGCGCCGGCATCGGCGCGTTCTTCACGCCCACCGGCTACGGCACGCCCTTGGCCGACGGCAAGGAAATCCGCGAGATCAACGGCCGCCAGTACGTGCTGGAGTATCCGCTGCATGCTGACTACGCGCTCATCAAGGCCGAGCGCGGCGACCGCTGGGGCAACCTGGTCTATCGCAAGACCGCCCGCAACTTCGGTCCCATCATGGCCAGCGCCGCCCGTGTCGCCGTGGCACAAGTGCGCGAAGTCGTCGAACTGGGCGAGCTGGACCCCGAAACCGTCGTGACCCCCGGCATCTTCGTGAAACGCGTCGTGCAGATCCAAGCCTCCCCGGCCGCCAAGGAGCAGCAATGAGCACCAAACTGACCCGCGACCAGATCGCCGCCCGCGTCGCGCAGGACATTCCTGAAGGCGCCTACGTGAACTTGGGCATCGGCCTGCCCACGCTCGTCGCCAACCATCTGCCGGCCGACCGTGAAGTCATCCTGCACACCGAAAACGGCATGCTGGGCATGGGCCCCGCCCCCGCCAAGGGCGACGAGGACTACGACCTGATCAACGCCGGCAAGCAGCCCGTGACCGAGCTGCCGGGCTGCTCGTTCTTCCATCACGCCGACTCGTTCGCGATGATGCGCGGCGGCCACCTGGACATCTGCGTGCTCGGCGCCTTCCAGGTGTCGCAGCATGGTGACCTGGCCAACTGGCACACCGGCGCGCCCGACGCCATTCCGGCAGTGGGCGGCGCGATGGACCTGGCCATCGGCGCCAAGGACGTCTTCGTGATGATGGAACTGCAGACCCGCGAAGGCCAGAGCAAGCTGGTCGAAGCCTGCACCTATCCGCTGACCGGCGTGCGCTGCGTATCGCGCGTGTACACCGACGTGGCCGTGTTCGACATCCGCGCCGACGGCGTAACCGTCATCGACATGTTCGGCGACACCACTGCCGACGAGCTGCTGCGCCTGACCGGCCTGCCGCTGAAGTTTTCCCGCTGAGTTTTCGTGATCCCGCGCTCCGGCCCGGCCGGAGCGGCATTACTGGAGAGAGTCATCATGCTGTTCATGGTTCAAATGCAAGTCAATCTTCCCGTCGACATGCCCGCCGAGCGCGCCGACAAGCTGAAGGCCGATGAGAAGGCCCTGGCGCAGCAACTGCAGCGCGACGGAAAGTGGAAGAATCTGTGGCGCGTGGCCGGCCGCTACGCCAACGTCAGCATCTTCGACGTCGAAAGCAACGACGAACTGCACACGCTGCTGTCGTCGCTGCCGCTGTTCCCGTACATGGACATCAACGTCACGGCGCTGGCACGCCACCCCTCGGCAATCTGATCAGGAGCGGCCGATGCCCTACATCATCGAAACCTTCGACAAGCCCGGCCACCAGGAAGTGCGCCAGCAGCATCGCGCCGCGCACCTGGAATACCTGGACGCGAACAAGCAACTGCTGCTGGCCTGCGGCGCCAAGCTGCAGGACGACGGCAAGGACGCCGGCGGCGGCCTGTACATCGTGGCCCTGGAAACGCGCGAAGCCGCGCAGCAGTTCATCGACGCCGATCCGTTCTCCAAGGCCGACCTCTTCGAACGCGTGACCATCACGCGCTGGCGCAAGGCCTACGTCGACGGCGTCTGCCATCTGTAATCGCAAGGAATAAACCCGCATGTCTTACGCCGATATCAGCCAGGCACGGCTGTTCTACGTCATCGATGGCCCCGCCGACGCGCCGGTGCTCGTGCTCTCCAACTCGCTGGGCACCTGCTCCGACATGTGGGCTCGCCAGATCCCCGAACTGACCAAGCACTTCCGCGTGCTGCGCTACGACACCCGCGGCCATGGCAAGTCGTCCATCCCCGAAGGCGAATACAGCTTCGAGCAGTTGGGCAACGATGTGGCCGAGCTGCTGGCCCACCTGGGCATCAAGCGCGCGCATTTCTGCGGCCTGTCGATGGGTGGCCCCACCGGCTTGTGGCTGGCGCTGGCGCGTCCCGAGCTGCTGGACAAGCTCATCCTGTGCAATACGGCCGCGCGCATCGGTTCGGCCGAAGGCTGGAGCGCCCGCATCGCCGCGGTCGCCGAGCAGACGCTGGAAAAGATGGCGCCCGCGCTGGTCGAGCGCTGGCTCACCGACAGCTACCGCGCCGCGGAGCCGGGACTGACCCAGGTCCTGATCGACATGCTGCGCCGCACGCCGGACGCCGGCTACTCGGGCAATTGCGCCGCGCTGCGCGACGCCGACTTCCGCGAGCAGGTAGGCTCGATCAAGGCGCCCACGCTGGTCATCAGCAGCACGCACGACTTGGCGGCCACCCCGGCCCAAGGCCGTGAACTGGCCGCAGCCATTCCTGGCGCGCGCTATGTCGAACTGAACACCTCCCATATCTCGAACTGGGAGCAACCGGAAGCCTTCACCCGCGCGGTCGTCGACTTCCTGAAGGGGTAAACGGCATGCAGCGCTGGAAAAACCGGCCCGAAGGCTCCAACTGGGGCGACTTCGGACCCGACGACCAACTCGGCCGCCTGAACCTCATCACCGAAGAACAGGTCCTGAAAGGCGCGCGAGAAATCCGCGCCGGCAAGACCTTCTGCCTGTCGCTGCCGTTGGACCTGCCCGGCGGCAACGTGCTCAACCCGCGCCGCCATCCGCCGCAGCTGAGCCCGACGCGTCTCGCGGACACGCCTTACCTGAACTTCCCGCTACGCAACGTCAACCCGGACGCGGTGGATGTGCTGAGCGACGACCAGGTACTGCTGTCCATGCAGTACTCCACGCAATGGGACGCGCTGGCCCACGTGGGCGCGCTGTTCGACGCCGATGGCGACGGCAAGGCTGAGCTCCGCTACTACAACGGCTACCAGGCCGGCGTGGATGTCATCGGCCCGGCCGACGGCGACCACACCGGTTGCGGCTGCAACAGTGGCGGCCCGTCCGCGGCGTTGAAGCTGGGTGTCGAAAACCTGGCACAGAAAGGCATGCAGGGCCGCGGCGTGCTGGTGGACCTGTTCCGCCACTACGGCCCCGGGCGCACGCTGATCGGCCACGCGGAACTGATGCACGTGCTGAAGGCCGACAACATCAGCGTCGAAGCGGGCGACATGCTGGTGCTGCGCACCGGCTACGCGGAAGCGGTCGTTGCCATGAACGGCAAGCCCGACGCCGAAACGCTGCACACCTACGGCGCCGCGCTGGACGGCACCGACGAAGCGCTGCTGCAATGGATCACGGACAGCGGCATTGCCGCCATCTGCGCCGACAACTACGCCGTGGAAGCTTACCCCGCGCGCGAAAAGACCGGCCCGCGCGCCATGCTGCCGCTGCATCACCACTGCCTGTTCAAGCTGGGTCTGCCGCTGGCGGAACTCTGGTACCTGAAGGACCTGGCGGACTGGCTGCACGCCAACGGCCGCCACCACTTCATGCTGACCGCCCCGCCCCTGCGTCTGCCGCACGCCATTGGATCGCCGGTCACCCCGATCGCAACGGTGTAGGCGTCAACAACCCGCCGCCGTCGCGCAAACAAAAAGAGCTCCGGACTGGAGCTCTTTTTTATGCAGCGATCGTTACTTCATGCCTTCCCAATGCGGCCCGGGCACGATGATATCGAACAGCTCCAGCACCCGCGCCACGGTGTGGTCCACCATTTCCTCGATGGAAGCGGGCCGGTGGTAGAACGCCGGAAGCGGCGGAAACACGATGCCGCCCATTTCAGTGACGGCAGTCATGTTGCGCAGGTGCGCCAGGTTGAAAGGCGTCTCGCGCACCATCATGACCAGGCGCCGGCGTTCCTTGAGGGTAACGTCCGCGGCGCGGGTAATGAGGTTATCCGACAGGCCGTGAGCCACCGCTGCCAAGGTGCGCATGGAGCACGGCACGATGACCATGCCGGCCGTCTGGAAGGCGCCGCTGGCCAGCGTAGCGCCCACGTCGCGCACACTGTGCACGTGGTCCGCCAGGGCATAAACATCGTGGCGGCTGACGTCCAGCTCGTGCTTGATGTTAAGCACGCCGGACGCCGACACCACCAGATGCGTTTCGACATCGTCCACGCCGCGCAATGCCTGCAGCATGCGCACGGCGTACAGGGAGCCCGTGGCGCCCGTGATGCCGATGACCAGTCGCCGCATGGACTGATCAGGCCGTGGCGCCGGACTGGTCCAGCAGCGTCTTCAGTTCGCCGGATTCGTTCATCTCGTTCATGATGTCCGAGCCGCCGATGAATTCGCCGGCCACGTACAGCTGCGGGATCGTGGGCCAGTTGGAGAATTCCTTGATGCCCTGGCGGACTTCGTCGTCCTCCAGCACATTGACGGTGACCAGCTTCTTCACGCCACAGCCCTTCAGGATCTGGATGGCCTTGCCGGAAAAGCCGCATTGCGGGAATTGGGCAGTGCCCTTCATGAACAGCACGACGGGGTGCTGGGTCACGGTTTCGCGGATGAATTCTTGAACGTCGCTCATGGTGGTCTCTTGGACAGGCATAACGGAATACGCCAATTATAGGTACAGCGGGGAAATCCGCCCGGATACCCCGGGCCCCGCACCGGGAATCCGGTCAGGCGGACAGCCGGCCGCCGGAAATCCGCTCGATGCCAGCCAGGTCCTTGCGGCTGTGCACATCCTGGAATCCGGCCCCCGCCAGCAGGTCCCGCACGGCTTGCGCCTGGTCCCAGCCGTGCTCCAGCCACAGGGCGCCGCCCCGCTTGAGATGGCGGCCCGCGCCCTGGATGATGCGGGCCAGGTCTTCCAGGCCGCCCGCTTCATCGGTCAGCGCGCCACGCGGCTCGAAACGCACGTCGCCCTGATCCAGGTGCGGATCGTCGCAGGCGACATAGGGGGGATTGGACACGATCAGGTCGAAGCCCTCGCCCGCCGGCACGGCGTCATACCAGCTGCCTTCGACCAGGCGCACGGAGGCGGCCAGGTCCCAGGCGTTGGAGGCCGCCACCGCCAGCGCGGCCGCGCTGAGGTCCGACGCCATCACCCGCGCATCGCGCCGCGCCAAGGCGATCGAAATCGCGATCGCGCCGCTGCCCGTGCCCAGGTCCAGCACCGCCGGCGCGGCCAGGCCGGCCAGGCATTCCAGCGCGGTTTCCACCAGCACTTCGGTGTCTGGGCGTGGAATCAGCACATCCGGCGTCACGCGGAAGCGGTGGCCCATGAATTCACGATGGCCCACCAGATAAGCCATGGGCTCCCCCGCCAGACGCCGCTGGGCCAAGGCCTCGTAGGCCGCAGCCGTCTCGGGCAGCAAGGGGTCCGTGTCGTGCGCCAGCAGCCACGCACGTGGCTTGGCCAGCACGTGCTCCAGCAACATGCGCACTTCCAGGCGTGGCAGGCGCGTATCGAGCAGCAGGCTTTTCAGCTGGGGCGGTGTCATGGGCAGGCTCAGATGTCGTCGCCCAGGGCCGCCAGCTGCTCGGCCTGGTGTTCGGAGATCAGCGCGCCGGTCAACTCTTCCAGATCGCCTTCCATGATCTGCTGCAGCTTATACAGCGTCAGGTTGATGCGATGGTCGGTCACGCGGCCTTGCGGGAAGTTATAGGTGCGTATGCGCTCGGAACGGTCGCCCGAGCCGATCAGGCTCTTGCGCTCGGCGGCTTCCTTGCTCTGCCGTTCGCGGGTTTCCTTGTCCTTCAGGCGCGCGGCCAGCACCTGCATGGCCTTGTCCTTGTTACGGTGCTGGGAGCGGTCGTCCTGGCACTCCACCACCAGCCCGGTCGGCAGGTGGGTGATACGCACCGCCGAATCGGTCTTGTTGATGTGCTGGCCGCCCGCGCCGCTGGCGCGGAAGGTGTCGATGCGCAGATCGCTAGGGTTGATGACGATTTCCGACATTTCGTCGGCTTCAGCCATGATCGCGACCGTGCACGCCGAGGTATGAATGCGTCCCTGCGCCTCGGTGGCGGGCACGCGCTGCACCCGGTGCGCGCCGGATTCGAATTTCAGGCGGCCATAGGCGCCGTCGCCATCGATACGCGCGATCACTTCCTTGTAGCCGCCGAGCTCGGACGGACTCTCGGACATCAGCTCCACCCGCCAGCCGCGCTGTTCGGCGTAACGCGTGTACATACGCAACAGGTCGCCAGAGAACAGCGCGCTTTCGTCGCCGCCCGTGCCGGCGCGGATTTCCAGGAACACGCTGCGCCCGTCGTTGGGGTCGCGTGGCAACAGCAGCAATTGCAGCGCGCCTTCCAGTTCCTCGAGCTTGGCGCGGCCGGACTTGATCTCGTCCTCGGCCATGGATTTCAGGTCCGGATCAGACAGCATTTCCTGGGCCGCGGCCAGGTCATCTTCGGTGCGGGCGAAGGCGGTGAACGCCTCGACCACGGGCTCCAGTTCCGCGCGTTCGCGCGAAAGCTTGCGGAAACGGTCCATATCGGACGCGGTCTCCGGTTCGGCGAGCAGGGCGTCGACCTCGATGAGGCGGTGACACAGGTGCTCCAGCCGGCTGCGCATGGAAGATTTCATGGGGAATGACCAAAAAGAAAAGCGGGAAAGCGGATAGCGGGCGCCCAAAAGACGAACGCCCGCCAGGAGGCGGGGCGTAGGGCAGAGTCGCTAACGGCGGGAGTCGCGGCCGGGAAAGAGGCGCGGCATCCAGGCAAGCAGTTGCTTGCGGTCGTCGCCTTCGCTGCGGTTCAAAGCCGCCAGCGGGCCGTGCAGGTACTTTTGCGTCAGGCCGTGGGCCAGTTGCTCGAGCACGGCCTCCGGCGATTCGCCCCGCGCCAGCAGGCGTCGGGCGCGTTCCAGCTCGGCGCTGCGCACGTCTTCGGCGGCCTGATGCAGGTCGCGGATGACAGGCACCACTTCGCGGGATTGCATCCAGTGCATGAAGCCTTGGACACGGGTTTCGATGATCGCTTCAGCCTGCACCACTGCCGCGCGTCGCGCGTCAGTGCCGGTTTGCACCAGCCGGCCCAGATCATCCACCGAATACAGGTAGACGTCGTCCAGGCGGCCGACTTCGGGTTCGATGTCGCGCGGCACGGCCAGGTCGATCATGACCATGGGGCGGTGGCGGCGCAGGCGCGTCGCCCGTTCCACCATCCCCAGGCCGAGGATGGGCAGGGAGCTTGCCGTACAGGACACGATGACGTCGAACTCGGACAGGCGGTCCGTCAGGTCCGACAGCTTCATGGTGCTAGCGGCAAAGCGGTTGGCCAGGACTTCGGCGCGTTCGGCCGTGCGGTTGGCCACCACCATGCTGCGCGGACGCTGCGCGGCGAAGTGCGTGGCGCACAATTCGATCATTTCGCCCGCGCCGATGAACAGCGTGCGGGCCTGGTCCAGATTGCCGAACACGCGCTCGGCCAGGCGCACCGCGGCAGCGGCCATGGACACGGACTGCGCGCCGATGGCGGTCTGCGACCGGACTTCCTTGGCCACGGAGAAGGTCCGCTGGAACATCTGGTGCAGCAGGGTGCCCAGCGATCCGGCTTCGCCGGCGGCGCGCACGGCGTCCTTCATCTGGCCCACGATCTGGGTTTCGCCCAACACCATGGAATCCAGGCCGCTGGCCACGCGGAAAGCGTGACGCACGGCGTCGTCCTGGTGATGGCGATAGAGATGCGGGCGCAGCGTGCCGGCGTCCAGGCGGTTGTAATCAGCCAGCCAGGCGGGCAGTTGATCGGCCACGTGGCCGTCGGCTGCGCAATAGATTTCGGTGCGGTTACAGGTGGACAGGATGGCGGCTTCGCGGACCGAGCCGCCGAATGCCGAACGCAGGCCTTCCAGCGCGGGCTTCACCAGATCGACGGGCATGGACACGCGTTCGCGGACCGAAACCGGCGCGGACGTGTGATTCAGACCGAAGGCAAGGACAGCTACCGACATGTAGAAGGGATGGCCGGGCCATCCGTGCGTAAGCGTTAAGTACTGCCACTAAGAACGAGGCGCCGCAAACCGGGGGTTCCAAACCGGGGGTTCTAAACCAGTCCGCAGCGTCAGACCGCTAACGATTATACCCCTGCGGGTTATCCCCAGGCCAGTTCTGCCCTCGGGCGCGACCCTGGGTCGCACCTTTCGTGCCGTACGCCCAACAGTCCGAGGGTTGCGGCCTGCCGGGGACGGCGGCACCCCAAGATTTTTGCCCTACGCTGGCGCAAGCCTCAAAAATTGTGTATAGTTGCGGACTTCGTTGGCCTGGTAGCTCAGTCGGTAGAGCAGAGGATTGAAAATCCTTGTGTCGGTGGTTCGATTCCGCCCCAGGCCACCAGAATTATTGGAACTCCTGATTCATCAGGGGGCCGGCCCGCTCAAAAGCAGGTTGGCATTCCAGAAAAGCCCAGCCCTTGCCGGCTGGGCTTTTTGTTTTCCGCTTGCAGCGCAGTTCCAGAGGCGCGCCGTTTCCGCCCCTTTCCCCCGCCCACGCTTCCGCGATATCGTAAGACGCCCTTCTCCGTAGCCCGCCGCCTTCCATCCACCGGAGCCGCGACATGCGCGCCCAAGCAACAGCAAAAGCGCTATTCGGCCTGATTGCACTGCTGGCCGGCCTGCTTGGCCCCGCGTTCGGACAGAGCGCCGCGACGGCGCCTGCCCATCTCGCCCCACCCACCACGCAGGCCCAGGCCATCCTGGTGGCGGACATTCCGCTGCGCGCGGACACCGATCACCGCTACGCCGAAGGGGTCCTGGAGCGCATCGCCGGAGCCGACCCGACCGACGCGCTCGCACCGCGCCTGGAAGCGATTTCCCGGTCCATCGACGAAAAGCTCCAGCAATTCCAGCCCGCCCAGCTGCGCACCCTGCCCATCATGCGGCTGGAAAGCCTGGAGCGGCATTGGATGTTCGACGCCCGCCGTTTCGCGAGCTGGCAGGAGGACATGCGGCAGGCGACCGCCGCCTACGCCAGCGATGCCGCCGAACTGGCCCGCCGGCGGGAAGCATGGCAGGCGCTCAAGAACGCGCCCGGCGCGGCTGACCTGCCCCCTGCCCTCACAGGCCGTATCGACTCCGTCATCGCCCAGCTGGCGCGTGCCGAACAAGCCCTTTCGGTGCCGCTCGCCCGCCAGATTGCACTGGGCCAACGCGCCAACTCCGTAGAAGAACGCATCCAGGCGGGACAACGCGCGGTCGCCGACGCCATCAACTACATCGATGCCCGCCTGCTCGAACTGGACGCTCCACCGCTCTGGGACGCCACCTTCACCTCTACCGCCCGCAGCGACGCCATGGCCTACCTGCGCAGCGGCCTGGACCTCGAACTGCGCTTCGCCCGCCAGTACGCCGCGGCCGACACCAGCAACCAGCGCGCCTTGCACGTGCTGCAGCTCGTGCTGCTGCCGCTGCTGCTCTGGCTGGCCTGGCACAGCCGTCATACCATCCGCGCTGGCGAAATGAGCGAGACGGCTGCGCGGGTGCTGGGCCGCCCGCTGTCCGCCTGGCTGCTGCTGGCCATGATGGGCGTGCAGCTGCTGGAGCCCGACGCGCCCTTGATCGTGCTGCAGATAGCGCTGCTGCTGGCCGTGGTGCCCGTCCTGCGCCTGTTGCCGCCGACCACGCGCGAACCCCTGGACCTGTGGCCCTATGCGATCACGGGCCTTTATCTGGTGGAGCGGCTGGGCGTCTTCTTCCTTGCCAGCGAAACGCTTTACCGCCTGCACAACCTGGCCATGACCCTGCTGGCCCTGGTGACCGCGCTGTGGCTGCTTGCCCGCGCCAAGCGCCGCGGCGACACGCAGGCGCCCGGCCGGCTGCACCGGATATTGCGCGTCAGCGCCTGGGGCGCCGTGGTCCTGCTGGCCGCCGCCGGCGTCGCCAATCTGGTCGGCAATCTGTCGATGGCCGAAATGCTGACCAGCGCCATCATCAGCAGCGGCTATTTCGGCTTGATGCTGTACGCCGGAGTCACCATCATCATCACCCTGCTGCAATTGATGCTGGCTCGGCCAGGGGTGTCGCGCTTCCGCATCGCGCGCGAACATGCCCCGCCTCTCGTGCAATTGTTGATCCGCCTGGTGACGGCCGCCGCGGTGGTGGGCTGGACGCTGTACACGATGGACCGATTCCGCATTCTGCGGGCCACCTACGCCATCACGACCAAGGTGCTGTCGTACACGCTGGCGCTTGGGGACATCACGCTCAGCCTGGGCAACATCCTGGTGTTCGCGATTTCCGTGCTGATCGCGTTCTGGGCCGCGCGGGCCATTCGCCTGGTGCTGCACGACGAAGTGCTGGCCCGCATGCCGCTGCCCCGCGGCGTGGGAAACAGCATCGCCTCGCTGACCTATTACTCGGTTCTGCTGTTGGGCCTGGCGGTCGCCCTGTCGGCGGCCGGCGTCAAGACCAGCCAACTGGCGATCGTGCTCGGCGCCCTGGGCGTGGGCATAGGCTTTGGCCTGCAGAACGTGGTCAACAATTTCGTGTCCGGCCTGATCCTGATGTTCGAGCGCCCGATCCAGCCCGGCGACGTGGTGGAGATCGGCGACACCTCGGGGCAGGTGCGCGACATCGGCATGCGCGCCACCCGGATCAAGACCTTCGAAGGCGCCGACGTGGTAGTCCCGAACGGCACCCTGCTGTCGGAAAAGCTGACCAACTGGACCATGCTGGACCGCAACCGCCGCATAGAAATCAACGTCGGCCTGGCTTACGGCACGAATCCCGCACAGGCCATCGAACTGCTGGGCTCGGTGGCGCGCGGAACGCTGGGCGTCTCCTCGCAGCCGGCGCCCATTGCGCTTTTCATGGGTTTTGGCGCCAGCACCCTGGATTTCAGCGTCCGCGCGTGGACGCCCGACTTCGACCAGTGGATGTCCATCCGCAGCGACATGCTGACACGGATGTATGAGGCGCTGACGCGTGCGGGCATCGGGATACCGTTCCCGCAGACCGACCTGCACCTGCGCAGCATTTCCGAGGACGCGGGCGCCGTGCTCACGCAAGCCCGCCGCGCCCCGTCCGGCAACGGCCCCGCCCCCACGTAACGCGGATATTGTGTATAGTGGCGGACTTTCGCGTTGGCCTGGTAGCTCAGTCGGTAGAGCAGAGGATTGAAAATCCTTGTGTCGGTGGTTCGATTCCGCCCCAGGCCACCAATGAATTCAAGCACTTGGCCCCGCCTTTGGCGGGGCTTTTTGCTTTGGAGCCCCGGCGGCGCTGGTCGGATAGCATAGTCAACGGCTTGCCCCCTGACTTTCCTCTTACGCGATGAAGCCTGATTCCTCTTCCCCGTCTTCCTCCATCGGCATGGGCCGCGCCGCGCTCGTGTTGTATCGCGCGCTATGGCAATACGCCGAGGGCGCGCGCCGGCAACTGATGGGCGCCGTCGCCCTGCTGTCGGGTGCGCAGTTGGTAAAGCTGACCTTGCCCTGGCTGGCCTCCCACGCCATCAACGCCCTGCAGCAGAACGAAATGTCCACGGCCGGCCTCTGGATCCTGTTCCTGGTCGGAAGCTACATGATGTCCTGGGTGTTCCACGGTCCGGGGCGCGTCCTGGAGGGCAATGTGGGCGTGCATGTCCGCGAGCGGCTGGCCGACGACCTCTACGCCCGCATCGCGGCCGCTCCGCTGACCTGGCGCGATGGCCGCCATTCCGGCGACCTGCAGCACCGCGTGCTGCAATCCAGCCGCGCGCTGTCGGGATTTGCCCGGGGCATGTACGGATACCTGCACAGCGCCCTGAACTTCATCGGCCCGCTGGTGGCGCTGACCCTGCTATCGCACGTCAGCGGCATCGTCGCCGTGACCGGCTATCTGATCATCGCCCTGGTCACGCTGCGGTTCGACCTGGCGCTGATGCGGCTGGCGCGTGCCGAGAACGACGAGGAACGCCGCTATGTCGCGGCCTTGCTCGACTTCATCAGCAATGCCGGCACCGTGATCGGCCTGCGCTTGCAGGCCGCCTCGCGCAAGATCCTCGGCCGCCGCCTGGAAACCGTCATGAAGCCCCTGCGTCGCGCCCTGTGGGTCAACGAGGTCAAGTGGTGCGTGGTGGACCTGGCGGGCATGTGCCTCACCTGGATTCTGGTCGTGGAATATGTGCTGCGGCACCGCGAACCCGGCCAGGCGCTGCTGCTGGGCACGATCTTCATGATCTACCAATATGCCCAGCAGGCCGCCTCGGTCGTCAGCGCCATCGCCTCGAACTTCCAGAGTTTCTCGCGCATGCACACGGACTACAGCAGCGCCGAGCCCATTTGGCAGGCCCCCGGAGATCCCAAAGCGGCCGTGCCGGCCGTGCGCGCAGACGCGCCGTGGCAGACCCTGGAGTTGCGCGGCGCGACCTGGCGCTATTCGGACGAAGGACGCGGCGGCCTGCATGGCGTCGACCTGGTGTTGCGCCGGGGCTCACGCGTAGCGCTGATCGGCGCCAGCGGCGGCGGCAAGAGCACCCTGCTGCGCACCCTCGCCGGACTTTATCCGCCGCAACAAGGCGAACTGCTGCGCGACGGCAAACCGGTAGCCTGGGCCGAACTGCGCACGCTGGCCACGCTGATTCCGCAAGAAGCCGAAGTCTTCGAAGCCAGCGTGCAGGAAAACCTCACCTTTGGCGAATCCGCCGATGCACAGGCGCTGCAAGCCGCCGTGCATACCGGCGTGTTCGACGAAGTGCTGCAACGCATGCCCAATGGCCTGGCCAGCCCGGTGAACGAGCGGGGCAGCAATCTTTCCGGCGGCCAGCGGCAACGCCTGGCTCTCTCGCGCGGGGCGCTTGCCGCGCAGGGAAGCAGCTTGCTGCTGCTGGACGAGCCCACCAGCGCGCTGGACCCGCAAGCCGAAGGCCGGGTGTTCGATCGCATGTACGCCGCGTTTCCTTCGGCATGCATCGTGGCCTCCGTGCACCGTCCCAGCTTGCTCAACCGCTTTGACACCATCGTGGTAATGGAAGCGGGGCGCGTGGTGGATGCGGGACCGCGCGACGAGGTGCTGGCCCGGCACAAGCTTTGATGCGCGGCACTTCCCGGTCAGGCCTCTACACTGGATATCCATGACGCAACCACCAACTTCCCACGCTCTGGCGGCTTTGCCATCTGCCTAGCCGCCCTCCTCACGCCGCCAGCACCGGAACATTGAGCGCCACGCGAGCCAACTGACTAATAGTCTTCCAGATGACGCCGACCACGGCGTCCCAAAGCTCCTCAATCAGGATGTCGAGCAGTTGTGCCATGGTGTCCACAAAGCCCTTTGCCATTGCCTGGAGCCCCTCGAGATAGAAATCCCGCTCTGCGTCGGTAAACATATTGGCCTCAATCATGCCAGCCACAAGAGCCGACTGTTGCGCCAATGAGTTCAACTGACTCTCGCTAAATCCCTTGATCGTTACCAACTCCTTCTTGGCGGTATTCGCGACCGCATCCGAAATGCCACGCAGGAAAGTGTGTGATGCCGCGTTGAGATCGAGTGCCATGGTGCCTCTCCCCGTCAATCCAAGTGAACGCCGCTATTCCTTGAGATAGGTTTCGTAGATGATGGCCTGGGCCATAAAATGCGTCACGAAGCCGCGATTCACAGCCACGCGGCCCGCGTCCAGCCCATTCACGCAATCCGAATCGCGAAGAAAGGTGATACCGCGAGAAGCCTGCATCAGAGCGGTGGCGCTCGCCGGGACATAAGCCGTCGAGGGAGTCGGGTCGGGGACATTGACCGCGGGCGCGTTCACCTTGCGTATGGCCGCGCAATCCGCCGCCATACGGGCCATCGGGCCCGACAGATCCGTGCCCATCAGCCCATCGGTCTTCCCCAGGTCTCGCAGCGCTTGCGCAATCCTGCCCTGCGTTTTCGCATCCGGCATCGGCCTGCTCTTCGCCTGCAATGCCAACGCATCGAGCGTTCCAATGATCCGGTTGTACTGCTCGACGCGCATCGGGAAGGTATCGCGGCTCGCTCCCATCGACGCGCTTGCGTATACCTCCATGATTTGCTTGTTGACCTGTTGTATGCCGTCAAGGAGCGCCTGGTCGGATCGAGGAGCCAATTGGATGCTGCACGCAGTCAGCGCGATCGCCATATATCCCAACAGCCAGCGCATTGCCAGCAAGAAGCCATTCCCACGAAAAAAATGCAGATGCGTCTTCATACCCGCTCCCGGCCCGACATTGCAAAACGCGACTCTTCACAGTGATTCGATCAACCCGTAAGCAGCGCATCTCCGCGCCGATAGGCGTCCATGAAGCGGTCCAGACCGTGTACGCCACCGTTTACCAGGCGGCGCGCCGCCTGGAAATTTCCATGCAACAGCGCATCCTTGATGGACAGCTCCCGGTCGCCGATAAAGAGTGCCAGCAGCTTTGCCGCCACCTTTGCATCGTTGGCACGCTCAGGATTGGCGACCAGACTCTCCTTGGGCGAGAGGCGTGGACCGTATCTGTTGTAATTGGCCCGCCCGGTCAGCTGCACGAAGCCCCGGCCGCGGAACGAAGCCCCATCTGGCTCACCCTGGTTTCCCAGGTCACGACGGTTGTCGTAGAGATCGAAGTCATGTCCGCGGGGCGACGTATTGAAACGCGAAATGCCTTCGCTGATGGGACGGAAACTCTCGGTTTCCGCGCGGATCGTGGCAAGCGCCATCAGGATCATAGGCTTGTCCCTGAGGTTATGTTCGACCAGCGCATCAAGAACGATAGGCAGGTGCTTTCGTATGTTGGCCAGCGGTGTCTGCGGGAACATCTGTCCGACCACCTGCACCGACACGTCTCCGGATACATCGCGTAGCTTGGGATTCGCAATCAGTCCCAACGCGGCTTGCGTGCGCGGGCCGGCGACACCGTCAGCCAAAAGGTTTTCGCTGCGTTGGAATGCGGTCACAGCGGCCGCCGTGCCCTGGCCGAACTCACCGTCGGCCAGGCCGGGACTGAAGCCATGATCGCCAAGCGCCTTCTGCAGGCGCAAGACCTTCGGACCACTATCACCAACGCTCAAGGTTCCGTTTGCCATTGCTTTCTCCTGATGATTTCGCCCGGCGTGGCCCTTGCGCGCTTCAACCATTGTCTGCGGACGCGCGCGGCGCGATCCAGACCTCCACGGTCCGCCTGCTGGACTTGAACTGGGCGGACAGGGGCTCAATTCTCCAGTTATCCATGCCTACTGCCATGCCCAAGGCGTTCGCGCATGCAGCAGAATTTTGGTCATGAAAGCGCACGGTGTTTCGGCTGACAGGCCGAGGGCTGTTGCGGCCCGCCCGCTCGGCAGTGGCGACCACGTCCTCGATCGGCGGCACGCTTGCGCCCAACTCGCGCCACGCTTCCCGGTACTTTCTGACCTCGTCCCGCTGCGTCTGACCGTAAATCTGCACGTATACGGTCACATCCTTGCAGACATTCAGAGACGCATGCGAGGCAGAAGCCGGAACCGGTATCGGTATCGGTACCTCTTCTGGCATCTGCGCCGATGCCGATCGCACTGCAGCAGTAGCACTGCCCTCTATGTTGCTTGCAATATCCCTTACCGTGACACCATTCTCCACGCTGCCTGCGACATCCGTAGCCGTGTTCTCTGGACGGACCACGCCACACCGTCCGGCCACCGTCCTTGCAGTGTTGGAAGCCAGCAGCCCGGAAGAGTATCCATTGCCGGCCAGTCCAAAATTCTCCATCTGCAGCTGTCGACGCGTCAGGGTCTCCATCAGCAAAGGATCACAAGGGTGCATGGCAACTACATCAGCCCTGGGACCATAGTCGTAGATCCAGTATCTCGGCTTGGCTGCTTCCGGATCTGAGGACGGAATCATGCAGTTCAGCATAGTGTTCTGAGCATCACGAAGAACTGTCTCGACCAGCATGTTGCATGCATCTGGGCGCTGTGCCCCCTCGATGGCCCGGCAGCCCCGCATTCCATCGTCATAGATCCGTTGCGCCAAAGGCGACTTGAGTAACCATCCTGTGCCGGTATCGGGACACAGGGTGTCGGACACTCGCAGCAATGCAGCCGCAAGCAGGCTATAGGCCTTGGGATCTAGGTTCGGCGGCGCGCCATCAGCCGGTCTTGAAGGAAGTTCATGCCAAAGCGCGGTCAGCTCCCGGAGCGCTTCGCGTTCCCTAGCCTTGAATACGTTACGTTCTTCGACATTTCTCTGGTCAAGCTGCGCCCGGCTATTTTCGACGTACTGCCACGCAGACACACCTATCGTTGCAACCGCGCCTAGGCCTATGGTCGTCCCGACTGCCGTCGCGGCAATTCTCGCAGGCAGACGGCTATTCGTTCCGCTCTTGCCCTGTTCTCCGATTGGCTTCGATCCAGCCGGTGACATATCGAACGGCGTACATTCGTCGGCCTCGAACTCTTCCGCCAAGTTATTCAGCATACCTCTGAGAAAGGAAGGGCTGAGGCTGCGTCCCATGAACTGGCCCAATTGGAAGTAGCTTTCCCATTGCGCCTCGGAAAAAAATTGGTCGGCCGTAGTCTGCTGTGGAAAATCAGGGTTCTTCGCCTTGAAATTCACAAGATCCACAGGCAATCCCTCGCATAGGTTGGGCTTGACGATGATCATGATTCCCGTCTGCTCTGCATCACCGTCGTAAATCACCCGCGCGACCGCCAGGCAAGCTGTTCCGGACGATGAAGCCAGTTCATTGAGGGAACCAAATCCAGCGGGCTGATTCGGCCTCTTCGGACGCTGAAACAGAATCTCCGCATTGAGATCTATGCGCGCCTTGCGAACCAGGTTCTCAAGATCGCCAAACGCATACAGGGGATCGGCACCACAGTCGGCCAACACAATGACGCGAGCACGTTCCGCCAGCAAAGCGTAAGCGCCGGTGTTCTCGAAGTGCCCACCATCGGTCAAGAACCAGTCCGCACCATTCGTGCCCTTGAATACGCCGAAAAGTTCATCAAGCAGGCCACGCGATTTGGCCAGGCGCGGTGTACGCAAATGCTTGGTTTGCACGCCCGTCTGTTCTGCTCGTTCAGAGCCGCTCCACCAATACCCTGTGCGCACGCCCGCAAATGTCAGAAGCGCAGATAAACCCCCGCGAGTCCGATCACCCAGCCCAGGCGCTGCCGCAGCGCCGGAAATGGCTATCCACGCCCCAACGCTGAGTTGGGCGCTTTCCGCCAGTTTCCGCCAACCCTCCTGACCCACATTCATCCATCCGCCTGAAACCAGCGTCAGCGGCAACCCCAGCCGGTCGCGGTTGAACAGCCCTCCGCGCGGGTCCCGTGTCTGATTCACACAGAGATTGATCATGTGGATCGGCCCTCCCGAAGCCTGCGGCCGGTATGCATCAAGACTCATGTCATCGCCCGGCATGACGTCTCCGATCCTTTTCCCGGCCAGGCTGGCCAGCAACACGTTCGGCACCGTTTCCAGGGCGCCCAGTAGGCCCTCCTGGCCAAACCGACGCTCATTCGCTGCGCCAAGATAGCTGCGTGTGAGACGAGCCTTGTAAAAGGCGTGGAGCGACGATCTATTCAGAAACGCGAAATTTCTTCCTGTGAACGCGATGTAGGCCATGATGGGCGCAAAGAAAAGCGCCAGCACGACGAATGCTTTTTGATACTGGAACTCTGGTGACTGGAAGCCCGCTCCTATCGCCGCCTTGAACACGATCGATACCCACCATGCGCATAGCAAGAACGTCAGGATGTAGCCTACGATGCGGCCCACCCACAACAAGCTTCCCATAGCAATGCTTCCGCGCGGCTTTGTCGCACTGGATAGCAGTGGGAGGCCGGCACGCAAGACGGCTGCCGCCACGACCAGAAAGGCACCCGCGCTCATCAGCCCATTTGGCTCGAATGCCAGAACCCAGGCCGCCCGGTCCACCAACCCCAGAATCAGAATCGCACCAAATCCGCTCAAGCAGAATGCCAGCCTGCGTGTTAGGACATTGCGTACCTGAGCGTCTATCAGGCCTGGCTGCGAATCATCCCGCTTCTTCAGTTGCCGGCGCACCAATGGCACTGCCACCAGCCAGACGAACAACGCGCCGAGCGCCGCAATCCACAACGTGGTGCGCACCTGGGCACCAACACCGTCGTCAACCAGGCCATAACGCCAGAATGCCCACGCGAACGCCCCCCCCGCCAACAGCACGAGTAACCATATCGACAGAAGTCTCCCGTTGCGCAGACTTGTCGCGACCATGGGCTGGGCCCAATATGCCACTGCGTAGACGGCGCCGGCGACGGCAAGGACAGGCAGCAAAAGCCAAACTACCGGAAGCCAGGACGGGAGCCATCGGACCATATCGAAGTAGCTGGCTGATGGCTCCATAAACCCGAGTTGGGCGATGGCCGCCCAGCCAGCCATGTTTACAACGGCAAGAGACATGCCTAACAACAGCGCCAACAGACCAAGTTCGAAATGCACGCCTGCGAGGTTACGGAGGAGCATCGCGCAAACAAATACCGTATCCTTGATGCCGCTGGGAATCAGATAGCGACCGTTCGCTCGCAGCCACCACAAGAACCAGGCTCCGTTCTTGTTGCCCAATGCGCTCTGTACTGCTTGCGCTTCCAACGGCGTTTTCGCACGATTGAACAGGCTGCCTACCATGGCCGCTATGTAGCCACCGCCCGAAACTGTGGACAGCATGTCAAAGCGCAATAGGGTTCCATGCCTGGCAAGAGATCGGATCAGCCCCAGACAAAATGTGGCACTGCGAATTCCCCCGCCTGACAGGGCGAGTCCCCATTTTCTTGATGCATCTGGGGGCAAGGTATGGTCATCCAGCGCCTCGCGCCGGGCCTTGATCAACGCATCCAACATCGTGCTCATGACTCCTCCCGCTGGACGGCGGTTATCGACATAGGCTCCGACCGCGCAGCCAAGAACGAAATGGCGCGCTTTTAGGCAAGCCGGACCAGTGTGCCGGCATTACCGCTTCCGCAGCGAAGTGCGCAATCGCGCACCTCGTGCGGGGGTTAGAGCCGCCGGACCGTCAGAAATCAATTCGCACTTTTGTACTAGACGCTTGCTACGTCGATCATCCCCAATTTTGGGTATGTACTTAAGTCCGTTTCTGCTCCCGCAGGCGCGCAAGCGTGGTCGCAACGATGCGATCGCAATCGTCCCCTGCAAACTCAAACAGGCTCTTCTCCACCGCCCCGATATCCCGCGCGAGCGCTTCACGCAGCAAGGCATTGGCGCGGAAGTGGCGACTGCGGACGGTGGCCTCGGGGATGTCCAGACAGCGCGCCGTTTCCTCTACGGACAGTTCCTCGACCGAGCGCAGCACGAACACAGTGCGGAACGCGATGGGCAAGGAATCCAGCCGCGCTTCCAGCAAGCCTCTGATTTCAGCGCGGGCGGCGGCGTGGTATGGCGGGTCGAAGTCGTTGATGGTCATCGCATCAACCTCATGCTCTATATCGTCGGCGATGGGAAACAGCGCCTCGCGGCGGCTGTGCTTGCGCAACCGGCCGTAGCACTCGTTGAGCAACAGCCGCGACAGCCAGGTGAACAGGGTCGATTCGCCGCGGAAATCTCCGATGTGCCTGTGGGCCGCCAGATAGGCCTCCTGCAGGGCGTCTTCGGCGTCGGCATCGTTACGCAGCGTGGCGCGCGCCAGGCGGTAGAGGCGTCGATTGTGCCGCCGCATCATGAATTCGAATGCAGTTTCCTCGCCCGCCGCGATGCGATGCGCAAGGGCCAGGTCATCATCCTCGGCCGGCGTCGGCGCCAGCGCCGCAAGTGCAGTCATGGGTCAGGCCTCCGCCCGCGCATCATTGCGCAATCAGGGTTCCCTGCATGGTCGGATGGAACAGGCAGACATAGGCGCTGCTCCCTTCCTCCCGCACAGTGTAGGTCCAGGACGCGCCCGACGCGATCACACCCGAATCAAACGCTTTGGAAATGGCAGTCGCGGTATGCGGGACCAGATCTTTATTGATCCAGGTGACCTTGTCGCCACGCTTGACCATCAGCGTCGCTGGCATGAACTGCATCCCTTCTATGGTTACGACATGCTCGGCCAGCTGGGTGCCGGACGGGGCCTGTTGGGCGCTTGCGGGCCCGCCAGCCAGCGCCAACCCCGCGCACAGGGCGGCCACGGCGGCGCGCCCTCTCGCCGCGAGTGAGGAAGGATCAGCCACCGTTGAGCCTCTTTTGCAGGGATCTGGCGTGTTCCAGGTGTGCGAGGAAGGCGGGCCGCACCTTGACCAGCAAGGCTTTCAGTTCCGCATTGTGCGCGCCGGGAATCAGGGTCGTGTCCAGCGCCTGAATTACGGCCTCGTGATAGGCCACTTCGTGGTCGACATAGGCCTTGTCGAAGGCGGCGCCATTCAACCCCTTGAGCGCGGCCAGGTTCTTGTCGCCGCCTTGTTGCAGGCTGTCGCTGGTCGCGTTCGGTTCAGGCGCGACTTTGAGCTTCTGCACCAGTTCGCTAGCCGACTTGTTGACGGCGGAATGATCCGTCACCATCAACGTGGCGAACTCGTGGACATCCTTGTTGCCGGTCTTGTCCCGCGCCAGCTTGCCGGCGTCGATGTCGACCTGATTGGCCACCACGACAATGGCCGCGATCTGCGGATCCGTCGGCCCATTGCCGTGGGCAAACACGCTGCAGCTGACCAAGGCCAGCGCGTAGAACCATCTTGCATGAATCGCTTTCATCTCCGCCCCCGATACGATGGATGCAGGCGCGAAGCCCTCGCCGGGATGGCGTGGCGTCTTGCTTGCATATGGGGTTGGATGTCGCGAAAACGCGCCGCGTTCCGGCGCAAGGCAGCGCCCGAGAATCAGCCCACCGGCACCGTCATCCCGTACTTGGCTCGATTCAATACCACCAGGGTGGAAAAGCGCTTGACGTTGGGGTTGCCCCAGAAATTGCGTTGGGCAAAGGCCTCGTACTCAGCCATGTCGCGCATGGTGATGGTCAGCACGAAGTCCACCTCGCCCGTGACGGACAGGCACTGCATGATTTCCGGCGCGGACTGCATCGCGCGCTTGAATTGGTCGAGTTTGTCGGCGCGCTCGCTCTCCAGCGTCACCAGCACGACCATCATGATCGCCCGGCCCACTGCGGCGGGGTCGACCACGGAAACGTCGCCCAGCACGATTTTGGACTCGCGCAGGCGTTTCATCCGGCGCAGGCACGACACCGGCGACAGGTTCACGCGCTGCGCAACTTCCTGGCTGGTGCGCTGATTGTCTTCCTGCATGCTTTGCAGGATCTGGAGGTCGAAATCGTCTAGTTCCATAAGGGCCTCGGAACGGGTCTCGGAACGGCTGGAAGCAGGCCGGGAAACGCCCGCGGATAGATTCTAAGCCCGGCCGCGACGGAATCCGACCCCATTTTGAAGGGAAACTTCATTTCCGCCCGCCGGGATGCAGGAATTTATCTTCCGGCTTGCTTACACTGGAAGCCCTCTGCCCGCGCCGCGGGTACGTCCCACCCCCGTATCATGCCGTCACTCCAGCTTTTTCTGCTGTTCCTCGCCGCCGACGCGGCGCTCAAACTCACGCCCGGCCCCGACATGGCGCTGACGCTCTCCCGGGGCATGACGCAGGGCTTCCGCCCTGCCTTCCACAGTGTCCTGGGCAATGTCGCCGCCGGATTCATCCAGGTGCCGGCGGTGGTGCTGGGCCTGGCTTCGGTGCTGCAGGCATTTCCGTCGCTGTTCATGGGCATCAAGGCGGCCGGAGGCCTGTACCTGGGCTATCTGGGCATCAAGGCCATCATCCGCTGCGCGCGCTCGGCCGACGTGTCGCTGGCGGCGCGGCCCGGGGACGCGGGCGACGCCTTCTGGCAGGGATTCACGACAAACCTGCTGAATCCCAAGGTGCTGCTGTTCATGATCGCGTTCCTGCCGCAGTTCACCACGCCCGACAACGGCCCGGTGTGGATACAGATGCTGGTGCTGGGCGTGACGATGAAGGTACTCAGCCTGCCCTATGGCAGCTTCTTCGCCTACGGCGCCTCGCGCATCCGTGGCTGGGTAGGCCGCAACCCCTGGTTCCTGCGGATGCAGCAGGGCCTGCTCGGTGCCGTCATGCTCGGCCTGGCCCTGTATGTGCTCTACTCCACCGCCGAACACCTGACGCCCTGAAACGCCTGACGCCCCCTGCCGTCCCTATAGTCCCCTGCCGTCCCGATACGTAGCGAGCTTTTCCACCCTTGCCATGACCGCCGCCACCCTGAACACCGGACGCAACGCGTCTTCTTCCACCCTGCTCCCCGTGTTGTCGCTGATCGGCGCGATGGCCTCGCTGTGCGTGGGCACCTCGTTTGCCAAGTCGCTCTTTCCCATGGTGGGCGCCCAAGGCACGACCGCCTACCGGATCGCCATCGGCGCGCTGATCCTGGTGGCGATCTGGCGCCCGTGGCGCTTTCCGCTGACGCGCCAGGCGGCGGCCAAGATCGCGCTGTATGGCGTGACGCTGGCCTGCATGAACCTGCTGTTCTACATGGCCCTGCGCACGCTGCCGCTGGGCGTGGCCATTGCCATCGAGTTCATCGGCCCGTTGACCCTGGCGGTGGCACTGTCACGTCGCGCCATCGACTTCGTCTGGATCGGCTGCGCCATCGCCGGCCTGGTGCTGCTGATTCCCACGGGGCAATCGGTGCATGACCTGGATCCCGTCGGCATCGCCTTTGCACTGGGCGCGGCGGTGTGCTGGGCGCTCTACATCATCTTCGGCAAGATGGCCGGCAACGTGCATGGCGGACAGGCCACGTCGCTCGGGCTGACGGCGGCGACGCTGGTGGCGCTGCCCATCGGCGCGGCGCATGCCGGCACGGCCCTGCTGGATCCGACCTTGATCCTGGCCGGCATTGCGGTGGGCGTGCTGTCTAGTGCCTTGCCTTATTCGCTGGAAATGGTGGCGTTGCGGCGCCTGCCGCAAAAGACTTTCGGCGTGCTGCTGAGCATGGAGCCCGCCATGGGTGCGCTGGCAGGTGTAATCGTACTGAACGAACAGCTGTCGCAAACGCAATGGCTGGCCATCTGCGGCATCATCGTGGCTTCCGCGGGCTGCGCCGCCACGGCCCGACGGCAAAATACCGCCCCCACGCCCGCGCCGGATTGAGCGCGGACGCGCGTCGCCGCCGCGGTCCGATGCCGCTTCAGCCGAATCCGATCTCGCGCTGGGGCGGCGCCAACGGGTCGAAGTCTTCCCAGTGGTTGTTGCGCCAGCGGCCGTTGGCATGTTCCACGTCCGCGCCGCCGGCGTCACGCAGGATGCGGCACGCCAGCATTTCACGCTGCGGCCGTGTGCGCACGGCAACCATCACCCCGGCCTGGCGGATCTCGGCATGCGAATCGGGGTTGAAGTGGCCATGCTGGGTGCTGCCGTGGCCCGTCACCCACAAAGCGCCGAACAGCGATCCCAGATAGGCGCCCACCCCGGCGGCGGCCAGGATCAGCGGCGTGGAGTCGCTGATCTCGGACATCACGAACCCGCCAAACACCGCAAAGCCGGCCCCTACGGCGCCGGCGCCCAGGAACGCCCCGATGTCGGCGCGCCCCGAGTCCGGGTCGGAACGGCGGTCGCCACCCAAGGGATAGCGGCCATGCTCGCCCGCCGGATTCACGTAGAAGGTGTTGATGTCCCAGTGGGGAAAGCCACTGGCCGAGAGACGCTCGGCCGCGGCCTGCGCCGCCTCGAAACCTTCGAACCGGGCTGCTACGATCAGAGACATGATGTGCTCCTTGCCCGGGCTGCCGGGCAGGATGTACGTGCCTTTATCGTACGCCCGCGCCGCGCTCGCGCGCGCGCCGGTTACACCTTGCGGCGGCTGTTACCGTCCGCCGTCATTGAGCGGAAATGTTCTTGCTCCGGATCACCGCGCCCCAACGCTCGTATTCCTTGCGCGCGTAATCCGCGAAGGCCTGCGGAGTGCTTCCCGTGGGCTCCATGCCCTGCAGCTTGAGCTGTTCGGCCACCTCAGGCGAACGCAAGGCCTGCGCGATTGCCCCGCTTAGTTTTTCGACCACCGGAGCGGGCGTGCCGGCAGGCGCAACCACGCCCTGCCAGGCGGCCGCCTCAAAGGCCGGGCCACCCGCCTCGGCGAATGTGGGCACTTGCGGCAATTGCCCGGAACGCTGCGCGGCCGGCACCGCGATGGCACGCAACTTGCCCGCCTGGATCAGCGGACGGGCGGCGGCCAGGTCGGCCATCATCATCGGCACCACGCCAGCAGCCACGTCCTGCAGGGCGGGCGGCGTGCCCTTGTACGGAATGGCCGTGGCCCGGCCCTGGATGGTATCCAGAAAAAGCTCCATGGCAAGGTGATGAGGGCTGCCCACGCCCAGCGACGCATAGCTGCCCGGCTTGTCGCCCTTCAGATAAGCCTTCACGTCTGCCAGCGTATGCATCGAAGAATCCGGCGACACGACCAGCACGATGGGCAGCGATACCAGCGTGGAAACCGGCGTCAGATCCTTTCCCGGGTCGTAGGGCAGCTTCTGGTATAGCCAGGGATTCAGTGCCAGCGTGCTCATTCCTGCGGTCAACAGCGTGTAGCCGTCGGGCGCGGCACGAGCGGTTTCCTGCGCGGCGACGATCGTGGCAGCGCCCGGCCGGTTTTCCACGACAACCGGTTGTCCCAGCGCATCGCCCACGTGCTTGGCGACGATGCGGGTCGCGATGTCGCTGCCGCCGCCCGCGCTGAATGGCACCAGCCAGCGGATTGGATGGTCCGGAAACCCGGCGGCCGCGGCCTGGCCGGCAATGGCTGAAAACCCGGTCAACGCCGCCGCGAGCAAGGCCCGCCGCACTACGCCTTTGAACATGTCGCGCTCTCCTCGCCTGCCCATTTATTTAACATATTAATGATTTATTATCCGACCCGAAGCGTCCGCGCACATCACCGGAAAAACCCGAAGTCCCGCGGACCTCAGGTACGGGCGGCGGACAACCAGCGCAGGCCGGCCGAGGTGCCGGCGGCAGGACGGTACTCGCAGCCTATCCAGCCGCTGTACCGCAGTTCGCGCAGCACGTCGAACACCCAGCCATAGTCCAGTTCGCCGCGATCGGGCTCCTGGCGCAGCGGCACCCCGGCGATCTGCAGATGGCCGACCCGCCCGGTGGGCAAGTATTCGCGCAACTTCATAGTGACGTCGCCCTCGACGATCTG
Organism: Achromobacter sp. D10; assembly: GCF_035282245.1. Taxonomy (NCBI): domain Bacteria; kingdom Pseudomonadati; phylum Pseudomonadota; class Betaproteobacteria; order Burkholderiales; family Alcaligenaceae; genus Achromobacter; species Achromobacter sp. D10. Next base: position 118,068 of record NZ_JAYJLE010000001.1, read on the forward strand.
GCAGTGGTAGAGATCCATCTGCACTTTCAGATTGGGCGCGTTGACGGCTTGCACAACGGCGTGCGCGTCGTCCTGGCGGTTCAGGAAATAGCCGGGAATATCGCGGGTATTGATCGGCTCGATCAGCACGGTGACCCCGGCCGAGCGCGCCTGGCGCGCCGCCCAATCCAGGTTCTCGCGGTAGCAATCCAGCATGGCCTCGCGCGACGCATCGGGTGGGACCAGGCCCGCCATCACATGGATGTTCTGACAAGCCAGCGCCGTGGCATAGCACAGCGCCTGCTCAATGCCCGCCTGGAACTCCTCCTGCCGACCCGGCAAGGCAGCCAGGCCGCGTTCGCCGCGCGCGGCAACGCCGGGCGGCGCATTGAAGAGCACCTGGGTGACGCCCGCCGCGTCCATGCGCTCGCGCACGAAGGCGGCGGGCGCCTCGTAGGGAAACATGCATTCCACCCCGGTGTACCCGTCCGCCGCAGCGGCCGCGTAGCGATCCAGGAACGCGTGTTCCGTGTACATCATCGAAAGATTGGCGGCGAACTTCAACATGGCGGGCTCCGGACCAGGCGGCATGCATGGAAATTAGCACACGCGCCCGGCCTGCCCTCGCCGTCATATCAAGCGCCCAGATCGGGCGCCGAATTCAAGCGCCAAAGTCTGGCGCCGGGTGCAGGGTCAGGCGCGGCCCCGCCTTGAGCAGCTGGCTGGGGATGTCATGCCCCACCAGCGCGGGCAAGGTCGCCGAGATACCCAGTATGGCGTCCAGGTCCACGCCAGTGTCGTAGCCCATCAACTCAAGCATGTGCACCAGCTCTTCCGTGCAGACATTGCCGCTGGCACCGGGTGCATAGGGGCAACCGCCCAGGCCGCCCAGCGACGCGTCGAAGCGGTCGATACCGGCTTCGATGGCCATCAGGGTGTTGGCCAGCGCCATGCCGCGCGTATTGTGGAAATGCATGGTCGTGGTCAGGCTGGGGAACAGCTTGCGGACCTCGCGGCCGATCTTGCCGACCTGCGTGGGATAGGCCATGCCGGTGGTGTCGCACAGCGTCACGCCGTCCACGCCCAGCGCGGCAAAGCGTCCCACCAGTTCGAATACCTCGAAGGCGTTGATGTCGCCTTCCATGGGGCAGCCGAATACCGTGGACAGAGACACATTGATGGCGACCCGGCTGCCGCGGACCGCGTTGACCACATCGCTCAATTGTTCGAATGACTGCTCGCGCGTCATGCGCAGGTTGGCGCGATTGTGGGTCTCGCTGACCGACATCACCAGGTTGACCTCGTCCACCTTGCACTCAAGCGCCCGCTGCGCGCCGCGCACGTTCGGCACCAGCACCGTATAGACGACGTCCGGATGACGCTCGATTTCGTGCATCACGACTTCGGCATCGCGCAAGGCCGGGATCGCCTTGGGCGAGGTGAAGGATGTCGCCTCGATCTTGGCGAAACCACTGGTGGACAGCCGGTTGATGAATGCGATCTTGTCCTGCGTTTCGATGAACTGCTTTTCGTTCTGGAAGCCGTCGCGGGGCGCGACCTCCTGGATGTACAGCCGCTGGCGGCTGGCGTTGGTTCCGGGGTTGGTCATATTCATGGCCGCTTTCCTCAGATGATGCCGCGCGCGCGCCAGTCCTGGCGTTGCGCCTCGTCTATGCCCAGGCCGCCCAGTACCTCGTCGGTGTCCTGGCCCAGCGCCGGCGCCGAGCTGCGCACTTCGCCCGGGGTTTCCGACAATTTGGGCACGATGCCCGGCACCTGCACCGGCGTGCCGTCGGGCAGCGCGCCATCCAGGATCATGCCGCGCGCCCGGTAATGCGGGTCGGCCGCGATGTCGGCCACGTCATAGATCTTCCCGGCCGGGATCTGCCCATCGTTCAAGCGCGCCAGCACCTCGTCCAGCGGATGCTGGCCCGTCCATTGCGAGATCGCGTCATCCAGCATGACCACGTGCTTCACGCGGCCGGCGTTGTTCGCCAGCTCGGGGGCCTCGGCCAGGTCAAGCCTGCCGATCACACCCATCAGCCGCTTGAAGATACTGTCGCCGTTACCGGCGATCAGCACATATTTGTTGTCCTGGCAGCGGTAGGCATTGCTGGGCGCGATGCCCGGCAGGCTGCTGCCGGCGGGTTGGCGGATCTCTCCGAACACCGAGTATTCCGGCAGCAAGCTTTCCATCATGTTGAATACGGATTCGTACAGCGCCACGTCGATCATCTGGCCGGTGCCGTTCTGGTCGCGGGCGCGCAGCGCCAGCAGGATGCCGATGACCCCGTGCAACGCCGACAGCGAATCGCCGATGGACACCCCGACGCGAACCGGGGTGCGGTCCGGCTCGCCGCTCAGGTGGCGCAAGCCGCCCATGGCTTCACCGATTGCGCCGAAACCGGGCAGATCACGGTACGGGCCGGTCTGGCCATAGCCCGACACGCGCAGCATCACCAGGCGCGGATTAATGGCGCGCAGTTCCTCCCACCCCAGTCCCCAGCCTTCCATGGTGCCGGGCTTGAAGTTCTCGACCACCACGTCGATGTCCTTGACCAGCGTCCGGATCAGATCCTGCGCCTCGGGCTTGCGCAGGTCCAGGCTGACCGACTTCTTGTTGCGCGACTGAACCTGCCACCAGACGGACGTACCGTCGTGGATCAGGCGCCAGTTGCGCAGCGGATCGCCCTTGCCGGGCGGCTCGATCTTGATGACCTCGGCGCCGAATTCGCCCAGCATCTTGGCGGCGAACGGTCCGGCGATCAGCTGGCCCAACTCCAGCACTCGGATTCCGCTCAATGGTTTGGATGACATGATTGCCTCGTCAGCTCTTGTGTTTGCCCAGATAGGCCTCGCGCACGCGCTCGCTGGCCAACAACTCCTGGCCCGTGCCCTCCATCACGATGGAGCCCACTTCCAGGACATATGCGCGGTCGGAAATCGCCAACGCCTGATTGGCCATCTGCTCGACCAGCAGAATCGTCATGCCGCGCTCTTTCAGCGACTTGATGATCTTGAAAATCTCGGCCACGATCAGCGGCGCCAGGCCGAGCGAAGGCTCGTCCAGCATCAGGATGCGCGGCTTGCTCATCAGCGCGCGGCAGATCGCCAGCATCTGCTGTTCGCCGCCCGACAGCGTGCCCGCGTACTGGTCGCGCCGTTCTTTCAGGCGCGGGAACATCGCGAAGCAGTTTTCGATTTCCGCGGCCAGTTCGGCGGGTGACTCCTTGCGCAGGAAGGCGCCCAGCATCAGGTTGTCGTGGACGGTCTGGTCAGGGAACACCTGGCGGCCTTCGGGCACATGGGCAATGCCCAGCCCGACGCGCTTGTGTGCGCTGACTCCGCCCAGGTCCTGCCCGGCGAACGCGATGTCGCCGGTGGATTTCTCGATGCCCGACAAGGCGCGCATCATGGTGCTCTTGCCTGCGCCATTGCCACCGATGATGGTCACGATCTCGTTCGTGTCCACATGCAGCGACACCTGCTTCAGGGCATTGACGGCGCCATAGCTCACCGCCAGGTTCTTGATATCCAGTAAACGGCTCATTGCGGTCTCCTATGCCGGCGCGCCCAGGTAGGCTTCGATGACTTTCGGATTCTCCTGGATGTGGTTCGGCAGTCCCGAGGCGATCTTCACGCCGTAGTCCAGCACGACGATGTGGTCGGAAATGGCCATGACCAGGTCCATGTGATGCTCGATCAGCAGAATGGTCAGGCCCATGTTCTTGAGCTTCACGATGAGTTCGGTCAGTTGCTCCGTTTCCGCTGGATTCAGGCCCGCGGCCGGCTCGTCCAGCAGCAGCAGGTCCGGCATCGCCGCGACCGCGCGGGCGATTTCCAGGCGCCGCTGCAAGCCGTAGGGCAAGCTATTGGCGGGCTCGTCCGCATAACGATCCAGCTCGAAGAACTTGAGGATGGCATACGCCTGCTGGCGGATGCGCCGCTCTTCAGCCAGGCTCGCGGGCAGGCCCAGCAGATTGGAGAAGAAGCTGGATTTCTGCACGCGGTAGAAACCCACCATCACGTTCTCCAGGGCGCTCAGCCCGTCGAACAGCTTCAGGTTCTGGAACGTGCGGCCAATACCCGATGCGGCGATCTCATTGGGCGACAGGCCGACCATCTGACGGTTCTTGAACCGAATGCTGCCAGCGTCCGGCACCACCAGGCCCGACAACAGGTTCAGCGTGGTGGTCTTGCCGGCGCCATTGGGGCCGATCAACGACACCACGGCGCCTTGCTCCAGCGTGAACGACACCTTGTTGGTCGGCACGACGCCGCCGAACGCCTTGTACAGATCCTTCACTTCCAGGAAGCTGGACGCCTCGCCGCCGCGGGAGGCCGGCGGCGCCGGAGTCCAGTCGGCATCGCCCGCCCGGGCCGCCAGCGCCTCGCGCTGGCCGCGCTTGGGCAGCACTTTCGCCAGCAGGCCGGCCAACCCTTCAGGCATGGCGTAGAGCGCGAACAGCAGGATGAGGCCGTAGGCAAAATGCTGCACTTCCGGCCAACGCGCCAGCATGGCGTCGATCACCGTCAACACGACCGCGCCCAGGAAGGATCCGCCCGGGGTGCGACCGCCGAACAGCACCAGCACCAGGAAGAACACCGACAGGTTGAAATTGACGAAGTCGGAGTTGATGTACTGGTTCTGCTGCGCCACCAGCCCGCCCGCGATGCCGCAGGTGATCGCGCTGATGGCGAAAGCCAGGATCTTGAAGCGGTACACGCTGATGCCCACGCTCTCGGCCGCGATTTCGGAGGTACGCACGGCGGCAAAGCCGCGTCCGAAACGTCCGTTCAGCAGCAGCGAGGTCATGGCGTGCAGCGCCAGGCCGAGCACCACGACCACCACTACCCACTGGCGGCTGTCCAGCGTGGCACCGCCGAACGTCAGGCCAGTAATGCCATAAAAACCTTCCTGCCCCTTGAACACGTCGGTCCATTCGGACACGATTTTCTCGATCAGAAGGCCGAAGGCGATGGTGACCATGGCCAGGCTGGGGCCCTTGACCTTCAGCGCGGGAATCGCGATCACCACGCCAAAAATCGCGGACACGACCGCGGCGCAGGCAAGCGCCAACCAGGGGTCGACCTGATAATTCACGGTCAGGAGCGCCACCGTGTAGGCGCCCACGCCGAACAGGCCGGCATGGCCCAAGGACTTCTGTCCGGTCTGGCCGACCAGGATATTGAAGCCGGTGGCGGCAATGTAATAGACCCCGATGTTGAACAGGATCAGCAGATAGAAGTCATTCAGGCCCGAATAGGCATACCCGATGGCGAGCGCCGCAATGACCAGGGGGATGAGGATTTTGGAGAGCTTCATACTTTCTCCGCATGCACGCGGCCGAGAATGCCAGCCGGGCGGAAATACAGCACCACGATGATCAGCGCAAACACCGCGATCTCGCGCAGGTTCGAATACCAGAGGCCGATCAGCGACTCCAGCAGCCCGATCAGGAAGCCGCCGAAGATGCAGCCGCGAGGATTCTCGAGGCCGCCCAGGATCGCGGCCGAAAAGGCTTTCAGCGACAGCAGCGTGCCCACGAAGACCGAGGCCGTCGCAATCGGCGCAACCATCACGCCCGCGATCGCGGCCAGCGCGGAACTGATTGCAAACACGGCGACCGCCACCGCATTGGCATTGATGCCCATCAGGCTGGCGGCGGTCTTGCTGAAAGCCACCGCCCGCACCGCCTTGCCCATCTTGGTCTTGTGCAAGGCCCAGTCGAACACGATCATCAGCACCAGCGTGGTGCCGAACACCAGGATCTCCTGCGGACGCACGCCGGTGCCCAGGACGGTGATAATGCCCTCGCCCAGGGGCGAAGCCACCGCAATGGGGGCCGGGCCCCAGATCAGCAACGCCAGGTTCTGGATGATGATGCCGAAACCGATTGTGCTCATCACCCAAGACAGCCCCGCCTCGCCCACGAAGTGGCGGATGGCGGTGACGTAGAGCACGTAGCCCAGCAAGCTGAGTACCAGCATGGCGGCCAGCAGGGCGAACAGGAATGTCCCCCAGGTCACGTCTTCCGGATTCGGAAAGCCGATCAGCTTGCCCTGGCTGACCAGCAGAATGGCGCTGATGCCGATCAGGCCCGCCAGCGCAAGGAATGCGCCCTGTCCGAAGTTGAAGGTCTTGGTCGTGGTGTACGTGATGCTGAACCCGAACGCGACCAGGGCATAGACGCTGCCCATGGCCAGCCCGCTCAAGATGGCTTGTAGTATTTGCATGCTGGATGCCCCCCTATTGACGACTCCCCGGGACGTTTCCGCGCCCCGGGGAGAGATCCTTATCGTTGCCGCGCCGCCTTACAGCTTCAGGTCTTCCGGCTTGATGGCGCGGGTGTACTCGTCATCGACCGTCACCACCTTGCCGTCGATCCAGCGCACCAGGCGGAAGTCCTTCACGGACAGCGCTTCGTGGTTTTCCGCGGTGAACGGCTTTTCGTAGGTCTTGATGACGCCCTTGGCCTGCGCCAGGTTCTGCAGCGCCGCCTGCACCGCCTCGCCTTCGGCCGATTTAGCCTGCTCCATGGCCGCGGCAATGAGCTTGACCGAGTCATAAGCCTGCGCGGCCATAACGTAGGTCGGGACCCGGCCATCGCGCTTCATCAGCGTGTCGTACAGCGCCTTGGATTCCGGCGAGGAGTCTTCCGTGATCGACGCCGTGAAGATCATCTTGCTGGCCAGCTCGGGACCGGCGATGCGCAGGAACGGCGAGCTCAGGTTGGCCCAGGAGGCCAGCGTGGTCGGGAAGTAGTTGATCTTTTCCAGGCTGCGCATGACGTGCGCATTGGAATCCGCCAAGGCGTAGACGATCAGCGTATCGGCGCCCGAGCTCTTGATCTTGTTCAACTGCGACGACATGTCCGTGTCCTTGGGACCGAACTTCTCGTTGGCCACGGGCGTGATCTTGTGCAGGGCCAGGATCTCGACCGCATCCTTGGCGCCTTGCTGGCCGTAGCCCGTGGTGTCGGCGATGATGGCGACCTTGCCGGTCTTGCTGGCGCGGGCGGCGTAGGCCGCCAGGAGCGCGATCTGGTCGCGGTCGCGCATGGACACGCGGAACACGTAGTTGGCCGGCGACTTGGCGTAGCGGCCGGTGATGTCGGTGGCGGTGGCCACCGGCGAAATCGTCGGGATCTTCTTCTGCTGCACCAGATGCAGCCAGGCCAGCATGTTGCCGGAGTTGACGCCGCCCAGCATGGCGTTGACCTTGACGTTGTCGACCAGCTCGTTCGTATTCTGGATGGCCTTCGGAGGCGCGCCCACGTCATCGCGCTCGACGATGACGACCTTCTTGCCCAGCACGCCGCCGGCCGCGTTCAGTTCGTCGGCCGCCTGGCGCGCGCCCGCCAGCGCGGAAATGCCGAAGTCCGCCGAACCGGTGGCCGACATATCGCTGTTGAAGCCGATCTTGATGTCGTCGGCCAAGGCGGCGCCGCTGACGCCTGCAAGCGCCGCCGCCAGCAGCAGGGATTTCATCGTCTTGGGGAAATGCTTGAGGTACATCTTGTCTCCTTCTGGATCACTCTGGTGACCGCTGATTGGCAATTCAGGATTGTTTGATGAGGTCGGCTGCCTTGTTGCCGATCATCATGGTGGCCGCGCAGATATTGGCCGAAGGCATGGCCGGCATCACCGAGGAATCGATGACGCGCAGGTTGCCAACGCCGTGCACCCGCAGCTGTGGATCGACCACCGCGTACTTGTCATCGGCCTGCCCCATGCGGGCCGTGCCGTTGACGTGATAGGACGACACGCCATAGCGGCGCGCGAAATCCAGCAGTTCGGAATCGGATTCGCACATTGGGCCGGGCAATACCTCGCTTTCGAAGTACGGCGACAGGGCCTGCGAACGCAGCAGCTGGCGCGCCAGCCGGATGCCCCGCACCAGCGTCATCTGGTCGCGCTCGTTCTCCAGGTAGTTGGCCAGGATCACGGGATCCTGCAGCGGGTCCGCCGAGCGGATGCGCACCTGCCCACGGCTTTCCGGCCGGTGCTGCCAGACGCCCGCGGTCATGCCGGGGAAGTCGTCCAGCATGCCCACATAGCCTTCCTTGTAGCTGGCGGGCGTGAAAACGCCTTGCAGGTCGGGCAGCGCCAAGTCCGGCGTGGACTTCCAGAAGTAGTGCAGCAGCGACGGGCTCAACGCCATGATGCTGGGACGCTTCATCAGCCAGCGGCTGATCTGGCCGGCCAGGCTCAGTCCCTTGACCAGCTGGTTCATGGTCTGGCTGTTCTTCACGCGCGCAACGACGCGCACCGAATAATGGTCGCTCAGGTTCTCGCCCACGCCGGGCAGGTCGCAGACCACGTCGATGTTGTGCTGGCGCAGCAGCTCTGCCGGCCCCAGGCCGGATAGCTGCAGCAGTTTCGGCGTGTTGATCGCGCCGCAGGACACGATCACCTCGCGGCGCGCGCGCACCGCGCGGACTTGCGAAGGATGCGCCGGATGGCAGTAGGCGACGCCCGCCGCCTTGCCGCCGTCGAACAGAATGCGCGTTGCCTGCGCGTAGGTCCGCACTTCCAGGTTTTTTCGGCCCATGGCGGGCTTGAGGAAGCATTTGGCCGTGCTCATGCGCCAGCCGCGGTCGATAGTGCGCTGGAAGTAACCCACACCGGCCTGTTCCGCGCCGTTGTAGTCGGGATTGCGGGGAATGCCCTGCTCCACCGCCCCGGCAATGAAGGCCTCGCACAGCGGATGGATCCAGTCTATGTCCGTAACCGGCAGCTCGCCCTTGCGGCCGCGGTAGCGGTCCTCGCCGCCCACGCGCCGTTCCATGGACTTGAAGTACGGCAGCACCTCGTCATAGGACCAGCCGGCGTTGCCCAGCGCCGCCCAATGATCGAAATCCGCCGCCTGGCCGCGGTTGTAGACCAGGCCGTTGATGGAAGTCGAACCGCCCAGGGTGCGCCCCTGCGGAATCGGCACTCGCCGCCCGTTGGTCTGCGCCGTGCCTTCGCTGCTGAACTGCCAGGCGTACTTCTTATTGAACACCGCCTTGATAAAGCCGGCGGGAATGTGCAGATAGGGACTGCGGTCCGGCGGACCCGCCTCCAGCACACAAACGGTGGAACCGTCCGCGCTCAGGCGGTTGGCCAGGATGGAACCGGCCGCGCCGGACCCCACGATCACATAATCGAACTGATCCGCATCGCGGAGGGAGGGCTGTGCTTGGCTCATGTCTGGATCCGCGGGCGTCAGGGAATCGCGTTGAACGACTTGCCGGCAAGGCAGACGTACTTGATTTCCAGGAACTCTTCGATGCCGTACTTGGAGCCTTCGCGGCCCACGCCCGACTCCTTGATGCCGCCAAACGGGCCCACCTCGTTGGACACGGCGCCGGTGTTCACACCGACGATGCCGTACTCCAGCCCCTCCATCATGCGCCAGACCCGTTCCAGGTTGGCGGTATAGAAATAGGCTGCCAGGCCCGAGGCGCTGTCGTTGGCGCGCGCCAGCACGGCCGCTTCGGATTCGAAGGTGCTGATGCCCACCACCGGCCCGAAGATTTCTTCGTGCGCAAGTTCCATGACATCCGTAATACCTGTGAGCAACGTCGGCTCGTACAGCAGGGTACCGGGCTCGCGCAGCTTGCCGCCAGCCAGCAGGCGCGCGCCCCGCGCGGTAGCGTCGTCCACCAGGCGGGTCACCTTGTCCACGGCGCGCCGGTCGATCAGCGGTCCCTGCGTGACACCGTCTTCCAGGCCTCCGCCTACCTTCATGCGGCGTATCTCCGCCAATAATTTTTCATTGAAGGCATCGGCGACGCTGGCGTGCACGTAGACGCGGTTGGCGCAGACGCAGGTCTGGCCGGCATTGCGGAACTTGGACAGCACCAGGCCCTGCACGGCTTCCTCCAGGTCGGCATCTTCGAACACGATGAAGGGAGCGTTGCCGCCCAGCTCCAGCGACAGCTTCTTGATGTTGGATGCGCTTTGCTGCATCAGCAGCCGGCCCGTCTGCGTGGAGCCGGTAAAGGTCAGCTTGCGCACCGTGGGGTTCTGCGTCAGCTCCGTGCCGATGGGCGCGGGGTCGCCGATGACCACGTTGAGCACGCCCGGCGGTATGCCGGCCTGCTCGCCCAGCCAGGCCAGCGCCAGCGCCGTAAAGGGGGTCAGCTCGGACGGCTTGAGCACCACGGTGCAGCCGGCGGCCAATGCAGGGCTGACCTTGCGGGTCACCAAGGCCGAGGGAAAGTTCCAGGCGATGATCGCCGCGCACACGCCCACGGGCTGGCGGATGGCCAGCATGCGCTGATCGCCGCGGGTGTGGGGCAGCACATCGCCGTAGACGCGCTTGGCCTCTTCCGCAAACCATTCCACGAAGGAAAGCGCGTAGTTGAGTTCGCCCCTGGCCTCGGCCAGCGGCTTGCCCTGCTCCAGCGTCAGCAGCAGGGCCAGGTCGTCGGCGTTCGCCTCGATGAGCGCATGCCATTTGCGCAGGATGGCGCCACGCTCTTTGCCTGTCCTGGCCCGCCAGGCCGGCAGGGCGTCATCGGCTGCCGCGATGGCACGGGCGGTCTCGGCCTGCCCCAGGTTGGGCACCGTGCCCAGCACGCTGGCGTCGAAGGGATTGCGCACCGTGATGGTGGCGCCATTGTCGGCGTCGCACCAGGCGCCGCCGATGTAGGCCTGCTGCCGCAGCAGCTGGCTATTCTGCAGATTCATTTGTCTCGCGCTCCATCCGTCATGCTCCGCACGGTCCGCGCTTGGGGCCGGGCGAAATTTTTTGGGGAGGATAGCCCTGGCGGCGGCCTCCGCAACAGCAGTGATTAGCGATGCCGCCATCGCCATCCGCGATGACAAAACCCGGCATGGCTACAATGGACCGTCTCGTCCGCCTTCCCGCCCGCCTTGCCATGCGTCTCGATCCCACCTCCCTCAAGCTCTTCATCAGCGTGGTCGAGCAAGGCACCATCGCCGCGGCGGCCGAGCACGAACACATCGCCGCGGCGGCGATCAGCAAGCGGATCAGCGAGCTGGAAGAGAACCTCAAGATCCGGCTGCTCATCCGCACCAACAAAGGCATCCGCCCCACCCCGGCCGGCATCGCGCTGTCCACCATGGCGCGGCGCGCCCTGCATGAGCTGGACGAAATCTCCGTGCACATGCGGGATTACTCGCGCGGCCTGCGCGGCTTCATCCGAGTGCATGCGAATATTTCCGCGATCACCCAGTTCCTGCCCCAGGACATCAAGCTCTTCCTGAACGACTATCCCAACGTACAGGTCGACCTGGAAGAGAAAATCACCTCCACGATCATCAAGTCGGTCGCCGAAAACGCGGCCGACGTGGGCATCTTCTCCGGCACCGCGCCAGACCACGACGTGGAGATCCATCCCTACCGCGAAGACACGCTGGCGCTGGTGGTGCCCGCCGACCATCCCTTGCAGGACAAACCGGGATTCCGCTTCGCCGATGCGCTGGAACACGACTTTGTGGGCCTGCATCGCGGCAGCGCGATCAACCGCATCCTGTCCAACGCGGCCAGCGACGAAAAGCGCAATATCCAGCTCAAGGTGCAGGTCACCGGCTTCGACGCGCTGTGCTTCATGGTGAACTCGGGGCTGGGCATCGGCGTGCTGCCGCTGGACATCGCCCGCCGCTACTCGGTCATGTTCGACATCCGCATCATTCCGCTGACCGAGCCGTGGGCACGGCGCCAGATCCAGATCTGCGTGCGCTCTTTCGACGCCCTGCCCACCGCCGCCAAGCTCTTCGTCAACCACCTGAGCAAGCGCCAGCCCTGAACGCAGGAGCCGGCGCTGACACCCGCCTTACTGCTTGAGCTCTTCCGGCTTGATGCTGCGGCTGACCTCGTCATCCACGGTCACCACCTTGCCGTCGATCCAGCGCACCAGGCGGAAATCGCGGTAGGACAACGCTTCGTGGTTTTCCTTGGTGAAGGCCGGCGCGTAGGTCTTGATCACGCCATCGACCTTGCCCAGCTTGTCCAGCGCCTGCTGCACCTTTTCGCCGTCCGTCGAATTGGCCTGGGTCATCGCGGCGGCCAGGATCTTGACCGAGTCATAGGCATGGGCGGCGAAAACATAGGTCGGCAGCTTGCCTTCCTTCTTGATGATGGCGTCGTAAAGGGCGCGGGATTGCGGGGTGGAGTCCTCGGTGATCGACGCGGTGAAGATCATCTTCTTGGCCAGTTCCGGTCCCGCGATGCGCAGGAACGGAGGGCTGAGGTTGGCCCAGGAACCCAGTGTCACCGGGAAGTAGTTGATCTTTTCCTGGCTGCGCATCAGGTGCCCATTGGCGTCCGCCAGCGCATAGACAATCACGGTATCCGCGCCCGCGGCCTTGATCTTGTTCAGCTGCGACGACATGTCCGTGTCCTTGGGACCGAACTTCTCGTTGGCGACCGGAGTGATGCCGTACAGGCCCAGCACGTGCGCCGCGTCCTTGGCGCCCTGTTGGCCGTAGCCGGTGGTATCCGCGATGATGGCGATCTTCTTGTTCTTGGTGGCCTTGGCCGCATAGGCGGCCAGGAGCGTAATCTGGTCCAGGTCGCGCATCGAGACGCGGAAGATGTAGTTCGCCGGTTCCTTGCTATAGCGGTTGGTGATTTCGGTGGCCGTGGCCGACGGCGAAATCGTCGGGACCTTCTTTTGCTGCACGATATGCAACCACGCCAGCATATTGCCGGAGTTCACGCCACCCAGCATCGCCACGACCTTCTCGTTGTCCACGAGTTCGTTGGCATTCTGGATCGATTTGGGCGGCGAACCCACGTCATCGCGCGGCACGATGACCAGCTTGCGCCCCAGCACGCCTCCAGCCGCGTTGATCTCTTCGGCGGCCTGGCGCGCGCCCGACAGGGCCGACACGCCGAAGTCGGCCGAGCCGCTGGCCGACATGTCGCTGTTGTAGCCGATCTTGATGTCGGCCTGTGCCCACGCACCCGGCGCAATGGCCATGAAGGCGGCCGCGCAAGCGATGTGGAATAGCTGCTTCTGCTTTTTCATTACCTTGTCTCCAGACGTTTTGTAATGCTGCTTCGACTTGCTTCCGCCCTCGGTCTGTGTGCCGTTCGCGGTCCACCCTGCGCGCTGATGCCGTGGAAATCGTCCAGGTCCCGCCCAGGACGCTAGAGAATCAATTCGATCGGATTCTCCAGCAACTGCTTTACCGCGCCGAGGAAGCGCGCGCCCAAGGCGCCATCAACCACCCGGTGATCCGCCGACAGCGTCAGGCTCATGACATGGCCCACGCGGATGTCGTCGCCGTCGACTACGGGCTGTCTGACCACGGCGCCCGCGGCCAGGATGACGCTTTGCGGCGGATTGATGATGGCGGCGAATTCGCGCACGCCATGCATGCCCAGGTTCGACAGCGTCAGGCTGCCGCCTTCGTATTGTTCGGGCCGCAGCCGGCCTCGGCGCGCCTGCTCGGCCAGTTGCGCGATCTCGGCGGAGATCTCGCTCAAGGACTTGCGGTCGGCATTGCGCACGATGGGCGTGATAAGTCCGGAATCCAGCGCCACGGCTATGCTCAGGTCCACCTGGGCAAGCCGCGCAATGCCTTCGTCCGTCCATTGCGCATTGATGGCCGGCACCCGTGCCACCGCCCGCGCTACTGCCATCGCCAGCAGGTCGTTCAGGGAATGACGCACGGGCTCCGGCGCGGCCTGGCCACGCGCATTGAGCGCGGCGCGGGCGGCCATCATTGCATCCATGCGGCAATCGACCGTCAGGTAGAAGTGCGGCACCTGCTGCTTGGACTGGACCAGGCGGCGCGCAATGGTGGCCCGCATGGGCGTATGCGGCTGCAGCGCGGCGCCGGCAGGAACCGCAACGGCAGGCGCGGACTGCGCGGGCCGCGCGGCCGCGGCGTTCTCGATATCTACCCTGACGATACGGCCATTCGGGCCGCTACCTGCCAGCGCATGCAAGTCCACGCCCAGCGCCCGCGCCAGGCGCCGCGCCGAAGGGCTGGCGAACAGGCGATGCTCGGCGAGGCCGGAGCGGGCGTCGGCAGGCGCGGCGACAGCGGCAACCGGGGCGGGCGCCGCAATGGGCGCGCTGACCGGCGCGGCGGCGGGCGGCGGGTTGGCGGGTGGCTGCGCCCCGGCCCCCTTGCGCATCAGCGTCGCAATGACGTCCCCCACCGGCACCTCGGTATCGCCTGCGGGCACGTGGATGCGGTCCAGCACGCCGTCATCCAGGGCTTCCAGTTCTATGACGGCCTTGTCGGTTTCGATCTCGGCCAGGATATCGCCTACCTTGACCGTGTCGCCGGACTGCTTCAACCATTGCAGTATCTTGCCCTGCGTTGTGCCCGCGCCGATGGCGGGCATCACGACCTCGATATCCATGTCTTACTCGCTCTAAGTGTTGGCCAGATTGCCTGTCTTCTCGATGTACAGGGCAGCGTCCGAAATGTCCGCCACGATCGCCGCGCGCGCGCCTTCGGCGTCGCGGCGTTTCAGTGCATCCAGCAGGGCGGTGTGATGGCTGAAGGACTCCCAACTTTCCGACTTGCGGTCCTTGCTGCCCATGCTTAGCGAAAACAGCGGCGCGATCTGCAGCCAGATGTTCTCGATCATGGTCACCAGCAGCGGCATGCCCGCGGCCTCGTACAGCGTGAAATGCAGGTTGCGGTTAGCCTCGATGGTCTTCAAGGTATCGATCTTGCGCTGATGCCCGAGCTTGTCGAACTCGTCGGCGTGGCGCTGGATACGCGCAACCGTCGCATCCGTCATGATCTTGGTGGCCTCGGCCGCAGCAAAGCCCTCCATGCAGCAGCGGATGCGCACGATCTCGCGGAACTTGGTCAAACCCGGCTTGGGCACGCGCAACCCACGGCTGGGCAACATTTCGAGCGCGCCTTCGGCGACCAGCTTGTTGACGGCTTCGCGCACCGGCATAGGGCTGGTATTCAGTACCGAAGCCAGGCCGCGCAACGTGACTTTTTCTCCTGGCGGCACGGCGCCGCTCATCAAAAGCTCGCGGGTCCGCTGGTAGATCTGGTCCGCGACGGTGATGCGTTCCTGCTTGTCGAGCAGGCCTTCCAGTGTGCTGTTGTCCATGTCGTCTCAATTCATGTAGACGCCACCGTTCACGTCCAGGGTGGCGCCGCAGATGTAGCTCGCGCCATCGGAACAGAGAAAGGCGATGGGCAAGGCGATTTCGCGAGGCCGGGCGATGCGCCGCAGCGGAATTCTATTCGCATCGAAAGTCTGCCCCCGGGTCATGCCCGTCTCGGTCGCGCCGGGCGCGACGCTGTTGACGGTAACCCCGGAATTGGCCGCCTTGCGGGCCAGCCATTTGACGAAGGCGTGCGTGCCGCCCTTGGCCGCAACGTAATGCGGGCTGGCGGCCAGCCCGCCCATGCGCGCCGCCACGGAAGACACCAGCACCATGCGGCCGGCGCGCTGCGCGCTCATCTTTGCCAACGCGGCGCGCGTCAAGTGCATCAGCCCCAGCAGGTTGATATCGATGACCTGGTGGAAAACCTCGTCCCAGCCTGTCTCGTTCCAATCGTCCCAGGGGCAATAGCCCGCGTTGGCCACCAATGCATCCAGGCGCGGAATAGCCGCCACGGCGGCCTCGGCCGCGGCCCGGTCGGTCACGTCGAACGCGATGGCGCGTGCCTGCGCGCCGTCGCGTGCCAAACGCTCGGCCAGTTCCTGCGGGGCCTCGCGGTCCGCCAGCACCAGCGAAGCGCCCTGCTCCGCGCACACCTCCGCGGTCGCCTGGCCGATTCCACCAGCCGCGCCCGTTATCAGTATGGTCTTGCCCTCAAGCGCGCGCGGCATGAACGCTCTCCGAATGGGCCGCCGACAGCGCGCTGTCGGCCTGCATTTCCTCGATAAGGGAACGGATGTCGTCCTCGCCTGCCAGCGCGGCGCGCTCCAGCGCCTGCGAAACCACGGGCGGCGCCCAGCGGCCGGTGACGCGCTTGACCGGTTGATCCAGATAATCGAAATAGCGGCGCTGGATCTCATCCGCGATCAGCGCGCCCAGGCTGGCGCCCCGCGTGGTCTGTTCGACAATGGCGACGCGGCCCGTCTTCATGACCGAACGGCCAATAGTGTCGTAATCGATATCGCGTTGCGATAGCGTGCGCAGATCGATGACATCCGCGCGGATGCCCGTCTCGTCCACCATGCGGCAGCATTCTTCCACCATGGTCAGGGTGGTCAGCAGCGTGATCTGGTCACCCTCGCGCACGCGCTTGGCGCGGCCGATCGGGATGTAATAGTCCAGGTCCTTGGGCACCAGTGTCTTGCGCTTGTGCAGTTGCTGCGGCTCGATCACCAGCACGGGGTCCTTGCAACGCAGTGCCGAGTTCATCAGGCCGACGTAGTCGAAGGCGTTGGAAGGCGCCAGGATGCGCCAGCCCGGGAACAGGGCGAATACCCCAGCCGGGTCCATGGAATGCTGCGAGCCGTAGCCTTCGGGCCCGGGGATGCGGGCGCGCAGTACCAGCGGCACTGCAGCCGTGCCATTGAACAGATGGCGGATCTTGCCCGCCTGGTTCAGCAACTGGTCGCCCGCCACCAGGAAGAAGTCGCTGTACATCAGTTCGACCACGGGTTTCAGCCCCGACAGGGCCGCGCCGGTGGCCAGGCCGCAGAATCCGTTTTCGGTAATGGGCGTGTTGACGAGCCGGCCGGCGAACTTCTCGGTCAGCCCACGCGTGGCGCCGACCGTGCCGCCGCCCATGTTCGCCACGTCCTCGCCGAACACATGGATGCTGTCGTCCTCGGCCATGCGCGCCCCCATGGCCCGGGACATCGCCTCGATATAGGACAGAGGTTCCATGTCCTCGGGCGCATAGTCCTCGGCCTCGGCATAGCGCACGCCCTCGAACTCCGACATGTCGCTATTGAGGTTCTCGTCCACGCTGGCCGCGGCGGGCCACAGGCTGGCCTTTATGCGCGCCGACGAACCGGTGCCTTCGATGCAGGACGCGGCGGCAGCCTCCACGGCGTCGGTCACGGTGGCGTCGACAGCCGCGAGTTCGTTCTCGCGCAGGATGCCGCGAGCCTTCAGCTCCTGTTGCAGGAACAGCCAGGGGTCGCGCGCCTTCCAGGCGTTTTCTTCTTCGCGCGTGCGGTAGCCGAACGCGCTGCCTGGAATCGACGAACTCTGGTGATAGTAGCGATAGACCTCGGCCAGGATGAAGGCCGGCCGACCCGCGCGGGCAATATGCTCATGCGCCCAACGCGTCGCAAGCCAGGTGGCAAAGGGATTCATGCCATCCACCTTGACCCCCGCGATGCCGTGGCCCTGGGGCCGCGTCAGCAGCTCGGTTTCGTAGGTGGACTGCTCCACGCTCATGGACACCGCGTACTTGTTGTTCTCCAGGAAGAAGATCATGGGCAGGCCGTAAAGCGCCGCCAGGTTCATCGCTTCATGGGTGGCGCCCTGGTGCACGGCGCCGTCTCCGAAGAAGGTCACCATGGTCTTGCCCGAGCCGCGCTGCTTTTCCGCATAGGCATGGCCACAGGCAATCGGGATGCCCCCGGCCACGATGGCGTTGGTGCCCATGATGCCGAGTTCGGCGCGGCGCAAATGCATGGAGCCGCCGCGCCCCCCGGTCCAGCCGTCCTTCAGGCCCAGGATCTCATGCATCATCCCCTGGATTTCCTGGCGCATGCCCAGGGTCAGGCCCGCCGCGGATGGATCCAGGTCCTCGCCGTACAAGGCATTGATGGCCTTGGCGATGCACTGGTGATGGGCGCGATGGGTGCCGTTCATCAGCGTATCCGGCGGCAAGGCCGCAAGGCAGCCCGCGGCGGCGCCTTCCTGGCCGATGCTGGAGTGCGCCGGTCCGTGCACCAGGTTCAGCTTGTCCAGCTGCAGGATTTTTTCCTCGAAGCGGCGCGCCGCCAGGAACAGCGTCGTCAGGCGCAGCGCCTCGGCGCGCGTCAGTTGCGCCCAGTCGCTTTCTTCCACCACCAGTTCGTGCACAGGCGTCTTCTGCCGGAGTTCCTCGAATCGCATGCCGTTCCCTCGTTGTTCTTTCGGGCCGCCGCAAGGCGTTCAGATGTGCGCCGTCACGCCGCCGTCCACCACCACGCTCGCCCCCGTCATGAAGTCGGACGCGGCGCTGGCCAGGAACAGGGCCGGGCCGACTAGGTCTTCGGGTTCGCCCCAGCGGCCCATCGGCGTGGTGGCGACGACGCGCTCGGCGTGTCCGGGAATGTCCACGCGCGCCTGGCGCGACAAGGCGGTGTCGATCCAGCCCGGCTGGATAACGTTGACGCTGATGCCGTCGGCGGCCCAGGCGCAGGCCAGGGAACGGGTCAATTGCAGTACCCCGCCCTTGCTGGCTGAGTAGGCTGCCGTCATGGCATTGGAGGCCAGCGCCAGGATGGAACCGATATTGATGATCTTGCCCTTGCCGCGCGCCTGCATCTGGGCGTGCACGGCCTGGCACATGTTGAAGCTGCCCTTCAGGTTGATGCCGATGATGCGGTCCCAGACGTCTTCGGCGTACTGCTCTGGCCGCATGCGGGTGTTGACCCCGGCGCAGTTCACCAGCACGTCGACCCCGCCGAAGGCCGCCACCGCCTCGGCCACGACTGCCGAGCACGCCGCGCGGTCTTCCACTTGCAGCGCGTAGCTTCCGGTCTTGGCGCCGGATCCGCGCAACTCGGACGCCAGCGCGTCGAGCTTTTCCCCCGCCAGGTCGGTCAGCACCAGCGTCGCGCCCGCCCGGGCATATGCCCGGCTGAGCGCAGCGCCAATACCGCCTGCCGCGCCGGTGATCAAGACAACCTTGCCTTGGAGATCGAAGAGATCGTGTTGGGCCATGCTGCGTCCCCTGAATGCTATTTTTGATATGTGATCACAAATTTGATTCTAGGAACCCGGCCCGGGAGCCGTCAACGGGGAGCGTATCGGGGTCTACCCGTAGAACGAAAAAATGGCGGAACGGGATCTACCCGTTCCGCCATGGCGCATTAGCTGCTTGGGATGGATTCGTCAGTAAGTCATGCGCACGCCCAGCAGCACGCTGCGTCCGGGCAGCGGGGCCACCGTGGAGATGAAGGACGCGTGGTTGTATGCCAGCTTGTTCAGCAGGTTGGTGCCGCGCAGGTAGACTTCATAGCCCGTGGCGCCGTACTGGCCGCGATACGCGACCACTGCGTTGACCATGTTGTAGCCGGGCGTGCTGTCCTCGTACGCGGCGATGTCCTTCTGGGCGAACACGCGCGCATACTCGACGCCGCCCGACCACTGCTGCCATTTCATGTTGGCGCGCACGCCGGCGCGCGCCGCCGGAATGCGCGGCAGGTTGCCATCGCCGCCGGTCAGTTTGCCGCGCACGTAGTCGCCAAATACGGCAGCCGAAAACACCGGCGTGAACTGGTGACGCAGCTCGCCTTCCACGCCCGTGAACTCCGCATCGCGCTGCGAGTATTCGATCAGACGGAAATCCTCGTAGCGGTCCAGCGTGTTGGCGTAGATGTAGTTTTTCACCCGGTTGTGGAACACGCTGGCCGAGAACGTCGTGTCGCCGGCGTGCTTGCGCAAGGTCAGGTCGATGTTGTGCGAAGTCTCGCGGCTCAGGTCCGGATTGCCCAGCTCATACGTATTGGTAGCCAGGTGCACCCCGTCGGCATACAGCTCCTGCGCGGTGGGCAGGCGCTGCGAGCGCGACAGGGAAAGCGCCACCGAATACTGCGGCGCGAAATCCCAGATGGCCGCGGCCGACAAAGAGGTGCCAGACAGGCTGCTGCGCTGCGCGCCTCCAGTGGGCGAGATGCGCTGCCAGTCCTGGCGCGCGCCCAGTTCGAAGCGCCAATCGTTCAGCTGGTATTCCTCGAGCACGAACAGGCCATAGGAGCGCGTCTTGCTGCGCGGCAGGAAAGCTTCTTCGCCATCTGCGCGGAAATCGCTGTAGGCATTCTGCACGCCCACCACGCCGCGCCAGCCTGCAACTGGCTTGTGCTGCATTTCCACCCGCAGGTCGTAGCCCTTGTTCTTGAAACGTGTGCCCACCTCGCCGCCTTCGATCTCGTCGTGCTGGTAATCCGTCAACCCTCCGCGCACGCGGATTTTTTCGAAGCCCGCGAAAGGATCCTGGTATTCGGCGCGCAGATCGAGGCGGTTGCTGCGCAGCTTAACGTAGGGCACGCCACCGTGTTCGTGATCATGGTCGTGATCGTGCCCCTCTTCTTCGTGATCATGGTCGTGGCCGCCGCAGTGCAGATGGGTGCCGTGGGGATGGCAGCCTTCGTATTCGTGGTTATGCCCAGGCAGCCCGTATTTGCTTTCCAGATGCGTGAACGCCAGGCCCACGTAGCCGCGCGGCGTAATCCATGACATGCCCACCGTGCCCTGTGACGATTCGCTGTATGAGCCTTCCAGCTTTCCGCCGGGCCAATCCGGCACGTCATAGTCGCTGGTGCGGCGCTTCAGGCCTTCGACGCGTACCGCGAACTGGCCTTCGCCCGCGGTGATGCCTACCGCGCCCGCACGCTCCTTGGTGCCGGTGGCGCCGCGCAATTCGGCTTCGGCTTCGATGCCTTTTTCGGGTACCGCCGTCGGGATTTTCTTGTCCACGACATTGACCACACCGCCGATCGCGCCGCCGCCGTACAACAGCGTGGCAGGGCCGCGCAGTACCTCGATGCGCTCGGCCAGCAGCGGTTCCACCGTCACGGCATGGTCAGGAGAAATGCCGGACGCGTCCATCACCTCGGAACCGTCGGACAGCACCTTTACACGGGGCGCCGTCTGGCCTCGGATCACCGGACGGCTGGCTCCGCCGCCAAAGGTATCGCTATTGACGCCGGGCAGGTTCTTGAGCGTGTCGCCCAGGGTGCCATTGCGCTGCTCGATCAACTCGTCGCCTTCCAGCACCGATGCCGGCAACGTGGTGCTGTTCAGGTCCAACCCCAACGGATTGGCCGAGACCGTGATGGGAGCCAGCGTCCTGGCTCCAGCGGCATCCGGCGCCGTCTGGGCCTGAGCCGCCGGCGCGGCCAGCATCAGTGCGCAGGCCAAGGGCTTGAGGCCGCCCGTGAAACGTACCCGCCGACCGCCTCTTGCGCCAATTTCCCGCACCCGCCCCTGCTTCTTGCCGTTCATTCTTGCCCTCTTAAATGTTATATCATTACAAACAAGGAGCAAATGATATAACATTTCAATTGCAAGGCAAGAAAAAGGGCGCCGTTTGGACACTCATCCAACCGACGCCCCATCCGGCTCAGGCAGCCGGCGCCAAGCACGTCCGCCGAAAAGCGCTGCCGCCGTTTTGCTCCGGGCTTACGCTTGCAGCCCGCACAGCGCCTGAAGCACCGCCACCCGGCTTTGTCCCAGCACCATGCCCTGCCAATCTTCCTGGCCGCAATAGAACGCGTCCAGCGTCGCCTGCAGGATCTCGCGCCGCAACGCATCGCCGGCTTCGGGATGGGCACGCAGCCAATTGCGCCCGCGCAGCGCGAGAACCACGTCGGCCCACGGCTGGGTGCCGAACTCCAAAGCCATCAGCGTGGGTTCGGAATCGGGGCAGGCCTGGTAAATCAGACCTGCCAGATGGCCGGTGATGTCCACCGAGGCGGAACTGCCCTGGTATGGCACGGCGATATCGGCGCCCCACCAGCGCCGCGCCCGCGCCACCTCGGCCTCGTCGCGGCGGCCCGCATAGATCTTCTCGCCATGGCCCCGCGGTCCCAGGCCGGTGTGCACGTCGATCCAGCCGATGCGTGCATAACGGCTGGCATGGGTTTGCAGAATGTCGCGCAGGTTCACAAGCGACGCCGCGGGACGATCCCCGCCATAGAACAGGCCGTCGGCATGGGTGTACTGTCCCTGCGAAACGGCCTGGGTCACGGCGGGCAGGCCGTGCTGCTCGATATGGCGCGCGAGATCCTGCCGGTTCTGATCCGTGGGCGGCCATTCTTGCGGCAGCAGCAGGCCATGAACCAGGCCATAGCCGGGGTTGGCCGGCAATGCCTGGCTGCCGAAGGGTTGCGCATTGCGGTTCAGGTCCACGTTGCCTTCATCCGTGCGCGCGACCCACGAAAAACCGTACGGGTTGACGGCGTGCACCAGCAGCAACGCCACGCCCGCGCGCCTCGCCCGCTCCAGCATGGGCGCGTCATCCAGCAGCGCGAGCTGGCAGCCCGAGCCGCAAAAGCCCTCCACGCCGTGCGTGGCCGACGTCATGATCAGCAGCCGCTCGGCGTTCTCGTCACCGATCAGTGCCACGTCTGTCGCCAGGGGTTCGCCTTCGCTGCCCAGCGGCTCGATCGCGTAAGACTGGACGTGCGCGGCCAAGGGCGCCGCGGCGGACAGGAAGCGGTCGCGGGCCTGCGCGTAGCTGGATGAGAAATAGCGTGTGATGGACTGCATGCTCATGCCTCGCGGTTGTCGATTTCATGGCCGGTACGGTCCTGGATCCAGAACAGCACCACGGTGGAAAGCGTCACGGTCACCATCAGGTACCAGGCCGGCGCCATCGGATTTCCGGTGACGTGCAGCAGCCAGGTCACGAAGAACTGGGCAAAGCCGCCGAACACGGATATTCCCAGCCCATACACGACCGACATTCCGGTCGTGCGCACCGCCTTCGGAAACAGTTCCGGCAGCATTGTGATGACAGGCGCGGTCTGCAACGCCAGCAGCACCGCCAGCAAGGCAATCACCGTCATCAGGCGCCCGGTGCTGGGCGCGGACACCAGCCATTGGAAGCATGGCAGCAAGGCAGCCACGGTGGCCGCGCGGGACCAGAAGATCACCCGCTTGCGCCCGACCCGGTCGGCCAGCATGCCGACAAACGGCGCGAGCAGGAAGCCGATGGCACCCAGCACCACGCTGGCGAACAGGGTGGAGGTGGCAGGCAGGCCCAGCTCCTTGTTGGCGTAGGCCGGCATGTAGAACCCGATAATCTGCGCGCACACCATGCCTCCGATCACCAGCAGGATGCCCTTGGCCACTGGCGCCTTGTGATCGGCAAACACGCGGCGCAGGGGCTGATGGCCAGTCGCGGCCCGCGGTTGGTCTGCGGCGGTACGGGCGGGCTGCTCCAGCGTTTCCTCAAGATTACGGCGGATGTAGGCGCCTACGGGCACGGTCAGGATGCCGATGACGAAAGGCACGCGCCAGCCCCAGGCCTGCATCTGCTCCTTGCTCAGCGCCGCGGTCAGCAAGGCCACCGTCAGCGCCCCCAGCATCACACCGAGCGACTGGCTGCCGAACTGCCAGCTGGAGTAGAAGCCGCGCTTCTCGGGCGGCGCGTGCTCGACCAAGAGCGTGGTCGATGCGCCCACTTCCCCGCCTGCTGCAAATCCCTGGATCAACCGCGCCAGCACCATCAGCACCGGCCCCACCACTCCCATTTGCGCGTAGGTCGGCGCAGCCGCGATCAGTGCGCAGCCCAGACCCATCAACCACAGGGTCAGCGTCATGGCCGCGCGCCGTCCGTGGCGGTCCGCATAGGATCCGATCAGCATGCCGCCTACCGGCCGCATCAGGAAGCCGACGCCGAAGGTGGCGGTGGTCAAGAGCAATTGCCCGTAGCCCGAGGCGGCCGGGAAAAACAGCGGCCCGATGACCAGCATCAGGAATGTGAAGACGGTGAAGTCGAAGAACTCCAGCGCGTTGCCGATGGTGGTGCCGGCGATGACCCGCCGGCGCATGGTCGGCGTATGAAGGTCCTGCCGCCCCGGCGCGGCGGCGATAGCGATAGACATTTTTTCCCCTTGATGTCCGTTCCGGTGGCGGCCGGCCCGTGAATCCGGACGCTGCGCCTGCCCCGTGGACACGAATATACGGACGACAGACGATAAGGAAAAGACAGCATTTTTGTTCCAGTGCATACTTTTTCTTATACGATGGCGAAAATCGATCCGCCGGATCCGGAGCGCGTCCCATGAACTTGCGCCAATTGCGCGCCTTCGTACTGATTGCCGAACACGGCAGCATCCGCGCTGCAGCACGCGCGCTGTTCGTCACCCAGCCCGCGGCGACGCGCAGCCTGCGCGAGCTGGAACAGAGCGTGGGCGCCGAACTGGTGCGGCGCAGCGCCCGGGGCGTGGAACTGACGAGCTACGGCCAAGCCCTGTACAAACGCGCCATCCTTATCCTGCAGGAAGCGCGCAAGGCGCAGGAAGAGATCGGCCAGATGCGCGATGGCGAAGGCGGCACGCTGAATCTCGCCTTCAGTTCGGCCGCGCTGACGATCCTGCCGGCCGCGCTGGGCGCCTTCCGCGCGCGCATGCCGCGCGTGGCCGTGACATTCAACGAGGTCGCGCCGCCTTATAGCCATGAACAGCTGGAATCGGGCCGCTACGATTTCCTGGTGCAGACGGAGTACGACGGCGACATCGACGACGGCTTCGCGCGCAGCCCGCTCTTCACGCTGCCGCTCGCGGTCGGGGCGCGTGCCGGCCATCCGCTGCGCCGGGCCACCAGCCTGGCCGAACTGCACGATGCCCTGTGGCTGCTGCCCGGCAATATCCAGGCGCCCGCCAACCTGCTGCGGCTGGCCTTCGCTGCCCACAAGCTGCCGGCGCCCCGCGACGTCATCCCCTGCCAATCCATCGCGGTTGCGTTGGCCATCATTGCCGAAAGCGATGCATTGGGCATCTTCGTGCGCAACCTGTTCGACCACAGCCTGCTGCCGCGCGGCCTGCGCATGTTGCCCTTGGCGCACGACCTGCCGGCCGCCCGGGTATCGATCCTGACCCGCGCGGACTCTCCGCCGACACCAGCCGCGCAGTGCTTCATCGATTGCCTGCTGGAAGCGCGTGCAAAATCGGGCGGCAGCGCGCCGCCGACGCCACGCTGACGGCGCCACGGCCTCGGGCCAAGCGCGTGTGTGCCGGGCCACGACGGCTACCGGTTATCATCGACGCTGCTCCTGCCCTGGCCGCCATAGCGGAGGCCGGCCTTTCCTGTCCTCCCCATCAATGGCGTTTCCCCGACTACCCTCCCCGCCCACGCTGACCGATACCGTCGCCAAGCGCCTGCGCGCCGAAATCGACGAAGGTCGAGTGCTGCCCGGCGCCAAGCTTCCGACCGAGAGCGCACTGGCCGAACAATTCGGCGTCAGCCGCACCGTCATCCGCGAAGCGGTCTCGCGGCTGCGCCAAGATGGCGTGGTGGAAGCCCGGCAAGGCAGCGGCGTGTACGTCACCGGCCCCAGTGGCAACCGGGCGCTGCGCATCGACGCGGCCGAACTGTCTACGCTGGACGCCGTGCTGCACATCGTGGACCTGCGCCGCGCGCTGGAAACAGAGATTGCGGCCCAGGCCGCCGCGGTGCGCAAGAAGCAGGACATGGTCGACATCGACGCAGCGCTGGCCGCCATTTCGCAGGCAGTCGAAAACGGCGGCGACGGCGTGAAGGAAGACGTGGCGTTCCACCGCAGCATCGCGCGCGCCACAGGAAATCCCTATTTCATGACGACACTGGCCTTCGTCAGCCAGTTCATGGAAGCGGCCACGCGTGTGACGCGCGGCAATGAGGCCCGCCACGCGAGCCTGATGCGCGACGTGCTGCAGGAACACATCGCCATCGTCGAGGCGATCCGCAAGAAGGACGTGGACGGTGCGCGCGAAGCCGCGCGCATCCACATGGTGAACGCGGCCAAGCGCCTGCGGCAGGCGCACCGCTAGCCGCCGGGCGTCAAGGCATATTGAACGCCTTGGTGAAGAAATCCCGGACGCCGAAGTTTCCGGACTTCAGCGCGATGCTGACATCGCCCTGCGCCGCCGGCGCGTAGCCCGAGCACCAGGGCACGCCCGGATCGATCTGTTCGCCGATGGCCATCTGTTCCAGTCCCAGCGCCTGCACCACGGCGCCGGAAGTCTCGCCGCCCGCGACGATCAACTGGCGTACGCCGCGTTCGACCAACCCGACTGAAATGCGCGCGATGGCGGCCTCGATCAGCGATCCAGCGCGCTCGACGCCCAGCGCGCCCTGGGCCTGCTTCACCTGATCGGGCTGCGCGGTCGAATAGACCAGCACGGGCCCGTCCAGCATGCGCGACTCGGCCCAGGCCAGCGCCTCGCCCACGACGTCCTCACCCGCCGCCAGGCGCAACGGATCCAGCGCCAATGCCGGGCGTCCGCTTTCGATGAACGCGGCGACCTGCCCGTTGGTGGCCGCGGAGCAACTGCCGGCCACCACCGCCTGCAGCCCCGGGGTTCGTGGCAGGCTCGCGGTCTGGCCGGCGGACAAGCCCCAATTGGCCGGCAGGCCGATGGCCACGCCCGAACCCGCCGTCACCAAAGGCATGCCGCGCAAGGCCGGTCCCAGCACCAGCAGATCCTCGTTGGACACGGCGTCCACGATGGCGATCTCGATGCCCTGGGACGCCAGTTCCTGCATGCGCGCGCGGATCGCGTCGCTGCCGCGCGCGACGACGCTGTAGTCGACCAGCCCGACCTTGCGCGAGGTCTGCGCGGACAGCACCCGGACCAGGTTGGGATCGGTCATGGGCGTCAGCGGGTGGTGCTGCATGCCAGATTCGTTCAGCAACACATCGCCCGCAAACAGATAGCCCTTGAATACGGTGCGCTTGTTATCCGGAAACGCTGGCGTCGCGATGGTAAAGGCCGTGCCCAGCCGCGACATGAGCGCGTCGGTAACGGGGCCGATGTTGCCTTGCGGCGTGCTGTCGAAGGTGGAGCAATACTTGAAATAGATCTGCTCGGCACCCTGCGCCTGCAGCCATTCCAGCGCCGCCAGCGACTGCGCCACGGCTTCGGCGGCGGGCAAGGTACGGGTTTTCAGTGCCACGACCACCGCGTCCGCGTCCCCGCGCAGCGGCGTTCCAGGCACGCCGATGGTCTGCACGGCGCGCATGCCGGCGCGCACCAGATTGTTGGCCAGGTCGGTGGCGCCGGTGAAATCGTCGGCGATACACCCCAGTTTGATGCTCATTTCGCCTCCGGCAGGGAAATACCCGGGAAAATCTTGATCACCGCGCTGTCGTCCTCGCGGCCATGCCCGGCCGTGGAGGCCTGCATGAACATCTGATGCGCGGTCGACGCCAGCGGCAGGGGAAACTTGGTATGCCGGGCGGTGTCCAGCACCAGGCCCAGGTCCTTCACGAATATGTCCACCGCCGACAATGGCGTGTAATCACCCGCCAGGACGTGGGCCATGCGGTTTTCGAACATCCAGCTATTGCCCGCGCTGTGCGTGATCACTTCGTACAGCGCATCGGCGTCCACGCCTTCGCGCAGGCCCAGCGCCATGGCTTCCGCCGCGGCCGCGATGTGCACGCCCGCCAGCAACTGGTTGATGATCTTGACCTTGCTGCCCGCGCCCGCGCGGTCACCCAGGCGATAGACCTTGCCGGCCATCGAATCCAGAACGGCGCCGCAGGCCTCGTAGGCGGCCGGCCGGGCCGCGGTCATCATGGTCATCTGACCAGAGGCAGCTTTGGCCGCGCCGCCGGAAATGGGAGCGTCCACATACAGGATGCCCTGCTCCGCCAGCCGCGCTTCCAGCGCGATCGACCAGTTGGGATCCACGGTGGAACACATCACGAATACGGCGCCCGGGCGTAGCGAGGCGGCGATGCCTGCATCGCCGTACAGCACCGCTTCGGTCTGTTCCGCATTGACGACCACGCTGATGACGATGTCGCAGGCGGCGGCCATGTCGGCCAGCGTGGTGCACGCCACCCCGCCCTCAGCGGCAAAGGCGGCGGCGACGCCGGGCCTGATGTCGTAGGCGTGCACCTCGTGGCCAGCGCGGCGCAGGCTTTGCGCAATGCCGGCGCCCATTGCGCCCAGGCCGATGACGCCGACGCGGCGCGGGGTAGTTTGCGGATGGCTCATGGTTACATCGTCCATAGAAAAACTGGGAAGCAGGACGTCGCGCACTCAGCGCGGCAGGTCGTCGGCGATGTAGGCACGGATGATCTCGGCGAAGTCGCCGTCACCCTTCAGGCCCAGCCGGGTCGCGCGGGCCGTGTCCCACCGGCCCGGCCAGCTACCCACGATGCGCTCGACGCGTTCGTCCGCCTGCCATGTGATGCGATCGGCGACCTCGTCGCCGGCCACCTCGCGCAAGGCCTGCACCATCTCGGCCACGGTGACGGACACGCCCGGCAGATTGATGGGAGCGCGGTCGGCCACCGCTTGCGCCGGCAGTTCGCAGCCGGCAATCAGTGCCTGGATGGCGCCGCGCGGGGACAGCAGCCACAGGCGCGTGTCAGCGCCGACCGGGCACACCGCGGCCTCGCCGTTGAGGGGCTCGCGGATGATGCCGCTGGCGAACGACGAGGCCGCCGCATTCGGGCGGCCGGGACGCACGCTGATGGTGGGCAAGCGCAGCACGCGGCCGTCGACAAAGCCGCGGCGCGTGTAGTCGGCCAGCAACAATTCGGCGATCGCCTTTTGCGTGCCATAGGACGACTGGGGATTGAGCGCGGTGTCGTCGCGCACGGTTTCAGGCAAGACGCCGCCGTACACAGCCACCGAGCTGGTGAAAATCGCGCGGGGCTTGTGGCCCAGTGCGCGGCAGGTTTCCAGCAACGCCCGCGACGCGTCCAGGTTGATCCGCATGCCCAGGTCGAAGTCCGCCTCGGCCTGGCCGCTGACGATGGCGGCCAGATGGAAGATCGCGCGCGTATCCGTGCCTATGGCTTGCCGCAGCACGGCGGGGTCGGCGATATCGCCCACGATGGAACGCACGCGGGGGTCCGCCAGCGCGTCGGTCTTGGCGACGTCCAGCAGGTCGATCTGTGTAATCGCCTGTGGCGCGCCGTCCAGCGAGAGGGAGCCTTGTTCCAGCAACTTGCGGGCCAGGCGCTGGCCCAGGAATCCGGCGCCGCCGGTGATCAGGATTTTCATGGTGGAATGCTCAGTGATTGGCAAGATAGGGTTGGGCCCAGCCCAGACCCGCGGACGTGCCGGCCCTGGGACGGTACTCGCAGCCGATCCAGCCCGTATAGCCGAGCGCGTCGATGCGCTCGAACAGGTAGGGATAGTTCAGCTCGCCCAGGTCGGGTTCGTGCCGGTCGGGCACCCCAGCGATCTGGATGTGGCCGATGCCGGCGATATCGCGCTGCAGCTTCATCGCGATATCGCCTTCGACGATCTGGCAGTGGTAGATATCGAACTGCACCTTCAGGTTGTCCGCGCCGACCTCGGCGCAGATGGCCTGGGCCTCATCCTGGCGGTTCAGGAAGAAGCCGGGAATGTCGCGCGTGTTGATGGGTTCAATCACGACGGTGACCCCGGCCGACGCCGCCGCGCGCGCAGCCGATGCCAGGTTCTTGAGGTAGACCTCGCGGTGCGCCGAGCGGTCCTGTTCCGGGCGGATCAGGCCCGCCATCACATGCAGCTTGCGGTTGCCGAGCACCGCGGCGTACTCCAGCGCCTGGTCGAAGCCGCGCTCGAATTCGCCTTCACGGCCCGGCAGGGAAGCAATGCCGCGTTCGCCGGCGGCCCAATCTCCGGGCGGCGCATTGAACAGGGCCTGCTCCAGGCCACTGCCATCCAGTCGCGACTTGAGCTCGGCGGCGGTGAACTCGTACGGAAACAGAAACTCCACTCCGGTGAAGCCATCCCCTGCCGCCGCCTTGAAGCGGTCCAGGAAGGGGTGCTCGGTGTACATCATGGTGAGGTTGGCGGCCAGGCGTGGCATTGCAATTCCTTGTGAACGAAAACGGCGCGTCAGCGATTGACCAGCTTGGCCGGCGTAAACCAGACCGCGATGGCGCCAACGACCAGCACGCCCGCCAACACGTACATGCCGGACGCGGTGGAACTGGTCAGATCCTTGAGATAGCCGATCATGTAGGGGCTGGCGAAGCCCGCCAGATTACCTACCGAGTTGACGATGGCGATACCCGCAGCCGCTGCGGTGCCCGACAGGAAGGCCGTCGGCAGCGACCAGAACAGGGGCGCGCAGGTCAACACGCCAGCGGCCGCCATCGACAGAAAGACCAGCGATACGACGGTGTTGTCGGCGAAGGACGCCGCGACGGAAAAGCCCACGGCGCCAAGCAGCGCCGGCACGATCAAGTGCCAGCGGCGCTCGCGGCGCTTGTCGGCGGAATGGCCCAGCAGGTTCATCACGACAATGGCGCAGATGAACGGGATGGCGCTGAGCAGGCCGATGTTGAAGGCGCCGGTGACACCAGTGGATTTGATCAGGGTAGGCATCCAGAACGTCAGGCCGTACTGGCCCGCGACAAAGGCGAAGTAGATCAGGCACATCCACCACACGCGCTTGTCGGCGAACACCGCGCGCACCGAATGCTTTTGCGTGCCGGTCTGCTTCTGGTCCTGTTCGATTTCCCGGGTCAGTATCTGCTTCTCTTCGGCGGTAAGCCATTTGGCGCTGGCGATGCCGTTGTCCAGGTACATGATGGTCACCACGCCGATGACCAAGGCGGGAATGGCTTCGATCAGGAACATCCATTGCCAGCCCTGCAGGCCGTGCGTGCCATGAAACGCTTCCATGATCCAGCCGGACAGCGGATTGCCGAAAATCCCGGCCACGGGGATGGCTGACATGAACAGCGCGATGATCTTGGCGCGGCGATGAGCCGGATACCAGTAGGTCAGGTACAGGATCA
This sequence comes from Achromobacter sp. D10, assembly GCF_035282245.1. Classification (NCBI taxonomy): domain Bacteria; kingdom Pseudomonadati; phylum Pseudomonadota; class Betaproteobacteria; order Burkholderiales; family Alcaligenaceae; genus Achromobacter; species Achromobacter sp. D10. The sequence goes on from NZ_JAYJLE010000001.1 coordinate 148,572, forward strand.
CGCCCGGATAGAAGCCGGCTTCGGCCAGGCCCAGCAGAAAACGCAGGATGTAGAAGCCGGTGGGCGTTTCGACGAACATGAAGAGACCCGACAGAATCCCCCACGTAATCATGATGCGGGCGATCCAGATGCGCGCGCCCAGCTTGTGCATGAACAGGTTGCTGGGCACTTCGAAGAGGAAGTAACCGATGAAGAAAACACCGGCGCCCAGGCCGAACACGGTTTCGCTGAAGCCCAGATCTTGCGACATCTGCAGCTTGGCAAAGCCGACGTTCACCCGATCGAGGTAGGCGATCACGTAGCAAAGCATGAGAAACGGCACGAGCCGCCAGAACACTTTGGCGTAGGCCCGCGCGGTTTCGCGGGAATCTGCCTGCTTCGGCGGCACGGGCTGCGCGCCGAGCGTGGTTTCCATCGGGGGCATGCAAGTCTCCAAGAGGATGCGCCTTTCCAGTCCGCAGGCAAGCGGCGGGAGGGCTTTCTGAATAAATGGATCAGTAACGCGCGCCGAAGACGGCACGCAATTCTTCGATGGCCTCGGGCCCGAGCGGCTCGGGGCGGGGATCGCTCATCAGCCACAGCCGCGCGGTTTCTTCCAGTTCTTCGAGCGCATAAGAGGCATGCGACACCGAGCGCTCCCACACGACGGGACCCAGTCGTTCGAACAGCGCGCCGCGCACCTGCGCCGCGACAGCGGCCACCTCGGCCGCGGCTTGCGCGTCTCCTGGGCGGCGATAGCCGATCAGCGGAATCCGGCCCACCTTCATGACCTGGTATGGGGTGATGGGCGGCAGCACCTCGTCCTGTCGCCACACGCCCGCCAGCGTCAGCGCGACCAGGTGGGTGGAATGCGTATGGACCACGCCGCGCGACTCGGGGCTGGCGCGATAGATGCCCTGGTGCAGCACCAGGGTCTTGGAGGGCTTGGCGCCAGATACCCAGTTGCCGGCCAGATCGACCTTGGCCAAGTCAGCGGGATCCAGGCGTCCGAGGCAGGCGTCCGTTGGCGTGATCAGCCAGCCGTCGTCCAGCCTGGCGCTGATGTTGCCGGCCGCGCCGACGGTATAGCCGCGGTTGTACAAGCTGGCGCCGACGGTGCAGATTTCTTCGCGGATGCGGGTTTCGTCAGTCATGGAAAGCCCCTGGGAGGCAGGGGCGGACTTGCGGTACAGACGGCTGCGGGGCCAGCATGATGACGTGTCTCTTGAGTTCAAGTTATCGGGTCATCATACAAATTTGAGGTGCACAGGAACATAGGGTAAACCCGTTATTCGTGTAACAAGAATGAAGCGTTCAGGCGGTGTCGCCCTCTGGCCGACACGCGGCTGCCGGGCGTATCCAGGCCATCGTCGCCAGCGCCAGCAAGCCCAGCAGCGAGGGATACAGCATGCTGAGGTTGCGCATTTCGCCTGGCGAGCAAAACAGCAGGAACAACGGGAGGTTGATGGATAAGGCCAGCAATGCATGCCGGCGCATGGTTCGCGGCAGGCGCGCCCAGCCGCAGACGGCAATACCCGTGCATGCCAGCAGGCTGACGATTCCGAAGCCGCGCGGCAGCAGCACGCCGTAGGTGCTCTCCGTACGCAGCCAATTGCCCGGGGCGACGTAGAAGCGCAAGTTGTCCCACAACTGGAAGTCCACCGTCGAACCCGGATTCCCCGTAAACCGCATACGCAGGGCCAGATAGACGCAACCGCACACGAAGACCAGGCCCGCCGCCAGCGCCGTCGCCTGCGCGCGCGAGAGATTGCGCCGCAGCAACGGATACAGGGCGGGGGCAAAGAAGAAAAACGCCTCTTTGTTCCAGGTGGCCACGCCCGCCAATAGCAGCAGGGCGATCAGCCGCAGCGGCTTGCCTGGGGACGCGCCCATTGCCAGCAGCATGGCGCTCATCATGAAGAGCAATTCAAAGAAGTCGTAGAAATAGCCCCCTTCGGTCAGGAAGAACGGCAGCATCAGCGCGACTGCGGCCGGCGCGAGCGTCGCGGCCACCGCGTCCGCCCCCACCGCCAGGCATACCCGCCGCATGACGAACAGCGCTGCCAGGAGCGCGAAGAACGTCAGGTAGTAAACGAGGTGATAGCGCAAGGTAAAGGCCGGCACCAGCGCTTCGGACGCTGGGTAACGCATCGCCAGCCCCGAACGGCTGTTCAGCCTGCGAGGTTCCGCGAGGCGCTCGGAAAGGCGCGCAACGGTCGCCGGCGGCAGCAAGTTCTGGATGCCATTGGCTAGTGCGGGCACGAACTGCCGATACACGTACGGACGATGCGCCGTTCCCTCCACCATCTGCGACAAGCCGAATGACGGGTGTCCATCGCCCAGTCTCCACTTTGTGTAGAAGCCATTGATGACAGCGGCCGCAATGACGACGTAGGCACAGGACAATAGAAACCCGCGGTAGGCCGGACTATCGAAAAACTGTCTCATGGAATGCTCTGGCGCCTATTTCGACATCAGGAAGACGCCGACGGCGATGCAGGACGCGCCGGCCATGCGCATTACGGAAATGGACTCGGCACCGGACAGAAGGCCGTAGCCAAACACGCCAACGATGGCGCATGCGACCATCAGCGGGTAGGCCTGGGCCAGGTCCAGCTGGCGCAGCGCGAGCGCGTAGAAGCCAAAACCCAGGCCATAGGCGCCGACGGCCATCACGTAAGGCAATGTCTGCGCCAGGAGCGAAGCCGACGCCGCACTCGAGGAGCCCGACCCCGCCACCTTGAGCGCCGCGCTCGCGGCCACGCTGCAGGCCCCGCTGAGAATCAGCCAAAGATATGCCACCGTCAGGTTCCCACGAGCAGGAGCACCACCACTGCCCAGGCCGCGACCGCGATGCGTATCTGGTTGTCGGCCAGCAGGTCGCGGCCCGGCTCCTCGCCCGAGCCGCCGTTGTACAGCAGATGCAGGTAGCGGAAGACGCCAAACGTCACGATCGGGAGCGTAAGGACGAAATGCGCGGTGCCATGCAACGCCGCGGTCTCGGGGTCGACCGAATACAGGCCGTAAGTGAGCAGGCTGGCGCCGGCCGTGATGGCCACCAGATTGTCCAGCAGTTGCGGGCTGTAATGACGCAGCACGATACGCGTGCTGCCCTGCATGGCGAGGGCGCCACCTGGCAACGCGACGATTTCCGCGCGCCGCTTGGCGAAGCCCAGGAACAAGGTCAGCATGAAACTGCACAAGAGCATCCAACGGGATGGCGTGATGCCTACCGCATAGGTGCCACAGGCCAGCCGCAGCATGAAGCCGGCGGCGATACAGAACACGTCGACCAGGACCTTGTGCTTCAGGCGCAGCGTGTAGGCGATGTTCAAAAGCAGATAGGCGGCCACCGCCAGCGCCACTGGCCATTGCCCGCAAGCCAGCGGCAGTCCCAGCGCCGCGCCTGCCAACACCGCGATCAGGGCGCGCGCGGTCGGCAGCCCGACCTGCCCGCTGGCGATGGGGCGATGACGCTTGGTGGGATGGGCGGCGTCGGCGGCGCAATCGTGATAGTCGTTCAACGCATAAATCGCGCTGGAGGCCAGGCAGAATGCCACGAATCCCAGGCCGACACCGAATACCAGTTCGGAGTCCGTCCACCCGTGGCCAAAAATCAATCCCATCAGCACGAAGGCGTTCTTCAGCCATTGCTGCGGACGCAGCAGCGCAAGGACGGCGCTCATGGCTTGACCGCCTGGCCGCGATACCAGGCGTGCTGGGCGGCATCGATCATCCATTGGTCGCCGCGGCTGTCACCATAGGCGTACAGCTCATACCGTTCCGGGGGACCGAATCGCTCGATCAGGCGGCGCATTTTTTCGGCCCCCCAGCAATTCGGTCCGTCGAAGTCGCCCGAGAGCCTCCCCTTTTCGTCCACTGTCATCCGGGTGCAGATCAGGTCATCGAAGCACAGATGCCGCGAGACCGCTTCCAGGTAGATGTCCGGCGAGGCGCTCACCAGGACGCAATGGTCGCCACGCTGCTGATGCCAGCGCAGCCGCTCCACCAGCGCGCGGCGCAAGGGAATGGCGGGCACCCATGCGCGCGCGATGCGAGCCAGTTCGGAATGCGAGCGGCCCTTGAGGGCACCTCGGCAAAGCGCCGCCTTGGCCTCCTCATTGCTGCGCATGCGCAGCACAAACCCGGCCAGCGCGGGCGCGGCGCACAGTAGCGCCGCAAGCAGCCTGCCCCACGAAAGATGGGCCAGGAAGGGAATGAGGGTGTCGCGATGGGTCAGGGTGCCGTCGAAGTCGAAGGCCGCGATGACATTTGCAGGAACGGGAAACTGGGATGGGGAGGGCATACTGCTTTGGCTGCGCAAGCCGGTCGCGCTGGACTGAGCAGACTATGCCAGGAAAGCATAGACATCCGGCAAGCAGGGCACGCTTTATCGGACGCACGCCCATCTTGCAGACTGAAAGCCAGCCCTATCCCATGTGTGCCGGCGGTCAGTTGACCGTAATGCCGGCCTCCTTAATCAGCGTGGCAAAGCGCGGCACATCGCGAGCAATGAGCGCCTGAAAGGCGGCGGCCCCCTGCTCCTTTTCTCCGGGCGCCTGGGCGGCGAGCTTGCCCAGCGACTCGCGCACGCCCGGATTTTTCAGCGCCGCCGCCAACGCCTGCTCCAGTCGGGCAACCACCTCGGGCGGAGTAGCGGCGGGCGCTGCAATGCCGTTCCATACGCTCATGTTGAAGTCGGGCACGCCCGCCTCCGCAAAGGTGGGCACGTCGGGAATCTGTGGCAACCGGCTCGCGCTGGCCACCGCCAGGGCGGTAACGCGCTTGCCCTCGTGGATAGGAATCATCGTGACCGTCTGGTCGATGACGGCATCAACCGTGCCGGCCATCAGGTCGCTGATCGCGGGTCCCGCTCCCCGGTATGGGATCTGCATGCCTTGCGTTCCGGTGACGTGCAGGAAGTAGGCCGCCGCGATGTGATTGGTCGAGCCCGAACCAGCATTGCCGAAGTTCACGTCCTTGCCTTGCTTGCGCAAGCGCTCGACGAAGTCGGACAGCTTGGTAATGCCGCTGGCCTTGCTGACGGAAAGCACCATGGGCACGGTAGCCACCAGTCCGATCGCGGTCATATCGCGGCGCGGGTCGAACTTGCTGGCGGGGTAGAGCGACGGCGCAATTGCCAGCGACCCCATATTGCCGAAAGTGATGGTGTAGCCATCCGGCGCGGCGCGCACGACGCGCTGGTTGCCAATCATGGTGCCTCCTCCGCCCTGGTTTTCGACCACGACGGGCTGCCCCAGATTCTCGCCCATGGCCTGCGCCACAATGCGAGCGAGGCCGTCCGTGGAACCGCCGGGCGCATAGGGCACCACCATCGAGATAGCGCGGGTGGGGTAGGTCTGCGCACCCGCCAGGGCGCTGAACACGAACAGGCAGGCGCCAGCGGACGCCAGTAAGGTCTTTCTCATGGTTTTGCTCCTCGGTTTTCATTTGCGCCGGCAACAGCCGGCCCTCCGCCTTGTTCCGGCGGATACTTGTGCTTCGTTGGCATGGGAGCGGCACGGGCGTATCGCCCGGCCGCGGCTTTGGTCAGTCCTTGGGCTTGGCGCCCAGCTCCACGCCGGCCAGTTGCTCGGACAGGCGCGCGACGGCGGTGTGGTCCTGCCCCTTGCCCAGCGTCTTGCCGGCCGAGGCCCACAACTCGCGGCAAAGCGAGGCGAACGGCGTGGGCGTGCCGGTATCGGTTGCGATGCCCAGCGCGATACCCAAGTCCTTGACCATCAAGTCCAGGCCGAACCCGGAATTGAATTGGCGCGACAGCACGAATTGCTTGAACTTTTTCTGGGTGGAGTTGTTCATGCCGGTCGACGCGTTGAGCACGTCGACGATCACGTTCGGATCCAGGCCGAACTGCTGTCCGATCAGCATCGCCTCGACGCCGATCAGGAAGCCGCCCGCGGACACCAGGTTGTTCAAGGCCTTCATGGCGTGGGCGCTGCCCACCTCGCCCACCGCCGTGATCGACGTGCCCATGCTGGACAGCGCCGGGCGAACGCGCTCCAGCGTCGCCGCGGGGCCGCCGTACATGATGGCCAGCTCGCCCGTACGGGCGCGCGGCACTCCGCCTGACACCGGCGCGTCGACCATGACGCCGCCTGCCGCGGCCACGGCCTGCGCCAGGCGCTGCGTGTGCGCCGGCACGCCGGAACTCATGTCCACGACGACGCTATCCGGGCGCAGACCCGCCAGCACGCCTTGCTCACCGTTGAGCACCTGCTCGACGATCGCACTGGTGGGCAGCATCGTGAAGATAATGTCCGACTGTGCTGCCAGTTCGGCGCAGGTAACGGCGGCCTGGCCGCCTACTTCCTGCGCGAACTTCGCGGCCTGGCCCGGCACGGCGTCAAACACCGTGACTGAAAAGCCGGCCTGCACCAGGCGGGCGGCCATCGGCCAACCCATGCTGCCGATGCCGATCAGGCCCACGCGCTCTTGCGGGGCGCTCATGCCTTGGACTCCTTGAAGGCGCCCTCTTCTTCCAGCACCTGGTTGGCGACCTTGAACGCATCCAGCCCTGCCGGGATGCCGCAATAGACCGTGGCCTGCAGCAGGATTTCCTTGATTTCCTCGACCGTCACGCCATTGTTCAGCGCGCCCTTGACGTGCAGCTTGATCTCGGCGGGACGGTTCAGCGCCGTCAGCATGGCCAGGTTGAGCATGCTGCGCGTCTTCTTTTCCAGGCCCGGGCGGCCCCAGGTGTAGCCCCAGCACCATTCGGTGGTGATGTGCTGGAAGGCCATCATGAATTCGTTGGCGCGGGCCAGGGAGCCGTCCACGTATTCGGTGCCCAGCACCTCGCGGCGCAGGTTCAGGCCTTGGTCGAACAGGGCCTGGGTTTCGGATTTGATGTCTGCCATGAGTTCCTCTTTTCGTGGTGGTGTGGCGGGCGGCGGATCAGGCGTCTGCCCAATCTGTTTTGTCTGATTGTCAGTCAATTATCCAAACATCGTCAATAGTCAGATTGTCAGACAATCTTCTTGACTGCTTAAAATTTGAGCACAATAATGTGCCGCAGAGCGCAGGGCCGGCAGCCTTGCGCCGCACACGAAAAAGCCAGGAGACAGACATGACAAAACCCCAACAGGCCATGCGGCCCGGGCGCAGGGAATTCGTCGCTGGATTGGGCGCAGCCGCGCTGGCAGCCAGCTTGCCCGGACGGGCGCTGGCCGCGCCGTCGGAAATCAACGTGGGCGTGATCTTGCCGCTGTCGGGCGCCAACGCCCAATTCGGCATCAACTCGCGCCAGGGGCTGGAGCTTGCCGCCGACGAGATCAACGCGGCCGGCGGCATCAAGGCCATGGGCGGCGCCAAGCTCAAGCTCATCATCGCCGACGCTACCTCCCAACCCACCACCGCGGCGACGGTGGCGCAGCGGCTGATCACGCAGAACCGCTGCGTCGCCATCATTGGCGCCTACGCGTCGTCCTTGACGCTGGCGGTATCGGAAGTGACCGAGCGTCGCGGCATTCCCCTGCTCACCATGTCGTTCTCCGACGTGCTCACCGAGCGCGGCTTCAAGCACATCTTCCAGGTGGTTTCCAAAGGTTCGGTGTTGGGCCGCGCGCAATACGACTACGCCGCCTCGGTCGTGGCGGGCGCCTCGGACATCAAGAAAATCGCCTTGCTGTACGAAGACACGGCCTACGGCACCTCGCAGGCAGTCGGCGTGCGCAATGCCGCAAAGGCGGCAGGCACGCAGATCGTGCTGGACGAGGCCTATCCCTTGGGCATCACCGACGTCACCCCGCTGATCAGCAAGCTGCGGGGATCGGACGCCCAGATCGTCTTTCCCATCTCTTACCTGAACGACAGCCTGCTGATCATCCGCGTCATGCGGCAACAGCGCCTGACCGTGCCCATCGTGGGCGGAGCGGCGGGCTATGTCATTCCCGATTTCGCCAAGGCACTCGGCCAGTACTCGGAAGCCGTGCTGTCGATCGCCCCGGCCAACTACGACCAGGCGCCCGAATACACCGAACGCTACCGCAAGCGCTTCGGCACCTTCATGCCGCACGAGGCGCTGGAACATGCCGTATGCGCGGGCGTGCTGGCCCAGGCCTTGGAAGTCGCCGCCTCCGATAAGCCGGAAGCTGTCTCCCAGGCCTTGCGAGCGAAAAAGTACGACCAGGGCTGGGCAGGCGTGATGTCGGGCGGTGGCGTGCACTTCGATGCCAATGGCCTGAACACCATGGCGCAACCCATCATGGTCCAGTGGCAGAAGGGCGAACTGGTGTCGGTCTGGCCACAGGCGCTGGCCAAGGGCCGCATCATCACGGCCTCCTGAGCCCCGGGCGCGGAGAACAGTCATGCAATTCCTGCAGGCACTGGTGGACGGCATTCTGCTGGGCGGGGTCTACGCGGTCATCTCCATCGGGCTCACGCTCGTCTTCGGGGTGGTGTCCATCGTCAACTTCGCCCAGGCCGAATTCCTGATGGTGGGCATGTTCGTGGCGTATTTCGCCTGGAAACTGCTCGGTCTGGACCCGCTGCTGGGGTCGCTGCTGTCGTTCGCGGTGGCCTTCGTGCTGGGCGTACTGACGCAGAAGTACCTGATCAACCGGGTACTGAAGGCGCCGGCGGTGGCGCAGATTTTCCTGACGGTGGGCCTGCTCATCGTCATGGAGAATCTGGCCTTGATCCTCTTCGGCTCCGAGTTCCGCTCGGTGCAGACGCCCTACCAGATGACGGCGCTGGCCGTGGGACCCATCCTGCTCAGCGCGCCCTACCTGCTGGCTTTCGCGGTCGCGTCCGTGGCCGGGCTGGCGCTTTGGTGGGTGCTGAAGAAAACCTGGTGGGGCATGGCGGTGCGCGCCACCGCCCAGGATCCCATGGCCGCCAGGCTGTCCGGCATCTCCACGCACCGCGTGCATCAGTTGGCGTTCGGGCTGGGCGTGGGCATGACGGCGCTGGGCGGCGGCATCATCCTGCCCTACCTGACCGCCTCCACCACCGTCGGCGCGCAGTTCAGCGTGCTGATGTTCACCGCCGTAGTGTTGGGCGGGCTGGGCAGCGTGATAGGCGCGGTGGTGGGCGGCGTGGCGGTCGGCGTGATCCAGTCGCTGTCCTCGCTGGTACTGCCGATGCAACTTCAGAACCTGGCGTTGTTCGCCATCTTCATCCTGGTGCTGGCCGTGCGCCCGGAAGGTCTTTTGAAAAGGGCGGGCTGATGGCCAAGAACCGACAACTCCTGCTGTGGGCGCTGCCGCTGGCGGCCGCCCTTATCGTGCCATGGCTGATGGAAGACCAGGGCTACGGCATCCGGGTCCTGACGCTGGTGCTGCTGTTCGCGGCCATGGGTCAGTCGTGGAATATCGTGGGTGGCCTGGCCAACCAGATCTCGCTGGGGCACGCGGCCTTCTTCGGGCTGGGCGCCTATACGTCGACGCTGCTGCTGATGCGCTACGGCATTTCGCCCTGGCTGGGTATCGTCGCCGCCATGGCGGTAGCCGCGGTTGCGGGCGCATTGCTCAGCCTGCCCACCATGCGCCTGCGCGGACACTATTTCGCGCTGGCCACGCTGGCCTTCGGCGAGGTGCTGCGCGCAATCGCCAACACCTGGGCCTCCGTGACGGGCGGGCCGGTAGGCGTCTCGATTCCGTTCTCGGAAGGCCTGGCCCAGATGCAGTTCAAATCCAGCATCCCCTACTACTACCTGATGCTGGGGGCCGCGGTCATCACGTCGGTGGTCTTTGCGCTGATCAGCCATTCGCGCCTGGGCTACCGCCTGCGCGCGGTCAAGGCCAATCCGCAGGCGGCCGAGGTGATCGGCGTGGACACCGCCCGTACCCGCATCCTTGCCGCCGTCATCTCCGCCGCGCTCATGGGCGCCTGCGGCACGCTGTACGCGCAGTTCATCTATTTCTTCGATCCGGACACGGTCTTCTCGCTGGTCGGCGTCTCGGTGCGCGTGGCGCTGATCTGCATCATCGGCGGCGTGGGCACCGTGGCCGGCCCGCTGATCGGTGCGCTGGTCATCATCCCGCTGGAAGAAGTGTTCAACGACTGGCTGTCTGGCCACACGGCGGGCGTATCGCAGCTGGCTTTCGGGCTGATCCTCATCGCCATCATCCTGATCGAGCCGCGCGGCCTGTCGGCGCTGTGGACCCGGTTGCGCAACCTGACGCGAGGCCAACATGCCTGACATCCTAAAGGTGTCCAACATCCAGCGCCGCTTCGGGGGCCTGAAGGCCGTGGACGACGTGTCGTTCAATGTGGCCCGCGGAGACATCCTCGGCCTCATCGGCCCCAACGGGGCGGGCAAGACCACACTGTTCAACCTGCTGGTCGGGCTGTACCGCGGCAACGGCGGCCGCATCGAACTGGAGGGACGCGACATCAGCGGCCTGCGGCCCCACCAGATCGCGGCGCTGGGCATGACCAAGACCTTCCAGAACGTGGCACTGTTCCCCGAAATGACGGTGCTGGACAACGTGCTGGTCGGCGGATTGCTGCGCCATGACGTGAGCCGCGCCCGGGCGCTTGCGCTCGACAACCTGGACCGCGTCGGCCTGTCCAGCATCGCGCGCAAGCCGGCCGGCGAGCTTTCGTTTCCGGAACAGGCGCGCGTGGAGCTGGCGCGCGCGCTGTGCACCGACCCCAAGGTCTTCCTGCTGGACGAGGTGATGGCGGCGCTGAATGAATCCGAGATGGACGCCCTGCTGGACCTGATCCGCACCCTGCGCGACGAATCGGGCATCACCTTCATCGTGGTGGAACACCATATGCGCGCCATCATGCGCCTGTGCAACCGGATTCTGGTGCTGTCGTTCGGCCAGAAGATCGCAGAGGGCAGCCCGGCGCAGATCGCGGCCGATCCCACGGTAATCGAGGTCTACCTGGGCAAATCGCTGGAACAGCTGGAGGTGCCGGCATGAGCCTGTTGCAGATCCAGGGGCTGACCGCCGCCTACGACCGCAGTCCGGTGCTGCGCGACATCACGCTGGACGTGCCCGCAGGCGGCTTCATCGCCGTGGTCGGCGCCAACACGGCCGGCAAGAGCACGCTGCTGCGCTGCATCTCCGGCCTGCTGGACAAGGTCGGCGGCAGCGTCAAGTTCGACGGACAGGAGATCCTGCGCCTGCCCCCGCATCGCATCCCCGAACTGGGTATCGCCCACGTGCCGGAGGGTCGCCATGTCTTTCCGGAAATGACGGTCGAAGAGAATCTTTACCTGGGCGGCTATACCCGCCGCCGCGACATGGCGGGGATCAAGCGCGGCTGCGACAGGATCTACGCGCTGTTCCCGCGGCTGCGCGAACGACGCCGCCAGCAGGCCGGCACGCTGTCGGGTGGCGAGCAGCAGATGGTGGCCTTTGGCCGCGCGCTGATGCTGGAACCCCGGCTGTTGCTGCTGGACGAGCCCAGCCATGGCCTGGCGCCCAAGATCGTCGAAGAAATGCACCAGGCGATGATAGACATCCATCGCAGCGGCCTGACCATATTGCTGGTGGAGCAGAACACGCGCCTGGCGCTATCGGTGGCGGAGTACGCCTACGTGCTCCAGTCGGGTTCCCTGGTGCTGTCCGGGCCCAGCGCCGAATTGCTGGAAGACAGCCGCGTGCGCGCGGCCTACCTCGGGCTGTAACCATGGCCCGCCGACGGGATATATTGCGTCTTTACGTAGACACGGCGGTTCGCCGCGGCGCGGCGATGAGCCGGCGCCAGCGCGCGGGCTTGCCGCCAGCATAAGCGAGAGACAGCCATGGCCACCCCGACAGGCGCGGTATTCGAGAAACCCGGCACCCTGCGCACCCGCGTAGAGGAATTCCTGCGCACATCCATCATGGACGGGCGGATCAAGGGCGGGGAACGCCTGCGCGAACAGGAACTGTGCGATCAACTCAGCATCAGCCGCAGCACGCTGCGCGAGGCGCTGCGCACCCTGGAAGCCGAACGCCTGATTTCCATCGAGCCGCACCGTGGCCCCACGGTGGTGCGCATCACGGAAAAAGCCGCCCGCGACCTCTATGCGTTACGCGCCCTGCTTGAGGGCTTTGCCGCGCATGAATTCGCCAGGCTTGCGAGCGATGCCGACGTGGAGCGCCTGCGCAAGGCGGTCGACGCCCTGCACCGCCAGGCCAAGGGCAACAACAAATCGGCCCTGCTGGCGGCCAAGCGCGACTTCTACGACGTGTTGCTAAGCGGCTGTGACAACGACCTGATCAAGGACATGCTTCCGGGCCTGCTGTCGCGGATCAATCTGCTGCGCGCCACCTCCTTCGCGCGCGCCGACCGGCTGCCGGAAAGCATGGCTGAAATCGACCTGATCTTCGAGCGCATCCGGGCTCGGGATCCGCAAGGCGCGCAAAGCGCGGCGCAAAGCCACATCGTGAACGCGGAACGCACTGCGCTCGAAGTGCTCAAGCGCCAGCAACAGGAGACATCCGACAGTGAAGGCGATCGCCCAGAAACTAAAGGCCGGGGCAGCCCTGGCTCAGCAGGATAGCGAATTCATCCTGGCCGCCCGCGGCCTGCCCTGCGCCATCTGGCTGCAGGCGGGGCCCGGGCCGGAGGAAAGGATAGCGGTGTGGGCCGGCCAACCCGCCGCCCCCTCGCAATGCATCGTCGTCAGCGCGCCGCCCGACACGTGGCACAAGTTGCTCAACGACACCCCGCCCCCCGGCTACCACTCCTTTACCGCAGCCCGTCGCCAGGCGCAGGGCCTGCGCATCAGCGGCGATGCACTGGCCATCGCGCAGGCCCTGCACGCGCTGGAGCGGCTGTTCGAGATCCTTCGCGGCCAGCTCGCCGCGGCGCCCGAACTGCTGGACCGCAGCCCGATTTCCGGCGCCTACGCCACGATAGACATCGGGCCTTCCCAGACCTCCCTCTACTATGAAACCAGCGGGCTCGACGCCGGGCCGCCGCTGTTGATGCTGCACACGGCCGGCGCGGACTCCCGCCAGTACCATGCACTGATGGCCGACCCCGGGTTGCGCGAGCAATGGCGCATGATCGCATTCGATATGCCTGGCCACGGACGCAGCATGCCGCTGCCCGGCCAGGCCTGGACCGAAGCCGGCCTCACCCGCGACGCCTATCTCCAGACCTGCCTGGCGGTGATCCGCCAGGTCGCGCGCGCGCCAGCGGCATTGCTGGGCTGTTCGATGGGCGCGGCGATGGCGCTGCTGGTCGCGGCGCGCAGCCCCGCCGACGTGACCGGCGTCGTCGCGCTGGAGGCGCCCTACAGGGCGGCCGGACGCCGCACTCCCATGCTTTGCCATCCCCAGGTGAACCAGGCGGCGCACAACCCCGCCTACGTGCGCGGTCTGATGGGGCCGGCCGCCACCTTGCAGGCCCGCCGCGAAGCGGCCTGGATCTACTCGCAGGGCGGTTTCAACGTCTACGCCAACGATCTCTGGTTCTATAGCGAAGACTTCGACGCCGCCACGCACCTGGCTGGCCTGAACGCCGACGCCTTCGGCATATCGCTGCTGACCGGCGCGTACGACTATTCAGCCAGCCCCGAGGATTCCCGCCGGGTGGCCGCCCTGATTCCGGGTGCGCGCTTTCAGGCCATGCCGGACCTGGGACACTTCCCCATGGTAGAGAACCCTCGACGCCTGCTGGAGTATCTGCGGCCCGAACTGGACCACCTGCGCACAACCGGAGCCATCGCATGACGCTGCCCGATTATGAAATCTATGCCCTGCGCTACGCCACGGTGGCGCGCCGGAAAAGCCAGAACTTCATCACCCCACCGGATCCGCATGACGGCCCGATGCCGATGGACTATTTCGTCTGGGTCATACGCAACGGCACGCGCGTCTACCTCGTCGACACGGGATTCAACGAGGACGCCGCCCGCGCGCGCGGCCGCGAGTTCCTGCGTTGCCCGATCGAGGCCCTGGCGAAACTGGGCATCTCGCCCGCCGACATCCGCGACATCATCGTCACGCATCTGCACTACGATCACGCCGGCAATATCCGCAAGCTGCCGCAGGCCCGGCTGCATCTACAGGAAAGCGAACTGCACTATGCCTGCGGTTGCAACATGCGTTTCGACATGCTGCGCCACGCCTATGCCGTGGAGGACGTGATCGACGTGGTGCGAGGCGTCTATGACAAGCGAGTGGCCTTCTACCACGGCCACGACGAGATCGCGCCCGGCCTGCAGCTGCTGCACATCGGCGGCCATACCCGCGGACTGCAGGCCGTGCGCGTGCACACCGCCCGCGGCTGGATGGTGCTGGCCTCGGATGCCAGCCACTACTACGACAATATGGAACGGGACGCGCCCTTCCCCATCGTCGACAACGTGGCCGACATGCTGGCGGGCTACGAGATCTTGCTGAAATTCGCGGAATCTCCCGACCACATCGTGCCCGGACACGATCCGCTGGTCAGGATGCGATATCCCGCCCTGGCCGGCGCGGACACCGACGTGGTGGCGCTGCACCTGGACAAGGGCGCCCGTTCCTGAGAGCAGCGACGCTTTGCGGCGTCACAATCCCAACGGCCGGATCGCCTCGTCCACTTCCTCGGCCGACAGATCCTGCACGATCAGGACCATGGCGCCTGCCTGCGCCGCGCCTTGCGGCACGGCGACGGGTTCGGGCGTGGCGAAGACATGCCGCACCCCGTGCACGGCGCGCAGGGTTCCATCCATCCAGCGCAACAGGCCTTTGGCGCGCAGCAGGCGATCGCCGACCTGCCTCTGCATATGCCGGGTCCAGCGCGCGTAATCCTCCCAGCCCACCGGACGGCCTTGCGGGTAGGCGTAGGACACGATGCCGTAGCGCAGCACGTGCGCGAGCGGACCCGCGACCGGCGGCGCGCCCGCCTGCAGGATGGCCGCGTCCAGGTGTTCGGCGCGCAATCCATCGAACAGCGCCGGCGCGTCCTCGCCCACGGTATCGGGCGACACCCGGCGGATTTCCGCGCTGGCGTTGTAGCCGCGCAGCGTGGCCAGCAGCGTTTGGATGGCTGCCTCATCGGCCAGATCGACCTTGGTCAGCGCAATACGGTCGGCAATGGCGACCTGGGTGCTGGCTTCGCGGTATGCGTCCAGCGTGGAGGCGCCGTGCAGCGCATCCGCCGTCGCCACCACGCCGCCGAAACGGTAATGACGGGCGATCAGCGGGTCTGCCGACAGCGTGTTGATCACCGGACAGGGGTCTGCCAAGCCGGATGTCTCCACCACGACGCGGGTGTATGGCGGAATTTCCCCTCGCTGGCGCCGGTAATAAAGCGATTCCAGCGTGTCCTGCAACGAACTGGTGGCCGCGCAACACAGGCAGCCCGAATCCAACAGCACCACGTCCGTGTCATCGGCCTTGCCCACCAGCATATGGTCAAGGCCGATCTCGCCGAACTCATTGATGACCACGGCCGTGTCGGCAAAGCGCGGGCTGCGCACCAGGCGGGACAGCAGCGTGGTCTTGCCGCTGCCCAGGAATCCCGTCAGCAGATAGACCGGCAATGGCTCGGCGGCAACCGGCATGGCGTTGCTCAGCCCTGGTTGGCGGCGTCGGGCGCCGGCAGGTTGCGCAGGTAATCCTGCACTTCACGCGACGGAATCACGTCCGCGTACTTGCAATTAAGGTCGAACAGGCTCATCGCATGGCTGGCCTGGAAACGGTCGAACGCCGCCTCTTCGGGAATGATGACCTTGAAGTTGTACGAGTATGCGTCCACCGTCGTGGCCCGCAGGCATCCCGAGGATGTGCACCCCACCAGTATCAGCGTGTCCACATCAAGGAAGTTCAGGTGGCTCATGAAGATGGTGCCGAAGAAGCACGACGGCTTCTGCTTGGTGATGCGGATGTCCTGCGGACGCGGCGCCAGAGGCTCCACGGTCTGGGTGGCATGGGTGTTGGCCAGCACGGTCTTTTCGCCGCCACGGTGGTTCTTGCCCACCTGCACGCCGCTATCCAGCAAATCGGCGCGGCGGCCGCTTTCGGTGTAGAAAACAGGAATGTTCTTGTCGCGCGCCAGTTCCAGCAGCGGGACGATGTGCGCCACCGCGTCCCAGGCCTCGCGGCCGCAGTGGGTACGGTACTGCTTCAGGCCTTCCAGGATGTCCTGGGGCGTATCGCCGCAGAAGTTGTATTGAACGTCGATGATGAACAGAGCCGGACGCTTGCCGAAGCCGCCGCGCTTGCCATAGCCGGCTTGCGCCAGGACCTGCTTGTCGCGCTCGGTCAGAAAGTCGTCCCAGATTCGCTTGGTTTCGCTCATGGTAATGCCTGCCAGAAAAAGAGTGGGTTCAGTTCAAAGACGCTTGAGGTAGCGGCCGCCAGGATTGCTGCGCGCCGCATCGGTGATGCGGCCGTCCAGTGCCACGGTGCGGCCGCGCACCAAAGTGCGCACGGGCCAGCCCTTCAGGGTCATGCCCTCGTAGGGCGAATAATCGGAATTCGACTCCAGCGTGGCGGGATCGACAGTGCGCTCCAGGTCCGGGTCGACCAGCACCAGGTCGGCGTCCTTGCCGATCTCGATGCTGCCCTTGCCGGGCATGCGATAGATGCGCGCGGAGTTCTCGGCGGCAACCTTCATCAGGATTTCCAGCGGCACGCCGCGGCGGTGATAGCCCTCATGCAGCAGGATCGGCAACATCAGGCCGGTTCCCGGAAAGCCGTTGCTGGCGGCCCAGATGTCCGTATCCTTGGTGGCGCGCTTGCGCGGCACGTGGTCGGTGCCTATGGTGGTGATGGACCCGTCCAGCACGCCTTCCCACATGGCGTCCACATCGCTTTGCCCACGCACCGGCGGGTTGACCTTGGCGTAGGTGCCGGCGGGCGACTCGTCGTTCAAAAACAGGTAGTGCGGGCAGGTCTCGACGTAGATGGGCGGTGCATCCGCCGTACGGCGATGGCGCCGCGCCTCGTCCAGCGCTTCGCGGCTGCTCAGGTGCACGATATTGACCGCAGCGCCCGTCTTCGCCGCGAAATAGCAAACGCGGTGCACGTTTTCGGCTTCCAGGAAGTCCGGGCTTTGTTCGTTCCAGGCCTTCAGATCGTCGCGGCCCGCCGCGCGTAGCGGATCCCTCAGCACCGGAATCACCTCGACGTTCTCGCAGTGCACCCCCATGATGGCGCCTGGAATCGCGGCGGTGGCGCGCAGCGCCGAATACAGCAGGCCGTCGTCGATATCCGTAAAGCCCTTGGACAGCCCCGCCGCGCCCTTGTACATCATGTAGAGCTTGTACGAATTCACGTTGAAGCGCCGCGAGATCTCCTCCAGCGTTTCCACGTGCAGATTGCTGGTGATGCCGAAGTGAAAGCCGAAGTCCACGCAGCTTTGCGACAAAGCGCGGTCGCGCACCTTTTCGAAGGAATCCCGGATGTCCGCCGAGCGATGGAACGACAGTACGGTAGTGGTGCCGCCCAACGCGGCGAAGCGCGATTCCGTTTCGAAGTCCGTTTCGGGCGAGCCGAAGCCGAAATGCACGTGCGGATCTATCAGCCCCGGCAGCACCCACAGCCCTTGGCAGTCTATGGTTTCGCGGGCCTCTAGTGGCGTGCCTGGCTCGGCAATGATCGCGATGCGGCCGTCAATGACGCCGAGCACGCCTTCGGTCAGTCCCTGCTGCGGCAAATACAGTCTTGCATTGGTGAGTAACAGATCCAGCATGATGTCTTGTTTCCCGAGTAATGCGTTTTTTCAGCAATGGGCCGCGCCCGCGGCCTCCGTGTCATTCAAGAAGCCATTGAGAACGCTGGCGGGAATGCCGCCTTCAGCCATGAGTTTGCGTTCGGCCCGCGTTAACACCTGGGCGTAGACCAGGAAGCGGATGCGTCGTGCACCGTCCTCGGCGACGACGTCTATAGGTTCGCCCTTGAGCACGCCGTTAGCCACGTTTCCGAAACGCAGCGTTTCGGCGCCGGTCAAACCCAGTTGGCGCCAGCCCTCGCCGGGCGCGAACGCAAGCGGCAGCACACCCATGCCCACCAGGTTGGCGCGGTGGATGCGTTCAAAGGATTCCGCGATCACGGCGCGCACGCCCAGCAGCGCCGACCCCTTGGCGGCCCAGTCGCGGCTGCTGCCCATGCCGTAGTCCTTGCCTCCCAGGATCACGCTGGCATCGCCCGCGGCGCGGTACGCCTCCGCGGCATCCACCACTGCCATGCGCTGACCGCTGGGAAAATGGCATGTCACGCCGCCTTCCACGCCCGGCACCAATGCGTTCTTGATGCGGATATTGGCAAAGGTGGCGCGGGTCATCACATGGTGATTGCAGCGGCGCGCCACATAAGTGTTGAAGTCGCGCGGCGCCACGCCGTTGGCAATCAGGTACATGCCGGCGGGCGTGTCGGCCGGAATCTCGCCGCTGGGCGAGATATGGTCGGTCGTCAGCGAGTCGCCGAACGCCGCCAGCACGCGCCCGCGCGTCAGGCTGGCTTCCAGATCCGCCAACGCATCGCGGCCCGGCTCGGTCTTGAAGAACGGCGGCTCGACCAGGTACTGCGACTGCGGATCCCAGGGAAAGCGCAGGCCGGAAGGCGCTTTCAGATCGCGCCAGATGGTGCTGTCCAGACTGGCGGGGTCATACACGTCGGCGAACAATCCGGGGGCCGCGGCCAATGGCAGCAACGCGGCGATCTCTTCCTGGCTGGGCCACACATCCCGCAGATAGACGGGCGCGCCGTCGGCGCCCGGCCCCAATGGCTCATGCTCGAAGTCCAGATCGATTCTGCCCGCCAATGCGTATAGGACCACCATCGCAGGCGACCCGATGTAGTTGGCGCGCAGCAGCTTATGGATACGTCCTTCGAAATTGCGATTGCCCGACAGCACCGCGGCCGCCACCAGCCCGCCTTGCGTGATGGCATCCGCGGCAGCCGTATCCAGAGGACCGGATTTACCGCCGCAAGTGGTGCATCCGTACCCGATGACATGAAAGCCCTGCGCCTGCAAAGCCTGCAGCAGGCCCGCCGATTCCAGGTAACGCGTGACCGCGCGCGAACCGGGTGCCAGCGACCGCTTGACCCAGGCGGGCGGTGTCAGGCCTCGCGCCAGCGCCTTCTGCGCAACCAGGCCGGCGGCCAGCATCACGCTGGGGTTGGAGGTGTTGGTGCAAGAGGTAATGGCGGCCAGCGCCACGGATCCGTGGCCCAGGACTTCGCGGCTGGGCGGACGCGCGGTCCCGTCCACGCCGAATCCGCCGTCGGGCAAGGACATGGTCAGGCGCCGGCGGAAATCCGCTGCGACCTCAGCGACGTCCATCCGATCCTGCGGTCGGCGAGGGCCGGCCATGCTGGGCCTCGCCGCCGACAGATCGATTTCTATCACGCGGCTGTAAGCCGGCGCGGTTTCACCGGCTGCGCGCCACAGGCTGTTGCTCCGCGCATAGGCTTCGATCAGCGCAAGTTGCTCGGCATCGCGCCCGGTCATCCGGGCATAGTCCAACGTACGTTCGTCGATGGGGAAAAAGCCGCAAGTGGCGCCGTACTCGGGCGCCATGTTGGCGATGGTCGCGCGTTCCGGCACGCTGAGCGTTTCGGCGGCCGGTCCAAAGAACTCCACCATGCAGCCCACCACGCCTTCCCCGCGCAGCCGTTGCGTAATCAGCAAGGCGGCATCGGTGGTGAGCGCGGGAGCCGTGATGGCGCCATGCAAGCGCACCCCTACGACTTCCGGTATCGGGAACGTGTAGGCATGGCCCAGCAGCGCCGCTTCGGCATCGATGCCGCCCACTCCCCAGCCCAGGACGCCCAGCGCGTTGATCATGGGCGTATGGGAATCGCCGCCGATGACGAAATCGGGATAGGCCCATTCGGCGTCCGGCCGCGATTGGCGCGCGACCACGGGCGCCAGGTATTCCAGGTTGACCTGATGGATGATGCCTATGCCGGGCGTAATCACGCGCAAGCCCTTGAAAGCCTGCTGCGCCCATTTCAGGAATCGGTAGCGCTCGTCGTTCCGTTCGAATTCACGGCGCAGGTTGCGCTGCACCGCCCCCGTGTCGCCCCAATAATCGACCTGCAAGGAGTGATCGACGATCAGGTCCACGGGAATCCTGGTATCCACCCGCGCGGCATCTCCCCCGGCCTGCGCCACGGCGTCGCGCAACGCCGCCAGGTCCTGAAGCACCGGCAGGCCGCTGGAATCAGGCAGGATCACCCGGGCCACATGCAAAGGCAGATCAGCGCCGGGGTGCTCACGCCACACCCAGAGCCTGCCGATTTCCTCTGCCGTAACGGCAGCCCCCCATGCGCGGTGCCGCAAGAGGTTCTCCAGCAGCACGCGGATGACATAGGGATAGTCGCGGATGTCCCGGCCAGCGGCATGGGCCGCGGCGGACAGGTCCGCGTAGCGTAGCGTCCTGCCGCAACAGGGGAAAGACTGGATCATGGCAGCGGTAATAAGGAAAATCTCAACTGAGGCCATCTTACGGCTTACAAAACAATAGTGTCAACACTATTGCCAAGACCGCCAGAGGCTTCATATGGCAAAAATACAGATTACCGCCACCGCATTGAAAGTGTAGATAGATAAGCCCGCCCTATAGCGCTAGGGAATACCCCGATAACCATCTGTAAAATAGACAAAATATCCATGCGACTGCCTGCAGGCAGGCATCCAGACCCAAACAATGTCATCTTCAAAAGAGTTGACACTTTTAAGATCCCTTTGATAGGCTGTCAACACTATGAACACCGCCACGACCTCCATCGCCACCAAGGAAGACGCCTCCGGCCCCCTGGCCGACGTGGTGTTCGACCAGGTGCTGGATGCGATCTACCAAGGCCGGCTGGCCCCAGGTAGCGTCATTAATGAAGTCGCGCTGGCACAAGAATTCGGCGTCAGCCGCGGCCCGGTGCGGGAGGCCGTGCGCCGCCTGCAGGGCATCCAGCTCATCACGCGCGAGCCCTACATCAAGGCGCGCGTGGTGACCCTCTCGGCGGAATCCGCGCTGGAACTCTTCCAGATGCGCATGGCGCTGGAAGGCGTCGCCTGCAATCTGGCCACCCGCCGCATGAGCGACGAGGAAATCGCGCAGTTGCTGGCCGAGCTGGAACAGGACCGCCAGCGCCGCCTGGACGCGTCCAATGGCGGCTCGCCCGCGCCGCGTGTCTTCGACTTCCACGAACGCATCGTGCGGGCCAGCGGCAACAACCGCATCATCAACGCCCTTTGCGGCGACCTCTATCACCTGCTGCGCGTCTATCGCCGGCACTCCGGCACCGTGCTGGAGCGCAAGGACGACGCCTACGCCGAGCACTGGCAGATCCTGCGCGCCATCCGCGCGCGCGACGCCGAGCTGGCGGAATCGCTCATGCGCTCGCACATCGAACGCGCGGCGCAACATCTTTTTGATCATCTGGCGGAAGGGGCGTCCGGCATTGCCGGACACCCCGTCTCGGCCGCCTAACGCCCTTTGGAGCAGTACGACATGAACAACCCGCGCCACCAGTTCCGGCAATTGCTGAAGAACGAACCCTTCATCGTCTCGCCCGGTGTGTACGATGGATACAGCATCCGCCTGGTCGAAGCCGCGGGTTTCAAAACCGCCTGCACCAGCGGCGCGGCCGTGTCGAACGCGCTGCTGGGCATCGCCGACATCGGCGTCATGGGCCTGTCGGAGAACGTGACCCATTGCCGCCACCTGGCGCGTTCGGTCTCCATCCCGCTCACGGCCGACGCCGACACCGGCTACGGCAATCCCGTGAACGTCTATCACACGGTACAGATGTTCGAGGAAGCCGGCGTCGCCGGCATCAACCTCGAAGACCAGGTCAGCCCCAAGCGCTGCGGCCACATGCCTGGCAAGGATGTGGTGAGCGAAGCTGAAATGGTCAAGAAGATCGAGGCCGCCTGCCTGGCGCGACGCGACGATGACTTCGTCATCATTGCCCGCACGGACTCGCTGGCCATCGAAGGCATCGAAGGAGCGGTCAAACGCGCCCGCGCATACGCCCGGGCCGGCGCCGACATGCTGTTTCCCGACGCGGTCCGCACCGAGGACGACATCAAGCGCCTGGTCGACGCCGCCGGCATTCCGGTCAGCATCAACATGGGCTTCGGCATCCGCAACCGTCCGACCACGCCGCTAATTCCGCTGCCGCGCCTGAAGGAAATCGGCGTCAAGCGTATCAGCCTGCCGCGCATGCTTCCCGCCGCCGCCATACATGGCATGCGCGAGGCGCTGCAGGTGATGCAGGGCGTGATCGCCAGTGGCGTGCCCGCAGACCGCCCCGACCTGCTGGTGGGCATCGAAGACATCATGCAATTGATGGGCTACGAGCAGATGCGCGCCATGGAAAAACGCCTGACGACCCTCGCCGACTGAGCGTACTGTCATGACTGAGCGGAATGCGCAGGCGCATTGCGTCCTGACAGGCTCGTCCTCGGGCATCGGACTGGCGTTGGCGGAAAGCCTGCTGGCATCTGGCTGGCAGGTGACCGGCGTGGACATCGCTCCCGCCGCCATCCACGGACACGCGCAGTATCGCCACCTCGATTGCGACCTGGCCGATGACCGCGCCTTGCATGACCTGGGCGCCCAGCTGCAAGACTGCGCCCCGACCGCGTTGGCACATTGCGCCGGCGTGGTCCGCACCGGCGGCGCGCTGGACACACGCCTGGAAGACGCGGACCTTCTGTGGAAGCTTCATGGAGCCGCGCCGATGGCGCTTGCGCGCGTCTTGGCTCCCCAATTGCCCGACAGGCGCGGCCGCATCGTACTGGTGTCCAGCCGCGCCGTGCTGGGGCGCGCACACCGTCTCGCCTATGCCGCGACGAAATCGGCGCAGATCGGGCTGGCGCGCAGCTTGGCGGCCGAGCTCATCGGCCGCGGCATTACCGTCAACGTGGTCGCGCCCGGCGCAGTCGATACGCCCATGCTGCACGATCCCAAACGCGGCGCGCCGCCACGGGTGGACCTGCCGCTGGGGCGCCTGATCGACGCTCGCGAAGTCGCGGCAACCATCGCCTTCTTCCTCGGCGAGCAGGCCGGCGCCATCACCGGGCAGACACTTTACGTCTGTGGCGGCGCTTCGCTGGGAACGGTGCCGCTATGACGACGGACATCACCGCATTGCACGGCAAGACAGTAATCGTGACCGGCGCCGCCGGCGGGCTGGGCCAGGCAATCGCGGCGCACTGCCTTCGCGCCGGCGCCCGCGTGGCCCTGCTGGACCGGGACCCGGCGCTGCTCGCGCAATGCGGCCAGACATTGGATCCGACGGGCGCCCGCGTATTGACGCTGGCTTGCGACGTGAGCAACCCGGACGACGCTCGCGACGCCATCGAAAAAACAGCAGCGCATTGGGGCGCCATGCACGCGCTGGTGAACAACGCCGCCGTCGCCACGCCGGGCAACAAAGTCGCGGACCTGACCCTGGAGCAGTGGCGCCAGGCCCTGGACGTGAACCTGACCGGCGCATGGCTGATGAGCAAATACGCCATCCCCCACATGACGCGCGCAGGTGGCGGCGTGGTGCTGAACATCGCGTCACAACTGGGCAGCGTGGCCGCGCCGGGCCGCGGCGCCTATGGCGCCAGCAAGGCTGGCCTGATTGCGCTGGCGCGTGCCATCGCAGTGGACCACGCGGCCGACGGCATCCGCGCCTTGAGCCTGTCTCCCGGCGCGGTACTGACAGGCAGGCTGGTCGCGCGCTACGGCAGCGCCCAGGCCGCGGCAGCCACACTGGCGCCCAAGTATCCGGCGGGGCGCCTGGGCACCGTCGACGAAATCGCGCAGACGGCAATTTTCCTGATCAGCGATGCCGCCTCGTTCATTACGGGCACGGACATACGCGCGGACGGCGGATACACCGCGCTGTAAAGCAGCGGCCACCGCCAGCCACTTCACGCAAGGCTTACATCACACAAGGGGCTTGAACCATGAAGTACACGACTACCTCCGCAACACACGGGCGCCCCGCGCGCCCCGCCATCCGCCGCACGCTGCTGGCGCTCCTCGCCGGCGCTGTCGGCCTGGCCGCTGCGCCAGCCTTTGCGCAAGGCGTGGACAATTTCCCCAACCGCGCCGTCACCATCGTCGTGCCCTTCCCTGCGGGCGGCGCCACTGACATCACCGCGCGCCTGGTCGCGGAAGGCCTCTCCAAGAAGTGGGGACAACCGGTAGTCGTCGAGAACAAGCCCGGCGCTGGCGGCAACGTCGGTTCGGAATACGTGGCGCGCGCCGCGCCGGACGGCTACACCCTGGTGCTGGGCGTGACGGGCTCGCACGGCATCAACACCTCGCTTTACAAGAACATGCGCTATGACCCCGTCAAGGATTTCGAGGCCATCACGCAAGCCACGCTTTATCCGAATGCCATCATCGTCAACAACGACGTGCCGGCCAACAACCTGCAGGAGCTTATCGCCCTGCTGAAGAAGCCCGACGCCCATTACTCATATGGTTCGGACGGCAACGGCACGGCGTCGCACCTGGGCATGGAATTGATCAAGAACCAAGGCAAGTTCGAGATCTCGCACATTCCTTACCGTGGCAGCTCGCCGATGGTGACCGACCTGCTGGGCGGCCAGATCCAGGTGGGCATTACTGGCCTGCCCGCTGTCCAGGCGTATGCCAAGAGCGGCAAACTGAAGATCGTGGCGCTGACCACGGGCGAACGCTTTGCCAGCGCGCCCGACTATCCCACGGTGGCCGAGCAGGGCTTCCCTGGCTATGCTGCGCCGCCATGGTCGGGCTTTTTCGCCCCCAAGGGCACGCCCAAGCCGCTGGTGGAGAAAATCTCGGCTGACATGCGCGGCGTCATGGCCGATCCGAAGACGAAGGAAAAGCTCGCCGCCTCCGGCAGCGAGTTCACGCCTTCCACGCCTGAACAGTTCCAGGCCTTCGTGCAGCAGGAAATCGCGAAGTGGGCGCAGGCCGTCAAGATCTCCGGCGCGCGCATCGACTAAGCGTCAAATGCGACAAGCCGGCGCCGCGGCTGCGGCGCCGGCGCGCTGTCCCTCAGTTGTAGCGGAACGTGGCGGTCAGCATCGCCGAACGGCCAGGCGCCACGTAGCTGAACAAGCCCACATGCGACGCCTCGTAGATGGTTTCGTCGGTCAGGTTGTTCAGGTTCAGCTGCAGGCCGAAGTTCTTGTTGAACTGATAAGCCGCCATCGCGTCGTAGCGCCAATAGGACGGCAACTGGTAGACGTTGGCATCATCCACGTAGCGCTTGCCCGTGTAGGTGGCGCCCGCTCCCACCGTCAGTTCGGGCATGAACTTGTAGGTGGTCCACAGGCTGGCGCTCTGGCGCGCGATGAATTTCATCTGCTTGCCGCTGTAGTCGGTGCCGCCGCTCTGGTAGTTGGTGACCTTCGGGTCCATGTAGCTGTACCCGCCCCACACCTGCCACTTGGGCGTGATGGATCCCGCCGCGCCCAGTTCAATGCCGCGCACCCGGTTGCTGCCTGACAACGTCACGTCGCCCGTGATGGGATCGGAGCTGCGGGCGTCGGTCTTGCGGGTTTCGAATACGGCAGCCGTCAAGGACAGGCGCTCGTCAAACACGTCCCACTTGGTGCCGACTTCGATGCTGCGGCTCTTCTCGGGCGCCAATGCCGCGGTACCCGCGGTCAGGCGGCCGCCTGCCGCGCCATCCGCGCCGCCAGACTGGCCCGCCGTTTCGCCGGAGGGGTTGGACGAAGTGCCGTAGGACACATAGATGCTGCCGTTGGGTGCGGGCTTATATACCAGGCCCAACTGGTAGTTCCACATATTGTCGGTGCGCTCGACATTGCCGCTGGTCACACGGTAGTTGTCATAGCGCAGGCCGGCATTGGCTTCCCATTGCTCGCTGAACTTGACCGTGTCGAACACGTAGGCAGCGCGCGTGATGGTCTTGGCAGCGTCGTAACGCGGCCCCCAACTGAGGCTTCCGGTATGCGGTTGATGCGGGTTCGGGTTGTACAGATCGTCCAGCAGGGTCTTGTCGAAACCGCCCGCAGGCACGCCGTCGCGCTTGCTGATCGTCTCGGTGCTGAACTCCAGGCCGGCCACATAGCTGTGCCGCAGGCCGCCCGCAGTGAACTCGCCGAAGATGTCGGTCTGATTGATGAAGGACCGATTGGTCTGGTTCAGGCTGCGCAGGGCCTTGCTCATCTGCACGCCCTCCGCCTCGTTCGAGCATGGCGCCACGCCGTAGGCGGGGTTGGGCCGGCCGCCCACGCGCGCCGCGCAATTGTCGAAGGACGGGCGTGTCATCACATATTCGTTGGTCGATTCGCTGTAGCGCGTGCCGTTACGCAGCTTCAACTTGTCGCTGAACTTGTGCTCGACCATCAAGGTGGTCATGTCGGCCTGGTTCTTGCGGTAGTCGCGTCCGATCAGGCCGTAGTAATTGTCGCGGTCCACCTTGGGCGGGGTGACGCGGCCAGGGCGCGATTCATTCTTGAACGGAATGCCCAGGTCCGGCGTGTCGTCATTCTGCAGATGGTAGTAGCTGAGGGTCACCTGCGTGGGCGTGCCCAGGCCCCAGGAGAACGAGGGTGCGACGCCCCAGCGGTCGGTTTCGACGTGATCGCGGCCCGGGATGTCGCCGCCCTGCTTCATGAAATTCAGGCGGAAGGCCGAACTTTCCCCCAAGGCCCAGTTGCCGTCGCCCGTCAGCCGCCAGTTGTCGTCGGTGCCCACACCGACCGTGCCTTCCGCGAAATTCTCGAGCTTGGGGCTCTTGCTGACCAGGTTGATGCTGCCGCCGGTCGAACCGCGGCCTGAATAGGCGGAGCTCGGCCCCTTCAGGATTTCGACCGACTCCAGGTTGAAGGTTTCGTGCGAGAAGCGGCCCAGGTCGCGCATACCGTCGACCATCATGTCGGTGCTGGCCTCGTAGCCGCGCACGAATGGCCGGTCGCCAGTGGGTGTGCCGCCTTCGCCTGCGCCGAAAGTGATGCCCGGCGCGGTGCGCAGCACGTCCATCAGTGACGTGGCCGCGCGATCGCGCATCAGTTGTTCCGTGATCACCGTGACCGAACGCGGCGTGTCCAGCAGCGGCGCCGTCATTTTCGGGGAGGAAGCGATGTTGGCTTCGTAGCCATCGCTGACTGCCTGCCCCTGCACGTGGACGGGCGACAATTCGTGCACGGCGCCGGGCGCCAGGCTTCCTTGGGCCAGCGCCAGGCCCGGCGACACCAGTGCGCCGCATACCGCCGCATAAATGGACGCCGTAGTGTTGCCACCGGCCTTGGCATAGGCCGTCGATCGATCTGCTTTGCTCATTGGACTCTTTCAGAAACCGCCCCGCGGCGGGTGCGCTATCAGCGCGATCTTTGGTTTTTTAAGAGCGCCAATGATATGTATTCTTATTTTTACATTCAACAAATAGTCAGCTTTTATTCAGAAAACTGTCAATTTTGAGGGGTCTCACAGCCCAGAATGGGGAAAAATGCGGCGCAATAACAACAGCCGGACGCATCAACGTGCTCATAGCATGCGCACATCAACGCGCATCCGCCGGCTTCTGACGAGAAAAATCCCCTTTTCCACCAGAGGCCGCATCCTCGGGAGAAAAGGGGCTGGCGGGCCCGCCATCGGTCAGCCGGCGTCAGCGCTGCACCGCCTTACAGCGAATACCGGTACTCGCAGTTCAGCGTGGCTTTGAGCGGCGTGGTGGCCTGCACGCCCGATACGCTCTGCGGGCGCGGAGCCGTCAGCTTGGCTTGGAACTTGCCCGCGGCATCGCCGTTCTCGCTCTTCTTTACCGCGACGCTGGACGGCAGCGCATACAGCGTCAATGGCTGTGCCAGCGTCGCCACTACCAGTGTGAACACTGACTGCGGAAAATCCGTCACCACATAGCTGGCATTCGCGTCCGAATTGAATGCCAGGCCGCCGTCGGCGTAGCGCAGCTTAAGCGTCAGCTCTTCCGAAGACGGCGACGGGATCACGCCTTCCAGCGCCACCTTGCCGCTTTCCGACACGCAATTCAGTTCCGCCGGCGCCGAACCCGCATGTGCGACGCCGGCCAGCAGCAGACCAGACAAAAGCCAGATACCCCGTACGACTGCCATAAGACTCTCCTTGGTAAACATCAGCCTTGCTCTTGGGCCGAGGCGCAAATCGGAGCGCGTTCCCATCCGCGTGCTCGGGCACGCCTGCGTCCAGCGGTGC
Organism: Achromobacter sp. D10; assembly: GCF_035282245.1. NCBI lineage: Bacteria > Pseudomonadati > Pseudomonadota > Betaproteobacteria > Burkholderiales > Alcaligenaceae > Achromobacter > Achromobacter sp. D10. The sequence goes on from NZ_JAYJLE010000001.1 coordinate 176,590, forward strand.
CTCGCCGGCGCTGCGACGGATTTGCCGGGCCGGATTTCGCGCCGCGAAGCATAGCGCTCATTGCCGACGCGCGCTTGCCCCGTCTGCCACGACGCCCGCGGCGCCCTCTCTCGCAAGGCCATGGCCTTGCGCGACATAGGCTAGGATGGAGGAGTCGTCCGGACGCTGCTTGGAGCAGGGCCCGGGCTTGCGCCAGAAGGAGTCTGCCATGCCCTCAATGAGACAACTCGCCCGCGCCGCGGCCCTTGCCATGCTGCTGCCCTGCGCGGCATACGCCGAAACCGTCGTGCTGCACGTCGAGCGGGCCACCGCCGGCGTCGATCCGCACACTTCCGCCAGGATGGTGGACGTCGAACTGAAGCCGGAAAGCCGCCAGGCCCTGGCCGATTTCACTCGCGATCGCGTCGGTAAACGCATCCAGCTGCGTTCGGCTGGCGTGCTGCTGTCATCCGCCACGCTCCAAAGCCCGCTCGAAGGCGACAGCTTCCGCATCACCGCGGGCGAACATGGCTTTGGCGGGAAATCCGCCGAGGAAATCGCCCAGGGCATCATGAAAAGCGGCGGTCTGACGGTGGACGACGAAAACACCGCCAAGTAGCTGCCTCAAGCCAGGGCCTGGCCCTGGGGCGCCCTCAGCGCCAGCGTGGCCGTCAGCACCGTCTGTCCTGGCCGCGACGCGACATTGAGCTGGCCTCCCACCCGGGCGATACGGGTATGCATACTGCGCATGCCGACGCTGATGCCAGCCCGCAGCACCGCCGCCACATCGAAACCGGCACCGTCATCTTCGATACGCAGCTCCAGGCTATCCGGGTCGGACTGGCGCAGCGCTACCTCCACACGCCGAGCGCGGCTGTGTTTCAGCACGTTTGCCAGCGACTCTTCCACCAGCCTGGTCAGCGCCATGCATTGCAGGGCACTGGGCGGCGCGAGCCACTGCTCGGGAACCCGCCAGTTGGCCTGCAGGTCCAGCTCGTCAAACAGCTGCATGAAGCGATGGCGCAAAGGCGCTATCCACTCACGTGGCGTGGCCGGCACCTTGATGCCTGCGCTCGATCCGCTGTCGATGGTCTGCCGCAGGTCGTCGCGCAGCAGCTTGAGCATGGAAAGGAATTGCTGGCTGTGCACCGGCGTGCTGGCCTGCTCCACCATCGCCATCATGCGCACCAGCGAGCCGCCCAGGCCGTCGTGCAGATCATGGGCGATCTGCAGCCTGTCCTGCAGCCTGGCGTTGGCCAGCGCCAGCGTGTGTTCGCGCTCCAGGGTCGTGGCCAGCTCCGTGCGCGCCTGGTCGATGCCGTCCGCCAGCTCCTGGTTGAAGCGTTCGATACGGCGCACATTGCGCGCGTGACGCAGCCCCAGCACGGCAGACATGCACAGCGTGACCACCACGCTGGTAAACGGCGTGTAGGTGCTTTCGGTATAGATGAGCTTAAGCACCCGCAGCAGGTCGTGCGCGCTGGCCGCCAGAAAGACAAGCAGACACACCGCCAGCATTCCGTGCTCCGGCTTGCGCGTACGCAGCGCGTGCAGGGGGAATTGCAGGCAATTGGCGAAGAAAATCCCTGACACGATCAACACGATGCCCAACTGCACCCTGGCCAGCTGTCCCTGCGGCACGAAAGCCTCCAGCGCCAGCAACGCGGCTGTAAGCACCCACAGCGCCTTTTCCACGCGCGGCAGGGACTGCCCACCAAAGCGCCAGGTGAAGATGCAGAAACAGGCGACATAAAGCACCAGCACCATGATGTTGGCGCGTGCCGCCATGAGACTGTTCGGGAAAGGCCAGGGACTGGTCATCAGGACGTTGGCGATGAACAGCACCCAGAACAGGGCCATCAGCGCATACCAGCCGTAAACGCGCTGCTCTCGGCGCATGAGCCAGATGCAGAAGCACAGCCCGCCCAGGACGGCCGACACGATCAGATTCAACGTGAACAGCGTGCGATGGCGCCACCACAGGTCCTCATACAACTGCAGCACCGTCCATTGCCCGCCCAGGTGAACCGGCCCCAGGCCAGGCGACTGACCCGCCACACCGACCACCCGGATCCACAACGTATTCTCGCCAGGACCCACCAGGGCATCGGGGATGAGCCAATACCGCGGCATGTTCCAGCTGCGCGAAAGCGGCTCGGTCAGATGCGCATCGCTCCAGATCCGCTGGTCATTGATGTAGACCTCGCCCGCCATGACGACGGATTCCAGCGCCAGCGCAACCTGCCCTGTGCCATGGCAGTCATGGCGCCAGCCTATCCGGTACCAGGCCGTGCCGCTGTACCCCGGCCAACGGGCGCTCCAGTCATCCGGCAGCTGCACGGCCTGCCACTGGGCCGCATCCGGTCGCCGGCCGTCATCGCTACCCTTGGCAACCTGTACGGACGAGACCTGCGCCGTGCAGGCGCCCGCCGGCTCCTGCGCCCAGGCCGGCGCCAGCCATAATGCCAGCCACAGGACGGCCAGCCACTTCAATCGAGCAGGCCGCGCGTGCGCGCCGCGTGTATCGCCCGAGTCCGGGAAGAAACGGCGAGCTTGCGATAAATGTGCTTCACGTGGCATTCCACGGTGTAACGCGACAAGAACAGCTCCTCGGCGATCTCGCGGTTGCCCAGTCCCTCGGACACCAGGCGCAGTATCTGGCTTTCACGCGGGCTCAGTGTTTCGCCCGGATTGGCGGAATCGCCCGCTTCCGGGCCCCCGGCATTGGCCGGGCTCGCCGGCCTGGGGCGCAGCTCTTCGATGATGCGGCGCGCCACGAAGGGGTCGATGGGAGCGCCTCCCCGCAACACACTGCGTATCGACAGGGACACCTCCAGGTCGTCCCGCTCCTTGAGCACGTAGCCCGTCGCGCCTGCGCGCAACGCGGCAAGAATCGCGTCTTCGGTGCTCCAGGCAGAAATGACCAGGATCGCCAGGCTGGGATCTTCCGCGTGCATCTCTGCAATCAGCTCCGTGCCATTGCCGTCGGGCAGACCCAGATCGACCAGCGCCAGCGCAAACGGCTGGCTGGCGAGCCTCTCGCGCGCTTGCGCCAGCGTAGCCGCGAACACCAGCGCTTCCGGCGCATAGCCGAGCTGCAGCAGCAAGCCTTCCAGCCGGCGGCAGATCAGGGGTTCGTCCTCCACCAGCAGCACCGGGGCAGGCAGCGTCGACTCGGAAGCAAGCATATGGGCAGTCATCGGATGAGAGCGGGCGGAATTGCCCAGACTGAACTATGTCTCAGGCCGGCAGCATGGCATATCCCTGGAAGTTGGTATTTTCACAGATTCGATCAATGCAACGCGCTCAGGCGATGCCGGACGCCGGAACGCGGACCGGCAGTTGGTCGGCGGGCCGGCTTTCGAGCATGTCCGTCAGTTCCCGCCGCTGGGCGGCGTAGCCCGGATCATCGAAAAGATTGTCCATCTCGTCCGGATCTTCGGACAGGCAATACATCTCGCCCGCGCCGCTTCCCAGTTCCATGGTCAGTTTCCAGTCGCGCGTGCGCACCGTGCGCAACTTCAGCTCCACGCCGCAGCGCGATGCCGCCACGTCCCATTCGCTCAGCGCGAACTCACGGCCGGCATCCCGGCCTTCAAGCAGCGCACGCAGGCTGCGGCCATGTACCGGCCCCAGGGCGGACGCGCCGCCGTAGTCGTAAAAGGTCGCTGCCAGGTCCAGCGTGGACACAGGGTCTTCCACCCGCTGCCCGGCCACGACGCCGGGCCCGCTGGCCACCATGGCCACGCGCAGCAGGCCCTCGTACGGCATGGGCCCCTTCAGCATCAGCCCATGGTCGCCCAGCCATTCACCATGGTCGGACGTAAAGATCACCAGGGTGTTCTTGTCCAGGCCATACTCGCTCAGGGCCTTCATGACCCGCCCGATCTGGTGGTCCACCAGCGAAATCATGCCGTAGTAGTTGGCGATGATTTGGCGCAGCGCCTCGTCGGACTGGGTCGGCATCCGCGAGAAGTTCTGGCGCACCGCCTGCACCTCCGCGTTGCCCATGGGCTTGCTCTCCATGCTGGCCCTGTGCCACCAGGGCCGGCGGTCGTAGTCGGTGACGCGATGCCGCGGCAGATCCACTTCGTCGGGATGATGCAGGCGCGACCAAGGTTCAGGACAATCGAAAGGGTGATGCGGATCTGGAAACGAAGCCCACAGGCAGAACGGGCTGTCTCGGTGCTCCCGCAGATAGTCGATGGTCCGGTCGCCGATCCAGGTCGAATTGTGCCAAGCCACCGGCAATGCGGAATGGAAGGTTTGCGGCGCGCCGCTGGCCGGCCCCAGATCGGTCTGGTACAGCTGGTTGCGCAACTCTCCCAGTCCGTCGCCATAGTGCCAGCGCGAATGGTTCAAGCCTCCCGGCAACGGCGTGGGCAGCCAGTAGTTATGGCCCTCGACCACCAGCTCTACGTGCTCGAATCCCATATACGGTCCCGCCCAGCCCGGGCCCATGCCTGCCTCGCTGTACTGGCACTCGGGCCGTCCCGTGGCCTGGAACGTGTGGTGGGTGGAGAAATGCGCCTTGCCGATGAAGCCCGTGTCGTAGCCCGCGGCGGCAAGGCTGCCGGCAAAGCCCGCCTCGCCGGTGCGCAAGTCCAGGTCTATGCCGTTGTCGCAGACGCCATGCGTCAGCGGCAGCAGGCCTGTCAGCATGGAGGCGCGCGAAGGCTGGCAGACGACATTGGGCGTGATGCAGGCCGCAAAATGCGTGCCGCTGCGCGCCAGATGGTCGATATGCGGCGTCTTGACCCGCCGCCCGGCAAAGCCCAGGCAATCGCCGCGATGCTGGTCGGTCGTGATGAGCAGGATGTTGGGACGTTTCATTGCTGCTTGCTGGTGGCGGTTTTGATGTCGGAAAGCACGGGCGCGAGAAGGCGGATGTCGTGGGCGATACGGTCGCGCAGGCCCTGCCCGTCCTCGTCGCCCACGATCATGCCCTGGGCTTGCATCTTGTCCCGGACCTCCGGGCTCTTAAGGACGGCTGCGATGGAGCGCCGCAGTTCGGCAAGCACCGGCTGCGGCGTCTGCGCCGGCGCGAACAGGCCGAACCAGCTGTAGAAGGTGAAGTCCTTCACCTCGTCTTTCACCATCGGCAAATCGGGCGCGCCCGCGATGGGCGCCGCGCCGGCGTTGGCAAGGCCCTGCACCTTGCCCGCCTTGATCTGCGGCACGGCCGTGCTGGCAACGATGAACATCAGATCGACCTGGTTGCCCATGACGCCCACGAACCCCTGGGGCGCGGCCTTGTACGGCACGTGCTTGAGAGAAATGCCGGCAGCGTGTTCGAACAGCGCCATTGCCAGGTGGTGGGTCGAACCCGGGCCGCCGCTGGCATACGTAATAACGTCGGGCCGGGCTCGCGCCTGGTCCAGCAGTTCGCGCAAGGACTTGAACGGCGCGGCAGGCGAGGCGACCAGCACGTATTGCAGGGTCGATAGCGTGGCGATCGGCGCGAAGTCCTCGGTTCGGTACGGCACGTCCTGCATCAGATACGGCACCGCCGTAAACGAGGCGTCCGGCCCCAGCAGCAAGGTATAGCCGTCGGGCTTGGCCCGAGCCACCGCCTGGGTGCCGATGACGCCGGCTCCTCCCGCGCGGTTTTCCACGATGACGGGAACGCCCCATTGCCGGGACATCTCCGCCGCGACCAGGCGTCCCACGTTATCGGCAGCGCCCCCGGGTACAGACGGCACGACCAGCGTAACCGGACGGTCCGGATAGGCCGCGCAGGCCACCAAGGGCACCGCGAGGCTCAAGGCGGCCAGCGCGCCGCGCACACGTTTCAGCATGATTGTCTCCATCCTGCGGCTCGCCTCGTTCCGGGGAGCTCGCTGGCAAGGATCATCTGCCAGCCCATCATTCCAGTCCAATGATATATTTTTGCCTTTCCATATCAGACTTGGTATGTAGAATGAATCCTCCCAGCGCCGTGCCCACCCTGCAGCCTGGCTGGTATCTGCGCGGCCGGCTACGCCTGCGCCATCTGCAGCTCATGCTGCTGCTGGACGAAGTCCACAACGTCGGCGCGGCGGCGCAACGCATGGCCACCACCCAGCCCGCGGTGTCGCGCATGATCGCCGAACTGGAAGACATGCTCGGCGCGCGGCTGTTCGACCGGACGCCAAAAGGCACTTTCCCCACTCCCCACGGCGACTCCCTGATCCGGCATGCCCGCTGGGTCCTGGGCGATCTGGAACGCATGAGCGGCGAATGGTCCGGCGCGCCCGACCTGGACGTGGAGACCATTCATCTCGGGGTCAACTCCGCGGCGGCCGCCTACCTGGTGCCGCGCGCGCTGCTGCGCTTCGAACGGCAAGCCGCCAATGTCAATGTGTTGGTGCGCGAGGGTTCGCTGGAAGCCTTGGTGCCCGACCTGCACACCCGCAAGCTCGACCTGCTGGTCGCGCGCATGGGCGCAGCCGTGCGCACGCCCGACACCATGGCGCAAGTGCTGTACGAGGAACCGATGTGCGTGTGCGCGCGCAACGGGCATCCGCTGGCGGACGTGGCACAGGTCTCGTGGACGCAACTGGCCGCCTACCCGTGGATCATGCCGCCGCGCGGCAGCCCCGCGCGCATTGGCCTGGACATGCTGCTGCAGCGCCATGGCCAGTACCCGCCGTCGCGCATCGAATCGGCTTCGGCGTTGAACAACATGATGCTGATGGCCAGCAGCGACCTGTTATCGCTATTGCCCCGCTGCGTCGCCCGCCACCCCGCCAGCGGACGTGAGCTGGCCATCCTGGACATCGAACTGCCGCCCGTGTTCGGCCCTTTAGGCATCGTGCGGCACCATAGTCTGGATCTGTCGCCGCGCATGCTGGATTTGATCGAATGCCTGCGCGCGGAAGCGGCCGAGGCAGCGGCCGCCCCCATGACGCGTTGAACGCAGGCGGAACACGCACTCGCGCATTCCGCCTTGATCGCTATGCCGTGGCGCGGCGAGCGGTCAGCCATTGCGCCGGCTTGAGCGCCTTGTCGACTATGCGGATCTCGCCAATGCTGCCGAAGAAGCCATCGGCGCGCTCGCCATCCCACGAACCTGCCCCGATGACCCAAGGCATGTCCGCGGCCAGCGTTGCCAGACCGGGCGCGTTGCTGACGTTGCGCAGTACCGGCGCGCCCTCGATGTAGAGGATGGTCTCGTGCGTGGCGTCGTCGTTCACCACCGCGACGTGCAGCCACTTGTCCGCGATGATTTCACCGGACCAATTCGTCTTCCCGCCGCGCTCGCCCGCCACGACCGGCACGACCTCCCACTGGATCTCGCGCAGGCTCGACAACGCGAAGATCAGGGGCGGGGATTCCGGATCGCCGCCATTGAAGCCCGCCAGGTCGCCGCGCTTGCCGTCGCGCGTCATCACGTTCATCCAGGCATGCTTCTGGGCGCTCCAGTCCTTGTCGATCTTGAGGAAAGCCTCGACCGTATAGCCGCCAGGCACCGTGGCGCTGTTGATCGCAGCGGCGGCATCGGTGGTGAAATAGCTCATGCGCGCCGTGTTCTTGTCTGTGTTCAGGAAGCGCACCGAACCCGGCGCGGCGGACAGATAGTGATGATCGTCCGACCAAAGCAGGTCGCCTTCCTGTGCGCCAGCCACGCCATCCACATTGAGCGCCGCGCGGCGTATCGGGTTCAGGCCTGTCACGTCCGCGACGGTTTCGCCCACTTTGACGGGCTGTCCTGCCTTGCCGCCGAAGAAGCGCCAATGCGCCAGGGTTCCGGCCACCAGCGGGTAGTCATCGGCATTGGCGGCGGGCTTCTGCTCGACGGTGGCGGGATCCGTGTAGTTGGCCAGGATCAGCGCCGTCGCCTGTTCGACCAGCGAGGTATGCGAGGGCTTCGCGGCCTTGAACGTCTTGTTGAAACCGGAGAACCGGCTGGCGAAGTCCATCTTGATCGTGAATTGCTCGTTGGGCGTGGTCAGCACTGCCTGATCGAAGGCATTGAGCGTGTCCTTGGGCTTTTGCGGCACCCACGGCGAAAACGACAGCACCCGGATCTCGTTGTTGCCCAGGTCGAATTCGTACAGACGCATCAGGCCGTTTCCGCCCTGATAAGCCATTTGGTAGTCCACCACCATTTCCTCCACCGCATTGCCGTACGCGTTGGTCTTGGTCAGCCGCGTCGCGCCGTGGTAATGGCCATTGAGCGTCATGAAGATCTGATCGTTGTCGCGGATCAGCTTCTCCCACAGCATCTTGCCGTAGGGGACTTCCAGAGGACTGATGCCGTCCTTGTCGATATTGAGCAGCTGGTGGTTGATCAGGATGGCGGGCAAGGTGGGATTGGCGCGCAGCACCTGGTTGGCCCAGGCCAGCGCGTCGTTCGACACGCGCCAAGACAGAGACAGCACCAGGAACTTCTGCCCTTCGGCCTCGAACACGTGATACTCGTGGAAGCCGCTGGCGTCGCGACCGCCGAAGGTGGCCTGTTGCCTGGCGCGGGTGGCGCTGAAATGCTGGAGATACGGTTCCTTGGCCAGATCGCGCTGCGCGTCCGTGTTGGCCGACTGGCTGCTCTCGTCCACGTAGTCGCGATCGACGATCACATCGTGATTGCCCGCCAGGATCGAGTACGGCACCTTGGCATCTTCCAGCACCTTCATCGCGGCGCTCGCCACCTTCCATTGATCAGGCTTGCCCTGCTGGTCGACCACGTCGCCCAGATGAACCAGGAAGGGAATATTGAGCGCCCGCGCGTGCTCGGCCACCCAGCGCGTCTGGGCCTGGAAGGGTTCGCTGCCGTACTTGCGCATGAACTGCTGGTTTTCGGCGTCCGTGGCGTAACGCGAATAGAACTGCGTGTCGGGCAACACCGCCAGCGCGAAACTCGACACCAGAGCCGGCTGGGGCTTGCCGGTACCGCCATCGCCGCCCTCGGCATCGTCGTCATCGCCACCGCTGTTGCAGCCGCTGAGCAGGAAGCCGCCCATGGGCAAAAGCGTCACCCCCAGGCCGGCGCGCAGCAAGCTACGCCTCCGGTCATCCGGTACGAGCAGCGATGTTTCCGCCACCTGCTCCACGTCTTGCGTACCGATCTGTCCGTTCTTGCCGTGCTTCGTCATCTCTGCTGCCTGTTCAAAAAAGGCGGGAGTCTAGAGAGGCGCGATGACGAGGGGATGACCAAGTCCGACATGCGAATGCAAGAATGCCGGTACGCAAGCACGCGTTGCCACAGTCATGCAACACGGTGGTGCTACACAGCCAAGCCACATAGTCAACAATAACGACGGGCAACAAAAAAGACCCGATGGCCATGCGGCTAAAGGGTCTTCTGTCGGGTGTGACCACTAATCAGTGGTCGGGGCGAGAGGATTCGAACCTCCGACTCCTGCGTCCCGAACGCAGTACTCTACCAGGCTGAGCTACGCCCCGGTACTTCAACTTTCTTGATTTGGCTGCGCTCAGTGCAACCAGATCATCTTTCGCTTTGACGGTACCGCTACGCTTCAGGCTACTGGGTTCCCCAAATCAGGTTTTCCAATCGGGTTTCCCAAAAATTTTGCCTAATTCGCTTAGCGATCTCTGTTCACCGCGAAAGCGCAGAATTCTAACAGAGATTTTTGAAAAGGGGAAATGGGGTAGCCAGAAAGTGCCTGACGGGCCAGGTCGGCCTCGGCGATGGCGGCCTGGCGCGCGTGTTCCAGGGCATCCGTCGCCTGGATGGCGGCGGCCACGGCGGCGAAGTCGGCGTCGCCCGTCTTGATGGCGTCACGGATCAGTTGCTGCTGTTCCGGGGTGCCCACTTCCATCACGCGGATGAGCGGCAGCGTGGGCTTGCCTTCGCGCAGGTCGTCACCCACGTTCTTGCCCAGGGCAGCGGCGTCGCCACTGTAGTCCAGCACGTCATCAACCAGCTGGAAGGCAGTGCCCACGTGGCGGCCGTAGGCGGCTGCGGCGGCTTCCTGTTCGGGAGTGGCGCCGGCCAGCACGGCCCCCACCTGGGCGGCGGCCTCGAACAGCTTGGCGGTCTTGTAGCGCACCACCTGCAGGTAGCGTTCCTGGGAAACGTCCGGGTCGTGCACGTTCAGCAGTTGCAGCACCTCGCCCTCGGCGATCACCGTCGTGGCTTCGGACAGGATGCTCATGACGCGCATCGAATCCGCTTCCACCATCATCTCGAACGAGCGCGAATACAGGTAGTCCCCCACCAGCACGCTGGCGGCGTTGCCAAAGACGGCGTTGGCGGTTTCGCGGCCGCGGCGCAGGTCGGATTCATCCACCACGTCGTCGTGCAGCAGCGTGGCCGTGTGGATGAACTCCACCACGGCTGCCAGCAACTGGTGATGCGTGCCTTCATAACCCAGGGCACGCGCCACCATCAGCACCATGGCCGGACGCATGCGCTTGCCGCCCGCTCCAATGATGTAGTCGCCGATCGTGCGGATCAGGACCACGTCGGAGTTCAGCCGCTCGCGGATAACCGCATCGACGGCTTTCATATCGTCTGCAATGGGGGCAACAAGCTCGGGGAGATTCAAGACGTATCCGGGAGAGTGAAACGAGCCGTGGCGCGGACGCAGACCGGCTCTTACCGCTGGGCCCGCCGGAGGCGGCGGGAGGATTCGACCAAGGATTATACGGGGTGTGACGGGCGCGGGCCGCCCCTTGGTGGAATCGCCGGGCCAGGCGGCGCCCGGCGCGCGCCCTCCCCGGCGGCTATGCCGTATTCGGTCGGTCAGGATCCCTGCAGACCCCGGGCGGCCAGATTGGCATACAGCGCGCGCACCCCGAAATTCCAGGGCGCGATCTCCGTGGCCAGCCGCACTTCGTTGACCAGCGCGCCCAGGCGCTCGGAGGCGATCACGACGCGGTCGCCCAGCTTATGGGTAAAGCCCGTGCCCGGCCCCATGCGGTCCTGGGTCGGCGAGAACATGGTGCCCAGGAACAGCATGAAGCCGTCCGGGTACTGGTGATGGCTGCCGCAGGCCTGCCGCACCAGGTCCAGCGGATCGCGGCTGATCTCGCGCATGTGGCTCACGCCGTCCAGCACGAAGCCGTCCAGGCCCTCGATGCGCAGGGACACATCGGCCTGGCGGATGCTGTCCATCGTGAAGCCGCCGTCGAACAAGCGGATGAACGGCCCGATGGCGCATGAACCGTTGTTGTCCTTGGCCTTGGTCAGCAGCAAGGCGCTGCGGCCTTCGATGTCGCGCAGGTTGACGTCGTTGCCCAGGGTGGCGCCGACGACTTCGCCGCGGCTGTCCACCGCCAGCACGATCTCGGGTTCGGGATTGTTCCAGCGGGATTCGGGCAGCACGCCGATCTGCGCGCCGGTCCCCACCGACGCCATGGGCGGCGCCTTGGAGAAGATCTCGGCGTCCGGACCGATGCCCACCTCCAGGTATTGCGACCACTGGCCGCGTTCGATCAGCTCGGCCTTCAGCTTGAGCGCTTCCGGGGACCCCGGACGCAGCCGGGACAGGTCGGAACCGATCAGCGCCTGCATGCGGACGCGGATTTCCTCGGCGCGGCTGGCATCCCCGCCCGCCTCTTCCTCGATCATCCGTTCCAGCAGGCTGATGGCAAAGGTGACACCCGCCGCCTTGACGGGTTGCAGGTCGCAAGGCGCCAACAGGCGCAACCCGTTCTGCCCCTCCGTGCTGGCGGCCACCAGGGCCTGCGCATCGCCCAGCGACTCGCCCGCCGCGCTGCCCGCCAGGGCCACGCGGTCGGGACGGTCCAGGAGGTCGGCCATGGTGGACACGGTTGCGGTGATGTCGATGACTTCGCCCCGGCGCACCGCCACCACGCTAGGGCCATTCACGGCTCCCGGCCGCCACACCCGCCCCACTAGCAGTGCCTGTTCCAGATCGACAGGCAGCATCCTTGCTTGGTCCATGTATCGCCTCGGTTGGAATGGTTTGCGAGGCAGTCTAGGAGACTTCCATTATCATGTCCAACATCATGAATTAATGTCCAATATATTGGACAATCTGACTATGACCTCGGAATATGACGTCCCCGCCATTCGGCGCACGCACGACATCCTGCGGGTGCTTGCCAGCCGCCGCGGGCCCGTCAAAGCCTCGGAATTGGCCGAAGCCTGCAAGCTCGCCCGCAGCACCCTGTACCTGCTGCTGGATTGCCTGGAACAGCGGCGCTGGATCGAACGGCGCGATGGCGGCTACGTCATGGGCATCGAACTGATGGCGCTGGGTTCCGCCTACCTGCGCCAGGATGGGTTGCAGACCGCTTTCCAGGCGGCCGCGGGCGCCTTCGTGGCGCGGCACAACGAAGTGGTGCAGCTCGCGACGCTGGACGGCTTCGACGTGGTCTATCTGGCCCGCGAAGACGCGCGCCGCCCGGTACGCCTGGTGTCGGACCTGGGCCTGCGGCTGCCCGCAAGCGCCTGCGCGCTGGGGAAGGCGCTGCTGGCCAGCCTGTCGCTCGAGGACCTGGCCGCCCGCGTGCCGGATACGCTGCCGCGCGTCACCGAGCGCAGTCTCGCCACCCGCGCCGCGCTCGACCAGGAATTGGCGCAGGTGCGCAACACCGGGCTGGCGCAGGATCTCGAAGAAGTGGCGACAGGGCTGGTCTGCTTCGCCGCGTACGTAGGCGTGACGCCCCTGGGCAAGCGGATAGCCGTCAGCACGTCCATCCCCACCGATCGCCTGGACGAAGCCCATCGCCGCGACGCCATGGAAGGCATCCGGCTCGTGGCACGGGACATCGCCTTGCGGGTGATCCCCGGCGCTTGAAGCGTGCACGCGACACCTAAGCCCTTAACCTGCAACAGCTTTTTGACTTTCTGAAAGTCCCGGGCTAATATCGCAGATTCGGTCAGCAATGCCCGAATTACGTCGGTTGCATTTGCGCCACCCCTCTGGGTGCAAGAGCAGGCTTCAGCCCCGGCTTTAAACCCCGGTTTTGAACCTTCCTAGCATCAAGACCTTTTCTCTCTTGCCAGGCTCTGGCGCCAAGAGACGAAAGCGTCCTGCCGGAGCGGCAACCCGCCCAGCAGGGCGGACAGCGCGGATGAACCCATTTACCTATTTAAGGAATACCCCATGTACGCGGTCGTAAAAACCGGTGGCAAGCAGTATCGCGTTGCCGCTGGCGAAAAACTCAAGATAGAACAGATACCGGCTGACATTGGGCAAGAAATCACCCTGGACCAAGTGCTGTCCGTGGGCGAAGGCGACCAACTGAAAGTTGGCACGCCCCTCGTCTCCGGCGCCGTGGTCAAGGCAACGGTTCTTGCGCAAGGCCGCCACGACAAGGTCAAGATCTTCAAGATGCGCCGTCGCAAGCACTACCAGAAGCGTCAGGGCCACCGTCAGAACTACACCGAAATCCGCATCGAAGCCATCACGGCTTAAGAAGCGACTCGGTACCACTTAGCAGGAGCTAAACATGGCACAGAAAAAGGGCGGCGGCTCTACGCGGAACGGACGCGACTCAGAATCGAAGCGTCTGGGCGTCAAGGCATTTGGCGGTGAATTGATTCCCGCTGGTTCGATCATCGTGCGTCAGCGCGGTACGCGCTTCCACGCTGGCGTGAACGTCGGCATGGGCAAGGACCACACCCTGTTCGCGCTGGTCGACGGCAAGGTTCAATTCGGCTTCAAGGGCGCATTGAACAAGCAGACCGTTTCGATCGTCGCTGCCGAGTAATCGGACAAGCACGGTCAGTAACGCGGCTTGCCGCGTTCCAGAACGGCAAAAGCCCTGTCGCATGCGGCAGGGCTTTTTTGTTTTAAGCTTTTTTTGTTTTAAGGCAGCTGCCGGAAGGTTCCGGCCCCTGCCTCCTGGCCTTGCCCGATGACGGGCCTGGGCCCCACTACTTACTACACGCGCGGACATCATGAAATTCGTAGACGAAGCCACCATCGAAGTCGTCGCCGGCAAAGGCGGCAATGGCGTGGCGAGCTTTCGCCGCGAAAAATTCATCCCCAAGGGCGGCCCGGATGGCGGCGACGGCGGCCGCGGCGGCTCGATCTATGCGGTTGCCGACCGCAACATCAACACGCTGATCGACTTCCGCTACGCGCGCCTGCATCGCGCCAAGAACGGCGAAAACGGCCGCGGCTCGGACCAGTATGGCGCCGCTGCTCCCGACATCACGCTGCGCGTGCCGGTCGGCACCATCATCCATGACGCCGACACCGGCGAAGTCCTGTTCGACCTGAACCAGCACGACCAGAAGGTGGTGCTGGCCGCTGGCGGCCAGGGCGGCATGGGCAACATTCACTTCAAATCCAGCGTGAACCGTGCACCCCGCCAATGGACGCCCGGCAAGGAAGGCGAGCACCGCTACCTGCGCATGGAATTGAAGGTACTGGCGGACGTGGGCCTGCTCGGTCTGCCCAACGCCGGCAAGTCCACGCTGATCACCCGTATTTCCAACGCCAAACCCAAGATCGCGGACTACCCGTTCACCACCCTGCACCCGAACCTGGGCGTGGTGCGTACCTCGCCGTCGCGCAGCTTCGTCGTGGCCGACATCCCCGGCCTGATCGAAGGCGCCTCCGAAGGCGCCGGCCTGGGCCACCTGTTCCTGCGCCACCTGGCGCGTACCCGTGTGCTGCTGCACCTGGTGGACGTGTCCACGCCCGATCCGGATGCCGATCCGGTCGAGCAGGCCGTGGTGGATGCGCGCGCCATCGTCGAGGAACTGCGCCGCTACGACCCCGAACTGGCCGCCAAGCCGCGCTGGCTGGTGCTGAACAAGCTGGACATGGTGCCCGATCCCGAAGACACCAAGCGCCGCTTCCTTGAACTCTACGACTGGAAGGGCCCGGTGTTCGGCATTTCCGGCCTGTCGGGCGAAGGCACGCAGGACCTGATCTACGCACTGCAGGATTACCTGGACGCCGAACGCGAAAAGGAACACCTGTCGCAAGACAAGGCGGACGACAATTATGTCGCCCCCGACCCGCGCTTCGACGACAAGCGCTCGGATGCCGACCAGCGGCCCGCGCCGCGCGGCAACGACGAATAAGCCATAATCGCAGTCCTTACGATTACGTCTTTATTCTCGCCGCAGCCGGCTTCCATCATGTCAGCTGAAACAACCGCCGTTTCCGTCGTCACCAACGCCCAGCGCCTCGTCGCCAAAGTCGGCTCGTCGCTGGTCACCAACGAAGGCCGAGGCCTGGACCGCGCCGCCGTGGCGCATTGGGCCGCGCAGATCGCCGCCCTGCACAAGCAAGGCAAGCAGATCGTGCTGGTCTCCAGCGGCGCCATCGCCGAAGGCATGGCCCGCCTTGGCTGGCGCAAGCGCCCTTCGGTCATGCACGAATTGCAGGCCGCAGCAGCAGTGGGCCAGATGGGTCTTTGCCAGGCCTATGAGGCGGCCTTTGCCGAGTACGGCCTGCGCACCGCCCAGATCCTGCTGACGCACGAAGACCTGGCCGACCGCCACCGCTACCTGAACGCGCGCAGCACGCTGTTCGCGCTGCTGCGCCTGGGTGTGGTGCCGATCGTGAACGAAAATGACACGGTGGTCACCGACGAAATCCGGCTGGGCGACAACGACACGCTGGGCGCACTCGTCACCAACCTGATCGAAGCCGACACGCTGATCATCCTGACGGATCAACGCGGCCTGTACGACTCCGACCCGCGCAAGAATCCCGACGCCAAGTTCATGTCGCACGCACAGGCCGGCGACCCCGCCCTGGAAGCCATGGCCGGCGGCGCCGGCAGCGGCATCGGCACCGGCGGCATGCTGACCAAGGTGCTCGCGGCCAAGCGCGCCGCGCACAGCGGCGCCCATACCGTGATCGCATCCGGCCGCGAGCGCAACGTGCTCACGCGCCTGGCCCAAGGCGAATGCATAGGCAGCGAATTGCGCGCCGTGCTGCCGGTGTGGTCTGCACGCAAGCAATGGCTGGCCGACCATCTGCGACTGCGTGGCCGCGTGGTGCTGGACGACGGCGCCGTGCAGGCCCTGCTGCGCGAAGGCAAGAGCCTGCTGCCCATCGGCGTGACCGAAGTGGACGGCGAGTTCGGCCGCGGCGACGTGGTCGCTTGCGTCGACAGCCAAGGGCGCGAATGCGCTCGGGGCTTGATCAATTACTCATCGGCCGACACCCGCCGCATTCTGCGCCAACCTTCGTCGCAGATCGCGCGCATCCTGGGCAGCATGACTGAGCCCGAGCTCATGCATCGAGACAACCTGGTCGTGCTCTGAGGCCGCTTGCCCGGCCTTCCGGTAGCAGGATGTAGCCCCATCCGCGCACGGCCAGTACGGGCAATTCGATATTGAGGCTGCGCGCCTTGCTGCGCAGCCGCGACAACAACACATCCACTCGCCGCGCCCCGTCCTGGGAGGCGCGCGCGCCGACCGGCATGAAGCATTCCCGGCGCAAACAGTAGCCGGGTGCGTTCAACAAGCGGACAAAAAAAGCACGCTCCGCCGCCGTTAACGGCAGTCTCTCTCCGGCAGGTCCGGACAGCGCGCTCGCGCTGGAATCGACCCGCCAAGGCAAGGCGGCAGGCGACGAGCGACGGTACAGGTTACGCAGCATGGCGTCCCATTCCAAAGGATCCATGCCGGCCGACACGCACACGTCCGCGCCGGCATCCAGTGCGGCAATACGTTCGGACGTATTGGCAGCCACCGCCCGCCAGACTAGCGCCACGGACGGTGCTGCGCCACGCAGCATCGAGATGGTATCCGACACGCCCTGCGCGGCCCCGTCCAGCACCAGCACGTCGGCGCCGTGGGCACGCAGATCGTCAAGCAAGACCGCGCAAGAATCGAAGACGCGGACCTGCCAACACATTAGGCGTAACGCCTTGGCGAGATCCTCGGTCGCCGTGTCGTCAAACCGCAGGACGAGCACGCTGCCCCGTTTCTCCATGCTCCTACCCCCCCATAAATATCACTTATGTAATATTTATAACCACCAAAGAATGTAACCAGCAAGCTTCAATCGCCCTGTGAAAACATTCTCAGACCGGCTGAAGCATGCCCGCTTGCTGCGTGGCCACACGCAAAAGGCTCTCGCGCGTCTGGCGCGCATCTCGCAAAGCGCTATCGGCAGCTACGAAAGCGGCCTGCGGCATTCAAGCCGCTCGGCCCGCAAGCTGGCGCAAGTCCTGAAAGTCGAGGCCGAATGGCTGGAAACCGGCAAGGGCCCCATGGAACTGCCCGTGGAAGGCTACGACCTCAGCAATACGCTTCCCTCACCGGGTGTGGCGGAACCCCAGCCACGCCCCGGCATGCGGCCGCGCCCCATGGCGCCCTGGCCCTTCCCGAACATTTCGCCCTCGCAGTTCGAGTCGCTTACGCCTGAAGACCGCCTGGTGCTCGAATCCATTACGCAGGCCTTCATCGAAAAGACGATACTGGTCCGCCGCGGCGCGAAGACGCGCGGGCGCAAGCTGGGCTGATCGCGGCCTGCCCCATAGTGCAGACGAAAAAAAGCCCGGCATGCCGGGCTTTCTTTATCGCTGTACCAACTCAGGGCTTGGCAGCGGGGGCCGGAGCAGCTCCGCCCGCTGGCGGCACGGCTGCGTCGCCACGGATCTTGGCGGCAATTTCCGAAGCGGCTTGGGCCGACTGCACGCCAAAGGCCAGCACGCCGCGGTTCAACGGCTCACCGATGAGCGGAGCGGCGACCAGTTCCTGGTCGATGACGAGCGCCAGCATGTTGCCGACGTTCTTGGAGCTGACGTCATTGAGCTTGCGGGCGCCGGCTTCCGAGAAGCGCAGGCCGACGAAGTTCTGGCCCTGACGGTCCACCAGCGCGGCGGCGTCGGTCAGGTCGGCACGCGTCAGGACGGGCACGGTTTGCATGTACAGCTTGCCATCGGGCAAGGCGATTTCGCGCAGGCCCGCGGCGGGCTGCTTCTGCGCCAGATAGAAGTCCACCGATGCCGCGGTGGCGGCAGGCTTGGTGGCCTCTTGGCCAGCTTGCGGCGTGGCCGTGTCGCCGGACGTCTTAGTCGGGGCGGTCTTGCAACCCGCTAGCGCCAACGTCACGACTACAAGGGCGGGCGCCAATTTGCGTAGGTTCAGTTGCATGCTCGATTCCTTCTTAAGTGGACTAAGACCAGGCGATGCGACTTCATCCCCGGTACTGGGAAAAGTGTACAGAACCTGAATGACAGTGTCGCCCCAGTCTGAATCCAATTGTAAAGCTGTAATACCAGCTCCCGCCTGCACTGGCTGACGCGGCGCAGCAGCCGGGCGATTCGTCGGAACGCGCGCCAGCCTCTATACTTCGCTTTCGCGCAGGGGTACTCGTCCCGCCTACATGGCCGGACGTGTTGAGAGAGTCCCTTCGTACCAGTACGGATAATGCCGATGCTGGGAGCCGTATTCCCGCCATGCGTCCTTGCGCGCGCGGCGGGAATTCCTTCCCGATCGGCTCCAACCACTCGCTTGGAGCTTTCCATGAACGCCAATCCCAAATTCCTGGCCGCCACCGCCGAAGTCGACGCCGCGGCCGTCGCGCCGTTGCCCAAATCCCGCCGGGTCTATGAAGTGGGCTCGCGCCCCGACATCCGCGTGCCGTTCCGTGAAATCGAACAGGACGACACCCCGACGATGTTCGGCGGCGAGAAAAACCCGCCCTTGACGGTCTACGACTGCAGCGGCCCCTACACCGACCCCGAAGCCAAGATCGACATCCGCCGCGGCCTGCCCGAACTGCGCCGCGCCTGGATCGAAGAGCGCGGCGACACGGAAGTGCTGTCGGGCCCGACCAGCGACTACGGCAAGGAACGCCTGACCGATCCCAAGCTGACGGCCATGCGCTTCGACCTGCAGCGCCCGCCGCGCCGCGCCAAGTCCGGCGCCAACGTGTCGCAGATGCATTACGCCCGTCGCGGCATCATCACGCCGGAAATGGAATTTGTGGCGATCCGCGAAAGCCTGCGCCGCGAGCACTATCTGCAGACGTTGCGCGACAGCGGCCCCGACGGCGAGAAAATGGTCAAGCGGCTGCTGCGCCAGCACCCCGGCCAATCGTTCGGCGCTTCGATTCCCGCCGCCATCACTCCCGAGTTCGTGCGTGACGAGATCGCGCGCGGCCGCGCCATCATTCCCGCCAACATCAACCACCCGGAAGTGGAACCGATGGCCATCGGCCGCAATTTCCTGGTGAAGATCAATGCCAACATCGGCAACTCCGCCGTCAGTTCCAGCATAGGCGAGGAAGTGGAAAAGATGACGTGGGCGATCCGCTGGGGCGGCGACACGGTCATGGACTTGTCCACCGGCAAGCACATCCACGAAACGCGCGAATGGATCATCCGCAACTCGCCCGTGCCCATCGGCACCGTGCCGATCTACCAGGCGCTGGAGAAAGTGGACGGCAAGGCCGAGGAACTGACCTGGGAGATCTTCCGCGACACGCTGATCGAGCAGGCCCAGCAAGGCGTGGACTACTTCACCATCCACGCCGGCGTGCGCCTGCCCTTCATCCCGATGACCGCCGACCGCATGACGGGCATCGTCTCGCGCGGCGGCTCCATCATGGCCAAGTGGTGTCTGGCGCATCACAAGGAGAGCTTCCTCTACGAACGCTTCGAGGAAATCTGCGAAATCATGAAGGCCTACGACGTCAGCTTCTCGCTGGGCGACGGCCTGCGCCCGGGCTCGGGCTACGACGCCAATGACGAGGCGCAGTTCGCCGAGCTGAAGACACTGGGCGAACTGACTCAAGTGGCATGGAAGCATGACGTGCAGGTCATGATCGAAGGCCCGGGCCATGTACCGATGCAGATGATCAAGGAAAACATGGAGCTGCAGCTGGAACACTGCCACGAGGCGCCGTTCTACACGCTGGGCCCGCTGACCACCGACATCGCGCCCGGCTACGATCACATCACCTCCGGCATCGGCGCCGCGCTGATCGGCTGGTACGGCACGGCGATGCTCTGTTACGTGACCCCCAAGGAACACCTGGGCCTGCCAAACAAGAAGGACGTGAAGGACGGCATCATCACCTACAAGATCGCAGCCCATGCGGCCGACCTCGCCAAGGGCCATCCGGGCGCGGCGATCCGCGACAACGCCCTGTCCAAGGCACGCTTCGAGTTCCGCTGGGACGACCAGTTCAACCTCGGCCTGGACCCGGACACCGCCAAGGAATTCCACGACGAGACGCTGCCGAAGGACTCGATGAAGGTGGCGCACTTCTGCTCGATGTGCGGCCCGCACTTCTGCTCGATGAAGATCACGCAGGATGTACGGGATTATGCGGCGGCTCAGGGGGTCAGTGAGAAGGATGCGCTGCGGAAGGGGATGGAGGAGAAGTCCATCGAGTTCGTTAAGAAGGGGGCCGAGGTTTATCATCGGCAGTGATGTTGTTCTTGTGACGGGTGTTGGTTCTTAAGACGCCCGTCACGTCGAGGGCCTGCCATGCGCGGGGCAACGATTGCGGTCCGGAGCCTTCGCTCCGGACTGCCCCATCGTCATCCTCGTCCTCGCCTTCGGCGACTCCTACGGATTCCCTCGGGCTTATCGACGCCCCGCGCATGGCAGGCCTCCGACGCGACAGGCTCTGCTATTGAATCTTCACGGACGCTGGGGCGAACGGTGTGCTTGGCGTTCTCGCCACCGGTGGGGGTGGGCGAGGATCTTGCGGGGCCCGCCCCCGGCCGGCCGCCCGGGCGGCCTTTGGGGGCTTACGCGGTGTCTCGCGTCGGATGATGACGCTGCGCGCTGGTGGAGAGTGCGTGGAGGCGGACAGGAAGGGGGAGCGTGTAAGGGTCCGGTCGTGGGCTACTTGTGCTGGACGCTGGGGTTCTTGCTCGGAGCCTACCCATCCCACGGAAGCGTCGTGAGGCGCCAAACGTTCGCCATTTCAACTCCACCACCCGATGGGCGGCGCGCGAGAGGACTGCGTGCGCAAGCTTCCGTCCAACGCGCGCCACCCATCACCGCCCCCAAAAAAACGGCGACAACCACTAGCAAACCGCTCGTCGCATTCGCGCCAGCGCATCCATCACGACGCACGCGAGCGCGCATGCTCATTACGGCCGCCCGGGCGGCCGCAATGAGCGGGCCCCGCAAGACTCGCCATTGAACACGGCTCTGGCGCCGCAACAAGCCAAGACGCAGATAGCACGGCGGTGCGGGCGGCATGGCGGCGAGCAACCTCGATGCGCCCGAGGGAATCTGAAGGAACCGCCGAAGGCGGTGACGAAGATGACGACGGGGCAGTCCGGAGCGAACGCTCCGGACCGCAATCGTGGGCGCTCGCCGCCATGCCGCCCGCGCCGCCGTGCGGCCTACGAAGCTTCGCTCATACAAACCGAGCGGCACCCCACAAGGCTACGCTCAAAAACGTCCCAAAAAACTACAGCAATTTCCCAGGATTCATAATCCCCGCAGGATCCAACACAGCCTTGATTTCCCGCATCAACCGCAGCTCCAGCGCATCCTTGCTGTGCAGGAAATGGTCCCGCTTCAACTGCCCGATCCCGTGCTCGGCAGAAATACTCCCGCCGTAACGATTTACCTCATCCAACACCGCGTCCGTGATCGCCTCCCCATGCACAGCGACCCAATCGCGGTCCGCGCCGGCCGGGCGCGACAGGTTGTAGTGCAGGTTGCCGTCGCCGAAATGGCCGAAGATGAAGGGGCGGATGTCCGGGTACAGCGCGCGCACGCGCGCTTCGGCGGACTCCATGAAGTCGGGGATGCGCTCGATCGGCAATGACACGTCGTGCTTCAGGTGGGGACCGTCGGCGCGTTGCGCCTCCGAGATTTCCTCACGCAGCTTCCACAGCGCCTGCAACTGGGCCAGCGACGCGGACACCGCCGCGTCCAGGCACAGACCGCGTTCCAGCGCCGTGCCGATGACGTTCTCCACCAGACCGTTCAGCGCCGCTTCGTCCGCAGTGTCCGCCAACTCCACCAGCACATAGGCGGGGTAGCGCTGCCCGAACGGTTCCTGCACCCCTGCGGCGTGCGCCAGCACCAGATCCAGGCAATCCCCCGAGAAATACTCGAATGCCTGCAGGCGCGCACCGCATTGTTCGAACAGGATTTCGAACAATTGCAGCGCCTGCGCCGGCGACTCGACGGCCGCCAGCACCACCGAGCGCACGTCAGTGCGCGGGAACAGACGCAGGGCGACTGCGGTAATGACGCCCAGCGTGCCTTCGGAGCCGATCAGCAATTGCTTGAGGTCGTAGCCGGTGTTGTCTTTGCGCAGGGTGCGCAGGCCGTGAAAAATCTCGCCCGTGGGCAATACGGCCTCCAGGCCCAACACCAGCTCACGCGCCATGCCATAGCGGACCACGTTCACGCCGCCCGCGTTCGTGGCCACGTTACCGCCGATCTGGCTGGAGTCTTCCGCCGCAAGGCTCAGCGGCAGCAGGCGGCCGGCGTCTTGCGCGGCGCGGCGCAGGTTGCCCAGGATGGCGCCGGCTTCGGCCACCATGGTGTTGGCGATGGTATCGATGGAACGCACCGCGTTCATGCGGTCCAGGCTCAGCACCACATTGGCTACGCCGCCATCCGGCGTGGCGCCGCCGCACAGGCCGGTGTTGCCGCCGCGCGGGACCACCGGCACGCCGGCCTCCTGGCAGAGCGCCAGGCAGGTGGCGACCTCGGCGGTCGTGCGCGGACGCACCACCGCCTGGGCATTGCCCTTGTACAGACCGCGCCAATCGGACAGCCAGGGCGCGATGTCCGCTTCGGCGGTAATGACGGTGTCGGGACCCAGGGCCTGGACCAGGCGTTGCGTAAAGTCGGATGCGCTCATGATGTCTGCCTTGCGGCGGGAGAGAGTAGATCGAGTTGCAGGCGGCTGGCCGCCTGCTGTAAGTGGCGGGCGGCGGCATGCCGAGCCCGTTCGGGATCGCGCGCGCGAATGGCCTCGAAGACGGCCACGTGTTCCTGGTGCACGGCAGCCGTCAGGCCCGCCTGCAGGCGGCTATTGCTGCGCGCGGTGCTGACGGCCAGGCGGAGTTGCAGGTTCAGGTACTGCAACAAGTCTTGGTAGCAGCTGTTGTGGGTAGCGGCGGCAATGGCGCGGTGAAAGGCGATGTCGTGTTCCACGCCCCGCTCCGGATCTTCCAGGTGCGACTCCAGGTCCGCCAAGGCGCGCGCCATGGCAGTCAGGTCCGCGTCGTCGCGCCGTTGCGCCGCCAGCGCGGCCGCGCCGCCTTCCAGTTCCATGCGCAATTCGTACACGCCGGCCAGTTGCTTGCGGTCCACGGCGATGCCTGCGGACAGCTGGAAGCCCTGCGCGCCCGTGCGCGACAGCACGGTGCTGCCAGATCCCTGCCGGCTCTGGATCAAACCCTGGGCGCGCAAGCGCTCGGTAGCCTCGCGGATGACCGCGGCACTGACGCCGTATTGCTCGGCCAGGACGCGCCCCGCAGGCAGCTTGGCGCCGACGGGATAGGCGCCGCCAGCGATATCGGCGGCTATCTGGCGGGCGACCTGTTCGGTCAGCGTGAGGCTCTTGGTCAACATTGGCGCATTATAGACATACTTTTCAGGTTATCTGATAACTTTTTGGCTGCGAATTACATTGCTTTCGAGTGGAACAAGAAGGCTGCGCGGTCCCGCTGGGGGTTGCTCAGGCCACGGCGGGTTCGCCGCCGGGCACGATCTTCTCGACCTCTTCGACCCCGGCCACGGCGCAGCAGCGTCCGCCCTGCGCCTTGGCGCGATAGAGCGCGGCATCGGCGGAATGCAGCGCCGCCTCGGGACTGCGATTGGCACCCGAAACGATGGAAATACCGATGGACAGCCCCACGTTGACCCGCGTGCCGTCCATCAGCGTGATCGGCTGCGAGACATCGTGCAGCAGATGTTCGCCCAAACGCAGGGCGGCCGTGGCGTCGATGCCGGTCACCAGCACGATGAATTCGTCGCCGCCGATCCGCGCCGCCACGTCGTCCACCCGGAGCATGGACCGCATGCGTTGGGCGATGGTTGTCAGCACCTGGTCGCCGGCGGCATGGCCATAGGTGTCGTTGATGAGCTTGAAGTCATCCATGTCCATATAGAGCAGGGCCGCGGAGCTGTCCTGGCCGCGCGCGCTGGTGCAGACGCGCTCCAGCGCGGCCTGCAGGCCGGCACGGTTGGCCAGGCCGGTCAGCGCGTCCTGGCTGGCGCGGCGTTCGCTGTCGCGTTCGGCCAGCATGGTGGACACCAGGATGCGATTGAGCCGGTGCGAAGCAATGCTCATGCTGACCAGATAGAACGGAATCTGGATGAAGACGATGGCGGTGACGTATTCGCCCGTGAAAGCCGCGCCCAGGCACATGGGCCCCAGGCTCAGGAAGATCATGGCGCCGACCAGCCGCGGCGCGCCATAGTTGCGAAAGCAGATGCCGCCCGCCATGGCGCCGCAGGACACGCCGGCCAGTGTGGCAGCCAGCCAGTCGCCATTGATGAATGTGACGAAGACCCCATAGCCCACGCTGAACGCCCACAGCAATGCCAGCAGGATATAGATATCGGTATGGGTGTTCCCGCCCCTGGGCGCGGCGCGCAGGGCGGACCGCAGGATCAGAACGCGCACCACCGCCAACAGCACCTCCATCGCCAGCCATGACAGGTAGAGCGGTTCGGGACGGCGCCAGGCGACCACGCCGGCGATCATGAGGGTATTGATGACGCCGCCGGCAAAAATAGGCAGCGTGCCGAACAAGCTGGCGATCAGCGCCGAGCGGATGTCCGCAGGGGTATCGTGCCCGGAATGCGTCAGCCAACGCGTCAGGCGCCATTTGGGCAAACTGAACTTCAGTGCTGTATCCACGCGGTCACGTCCCTGGCCATCTACCCGCTTTCGGGTAGGCTGGCTGGCGTTATAGCAGGTATTTCAAGCCTTTAATATTGTCCGCGGGGCCAATCCCGGGCGCTGGATCAGTGTCCGCGATGGCCGCAGACCGCGCATTCGGGATCGCGCTGGACGTTGACGCTGCGCCATTGCATGGTGCGCACGTCCAGCCAAAGCAGGCGGCCCGACAGGCTTTCGCCCACGCCGGACAGCAGCTTGAGGGCCTCGGCGGCCTGCATGCTGCCGATGATGCCGACGACCGGAGCGAAGACGCCCATCGTCGCGCAATTGGCTTGCTCGACGTCGTCGCCTTCCGGAAACAGGCAGTGGTAACAGGGCGCGTTATCGTCACGCAGGTCATAGACGCTGACCTGGCCGTCGAAGCGGATCGCGGCGCCGGAAACCAGCGGCTTGCGGTGCTGCACGCAGGCGCGGTTGATGGCGTGACGGGTGGCGAAGTTATCGGTGCAGTCCAGCACCAGGTCCGCCTGCGCGACGGCGTCGGACAGCGCCTGGCCTTCAAGCCGTTCAACCCGGGCATGGACCCGCGTTTGTGGATTGAAGGCCGCCAACATATCGCGTCCGGATTCCGCCTTGTGACGGCCGACGCTGGCGCTAGTGTGCAGGATCTGGCGTTGGAGGTTGCTCAGCTCGACGACGTCGTCGTCGGCCAGGGTGATGTCGCCCACGCCGGCGGTGGCCAGGTAGAGCGCGGCGGGAGAACCCAGTCCACCCGCCCCCACGATGAGCACACGCGCCGCCAGCAGTTTTTCCTGCCCTTCGATTCCCAGCTCGTCGAGCAGGATGTGGCGGGCGTAGCGCAGCAGTTGCTCGTCGTTCATTTGTCCTTGTTGGGCTCGACTCCGGTCGGCGTGATCTTCATGCGCTGGGGCACACCGCCGCCGGCCTTGGCATCCGCCTTGGCCTGGGCGCGGGCCGAACCCTTCTGCACCGGCTTGCCAGCCAGCACGTTCAAGGCCTGTTGCAGCTGGAAGTCATCCTTGCCGCCGAATTCAAACACCTTGGCCGGCACGTCGACGTTGTCTTCGCCAGCGCTGGACTTCACTTCGTTGGCCGTCTGCTGGTTGGACAGGTGGCGCTGCAGGTCGGCTTCGCGCGGCAGGCGGAACAGATCGCCTTCGGCCGTGTCGGCCACGACGTAGTCAGGCTCGATGCCGGTGGCCTGAATGGAGCGGCCGCTGGGCGTGAAGTAGCGCGAGGTGGTGAGCTTGACCGCGGTGGTTTCGGACAAGGGCAGGATCACCTGCACCGAGCCCTTGCCGAAAGTGCGGTTGCCCAGGACCTTGGCGCGTTTGTGGTCCTGCAAGGCTCCGGCCACGATCTCGGAGGCCGAGGCAGAGCCCACGTTCACCAGCACCACCATCGGCACCGTCTTGGTCCAGGCCGGCAGGCCGGCAAGGTAGTTGCTTTCGCCGCGTGCGTACTCCGACGGCGTGGCCAGGTACTTGTGGCGGGCGTCCGGGGTACGGCCGTCGGTGGTCACCACCACCGAGTCGGGCGGCAGGAACGCGCCGGACACGCCGATGGCGCTGGTCAGCAGGCCGCCCGGGTCGTTGCGCAGGTCCAGCACCAGGCCCTTGGGAGCTTCCTTGGCGCCCAGGTCCTTCAATTGCTTGGCCAGGTCGGAGCCCGTCTTTTCCTGGAACTGGGCGACGCGGACGTAGCCGATGCCGTTGTCCAGCATCTTGCTGCGCACGCTGCGCACCTTGATGATGTCGCGCACGATCTTCAGCACGATGGGCTGGGGACGGTCGGCGCGCATGATGGTCAGCGTGATCGGCGACTTGGGCGCGCCACGCATGAGCTTGACCGCGTCGTTGAGCGTCATGCCCTTGGTGGGCGTGTCGTCGATCTTGATGATGAGGTCGCCGGCCATGACGCCCGCGCGGGCGGCAGGCGTGTCTTCGATGGGCGAGATCACCTTCACGAAGCCGTCTTCCGCGCCGACCTCGATACCCAGGCCGCCGAACTCGCCTTGAGTGGCCGTCTGCATTTCGCGGAACGCGTCGGCATCCAGGTAGGCGGAGTGCGGATCCAGGTTCGACACCATGCCGGAAATGGCGTTGTCGATCAGGGTCTTGTCGTCGACTGCCTCGACGTAGTTGTTCTTGATGGCGGCGAACACGTTGCTCAGCTGCCTGAGCTCGTCCAGGGGCAAGGGGCTGCCGCGCTGGGCGACGGCCGTCACCCCTACGCTGAGCAAAACACCAGCCACCGCACCGATGGCAATCAGACCGAAACCGCGAAACTTACGAGTGCCCATGCACACTTCCCGAATTTTGTTTTCGCCGATGGGGTTTGGTAATTACCAACGACATCAATCTACTGCGCCAGCCATTGTGCCGGATCCACAGGAGCGCCACGATGGCGAATTTCAAAGTATAGGCCGGATTCCACTTGGCCGCCGGTTGCTCCTACCGTAGCAATAGTATCGCCACCCGTCACCGAATCTCCCACCCGTTTGAGCAGACTTTGGTTGTAAGCATAGACGGTCAGGTACTGCTGCCCATGATCCACAATGATGAGGTTGCCAAAACCACGCAGCCAATCGGCGTAGACCACCGTGCCCGGGGCCACCACCTTGACCGGCGTGCCCTCGGGCGCGCGCAGCACCACGCCGCGCCATACGCCGCCATCCGGACGATCGACCCCGAAACGCCCCTGTATCTGTCCGCGCACCGGCATGGAAAGTCCGTGGCGCAAGCCGTTGCCGCCGCCCACCGCCGGCGCGGCGCGCGCGCTCTGGGTCTGCTGGGCAGGCTCGATACGGGTTGGAGCGGGATTCTCCTGGACAGGTTCCGCCTTTTTGGGCGGTTCCGCGGGTTTGGCCGCAGGCGGCGGTTCGGGCGTGGTCAACCGGGACTGCTTCTGCTCGGCCGGACGCAGTCCGGCGGCATCCGGGTCGGCCACCGCGACCGGGCCGCGGTTCTGGCGGCTGGCGGCCTCGACCTGCTCACGCGCCTGAGCGGCATCGCGGGCCTCGCGGGCATCCCGCTCGCGCTTGGCGTTGTCGGCGGCAAGCTTGCGGTCGGCCTCGGCTTTCTTGCGGGCATCCTCGGCGGCGCGGCGCTCGGCGTCGGCGCGCTTTTTGGCTTCTTCGGCGGCGCGGCGCGCCTCTTCCGCCCGGCGGACTTCCTCGGCCCGCTTGCGGGCTTCCTCGAGGCGGCGGGCCTCCTCGATCTGCTTGGCGATGGCCGCGTCCAGATCGGTGATGAGCCGCGACAGACGCTGGTCGTCGCGTCCCAGCTTGTTGGCTTCTGCGCGCTGGGCGGCAATCTGCCCTTCCAACTGCGCCAGCAGCGTGGCCCGCTCCTTCTGCTGACCGACGAGCGCGGTCTTTTGCTCGGAGGTTTCCGCCACGACCTTTTCGATCTCGGCCCGGCGGGCGTCGGCGCGCTCCTGCAGGGCAGCCAGGCGCTCGATATCGGCGCGCAAGGCCTGCACGGCGCTGGCGCGGGCCTGAGACACGTAATCCAGATAGCCCAGGTTGCGCCCCAACACCTGGGGATCGTCACCGGACAGCAGGGCCGTCCAGGGCGACAAGCCGCTGGTGTATTGAGTGCGCAGTTGCTCGGCCAGTTCCGTGCGGCGCTTGGCCAGCACGACCTGTTGCGCGCCGATCTGCTTTTCCAGGCTAGTCAGGTCTGCCTGCGCCTGGCGGTTGGCCTCGGCCAGTTCCCGCAGACGCAGATTGATCTTGGAAATGGCCGATTCGGACTGCTTGAGCGCGTCGGCCGCTTCCTTGCGGGCAGCCTCGCGGTCGTCGATATCCTTTTGCAGGTTCTCGATGCGATCGCGCAAGGCGGCCTGCTGCTTTTCCGCGTCCGACTGGCGGCCGGCGAGGTCGTTGGGCGCGGCGCGAGCCGACAGCGCCCCACCGGTCAGCATGACCGCCAACAACAACCCTGCCGCGCGACGCATAGGAATATCAGTCCTTCTTAGCCTTACCCTGGGCCGCCACGGCGGCCATGGCCGCCTCGATCTCGGCGGCATCGCCCAGATAATAGTGGCGGATCGGGCGCAGGTCATCATCCAATTCATAGACCAGCGGCTGGCCCGTGGGGATGTTCAGATTGACGATGTCGTCGTCCGAGACGTTGTCCAGGTGCTTGATCAGGGCGCGCAGGCTGTTGCCATGGGCGGCGATCAGGACGTTGCGGCCGGCGCGGATGGCCGGGGCAATCGATTCGTTCCAGAACGGCAGCACGCGGGCCACGGTGTCCTTCAGGCATTCGGTGGCGGGCAGCTGGTCTGCGGGCACCTTGGCGTAGCGCTTGTCGAAACGCGGGTGGCGTTCATCGTCCAGCGCCAGCGGCTCCGGGGCGATGGCATAGGCGCGGCGCCAGATCAGCACTTGCTCGTCGCCGTACTTGGCCGCCGTTTCAGCCTTGTTCAGGCCTTGCAGCGCGCCGTAGTGGCGTTCGTTCAGGCGCCAGGTCACGCCGACCGGGGTGTACATGGCATCCATGGCGTCCAGGGCGATCCACAGGGTGCGGATGGCGCGCTTGAGCAGCGAGGAGTAAGCCAGGTCGAAGGTGTAGCCTTCTTTCTTGAGCAGCTCGCCGGCCTTGCGGGCCTGTTCGCGGCCGGTCTCGGTCAGGTCGACGTCGGTCCAACCGGTGAAGCGGTTTTCCAGATTCCACTGGCTTTCGCCGTGGCGCATCAGAACGAGTTTGTGCATGATTTGGGACGCTTGTAACGCGGGTTAAAGTGAAGGAATGCGCTCATTTTATAATTGAGCGATTTTGCCCTTGATTTTGCCCCGGCGCACCCGCCCATTTCCGCGGCGCGGCGCATCAGGGTTCGCCTATACCAGGCTAGTCGCCGCACTTCAGGATGCCCCGTGGACCTTTTGCAATTCTTGCTCGATAAAAACAACATCTTCATTGTCGCCGTTGCCGTGATCTCCGGCATCATGCTGGCCATCCCGGCCCTGCGCAAAGGCCGCACCGGGTCGGCAGTGAGCACGACCGAGGCCATCCAGATGGTCAACCAGCGCCAGGCGGTCTGGGTCGACGTGCGCCCCGCCGAACAGTTCCAGGCCGGCCACATCGCCCAGGCACGCAACGTGCCGGCAGCCGACCTGGAGCAAAAGGCCGCTTCGCTGCCCAAGAACAAGCCGCTGGTCGTGGTTTGCGACAATGGCCGCGACTCGGCCCGCGCCGCCGCCAAGCTGCGCGCCCAGGGATTCGCCGACGTGGTGCCGCTGGAAGGCGGCATGCGCGCCTGGTCGGCCGCCAGCCTGCCGGTGACCCAGAAGGGTTGAAGCCAGGGGCCGCGCCCCCATCTACCTATTCTTGTACCCACAGGAGCGCCTATGAACAAAGTCGTCATGTACAGCAAGGACTATTGTCCCTATTGCGCCCGCGCCAAGGCCTTGCTGGAGCAGCGCGGCGTGACGGACCTGGAAATCATCCAGATCGATCGGGATCCGTCCCAGCGCGAGGTCATGATCGAACGCACCGGCCGGCGCACCGTGCCGCAGATCTTCATCGGCGATACCCATGTCGGCGGTTGCGACGACTTGATGGCCCTGGACCGCTCGGGCGGCCTGGCCCCCATGCTCAACGGCTGACACACAGGCTGTACCTCCCCTTTTTGCCCCTCCCACCAACGGAAACACTCATGGCTGATCAAGACCAAAACTCCCAGCAAGAAGGCGGCAACGACGCGCCCTCGTTCAATCTGCAGCGCGTCTACCTGAAAGACCTTTCGCTGGAAATGCCGAATGCCCCCCACGTCTTCCTGGAGCAAGAAGCGCCCCAGGTCGAGGTGAGCATCACCGTGGGCGGTCAGCGCCTGGCCGAAACCGTGTTCGAAACCACGGTCACCGTCACGGTCACCACCCGCGTCAATGAAAAGGTCGTGTACCTGGTCGAAGGCACGCAAGCGGGCATCTTCGAGGCCGCCAACATCCCCGCGGAACAGCTCGATCCGCTGCTGGGCATCGTCTGCCCGACCATGCTGTACCCCTACCTGCGCGCCAATATCGCCGATGCGATCACCCGCACCTCGATGCCGCCGCTGCACCTGACCGAAGTGAATTTCCAGGCCCTGTACGAACAGCGCCTGGCCGAGCTGCAACAACAACAAGGCGCCGCCAACGGCAACGGTAGCGACTCGGGCATCATCCTGCCTCCCGGCGCGACCCGCCAGTAAGCAGGCCCCGGCGTCCCATGAAAAGAGCCCCCACGCTGCGCCTTCGGCTTGCTGCCCCCCGTGGGGGCGCTTTTCATCTTGAGGCGGCTCGGCGATGAAAAATCCCGATCCGCCACGCCTGCGCGTCGCCGTCCTGGGTGCGGGAAGTTGGGGCACCGCGCTGGCGGCGGCAGCTAGCCGCCGCCACGCCACCGTACTCTGGGCGCGCGACGCCGCGCAGGCGGCCGGCATGGCCGCCACGCACGAGAACGCGCGCTACCTGCCTGGCATTTCCCTGCCCCAGGCACTGAATGTTTCCTCAGACCTCGACGCCACGTTGCGCAGCCTCCAGGAGCCCGGGGCGCGCCGCCTGATCGTGCTCGGCGTACCGGTGGCGGGGCTGACCGCCATCTGTGACGAGCTTTCCCGCCGGCTGCCCGCGCTGGGATTGCAGGACACCCCGATCGTCTGGACGTGCAAGGGCTTCGAAGCCGACACGGCCAGGCTGCCCCACGAAATCATGCGCGAGGCACTGCCCGGCGCCGTGGGTGGCGCACTGTCGGGCCCCTCGTTCGCGCGTGAAGTCGCCCAGGGCCTGCCCGTGGCGCTGACCGTGGCCAGCGATAGCCCCGCCTTGCGCGAAGCCACAACCGCCGCCTTCCATGGCGCGGCCCTGCGCGTGTACGCCAGCACCGACCTGGTCGGCGTGGAAGTCGGCGGCGCGCTGAAGAATGTCATCGCCGTCGCCTGCGGCATCTGTGACGGCCTGGCCCTGGGCACGAACGCCCGCGCGGCGCTGATCACGCGCGGCTTGGCCGAGATGACCCGCTTCGGGGTGGCGCTGGGCGCGCAAGCCGAGACCTTCGCCGGGCTGACCGGCCTGGGCGACCTGGTGCTTACCGCGACTGGCGAGCTGTCGCGCAACCGCCGCGTCGGCCTGGAAATCGGCGCCGGTCGCAAACTGGCCGACATCCTGGCCAGCGGCATCACGGCCGAAGGCGTGCGCTGCGCCCGCGCCGCGCTGGAGCGCGCCCGCGCCATCGGCGTCGAATTGCCAATCACCGAAGCCGTCTGCGCCGTGCTGTTCGACGGCGTGGCTCCCATGACGGCCGTGTCCGCCTTGCTGGCGCGCGATGCCCGCTACGAAAGCGGCGCGACTGACGGCCAACCGGGCGCAGCGACGGCCCCCGGGCCCCACTGACCCGCCCAAAAAAACAAACACCCCGCACAACCCCGAGGAGACATCCTTCATGACGCAAACCCGCAAGTTCCGGGTCGGCCCGCTGCTACGCGGCCTGTGCCTCAGCCTGGCCGCCATCCTGCCGGCTGCCGCCCACGCCGACTGGCCCGACCGTCCGATCCACATGGTCGTCCCCTTCCCGCCCGGCTCGTCGCCCGACATCCTGGCGCGCACGATTTCGGAACCGCTGTCCCAGGCGCTGGGCCAGCCCATCGTGATCGACAACAAGCCGGGCGCCGGCGGCAACATCGGCACCCGCATCGTGTCCCAGGCCAAACCGGACGGTTACACCCTGCTCTACACGATCAACGGCCCTCTGGTCACGGCGCCCACGCTGTACAAGAAGACGCTGGGCTACGACCCGCTGCGCGACCTGCAACCGGTCTCGCTGGTGGGCACCAGCCCCAATGTGCTGGTGGTGCCCAGCAGCTTGAAGGTCGATAACGTCAAGGACTTCGTCACGCTGGTGAAGGGCCGCGGTAATTCGCTGAACTACGGTTCCGTCGGCCCGGGCAGCTCGGCTCACCTGGCGATGGAAATGTTCAAGGAAAGCGCCGGCGTGGACCTGGCCCATATTCCGTATTCCGGTTTTCCGCAGGTCATCTCGGCCATCATCGGTGGCGACGTTCAGGCCGGTTTCATGGTGCCTGCCATCGCCGTGCCCCAGGCGCGTGACGGCAAGGTGAAGCTGCTGGCAGTGACCAGCCTGCAGCCCAGCGAAGCACTGCCGGGCGTGCCTACGATGGCATCCCAGGGCTATCCCGATTTCGAAGCCATTTCCTGGAACGCCGTACTGGTTCCGGCCGGCACGCCCACGCCTATCGTCGAACGGCTCAACAGCGAACTGGCGCGCATCATCGACAGCGAAGCGGTGCGCAAACAGCTGGCACTGCAGTACTTCACGCCCGCGCCGTCCACGCCCGAAGCCCTCACCGCGCGTATCAAGAACGAAAAGGCGCGCTGGGACCAGGTGATCGAAAAGCTGAATCTGTCGCTGGATTGATTCCGGCGCCACGTTGATGGGTCATGCGCGTTGGATGCAACGCGCCCCCATCACACTCCCCCTTCATACCCCTGCTGGCGCCAGGCCTCGAACACCGTCACCGCGACGGCATTGGACAGGTTCAGACTGCGCTGGCCGGCACGCATCGGCAGCCGCAGGCGCTGCTGGGGCGGAAACATCGCCTGATGTTCTTCCGACAAGCCCGCCGTTTCCCGCCCAAACACGAACACATCGCCCGGCTTGAAGCCGATATCCGCCACGCTGCGCTGCGCATGCGTGGTCAGTGCGTAGATGCTGGATGGCGCGGCGCCCGTGTCGGCCAAGGCCTCCTGCAGCGAGTCATGCACGCGGACAGGCTGCCATTCGTGGTAGTCCAGCCCCGCGCGGCGCATGCGGGCATCGTCGAGCTCAAACCCCAAGGGGCGCACCAGGTGCAGCTGCGCGCCCGTATTGGCGCACAAGCGGATGGCGTTGCCGGTATTGGGGGGAATTTCGGGACAGACGAGGATGACGTGGAACATGGCGCTAGGAACTCAAGACGGCTTGCGGCTGGAGATGCCGCACACCCGGAATTGTCGCCGATTTACCCGGGGACGGACTCAGGGGGTGCGCGCGGCCACCAGCATCGTGACGCTCGCCGCTCCGGCGGCCAGTAGCGCCGAAGCCGCATCATTGGCCGTGCTGCCCGTGGTCATGACGTCGTCCACGACAAGCACGTGCCGTCCGCGGACGTCGCCCACGCAATAAAACACGTTTTGCGCCCCAAGCCGGCGGGCGCGGCGGCCCTGTCCGGTCTGCCGGGGGGCTTCGCGCCCGCGCCGCAATAGCCCGCGCGCCACCTGCAGGTTGAGCTCGGCCGCGAGGCTGCGGGCGATTTCGGCGGCCGGATTCATGCCGCGTTGGCGCAGCGACGCACGGCTGGCCGGTATGGCCACCAGCAAGGCGCCGTCCGGCAAGGGAGCGTCGCGAGCCGCCGCCGCAGCGATCAGCCGGGCAAGCACGGGCGCCATGCTGAGCCGTAGCCGGGTCTTGAGCATCAGGATCAGCGTATCGGCGGGCGGCGCATAGTCAAAGGCCGCGACCGTGCGCGAAAACGCCCAGGGCGTGCCCAGGCAGGCGGCACAATGCGGCGTGTCCGGCCGCTGCGCCAAGGCGCAACGAGGGCAACGCGGCGGCGGCCCCCCGCGGATATCCGCCTCGCACCCCTCGCAAAGGCGCGCGCCGGCCACGCGGGCGCCGCACAACGGGCAATCACAGCCTACCCGCGACAACAGCCACCGCCCCATTGCCCGTAGGGGCAATCGGAAGCCGCGGCCGGGATGCGCAATAATGGATGCCATCCCTCATGAAACCATGATCCGCCCGCGACGAAGACGCGGACGCGACCGAAATGTCCCTGCCAGAATCCGCAACGCTCCCCACCCTGCCCATCGTCAGCGCCGACGTCCCCAGGCAGTTCGCCCGCCGCGGCGACCTGTCCGACGCCCAGTTTCTCTATGGGGAAGTCGCCCGCCGCATGCTGGGGCGCCTGCAATACATTCGTGTCCAGCCCCAGGCGATGCTGGACGCAGGCTGCGGCGCGGGCGACAACCTGCCGCTGCTGCGCGAACGCTATCCCGACGCCGCCTATACCGGCCTGGACAACTGTGAACCGCTGCTGGAGCAGGCGCGCAAGCGCCATGCGCCGGCCGGTCTGTCGGCCTGGATCGGCAAGCTGGCGCGGCGCGGTCCGGCCGCTCCGGCCTTCGTCAACGCCGACCTGGCGGGCACGGGCCTGGCGCCCGAATCGCTGGAATTGGTCTGGTCCAACCTGGCCATGCACTGGCACCGCGCCCCCCACGCCGTGCTGGCGGAATGGCGGCGTATCCTGAAAGTGGGCGGATTGGCCATGTTTTCCTGTCTGGGACCGGCCACGCTGCGCGAGCTGCGGCAGGCCCTGGACGACGCCGGCCTGCGCACAGCCACGCCATCCTTCGTGGACATGCATGACTTCGGCGACTTGCTGGTGGAAAACGGCTTCGCGGACCCGGTCATGGACCAGGAGATCCTGACCCTGACCTACCGCAGCCCCGAAAAGCTGCTGCAGGACGTGCGCGCGCTGGGCGGCAACCCTGCCGAAGGCCGGCGCGGCGGATTGGTGGGCCGGGACTGGCGCGACCGTCTTTGCGGCGCATTGGAAGCGCAGCGCCGGCCGGACGGCCTGATCGTCCTGAGCATCGAGGTGGCTTACGGTCATGCCTGGCGCGCGGCCGCGCATCGCACCACGGCCGGCGAAACCCGGCTGTCGGTCAGCGCCATCGGCGGCCGGCACCGGGCTCCCTGAACCCGGCCACGCCGCGCTCAGCGGGCATGGCCGGCACGCTTTCGCCTGCCGGCCGCCTTGTCAGTGCAGACGTTCCGGAATGGGCACGCTGACCCCCGGCTCGGAAGCCGGCAGCGACGACATGGGCTCGGAGGTCGCGCGGATGCGCCTTCTCAGGACTGCCGTGGGCTCGGCCGGTCCTACCCCGGGCGAAGCAATGCCCCGCCATGCACTGGACATGGCTTCCACCACCAGCGGCAGATCGCGCAAGCGATGGAACTGGCTGCGCAGCCAGCGGGAATCGTTGCCGCTGCGCATGGATTCATCGCGCAAGGCGGCGATCATGTCGCCCGTGCCCAGTTCCTCGGCCACCGGCATCAGACGCTGGAACAGGTTGCGCAGGTGGTCCATCAGCCGCAGGCGCTGGCCGTCAGGCGTCACGTAACTGCCTTGCAGGCCAAAGCGGCAGGCCTGGAAGTGGTTGCTGCGATAGGACAGCCAGGCGCCGTCGCCGGGATCGCCCTCGCGCATCAGCAGCACTGCCAGGGCTTGGGCAAAGGCCGCGATCTGGCAGGCGCGCTCGACTGTCAGCGGCGTATCGCAAACGCGGATCTCGACGGTGCCGAATTCCGGCTTCGGACGGATGTCCCAGTACAGGTCCTTGATGCTTTCCGCCAGGCCGTAGGCTCGCAGCTGCGCCAGATGCGCCTCGAACTGGTACCAATCCTTCACTTCGGGCGGCATGTGCCCGGCCAGCGGGAAGCTGTTGACCGCGTTCAGGCGCGAGCACGAGAACAGCGTATCCACGCCCTCGCAATACGGCGACGAGGCCGACAGCGCGATGAAATGCGGCACATAGGGCGACAGGCGGCGCAACAGTTTGATGGAATCGTCGCCACTTTTGACGCCCAGGTGGATGTGCTGGCCGAAAACCGTAAATTGACGCGCCAGGTAACCGTACATTTCGGCCAGGTACTGGAAGCGCGGGGTGTCCGAAATAGAGCGCTCTTGCCAGCGCATGAAAGGATGTGCGCCGCCGCCGGCAACCGACACGCCCACGGCGTCCGCCGCTTCGATCAGCGCATCGCGCATTTCGCGCATCTCGGCCAAGAGGCCCATGGGGTGCTCATGCACCGAGGAGTTCAGTTCGATCATGGACCGCGTGATTTCCGGTTTAACGCGGTCGGCGATGGGATGGTTGGCCATTTGGGCCAGCAGCTCGTCCGAGGCTGCGGTCAGGTCAAAACTGCGGGGGTCTATCAGTTGCAGCTCGAGCTCGATGCCCAGGGTGTTGGGGGCCGACGAAATGAACGGGATCTGTTCCATCTCGGACTCCTTTCTGAATGTTTGATGAGGGTATGCGCCGTTCGACCTTGAAGCCCGGAAACTTCCCGGGGGGCACTAGACGGCAGCTTGTGCACGCATGATAGCCGCTGTTTTATGGCAAAAAGATGGAAAATCGTGACATTTATGTGCAACATCACGAAGCAATCGGTTTTTCCCTGTGAAGGAAAGTGAGCGAGTGCTCACGGCGTAGAAATGGCGCGGCCTCCCGGCCCGCGATGCCCGCATAGGTAGCCAGGACGGGGCTTTCGGGAGGGGGTGGGAAAACCCTTTTTAGGGTTATTACCTAAGAAATCCGCGGCTTCGTCGGGGCAGCAAGCGCGCGTAGCGTGCGCAGCGTGCGGGCCGCGCCGCCGCCTATTTCCGCCAGAAGATCGGGGTGAAGAGCACCAGCACTGTCAGCAGCTCCAGGCGCCCGATCAGCATCGCGAAGGTGCAGACCCAGATCTGGAAATCGGAGAGCACGGCAAAATTGCCCATGGGGCCTACCGGGCCGAGCCCGGGACCGGTGTTGTTGACGCTGGCGAAAACGGCCGAGAAAGCCGTGATCGGGTCCAGGCCGGAGAGCAGCAGCAGGCTCGTGAAAACCGCAATGGAAAGGCCGTAGAACAGCATGAACGCCAGTACGGAGGACATGGTGCGGGTCTCGACCGCCCGGCCATTGATGCGCACCGGACTCACGGCGTGTGGATGCAACATTGTTACCAGCTCGTTGCGGGCCTGTTTGACCAGGAGGATCGCCCGGATCATCTTGATGCCGCCCCCGGTGGACCCCGCCGACGTGGCAAAACCCGACAGCAGCAACATGGTCAACGGGGCGAACAGCGGCCACTGCGCGAAGTCGGTATTGGCGTAGCCCGTGGTGGTAGCCATGGAAATCGTGTTGAACATGCCGTAGCGCAGCGCCTGCAGCGGATCGGTATAGACCCCTTTCAGGAACAGGAACACGGAGATGACGAGGCCAACCCCCAGCACCACGACCAGGTAGGGAATCGCCTCCGGACACCGCAGATAGGCACGCCCGCTGCGCTGGCGGAAGGCGTTGAAGTGGGTGGCGAAGTTGATGCCGGCAATCAGCATGAACACCATTGCCACCATTTCCACCGCCACGGAATCGAAATGGGCGAAACCGTCGTCCCAAGTGGAAAAGCCTCCCAGACCCATGGTAGTGGCCATGTGACACCAGGCTTCAAACCACGATAACCCCACCGCCCGATAGGCCAGGAAGCACAGGATGGAAAAGACGAAATAGACCGCGTACAACGCCTTGGCGGTGCTGGCGATGCGAGGCGTGAGCCGTTCGTCCTTCATCGGGCCGGGCGTTTCCGCCCGCACCACCTGATGCCCGCCCACTCCGAGCAGGGGCAGGATGGCCACGGCCAGCACCAGGATGCCCATGCCGCCGATCCAGATCAGCGTGGCGCGCCACAGGTTGATCGAGGCGGGCAGCGTGTCCAGGTTGGTCAGGACCGTGGCGCCGGTAGTGGTCAGGCCCGACATGGCCTCGAAGTAGGCGCCGGTGAACGACAGCGGCAAGCCGGCGCCGTGGAAGTAGAGCAGCAGCGGAATGGCAGCCAGCAGGGGCAGGCCCGCCCACACGGCCGACACCAGCACGAAACCGTCCCGCGCCCGCAGCTCGCAACGGGCGCGACGCGTCACGGCCGCCAGCCCCCCGCCGATGCCCACCGAGATCAGGAAGCCGTCCAGGAACGCCTCGCGCGCCGCATCGCCCCCGACATAGGCGACGGTCAAGGGGATCAGCATGGTGAGGGCGAACATCACCATCGTCAGACCCAGGATATAGAGGGTGCCCAGGACGCGCTTCATGGAGCTATCCGGCCGCGCGCGGCTCGCGCAGAAGGAAGGAAGCGGCGCGCATCAGAAGAAGGACGCCGAAACTTGGAACAGCTTTTCCACGCGCGGCATCTGCCGGCGCGAGGGCACGAAGACAATGACGTGGTCGTCGGATTCGATCACGGTATCGGCGTCCGGCAGGATGATCTCGTCCTCGCGCACCAGCGCGCCGATGCTGGCGCCCTTGGGCAGGCTGATCTGGCCGACCGCGCGCCCGACCACCTTGGAAGTGGAGCGGTCGCCATGGGCGATGGCCTCCAGCGCTTCCGCCACGCCCTGGCGCAGCCGGTGCACGGCGGCCACGTCGCCGCGGCGCACGTGGCGCAGGAGTTCGCTCATGGTGGCCTGGGACGGCGACACCGCGATATCGATATGGCTGCCCTGCATCAATTCGCCGTAGGCCTGGCGGTTGATCAGCGCGATCACCTTGCGCGCACCCAGCCGCTTGGCAAGCAGGGAGGACATGATGTTGTCTTCGTCGTCGCTGGTCAGCGCCAGCCACGTGTCCATGTCTTCGATGTTCTCGCGTTCCAGCAGCGCTTCGTCCGTGCCGCTGCCGTGCAGGACCAGCACACTGTCGGGCAACTGGGTCGCCAGGTACTCGCAGCGCTTCTGGTCGCGTTCGATGATGCGGACGCTGTATTTTTCCTCGGCCAGTTGGCGCGCCAGGCGCAGGCCGATATTGCCCCCGCCCGCGATCATCACGCGGCGCACGGCGCGTTCGGCTTCACGCAGCTGCCGCACCGCGCGGCGCGCATCGCGCGAATCCACCACCAGCACCACTTCGTCGCCCGGGGCGACCACCGTGCCACTGCCAGCCCTCAGCGGCCGGCCGCCGCGCAGCACATCGATCACGCGCGCTTTGACGTCGGGCCAGACATCGCGCAGCTTGTCGACGGGGGAATGGGCCATGGGGCTGCCCGCCCCGACCCGCACCGTCACGACGCTGACCCGGCCTTCGGCGAACTCCACCACCTGCAGCGCCTCTGGAAACTCGATCAGGCTGTGCAGATACGTGGTAACGCTACGCTCGGGGCTGATCAGCGCATCGATGCAAAAGCCCTCTTCGCTCATGAGTTCCGGGTGTTCGGCGAACTCGACCGAGCGGATGCGGGCAATGCGGCGGGGAATATTGAACAACTGGCGCGCGATCTTGCAGGCCACCATGTTGGCCGAATCGGACGCGGCACAGGCGATCAGCAGGTCGGTGTCGGCGGCGCCGGCGGCTTCCAGCACCGATACCTGCGAGCCGTCGCCGTGGACGACCCGCAGGTCAAAGTGTTCTTGCAGGTATTGCAATTGGACGGGATCCGAATCGATCACCGTGATGTCGTTCTCTTCGGACACCAGGTTCTCGGCCACGCTGGTGCCTACGCGACCAGCGCCCATGATCAGGATCTTCATGAGCTCCGCTTGCGGGCGGACTCGATGCCCAATTGCTTGAGCTTGCGGTACAGATGGGTACGTTCCAGCCCGGTGCGTTCCGACACCCGGGTCATGCTGTGGCTTTCGCGAACCAGGTGGTATTCGAAATAGATGCGCTCGAATTCATCGCGCGCTTCGCGCAGCGGCTGGTCCAGCGAGATGCTGCCCAGTTGGCCATTGGAGGTGACCGGAACTTCGTTGGCGGGAGCGGCGGCCAGGACCGGAGGATCCAGTTCGTCTTCCAGCGCGACGGCGGCGCTGGCGACTGCCGGATGCGCAGCGGCGGGCGCCGGGTGCGGCGCGCGGCCGCGCGCCAAGCCGGCGGCGACGGTTTTCAACAGGCGCTGCAGCGTGATCGGCTTTTCGAGGAAATCCATGGCGCCGATGCGCGTGGCTTCGACTGCCGTATCGATGGTGGCGTGACCGCTCATCATGATCACGGGCATGTCGAGCAGGCCTTGTGAGCCCCACTCCTTGAGCAGGCTGACGCCGTCCGTGTCGGGCATCCAGATGTCCAGCAACACCAGGTCTGGACGCATGCGCAAGCGTGCGGCGCGCGCTTGCGCCGCGTTTTCAGCCAGCTCGACCGTGTGTCCTTCGTCGTATAGGATTTCCGACAAAAGCTCGCGTATACCGACTTCGTCGTCAACCACCAGAATTCTGGCCATAAAGCATCCACCTATTGCGTAGCCGCATTATCCTTTTCTTGCGCGGTCGCGTCCATAGTATCGGCCTCGGACGCCAGCCGGGTCAACAATATGGA
Organism: Achromobacter sp. D10; assembly: GCF_035282245.1. Classification (NCBI taxonomy): domain Bacteria; kingdom Pseudomonadati; phylum Pseudomonadota; class Betaproteobacteria; order Burkholderiales; family Alcaligenaceae; genus Achromobacter; species Achromobacter sp. D10. The sequence goes on from NZ_JAYJLE010000001.1 coordinate 217,372, forward strand.
GATCCGCGCGCCCCCTTCCTTGCGGTTGGCAAGGTCTATACGGCCGCCGTGTTCTTCCACGATCTTGCGTACGATAGCCAATCCTAACCCAGTCCCGTGGGACTTGGTGGTGACGTAGGGCTCGAACGCGCGCTGCATGACCTGGGGCGGAAAGCCCGGTCCCGTGTCGGCGACGGTGAACCTGAGCGCCTGATGGGCCGCCCGGTCGGGCTGTTCGCTGCGCATGAGCTGCGTGGTCACGCTGACCCGGCCTTGCCCGCCCTGCTCGGCGATCGCGTCGCGGGCGTTGGACATCAGATTGTGGATCACCTGGCGCAACTGGGTGGGATCGCCCTCGATGGGCGGGAGGTCCGGCGCCAGCGTCACGTCCAGGTTCAGGGCCTTCTCGGCAGCCAGGCGCGGCGAACCGCCTTCGGGGTCCCACCCGTACAGCGACAGCACGTCGGCCACCAGGGCGTTGAAATCGATCCGCTGCATCACGGCGGGCGGCGTGCGGGCGTATTCGCGGAAGTCGTCCACCATCTGCTTGAGCGACGCCACCTGATTGACGATGGTATTGGTGGAACGCTCGACAATCTGCGCCTCGGCGGGGGGCAGCTTGCCCTCCAGCTTCATGGCCAGGCGTTCAGCCGACAGCTGGATCGGCGTCAGCGGGTTCTTGATCTCGTGCGCCAGGCGGCGGGCGACCTCGCCCCAGGCCACGGTCCGGTTGGCCGAGATCACTTCGGTGATATCGTCGAACACCACCAGATAGCCGTTGCCGCGCCCATCCACGCGCAGGTGGGTGCCGCGCGCAAGCAGGGTCAGGGGTTGCGCCGCGGCGGGCGCGTCGCCCTGGCCCGGGGCGATTTCAAATTGCTGCTGCCAATGTTGGCGTTCGGAGCCCACCGCGGCATGGGCGGAAAATGCCTGCCGCACGATGTTGGCGAACTCCAGCATGCCGCTCACCGTCTCCAGCGGACGGCCGATCACCGAGCGCAGGTCCGCGCCCAATATGGTCTGGGCGCCCTGGTTGACGGTGGTGACGCGGAAAGATTCGTCAAACACCAGCACCCCGGAGGACAGGTTCGACAGCACGCTTTCCAGATAGACATTGGAACGCTCCAGCTGCTGGCGGTTGCTCTCGACCATGCGGCGGGCCTCGTCGAGCTGGCGCGTCATGGCATTGAAGGACCGCGTGAGCTGGCCGACTTCGTCGCGTTCCGGCGGTTCGGGCAGCGGCCGGTAGTCGCCCACCCCAACGGCCTGCGTGCCGCCGGCCAGGCTGAGCAGCGGCCGCACCAACCGCTTGGACAACGACAGCGCCACGGCGATGGCGCCAAACGCCGCCAGCAACAGGGCCAGGGTCAGGGTGATGCCATAGAGTTTGCGCAGGCCCAGCCGCGACAGCGCCAGCTCTTGGTAGTCGCGAAAGCCCTGCTGCACCAGGTTGGCGTTATGGGCGATCTGCTCGGGCACCGGCTGCAGCAGCTGCAGCCAGCGAGGTTCGGAGGCCGGTCCCAGCAGGTTGTCGTAGCGGTCCGGACCGGTAAGCGGAATCACCACGCGCAAATGCAGGCCGCCTTCGGCGCCAGGCGCCACGGGGTCGTCGGCTTCAGCGGCCGAGTAGCCGCGCGCCAGCCGCAGCTGGTTCATGACGGTGGATGGCGGCGTGGCCGGCAGCAACTGGCCGTACTGGCTGGTCGAGAACGCGATCATGCGCCCGCTGCCCGTGAACACCATGGCTTCCTGCACGCCATTGGCCTCGCGCAAGCGCGTCAAGGCCAGCGTCACGCCGCTGTCGGAGCTGCGGTTCAATTCCATGGCCATGGAGCGCGCGCGGGCGTCCAGATCCGCCAGCAGCGAATCCAGCGCGGCGCGGCCCAGGTTCAGGCCGGCTTCCAGGGCCGTGTCCACGCGCACGTTGAACCAGGATTCGATCGAGCGCGACATGAACTGCACCGACACGGTGTAGATCAGCGCGCCGGGCACCACGCCGATCAACGCGAACGCCAGCGAAAAACGGGCCGTCAAGCGAGCGCCGAACTGCCGCCTGCGAATCTGCCGGGCTAACCGCACGGTCAGCGCGACCACCCAGATGAAGAGTGCCAGCGCAAAAATGCCGTTCAGCACCAGCAACGTGTCGTAATAGCGCGCAAAGCGCGAGGCGTTTCCGGTGGACCACGCCAGCAACCCCAGCAGCGCCAGGCCGCTTACCGCGCCTACCATCAGGGCCAGCCGAAGCAAAAGCCTCATGATGGGTCTTTCTCCTTGTCGCTGAGCACGAACGTGAAGTCCATCCAGGGAGTGGCCTGCACCCAAGAACTGCTGTTCAGGGCGTTGACCTGGAAGGGCCGCGGCAGCAGCGAGGTATCCAGGCGCAGGCGCAGTTGGCCGCCGTACAGGACGTCGGCGTCGAAGTCGCCGGCGTCCGCCACCGGCCAGTTGCGGATGTGGCGGATGACGCCCATGGCGTCATCCAGCGAGGCGACCGGGAAGGTCAGCTCGCCCACGCCCACGCGCCACTGCCGGGTCAGGGCGTTGTAGATGATGCGCCACGTACGGGAAGTGTCAACTAGGGACTTGTCGAACCACCACCAGCGTTCACGCGTGATGGTGAGATCGGCGGTGAGATACAGCGGCACCCCACGCTGGGCCGCTTCCCGCAACTGGGAGTTCAATTCGAACTCGATGTCCGCGTCGATTTCGAGCTTACCGTCGCGCACCGCCGGGCGAACCTCGGTGACCTTGGGTTCGGCCCCATGCGCCTCGCCGCCCGGCACAAAGGAAAGCAAGGCAGATACGAGCAACAACCCGAGAAATAAGCGCGGAATAATGGACATACGGCACCGGAACTACGTCATGCCCCTATTCTTGGCGATTCAGGACTGCTTGGCAAACAAGGCATAGAAAAACCCGTCATGCTGGGCCGCGGGTGTTGCATCGACAGCAACGGGGAGCAACTGGCCGGGCGCATCCAGCCGCAGCGCCTCGGGGTGCCGCTGCATGAACTCCAGTGCCTGGCGGGTTCCCTCGATAGGGAAGATCGAGCAGGTCACGTAGAGCAGCCGCCCCCCGGGCGCCACGGTGCGCCAGAGCGCATCCAGGATCCTGGCCTGCAGCGTGGCCGTGCGACGCACGTCGTTCTCGCGCCGCAGCCAGCGGATGTCCGGATGGCGCCGCACGATGCCCGACGCCGTGCAGGGCACATCGGCCAACACGGCATCAAACGGCTTGCCGTCCCACCAGGCGTCCAGATCGGCGGCATCAGCCGCTTTCAACTGGACACGGTTGCTTGCCAGGCCCAGCCGGTCCAGGTTCTGCCCGACGCGGTCCAGCCGGCTGGCGTCGGCGTCCAGGGCCAGCAGGTCGATATCGGCCAGCTCCAGCAGATGTGCGGTCTTGCCGCCCGGCGCCGAGCAGGCATCCAGCACGCGCATGCCATCCGCGGGCGCCAGCAATTCGGCCGCCAGCTGCGCGCCGGCGTCCTGCACCGACCACCAGCCTTCGGCGAAACCGGGCAATTGCGTCACCGGCTTGGGGGTGGCCAGCACCAGGCCGGCCTGTCCGACGGCTTCGGCGGCAAGGCCGGCAGCCTGGAAGGCCGCCAGTACCTGCTCGCGGCTGGCGCGGCGCCGGTTGACGCGCAAGGTCAGCGGAGCGGGCAGATTGGCCGCAGCCAGGATCTCGCGCCATTGCTGCGGGTAGGCCACGCTGAGCTGCTTGACCCACCAGCCGGGGTGATTCCATTGCGCCTCAGGGCTGTCGGCAACGGCGGCTCCCAGGGCCGCGCGCTCCCGCAGGAAACGGCGCAGGCAGGCGTTGAGCATGCCTTTATAGGAAGCCAGGGCGCGGGTGCGGGACGCGGCGGTCACCGCCTGATCCACTACCGTGTGCGCGGCGTAGACCGGCATGCCCGGCAGGGCCGAGGCGGCCTCGCCTTCTTCCTTCAACAGGGTCAGCGCCACCAGCAGCAAGGATTCGAACAGCACGCTGGGATAGCGCTGCACCATCTCGCGGCCTACGGCGTCGGCCCAGCCCAGGTAGCGCATGGCATGGAACGACAAGGCCTGCGTGGCGGGCCGCAGGGACGACTCCACGTCGGCCAGCGCGTCCGTCAGCGAACGGCCGTCCAGCACGCCTTCGACCACCTCCGCGCTGGAAAGCAGGACGGAAGACAGCGGAGGGGCCAGATTGGGGGAGTCGGGACGGGTGGACATGATGCGAATTCAGGAGATAAGACCGCTATGGTAGCCGGACCTGGACGAACGGCGGCCGTCGCGGCACACTGGCCCCAGCCACGGAGCCACCCAATGACCCTTGCCACCCTGCTGCTGTTCATCCTGGCCTCGGCCGTCACCATCATCACCCCGGGTCCCACCGTCCTGCTCGCGATGAGCAACGGGTCGCGTCATGGCGTGCGCGCTGCCTGCTGGGGCATGGGCGGCGCGGTGCTGGCCGACCTGGTCCTGATCGGCGCGGTCGCTTCAGGCCTGGGCGTAGTGCTGGCGGCGTCCGAAATCGCCTTCCAGCTCATCAAATGGGTGGGCGCGGCCTACCTCGCCTACCTGGGCTGGAAGATGCTGCGCTCGGACGCGGCGCTGGTCATGCCGGCCGCGCAAGCGGAAATCCGGCGCCCCGCCGGCCTGGCGTTGGGCCTGCGCAGCTTCGCGGTGGCCCTGACCAACCCGAAGGCGCTGCTGTTCATGTCAGCCTTCCTGCCCCAGTTCATCAATCCGGCCGCGCCCCTGCTCGCGCAGTACGCCGTGCTGGCCAGCGTCATGGCGCTGATGAATGTCGCCGTGATGCTGGCCTACGCGACGCTGGGCGCGCAAATGGTGCGCGCCTTCCAGGGCGCCGGCCTGCGTTGGCTGAACCGAGTGTGCGGCGGCTTGCTGATCGGACTGGCGGGAACGCTGGCGCTATACCGGCGCAGTACGCCGCTCTCTTGAACTTCTCATAGTGGGAAGGCGTGCACTGCCGGGCAGAAAGCATTCCAAGGCCCGTCAATCCACCGGCAGTTCCCATTCCGCATGGACTCCCGCCCTCGGGACTACGGCAATGCCGTATAATTCAAAATTCGCCTACGCCGCCATCACGGCGCAACGCCCTGAACCCGGGACATCACACAGGCGCCACCCGACTTTTGAAGATCCATGAAGAATGCAGCCCCGACTGCGTCCAGCGCACCGTGGCAGGCGTCGCATATCAGCGAAGCACGCAGCCGCGTGGGCCTGCCGCAAACAGATTTCGCTGAATTGCTGGGCGTGAGCGTACGCACCCTGCAGGATTGGGAGCAAGGGCGGCGCACTCCCTCGGGCGCGGCGAAAACCCTGCTGCAAGTAGCCATGTTGCATCCCGAGACCCTGCGAGAGCTGCCCCCGTGGCCCGCCAACGAACACGCTGAACCTATTTGAGGCCCGCCGCCCGGCCTCGCTTAACACGAACAACACATCCGCCGCGCCACCTGCTCGCCGCGCGATTTTTTGGTGAACTACATTGGAAATCCTCGAAACTTCCCGGCCTGGCAAGGGCCCCGGCAAGGCCAACAACGCTGACGCGAACGCGTCCGCCACCTCCGCCCTGGCCGACACCATCGCCGCCGCCAACGCCGACGGCCGAACCCCACGGGTGGGATTCGTTTCCCTGGGATGTCCCAAGGCCCTGGTCGACTCCGAACGCATCCTGACCCAACTGCGCACCGAAGGGTACGTCGTCACGCCCGAATACAACGACGCGGACGTGGTCGTCGTCAATACCTGTGGTTTCATCGACAGCGCCAAGGCGGAATCGCTGGAAGCCATTGGCGAAGCCCTCGCCGAGAACGGCAAGGTCATCGTGACCGGGTGCATGGGCGTCGAGGAATCGGTGATCCGCGACGTGCACCCCAGCGTGCTGGCGGTGACCGGCCCGCAACAATATGAAGAAGTGGTGCGCGCCGTGCATCAGGCCGCGCCCCCCAAGAAGGACCACAATCCGTATCTGGACCTGGTGCCGCCGCAAGGCATCAAGCTCACGCCGCGCCACTATGCCTATCTGAAGATCTCGGAAGGCTGTAATCACCGCTGCAGCTTCTGCATCATCCCCTCCATGCGCGGCGACCTCGTCAGCCGGCCGGTGGGCGACGTGCTGAGCGAAGCCGAGCGCCTCGTCAAGGCTGGCGTGAAGGAACTGCTGGTGATCTCGCAGGACACCAGCGCCTATGGCGTGGACGTCAAGTACCGCAGCGGTTTCTGGAATGGCCGTCCGGTGAAGACGCGCATGACCGAACTCTGTACGGCCTTGTCCGATATGGGCGTCTGGACACGCCTGCATTACGTGTATCCGTATCCCCACGTGGACGAGGTGATTCCACTGATGGCCGAGGGCAAGATCCTGCCCTACCTGGACATCCCGTTCCAGCACGCCAGCCCGCGCATCCTGAAGGCCATGAAGCGCCCGGCCTTCGAGGACAAGACCCTGGCCCGCATCAAGCGCTGGCGCGAGATCTGCCCGGACCTGACGATACGCTCCACCTTTATCGTTGGCTTCCCCGGCGAAACCGAGGAAGACTTCCAGTACCTGCTGGACTGGATGCAGGAAGCGCAACTGGACCGTGTGGGCTGTTTCCAATATTCGCCGGTGGAAGGCGCGCCCGCGAACCTGCTGGATAATCCCGTGCCGGACGAAGTCAAGCAAGATCGCTGGGAACGCTTCATGGAGCTGCAGCAATCGATCTCCACCGCGCGCCTGGAAAAGAAAGTGGGCCGCGAGATCGACGTGCTGATCGACGAAGTGGACGAAGATGGCGCCGTGGGCCGCAGCAGCGCTGACGCGCCCGAGATCGACGGCTGCGTCTATGTCAGTTCGGACAAGCCCCTGAAGGCGGGCGATCTGGTGCGCGCCCGCGTCACCGATTCCGACGAGTACGACCTCTGGGCCGACACGATCTGAACTCGGTCCCCGGGGCTCAGGCTTCCAGCAGTTTGAGCCCCGCCACCCCGCCCACGATCATCGCGATGCAAAGCAGGCGCGCGGCCGATGGCGAATCCCCGAACAGCATGATCCCCAGCACGGTAATGCCCACGGACCCGATGCCCGTCCAGATGGCATAGGCCGTGCCCGCGGGCAGCTGCTTCATGGCCAACGTAAGCAGGAACACGCTGCCGAGCGCGGCGGCAATGCCGATCACGCTGGGCCAGAAACGCGTCCACCCGTCCGCATACTTCAATGCCAGCGCCATCACGATTTCCACCGCGCTCGCGGCGACCAGAATCAACCAGGCCATCACGGCCTCCTGCCAGGATTAGGGAACCGCTAGCTTAGAGACTATAGTTACCAAAGGACAAGTACGCACCTTTTGGTAACCATGAAAAAGCCCTCGATATCCCCGTCCGCAGGCGACGTCTTCGACGCATCATGCCCGTCGCGGCGCGCGCTGGAATTGATCGCCGGGAAATGGGTGCCGCTGATCCTGCCCGCGCTGGAGCAAGGTCCTCTGCGCAACAACGAGCTGCTGCGCCGGCTGGATGGAATTTCGCAAAAGGTCATGACGCAGACGCTCAGGGAGCTGGAGCGCCATGGCCTGGTGCTGCGCGAAGACCTGGGCACCGTGCCGCCGCATGTGAGCTACCGGCTGAGCGAGCTGGGCCAGTCCCTGAACGTGGCCTTGATCGCATTGGACCGCTGGGCCGAAGCGCATCATGCGGCGCTCGACGCGGCGGCGCGCCACCACGACGCGCGCGCCGCGGCAGCGCAGCGCGCGCGCTAACGCTTGGCCAGGAAGTCCGACATGTCGTCGGCGTGCTCTTCTTCCACGGCCAAGATGTCTTCCAGCAGGCGGCGGGTGGTGGAGTCCTGCTCACCGATGTATTCGATCATCTGGCGATAGCTATCGATGGCGATACGCTCGGCGATCAGGTTTTCCTTGATCATGTCCTCCAGCGACGTTCCTTCGACGTACTCGGAGTGGCTGCGCTCCAGCAGGCCCTTGGGCGACAGATTGGGCTCGCCGCCCAACTGCACGATGCGTTCCGACAGCCTGTCGGCATGATCCTGTTCCTGCGTGGCATGCTCCGCGAATTCCGCGGCCACGGGCTCGGCGTTCAGTCCGCGCGCCATGAAGTAATGGCGCTTGTAGCGCAGCACACAGACGATCTCCGTGGCCAAGGCCTCGTTCAGCAGCTTCAGCACGGTCTGGCGATCGGCGCGATAGGTGTCGGTCACGGCACCGGACTCGATGTCCTGGCGCGCCTTGGCGCGTATCGCCTTGACGTCCATCTCGAACGGGCGGCCGGCCTGTTGGGGGGTACGGGTTGCTTGTTCCATATCGTGGCTCCTCTTGGTTAAGTGAAAGCACTGCGACACTGGATTTCCAGTCTCTCCGAACAACCCAGTCTACCGATCGTGGCGGAACATGCTGTGTCCAAACATTGCCTCCGGCCCCTAAATTGGGGTGGTCAAAACGGTTTTCGAACCTTGCGTAAACTATGGGCTTCCCAAAACCCGTGACGCAATCTGTAACGGGATAGGCATCACCCAATATCTATGACTCTGAAGAACATCTGCGTGTATTGCGGCTCGAACCCGGGCGCCCGGCCGGACTACATCGAACAGGCCCGCGTGCTGGCCCGGGAACTGGTGCGGCGCGATCTGGGATTGGTGTATGGCGGTTCGGTCGTAGGCATCATGGGCGTGGTGGCCAATGAGGTGCTGGCTGGCGGCGGCCGCGTGATCGGCGTGATCCCCGAGCTGCTGATGAAGAAAGAGCAGGCGCACCGTGGCCTGACCGAACTGCACCTGGTGCAGAACATGCACGAGCGCAAGGCCATGATGATGGAAAAGGCCGACGGATTCATCGCGTTGCCGGGCGGCGCGGGCACCCTGGAAGAGTTCTTCGAAGTCTGGACCTGGGCGCAACTGAATATGCACCAGAAACCCTGCGGCCTGCTGAACATCGCCGGCTACTACGATGCGCTGGTCCAGTTCGTGGACCACGCGGTCGAGGAAGAATTCATCCGCCCCCAGCATCGCGATATGCTGGTCGTGGAGGAGGATCCCGCCTTGCTGCTGGACCGCTACGCCATGTACGAACCGCCCAATGTCTCGAAATGGTTCGAACAGATCAAGGCCTGAAGCCCTCCCCTAACCAGACCCCAACGGAAGCCCCGCAATGTCTACCCATGCGTTGACTCCCGCGAGCACCGAGTCCGTACTGCGCGACTACTTTCACGCCAAGGACGAGAACCGCCCGCACTACATGGCCCGCGCGTTCGCCCCGGATGCGGTGCTGAAGATGGCCTTGCGCACGCAGGCCATCGCTTTTCCGCCCGAGTCCCATGGCCTGGCCGCAATAACCGACACGCTGGTGCGCAAGTTCGGCCAGACCTACGACAACGTCTACACGTTCTACCTGGCGCGCCCCGAGGCGGGATCCCGGCTGCCTACCTACCAGTGCGACTGGATCGTCGGCATGACGGAAAAGGCCACCGGCAATGTGCGCGTGGGCTGTGGCCGCTACGACTGGGAGTTCCAGGCGGAGCCCTATCGCGCCACTCATCTCGTCATCACCATCGAGACCATGGTGTCATTGCCCGCCCACGACATGGAAGCGGTGTTCGGCTGGCTGCTGGGGCTGGACTATCCCTGGACCAACGCCGCCCGCGTCGTGTCCAGCGCGCCGCCGCTCGAGGCGCTGGCGCCCGTTGTCCACTATCTGCTGCATCCCAACGGCATCTAGAGATCCGCGATTTGAAATACGACATTGCCGCTTTCGACTTCGATGGAACCTTGGCGGACACCATGCCCTGGTTCAACTCCATCCTGAACACCGTCGCCGACAAGTACGGTTTCCGCAAGATCGACGCGTCGGAACGCGACCAGCTGCGGCATCGCGATGCCGCGGAGATCCTCAAATTCCTGGGCATACCGCTGTGGAAGCTGCCAGCCATCATGGCCCACGTGCGCACGCTGATGCAGGAAATCGATCCCAGCGTGCATATGTTCGACGGCATTCCGGACGCGCTGGCGCGCCTGAAGGGGGCCGGGCTGCGCCTGGCGGTGGTCAGCTCGAATTCCATCGAAAACGTGCAACGCGTGCTGGGCCCGGAAACCGCCGCCCTGTTCGACGACTACGAATGCGGCACCGATCTATTCGGCAAGTCCGCCAAGATCGACCGCCTGCTCAAGCAGCACGGTACCGCCCCTGAACGCTTCCTGCTGGTAGGCGATGAAATGCGCGACATCGACGCCGCCCGCAAGGCCGGCGTGCGCGTCGGCTCCGTCGCCTGGGGCTACAACCATGTCGAGGCCCTGCGCGGGCGCGGCCCCGATGAACTCTTTCTGACCGTTGCCGACCTGCCAGCCGCGCTGGCCTGAACCTGGAACCCGAGCCATGCACATTGATCCCGCCCATCTGGTCACCGACGCAGACGCCCTGCAAGCGCTGTATGGCGCCTCAGGTGAAGCCTCTCTCAAGAAGGAAGTGGATCACGTGCATCCGCACTACCGCGCCTTCATCGAAGCCGCGCCGTTCGCCGTGCTGGCAACCGCGGGGCCCGACGGACTGGACGCCTCGCCACGCGGCGACCCCGCCGGCTTCGTGGTGGTCGAGGACGACAAGACGCTGCTGCTGCCGGACCGCCGCGGCAACAACCGCATCGACAGCCTGCGCAACATCCTGGCGGATCCGCGAGTCGCTCTGCTGTTCCTGGTACCCGGCGTGGGCGAGACCTTGCGGGTCAACGGCGCGGCGCGGATCAGCGTCGACCCCGCGTTTCTGGCGCGCTTCGAAATGGATGGCAAGCTGCCGCGGTCAGTGCTGATCGTGGACGTGCACACGGTGTATTTCCAATGCTCGCGAGCCTTGCTGCGCTCCAAGCTGTGGGACCCCGCAACGCAGGTGCCGCGCGACGCACTGCCCAGCGTCGGCCGCATCCTGTCGGACCTGACGGCGGGCACTTTCGACGGCGTCACCTACGACCGCGAACTGCCCGCTCGCGTGGCCAGCACCCTGTATTGAAATCGGGCCCCGGAGCCGCCCGGCTGCGGCATCGTTCAGGCGGGCTGCCAGCCGCGCGCAAACACGTCCACCGGCTGGCGCTTGCCGCCAGCCTTCTGCAGTTCCAGCAGGCGCAGCACGCCGTTGCCCGTAGCGATATCGATGCCTGAGGCATCGGCCCGCAAGACGCTGCCGGGTTCGGCCGAGGTAGCCTGGTCCAGCGCCTGCGCGCGCCAGACCTTCACCGGATCAGCCAGGCCTGGCAGACGGATGCTCGCGCCCGGCACGGGATTGAAAGCGCGCACGCGGCGGGCCAGCAACTCGGCCGGCTGGGTGCAATCCAGCGCCCCTTCCGCCTTGTCGAGCTTGGCCGCATAGGTGACACCGGCCTCGGGCTGCTTGCGCGGAGTCAGGCCGCCCTGCGACAGGGCGGCCAATGCTTCGACGATGGCCTCGCCGCCGGCAACCGCCAGCATGTCATGCAATTCGGCCGCGGTGGTGTCGCCTGCTATGGGCACGACGCGTTCCAGCAGCATGTCGCCAGTGTCCAGGCCTTGGTCCATCTGCATGATGGTCACGCCAGTCTGCGCGTCGCCAGCCTCGATGGCGCGCTGGATGGGCGCGGCGCCGCGCCAGCGCGGCAGCAGGCTGGCATGGATATTCAGGCACCCCAGGCGCGGCAGGTCCAGCACCCATTGCGGCAGGATCAGGCCATAGGCGGCCACCACCATGACATCGGGTGCCACGCGCTGCAGCAGGGCCTGGGCCTCGCTGGCCTCTTCGGGATAGCGGCCGTCCAGGCGCAGGCTGCGCGGCTGGGCGACCTCGATGCCCGCTTCCAGCGCCGCCTGCTTGACGGGACTGGGCGTCAGTTTCAACCCGCGCCCGGCCGGGCGGTCGGGCTGGGTCATCACCAAGGGAATTTCATGGCCGGCGGCGCGCAAGGCGTCGAAGGCGATACGGGCGAATTCCGGCGTGCCGGCAAAGACTAGGCGCATGGGATGGAGAACAAAGAATGGAACAGATGTTCAAAGAAGGGCTTTCCCGCAGCCAGGAACTCTGACCGATCCGGGGCGCCGCGGATCCGGCTTCGCCGGTCCGCCAGCGCGGCCCCCTTGAAGGGGCCCGCGCAGCGGGTTGGGGGGATGGGCCCCCTATGCGCGCAGCGCTTCGCGCTCGGCTTTCTTCAGCTTGGTCTTGATGCGGTTCTGCTTCAGGTTGGACAGGTATTCCACGAACACCTTGCCTTCCAGATGGTCCAGTTCGTGCTGCACGCACACGGCCAGCAGCCCGTCGGCGTCGAATTCGAACGGTTTGCCGTCGATATCCAGCGCCTTGCAGCGGATGCGGGATGCGCGCTCGACTTCGTCGTAGATGCCAGGCACCGACAGGCACCCTTCTTCGTAGATTTTGTAGTCGTCGCTGCGCCAGGTGATCTCGGGATTGATCAACACGAGTAGCTGATTGCTTTCCTCGGAGACGTCGATCACGACGACACGCTCGTGCACGTCGACCTGGGTCGCGGCCAGGCCTACACCCGGAGCGTCATACATGGTTTCGGCCATGTCGCGCACCAGTTGACGGATGCGGTCGTCGACCTCGGCGACCGGCTTGGCCTTTTTATGCAGGCGCGGGTCCGGGTAGCGGAGAATAGGAAGTAAAGCCATTGCGGGGGAATTGCCGGTAGTCAGGTTTACATAAGAGTTTAATTCATTAGACTCTTGATTTCTAATAGTTTTCGGCTAATTTCGGGATTGGCGGCATTGCGCAGACCCGCGTATTCCTGCCTTCCTGAGGCGCAAATCAGTCCCCCCGGCCCGGCGCCCGCGCGCCCCGCATGCGACACTCTCGCCCCATCGACGCTCTTACGCGCCCGCCCCATGCCGCTTACGCAATCCCCTTCTGAACTCGCCGCCTGGCTGCGCCTGTCCCTGGAGCCGAATATCGGTTCCGCCACCGCTTGCACGCTGCTGGGTGCCCTGGGCCTGCCGGAACAGATCTACGCGCAGCGCGCCACGGCACTGTCGCGTCATCTGCCCGAGGCGCTGGCGCGGCAGCTGGCCGCGCCCATGCCGCCAGAGATGGCTGAGCAGGTCGAGCGCGCGCTGGAATGGGCGGCTGCGCCGGGACGGCACGTCCTGACGCTGGCGGACCCGACGTATCCGCAAAGCCTGCTGACCATTGCCGATCCGCCCATCCTGCTCTATGTCGCGGGCGATCCGGCATTCCTGCAGGGACCGTCGCTTGCCGTGGTGGGCGCGCGCAACGCCACCCCTGGCGGCCAGGAGAACGCCCGGGCTTTTGCGCGGCATCTGGCCGGGCACGGCTGGCGTGTCGTCAGCGGCCTGGCCCTGGGCATCGACGGCGCGGCTCATGAAGGCGCGCTGGACGCCGGCCCCGAAGGCGCCGGCACCGTGGCGGTCATGGGCACCGGCATCGACAGGATTTACCCCGCCCGCCACCGCGACCTGGCGCACCGCATTACCGCGCACGGCGCGCTGGTCTCGGAACTACCGCTGGGCACCGGCGCGCTGCCGCAACACTTTCCGAAGCGCAACCGCATCGTGGCGGGGCTGGCGCGCGGCGTGCTGGTGGTGGAAGCCGCCCGCCAGAGCGGATCGCTGATCACCGCCCGCCTTGCCGCCGAAGGCGGGCGCGAGGTCTTCGCCATTCCCGGATCCATACATTCGCCGCTATCGCGCGGCTGCCACGCCCTGATCCGCCAGGGCGCGAAGCTGGTCGAAACCGCCCGCGACATCACGGACGAACTGGGCGGCAACCCGACTCCCGCCACACGCGCCCAACCCGCTGCCGACCCCTTGCCTGACCACCCCGTGCTCGATGCGCTGGGCTACGATCCGCTGCACCTGGACGCGGTCCAGGCGCGCAGCGGGATGGACACCGCCAGCCTGCAGGCGCAACTGGTCGAACTCGAGTTGCAAGGCCGTATCGTCCGGTTGGACGACGGCCGGTACCAACGCCTGAATTAGGGGACTCTCCCAAGGCCATTGGCCTTTGCCGATCCCGCAAAACAGCGTCTGCCCTATGGCGCTAATATTGTGCAGATTGCGTCGCCGCATTGCCGTGGCGCGCTTCCCATCCCGAGACAGGAATAGACATGGCTTTGCCCTCCCGCGTGAAGATCGTCGAGGTGTCGCCCCGCGATGGCCTGCAGAACGAAAAGGAATTCGTGCCCACCGACATCAAGGTGGAACTGGTCAACCGTCTGGCCGCCGCGGGCTTTCCCAACGTGGAAGCCGCCTCGTTCGTGTCGCCCAAATGGGTGCCCCAAATGGCCGACGGCGCCGAAGTCATGGCGCGCATCGACCGCCGCCCCGGCACCATCTATTCCGTGTTGACACCCAACATGAAGGGCTTCGAGGGCGCGCTGACCGCCGGCGCCGACGAGATCGTGATCTTCGGCGCCGCCAGCGAGGCTTTCTCGCAGAAGAACATCAACTGTTCCATCGCCGAATCGATCGCCCGCTTTGAACCCGTGGTGCAAGCCGCGCGGGCGGCCGGCATCCGCGTGCGCGGCAGCATCAGCTGCGCGCTGGGCTGCCCCTACCAGGGTGAAGTGCCGGTGGAAGCGGTGGTGGACGTGGCGCAGCGCTACCTGGCGATGCAGGTGGATGAAATCGACGTGGCCGACACCATCGGCGTGGGCACGCCCAAGCGCGTGCGCGAAGTCATGACGGCAGTAACCCGAGTCGCTGATCCGGCGCGCATCTCCGGCCATTTCCACGACACCTACGGACAGGCTCTGGCCAATATCCTGGCGGCGCTGGAAACCGGCATCTCGATTTTCCACACCTCGGTGGCCGGCCTGGGCGGCTGCCCCTATGCCAAGGGCGCCACCGGCAACGTCGCCACCGAAGACGTGCTGTATATGTTGCGCGGCCTGGACATCGATACCGGCGTGGACTTCGACGCCGTGGTCGACATCGGCCAGTGGATGTCGGCTCACCTGAACCGCAAGGGTTCCAGCCGCGCCGGCAACGCCATTGCCGCCAAACGGGCGGCATGACGGACCGCATGAGCGCTTCCGCCAGCACGCCCTCCGCCGAGGACCACGCGGCGCTGCTGCGGGCCATCGGCCCCCTGCCCTTGTCGGGCCAGGCCTGGCCCGACTGGGTCCGCATCCTGACGTGGGTCATCCTGGCGGTACTCGGCGTGCAGGTGGTCACCACGGCCATCCGCGCGCCCTCGCAACCCTTCGATACGCTCTTGGCCGCCGTGGTGGCGGTGTGCTTCCTCGGGCTGCTCTTCGTGTCGTGGCACATGCAGACGTCCATCACCACCATCGACGAACGCGGCCTGCGCCAAACCTGGTTCACGCGCCGCGAGGTCGCCTGGGAAGACGTGCGCTACGCGCGCTTTGTTCCTATGCTGTTTTCCAAGCGGCTGGTGGTGTTCACGCATCGCGGCCGGCCGATGATCTTCCAGGGCGGCACGCGGGAATTGCGCGCCGCCTTCGTGAAGATCGCCGAACTCTACCGGCGCGGGTAAAGCCTCCGGGGCTACACGCAGGGCAATCGATGCCCAGCGCGCGCAGCCCCCTCACCATTACCGTATCGGCAACGCATACATCAGGCCGCCCTGCGTCCATTGCGCATTCAGGCCGCGCTTGATCTTCAGGGGACTCCCCTGGCCGACGTTGCGCTCGAAGCTCTCGCCGTAGTTGCCCACCTGCTTGACGATGTTATAGGCCCACTTCTCGTCCAGTCCCAGGTTGGCGCCGCTGCCGGGCGTAACGCCCAGGATGCGCTTGATGTTGGGGTTGGCGCTCTTGGTCTGTTCATCCACATTGACGGACGACACGCCGTATTCCTCGGCCTCGATCATGGCCGACAGCGACCAGCGCACGATGTTCAACCAGGCGTCGTCGCCCTGCCGCACGAACGGACCCAGCGGCTCCTTGGAGATGATCTCGGGCAGCACCACGTAGTCGTCGGGGTTCTGCAGCTTGGAGATGCGGATCGAGGCCAGGCCCGATGCGTCCGTGCTGAACACGTCGCAACGGCCGGCAGCGAAGGCGTTGACCACTTCGTTGAAGGTCTCGATCACGACGGGCTTGTAGCTCACGTTGTTGGCGCGCGCCCAGTCGGCAAGCGTATTTTCGTTGGACGTGCCGGTTTGCAGGCAGATGGTGGCGCCGTTGATTTCCTTGGCGCTCTTTACGCCCAGGGACTTCGGCACCAGGAATCCCTGGCCGTCATAGAAGTTGATGCCGGCGTGGATGATGCCCAAGGCGGTGTCGCGCTGCTGCGTCACGGTGGTGTTGCGCGTCAATACGTCCACCTCACCGGACTGCAGGGCGGTAAAGCGCTGCTGCGAGTTCAGCGGCACTACCTTGATCTTGTTGGCGTCGCCGAACACCGCGGCGGCGATGGCGCGGCACAGGTCCACATCCAGCCCCTGCCACTTGCCTTGCGCGTCGGGCGCGGAAAAGCCCGCGAAGCCCGTGGTCGTGCCGCAAGCCACCGCGCCGCGCTGGCGCACCACGTCCAGCGTCGCCGCCTGCGCGCCCTGCGCCGCAGCCGCCAACAACGCCGCGCCGATCAACCCTTTTGCAATGTTCATGACCTCGTTTCCTGTTCTGCTTTGCGGGCGCCATAACGCGCCGAGGCAAGAAGCTTATAGACATGAAGCGCCCAAACCAAATAACAAGCGCTTATTTAGGTATGCGCGTCCCTGCGCGCCAGCGCGGGGACGGACAGGCAAGAAAGCATAGCAACAGGCAAGACGGCGGCGGATGCGCGCCGTCAAGCCGGGTTCAGGCCGCCAGCGAGATCGATACCGGCTCGTTGGCTTCGCAGGCGTCCAGCGCGCGGCCCAATCGCACCATGCCCTGCGCGATCTGGCTTTCGTTCATGGTGGCGAACGACATGCGCATGGCATGCAGGTCTGCCTGCGCCGCGTCCGCATAGAACGCCTTGCCCGGTACGTAGACGACCTCGTGCTCGATGGCATAGGGCAACAGGCGCGTGGCATCGATCTCGCCGGTCAGGCGAGCCCAGAAGAACATGCCGCCTTCGGGCTTGCTGAAGGTGACGCGGCCATTGAGTTCGCGGGCCAGCGATTCAGCCATGGCGTCGCAACGCAGGCCGTAGGCAGCACGGATGCGCGGCACGTGTTCGCCGTAGCGGCCGTTGGCCAGGTACTGGGCCACGACCTCCTGGATCCAGGCGGACGAAGCCATGTCGTCGGCCGCCTTGGCGCTGACACAGCGGCGGCGGACTTCGGGCGGAGCCACCAGCCAGCCGATGCGCAACGCCGGCGCCATCGTCTTGGACATGCTTGCCAGGTACACGGCCCAATGGCGGGCCTCGCCTTGCGCCAGCGCAGCGATCGGCGGAACCGCCTCGCCTGCAAAACGCAGCTCGCTGTAGGGATCGTCCTCGACGATCAGGAAACGATGCTTGACCGCCAGTTCCAGCAGCCGCAAGCGGCGCTCGCGCGTGAGGGTCGCGCCGCAGGGGTTGGAGAACGAGGCGACGACGCAAACCATCTTGGGCTTGATGCGACCGGCCAGTTCATCCAACGCGTCCACGTCGATGCCCTCGGGGCCGGATTGCACCGTATGCACGGTTGCGCCGGTGTAGCGCAGCGCCTGCACGGAATTGGGAAACGCCGGCGACTCGATGATTGCGTGGTCCCCGGGCTGCAACATGACGCGGGTCAGGAGCGCCAGAGCCTGCTGCGAACCGCCGGTCACGACCAGCTCGGTATCGGCATTGCAGATAAGGCCGCGCTCGGCGGACAGGCGCGCCAGTTCGTGGCGCAGGCTGGCCTGGCCGTCGATATTGGAGTACTGCAAGCATGCGCCGAGGCGGGCCAGGACCTGGGTGCTTGCAACCGACAGTCCTTCCACGTCGAACAGTTCCTGGGCGGGATAGCCGCCCGCCAGCGAAATGGTGCCCGGCCGCATGGCATACGGCATGAGCGATCGGATGGGAGAAGCGGGGGGATTCAGGAAAGGCGTGGCAAAAGCGTATTCAGGCGCTGCGGTGGACATGGCGGGAGACTATGGAGGTGGGAAACCGTGTCGCCCGCTGGGGCGGCGCCGGACGGCATAGAACATTGAAATATAAACAAATATCCTCAAATTCTAAGCCTGCCGATTGCACAGGGTCAACGATGCGCCCGAGCGTTGTGGCGAAACGATCCGGCACAGTCCTACACTATGGGACATCCCGTATCTACCCGAGAGCTGAATGACCGCTGTAGACACCATGGCCGGGCGCCTTGCCCAGATCCAGCAACGCATCGCCAGCGCCTGCGAGCGCGCCGGGCGCAGCCCTGACAGCGTGACGCTGCTGCCCGTCAGCAAGACGTTCGGCGAAGACGCCATCCGCGAAGCCATGGCGCTGGGGCTGACCCGCTACGGCGAGAACAAGACGCAGGAAATCCGCCAGAAAGCCACGGCCCTGGCCGGCGTGGGCCT
This sequence comes from Achromobacter sp. D10, assembly GCF_035282245.1. Taxonomy (NCBI): domain Bacteria; kingdom Pseudomonadati; phylum Pseudomonadota; class Betaproteobacteria; order Burkholderiales; family Alcaligenaceae; genus Achromobacter; species Achromobacter sp. D10. The sequence continues at coordinate 235,776 of NZ_JAYJLE010000001.1, forward strand.
GCAATGGGTGCTGATCGGCCATCTGCAGACCAACAAGGCTCGCGACGCCGCGCGCGACGCTGCCGAGGTCCAGTCGCTGGACCGCGTGGAGCTTGCCGAAGCCCTGCATCGCCGCCTGACGAACGAGGGCCGGACCCTGGACGTGCTGGTGCAGGTAAAGACATCCTCCGAGCCCAGCAAGTACGGCATGGATCCGGCCGACGTTGCCGGCTTTCTGCGCCGCGTCGCCACCGATTTCCCGACGCTGCGCGTGCAAGGTCTGATGACGTTGGCCGTGAATTCACCCGACCCCGCCGAAGTGCGCGCGTGCTTCCGCGCCCTGCGCGAGTTGCGCGACCGCCTGCGCCAGGAGAACCTGCCCGGCGTATCGCTGGACCGCCTGTCCATGGGAATGAGCGGAGATTTCGAGCTGGCCATCGAAGAAGGGTCGACCGAGGTGCGCATAGGCTCGGCGATTTTCGGGGCCCGCCACTACCCCGATCCGCAATAAGCCGCTGAAAACAGGGCACAAAACATCCGCCGATTGCCGGGGACGCAAGGCATAATATCGGCGCATAACAGGCCCCCCGCGCGCTCTGCGGCGCCGGCCCATATTCAGTCCGCACTAGGAGACAACCCCATGCACAAGCACGCAAAGCGCCTGTTGGCGCTTGCCGCCCTGTCCCTGGCCGCCAGCACGGCCTCCGCCCAATCCTGGCCTGCCCAGCCGATCCGCTGGATCGTGCCCTACCCGGCCGGCGGTGGCGCCGACGTCGTGGCACGCACGGTGGCGGGCGGCATGGAAAAACCGCTGGGCCAGACCATCGTGGTCGAGAACCGCCCCGGCGCCGCCACCATCATCGGCGCCACCGCCATCGCGCAGTCGGAGCCCACCGGATACATGATCGGCACGGCCGATTCGGGCACGCTGGCCTTCAACCCGTCGCTATACGCCAAGCTTTCCTACGATCCGTCCAAGTTCACCTACATCGGCGGCATCGCCAAGTTCCCGTTGCTCCTGGCCGTGAACGTCAACTCGCCGTTCAAGACGGTGGACGACGTGATCCAGGCCGCCAAGAAAGAACCCGGCAAGCTCTCGGCGGCATCCGCCGGCGCGGGTTCGCCGCACCACTTGGCATTGGAACTGTTCAAGCAACGCACCGGCGCCAACCTGCTGCACGTGCCCTACAAGGGCGCCGCGCCCGCCATCCAGGACCTGCTGGGTGGACAAGTCGACGTGATGTTCATCGACTTGGCCGCAGGCCTGCCCAACGTCAAGGCCGGCAAGCTCCGCGTCCTGGCCGCGGCTACCCCGGAACGCGTCGCCGCGCTGCCGGACGCGCCCACCATGGCCGAACAAGGCGTGCCCAACTTCACTGCCTATGCCTGGCAGGGTCTGGTCGGCCCGGGCGGACTGCCGGAGCCGGTCGTCAAGAAGCTGGCGGCGGAATTGGACGCCACGCTGAAGTCGCCCGCCGTGTCGCAGAAGATGCTGGACATGGGCGTTATCCCGATGCCGCTGTCCTCGCAGGAGTTCAAGGCCTACGCCGAACAGGAACGCAGCACGTGGGCTGACGTGATCAAGAAGGCCGGCATCAAGCTGGAATAACCTTCCTCGCGCGTTGCCACAGCGATAAAAAAAAACGCGGCCATTGCTGGCCGCGGTTTTTTTCTTGCGCGCTGCTTGCGTGTGCTTGCGCCTGGACCTAGACCAGCACGCGCTCGATGCCGCCCGCATTGGCGCGGCGCACGTACTCTTCCATCCAGCCCTCACCCAGGATGTGGCGCGCCATCTCGACCACGATGTAATCCGCGTCCATGCCGGTATCGCCTTCATAGCGCGACAGGCCTTGCAGGCACGACGGGCAGGAGGTCAGTACCTTCACATCGCCGGTAAAGCCATCGCTGCGCAATGCGGCATCTCCCTTGAGCAGCTCTTCCTGCTTGCGGAAGCGCACCTGCGTGGAAATGTCGGGGCGGCTGACGGCCAGCGTGCCCGATTCACCGCAGCAGCGGTCGCTCTTGATGGCGTCATCGCCGACCAGGGCGCGCACGGTCTTCATGGGCTCCTGCAGCTTCATGGGCGTGTGGCAGGGGTCGTGGTACATGTAGCGCACGCCCTTGGCCCCTTCGAGCTTGATGCCTTTTTCCAGCAGGTACTCGTGGATATCGATCAGGCGGCAGCCCGGGAAGATCTTGTCGAACTCGTAGCCCGCCAATTGGTCGTAGCAAGTGCCGCAGCTGACCACGACCGTCTTGATATCCAGGTAGTTCAGCGTGTTGGCGACACGGTGGAACAGCACCCGGTTATCGGTGATGATCTGTTCGGCCTTGTCCGTCATGCCATTGCCGCGCTGAGGATAGCCGCAGCACAGATAGCCTGGCGGCAGCACGGTCTGCACCCCAGCGTGCCACAGCATGGCTTGCGTGGCCAGACCCACTTGCGAGAACAGGCGCTCGGAGCCGCAGCCCGGGAAATAGAACACCGCTTCCGTGTCGGCCGTGGTGGCCTTGGGATCGCGGATGATGGGCACGTAGTTCGCGTCCTCGATGTCCAAGAGCTTGCGCGCCGCCTGCTTGGGCAGTCCGCCAGGCATCTTCTTATTCACGAAGTGCACCACCTGCTCGCGCAACGGCGGCTTGCCCACCGTCGCCGGCGGGGCGGAAGTCTGTTTCTTCACCAGGCCGGACAGCAGGTCGTGCGCGGCGCGCTGGACCTTGTAGCCCACGCCCACCATTGCCTTGCGGGTGGCGTTGATGGTGGCCGGATCCTTGGCGTTCAGGAAGAACATGGCGCTGGCCGTGCCCGGATTGAACGACTTCCGGCCCATGCGGCGCAGAACGGCGCGCATGTTCATGGACACGTCGCCGAAGTCAATGTCGACCGGACAGGGGTTGTAGCACTTATGGCAGACCGTGCAATGGTCGGCCACGTCTTCGAACTCTTCCCAGTGCTTGAGGCTCACGCCGCGCCGAGTCTGTTCTTCGTACAGGAAGGCTTCCACCAGCAGCGAGGTGGCCAGGATCTTGTTGCGCGGCGAATACAGCAGGTTGGCACGCGGCACGTGGGTAGCGCACACCGGTTTGCACTTGCCGCAACGCAGGCAGTCCTTGATGGATTCCGAGATAGCGCCGATGTCGCTTTGCTGCATGATCAGCGACTCGTGGCCCATCAGGTTGAAACTGGGGGTCCAGGCGTGGCGCAAATCCGCGCCGGGCATCAGCTTGCCGGCATTGAAGTGGCCGTTGGGGTCGACGCGGCGCTTGTAGTCCTGGAACGGCGCCAGTTCGGCCTCGGTCAGGAATTCGTACTTGGTCAGGCCGATCCCGTGCTCGCCCGAGATCACGCCGTCCAGGTCACGGGCAATCTGCATGATGCGTTCGACGGCCTGATGGGCCTCCTGCAGCATCTCGTAGTCGTCCGAGTTGACCGGGATATTGGTGTGCACGTTGCCGTCGCCGGCGTGCATGTGCAGCGCCACGAACACGCGGCTCTTGAGCACGCGGCCATGGATGGCGATCATCTCGTCGACGATCTTCTTGTAGGCCGCGCCGGAGAACGTGCGCTGCAGTCCGGCCAGTACCTCGGTCTTCCACGACAGGCGGATGGTGCGATCCTGCACCACGTCGAAGACCCGCGCGCCAGGCTGCGCCGCCAGGCGGTCCGACAAGGCCGGCTGCAGGTCGCCCAGGCCCAGGCCATGCAGCTCGGGCAGCGCCTGCAAGAGCGGCAGGTCCAGATTGTCCAGCAGCCACTGCCAGCGCTGCCTGACCGCGGCCAGGAGTTCCAGCGCCTCGCGGGTACGCTCGGCCAGCACTTCCGCGCGGGTGGTTTCGATGTCCGCGTCATCGATCTTGCCGACCGGCAGCGGCGTGCACAGATACGCGTCCAGCTCGCCCAGCAGCTTGAGCTTGTTGCGGGTCGAGAGTTCGATGTTGATGCGTTCGATGTGATCCGTATATTCGCCCATGCGGGGCAACGGGATCACCACGTCTTCGTTGATCTTGAAGGCGTTGGTGTGGCGCGCGATCGCAGCGGTGCGCGAACGGTCGAGCCAGAACTTCTTGCGCGCTTCGGGGCTCACGGCCACGAAGCCTTCGCCATGGCGGGTGTTGGCCAGGCGCACCACTTCGCTGGATGCCGCGGCCACGGCGTCCTCGTCGTCGCCGACGATGTCGCCGATCAGGACCATCTTGGGCAGCACGCCGCGTTTGCTCTTGGTGGCGTAGCCAACCGCGCGCAGATAGCGTTCGTCCAGGTGCTCAAGGCCTGCCAGGATGGCACCCCGGGCACGGCCTTCGCCGTCCAGGTAGCCCTTGACCTCGACGATCGACGGGATCGCATCGCGCGCCTGGCCGAAGAATTCCATACAGACGGTGCGCGTGTGGCGGGGCATGCGGTGCAGGACCCAGCGCGCCGAAGTGATCAGGCCATCGCAGCCTTCCTTCTGGATGCCCGGCAGGCCCGCCAGGAACTTGTCCGTCACGTCCTTGCCCAGGCCTTCCTTGCGGAACACGCGGCCCTGGATTTCCAGCGTTTCGGTCTTGAGCAGGCGTTCGCCCGGCTTGCCGCGGCCGTCGAACCACTTGAGCTCGAAGCGCGCCACTTCCACGTCATGGATCTTGCCCATGTTGTGGTCCAGGCGGCTGACTTCCAGCCAGTTGCCGTTCGGGTCGACCATGCGCCACCAGGCCAGGTTGTCCAGCGCGGTGCCCCACAGCACGGCCTTCTTGCCGCCCGCGTTCATGGCGATGTTGCCGCCCACGCAGGAGGCTTCGGCCGAGGTCGGGTCGACCGCGAACACGAAGCCTGCCGCTTCGGCGGCCTCGGACACGCGCTTGGTCACCACGCCGGCGCCGGCATGGATGACCGCCACGGGCTCGGTCAGCCCGGGCAGCAGACAGGACTCGACCTTGCCCAGCTTGTCGAATTTCTCGGTGTTGATCACCGCCGACTTCCAGGTCAGCGGGATAGCGCCACCGGTATAACCGGTGCCGCCCCCTCGGGGAATGATCGTCAGTCCCAGCTCGATACAGGCGGTAACCAGCGCGGCGACCTCGTCCTCCGAGTCCGGCGTCAGCACCACGAAGGGATACTCCACCCGCCAGTCGGTGGCGTCGGTCACGTGCGACACGCGCGACAGGCCATCGAACTTGATGTTGTCGCGCGCGGTGATGCGACCCAGCACCTTCTGGGCCTGCTTGCGCATCATGGCGGTCTGGTCGAACTCGCCCTCGAATGCGGCAATGGCGGAACGCGCCCGCGCCAGCAGGCCGACAACCTTCTCATCGCGGTGCGGATCATGGCCGGCTTCGGCGGGCACGTCGGGCTCGCGGCGGCGGTCGATCTCGCCCAGGCGGTGATGCAAGGCTTCGATAAGCTGCTTGCGGCGCTTGGGGTTGTCGAGCAGGTCGTCCTGCAGATAGGGATTGCGGCGCACCACCCAGATGTCGCCCAGCACTTCGTACAGCATCCGGGCGGAACGGCCGGTGCGGCGTTCGCCGCGCAGATCGCTCAGCAGGCTCCAGGCGTCTTCGCCCAGTAACCGGCCGACAATCTCGCGGTCGGAGAACGACGTGTAGTTGTACGGGATTTCGCGCAAGCGCGCGGGTGCTGCGGGCGGCATCGCCCCGTTCAAGATGTGGCTAGCGAGTGGGGCGTTCATGGCTGCAAGAGGGGGCCCTTAAAAAATTATTTTATGCCATTGGCGGAGTCCGGCCCCTAATACCCCTAAGGACGCGCTCAAAACCCGGGAATGGCGAGGACTATATGTCCCCAATTAAACATGATGTCAGCGCTAGACCTGGCCTGGAAAAAACCACAGCAGGCTGGCGGTCATGACCAGATAGCGCAGGAATTTGCCGATGGCCATGTAGAGCACGCAAGGCCAGAATGACAGCCTCAGCCACCCCGCTACGGCGCACAGGGGATCGCCTACGGCCGGCAGCCAGGACAGCAGCAAGGCCGGCGGCCCCATGCGGTGGATCCAGTCATGGGCGCGCTCGTTCCAGCGCCCGCGCATGCGGCCGCCTTCGGTCGAATCGGGATGCGGATGGGGATGATGTTCCTTCCAGCGTTGCACGGCGCGTTCGGCCGCCAGGCCCATGGCGTAGCTGATGGCTCCGCCCACGGTATTGCCCAGGGTCGCCACCAGGATGGCCGGCCAGAACATGTCCGGCGCCAGCTTGATGTAGCCGAAAACGGCCGGCTCTGAGCCCATGGGCAGCAAGGTGGCGGACACCAGTGAGACCGTGAAGATCGCGGACAGGCCCACCGAGGGCAGCGCCAGCACCCCCAGCATCCAATGCACAGCGGATAACAGACTTTCTTCCATAGTGGGGCGAGTGTAGCCGCGCGCGGGTGCAATAATCTGGTCCACCCCCCACTCTTGCCGCCAGCCGCAGTCCATGTCAACTGATTATCTGAAACGCATCCTGACTTCCAAGGTTTACGACGTCGCGGTCGAATCACCGCTGGAAGCGGCGCCTCTGCTGTCTCAACGGATTTCGAACACGGTGCTGCTCAAGCGCGAAGATACCCAGGCGGTGTTCAGCTTCAAGCTGCGCGGGGCGTACAACAAGATGGCCAACTTGACCCCCGCCGCGCGCAACCGCGGCGTCATCGCGGCGTCCGCCGGCAACCACGCCCAAGGCGTCGCGCTGGCGGCCAGCCGGCTCGGCTGCCGCGCCGTCATCGTCATGCCCACCACCAGCCCGCAGGTGAAGATCGACGCGGTCCGCCGCCTGGGCGGCGAAGTGGTACTGGCCGGCGAGAGCTTCTCCGACGCCTACGCCCACGCGCAGATCCTGGAAAAGAAAGAAAAGCTGACCTTTGTCCACCCCTTCGACGATCCCGACGTCATCGCCGGCCAGGGCACTGTGGGCATGGAGATACTGCGCCAGCACCCCGGCCCGATAGACGCCATCTTCGTCGCCATCGGCGGTGGCGGGCTGATCGCGGGCGTGGCCGCCTACATCAAACAGCTGCGTCCGGAAATCAAGATCATTGGCGTGCAGACGGAAGACTCCGACGCCATGCTGCGCAGTGTGCGCGCGGGCCGCCGCGTGCAGCTGAACGACGTGGGCCTGTTCTCGGACGGCACGGCCGTCAAGATGGTGGGCGCCGAAACCTTCAAGCTCACGCGCCAGTATGTGGACGACTTCGTGGTCGTCAACACCGACGCGATCTGCGCGGCCATCAAAGACGTCTTCCAGGACACCCGCAGCGTGCTGGAGCCTGCCGGCGCGATGGCGGTCGCGGGCGCCAAGCAATATGCGGCCGAACATAATCTGAAGGGCAAGACGCTGGTGGCGATTGCCTGCGGCGCCAACATGAACTTCGACCGCCTGCGCTTCGTGTCCGAGCGCGCCGAGGTCGGGGAAATGCGCGAAGCCGTATTCGCCGTCACCATGCCGGAGCAGCGCGGCAGCTTCCGCCGCTTCTGCGAACTGGTGGGCGAGCGCAGCGTGACCGAGTTCAACTACCGCATCTCCGATGCGGATCGCGCCCACGTGTTTGTCGGCATCCAGGTGTCATCGGCGTCCGAGCCCGACAAGATAGCCGCGAACTTCCGCCGCCATGGCTTTGACACGCTGGACCTGACCCACGATGAAATGGCCAAGACCCATTTGCGCCACATGGTGGGCGGGCGCTCGGCGCTGGCACGCAACGAACTGCTGTACCGCTTCGAATTTCCGGAGCGCCCGGGCGCTCTGATGCGCTTCCTGAACGCCATGAATCCGGACTGGAACATCAGCCTTTTCCATTACCGCAACCAGGGCGCGGACTATGGCCGCATCCTGATCGGCATCCAGGTCCCGCCCGCGGACAAAAAACAGTTCCGCAGCTTTGTGGCGGAACTGGGCTATCCCCACTGGAACGAAACCGAAAACCCGGCCTACAAGCTGTTCCTGTAAAGCGCTTCCACGCCTCGCCAAAACGAGAGGGCCTCCTTGCGGAGGCCCTTCCCTTCCCAGCTCTAGAAACGTCCGGCGGCAACCAGTAGGGGGGTTCGCTGTCACTCGGCGGCCCACGGAGATGAGCCGCGCATTCAGCAAGGTCTTGCCGGACGTCCTATGGCTTAGAAACGGTGACGCACACCCACGGCGACAGCCGTGTCGGTCGCATCGCGCTGGAACGCGTAGTTGTCGCCGTAAGAGGCGTACGCGTACAGGTTGGTGCGCTTGGTGAAGTCGTAGGTGTAGCCCAAGCTGTAGACATTGAACGTTGCATCGTCGCCCGTCAGCTTGTCGTTGCTCGCGGTCGCGCGCTGCCACGAACCGAAGACCGCGTGGCGGCCCAGCGGCACGGTCGCGCCGATCATGTACGAGTTGGCGCGGAAGCCATCGGCCAGCTTGAACGTGCCCAGGTTCTGCATGCCGGCGGGCGTGGTGCCCATGTTCTGGCCGACGAACCAGCCGTCGCGGGTCTGGCCGAACGCCGCCGCGACCTTCACGACTTCGAAGTCATACGAACCGCCAACGATGTATTCCTGGATGCGCGCTTCGGACTTGCCGCCGGTTTGACCATTGGACGGGTTGAAGCGGTCATACGCCGCGGCCAGGTTCAGCGGGCCGTTGACGTATTGCACGCCCGCCGTCAGCACACGGTTGTTGTCGCCCGTCTGGAAGCCGGTCTGCGACGTGTCGCTGACCGCGTCGTCGGCGCTGAACGAGTAGCCCACGCCCAGCTTGAAGCCGCCCATGCTGGGGGTTTGGTACAGGACCATGTTGTCCAGGCGCATCGTGTTGGCGCTACCGAACGTGGTACCCATGTTGGCGGTGTTGTAGCTGATCGAGAACGGATCGATCGAGCCGAAGTACTTGGAAGCCAGGTTGGTCTGGCGGCCGAATTCCAGGCGGCCCCAGGTATCGCTGTCCAGGCCCACGGTGGCCTGACGGCCCCACAGGCGGCCGTTTTGCAACGACTTGCCGTTCATGGGACCGAAGCCGCCTTCCAAGGTGAACACGGCTCGCAGGCCGTCGCCCAGATCTTCAGTGCCGCGCAGCCCGAAACGCGAGCCGCTGCTCACGCCCTGGACGCCGCCAAAACGGCTTTGAGAATTGCCGTCGAACTTCACTTTCTCGTAGCCGATACCGGCGTCGATCAAGCCGTACAGCGTCACGGAGTCTGCGGCTTGCGCGGCGCCGGCAAAACCAGCCAGCAGCGCGACAGCCAATAGCGTCTTCTTCATATAAGTCCCCAAAATGGCGAGATGAAAGGCAAACCGCAAACCCACCGCGCACAGGGCCGGGAATCTGCGTGCCGCTGCGAACAAGTTAGCGGCGCATGCACTGGAATCAGTGTCCAGCCTGCGCCAATTCGAAGTAACCCGGATTTCGAAGAACTACTTTCCATGGTTGGGATAATGACGGCCTTCTTACAAGCTGCTCTCTTTGGAAACCTGCGTTAACGTGTTGATATCAAATGCGAATTAAGGCTCGCAAAACATCCCGCGGGCCTTGGATATTCTCCTGCCGCGCTTGAAAGACCAACAACAGTTGTTGTGGGCGGCGAATAGTTTTGATGCGGAAACGCGACACTATTGCAGGCAGGTTCCGGCCACGGCGTGCCGCCATGAAAAAAGCCCCTCGGCGTCATGAGGGGCTTTTCTTGCGGGCGGGACGACTTATTGGCCCAGGGGCGGGTAATCCAGTTCGCCGAAGGTGTATTCGCCGCGTGCCTTGGCGTCGGCCAGTTCCTGGCGCACTTGCTCGCGGGTCTTGCCACCGGATTGCGACACCGCGGCTTTGGGCGGGTAGTCCAGTTCGGCGGAGGTCACTTGACCAGCAGCCTTGGCGCTTTGCAGTTCCTGCTGAACCTGCTCGCGCGACAGGCTGGTGCGTTGGACAGTGGCGGGCGGGTAGTCCAGTTCACCAAACGTGACCTGGCCGGCGGCCTTGGCGGCTTGCAGTTCCTGCTGGACCTGTTCACGCGTCTTGCCATCGGCGTGAGCGGCGGACATACCCACCAGCGTTGCGGTAACCATGAGTGCGGTAGCTAGGGCTTTCATTGAGATGACTCCATCCTAAACCTTGCACACCGTCTTCTGCCAGGCTGGCAGGTGCGATGTGACAATTTGATTGCTGGGACGAAGTATCTGGCGATTGCAGCCTAGTAAAAACCCTTATTTTGGTGAACATATTTGCACAGATGGGACAATTACGGGTTGCTACCGCCCAAATCTGCGCATTTTCTGCACACTCCCGGGCCGGATCAAGCAACGACAAGCCTTGCCAGCGTTCAGCCACCAGCAAGCTCGGTAACGAAACATCCGCAGGCGATGTGGCGGGCGCGCCATCCAGCTTGGGGAAATAGACATTTCTGCTGGCGGGACAATTATTCCATTTATCATACAAATCCCCCAGAAATGGAATTTTGAACATCGAGGGCCCCATGGATATCCAGCTTAACGACATCGCCCTATTTGTCGAAGTCGCCAAGCGCAAGAACTTCAGCCACGCGGCCGAAGCCTTGAATATTCCGACATCCACGCTCTCGCGCCGAGTCAGCGAACTCGAACGCAGCATCGGCATGCGCCTGCTGAACCGCAGCACGCGCAAGATCGACCTGACCGAGGCGGGCGCCATCTACTTCGAGCGCTGCCGGCATATCGTGGAAGAAGCGCGTATCGCGCACGATCAACTACTGGACATGGCGGTGCAGCCCAAGGGTCGCCTGCGCATCTCCCTGCCCACCAGCCTGGCGCAACTTTTCCTTCCCGCCGTCATCAGCGAATTCCGCGAGCAGCATCCGGACATCGAGTGCGACTTCGACCTGAGCATGCGTCCGATCGATCCGATCAGCAATCCCTTCGACCTGATCCTGCGCTTTGGCCAACAGCCGGACTCCAGCCTGATCTCGCGCAAGATCGTGCTGATGGCCCATCAGCTGTATGCCTCGCCCGAATACCTGGCCCGCCATGGCGAACCGCGGGTACCGGCGGATCTGAGCCACCACGAATGCCTGCGCCCCACCATGCGCGAGGAATCCTCCTTCTGGATGCTGCATTCGGGCGACAAGGTAGAGCGGGTCCAGGTGTCGGGGCGCCTGTCGGCCAACAATGTCGGCATGCTCGGACGGCTGGCCGGACAAGGCCTGGGCATCACTCCCCTGCTGGTCTTCGATGCCATGGAGCGCGCCATCAAGCAGGCCGGCCTGGTGCGGGTGCTGCCGGAATGGAGCCTGACTCCCCTGCCGCTCTTTGCACTGCTGCCTTCGCGCATGCTGCCGGCGAAGACCAAGGCTTTCCTGGACTTCATCCAGCCGCGCTTGTCGGACGCGTGATTCCTACGCCGGGGAGTCAGCGCCGTATTGACAGACTGTGTACAGCGGGGTGCCCGTGGCGGCAACGCGGGCCGAACCGCCGAGGTCTGGCAGGTCGATGATGGCGGCAGCCTCGACCACATTGGCGCCCAGGCGCTGCAGCAACTTGATGGCGGCCAGCATGGTGCCGCCGGTGGCGATCAGGTCGTCCACCAGCAGAACGCGCTGGCCGGTGCGCACCGAATCCGTGTGCATTTCGACCGACGCATTGCCGTACTCGAGGGAATATTCCTCGGCCACGGTGCGGAACGGCAGCTTGCCCTTCTTGCGCACGGGCACGAAGCCCAGGTTGAGTTCATAGGCCAACACGCTGCCTATGATGAAGCCGCGGGCATCGACGCCGGCAACCAGATCCAGGCGCTGGCGCATGTAGCGATAGACGAAGAGATCGATGAGCACCCGAAATGCGCGAGGATCCTGCAGCACGGGCGTGATGTCGCGAAAAATGACACCGGGTTGGGGCCAGTCTGGAACGCTGCGGATGGTGCGCCGGATGTACTCGGCGTTGTCGGTCTGCATGGAAGACGGCCCTGAAGAATTGAAGCAAGGCGAACTATAACCTCGCAACCGAGCTTAAGCCAGGATTGCCGTCCCCGATGACAATTCATATTCATGTAGCCGGCCAGCCCGCAGGATATAGCGCCGGTCGACAGCCCCTGGAGGCAAGACCGCATGGGTGGCGAGCACCACGGTGCGTCCCCGCACGGCGCCTGCCAGATCGCTGAAGAATGCCGCCTCGGCCTCGCCATCCAGCCCGGCAGTGGGCTCATCCAGCACGATGACCGCCGCGGGCGACAGCAGCACCCGCGCCAGGCACAGGCGGCGCGCCTGCCCGGCCGACAGCTGCGACCCCGTCTCGCCGGCCCAGGTATCCAGCCCCTCGGGCAAGCCGCGCACGAAATCGCCCAACCTTGCGGCGTCCAATGCGCGCCACAAGGCGGCATCGTCCGCCTCGGGGTCGCCGATGAGCAAGTTCGTGCGCAAGGTTCCCAGGAAAACCGGAGCGTCCTGTGACAGCAGCGCGATGCGCCGGTGCCAGTCGGCTTGTGTGCAGTCGCGCGCGTCGCAGCCGCCAAAACGCACCTGCCCCGCCTGGGGATCCTCCAGGCGCAAGAGCAAGTGCAGCAGGGTCGACTTGCCGGCGCCGCTGGGCCCCAGGATGGCAATTCGCTCACCCGGCTCAACACGGAGGCTGGCGCCGTCAAGCACGGCCGGACTCGCAGCCGTGTCTCGAGGGGTGTAGGCAAAGCGCACGCCATCCAGTTCCAGCGCGCCGGTGTCGGGCAATGCCCGCGGCGCGGGCGGATCCTGCATGTCCGGCTCGCTTTGCGTTACTTCACGAATGCGTCCCGCCGCCGACATTGCCGAACCCATGCGCGATGCCCCCCGCATGATAGGGCCCGCAACCTCGAAAATACCGATAACCGCGAGCAGCAGGCCAGCCAAAGCCGGGCCCTCGATCCGTCCCGACTCCAGCGTCTCCAGTCCGAACCAAAGCAAGGCCAGCACAGCGGCGCCAGCGGCGGCCTGCAGGAAGAACTGTCCGCGGGCGGCAACCCGTGCCTGGCTGCGGCGCGCCAGTGCGCTGGCCTCGCACAAGCGCTCGAAATGCGCCGCCGTCTGCGCCTGTGCATGCAAGGCCACCATGTCCGCATGCCCGTCCACCGCGTCCAGCGTTGCGGCGCGCAAGCCTGCCGCGCTTTCCTGAGCGGCGGCGCCGGGCTTGCGCGCCGCGCGCAGCAGCCACAAAGGCACCAGCACGCAAGCCACCAGCAAAGCCAGCGCCAAGGCCAGCGCGGCGGCGGGCACCCAAAGTCCCAATACCGCGGTCAGTACCGCGCCCGCCAGCACGGCGGTGGCCAGCGGCGCAAGCACGAACAGAAACACTGTGTCGAGGGCGTCGACGTCACCCGTCATACGCGCCACCAGGTCGCCATCGCGGTAGCGCGCCAGCTGCCGCGGCGTCAGCCGGATCAGCGCCGAGAACACCTTGGCGCGCAGGTCCGCCAAGAGGCGCAGCGTGGCGGAATGGCCGACAACGCGGTCCGCATAGCGCGCCACGATGCGCAGAAACGACAAGCCGCGCACAAGCGCAGATGGCGCGAACAGATTGAAGGCGCCGCCCGCCCCCGCCAGGGCAGCGCCCGTCAGGAACCAACCCGAAACGCCCAACAGGCCCACGCCGGCAGCCACGGTAGCCAGCGCACAGAACAATGCGAGTAAAAGCGCGCTTTTTCGGCGCGCATACAGCGGCAGGAGCAGCAACAGGTTCTTCATGCGTCTTCCACTTTCCCGGCGGCTACGCGCAGGGTCCGGCCCAACCGGGCCGCCACCGCGGGCGCGTGCGTCGCCAACAGCAAGGTGCGCCCGGCCGAAAATTCCAGGATCGCGTCCAGCACGCGCGCCTGCGTGGCCTCGTCCAGATGCGCCGTGGGTTCATCCAGCAGGATCAGGCCCGGATCGCGCAGGAACAGCCGCGCCAGCGCAACGCGCTGCGCCTGGCCGCCGGACAGGCCATGTCCGCGCCCGCCCAGCGGCGTCGCCAGCCCCTGCGGCAAGGCGTCTGCGAACTCCAGCACACAGGCGCGGCGCGCGGCGGCCTGCACCTCGGCATCGGAGGCATCCGGGCGTCCCAGGCGTATGTTGTCGGCGATGGACCCCGCCAGCAACTGCGGCTTCTGCCCGATTAGCGCCACCCGCTCACGCAGCGCCGCTTCGTCCCATTCGGGCAAGCGCAAGCCATCGATGCGTATGTCTCCCTCAAACGGGCGCAGCCGCGCAATCGCCTCGATAAGCGAGGACTTGCCGATGCCGCTGGGTCCCATCAGCGCGGCGTGCTCGCCCACGGCCAAGGTCAGCCCTGCGTCCGACAGTACCGCCTGGCTGCGGCCTGGAGCATCCAGGTGCAGGCCGGCAATGGCGAGAGCGGCGCCTCCGCCCTGGCGCGCGGGCTGGCGGCCGTCCGAAACGGCCTCGGCCGAGACATCGCCCTCTTGCGGCAAGCCGTCGAACAGTAAAGAGATCTGCGAAACGGCCGCCAGCGCGGCCGCGCGGTCGTGATAATGCGCCGCAAACTGGCGTAGCGGCGCGTAAACCTCGGGCGCCATCAACAAACAGAACAGCCCCGCCTGCAACGTCAGCGGCGACCAGCGCAGGTCCAGGAATCCCAGATAGGTCAAACCGATGTAGACGGCCACCCCGGCCACGCCCAGCGCCGCAAAGAACTCCAGCACCGCCGACGATAGGAAAGCAATGCGCAACACCGACATCGTGCGCTGGCGCAGGGCATCGCTGGCCGCGACGACGGACGCCGCTTCGGCCTCGGCCCGGCCGTGAAGCTTCAAAGTGGACAGGCCCCGCAACCTGTCGGCAAAGAAACCCGACAGGCGTGCGAAGGCGCGCAAATGCCGGCGGCTCGCGCCTTGGGCCCCCCAGCCCACCAGCGCCATGAATAAAGGAATCAAGGGCGCCGTGATCAGAAGAACCAGTCCGGCGATCACATCCATCGGCAGCAGCACGACGGAGAAGGCGACGGGCAGCATGGCGGCCGCAGCCATGGCGGGCAGGTATTTGGCGAAGAATCCGTCCAGGGCTTCGACCTGGTCCACCACCGCGCTGGCCAGTTCACCGGATGCCTGGCCCCGGCTCCAGTAAGGTCCCTTCCGCACCAGGCGATTGAACAGCGACTGGCGCACGTGGCGCTTGATGCGTTCGGCCGCGTCCGCCCCCGCGCGTTCCCCCGCCCAGGTAATGCAGGCTCGCAGCAGCATGAGCCCCGCGATGGCCAAGATGTCACTCAGCAGATCCTGCCGGGGCACGTCCCGGACGATGGCCGCGTCGAGCACGCTGGCCAGCAACCAGGCCTGCACGACCAACAGTGCGCCACTCACCAGGGGCGCGGCGCCCGCCAGCATCAGCGGCAGCCTGGCCGCCTTGGCGAGCGCCATCAACCACCGCGACTGAGCGCGCGGCGGTTTGTTCAGGGTTGCCGAGGGATCGTGCTCGAGGCTGCTAGTACCGCCGCTCACTCGTCGTTACGGCTGGCGCGCGGATCATGGGTATGACCCTCGCGCAGCTCGAACCACATTGCATTGAGGATGGCGAAGGCGCACGCCAGGCCCAGACCGAGTATCCACGAGAAATACCACATGGTGGAGGCTCCTTTTTCAGTATGAGTTGGGCGTGTCGCCCACCGATTCCTGGGTGACCTTGCCGCGCATGACGCGGTAGACCCAGGCGGTGTAGACGGTCACGATGGGCAGGAACACGGCGACGGCGATCACCATGATCCACAGCGTCAGGTGGCTGGACGAACCGTCCCAGATGGTCAGGCCTGCCTGGGGCTTCGTCGACGAAGGCATGATGAACGGGAAGAGCGAAAAGCCCACCGTCAGGATCACGCCTGCGATCGACACCGACGACGCCAGGAACGCCAGCACGTTGGCGCGCGCGCTCAATAGCAGCGCCACCAGCAGTGCGCCACCCACGCCCAGCGCGGGCGCGATCCACATCAACGGCCATTTCGCGTAATTGGCCATCCAGGCGCCGTTTTGCACCGTCACGGCCTTGAGCATCGGATCCGACGGACCAGCCATGTCCACCGTGCTGGTGATGACATGGCCCGGGACGCCGCCCGCCACCCAGAAGCCGCCCGCCACGAACAACGCGGCCGTGAGCAAGGCGCACAGCCTGCCCCAGTTGCGGGCCCGCGACGAGACCGGATCTTCCGTGCGCCAGGCCAGCAGCACGGCGCCGTGCATGGCCAGCATCACCACGCTGAGCACGCCGGCCAGCAGCGCGAAGGGCATGAACAACTGATAGAAGTGCCCTTCGTAGACCGGACGCAGCGTGACCGGATCGAACGTGAACGGCACGCCCAGGATGATGTTGCCCATGGCCACGCCGAACACCAGCGACGCCACCACGCCCGAGAAGCACAGCACGCCGTCCCAGCGGTTGCGCCAGCTCGTGCCTTCCATCTTGCTGCGGTACTTGAAGCCCACGGGCCGCAGGATCAGCGCGATCAGCACCAGCATCATTGCCAGGTAGAACCCGGAGAACGAAGCGGCATACAGCAAAGGCCATGCAGCGAAAATGGCGCCGCCGGCCGTGATGAGCCAGACCTGGTTGCCTTCCCAGACCGGCCCCACTACGTTGATCACCACCCGGCGCTCGACGTCGGTCTTGGCGACCACGGGCAGCAGCGCGGCCACGCCCAGGTCAAAGCCGTCCATGACGGCAAAGCCGATGAGCAACGCGCCCAGCAGCACCCACCAGACCACGCGCAGCGTGCCGTAGTCGAAAGGAATAAGAGTATCCATCGCTGTCTTCTCCTTCAGGCCCGCACGGCGGCGCGAACAGGATCGGCGGCGGCAGTGCCGGGCGCCGGCCCATCGGATTTCGGTCCAGCCTTCACGGCGTGCAGCATCACCTTCACGCCAATGATCAGCAGCACCGTGTACAGCACCAGGAAGATCGTCAGGCTGATGGCCAGGTCAGCGATGGTCAGGCCGGAAGCCGCGTAATAAGTCGGCAACACGCCTTCGATCACCCACGGTTGGCGGCCGTATTCGGCCACGAACCAGCCGCTTTCTATGGCTACCCAGGGCAGCGGCAAACTCCACAGCGCCACCTTGAGCAGGCCGCGCCGGCTGTCCAGCCGCCCGCGCGAGGCCAGCCAGAACGCCACGCCGAAGAACAGGATCAGGTACATGCCCACCGCCACCATGATGCGGAACGCCCAGAACAGCGGCGCGACATTCGGCACGGTGTCGACCGCCGCCTTCTTGATGTCGTCTTCGGTGACTTTGCTCATGTCGGGTTGGTAGCGCTTGACCAGCAGCGCGTAACCCAGGTCGGGCCAGGTCTTGTCGAAGACCATGCGCGCGTCCACGTCCTTGGGATTGGCACGGATCTTTTGCAACGCGTCATAAGCCACCATGCCATCGCGGATGCGGTTTTCGGCACGCCGGATCAGGTCGTCGATGCCCAGCAGCGGCGTGGTGAGCGAACGCGTGCCGATGATGCCCATGACGTAGGGAATCTCGATCGCAAAGTCGTTCTTGCGCTCCGCCTGATTGGGGATGGCGATCAGGTTGAAGGACGCGGGCGCCGGCTCGGTGTGCCACATGGACTCGATCGCCGCGATCTTCATCTTTTGATGTTCAGTGGTGAGGTAGCCGCTTTCGTCTCCCAGCACCACGACCGACAGCGCCGAAGCCAGGCCAAAGCTGGCGGCGACCGCCATCGAGCGTTTGGCCAGGTCGATGTGACGGCCCTTCAGCAGATACCAGGCGCTGATCGACATGACGAACATGGCGCCAGCGACGTAACCCGCGCTGACCGTGTGCACGAACTTGGCCTGAGCCACCGGATTGAAGATCACCGCCGCGAAGTCGGTCATCTCCATGCGCATCGTGTCGGGATTGAAGATCGAACCGACCGGATTCTGCATCCAGCCGTTGGCGATCAGGATCCACAACGCCGAGAAGTTGGTGCCGAACGCCACCAGCCAGGTCACCACCAGGTGGCTGACCTTGGACATGCGGTTCCAGCCGAAGAAGAAGAGACCGACGAAGGTGGCTTCGAGGAAAAAGGCCATCAAGCCTTCGAGCGCCAGCGGCGCGCCGAAGATATCGCCCACGTAATGGCTGTAGTACGACCAGTTCATGCCGAACTGGAACTCCATCACGACGCCGGTGGCGACGCCCAGAGCGAAGTTGATGCCAAAGAGCGTGCCCCAGAACATGGTCATCCGCTTCCAGATGGCGCGGCCGGTCATGACGTACACGCTTTCCATGATGGCCAGGATGAACGACAGGCCGAGCGTGAGGGGGACGAAGAGGAAGTGGTAGAGCGCGGTCGCGGCAAACTGGAATCGCGACAGATTTACGACGTCGAGATCAATCATTGGGTCGCTCCCAAGCAGTTGAGGTGCCGCGGCAACCGGCATGGTTCCCAGGCCGTCTCTCGCGCCATGTTACGAGCGTTGCATACAACTTCATAGAGGTTCCCTGAAAAATCGAGGCGGATCAAGGTCAGCCCTTGCCCCGCAATTTGCCGGCGAAACCCAGCACCTTCTGTACTTTCGAACCGAGCTTCATCAGGTTCTGCAGGGTTTCCGGCGGCAGTCGTTGAACCTCATCGAACCATCCGGTGGACAGTTCGATGAGCTCCAGCATTTCGTTCATGCGTTGTTGCGCGTAGGCCTCATCGGGACCCGATGGGGGCTCCAGCAAGGTGTCCCGTAGCAGGGTGAGCGTGGGATCGATTTCGCGCTTGCGCTTTTCTTCCATCAGGATGCGGAAGATCTCCCAGACGTCCTTGGGAGTTTCGAAGTAGTCGCGGCGGTCGCCGACCTGGTGGATGAGCTTGACCAGGCGCCAGGACTGCAGCTCCTTCAGCCCCAGGCTGACGTTGGAGCGCGAAAAGCCGAGCGTTTCGGCTATGTCGTCGGCGTTCAATGGCTTGGGCGACAGGAACAACAAGGCGTAGATCTGGCCGACCGTGCGATTCACGCCCCAGCGGCTACCCATCTCGCCGAAATGCAGGACGAAGCGTTCGTTTTGGGGGGACAGAGCCATGGATCGACCTACACCGGCAGAAGCCAGGGCCTTCGGCCCGGCTGATAAATGCAGTTACACCGCTTTCAGAAATTTCTGAAATTATCGAACAAACTATGCGAAAGCGCAAACCACACTATGGGAAGGGGTATGGCCGCAAGGCTTGAGCCGCCCGAGGCGCAGCCGCCGCCGCGCGGGTTTGCCGCGCCGATTTGCTGCGCCCAAACGGTAGCGGCCACCTGCCCTGGAGCTGGTGGCCGCTGCTGAAAAAGGGGAAGCGGGATGCGTTAGCCGGCCTTGACGGACACCGCGGCCGACACCCGCTTGGCCTTGGCCCGGGCCGCCGCCACGTCCTCGGCCACGGCCAGCCCCACGCCCATGCGACGCTTGACGAAGGATTCAGGCTTGCCGAAGAGACGGATATCGGTGCCGGGCTCGGTCAGTGCTTCGGCCACGTTGTGGAACGAAACCGCGCCAGCATCGACCCCGCCATAGATGACGCTGCTGGCGCCGGGCTGGCGCAGGCTGGTATCCACGGGCAGGCCCAACAGTGCCCGGGCATGCAGTTCGAATTCGTTCTGGACCTGGGTGATCATCGTGACCATGCCGGTATCGTGCGGACGCGGGCTGACTTCCGAGAACCAGACCTGGTCGCCGGCCACGAACAGTTCCACACCGAAAATGCCCAGGCCGCCCAGGTTGGAGGTAACCGCCAGCGCGATTTCCCGGGAGCGTTCCAGCGCGGCGGGAGACATCGGATGCGGCTGCCAGCTTTCCACGTAGTCGCCGTCGACTTGCTTGTGGCCGATGGGGTCGCAGTAGCGGGTCTCGACCTGGCCATCGGCGCCGCGGGCGCGCACGGTCAGCAAGGTGATTTCGTAGTCGAAACGGATAAAGCCCTCGACGATGGCGCGTCCGCCGCCCACCCGGCCGCCCTCCTGGGCGTAGCGCCAGGCGGATTCGACGTCATCGGCGCTCTTGATGACGGACTGGCCCTTGCCCGAGGACGACATGACCGGCTTGATGACGCAGGGATAGCCGATGCCCCCGTCAATGGCCTGGCGCAGTTCTTCTTCCGTGTCGACGAAGCGGTAAGGCGACGTGGGCAGCCCCAGGGTTTCGGCCGCCAGGCGGCGTATGCCCTCGCGATTCATGGTCAATTGGGCGGCGCGGGCGGTCGGCGTCACCCGGGCCACTCCGGCCGCCTCGAGTTCCACCAGCAAATTGGTGGCAATGGCTTCGATTTCGGGGACAATAACGTGGGGCCGTTCCTGTTCGATGACCTTCCGCAGGGCCTGCGGGTCCGTCATCGAGACCACATGCGCCCGGTGCGCCACCTGGTGGCCCGGAGCATCGGCATACCGATCCACGGCAATGACTTCCACGCCCAGCCGCTGCAGGGCAATGATGACCTCTTTGCCCAATTCGCCCGAGCCGAGCAGCATGACTCGGGTGGCCAGGGGAGACAGGGGCGTGCCAAGGACGGGGCTGGAAATGCTGGACATGGAGCGGGCCTGGAAAGAAGGATTGAAAGCCGTTGAAATGAGCCGCCAGGATGCCATAGCCCCCTTCCCGGGGCAAACCCGCATACTGATATTAAAATCCACGTATGACTGACCATCCCACAACATCGTCCGAGACCGCGCTGGCATCTGCGCGTAGAACGCTGCAGATTGAATGCCAGGGCCTGCTGGACCTGTCGGCCAGGCTGGACGACAGCTTCACGCAAACCGTCGCGATGCTGCTGGCCTGCCGCGGCCGCGTGGTCGTCAGCGGCATCGGCAAGACCGGCCACATCGCCCGCAAGATCGCGGCGACCCTGGCTTCGACCGGCACGCCGGCCTTTTTCGTGCACGCCGCCGAGGCGGTCCATGGCGATCTGGGCATGATCACCCAGGACGATGTCCTCATCGCGATTTCCTATTCGGGCTCCGGCCAGGAACTGCTGACCATCCTCCCGGTGGCGCGCCGCATGGGCGCCAAGCTCGTCGCCATCACCGGCAATCCGCAGTCCGAACTGGCCAATCTGGCCGACATCCACCTGGACGCCAGCGTGGCCCAGGAGGCCTGCCCGCTGAACCTGGCCCCCACGGCCAGCACGACGGCGGCACTGGCCCTGGGCGACGCGCTGGCCGTCGCCTGTCTGGAAGCCCGCGGCTTCGGACCGCAGGACTTCGCCCGCTCACATCCCGGCGGCGCGCTCGGCCGCCGCCTGCTGACCCACGTGCGCGACGTCATGCGCGAAGGCGACGCCCTGCCCATCGTAATCGCCGGCACGCCGGTATCGCAGGCGCTGGAAGTCATGTCCGCCAAGGGTATGGGCATGACCGTCGTGACCGACCCGCAACACCGCCCCGTAGGCATCTTCACCGACGGCGACTTGCGACGCCTGATCGCCCGGCACGGCGACATTCGCAGCCTGACCGTCGAATCCGGCATGACGCGCTCGCCGCGCAGCATCACCCCCGACGCGCTGGCCGTCGAGGCCGCCCAGCAAATGGACAAACTACGGCTCAACCACATGCTGGTGCTGGATGACGACGGCGTTCTGCTCGGCGCCCTGCACATGCATGACCTGATGGCCGCTAAAGTGGTATGACTATGACTCTTTCTGCTCCCGTGACTCATCCGGCCGAAGCGCTGGTCCTGGCCCGCATCCCGGCCGGCGTGCGCGAACGCGCCGCCGCCGTGCGTCTGATGGTGTTCGACGTGGACGGCGTGCTGACCGACGGCAGCCTCTACTACGGAGAAAACGGCGAGCTGCAAAAACGCTTCAACGCGCTGGACGGCCACGGGCTGCGCCTGCTGATGGAAGGCGGCCTGAAGGTCGCGCTGATCACGGGCCGCTCCGGCCCCATCGTGGCGCGCCGCGCGGCCGAGCTCGGCATCGCCGAGGTCATCCAGGGCGTTCGGGACAAGGGCGGCGCCCTGGCCGAACTTGCGCAGCGATCCGGTGTCCAACTTAACCAGACCGGTTACATGGGCGATGACGTCATCGACCTGCCGGCCCTGCAGCGCGCCGGCTTCGCCGCCAGCGTGCCGAACGCACCCGGCTATGTCAGCCAGGCCGCGCATTGGGTGGCCACGCATACCGGCGGCAACGGCGCCGTGCGCGAATGCTGCGATCTGCTGCTGGCGGCCCAGGGGCGTCTCGGCGCCTTCCTGGCGGCGCCGGGCCTGCTCGGCCCCGGCGCCATCCAATGACCGCCGCCGCAACCCCTAAGCCCTTGTGGCAAACCCGATGAAAGAACGCTTTCCCTCCCTGATCGCGCTGTTCCTGCTGCTGGTGCTGGTCACCGGCTCATGGTGGGCGGCCGATTATGCGCAGCGGGCCATCCAGACGGATCCGCCGCGCCGCATCACCCACGAGATGGACGCCTGGTCGCGCGACTTCGTCATGCTGCGCACGGATCCCAACGGGCGTCCCATCAACCGGCTGGAAGGCGTATACGCGGAACATTTCCCCGATGACGACTCCTACCACGTGACGACTCCGCGCGCCGTGGGGCAACATGAGAACAACCCCATCACCGTCGCCGTCTCCAAGACTGCCGTCATGGAACAAGGCGGCAAGCGCATCATCATGAACGGCGACGCCCACGTGCGGCGCCAGCCCGACGCCAATAACGACCTGCTGGACGTGCGCAGCCAGCAGTTGATCATCCTGCCCGACGACGACGTGGTCTACACCGACCTGCCGGCGGAAGTCATCAAGGGCCGTTCGCGCATGAACGGCACGGGCATGCACTACAACAACAAGACGCGCCAACTGCAGGTTTCGGCATCGACCGATGTGGAAATTGCCGGTTCCGAAGGCAAACAGCAACGCCGGACCGAAATTCCCGCCAACAACACTGATCAGAAAAAACCATGACCGACCTCCGGATTCTCCTTGCTCCGACGACTCGTTTGCTCGGCGCCCTCCTGCTGACGGCGTCCGCCGCGGCCCATGCCGCGGATCCGGCGCCCAAGGCGGCGGCGCCGGCCGAAGAGCCCAGCACGCTGATCCTGTCGGACACCCTGCATTACGACGACGTGAAGAAGAAAAGCGTCTTCACGGGCAACGTCAACATGACGCGCGGCCTCATGACCCTGACGTCCGACGTGCTGGAAATGAACGAAGACGCGCAAGGCAACCAGTTCGGCACGGCCACCGCCAACAAAGGCAAGATCGTGACCATCCGCCAGGAACGCCCGGAAACTTTCGAACTCATCGAAGGTACCGGCCTGCGCGCCGAGTACGACGGATCCAAGAGCACGTTCGACCTGATCGGACAAGCGGTCGTGATCCGCTACGTCTGTGGGAAACCGTTCGACACCATTCGCGGCGAGCGGGTACGCTACAACGAGAAGACCGGCACTTACGAAGCTCACGGCGGCCCCAACTCCGCCGCCGCGGGCGGCCGGGTTCGCTCGGTGGCTGAGCCACGCGCCAAATCGGATGCCGCCATCGCCGAATGCCGCAAGCAACAGGCCGCCAAGAAGGGACGTTGAACGTCTCCCATGCAACACCACTCGCAGCCACGATGAACCAACCTTCAGTGCCGACTCCGGTAACCTCCGCCCCTTCGGGCGTCAAGCAGGGCAGCCTGCGCGCAACCGGTTTGCGCAAGACCTATAACGGCCGGACCGTGGTACAGGATGTTTCCCTGTCCGTGGTCAGTGGCGAAGTCGTCGGATTGCTCGGTCCCAACGGCGCAGGCAAGACCACCAGCTTCTACATGATCGTGGGCCTGGTGCCCGCCGACGCCGGCCGCATCGAGATCGACGGTTCGGTCATCACGGCCATGCCGATCCATAAGCGCGCGCACATGGGCCTGTCGTACCTGCCGCAGGACGCCTCCGTGTTTCGGCGCCTGACGGTCGAGCAGAACATCCGCGCCGTCCTGGAGCTGCAATTGGGGCCGGATGGTCGCCCGCTGTCCACGCCCAAGATCAACGAGCAGATGGAATCGCTGCTCGAAGAACTGCAGATCGGCCACATCCGCAGCAACGCGGCCATCTCCCTGTCGGGCGGTGAACGCCGCCGCGTGGAAATCGCGCGCGCGCTGGCCACCAGCCCGCGCTTCATCCTGCTGGACGAACCGTTTGCCGGGGTGGATCCCATTGCGGTCATCGAGATCCAGCGCATCGTGCGATTCCTGAAGGGACGCGGCATCGGCGTACTGATCACCGACCACAACGTGCGCGAAACCCTCGGCATCTGCGACCGCGCCTACATCATCAGCGAAGGCAAGGTGCTGACCGACGGCCACCCCGATGAAATCGTGGGCGACCCCGCCGTCCGCCGGGTCTATCTGGGAGAGCATTTCCGCATGTAATGCGGCCCTGGGGAAGACCCCTAGGCGCTGCTCGCGCAAGCACGCATGCACCCTAGGGGCTCAGCCATAAAAATGCCATGTTCTTGCGCTAGGTCAGCTTGTTTTATCGGCCCGAGTCTATACACTAGTACTAAACGAACCTGCTCAATCAAGGAGAACGCCTAACGAATCAGCCGCGCTTTTTGCGCACCTTTTTTTCCTCTTTTAGAAGGAGAGCACACTATGAACCTGAGCATCTGCGGTCGTCACCTCGACGTCACCCCGGCCATCCGGGAATATGTCATGAACAAACTGGCGCGAGTGCTGCGGCATTTCGATCACGTCATCGATACCCAGGTCATGCTCTCGGTAGAGCCCCTGCGGCATAGAGCCGAAATCACCATGCGTCTAAGCGGTAAGGACATTCATTGTGAAGCAACCGATGAAAACCTCTATGCAGCCATAGACCTTCTTGCTGACAAAGTCGACCGTCAGGTCATCAAGCACAAGGACAAGGTACGAAGTCACACGGCGGAGTCCGTGAAGCGGCAAGCGGCGAACCTAACGCCACCCCAGCAGTAACGCGCTTCATGAGCACTCGCACTGCGAGACTAGCTAAACAGCGATTCTAGAAATCCTGCCTGAGTCCCGGTGTCCCGCTAGACGCAACGTCCAGCCGGGGCATCGGCAAACTTCCCTCCTGTAGCACTCCCCCATTTCGTCCCCCATTCCCGGCGTTCCGCTGGCGAGCCCGTTTTTTCCTGATTCCCGCCATTTCGCGCTGCAGCCGTCCGCAGCGGGCCGCAAGAATGCCCACAATCCCCCGCTATCGGTCTATGCTGTCGCTCTTGCCGCCCCTTGATGCGACCGCCCCTGCGCGCGCATCCCCGAGGCCGATTATTGCAGTGCGTCATATACCCATATAATGATCCGATGAATCATTTGTCGCGCATCCTACCCGCCGGCAACGTCGTGCTCGATATGCTCGCAACGAGCAAGAAACGTGCGTTCGAACAAGCCGGCCTTCTATTCGAAAACAACCATGGCTTGGCACGCGCGCTCGTGTTCGACAGCCTGTTTGCCCGAGAGCGCCTGGGTTCCACCGCGCTGGGACAGGGCGTTGCCGTCCCGCATGGCCGGGTGAAGGGCCTGGAGCAGGCCCTGGCGGCCTTCATCCGCCTGGCCCAACCCATCACCTTCGATGCGCCGGACGGACAGCCTGTCTCGATGCTGCTTTGCCTGCTGGTGCCGGAAACGGCCACGCAGCAGCACCTGGACATCCTGGCCGAACTGGCGCAGCTCATGTCGAACAAGGCATTGCGCGAAGCCCTGGCCACAGAGCCCGATCCGGCCGTCGTCCACAAGATGCTCACGACCGGCCAACTCTGACCCCTCCGCGGAATCGCTGCCATGCTCACGGTGCAGGAACTCGTCGACGACAACGCCGACAAAATCCCCTTTAACTGGATTTCCGGCCAAGGCGCCGCGGACCGCGCGATTCCCGATGACGGCATGTCGGCCGCGGATCTGGTCGGCCACTTGAACCTGATCCACCCGTCCCGCATCCAGGTGTTCGGCCAGGAAGAACTGGCGTACTACACGCGCTTCGACCTGCGCCGGCGCATGCACCACATGGACGAGCTGCTGATCGGCGGCGTGCCCGCGATCCTGCTTGCCGACGGCCTGACGCCGCCGCAAGACCTCATCGACCAATGCGACCAGCATCAGGTGCCGTTGCTGTCCACGCCGGTGGCAGCCGCGCAGCTCATCGACCTGTTGCGTATCTACCTGGGCAAGAAGCTCGCGCCCACCACCACCGTGCACGGTGTATTCCTGGACGTGCTGGGACTGGGCGTGCTGATCACGGGCGAATCCGGCCTGGGCAAGAGCGAACTCGCGCTGGAACTGATCTCGCGCGGACACGGCCTGGTGGCCGACGACGCCGTGGAGTTCTCGCGCACCGCCCCGAACATGATCGAAGGCCACTGTCCGCAGCTGCTGCAAAACCTGCTGGAAGTGCGCGGCCTGGGCTTGCTCGATATCCGCACCATCTTCGGCGAAACCTCGGTGCGCCGAAAAATGCGCCTCAAGCTCATCGTGCACCTGGTGCGTGCCACCGCGCAGGACAAGTTCGAACGCCTGCCGCTGCAGGACATCACCCAGGACATGCTTGGCCTGCCCGTGCGCAAGGTCATGCTGCAGGTGGCTGCGGGCCGCAATCTGGCGGTGCTGGTGGAAGCCGCCGTGCGCAACACGATCCTCAAGCTGCGCGGTATCGATACGCTGGGTGAATTCATGGAACGCCAGGCCATGGCGATCCTGCAAAGCAGCAAGTAGGCGCGCGTCGCCCGGCGGCACCTTGAGCCTGTATGAAACCCTGGCCGCCGAGATCGCCAAGTCGATCCGCGACGGCGTGCTGCGCGCAGGCGACAAACTCCCCTCGGTGCGGGATGCGTGCGCCGCGCGCGGGCTCAGCCCGTCGACGGTGTTCCAGGCCTATTACCTGCTGGAAGCGCGCGGCCTGATCCGCGCGCAGCCGCGTTCCGGCTACTACGTCAACACGCCGGCAGCTTCCCTGCCTCCGGAGCCCGGCGCGTCCAGCCCGGACGGCGAATCGACCGAGCTGGCAATCAGCGAACGCATCTTCGATATCCTCGGCTCGGTGCGCAACCGCGACGTGACGCCGCTGGGCTCCGCCTTCCCCTCCCCGCTGCTATTCCCGTTGCCGCGATTGGCCCAGGCCATGGCCGCGCACCTCAAGCGCCAAGACCCGCTGGACACCGTGGAAGACCTGGCGCCTGGTAATCCCGGCCTGCGCCGCCAGATTGCGCTGCGCTACCTGATCGGCGGAATCAATGTCCCGGCCAGCGACATCGTCGTCACCAATGGTGCGCTGGAAGCTCTGAACCTTTGCCTGCAAGCGGTCACGCAGCCCGGCGATACGGTCATGGTCGAGGCCCCCACTTTCTATGGCGCGCTGCAGGCGCTCGAACGCCATGGCCTGAAGGCGCTTGAAGTGCCCACCCACCCACGCACCGGCATCGACCTGGACGCCATGGAAATCGCCATCGAGCGCCATGCGCCCAAGGCTTGCTGGCTGATGACGCAATTCCAGAATCCACTGGGCACTCTGATGCCCGACGAAAAGAAGCGGCAGCTGGTGCAATTGCTTGCGCGCCACTCGATCCCGCTGATCGAGGACGACGTGTACGGCGAGCTGTACTTCGGGACCGCGCGGCCCGTGCCGGCAAAGGCCCATGACACACAGGGATTGGTGTTGCATTGCTCGTCATTTTCGAAGTGCCTGGCGCCGGGCTACCGCATCGGCTGGGCCTCGGCCGGCCGCTACACGCAACGCGTGCAGCGCCTGAAGCTGGCGTCGACGCTGTCGGCGTCCGGCCCCGCCCAGGGCGCAATCGCCGAGTACCTGGAGCAAGGCGGCTATGACCGCCATCTGCGCCGCCTGCGCGAAACGCTGCAGACCCAGCAACAGCGCATGGCCGAGGCGATCGCCCAGGAGTTTCCAGCCGGCACCCGCCTGACGCGGCCGCAGGGCGGATTCTTTCTCTGGCTGGAACTGCCGGCCGCCGTGGATGCGCTGGCGCTGCACCGGGCGGCGCTGGCGCGCGGCATCAGCGTAGCGCCGGGACCGATTTTTTCGGCCAGCGGACAGTTCGGCAGCGCGCTGCGCCTGAACTACGGACACCCCTGGAACGCCGCCACGCAAGACGCCATCCGCGTGCTGGGCGAATTGGCGCGCGAGGCGTGCGCGCAGGCCTTGAAAGCGCGCTAGTTCAGCGTGGACGCGGCGCGAGCCCGCTTGACCTCCAACGCCGTCACCCCCCCAGCCTCATTGCCCCAGCTATTGCGGATGTAGGTGACCAGCATCGCAATATCGCTATCGTTCAGCAACTGGCCGAATGGCGGCATGCCATGGGGCCGCGGATTCGCCGCCGTGGCCGGGGCGTAGCCGCCGTCCAGCACCATGCGGATGGCATTGACGGGCGATGGCGCCGTCACGGTCGGGTTGCCGGCAAGCGCGGGCCACGCCGTGCCGCTGCCTTCGCCCGCTGGCTGATGGCATTGCACGCATTGCTGCCGATAGATCTTGCCGCCCAGTTCCATGGCCGCCGGCGCGACGGCCGCGCGCGAGCGCTCCGTCGAGGCCGCCGTGGCGGGCAAGGACTTGATGTAGACGCCAATGGCCAGCGCATCCGCATCGGTGAGGTGCTGCGTGCTGCCCAGCACCACCTCTGCCATCGGCCCGCTGACGCTGGAATGCTTGGAAATACCGGTCTTGAGCAAGGCGGCGATGTCCTCGGCGGACCAACGCCCCATGCCGGTTTCGACATCATTGGTGAGTGGCGGCGCGTACCAGTCCAGCACCGGGATCACGCCCCCGGCCAGCGTGTCGGCCGACCGCAGCGCCCCCAGGCTGTTGCGGGGCGTATGGCAAGCGGCGCAATGCCCCAGCCCTTCCACCAAATAGCGCCCGCGATTCCATTGCACGGATTTGCCCGCGTCCGCTTCCTGCACGCCCGGCTTGAAATACAGCGCGCGCCAGGCCGCCAGCAACGCCCGCTGGTCGTAGGGGAACTCCAGCTCGGGCGGCCGGTTGGGCTGGCTGATGGGCGCCACCGTGCGCAGATAGGCATACAGCGCGTCGGAATCGGCGCGGGTCACGCGTGTGTACTCCGTGTAGGGGAAGGCGGGATACAGCAGTGTGCCGTCGCGCGACTTGCCGTTGTGCAGCGCCTGCCAGAAATCATCGGCCGTCCACGCGCCAATGCCGGTCTTCTCGTCGGGCGTGATGTTCGGGCCGTACACCGTGCCAAAAGGCGTGGGGATGGGCGTGCCGCCTGCCAACGTCTTGCCTCCCCGGCTGGTATGGCAGGCCATGCAGTTGCCCGCCAAGGCGAGATAGCGTCCGCGCTCGACCAGCGTCGCGGCGTCGGCCGCCGCTGCGGCGGGACCGGTGCTGGCATCGTCGCGCGTGCCCAGCCAATACAGCCCCCCAATGGCGGCGACGACAAGCAGCAATAGGACCGACAGGACTTTCTTCATGAGCGACATCCGTCCTCTCCCTTACCGTTGTGCCTGACTGCCGCACTGGACGGGCAGGCGTATCGAATCCGCCGCTTGGGGCGCGTAGGGTTCGACGACGGGTTGCGAGGACAGCCATGCGGCCAATGCGCCGATATCCTCGGGAGTGAGTTTGTTGGAGATGTCCGCCATGCAGTCCGGTTCAGCCGCGCGGCGCAAGCCGTTTTTCCAGCTGCCGATCTGCGAGCCGATGTAGTCACGCGGCAAGCCCAGGAGGCCCGGGATGGCGGGCAGCACGCCGCCCAAGGCGGCGCCATGACAGGCGGCACAGGCGGGCAGGCCGCGCGCGGAGTCCCCATCCAGGGCCAGCTTGCGTCCGGCTTGCAGCGTGGCGGCGGAGACCTCCGCCCGCGTCGGCGGCGGATAGGGCACTTGCTGATCGGAGAAATAGGCGGCCATCTCGCGCAGATAGTCGTCGGGCAGGCCTGTCAGCAGGTGCGTCATCGGTCGGTACTGGCGCCGGTCGTCGCGGAAGTTGAGCAACTGGTGATACAGGTATTCCTGCGGCTTGCCGGCCAGGCGCGGATAGTAGCCATCGGCGCCCGCCCTGCCCTGCGCGCCATGACAGGCCGTACAGGCGGCCACGCGGGCCGCCATGGTGTCCGGGCGCAAGGTTTCAGGTGGCTGCTGGGCCTGTGCGGGCCTCGCCATAAAGACGGCGGCAGCGGCCCCGAGTACGGAAATTGCCCAAAAACGCGGCAGTGAAACACTACGAAAGGAAATGAAGGCTAACATCTAGGTCGAATTCCATTCCCCCGAAACGCATGACGGCGGGGCGCGTATGTGAATCTGTCGAGTATCCGGCCCCAAGCTTACGCCAGGGGGGCCGAACCGGTACAGGCGCAGATTGGCAGTTTACGGCCATATCAGATGTCATCCCGCCGGCATCGTCCTCGAAAAGCGTGCCACAATCATGTCCATGTTGAAAGTCGTCCTCGTCACCGGCATCTCAGGCTCAGGCAAGTCCGTCGCCCTGCGCATGCTTGAGGACGCCAGCTATACCTGTGTCGACAACCTGCCTGTGCGGTTCCTGACCGAGTTCATCGCGAACGCCCGGGATGACGGCATGGAGCGGGTTGCGGTCGCCATCGACGTCCGTTCCCCCGGGGAACTCGCCGAACTCCCCGATGTGGTCACCGCGCTGCGCGCCATGGGCACCAGCCTGCGCGTGGTCTTCCTGGACGCGAGCACGGCGACGCTGGTGCAGCGCTATTCCGAGTCTCGCCGCCGCCACCCATTGACCGACCGGCTGCAGCGCGGCGGCACGGCCCCGACACTGACCGAATGCATCGCGCTGGAACGCGAACTGCTCGCGCCGCTGCGCGAACAGGAACACGTCATCGACACCTCGGACCTGACGCCCGGCCAGTTGCGTGTCTGGATCCGCGACCTGATCAAGGCCGATCGCGCGCCGCTCGTGCTGACGTTCGAGTCCTTCGCCTACAAGCGCGGCGTGCCGCGCGATGCGGACCTGGTGTTCGACGTGCGCTGCCTGCCCAACCCCTACTATGACCGCAACCTGCGGCCGCTGACCGGACGCGACGAGCCCGTGGCCGCCTGGCTGGCGGGCTTCGATCTGGTCGGGCAGATGATCGACGACATCGCCGGCTTCCTGAACCGCTGGCTGCCGCAATACACCCAAGACACCCGCAACTACCTCACGGTCGCCATCGGCTGCACCGGAGGCCAGCACCGTTCGGTCTACGTGGTCGAACAACTGGCGTTGCGGTTTTCCGACCACGACCCGCTGCTGGTGCGCCATCGCACCCAACTGCCCGACGAATCCGCATGACCCTGTCCCGCCCGACCCGCCTGTTCATGATGTTGCTGCTGGCCATAGCCGTGGCCGGCTGTTCCTCCACCGGCGGACGCAAGAAGGGCGGCGGGTACTACAAGGACGACGGGCCGGACGCGAACCCGCCTTCGAACCTGGACCAGGTGCCCGACGCGGTGCCGCGGATCGAACCCTATGCCAGCGGCGCGAACCGCCCGTACGTGGTCTTCGGCCAGCGCTATGTGCCAGACACCAGCGGCCAGCCTTACAAGAAACGCGGCATCGCCTCGTGGTACGGCAAGAAGTTCCACGGCAATTCCACGTCCATCGGCGAGTCCTACGACATGTACGCCATGACGGCCGCCCACACCACGCTGCCGCTGCCCAGCTACGCCCGCGTCACCAGCCTGGTCAACGGCAAGACGATCGTCGTGCGGGTGAACGACCGCGGTCCCTTCCACAGCGACCGCATCATGGACCTGTCCTACGTGGCGGCGTACAAGCTGGGCCTCATCGGGCCAGGCAGCGGCCAGGTAGTGGTGGAAGCCATACCGCAGGAGGAAATCCGGCGGCTTGCCTCGCAAGGGGCGCCCGCTGCAGCCGCGCCCGAACCCGTTTCGGCGATGGGTTCCACGCCCGTGGCGGCGCCGATCGCCGCCGTGCCCGTGGCGCTCGCGGCGGAACCCCTGCCGGGACCTGCGCCCGGTTCGGCGCCGGTGCGCCAACCGGCAGCGGCCGGCATCGGCAATGTCTACCTCCAGGTGGGCGCGTTCAGTCAATCCGCCAACGCGCAATCGCTGGTCAGCCGCATCAACACGCAGCTGGGCGCGGAAGGCGCGCCGCCTGCCTCGGTCGAACAATCCAACAATCTCTACCGGGTCAAGATCGGGCCCTACCCAGATCGGCAAAGCGCGCTGAACGCCGTGCCGATGGTGTCTGACCGCATTGGCATCCTGCCGAGCATCGCCTCGCAATAATCCCGGCCGGCCCAGGCCGGCCGCAACACCCGCCTACCAGGGCAGTTCCGCCTGCCCGTCGCAGACCCGGCGCGCGCTTGCGCTGCGGCTGCGGTAAAGGTTGCCTTCGTGCGCCAGCAGGGCCTGCTTGCGCGGCAGGCCGCCGCCAAAGCCGGTCAGCGAGGTGTCCGCGCCGATCACCCGGTGGCACGGAATGATGATGCTGATCGGATTACGCCCCACCGCTCCGCCAACCGCCTGGGCGCCCTTGGGCCGCCCGACGGTGCGCGCCAGATCGCCATAACTGGCCAGCACACCGAAGTCGAGATCGCACAAGGCATGCCAGACCTGGTGCTGGAATGTCGTGCCTACGGGGTCCAGCGGCACATCGAAGACGCGGCGCTGGCCGGCGAACCATTCGTCCAGTTCGCGGCGCGCCTGTTCCAGGATGGGATCGGATTCCATAAGGATCCAGCCTTCGGCCGAAGGCAGCAGCTCCTGGTCGGTGAACCAGGCCCCCCGCAGCCCCTTCGGGCTGGCGACCAGGCGCATGTCGCCCAGCGGAGTGGGGATGTCGCGGTAGACCAGGCGTTCGTCGGGATCCGCGGGTTTGTTCGACACGACTGTGGAATACACCATGTCTTACTCCGCCGATTTCTTGCGGGACAGGGCCCGGTTGTACAACACGTCCCGCGGCAGGCCGGACACCTTGGCAGCCACCCGCGCGGCATCACGCAAGGACAAAGACTCCAACAGCGCATCCAGCAACGCATCGGTGCGCGGATCGGCTTCGTCGTCGGCCGCTTGCTCCTCGGGCGCATGCGCAATCAGCACGAATTCACCCTGCTCGCGGTGCGCGTCCGCGGCCAGCCATGCCGCGCCCTCGCCCATGGGAAACGTGGCGATCTCTTCAAAGCGCTTGGTCAGTTCACGCGCCACGGTCAGCAGGCGATCCGGGCCGCAGACCTCCAGCAGATCGGCCAGCGTGGCCGCCAACCGGTGCGGCGATTCGAACATTACGACGGGCGCGGGCACGGCGCACCAGGTGCGCAGCCAGCGCTGGCGCGCCACAGCCTTGGGTGGCGGAAAGCCGGCGAAGGCAAAACCCGGGTTTTCGTCCGTGGTGACGCCGCTGCCCATCAGCGCGGCAATGACCGCGCTGGGCCCCGGTACTGGCACCACGCCGAAACCGGCAGCGCGCACGGCGCGCACAATGCGCGCGCCGGGATCGCTGACGGCGGGAGCGCCGGCATCGGACACCAGGGCCACGCGCTGGCCCTGCGCCAAACGTTCGCAGATGGCCTGGGCCGCGGCGGCTTCATTGTGGCGGTGGGCCGCCATGAGCGGCGTGCTCACGCCCCAGGCGTCCAGCAACGCCCGGCTGGCCCGCGTGTCTTCGGCTGCGATCACGTCGGCCCGCTGCAAGGCGTGCCAGGCGCGCAGCCCCAGGTCGCCCAGATTGCCGATCGGCGTAGCCACGACATACAGCGTCGAAGCGGGCCAATGCTGCCCCGCCACGCGTTCGGCAACGCGGGACCAGGCATCTCCGGCTGGGGGAGGTGAGACATTTTGATTCATTGCAACCTACTGACACGGAAAACCATGTCAGTGTAGCCGTCTATGCCCGCCCCCTCTGGAGCGCCCATGACGGATGACACTTTGCGCCTGGCCTGCGAGCTGGCCCTGGCGGCCCGCCGCCGCGCCGCCCGGCGCCGGCGCCGAGCCACGCGCGCCACGCCCGTGGACCGGCCTGCCCCGCAGCGCTCACCCAGCCAACGCAAAGGCGACCGCCACGAGGAGGCCGCGTTGCGGCTGCTGCTGGCACAGGGGCTGATCCTGCTGGCGCGCAACCTGCACACCCGCGCGGGCGAGATCGACCTGGCGATGCGCGACGGCGACACCCTGGTGTTCGTCGAGGTCCGTTCCCGGGCCCCGACCCGCTATGGTGGCGCCGCGGCAAGCATCGGCCGGGACAAGCAGGCCAGGCTGGCCCGCGCCGCGGCATTCTGGCTGCCCGAGCTGGCCCGCCGCCACTGGCACGGCACACTGCCGGCAGCGCGTTTTGACGCGGTCGTGTTTGACGCCGGCGCTCCGGCGTGGCTGCGCGGCGCATTCTGGCAGCCCTGACCCCCGCCCGTACCGGTAACCGCAACCCCAACTGTCGTTACGCCTGGACAGAACCGCGCCATGGCCCCGTGAGATAATCGCGCCCATGGATATGACCTCTCGTATGACGTCGCACTTTCGCGACGCCATGGCTGCGTGCGAACAAAGCATGAACGTCCTGGCCGAGCCGTTGGCCGTGGCGGTGGACGTGCTTTTCGGCGCCCTGGCAAACAACGGCAAGATTCTGGCTTGCGGCAATGGCGGCTCTGCCGCCGACGCGCAGCATTTCATCGCCGAACTGGTGGGCCGCTTTGAACGCGAACGCCTGCCCCTGGCCGGCATCGCGCTCAACACCGATACCTCGATCCTCACCGCGGTGGGCAACGACTACGGGTTCGACGAGATCTACGAACGCCAGGTCAACGCCTTCGGCCAGGCTGGCGACGTGCTGGTGGCAATATCCACCAGCGGCAATTCCCCCAACGTGGTGCGCGCCATGGAAGCCGCCAGCGCCCGCGAAATGCACGTGCTTGCCCTGACGGGCAAGGGCGGCGGCGTCATGGGGGAACTCATTACGCCGATGGACGTCCATCTATGTGTTCCCAGCGATCGCACGATGCGCATCCAGGAAGTCCATATTCTGCTGCTGCACGCGCTGTGCGACGGCATTGACGCTCTTCTGCTTGGAGACACCGAATGATTTCTGACGTCCGTACCGCAGTCCGCCCGTTGATGCTTGCCGCGGCGCTATCCACCGCCGCGCTCTCGCTGTCGGCCTGCGCGCCCCTGATCGTGGGCGGCGCGGCCGCCACCACAGCCGTCGTCGTCACGGACCGCCGCACCTCCGGCGTCCAGCTCGAAGACCAGAACATGGCGTTCAAGGCGCAAAGCCAGATCTCGCAGAAGCTGGGCGACACGGCCCGCGTCAATGCCATGGCCTACGGTGGCCACCTGCTGTTGACCGGCGACGTACCCACCGAAGAAGCCAAGAACCAGGCTACCTCCATCGCCCAGGGCGTGGAAAACGTCAAGCAGGTCATCAACCAGTTGAACGTGGGCCCCATCGCCTCGTTCGGCACGCGCTCCAACGACACCTGGCTTACCTCCAAGGTCAAGACCGCCCTGCTGAATACCAAGTACGTGCCATCCGGCACCATTGCGGTCACGACCGATCACAGCGTCGTCTACCTGATGGGCAAGGTGACGCAGGCCGAAGGCGAATACGCCGCCAACGCGACCGCCGACGTCGGCGGCGTGGCCAAGGTGGTTAAACTGTTCGAGACGATCAGCCGCGAAGAAGCGATCCGGCTGTCCAACAGCGGTTCCAGTTCCACCACATCCACGGAAACCAAAGCGCCCATCGAAAGCGGCGCCGGCGCTGCCAGCGATAACGCGTCCGGCACCAGCAACGGCGTAGAGGCCATGCCCATCAAATGAAAAAAGCCATCATCGCTCTGGCCGTCCTGGTGGCGGTCGGCATCGGCGCCTGGTTCGTCATGCGCCCTGTCCAGACCGCGCCCGACGTCACGTTCACCACGCTGGAAGGCAAGACCTTCTCCATGCAGGACCTGCGCGGCAAGGTCGTGCTGGTCAAGTTCTGGGCCACCAGCTGCGTGACCTGCGTGAAGCAGATGCCGGAAACCATCTCGGCCTATAACGAGTATGCCGCCAAGGGCTACGAGGCGGTGGCGGTCGCCATGAACTACGACCCGCCCAACTACGTGCTGAATTTCACCGAAACCCGC
Source organism: Achromobacter sp. D10 (assembly GCF_035282245.1). Taxonomy (NCBI): domain Bacteria; kingdom Pseudomonadati; phylum Pseudomonadota; class Betaproteobacteria; order Burkholderiales; family Alcaligenaceae; genus Achromobacter; species Achromobacter sp. D10. Next base: position 271,627 of record NZ_JAYJLE010000001.1, read on the forward strand.
AAGCTGCCGTTCCCGGTCGCGCTGGATACCAAGGGCGACATCGCGCGCGCCTTCGGCGACATCCGCCTGACGCCCACCGCCTTCCTGATCGACAAGCAAGGACGCATCATCAAACGCTATCTGGGCGAGTACGATGTGGCGGAATTCCACGCCACCGTGGAAAAGGCCCTGGCCGCGGGCTGAGCCCACCCCGTGCCACGCAGACCGCCCTCATCAGGGCGGTTTTTTTTCGCCTGGACAGGATGCCGCCCGCGCGTGCCCAAAAGAAAAACCGCCCGATCGACGGGCGGCTTCCAGATCAGGCCACGGCAGGCCGGGCTTAGAAGGCGGGAACCACGGCGCCCTTGTACTTGTCCTGGATGAACTTCTTCACCTCGGGGGTATGCAGGGCCTGGACAAGCTTCTTGATTCCCGGCGCGTCCTTGTTGTCCGTGCGGGTCACCAGGATGTTGGCGTACGGCGAATCCGAACCTTCGATGAACAAGGCGTCCTTGGTCGGGACCAGGCCAGCTTCCAGCGCGTAATTGGTGTTGATCAGCGCCAGATCGACGTCATCGAGCGAACGCGGCAGCATGGCGGCTTCCAGTTCGCGGAACTTCAGCTTCTTGGGGTTCTCGACCACGTCCGCGGCCGTGGCCAGGATGTTGGACGGGTCCTTCAGCTTGATCACGCCTTGCTTCTGCAGCAATACCAGTGCGCGGCCGCCGTTGGATGGATCGTTCGGGATAGCGACCGTGGCGCCATCCTTGAGCTCGGACAGATTCTTGATTTTCTTGGAATAGCCACCGAACGGCTCGACGTGCACCAGGGCCACCGGCACCAAGGTGGCCTTGCGGTCCTTGTTGAAGGAATCCAGATAGGGCTTGTGCTGGAAGAAGTTGGCGTCCAGCTGCTTGTCCGCCAGTTGCAGGTTGGGCTGTACGTAGTCGCTGAACACCTTGATGTCGAGCTCGACACCTTCCTTGGCCAGTTGCGGCTTCACCACTTCCAGGATCTCGGCATGGGGGACCTGGGTCGCGCCTACGACCACTTTTTCGGCATGGGCGGCGTTCGCCGCCACCAGGAAGGCCGACGCCACCAGGGCGGACCGGACAAAGTTCAAACGCATGTGTTGCCTCTTTTATGGGTAAAAAATTGGGGGCCGATGCCCTGCCGGTCTGGCTGCGCCCCCTTTTGCGGGGCGCGCCGTTGCGAAAACGCCCCCAATTTACCTGAATGCCGGTTATTTGTCGGGCATATCAACATGGGTTTAAAGCATAAGAAACCTGTGGGTACTACAATCCGTCGTATGCTTGCGCTACCGCGTTCCGAACGCGTTTTTGTGCAGGCATTTTTTCTAACCACTCATACGTATATTTGCCGACTTAGCTGCCATGACCGACACCCCCGACCCTGCTGCCGTTTCGTCTCCTGCTGTCAAAGCTGCTGTGCTGTCTGAAGCACTGCCGTATATCCGACGATTTCACGGCAAGACCATCGTGGTCAAGTACGGCGGCAACGCCATGACGGAAGAGCGTCTGCAGCGCAGCTTCGCGCACGACGTCGTGCTGCTGAAGCTGGTGGGTCTGAACCCGGTAGTGGTGCACGGCGGCGGTCCGCAGATCGACGACGCGCTGCGCCGCATCGGCAAACAGGGCACGTTCATCCAGGGCATGCGCGTCACCGACGCCGAGACCATGGAAGTGGTCGAATGGGTGCTGGGCGGCCAGGTCCAGCAGGACATCGTCATGATGATCAACGAGGTCGGCGGCAAGGCCGTGGGCCTGACCGGCAAGGACGGCGGACTTATCCAGGCCCAGAAGAAGCTGATGGCCAACAAGGACAACCCGTCCGAACCCATCGACATCGGCTTCGTCGGCGACATCACCATGGTCGAGCCGGCCGTGGTCAAGGCGCTGCAGGACGACCAGTTCATCCCCGTCATCTCCCCCATCGGCTATGGCGAAGACGGCACGGCCTACAACATCAACGCCGACGTCGTCGCCGGCAAGATGGCGGAAGTGCTGGGCGCCGAAAAACTGCTGATGCTGACCAACACCCCGGGCGTGCTGGACAAGAGCGGCAAGCTGCTGCGCAGCCTCTCGGCGCAAACCATCGACGAACTCTTCGCCGACGGCACGATCTCCGGCGGCATGCTGCCCAAGATCTCGTCCGCGCTGGACGCCGCCAAGAACGGCGTGAACTCGGTGCACATCGTCGATGGCCGCGTGCCGCACTGCCTGCTGCTGGAAATCCTGACCGACCAGGGCGTGGGCACGATGATCAGCTCGCACTGATGGGGTACCCCCCCGCAGCGCTGCGCGCCTCCCCCCCGGGGGGGCGCCGCTGCGGACCGGCGGAGCCGGATCCGCGCGGCCCCGATCGGGAAGGTCTTGCCGCACCGGCGGCGGGGCGTGCTTCGGTCGGTTTATCGGGGATGGCCGGCGGCGCCATGGACAACTGATGCGAATCGATCGTCAATTGCTGCGGCCCGCGCTGCGGTTGCGCCGCTCCCGGCGAACGGCCGAAGGCGCTTCCGAGCGCCTGTGGCTGTTCGACCTGGACAATACGCTCCACGACACTTCGCACGCCATCTTCCCCAAGATCGACCACGGCATGACCATGGCCGTGGCCGAGGCGCTGAACGTCGACATCGACACCGCCAACCGCGTGCGCTCGCAGTACTGGAAGCGCTATGGCGCCACCATGATAGGCATGGTCCGGCATCACGGCGTGGATCCCCATGATTTTCTGCACCGCAGCCACGATTTCGACGTCGGCCCGCTGGTGCGCTCGGAAAGCGCCCTGGCCTACAAGCTCGCCCGGCTGCCCGGCCGCAAGGTGCTGCTGACCAACGCGCCGTTGCACTATGCCCGCGCCGTGCTCGCGCGACTTGGCATCCTGCGCCAGTTCGACAGCCTGTGGGCCATCGAACACATGCGTCTGCATGGCGAGTTCCGGCCCAAGCCCTCTCCCGCGCTGCTGCGGCATGTGCTGGCGCGCGAAGGCGTGGCGGCGCGCAACGCCGTGCTGGTGGAAGACACGCTGGCCAATCTGCGCGGCGCGCGCCAGGTGGGCCTGCGCACGGTCCACGTCTTTCACCCCGGCACGCCGTTTGCCCGCGGCCGTTCACAGCGGCCGGCTTACGTCGACTTGCGAGTAAACTCCGTCAGTGATTTGCTATTACGCCGACGCCCCTTGCGGGGGTAGCGGCGCGCTCCTCCCTCCCCCTTCACCGTCAAGCCTGCGCGAGAGCAGACCCTTCCATGGCGAGCAAAACCGGCGAGCGCAAGACCCAGATTCTGCAAACCCTGGCCGAAATGCTGGAGCAACCACACGCCTCCCGCATCACCACGGCCGCGCTTGCCGCGCGCCTGGAAGTCTCTGAGGCCGCGCTGTACCGCCACTTCGCCAGCAAGGCGCAGATGTTCGAAGGGCTGATCGAATTCATCGAAACCAGCATCTTCACGCTGGTGAATCAGATCGCCATCGCCGAACCCGAGGGCCTGTCCCAGGCCCACAAGACCGTGTCCATGCTGCTGACCTTCTCGGAACGCAACAAGGGCATGACGCGGGTGCTGACAGGCGACGCGCTGGTCACCGAAGACAACCGCCTGCAGGAACGCATCAACCACATCAACGACCGCATCGAGGCGTCGTTGAAGCAATCGCTGCGCATCGCGGTCACGGATGGCGGCCTGCCGCCGCAAGCCAATGTCGCGGCGCACGCCAGCCTGCTGACACATCTGGTGCTGGGCCGCTGGCTACGTTATGCGCAGAGCGGCTGGCGCGTCGCGCCTACCTTGCACCTGGACGAACAACTGCGCCTGGCCTTGGGTTGAGCTTGCTGTAACGGCCGATCGGCCTGATCTTGATTAGCATCGTGGCACGATCTAATTAATTTCGCTTCCGGCTTTTTTACGGTCGATTTGTATAACTTCATGCAACAATCTCCCCTTGCCGGCGGTGCGGGGCGACGAGCATAATGCCCGTCAGAGGTTTTCCACAAGCCCAAATCTCCACAGGCTTGATCAGTATCAATACGGGTTTTCCGCAATGCCGTCACGATCATGCTGTAGCGTCGACACACCGATTTGACCTATCCCGTTGCTCGCGGGGCGGTGTGTCGGCAGTTTGACCTCAACCGGAGATGGATATGACCGCGCAAGCCGCCGTCCCTGCCTCGCAAGCCCCAAAGAAAACCAAAATTCCCATCGGACTGGTCGCCGGCATCCTAGTGATGATCGGCGTGCTGATGATGCCGCTGCCTGCCGACCTGCCCGTCGCGGGCCATCGGATGCTCGCCATCCTCGCATTCGCAGTGGTGGTCTGGATTACCGAAGCCGTGTCCTACGAGGCCAGCGCGATCATGATCACGACGCTGATGGCCTTCCTGCTGGGCACGGCTCCGACAATCAAAGACCCGCAAGTGGTCTATGGCACGTCGGCCGCGATCAGCATGGCGCTGACCGGCTTCTCCAATTCGGCGCTGGCGCTGGTGACCGGCGCCTTGTTCATTGCCGCCGCCATGACCTTCACCGGGCTGGACCGGCGCATCGCGCTCGTGACCCTGGCCAAGGTAGGCACCAGCACGCGCCGCATCCTGATCGGATGTATCGCGGTGACCATCGTGCTGAGCCTGGTGGTGCCCAGCGCCACCGCCCGCAGCGCGGCCGTGGTGCCCATCATGATGGGCGTCATCGCGGCCTTCGGCGTGGACAAGCGCTCCAATATCGCCGCCGGCATCATGATCATCGTGGCGCAAGCCACCAGCATCTGGAACGTCGGCATCCAGACCGCCGCCGCGCAGAACCTGCTGACCGTGGGCTTCATGGAAAAAATGCTGGGCGAACGCGTGGCATGGTCGGACTGGCTGATCGCCGGCGCCCCCTGGTCGCTGATCATGTCGGCCGTGCTGATCGTCATCGTGCTCAAGCTGCTGCCGCCGGAAAGCGACAGCATCGCGGGAGGCAAAGAAGCCGTCGAGAAGTCGCTGCTTGAGCTGGGCCCCATGACAGGCGCGCAAAAGCGCCTGATGGCCGTGTCGCTCATGCTGCTGCTGTTCTGGTCGACCGAAGGCAAGCTGCACAAGTTCGACACCACTTCCACCACCTACTTCGGCCTGGTCCTGCTGCTGCTGCCGCGCTTTGGCGTGATGACCTGGAAAGACGTGCAGACGCGTATCCCATGGGGCACCGTGATCGTGTTCGGCGTCGGCATCAGCCTGGGCACCGCCCTGCTGACGACCCAAGCGGGACAGTGGCTGGGCAACCAGGTTGTGGCACACACCGGCCTGGACCATCTGGGTCCGCTGGCCATCTTCGCCATCCTCGCCGCCTTCCTCATCGTCATCCACCTGGGCTTCGCCAGCGCCACCGCGCTGACCTCGGCGATGCTGCCGATCCTGATCTCGGTGCTGGCCACGCTGCCGGGCGATTTCAGCCGGCTGGGCATGACCATGCTGCTGGGCTTCGTCGTCAGCTACGGCTTCATCCTGCCGATCAACGCACCGCAGAACATGGTCTGCCTGGGTACGGAAACCTTCAACGCCAAGCAGTTCGCCAAGGTCGGCATTATCGTCACCATCGTCGGCTACCTGCTGATGCTGCTGATGGGCATGACCTACTGGCGTTGGCTGGGCTGGCTGTAAGGAGATCGCGTCATGAAGATTTCGATCGCCCAAGCCAATGAATACGGCCGCCGCGTACTGATGGCCCAGGGCGTGCCCGAGGACATCGCCCGCGACGTGGCCGAACACCTGGTCGAGTCGGACCGGGTGGGCTATACCAGCCATGGATTGTCCATCCTCACCAACTACCGGCGTGTCCTGTCTGAAGGCCTGGCCCAGGCCGACGGCCGCCCCGAGCTGGTCAACGATCGCGGCGCGATGCTGGCCTACGACGGCCACCACGGTCTGGGCCAGTACGTCGGCAAGGTCGTCATCGAGAAGGCCATCGAGCGCACTCAGGAGCACGGCCAGTGCATCCTGACCCTGCGCCACAGCCACCACCTGGGCCGCATGGGCCACTACGGGGAAATGGTTGCCGCCAAGGGTCTGATCCTGCTGGCCTTCACCAACGTGATCAACCGCTCGCCGACCGTGGCGCCTTTCGGCGGCGCGCAGGCGTGCCTGACCACGAACCCGCTGTGCTTCGCCGGCCCGTTGCCGGGTGGACGCCCGCCCTTCATCGTGGACATGGCCACCAGCTCCATCGCCGTCAACAAGGCGCGCGTGCTGGCGGCCAAAGGCGAGCAAGCGCCTGCGGGATCGCTGATCGACGCCCAGGGCAATCCCACCACCGATCCCAACGCGTTGTTCACCGACCCACCCGGCGCCCTGCTGCCGTTCGGTGGGCACAAGGGTTACGCCCTGGGCCTGGTGGCCGAACTGCTGGCCGGCGTCCTGTCCGGCGGCGGCACGATCCAGCCCGAACACCCTCGCACGGGAGTAGCCACGAACAATATGTTCGCGCTGCTGCTGGATCCGCAAGTGGACTTCAATACGGATTGGCGGTCGATGGAGGTGGGCGCGTTCATCGATTACCTGCACGCCTGCAAGCCCCAACCCGGCGTCGAAGGCGTGCAGTACCCGGGCGAGTACGAAGCTCGCAATCGGGCGCTGAACGCGGATTCGCTGACGTTCGACAGCCGGATCTGGGACGGCTTGACCAAGCTGGCCGTCGACCTTGGGGTGCCTGAGGCGTTGCCTGCTTGAGGTTGTAGGCGGTTCTTGCGGGTAACGTTTGTTTGCTTGCTTTCGGGCGTCTTGGGTTCTTAAGACGCCCGTCGCATCGGCGGCCCGCCATGCGCGGGGCAACGATTGCGGTCCGGAGCCTTCGCTCCGGACTGCCCCATCCTCATCCTCGTCACCGCCTGGGGCGGTTCCTTCGGATTCCGTCGGGCTTATCGACGCCCCGCGCATGGCGGGCCGCCGACGCGACGGGCTCGTTCAACTGCAATTCGGCCTCAGCTGGGGCGAGCGGTGTGCTTGGCTTTCTAGCAACGGGTGGGGTATGGCGGTGGATCTTGCGGGGCTCGCCTCGGGCCGGCCGCCCGGGCGGCCTTCCGAGGCTTCCGCGGTGTCTTACGGTTGAGGATGACGCTGCGCGCGTGTGAGACACCCATCAGCGTTAACGCCTCAAGGGTGCTGCTCATCACCGAACGTCACCAGGCCGTTGATCATCACCGACCGCTAAGCCACGGTGCCGGATGGGTGGTGCGCGCGAGAAAATCCTCAAGCGCAAGCCGCTGCCTGCCGCGCACCACCCATCACCGCCCCACCCCAATGATGAGCGGCCACTAGCAAACCACGCTCCGCAAACGCGCAAGCGACCATCGCCACGACGCCCAAAACCACGTATGTAGCTTACGGCCGCCCGCGCCTACGGGCGACCTACGAAGAACGCGCAGCCGCCAAAAAGATCAAGTCTTAACCGACCGATGCCGACTAACACTCATCATGATCCCAAACGCAATCCCCATGGTGAACAACGCAGTCCCCCCATAGCTCATGAACGGCAACGGTACCCCCACCACAGGCAGGATCCCTGTCACCATCCCCACGTTCACGAACACGTAGATGAACAGCATCATCGTCAGCGCCCCCACCAGCAGCCTGCCGAACTGCGATGACGCCCGCGATGCGATAGTCAGGCCGCGCGCCATCATCAGGCCGTACAGCACCAAAATGGCTATGCCGCCATACAGGCCGAACTCTTCGGCGTAGACCGCGAAGATAAAATCGGTGGTGCGTTCGGGGATGAAATCCAGGTGGGTCTGCGTGCCCTTCATGTAACCCTTGCCGTACACCCCGCCCGAGCCCACCGCGATCATCGACTGAATCGTATGGAAGCCCTTGCCCAGCGGATCGGAGCTCGGATTGAGCAGGGTGCACACGCGGTGCTTCTGGTAATCGTGCAGCACGACCCAGTCCACGTCAGGCTCGCATAACTGGTCCTCGTAATAGACCAGTGTGCCGATGGCGATGATGCCGGCCAGCATGACAGGGACAAGCAGCTTGAAGGAGAGCCCCGCGAAATAGATGACGAAAAAGCCTGCGCCGAACACCAGCAGCGCGGTACCCAGGTCAGGTTGCAGCACGATCAGGCCGAAGGGTGCGGCCAGCATGGCGGCTGCGGCCAGGAAGTCGCGGATGCGGACCGCGCCTTCATGGCGCTGGAAGTACCAGGCCAGCATCATGGGCACGGCGATCTTCATCATTTCGGACGGCTGGATGCGGGTCACGCCCAGGTTCAGCCAGCGGGTCGCGCCCTTGCTGGTTTCGCCGAAGAACTCCACGCCCAGCAACAGCACCACCCCCACCACGTAAAAGGGCAAGGCCAGCTTCATCAGCCACTTGGGAGGAATCAACGCCATGGTCCACATCGCGAAAAAGGCGATGATGAAATTGCGCGATTGCTCGGCGAAGCGCCAATCGGTCCCGCCCACCGCGGAGTGCATGACCGTCAGGCCAAGCGCGGCGAACATCAACAGGATCGCCAGCAACGGCCAATCGAAGGCCGTGAATACGCGCAGCAGGATAAGGCCCAGGCGTTTCATTATTGGCGCACCACGTCAGAAGCAATGGCCTCGACCGAGGCCAGGGGGTCGGCGCGCTCCGGCCGCACGATTTTGTCCTGGCGTTCCTTGGCCAGCCAATAGTCGAACACCTTGCGCGCGACCGGTGCGGCAACGCTGGCGCCCCAGCCGGCGTTCTCGACGATGAGCGCCACGGCGATACGGGGATGTTCAAGCGGTGCGAAACCCATGAACAGCGCGTGGTCCCGCAGGCGCTCGTCGATGGCGCTGGCTCGGTAATGGCCGCCACGCAGGCTGAACACCTGCGCGGTGCCGGTCTTGCCCGCTGCCTGGTAGGCGGTGTTGGCGAACGCGCGCCGCGCCGTGCCCGCGCGCACCACGTCCGCCATGGCGTTCTTGATCACGTCCACGTTGGCTTGCTTGAGCGGAATGCGGTAGTCGGGTGTGGACTCGGTCGCCTTGGCCACGCCGCTGCGCGGATCGCGCACGGCATGCACCAGATGCGGCCGACGATACAGGCCATTGTTGGCCAGGGTCGACGTGCCTTGCGCCAGTTGCAGCAGCGTGAAGGCGTTGTAGCCCTGGCCCACCGCCACGGAGATCGTCTCGCCGGCGTACCAGCGCTGGCGCTCCTTGTCTTTGTAGGCCGATCGCTTCCAGTCGGTCGATGGCAATACGCCGCGCTTTTCGCCTTCCAGGTCGATGCCGGTGATCTGGCCAAAGCCGAACTGCTTGGTGAAATCGTGCAGCGCGTTCACGCCGATCTCGGGGCCCAGCGAGTAGAAGTACGTATCCGACGATACGACGATAGCCTTGTGCATATCGGTCATGCCGTAGGCAGCGCCTCCGGCATTGCGGAATTTCTGGCCGCCGAACTCGTAATAGCCCGGGTCCGAGATGCGGTCGGTGGCGCGGCGCTTGCCCAGCTCCAGGGCGGCCAGGCCTACGAAGGGCTTATAGGTCGAACCGATGGGATAGGTGCCGTATAGCGGCCGGTTGATCAGTGGATGATCGGGCGATTCGTTCAGCATGCGCCAGTTGTCCACGTCGATACCGTCCACGAACAGGTTCGGATCGAACGACGGCTGCGAGACGAAGGCCAGCACCTCGCCCGTGTCGGGGTCGATGGCGACCAGTGCTCCGCGCTGTCCCTCGAAGGCCGCTTCAGCCACCTTCTGCAGCCCCAGGTCGATGGACAGCATGATGTCGGACCCGGGCACCGGGTCGATCCGGCGCAGCGTGCGCATCGGCCGACCGCCGGCGGTGACTTCGACCTCTTCCAGGCCGGTGCGGCCATGCAGTTGTTCTTCCCAGGTCTTCTCGATGCCCTTCTTGCCGATGACATCGGTGCCGCGGTAATTGCCCAGTTGGCCGGCGCGGTCCAGTTCTTCGATGTCGCCCTCGGCGATGCGGCCGATATAGCCCACCACGTGCGCCGCCGACAGGCCCTGCGGGTACTCGCGCACCCAGCGCGCGCGCAGCTCCACGCCCGGAAACTGGAAGGAATGCGCAGCGAACCAGGCAGCTTCGGTTTCGTTGAGATTGTTGCGCAGCTGCAGGCTGGCGTAGCGGCTGGATTCGGCGGCCCGGCGCTTGAAGCGCCGCTGATCGGCCGGGCTGATGTACACGACTTCGGTCAGGCGCTCGAACAGCTCTCCGAGGTTCCCCGCATGCGCCGGCACAACCTCCAGCGTATAGGTGCGGTAATTGCGCGCCAGCACCTCGCCGTTGCGGTCCAGGATCTCGCCGCGGCGCGGCGGGATGGGCACGACCGCGATGCGATTGCGGTCAGCGCGTTCGGACAGGCCTTCGTAACGGTCCACCTGCAGATACCAGAACCGGCCGACCAGCACGCCGAAGCAGGCCAGCGCAAACAGCCCGCCCACCCAGGCGCGCAGGCGGAAACGCTGCTTCTGCTGCTGGCCGGTTTTCTTGAATTCGAACATGACGCGGCGCCGCCGTCAGGCGGAGGAAGATTCGGCGTCGTCGACACCGCGCTGCGGCAAGTGCAGGACCCAACCGGCCAACGGCCACAAGGCGGTGGTCAGAAGCACGCTGATGCCCCAATCCCAACCCGGCCACTTGCCTGCCAGCCACGCATGGATGATCTGGGTCACGAAGCGGGCAATGAAGAACACAGGCAACATGTGCATGGCCTGGCTCCAGAGGTCGAACCGCTGCAGCCGGCGGTGCAACGCCACGGCGCCATACGCGACCAGCGTGTATGACAGCGCGTGTTCGCCCAGCAGGCCGGCGTCGTGCACGTCCATCAGCAGGCCAAAGAAGAAAGCGGTGAACAGGCCGACGCGGCGCGGCTCGTGCACGCACCAGAAGGCGATGATCAGCAGCAGGATGTCAGGCGCGCCCTGCCACAGGCGCCACGGCAGCAGGGATACCAGCCATGCCACCAGCACCGTGCCCCATACGAATACGCCATGCGCCGGACCGGAAAGCCGGTCGGGCTGCACATTGCTGGGGGTGCCGAGGCGGCGCGCGGCCTGCCCAGAGGATTGGTTAGTCCGATCCACCGGAATCGACCTCCTGACGGTTGGACTCGGCGCGCTCCACATCGACCTGCAGGACCAGGAAGTGGCGGTAGCGTTCGGGGTGGGCCAGCGGTTCGCACACGGCGCGCGCGAAGCCCGAGGCGGTATCGCGTTCGACCGAGGTTACCTTGGCCACGGGCAGGCCGGCGGGAAACAGGCCGCCAACGCCGCTGGTGACAATAGTATCGCCTTCCTTGATGTCGGCATTGGCGGCGAGGTAACGGACCTCCATCTTGCCCGGCGAGTTGCCACCGAACGCGATCAGGCGCAAGCCGTTGCGCAGCAGTTGCACAGGGATGGAGACCTGTTCGTCGGTGACCAGCGCCGCCTCGGCCGTCATCGGCGTGACGCGCACGATCTGCCCGACCACGCCGCCTTCGTCGATCACCGGCATGCCGGGAGCCAGCCCGGCCTTGCTGCCCTTGTTGAACACCAGACGCTGCGTGAACGCATTGGTGGGCTCGTACATGACCTCGACCACCACGGCCGACTGCGCCACGGTGTCGGTCACGCCCAGCAGCCGGCGCAACTGCGAGTTTTCAGCGGCCAGCTGGGCACCATGCGTGGTCACCTGCGCCAGCTCGATGCGCTGGCGTTGCAAGGCTTCGTTTTCGCTACGGATGAGATTGGCCGCATTGACCCATTCGTTCACTTGCTGGACGAGGTCGCGCGGCGCCATGACGGCGCGCTGGAAGGGGTAAAGGGCCACGGACATCGCCCGGCGCGCCGGTTCCAGCATGCGCCATTGCGAATCCATGACGATCAGGGCCAAAGCAAGGACGACCAGAACGACCAGCCGCACCTCCGCAGGTGGGCCGCGCCTGAATAGGGGAGGAGTCCCTTGTCGTTGCATGAATCTCAGCCCGGACGCCCGCGTCCGTCGCTCCGGCAGCGGCCGGAGCCGTGAAAAAGCTGGGCTCCGGGCTGGCGGGCAAAATTAGTCGTTGATGAAGATGGCGCCCAGTTTCTCAAGGTGTTCCAGCGCCTCGCCGCAGCCGCGCACGACGCAGGTCAGCGGATCGTCCGCCACCACGACGGGCAGGCCGGTCTCTTCCTGCAGCAGACGGTCCAGGTCGCGCAGCAACGCGCCGCCGCCGGTCAGGGCAATGCCCTTGTCGGTGATGTCGGCGCCCAGTTCGGGCGGCGTCTGTTCCAGGGCGATCTTCACGGCCGAAACGATCTGGTTCAGCGGATCGGTCAGCGATTCCAGGATCTCGTTGGACGAGACGGTGAAGCTGCGCGGCACGCCTTCGGCCAGGTTGCGGCCCTTGACCTCGATCTCGCGGACTTCGGATCCCGGGAACGCCGAGCCGATTTCCTTCTTGATCAGTTCGGCGGTGGGTTCGCCAATCAGCATGCCGTAGTTGCGGCGGATGTAGTTGACGATGGCTTCGTCGAACTTGTCGCCGCCGACGCGCACCGAACCCTTGTAGACCATGCCACCCAGGGAGATGACCGCCACTTCGGTGGTGCCGCCGCCGATGTCGACGACCATGGAGCCGCTGGCATCGGACACGGCCAGGCCGGCGCCGATGGCCGCGGCCATGGGTTCTTCGATCAGGAAGACGTGGGACGCGCCCGCGCCCAAGGCCGACTCACGGATGGCGCGGCGTTCAACCTGGGTGGAGCCGCAGGGCACGCAGACGATGATGCGCGGGCTGGGCGCCAGCATGTTGCGGGGGTGCACCATGCGGATGAACTGCTTGAGCATCTGTTCGGTGACCGTGAAGTCGGCGATGACGCCGTCCTTCATGGGCCGGATGGCCTCTATATTGCCGGGAACGCGGCCGAGCATCTGCTTGGCTTCGTGGCCGACGGCCTGGATGATCTTCTTGCCGTGAGGACCGCCTTCATGACGGATTGCGACCACGGACGGTTCATCGAGCACGATGCCCTTGCCGCGGACGTAGATCAGCGTATTGGCGGTACCGAGGTCAATCGCCATATCGCTGGAAAAATAACTGCGCAGGAATCCGAACATGGGAGCTCAGCTAAATTCTGGGGGGAATTAGGTACATGCCGCGGGGCGTAGGGCCCGTAAAACAACGGGTCCGCCTGTCATCACGGCGATTAAACCGTGAATCATAACTTATAATTTCCCCGGAAATAGCGCATAAATGCAGGCTATTCAAGCTTTGTAACGGGTTCGGCGTATGCATACTGCCCTGTCCCGCCCCTCGGCCTTCGCTTATCGATTTGCAATCCCCCATGGCGCTCAATGACACAGATGTGGCCCGCATTGCCCGGCTGGCCAGAATCGAACTGACCCCCGACCAGCGCACCGTTGCGCAGGCCGAACTCAACGGCATCCTCCACCTGATCGAACGGCTCCAGTCCGTCGACACGCAGGGGGTCGAACCCCTGGCCCACCCGCTGTCCGCCCACGAGGATATCGTGCTGCGCCTGCGTGAAGATGTCGTGACCGAACCCAGCTCGGAAGCCCGGCGGCAGGAGCTGCTGGCCAACGCCCCCGATGCCCAGGAAGGCCTGTTCCTGGTTCCCAAGGTTCTGGATTAAGTCATGACGAAACCCGCTCTGCACACCCAATTCAAGGGGATCGCCGCCCTGCGCGCGGCCCTTGCGCAACGCGAGGTCAGCGCCGTCGAACTCGCTCAAAGCGCCTTGACGGCCGCCGAAGCGGCCAGCGGCCTGAATTGCTTTTTACATATTGACGCCGAATTGACGCTGGCCCAGGCCCGCGCCGCGGACGCCGCCCTGGCCTCGGGCTCGGCCGGCCCGCTGGCGGGGATCCCGATCGCCCACAAGGACGCCTTCGTCACCCGCGGCTGGCGCACCACCGCCGGCAGCAAGATGCTCGAGGGCTACGTCAGCCCGTTCGACGCCACTGTCGTCGAGCGCCTGGGCGAGGCCGGCGCCGTGTCGCTGGGCAAGCTGAACTGCGACGAATTCGCCATGGGTTCCGGCAATGAAAATTCCGCCTACGGGGCCGTGAAGAACCCCTGGGACCACGCCGCCGTGCCCGGCGGCTCTTCGGGCGGATCGGCCGCCGCCGTGGCCGCCCGCCTGGTTGCCGCCGCCACCGGCACCGACACCGGCGGCTCGGTGCGCCAGCCCGCCGCCCTGTGCGGCGTCAGCGGCATCAAGCCCACCTACGGCACCGTCTCCCGCTATGGCATGGTGGCCTTCGGCTCCAGCCTGGACCAGGCCGGCCCCCTTGCCGAAAGCGCCCGCGATCTGCTCGAGCTGCTGGACGTCATCAGCGGCTTTGACCCGCGCGACGCCACCAGCCTGGAAAAATGCGATGCCGCCACGAACGAGCCCGGCCGCGTCCGGCGCGACTTCGAGGCCGCCCAGAGCCGGTTCGACGCCGCCGGCAGCCAGCCGCTCAAGGGCCTACGCATCGGCGTGCCCGCCGAGTACTTCGGCGCGGGCCTGGCACCCGACGTGGCTGCCGCGGTCGAGGCCGCGCTGACCCAGTTCGAGACCCTGGGCGCCGTGCGCGTGCCGGTCTCGCTGCCGCGCACCGAACTGGCCATTCCCGCCTACTACGTCATCGCGCCCGCCGAAGCCTCCAGCAACCTGGCGCGCTACGACGGCGTGCGCTATGGCCACCGCGCCGCCCAATACGACGACTTGAACGAGATGATCAGCCGTTCGCGCGCCGAAGGCTTCGGCGACGAGGTCAAGCGCCGCATCCTGATCGGCACCTACGTGCTTTCCCATGGCTACTACGACGCCTATTACCTGCAGGCGCAGCGCTTGCGCCGGATGATCGCGCAGGATTTCCAGCGCGCCTATGCCGACCAGTGCGACGTGATCATGGGCCCGGTGACCCCCACCGTGGCCAAGAACATCGGCGACAACCGCGACGATCCCACCGCCGACTGGCTGGCCGACGTCTACACGCTGGGCGTGAGCCTGGCCGGCCTGCCGGCCATGTCCATACCTTGCGGCTTCGGCGGGGGACTGCCCCCCGAGGGGGCTGCCAGCGCCTTGGGGCGGCCCGGCGGCGCTGGCGCCCGTCCGCGCCCCGTCGGTCTCCAAATCATCGGCAACTACTTCGACGAAGGCCGCCTGCTGGCCATCGCCGACCGCTACCAACAAGTGACGGACTGGCATACGCGTGCCCCTGTCCAGCAAGGCTGAGAACATGAACTGGGAAATCGTCATCGGCCTGGAAACGCACACGCAGCTTTCCACGGACTCCAAGATTTTTTCGGGTAGCAGCACCCAATTCGGCGCCGCGCCCAACACTCACGCCAACGTGGTCGACCTGGCGCTGCCGGGCAGCCTGCCGGTCATGAACCGCGGCGCGGCCGAACGCGCCATCCGCTTCGGCCTGGCCGTGGGCGCCACCATCGCGCCGCGCTCCGTTTTCGCGCGCAAGAACTACTTCTATCCCGACCTGCCCAAGGGCTACCAGATCAGCCAGTACGAGCTGCCTGTGGTCGTGGGCGGTTCGCTGTCGTTCTTCGTGGGCGAGGAAGAAAAAACCGTCAACCTGACGCGCGCCCACTTGGAAGAAGACGCCGGCAAGTCCCTGCACGACGACTTCAGCCTGGCCAATGGCGCCCCCGGCAGCGGCATCGACCTGAACCGCGCGGGCACGCCTCTGTTGGAAATCGTGACGGAACCGGAAATGCGCTCGGCCGCCGAGGCCGTGGCCTACGCCCGCGCCCTGCACAGCCTGGTCGTGTGGCTGGGCATTTGCGACGGCAACATGCAGGAAGGCTCGTTCCGCTGCGACGCCAACGTGTCCGTGCGCCCCGTGGGCCAGAAGGAATTCGGCACCCGCACCGAGATCAAGAACGTCAACTCGTTCCGCTTCCTGGAGCGCGCCATCACCTATGAAGCGCGGCGCCAGATCGAACTGATCGAAGACGGCGGCACCGTGGTGCAGGAAACCCGCCTGTACGATGCCGACCGCGACGAAACCCGCAGCATGCGCAGCAAGGAAGACGCGCACGACTACCGCTACTTCCCCGACCCCGACCTGCCCACGCTGGTCATCTCGCGCGAA
Organism: Achromobacter sp. D10; assembly: GCF_035282245.1. Lineage (NCBI taxonomy): Bacteria > Pseudomonadati > Pseudomonadota > Betaproteobacteria > Burkholderiales > Alcaligenaceae > Achromobacter > Achromobacter sp. D10. Next base: position 287,671 of record NZ_JAYJLE010000001.1, read on the forward strand.
TGGGTGGACGAAGTCCGGGCCGCCATGCCCGAATTGCCGGCCGCCCAACGCGCCCGCTTCGAGTCCGAGTACGGCCTGCCCGCCTACGACGCAGCCCAGCTCACCGTCAGCCGCGACCTGGCCGCCTACTTCCAGGCGGTGGCGGACGCGCTGCCCGCCGGCCAGGCCAAGCTGGCCGCCAACTGGGTCATGGGTGAGGTCTCCGCCGCCCTGAACAAGGACGAAAAGAGCATCGCCGAGTCTCCGGTCCAGGCGCCGGCGCTGGCCGCCCTGATCGGCCGCATCATCGACGGCACGATCTCCAACAAGATCGCCCGCGAAGTCTTCGGCGCCATGTGGGCCGGTGAGAACGGCGGCCAAGCGGACGCCATCATCGAGGCGCGCGGCCTCAAGCAGATCAGCGACACCGGCGCCATCGGCGCCATGATCGACGAAGTGCTGGCCGCCAATCCCGCCATCGTGGAAGAGTACCGGGCCGGCAAGCAGAAGGCGTTCAACTCGCTGGTGGGCCAGATCATGAAGGCCGCGCGCGGCAAGGCCAACCCGCAGCAGGTGAACGATCTATTGAAGCAGAAGCTGGATAGCTGACCGCGCGGGGCGCCCCGGCAACGGGCGCACTCCCGACGTATCAGACGAAACGAAGGGCCGCGGCATATTGCCGCGGCCCTTCGTTTATCCATCATCCGCTCCTGGACCGAGGAAGGCCGGGAATGAATCCGATCCGCTCGATACCGGACGCATCACTCGCCCTGGCCTGGCTGATAAGTCGCACCGATGCCCGTGAATCACTGCTGGCTCAGCACCTGCTGGAAGTCGCCCATGGAGCCAAAAACACGGTGCCGCCCATTTGGCGAATCGAAGTCGTCTTCGGCCAACCCCACGGCCTCGCCGAGCCTGCGGCAAGCTACGGATGAAGGGCGACGCCTGGCCGCCCAATATCTGCGCTCACTGAAAACAGGGTTTACTTCACCCCGTACTTCGTCCGATAAGCCAACACCGCCTCGCGGTGCTCGGCAAACGACGCGTCGTCCTGCAGCAGGGCCAGGATGTCTGCCAGCGAAGCAATCGACACCACAGGAATGCCGTAGGTCTTAGCGACGTCCTGCACGGCGGAATGCGCCGACAGCGCGTCGTCCGGGCCCGCGCGTTCCATGCGATCCATGGCGATGAGCACGGCGGCGGGCTCGGCGCCAGCCGCGCGGATGATTTCCACCGATTCACGCACGGACGTCCCGGCGGTGATCACGTCGTCAATGATGACGACCTTGCCCTTGAGGGGCGCACCTACCAGGGTGCCGCCTTCGCCGTGGTCCTTGGCTTCCTTGCGGTTGTACGCGAAAGGCACGTCAGCGCCGTTCATGCCGGCATGGCCCGCCAGTGCGATGGCGGTCGCCGTGCCGAGCGGAATACCCTTGTAGGCCGGCCCGAAAAGCATGTCGAATTTCACGCCCGAATCCAGCAACGCCTGGGCATAGAACTGAGCCAGCTTGCCGACCGAACGCCCGCTGTTGAACAGTCCGGCGTTGAAAAAATAGGGACTGATACGGCCCGATTTGACCTTGAAGCTGCCAAAGCGCAGCACGCCCTCGTTCAAGGCGAAGCGGACGAAATCAAGGGCAGTGGTGGCGGAGGAATTGGCGGCGGGCATGCGTAAAGGTCCGGTAGATGGCAAACGCAGGCATTTTATCCGCTGTCGGGGCTATTCCTGGGCATCCGCGCCGAGTCGGTTAAATTGCTGGCATTGCCCCGGCCTTCGCGGCCGCTCAACAGGAGTTTTGCTTTGCTGCGCATCACGTCGATCAATCTCAATGGCATCCGGTCCGCCTTCCGCAAGGGCCTGCAACCGTGGATGGAAAAGCATTCCGCCGACGTGCTCTGCCTGCAGGAAATCAAGGTGTCTCACGATGACTTGACCGACGACCTGCGCAATCCGCCCGGCTACACCGGCCATTTCCACCATGCCGTCAAAAAGGGCTATAGCGGCGTCGGCATCTACTTACGAGACGCGGCCGAGCGCGTCAACATCGGCCTGGGCTGCGAGGAGTTCGATCCCGAAGGCCGCATCATCCGCGCCGACTGGAAGAACCTGTCGGTCATCAGCGCCTACCTGCCCTCGGGCTCCAGCGGCGACGAGCGCCAGCAGGCCAAGTATCGTTTCCTGGACCGCTTTGGCCCCTGGATCGATGCCCTGATGCACGAACATAAGACGACCGGCCGCGAGTTCGTCATCTGCGGCGACTGGAACATCGCGCACAAGGAAATCGACCTCAAGAACTGGAAGGGCAACATGAAGAATTCGGGCTTCCTGCCCGAAGAACGCGCCTGGCTGACCGATGTGTTCGACAAGCGCGGCTTTGTCGACGTGTTCCGCACCATCGACGACCGCCCTGACCAATACACCTGGTGGAGCAACCGCGGCCAGGCCTGGGCCAAGAACGTCGGGTGGCGTATCGATTACCAGATCGCGACGCCCGGCATCGCCGCGCGTGCACGCAATGTCGCTATCTATAAGGACGAGCGCTTCTCGGACCACGCCCCGTTGACGATCGACTACGACGCCACGCTCTGAGCGGCGTCCACCGGGCCCACCGCCGCCTCCTGCAGCGACGCGGCGGCCTCCCGGCGCAGCCATTCCAGGAAGATCCCGGCGCGCGGGTCGTCCGCGCAAGGCCGGGGCGATAACAGGACGTAGGCCGAGCCATCCCGGGCGAAGCCGCAAGGCGCCTCGAGCCGGCGGTCCCGCAAGGCGTCGCAGACCATCAACGCGGAGCCTATTGCCACTCCGAGCCCGGCCGCGGCCGCCTGCAAACTCAAATAGAAATGCTCGTAGGCGGGTCCAGCACGGCGCGGCGGCTTCACGCCTGCGGCGCGCGACCATTGCCGCCAGGCTTGAGGGCGGGTCGCGCTGCCGAGCGCGGGCGCGCCGGCCCAGACGCTTTCGGCCGGCTCTGCGCGCGCCGCGCCTGCCAGCCCTGGCCGGCGCACCGGCCCCGTCCATTCCTCGCACACCCGCTCGACATGCAAAGCAGGATCCCAATCGAAATCGTTGCGGCGTAGTGCCACGTCCACGCCCTGGGCAGCGAAATCCACCGGACCTCCCGCCGCGTACAGATGCACCTGCACGCCCGGGTGAGCGCGCTGGAAATCCGGCAGGCGCGGGATCAGCCACATCATGGCGATGGTGGGTTCGCACGACAGCACCAGCGGCGCGTCCACCGACGGCTGACGCAGCTTGGCCAGGCCTGCCGTCAACTGCTCGAACAAGCCGCGAGTCACCTCGAACAGCTGCCTGCCTGCATCGGTCAGGAAAACCGCCCGGTTGCGACGCTCGAACAAGGCCAGTCCCAGGGCCTCTTCCAAGAGCCGAACCTGCCGGCTAACGGCGCCATGCGTCACGTGCAGCTCTTCGGCCGCCTTTCCGAAGGCCTGATGGCGGGCGGCGGCATCGAAGACCCGCAGGGTATTGAGGGGCGGCAATTTCATGGGGAAAGGTGAATTTTTCTCACGGATATCGGGCATTAGAAATCGTTTTTCCACCCCGCGCCAGCGCCCGACAATGCCGGTTCCGTATCACCCTCCGCCGCTTTCGCCATGACCGAATTGTTCGCCGTCGCCCTCATCACGATACTTGCAGTCATCAGTCCCGGCCCGGACTTCGCCATGGTCATGCGCAACAGCTATCTATTCGGACGGCGCACCGGCCTGATCTGCGCGCTGGGGATTGCCCTGGGCGTGCAGGTGCATGTCTTCTACACGATGTTTGGCGTCAGCTTGCTGGCGCATTACGCGCAGCCCGTGCTGCAGGGCATCAAGCTGGCGGGCGCCTGCTATCTGGTCTACATGGGCTGGAAGACCTTCTTCAACCGCACGCCGGTCAGCCGCGACCTGTCCGCGCGGCCGCCGCTTTCGTCCTGGCAGGCGCTGAGCAACGGCTTTCTGACCAATGCACTCAACCCCAAGACCACACTGTTCGTGGTGAGTACCTATACCCAGGTCGTGTCGCCCGGTACGCCGCTGCCATGGCAGTTTGGCTACGGTCTGTTCATGTCGCTGGCGCACGCCATATGGTTCGGCGTGGTGGCGTGGTCGGTGTCGTCGCCGGTCCTGCGCGGCGCGCTGCTGGACCATCAGCTCGCGGCCGACCGAGTGGTCGGTGCAATCCTGATGGCCTTGGGCGCGGCGCTGGCGGCCGCGCAGTTGTAATCCCGCAGCCGTGATGTGATCTTTCGCAAATAAATAACGGGGACGCATTGATGACGTTCACCGTTTCTACCCCTGGCAGATAACCGAAATGAGCCGTCGATACTCTGCGCTCGCCTAGGTCCAGAGCCTTGCCCCATCAATACCTAAAATTGGGGACATATTATTTTCCCCAGGGAATTCAACCGCTTCTCTCAAAAATCCGGTATTTCCGCTGCTTTTCAGTCAATTTCGATTTTTATATGTCCCCAATTATTGGGACAAAAAAAGCGCTTTGATATCAAGGTGATGGCGGAATTTTCGACTTTGCGCAGGGCAACATTTTGCCCCTACAATTCCGCACCATACCGGTGCGACCGTGCACCAAAAAGAATTTTTCGCGCCCCAATCCGGCGCAGTCCGCACCTATTCGAAGCACCCCCAAGGAGATCATGTTGAAAGTGCAGAGTCTGGACGACTTCCTGTGTGGCGTCGCCGCGCGCGACCCGCAGCAGCCTGAGTTCATGCAAGCCGTCCAGGAGGTGATGCTGAGCCTGTGGCCCTTCATCGAAAAGCACCCCCACTATGCCGAGCACGCCGTGCTGGAACGCCTGGTGGAGCCGGAACGCGTGATCCAGTTCCGCGTGTGCTGGACCGACGACCGGGGCCAGGCTCAAGTCAACCGCGCTTTCCGCATCCAGCACAGCTCGGCCATCGGCCCCTTCAAGGGCGGCATGCGGTTCCATCCTTCGGTGAACCTGTCGATCCTGAAGTTCCTGGCTTTCGAACAGACCCTGAAGAACTCGCTGACCACTCTGCCCATGGGCGGCGGCAAGGGCGGCTCCGACTTCGATCCCAAGGGCAAGTCCGACGCCGAAGTCATGCGTTTCTGCCAAGCCCTCATGATCGAGCTGTACCGCCACCTGGGTCCGGACACTGACGTGCCGGCTGGCGACATCGGCGTGGGCGCGCGCGAAGTCGGCTTCATGGCCGGCATGATGAAGAAGCTGTCCAACTCGACCGCCAGCGTGTTCACCGGCAAGGGCCTGACCTTCGGCGGCAGCCTGATCCGCCCCGAAGCCACCGGCTACGGCACGGTGTACTTCGCCGAAGAAATGCTCAAGCGCGTCGGCCGCTCCTTCGACGGCCTGCGCGTGTCCGTGTCGGGCTCGGGCAACGTTGCCCAGTACGCCATCGAAAAGGCCATGGCGCTGGGCGCCAAGGTCGTGACCGTTTCGGATTCGAACGGCACCGTGGTGGACGAAGCCGGCTTCACGCACGAAAAGCTGGTGGCGCTGATGCACATCAAGAACGATCTGCGCGGCCGCCTGGACACCTATGCCCGCCAATTCGGCCTGACCTATGAATCCGGCAAGCGCCCGTGGCACGTGCCGGTGGACGTGGCCCTGCCCTGCGCCACCCAGAACGAGCTGGAACTGGCCGACGCGCAAACGCTGATCAAAAACGGCGTGCTCTGCGTTGCCGAAGGCGCCAACATGCCTGCCACGCTGGAAGCCGCCAAGGCCTTCATCGCCGCGCGCGTGCTCTACGCGCCCGGCAAGGCCAGCAATGCCGGCGGCGTGGCCGTCTCCGGCCTGGAAATGGCGCAGAACTCGGCTCGCCTGGCCTGGACGCGCGATGAAGTCGACGCCCGCCTGCACGCCATCATGCGCGACATCCATGAAAACTGCGTGCGCCACGGCCACAGCGAACGCGAGTACGTCAACTACCTGGACGGCGCCAACATCGCCGGCTTCGTGAAGGTGGCTGACGCAATGCGTCAGCAAGGCTTGTACTGACCCCCCGCAGCGCTGCGCGCTCCCCCCCAGGACGGGCCCGCTGCGGACCGGCTGAGAGGGCCCACCCCGAAGCGCTACGCGCTTCCCCCCTCAAGGGGCGCCGCTGCGGACCGGCTGAGAGGGTCCACCCCGAAGCGCTACGCGCTTCCCCCTCAAGGGGGCGCCGCTGCGGACCGGCAAAGCCGGCTCCGCGCGGCCGCGATTGGGGCAGATCTGCTTTATCAGGACGGACCCGCCTCGTTGGCGGGGAGTCGCCCGAGCCAGCTGGCTGACTAACTGACTTGTTGGGTCTTTCTGGTGAACCACACCCGCGCCATCAAGCGCGGGCAGCGCGGAGCGCTTAGTGTTTCATCGTGCCGTGGTTCATGCCGCCGTGGTTCATGCCGGGGTTGTGCGAGGCCGGCTTGACCTTGAACTGCACGGCGACTTCGCCGGCCTTTTCGAATTTCAGCGTGGCCGGGACCGTGCCGCCTTCGGCGAACGGGGCCTTCAGCTTGATGAACATGACGTGGTAGCCGCCCGGGCTGAGCTTGACCTCGGTATCGGCCGGCAACGCGATGCCGCCTTCCACCTGACGCATCTTCGACACGCCGTTCTCGGTCTGCACCGTGTGCAGTTCGACGCGTTCCGCGGCATCGGAAGACACCGACAGCAGGCGGTCCGGGGTCTTCGCGTCGTTGTCGATATCCATATACCCCGCGCCGTTGGACTGGCCCGGCGCGGACGCGCGCACCCAGAGGTCATCGACCTCGATCTGGCCAACCTTGTAGTCCTTTGCCCACGCCGAACCGGCCGTGCACAGGCCCAGGGCGGCAATGACAGCGAACTTGCGGATGTTCATGGGGTGTTCTCCTAGTGGGTTAACGTCGCCTGACCAGGCTGCGGGCGGCTGAAAGGACCGAATCGGTCAGGGCTTCCATTGCTTCGGAGTTTACCCGCCAATGCTGCCAATACAGCGGCACGTCCTCCCAGGCGCGGCCCCGAAGCAGCATCAGCTGACCTGCATCAAGGTGTTCCTGCACCAGCGGCAAGGGATTCATGGTCCAGCCCAGCCCGCCAAGCGTGGCCTGCACAAACGCGCGCGTGGAAGGCACCCACCAGACCGGCGGCTGCCAAGGCGCGGGATCGGCGATCTTGTGCGCGAAGCGGGCCTGCAATGCGTCCTTGCGGTTGAACACCAGCACGGGCGCCTGCGCCAGCGTCTGGGCGTTAACGCCTTGCGAAAAATAGCGCTTGTGGAATTCAGGCGTGCAGGTCGCCACATAGCGCATGCTGCCCAGCGCATGGATGCGGCACCCCTGCACCGGTTCGGCCAGCGCGGTGACCGCGCCCAGCACCGAGCCATTGCGCAGCAGCGTGGCGGTGTGATCCTGGTCTTCGGACTGCATATCCAGCGTGGCCCGCGTGCGGGCCGAGAACTGCACGGCCGCATCGACGAACCACGTCTCCAGGCTGTCGTGATTGACCGCGACCGGGATGCTGGCGTACGGCACGTCGTCATCCGCCACCCCCAGGCGATCGAGCGCGTCATGCTCCAGCAGCGCCGTCTGCTCGGCCAGCCGCACCAGCACCTGCCCGTCGGCAGTTGCCACAGCCGGCACGGTGCGCTGGACCAGCAAACGCCCCATGCGGTCCTCCAGCGCCTTGATCCGCTGCGACACCGCCGAGGGCGTGACGCTCAGCGACAGCGCTGCCCGTTCGAAACTGCCTTCCCGCACTACCGCGGCCAAGGCCCGCAGGTTGCCGTGATCGATTTTCATGAGATTAGTTTTGCTTAAGATAGTGAAGGAAAATTAGCTTTATTTCATATGCCATGCAAGCGAAAATGACGCATTACCGGAGCGCTTCCCGGCGCCCGGCGTTGTCATCCAAGCGCCGCCACAGGCGTAGCAGCACAGGTGCAGGTCATGTTCGCCACGTTGTCATCCCCCCTCTTCTTCACTGCCTGGGCCAGCGGCACGGCCACCGGGCTGGGCCTGTTCGCGGTCGTGGGCGCGCAAAGCGCGTTCATCCTGCGCCAGGGGCTGATGCGCGCGCACCTCTTGAGCGTGGTCGCCATCTGCGCGCTGATCGACGCCATCTTCATCTTCGCCAGCGTCTCCGGCCTGCAGGCTCTCACCTCCTGGTTTCCCTGGCTGACGACCGCCGTGCTGTGGTTCGGCGTAGCCTTCCTGTCCTGGTATGCGCTGCAGTCCGCGCGCCGCGCCTGGACCGCCACCGGGGGCCTGGCCGCAGCTCGCGACGTGGTTCCGTCGCGCCGTGCGGCCATGCTGGGCGCGCTGGGTTTCTCGCTGCTGAATCCGCACTTCTGGCTGGACATGGTTGTGGTCGGTTCGCTGGCGCATGGTTTCGAGGACGCCCGCATGGCGTTCGCCGCCGGCGCCTTCACCGCCAGCCTGTTGTGGCTCGCCGTGCTGGGCATCGGATCCCGCCTGTTCGCCCCGTTCTTCGCCAGTGCTTCCGCCTGGCGCATCCTGGACGGCCTTATCGCGGTCGTCATGGCGGCGCTGGCGATCAGCCTGGCGCTCAAGGGCGTATAAGCGACGTTGTCGTCTGACTCGCCGGACCCTCCCCATGTACAGCTCCACGTTCATCTTCGCCAAGAAGCAGTTCGACGATGACTTCCACCGCCTTGACCAGGCCATTGCCGCCGCCGCGCGCGCCATCCCCGGCTATCTGGGAGAAGAGAGCTGGGAGGACCCGGCGCGGGGACTGGTCTGCAACGTCTATTACTGGGAATCGATGGACGCCCTGGAGCAACTGATCCGCCATCCGGAGCACCTGCGCGCCAAGGCCGGGCAAGCGCGCTGGCTGGACGGCTATCGCGTGGAAATCGCCCAAGTGCTCCGGCGCTATGGCGAAGGGCTGCCGCCGCCGTCCTTATAATCTCGCGGTTGCCACTTTTTCGTCGGGCGCAGCACCGGCCCGCCAGACGATCATGCGCGGTCCCTCCCCCTCCAAAGATGTGCGCCTGCCACCCCTGGCCGCCATCCAGGCTTTCGAAGCTGCCGCACGCCTGGGCTCTTTCGAACGCGCCAGCGAGGAGCTCTTCGTCACCGCCAGCGCCATCGGCAAGCGCATTGCCGCGCTGGAGGCCTTGCTGGACGTCACCCTCTTCATACGCAGCAGCCGCGGCGCCACGCTGAGCTCTGCCGGCCGGGAGTACCTGGATCAGGTCCGCACGGCGCTGGACCTGCTGTCGGACGCCTCCCTGCACAAACGCGGCGAACCCAAACTCGAGCCCCTGCGGGTCGTGTCCACCCCCACTTTCGCCCGCCAGGTGCTGATCCCTGCCCTGCCCGGCTTCACCGCCGCGCATCCCGAGGTGGAACTGGAAATCATGTTGTCCATACCTTACCTGGACATCATGCCGCCCAATGCCGATGTCTGGGTGCGCTTCGGCAGTGGCAAGTATCCCGGCTTGAATGCGCGCCAATTGACCGCGGATCCGGTGTTCGCCGTCTGCGCGCCGGACTACCGCGACCGGCACGGTCCCTTTGAGCGGCCCGCGGATCTGGCGCGGGCGCAGTTGCTGCGCTGTCCCATGGAGCCATGGCGGCCTTGGCTCGCCGCCGCCGGCCTCGACTGGCCCGAGCCTACGCGCGGCGTCTGGCTGGTGGACCTGGGCATCATGCTGGCCGCTGCGCGCGCCGGTCAGGGTCTTGCGCTCACGCGACGCGCGCTGGCCGCGGAATGGCTAGACGAAGGCAAGCTGGTGCGCGTCCTGGACATCGAGATTCCCGGGGAATCCCAGTATTACCTGTGCACCGAAAGCTCGCGCCCACCCGGCAACGCGGTCCAAGCGTTTTCCCTATGGTTGGAAGGCGTGTGCAAACAGGTGGCCCAATGGCCACGCGGCCCGCAGGCCAGCCAGGAATAAATTTCCAGTCCAGGGCGGAATGAAATTCCGCGCAACCCGGCGCAGCGCTGGCTAGGATGCGGCCAATGCAACGTCCCGTCCATGCCCGCCACGGCACGCCGCCGCCTTTCCCCTTCCCCATTTCAGGCTGCGCCTTGGCGCATGGCAGGTGCGCCTGTGCGTCCGTACTAGGTATTTACGCGGAAAAACCCCGCCGGGTCAGTTTCGCGTAAGTGATTAGGCAGACAGTCACGACACGCCACACAGGAGAGCGCCGCAGCATCTGATTTCCGCCGCCCGGCGCCGGCACACGGTTTTCCACGCAGTTCTACCAATTACAACGGAGACATTCATGGATTTTCGTTTGAAGCTGCTAGCAGGAACCCTTGCACTTGCCGCAACGGCCGCGTCCCACGCCGCCGACCCCATCAAGATCGGCGTAGCCGGCCCCTACACCGGCGGTTCGTCCTCCATGGGCGTGAGCATGCGCGACGGCGTGCGCCTGGCCATTGAAGAAATCAACAAGAACGGCGGTGTGCTGGGACGCCAGCTGGTCGCCGTGGAACGCGACGACGAAGCCAAGAACGAGCGCGGCGTGCAGATCGCGCAGGAGCTGATCAATAAGGAACAGGTGGCAGCCACCGTCGGGTACATCAATACCGGCGTGGCGCTGGCCTCCCAGCGCTTCTACCAGGATGCCAAGATCCCCGTGTTCAACAACGTGGCCACGGGCAGCGTGATCACGCACCAGTTCAAGGCGCCGGAATACCCGAACAACTATGTGTTCCGCAACGCCGCGCACGACAGCATCCAGGCCCCGATGATCGTCGAAGAAGCGGTGACCCGCCGCGGCTTCAAGAAGGTCGCGATCCTGGCCGACTCCACCAACTACGGCCAGCTCGGCCGCGAGGACCTGGAAAAGGCCCTGGATTCCAAGGGCATCAAGCCGGTGGCCGTGGAAAAATTCAACATCAAGGACGTCGACATGACGGCCCAGCTGCTGAAGGCGAAGGCCGCCGGCGCTGAAGCGGTGCTGACCTACGGCATCGGCCCCGAGTTGGCGCAGATCGCCAACGGCATGACCAAGCTGGGCTGGAAGGTGCCGATCATCGGCAGCTGGACCCTGTCCATGGCCAACTACATCGACAACTCCGGCGCCAACGGCGAAGGCGCGCGCATGCCGCAGACCTTCATCCAGGATCCGGACACGCCCAAGCGCAAGGCTTTCATCGACGCCTACCTGGCCAAGTTCAAGCCCAAGAACAACCGCATCGATTCGCCGGTGTCGGCTGCCCAGGGCTATGACTCCATCTATCTGCTGGCCGCGGCCTTCAAGCAGGCCAATTCCACCGACGGCCCGAAGGTCCGCGAGGCCCTCGAAAACCTGCAGACGCCCGTCGAGGGCGTGGTAATGACCTACACCAAACCGTTCAGCGCGGACAACCACGACGCGATTACCGCGAAGGAAGTGGTGATCGGCGAGGTCAAGGGCGGCCGCGTGGTCAAGGCCAACTGACGAAGCGTTCCACCCCCGAAGCGCCTTGGAGCGCTTCCCCCTCGAGGGGGCGCCGCAGCGGACCGGCATAGCCGGCTCCGCGCGGCCTGGACAACTAAACACCGCGTTCTGCCCATGTAGCCTGGGCCGAAACGCCGGCGCTACGAACACACACCATGATTCTTCTACAGCTCATCTATAGCGGTATCGCGCTGGGCATGATCTATGCCGTCATCGCGTTCGGATACCAGCTCACGTTCGCCACGTCAGGCACCTTGAATTTCGGCCAGGGCGAAGCCCTGATGCTGGGCGCGCTGGTCGGCCTGACACTGGTCGGCCTGGGCGTGAACTACTGGGTGATGATACCTATCGTCTGCATCTTCGGATTCGCGCAAGGCGCGCTGGTCGAACGCGTGGGCGTCAGGCCCGCCATCAAGACCCGTTCGGAGTTCGGCTGGATCATGGCCACCATCGCGCTGGGCATCATCTTCAAGAACGTGGCCGAAAATATCTGGGGCCGCGACGACCTGCGCTTTCCCTCGCCGCTGCCCGAAGCGCCCATTCAGGTGCTGGGCGCCAACGTGCTGCCGATGGAGCTTCTGGTGGTGTTCGGCGCGCTGGCGATGATGCTGTTGGTGGAAATCTTCAATCGCAAGTCCATCTACGGCAAAGCGTTCGTCGCCACGTCCAACGACCGCGACGCCGCCGGTCTGATGGGCATCAACACGGGCATGGTGATCACGTTTTCCTACGCGCTGTCCTCGCTGACGGCGGCGTTCGCCGGCGTGCTGGTCGCGCCCTTGACGCTGACCGGCGCCACCATGGGCGCCGTGCTGGGCCTGAAGGCCTTCGCCGTGGCGATCATCGGCGGCCTGTCCAGCGGGATGGGCGTGGTGGTGGGCGGGCTGATCCTGGGGATCGCCGAAACAACCACCGGTTTTTATCTTTCGACGGGGTACAAAGACGTGCCGGGATTGGTGTTGCTGCTGCTCGTTCTGACCTTCAAGCCCGCCGGCCTGTTCGGCAAGACCGCGATCAAGAAGGTGTAAGCGATGAAACCCTTGCACCTTTTCCTATCCATCGTAGCCGTGGCCTGCCTGGCCGCCGTGCCGCTGGGCGTGACCAACACGTACTACCTGCACCTCATCGAAACCATCATGATCTATTCGATCCTGCTGTTCGGGCTCGACATCGTGGTGGGCTATACAGGCCAGGTGTCCCTGGGCCATGCCGGCCTCTTCGGCATCGGCTCGTATGTCGCTGGCGTGCTGTTCTTCCACCTGCAGATGCCTATCTGGGTCATCCTGCCCGCCGCCATCCTGATCGCGGCCGCCTTCGGCGCTGTGCTGGCGTTACCGGCGCTGCGGGTCACCGGGCCGTACCTGGCCATGGTGACGTTGGCGTTTGGCACGATCATCCAGATCCTGATCAACGAGATGACCTTCCTCACCGAAGGCCCTCTGGGCATCAAGATTTCCAAGCCGGCCATTGCCGGGCACGTGCTGACCAAGAGCGAATACTTCTGGCTGGTCGCCGCGTTGCTGGTGCTGTCATTGATCGTCGTGCACCGCATCCTGAAGTCGCACCTGGGCCGCTCGTTCGAGGCGCTGCGCGACAGTCCGATCGCGTCGGACTGCATGGGTGTATCGGTCTACCGGCACAAGGTATTCGCCTTCGTCATCAGCGCCGGCTTCGCCGGCCTGGCCGGGGCGCTGTACTCGTATTCGGAACAGTACATCTCGCCCAACACCTACAACTTCGAACTGACCATCCTGTTCCTGCTGGCCATCATCATGGGCGGCCGCAAGAGCCGCACCGGCGCGCTGCTGGGCGCTTCCATCATCGTGCTGCTGCCCAAGATGCTGGACGACATTTCGACCTTCAGGCTGATCGCGCTGGGCGTGGCCATCCTGGTCACGGTGGGCAGCGCAATCGCCATCTCCAAGGGCCGCACCGAACCGCGCCGGGTCGCCGTGCCGGTCATCGGCACCATCCTGCTGGCGGTGTTCTCCTACTGGCTGGACGCAGTTACCGACTGGCGCCTGACCATCTTCGGCGCCATGATCCTGTTCGTGGTGTATTACCTGCCCGACGGTATCGTGGGCTTCGTGCGCAACCTGTTCTTCTCCAATCGCCGCGCCGCGCTTTCGGTCAAATCGGATCTGGTCAAGGCGCAGGAAGCGGTACCCGACGCGGCCAAGGGCAACGGCGACACGCTGCTGGCGGCCAAGGGGGTGCTGATGCAGTTCGGCGGCCTGAAAGCGCTGAACCAGGTGGACCTGACCGTCAAGCGCGGCACCATCCATGGCTTGATCGGCCCCAACGGATCCGGCAAGAGCACCATGATGAACGTGCTGACGGGCATCTACGTACCGACCGCCGGCGCCGTGGAGTTCTCAGGCAAATCGCTGGTCGGCCTGACCCCGGCCGACATCGCCGAGAACGGCATCGCGCGCACCTTCCAGAACGTGCAGTTGTTTGGCGAAATGACGGCGTTGGAGAACGTCCTGGTCGGCCTGCACCATACCTTCACGACCGGCCTGGCCGGCATCGCGCTGCGCACGTCCAAGTGGAAGGGCGAGGAACAAGGTGCTCGTGCCCGCGCCATGGCGTTGCTGGAGTTCGTCGGCCTGGAGTCCCTGGCCAGCGAGGAAGCACGCAACCTGCCCTATGGCAAGCAGCGCCTGCTGGAAATCGCCCGCGCGCTGGCGCTGGACCCGCAATTGCTGCTGCTGGACGAACCCGCGGCCGGCCTGACGGCACCCGACATCGTCGAGCTACTGGCCATCATCCGCAAGGTGCGCGACCACGGCATCACGCTGATACTCATCGAGCACCATATGGACGTGGTGATGGGGGTGTGCGACACCGTGTCCGTGCTGGACTTCGGCCAGAAGATCGCCGAGGGCCTGCCCAATGAAGTGCAAAGCAACGCCAAGGTCATCGAGGCGTATCTGGGCGGCGCGCCCGCCTGACGCCAAGGGGACATAGAGATGCTATCGATCAAGAATCTGGAAGCAGGCTACGGCAAGGTAAAGGTGCTGCATGGCATCAGCATGGAGGTGCCCAAGGCCAAGGTGGTGACGCTGATCGGCTCCAACGGCGCCGGCAAGACCACCACGATGCGGGCGCTCTCGGGCATGATCCGTCCCACCGCGGGTGAAGTCACGCTGAGCGGCAAGCGCATCGACGGCCTGGAGTCCCATCGCATCGCGCGGCTGGGCCTGGCGCATTCGCCCGAAGGCCGGCGCGTTTTCCCGACGCTGTCGGTCACCGACAACCTGCTGCTGGGCGCATTCCCGCGCCTGACCGGCAGCCGGCCGAAAGGCGACGTGCAGTCCGACCTGGGCCGCGCCATGGATCTGTTTCCGCGCCTGAAGGAACGGCGCGATCAGCTCGCCGGCACGCTGTCCGGAGGCGAACAGCAGATGCTGGCCATGGCGCGTGCGGTGATGCTGAATCCGGAACTGGTGCTGCTGGACGAGCCCTCAATGGGGCTGGCGCCGATCCTTGTGGAAGAAGTGTTCCGGATCATTGCGCGGCTCAAGGAAGAAGGGGTGACGATGCTGCTGGTGGAGCAGTTTGCTGCTGCTGCGTTGAATGTGGCGGATTATGGGTATGTGTTGGAGAACGGGCGGATTTCGGTGCATGGGAGTGCGGAGAAGTTGAAGCATGATCCGGCTGTTGTTGCGGCTTACTTGGGGGGGTCGCATTAGAGGGATGGCGTTGTTGGCGTTCTTTTGACGCCTGCCACGTCGGGGACTCGCGCTGCGCGGGGCAACGATTGCGGTCCGGAGCCTTCGCTCCGGACTTCCCCTTTGTCATCCTCGTTGTCGCCTCCGGCGACTGCCTTCGGATTCCCTCGGGCTTATCGACGCCCCGCGCAGCGCGAGTCCCCGACGCGGCAGGCTGCGCTGTCTGAATCTTCACGGGCGCTGGGGCGAGCTGTGTGCTTGGCGTTTTTTTCCGCATCGGGGTGTGGTGGCGTGTCTTGCGGGGCCCGCCCCAGGCCGGCCGCGCGGGCGGCCTTCTGGGGCTTACGCGGTGTCTTGCGTCGCGGGATGGCGCTGCGCGCAGTGGCTGCGGTGTCAGGGTTGTCGGATGGGCGGCTCGCGCAAGACGCGCTGCATAAGCAAGCCACCGCCCACCGCGCGCCGCCCATCACCGCCCCACCCACCGGACGGCGATGCCATCAGCAAGCGGCTGCCTGCATTCGCGCCAGCGACTACCATCGAAATTCAAAAGTTTGCGTATGTACTTTACGGCCGCCCGCGCGGCCGTAAAGTACGGGCAGGACAAGCCTCGGCACTGACCACGAATCTAGCAGTGCAGCGAACCAAGACGTACGTAGCCCGTCGGCGCGGGCGCTGTGGCGGCGAGCAACCTCGATGCGCCCGACGGAATCCGAAGGGAAGGCCGAAGGCCTGGACGAGGATGAGAAAGGGGTAGTCCGGCGCCTGCGCGCCGGACCGCAATCGTGGGCGCCCGTCACCACAGCGCCCGCGCCGACGGGCGGCCTATGCAGCTCACCCGCCACCAGAACATCAACAACCCATCAACGATCAAACAATCGTCAACGTCACGTCAATATTGCCCCGCGTAGCATTCGAATAAGGGCAAACGATATGCGCCGCAGCGACCAGCTTTTCCGCTTCGGCTCGCTCCATCCCCGGCAACGAAATCTTCAATTCGACTTCGATCCCGAACCCCGTAGGAATCGGACCGATGCCGACAGCGCCGTCGATCGTCGCATTCGACGGCATGGCGATCTTGTCGCGACCGGCGACGAATTTCATGGCGCCCATGAAGCACGCGGAATAGCCCACCGCGAACAATTGCTCCGGATTGGTGCCTGCCGCGCCCGCGCCGCCCAGCTCTTTCGGTGTGGTCAGCTTGACGTTCAGGTTGCCGTCGTCCGAGGCTCCCGTGCCTTCACGGCCGCCAGTAACGTGCGCATGGGCGCGGTACAGCACTTTTTCGATAGACATGATGCGTTTCCTTCAAGGGAAAGTGGAGGTTGGACTGCCAGGCCCGGCGGGACCATCCCGCTGCGACCCTTACTAATTAAATAGTGCAATATTGAATAGCGCACTACTTATATGATCTAACAATAGCGGGCATTGCCCGCCACGTCACCCGTCAAAGACTTGCGGTCAGCTTCTCCCGCAACGCGTGCAGTGTTTTCATCATGCCCTGCGCCTCTTCGAGCGAACACTGCGCAGCGTTCGCGATGGAATGCGGAACGGCCTGCGCCTGCGCGCGCAGTTCGCGCCCCTGGCGGGTCAGCCCCACAATCACCTGGCGCTCGTCATTCACCGCCCGCTTGCGGGTCACCAGGCCCGCCGCTTCCAGCCGCTTGAGCAACGGCGTCAACGTGGCGGAATCCAGGAACAAGCGATCGCCGATATCCGTCACCGTAATCTCGTCGCCCTCCCACAGCACCAGCATCACCAGGTACTGCGGGTAGGTCAGGTCCAGCCCGCGCAGCAACTTGCGGTACACCTTGTTCATCGCCAGCGAGGTCGAGTACAAGGCGAAGCACAGTTGGCTGTCCAGCAGCAGCGGATTGAATGCGGCTTTGGCTTTGGATCTGGGTTTCATTGCGCAATATTAAATAGTGCGCTATTTATCGTCAAGCGTTTTTTTCGACGCAACCGCCGGCGTCTACGCCGGCTCCCCTTCGGCCGCGGCGCGGTCCGACCCGTATTGTTTCAGACCGTCCAGATCCAGCACCCGGACCGCGCCGTACTCCACATTGAGCAGGCCGGCCTCTTCCAGCTTGCGCAGTGCCTGGTTCGCGCGCTGGCGCGACACCCGGGCCAGATAGCCTACCTCTTCCTGCGTAATCGTCAGGCGCATGCCCATTCCGGGATACAGCAAAGGGTTGAAGAGTTCGGCCAGGCAACGGGCCACGCGCGCGTCGGGATCCAGCAGGCGGTCGTACTCCGCCTTGCCGATGAATTGCGCCACGCGCTCGTTCAATTGATGCAGCAGATAACGGTTGAACGGGATGCTGGTGTCCAGCAGCCAGTCGAACGTGGGGGCCGGCAGGCGCGCCACCACCGAATCCCGCAGTGCAACGATGTCGTACTTGCGGATCTCGCGCTTTAGCAGTGAGCCCTCGCCTATCCAGCCGCCCGCCGGCACGCCGGTCAGCGACGCCACCTTGCCCTCGGCGTTGCCCACCGAAACCTTGACCAGTCCCGCCAGAACACCAATCCAAGCCTGTGCGAGTTCACCTTTGCGCTCTATGATCGACCCGGCAACGACCTGCTGCACGGAAAGGTCCCGCTCGACGCGCTCTTGCTGATCGCGGCTGAGCACGCGAAACCAGGCCGCGGCGAGTTGCAGGGAGTCGGATAGCTGCATCGGGAATACCCTAAAAGTTCCTTGAATGTCGCGATGGTGACAGTTGGTAGCAACCCAACCTTATACCTTAACTCCTGCCGTAAATCTAAAACCAACTGGTCAAGCGCTCCATCGCCACTGCCGCCCATGCGGACTCCTGGCCCGATGCGCCCAAACCGGAGGAGACATCGTGGCACATACACCGCCCGCATCCGCACGGATGCCGGCGGCGCCGGACACCTTTCCGGCGCTGCTGTTCACGCATGCCAGCGTTCGCGGGTCGCGGCCCGCCATGCGCGAAAAAGATCTGGGGATCTGGCAAACCCTTACGTGGTCCGAAGTGGCGGAACATGTCCGGCACGTCGCTCATGGCCTGGCCGCATTGGGCATCAAGCCCGGCATGCACGTAGCGGTGGTCGGCGAGAACCGCCCGCGTCTGTACATGGCCATGATGGCCGCGCAATCGCTGGGCGCGATACCCGTTCCGCTCTACCAGGACGCCGTCGCCCAGGAAATGGTCTATGTGCTGCAAGACGCCGAGATCAGCGTAGCCATCGTCGAAGACCAGGAACAGGTCGACAAGATGCTCGAGGTCCATGAGCAATGTCCGGCGCTCAAACATGTGGTGTACGACGATCCGCGCGGCCTGCGCCATTACTCCGACCCCATGCTGCGTTCGTACGACCAACTGGAAGAACTGGGCCGCGAATACGCCAAGCAGCATCCGGGCTTCTTCGACCAGGCCGTCGCCGCCGTGCAGCCGCAAGACCCGGCTGCCATGTTCTATACGTCGGGCACCACGGGCAAGCCCAAGGGCGTGGTGCTCACGCACCATGCGCTGATCGACCGCGCGCGCGCCGTTTCCGAGATGGAAAAGCTGACCGACCAGGAAGACGTGCTGGCCTACCTGCCGCCCGCCTGGATCGGCCAGAACATGTTCTCGTACACGCAGCTGCTGGTGACCGGCTTCACCGTGAACCATCCCGAATCGCCCGACACCGTGTCGATCGACATGCGCGACATCGGACCCACCTATTACTTTGCGCCGCCGCGCGTGCTCGAAGGCCTGCTGACGCACGTCATGATCCGCATGGAAGACGCGGGACTGATCAAGCGCAAGCTGTTCGCGGCCTGCATGAAACTTGCGCGCCGCGTCGGCGCCCGGATTCTGGACGGCGAGCAGGTCGGCGCCTGGGACCGCCTGCGCTACGCGCTGGGCAACGTGATGATCTATGGCCCGCTGCGCAATGCCTTGGGCATGAGCCGCGTGCGCGTGGCCTACACCGCGGGCGAGGCCATCGGCCCCGACCTGTTCGTGTTCTACCGGTCCATCGGCATCAACCTCAAGCAGCTCTACGGCTCGACCGAAACCTCGGTGTTCGTCTGCGTGCAGCCCGACGGTCAGGTGCGCGACGACACCGTGGGCCCGCCCGTGGACGGCGTGGAGATCCGCGTGGCCGACAACGGCGAGATCCTGGTCAAGAGCCCTGGCCTGTTCAAGGAGTACTACCGCAACCCCGAGGCGACCGCCGAGGCGCGCAGCGCTGACGGCTGGTTCCACACGGGCGACGCGGGATATCTCGACACCGACGGCCAACTGAAGATCATCGACCGCGCCAAGGACGTCGGCAAGCTCGCCAACGGCAGCCTGTTCGCGCCGAAGTACATCGAGAACAAGCTCAAGTTCTTCCAGCACATCAAGGAAGCGGTCGCGTTCGGCGCGAACCGCGAGGATGTCTGCGCCTTCATCAATATCGATCTCGAAGCCGTGGGCAACTGGGCCGAGCGCCGTGGCATGCCCTATGCCGGCTACACGGACCTGGCATCCAAGGACGAGGTCTACCAACTGATCGCCGACTGCGTGGAGCAGGTCAACGCCGATCTGGCCACCGATCCCAAGCTGGCCGCGTCGCAGATCAGCCGCTTCCTCATCCTGCATAAGGAACTGGATCCGGATGACGACGAATTGACCCGCACGCGCAAGGTCCGCCGCGCCTTCATCGCCCAGAAGTATGGCGTGCTGATCGACGCGCTCTTCAGCGGCAAGCAGTCGCAGTTCATCGAGACCGAGGTGAAATTCGAAGACGGACGATCCGGCAAGATCTCGGCGGACCTAAAGATCCGCCCGGTCAAGACCTTTCCCGCCATAACCGCCCGAGCCGCGTAGAGATCATGAGCAACAACGACCGCGACCAGCGCATCGGCGACGTTATGCTGGACATGCAGAACATCTCCTTGTCCTTTGGCGGCGTGAAAGCGCTGACGGACATTTCCTTCAATGTGCGCGAGCACGAGATCCGCGCGATCATCGGCCCCAACGGCGCCGGCAAAAGCTCGATGCTCAACGTCATCAACGGCGTCTACACCCCGCAGCAAGGCGGCATCGAATTCCGCGGCGAGCGCTTCTCGCGCATGAACCCGCGCCGCGCCGCCGAAATGGGCATCGCGCGCACGTTCCAGAACCTGGCGCTGTTCAAGGGCATGAGCGTGCTGGACAACATCATGACCGGCCGCAACCTGCGCATGAAGTGCGGGTTGCTGGCCCAAGCCTTCCGCCTGGGCCCGGCCGAGCGCGAAGAAATCAAGCACCGCGAGTTCGTCGAGAACATCGTCGACTTCCTGGAAATCCAGGCCTACCGCAAGACACCTGTGGGCCGCCTGCCCTACGGCCTGCAAAAGCGCGTGGACCTCGGCCGCGCGCTGGCGATGGAACCGCGCCTGTTGCTGCTGGACGAGCCCATGGCCGGCATGAACATTGAAGAGAAGCAGGACATGAGCCGCTTCATCCTGGATGTGAACGACGAGTTCGGAACCACCATCGTGCTGATCGAGCACGACATGGGCGTGGTCATGGACATCTCGGACCGCGTGGTGGTGCTGGACTACGGCAAGAAGATCGGCGATGGCAAGCCGGACGAGGTCCGTGCAAACGAAGACGTCATCCGCGCTTACCTCGGCGTCGGCGGCGAAGCCGCCGTCGCCAAGGACGCGCCTGCGCGGGAGGGAGCTCCCTCCCCTAACCCTCCCCCCATGGGGGAGGGAGAAAGCAAGCCGGCAACGCTGAACTAGGAAGCGGACATGGGATTTTTTCTAGAGACCTTACTCGGCGGCCTGATGAGCGGCATGCTGTATGCGCTGATCGGCCTGGGCTTTGTGCTGATCTTCAAGGCATCCGGCGTCTTCAACTTTGCGCAGGGCGCGATGGTGCTGGTCGCCGCGCTGTCCATGGCCCGCTTCTCCGAGTGGCTGCCGCGCTGGTTTGGCTTTGACAACATGATCCTGGCCAACGTGCTGGCCTTCATCGTCAGCGCCATCGTGATGTTCCTGCTGGCAGTCGCCATCGAACGCTTCGTGCTGCGCCACCTGGTCAACCAGGAAGCCACCACCCTGCTGATGGCCACGCTGGGCATCAGCTACTTCCTGGACGGCCTGGGCCAGATCACGTTCGGCAGCTCGGTGTACTCCATCAACGTGGGCATGCCCAAGGATCCGCTGATGATCCTGGACTCGGTCTTCGAGGGCGGGCTGTTGATCAACCTGGAAGACCTCACGGCGGCGGTGATCGCCGCCCTGCTGGTGGCCGCGCTGGCCCTGTTCTTCCAGTACACCTCGACCGGCCGCGCCCTGCGCGCGGTGGCCGACGATCACCAGGCCGCGCAGTCCATCGGCATTCCGCTGAACCGCATCTGGGTGATCGTCTGGAGCGTGGCCGGGCTGGTGGCGCTGGTGGCCGGGATCATCTGGGGCTCGAAATTCGGCGTGCAGTTCACCCTGTCCACCGCTGCGCTGCGGGCGCTGCCGGTGGTGATCCTGGGCGGCCTGACCTCGGTGCCGGGCGCCATCCTGGGCGGCCTGATCATCGGCGTGGGGGAAAAGCTGTCCGAGGTGTATCTGGGGTCGCTGGTGGGCGGCGGTATCGAAATCTGGTTCGCCTATGTGCTGGCGCTGGTGTTCCTGCTGTTCCGTCCGCAAGGGCTGTTCGGCGAGAAGATCATCGACCGTGTCTGAGCCCACAGGCCCTCTAGGATAAAAACATGTTCTATCGCGAAAACGGCCAATTCAAGACCAGCTATCGCGCTGACCAGCAGATCTTCCCGATCCGCCAGGACCGCATCTTCATCTGGCTGCTGCTGGCGGTGGCATTTGTCGCCATCCCGGCCATGGCGAGCGACTACCTGCTGCGCGCCATCCTGATCCCGTTCCTGATCCTGGCGCTGGCCGCCGTGGGCCTGAACATCCTGGTGGGCTATTGCGGCCAGATCTCGCTGGGCACGGGCGCCTTCATGGCGGTGGGCGCCTATGCCGCCTGGAACTTCGGCGTGCGCTTTCCCGGCATGCCGCTGATTATCCAGATCCTGCTGGGCGGCTTCTTCGCCACCATCGTGGGCGTGATCTTCGGCATACCCAGCCTGCGCATCCGCGGCCTGTACCTGGCGGTGGCGACGCTGGCCGCACAGTTCTTCGTGGACTGGGCATTCCTGCGCATCCCTTTCTTCACGAACTACTCGTCATCGGGGAACGTCTCGGTGCCGCCGCTGACGGCCTTCGGCCTGCCGGTGCAGAGCGCGCTGGAGAAGTACTTGTTCGTGCTGATCCTGGTCGTCATCTTCAGCCTGCTGGCCAAGAACCTGGTGCGCGGCGCCATCGGCCGCCAGTGGATGGCGATCCGCGACATGGACGTGGCCGCATCCGTCATCGGCATCCGCCCCATGTACGCCAAGCTCACGGCCTTCGCGGTCAGCTCGTTCATCGTCGGCGTGGCCGGGGCCTTGTGGGGCTACATCCACCTGGGTTCCTGGGAGCCGCTGGCGTTCGACCTGACGCGTTCGTTCCAGCTGCTGTTCATGGTCATCATCGGCGGGCTGGGTTCGATCATCGGCAGCTTCTTCGGCGCGGCCTTCATCGTGCTGGTGCCGGTGGCCCTGTCCAACATCCCGCATGCGCTGGGCATTCCGCTGTCGGTGGACACGGCGGCGCACATCGAACACATGGTGTTCGGCGCGCTGATCGTGTTCTTCCTGATCGCCGAACCGCACGGGCTGGCAAGGCTGTGGAGCATCGGCAAGGAGAAGCTGCGCATCTGGCCCTTCCCACATTAAGGATAAGACCCACCCCCGAAGCGCCTTCGGCGCTTCCCCCTCAAGGGGGCGCCGCTGGGGACCGGCAAAGCCGGATCCGCCGCGGCCCGGATGGAGTGGCCTAAGTTTTGATCACCGTCGGCAGTAGCGGCATGAGCGCTGCAACCGGCATCCTGAATACCCGGCTCAAGACCGGGCCAATCCCGGTGTCCCAGGGTTTACTGACCCAAACACCACGCAGGAGGTAAATGGAGATGAAGCGTCTTAACCTGAAGTTGGCGGCAGCTTTGATGGCCGCAGCCGGCGCCGCAGGCGCCGTGGCCACGCCGGCAATGGCGGCGGAAGAGCAGTTCGTTCCGTTGCTGGTGTATCGCACCGGGTCCTTCGCGCCCCTGGGCATTCCCTGGGCCGACGGCAAGCTGGACTACCTGAAGCTGGTCAACGAACGCGATGGCGGCGTCAACGGCGTCAAGATCACGTATGAGGAATGCGAAACCGCCTATGCCACCGACCGCGGCGTTGAATGCTACGAACGCTTGAAGGGCAAGGGCACCGGCGCGTCGGGCTTCGACACCCAGTCCACCGGCATCACCTTCGCCGTCAGCGACAAGGCCATGGTCGACAAGGTTCCGGTCGAGACAATGGGCTATGGCTTGTCGCAGTCGGTCGACGGCAGCGTGTTCGAATGGAACTTCCCGCTGCTTGGCACCTACTGGACCGCGGCCGACGTGATGATCCAGGACATCGCCAAGAAAGAAGGCGGCATGGACAAGCTCAAGGGCAAGAAGATCGCCCTGGTCTACCACGACTCGCCATATGGCAAGGAGCCCATCCCCCTGCTGCAGAAGCGCGCGGCCAAGGAAGGCTTCGAGCTGGTGCTCTATCCGGTGACCGCCCCCGGCGTGGAACAGAAGTCCACCTGGCTGCAGATCCGCCAGGCCCGTCCTAATTACGTGCTGCTGTGGAGCGCCGGCATCATGACGCCGACCGCCATCCGCGAAGCCCAGGCCAGCGGCTATCCGCGGGACAAGATGTACGCCATCTGGTGGGCCGGGTCCGAAGGCGACGTGAAGGACCTGGGCGATGTCGCCAAGGGCTACAACGCCATCACCATCCACAATAGCGGCGCCGAACACGACAAGGTCTACGACGACCTGAAGAAGTTCGTCTACGACAAGGGCCAGGGTTCGGACAAGACCGGCAAGACCACGCTGGGCACCATCGCCCATACCCGCGGCATGATGATTTCGATGCTGCAGGTGGAAGCGATTCGCACCGCGCAGGAAAAGTTCGGCAAGGGCAAGGCCCTGACGCCCGAGCAGGTGCGCTGGGGCTTCGAGAACCTGAACCTGACGCAAGAAAAACTGGACAAGCTGGGCTTCGGCCAGATCATGCGTCCGGTCAAGACCTCGTGCAGCAACCACAAGGGCGACGACTGGGCCCGCATCGTGCAGTGGGACGGCGCGAAGTTCAAGGTGGTCTCCGACTGGTATCAGTCGGACAAGACCATCCTGGACCCGATGGTGCAGGAAGGCGCAGCGAAGTACGCCAAGGAAAAGAACATCACGCCCCGCAAGTGTGAGTAGTCCCCCCGAAGCACCTGCGGTGCCTCCGTCCAAGGGGCGCCGCACGCGGACCGGCAAAGCCGGCTCCGCGGCGGCCCCGCTTGAGCCGCGCCCGCGGCATGCGGCGCGGGTACCGCTGATGCAAAGGATGTTGATACGAACCGGCTGCCGTCCCTTGGGACTGGCAGTCGCCACACCGCAGGAACCTTTATGAACGACGCCAATATTGCTGCTGCGACAGACACCCCCAAGGTGCTGCTCGACGTGAACGGCATCGAGGTGATCTACAACCACGTGATCCTGGTGCTCAAGGGCGTTTCCCTTCAAGTGCCGGAAGGCAAGATCGTGGCCTTGCTGGGCGCCAACGGCGCAGGCAAGACCACCACCTTGCGCGCCATCTCGAACCTGCTCAAGGGCGAGCGCGGCGACGTCACCAAGGGCCATATCCAGTACCGCGACCAGCGCATCGAAAAGCTGTCGCCGGCGGAACTGGTCAAGCGCGGCGTGGTACAGGTGATGGAGGGCCGGCATTGCTTTGCCCACCTGACCATCGAAGAGAATTTGCTGACGGGTGCCTACACGCGCAGCATGAGCCGCAGCGACACCGCGGCAGCGCTGGACCGCGTCTACCAGTATTTCCCGCGCCTGAAGCAGCGCCGCACCAGCCAGTCCGGCTACACCTCGGGCGGCGAACAGCAGATGACGGCCATCGGCCGCGCACTGATGGCCAATCCCAACATGATCCTGCTGGACGAACCTTCCATGGGTCTGGCGCCGCAGATCGTTGAAGAGATCTTCGAGATCGTGCGCGACCTGAACCAGCGCGAACGCGTCAGCTTCCTGCTCGCGGAGCAGAACACCAACATTGCGCTGCGCTACGCCGACTACGGCTACATCCTCGAAAACGGCCGCGTAATGATGGACGGGGCGGCGGCCGACCTGGCCCAGAACGAGGACGTGAAGGAGTTCTACCTGGGCATATCCAGCGGCGAACGCAAGAGTTTCCGCGACAACAAGTTCTACCGCCGGCGCAAGCGCTGGCTGGCGTGATTCCTCGCATACGAGAGGGTGTGATCCCATGTCCCAGTTTTTCGATGTTCTGGAAACCAGAGCGCCCGAGCAACGCGAGCGCGAGCTGATGGCCGCCCTGCCCGGCGCGATCGCCCGGGCCATTGCGCGCGCGCCGGCCATCGCCGAGCAGTTGCGCGGCATCGACCCCGCCACCATCACGTCGCGCGCGGCGCTGGCGAGCCTGCCGGTGCTGCGCAAGCATGAATTGCTGGAACGCCAGCAGCACAGCCGCGCCGACGCGGCCGCGCCTGCCGGGCCGCAGAAAGCCTTCGGCGGCTTCTCCGCCATCGGCTGGGGCGAAGCGATGCGTGTGTTTGCATCTCCCGGCCCCATCTACGAGCCCGAGAGCGCGCGCGCCGATTACTGGCGCTTTGCCCGCGCCCTGCATGCCGCGGGGTTCCGCGCGGGTGAACTGGCCTACAACTGCTTTTCCTACCATTTCACGCCCGCCGGCTCCATGATGGAAACCGCGGCGCACGCCGTTGGTTGCACGGTGTTTCCAGGCGGCACCGGCCAGACCGAGCAGCAGGTACGCGCGATCCAGGACCTGGCTCCCACCGGTTACACCGGCACGCCGAGCTTCCTCAAGATCATCCTGGAAAAGGCCGACGAGCTGGGCGTGAAACTGGATTCGCTGCGTCGCGCCCTGGTGTCCGGCGAAGCCTTTCCGCCTTCGCTGCGCGACTGGCTGGCGGCGCGCGGCATCGACGGCTACCAGGCCTACGGCAGCGCCGACCTGGGCATGGTCGCCTTCGAAACACCGGCGCGTGAAGGCCTGGTGCTGGGCGAAGACATCATCGTCGAAATCGTGCGACCCGGCACCGGCGAGCCCGTGCCCGAGGGCGAGGTCGGCGAAGTCGTGGTCACTACCCTGAATCCCGACTACCCGCTGGTGCGCTTCGGGACAGGCGACCTGTCCGCCGTCATGCCCGGCATCTCGCCTTGCGGGCGCACCAACACCCGCATCAAAGGCTGGATGGGACGCGCGGACCAGACCACCAAGGTGCGCGGTATGTTCGTGCATCCTTCGCAAGTCGCCGACGTGGCGCGGCGCCACCCGGAAATCCTGCGCGCGCGGTTGGTGATCAGCGGCAGCACCGGTTCCGACCGCATGGTGCTAAAGGTGGAATCCAGGGTCCGTGGCGAAGATCTCGGCAAGCGCATCGCGGACTCAGTGCGCGACGTGACCAAGCTGCGCAGCGACGTGGAGTGGGTGGATGCGGGCGGGCTGCCCAACGACGGCAAGGTCATCGACGACATCCGCACGTACGAGTAGGCGGCGCCCGTCGCGGCCTTATACGGCCGCGATCAGCGCCAGCACGCCCTTGGCAAGCATGGCGGCCGCCACCAGGCCGGCGAACAGCGCAAAACTCTGCTGCAGGCGCCGGGGCGGAAATCGGTCGGCCACCGCGCGGCCCGCCAGCATGCCCAGCACTGCCGCCGCCGTGAACGGCGCCGCGATGTTCCATTGCAGGTGCCCGCCCGCCGCAGCGGCCGCGACGCCGCTGGCGGACACCAGCGCGATCACCGCCAACGATGTGCCCACGATGGCCTGCATGGCCAAGTCCGTCGCGCGCCGCAGCGCCGGCACGATGACGAAGCCGCCCCCTACCCCCAGCAACCCGGAAAGGAATCCCGCGATCACGCCCGCGCCCGTCAAGGCGCGCGCGCACGGCGCGGTCCAGCGCAAGCGGCCGGTGCTGGCATTGATCTGGCAGGGTGGAGTGCGTGGCGCGGACTGCGCGTTTGCCGCGGGCCTGGTGCCCTGGGTCCACATGCGCCACGCCACCGTGCCCAGCACACCGGCAAAGATGATGGCCAGCGGCGCGTTGGGCAGGCGGCGCGCCGCCCACAGGCCCAATGGCGACACGAGTATGCCGGTGAAGGCCATGAACCCCGCTGCCCGGTAGCGGACCTGGCCCTTGCGCAATCCCAGCACCGCGCCCAGCGCGGCGGACAGTCCGACCGCCAGCAAGGCAATGGGCGCAGCCTGCGATACCTGCAGGTGCAGGCCGAAGACCAGCAGGGGCACCGCCATGATGGCGCCGCCCGCGCCCGTGAGCCCGAGGATCAGGCCCACGCACGCCCCCAGCGCCGCGCTGGCGGCCAACAGCGTATCGATCATGACCGTCGCTCAGTTGCCCAACGGACGAGCCAGCCATTCGCGACCCTTGAGCATGCCGTTCCAGTAGATCCACGGCAGCAGGGTCGCCTTGAGGAACCAGGCGCTCTTGCGCGGCACCGTCGGGTCCAGCGGAAAGGTGGGCAGCAGCTTGCCGCCATAGCCGAATTCGGCCAGCACGATGCGGCCGCGCTCCACCGTCAATGGGCAGGAACCGTAGCCGTCGTACTTCACCGGCATGCCATGGCCCTCGCGCAGCGCCAGCAGATTTTCCGCCACCGTAACGATCTGCTTGCGCGCCGCCGCCGCGGTCTTGGCATTGCTGGTGCAGATGCCGTCTCCCAGCCCGAATACATTGCCGTAACGCACGTGCAGCAGCGTGGCCGGATCGACTTCGCACCAGCCGGCTGCGTCCGCCAGCGGACTGTTCTTCAGGAAGTCGTGCGGTACCTGGGGCGGCACAGCGTGCAGCATGTCGAAGGACTTTTCCACGCGCATCACCGTGCCCTCGGCGTCCTTGACGTCGAACCAGGCTTTGCGCGCGGCGCCGTCCACCGCCACCAGCGCCGAATTGAACGCCAACGCGATGCCATAGCTTTCCACGTAACGCATCAGCGGCGGCACGAAGGTCGGCACGCCGAACAGTGCCGCGCCGGCCAGGTCGAATTCGACTTCGATGCGGTCCAGCACCCCCGCGCGTTTCCAGTGGTCGCAGGCCAGATACATCGCCTTCTGCGGCGCGCCCGCGCATTTGATGGGCATGGCCGGCTGCGTGAAGAGCGCCTGCCCACCCCGCAGCCCGCGCACCAGTTCCCAGGTGTAGGGCGCCAGGTCATAGCGGTAGTTGGAACTGACGCCGTTCTTGCCCAGCGTATCGGCCAGGCCGTCTACCTTGTCCCAGGCCAGCCGCAGACCGGGGCAGACGATCAATTGCTGATAGCTCACGGCGCTGCCGTCGGCCAGACGCACTCGGTTGGCTTGCGGCTCGAATCCCGCCGCCGCGGCCTGCAACCAGGTAGCGCGACGAGGCATGACGGCGCGCGTCGGCCGCACGGTCTTCGCGACGTCGAAGGCGCCCCCGCCCACCAGCGTCCAGGCGGGCTGGTAATAGTGCTTGTCGCTGGGTTCGATGACGCCGATCCGCAGGTCCGGACGCCGGCGCAACAGGCTGGCGGTGACGCCTATGCCCGCCGATCCGCCGCCTACCACCACTACATCGAAATCACGCTGCGTCTCTGTTGTAGGCATGCCTGTCTCCTTGCCGGTCTACCGGCTTTTGAATTTTTCCAGCACGGAAAATATCGCCATGCCCGCCACCATGGCGGCCACGAAAATCAGCGCCTCGGGCACGCCGGCCGACGCCGCCACCAGGGCCGGCCCCGGACAAAAACCCGCCAGCCCCCAACCCACGCCGAATGTCAGACTGCCGACGGCCAGGCGCACATCCACGCGCGTGGCCGTGGGCCAGCGCAGCGGCTCGCCCGACAGACTGGCGCGGCGGCGGCGCAAAAGCGCAAACCCCACCGCCGTAACCAGCACCGCGCCTCCCATCACAAACGCCAGCGACGGGTCCCAGGCGCCAGCCACGTCGAGAAAACCCAGCACCTTGGCCGGATTGGCCATGCCGGAAATGATGAGGCCCAGGCCGAATACCAGGCCCGACACGAAAGCAATCAGTGCAACCATGTCAGAGCCCTCCCAGGTGGCGGACGAGGTAGACCGTAGCGAAGCCCGCCGCCATGAACAGAACGGTGGCCGTCAGCGAACGGCGCGATCCGCGCGACACGCCGCAGACGCCGTGGCCGCTGGTGCATCCCGACGCATAGCGCGTGCCGATACCGACCAGCAGGCCCGCCACGATCAGGCGCGGCACGCTGGCCTCCGCCATGATGGGAGGCAAAGCGCTGCCCAGGCGGTACAGCCAGGGCGCGGCGAACAATCCCAGCAGGAACGCTAGCCGCCACATGCCGCCGCGTTCGGGTCGTAGCAGACCGCCCAGGATGCCGCTGATGCCGGCAATGCGGCCGGCGCCCGCCATCAAGAGCACGGCCGCGGCGCCGATGAGCAACCCGCCCGCACTGGCGGAGCCGGGAGTGAAGGCGGACCAGTCCAGATTCACTTGAGTGACTCCATCGCGCGGCCGCAGTACAAACTCGATAGCGTTTTCATGACCTGACTGACCTCGAAACTGGCCATCTGGTAGTAGACATACTTGCCTTCGCGCCGGGTCGCGACCAAGCCTTCGTCGCGTAGCACGCCCAGTTGCTGGGACAAGGTGGGCTGGCGAATGCCGGTCAGCGATTCGAGTTCACCGACATTGCGTTCGTTCTGGACCAGCTGGCACAGCAGCAGGAGGCGGTCTTCGTTGGCCAGGGCCTTGAGCAAGGCGCAGGCCTGGGAGGCGGATTCGCGCAAGGCGGCGACTTCGCACTCGGTCAGGGCGTCGTTCATTTGATGCGTATCAATCGGCGTAACGGGGTTTGATCATTATATTGACCAATATAATATTCAACAATATTATTGAAATATATATAGTGTTTCATCGTGCAGCGACTCGCTGCAACGCGAGCGACCATGTCTCCCCAGATCCAGGCCTTCTTCGATCCCGTCACCGCCACCGTCACCTATGTCGTGCATGAGCCTGCGCCGGGCGGCGCCTGCGCCATCATCGATTCGGTGCTGGATTACGATCCCAAGTCCGGCCGCAGCAGCACCGCCAGCGCCGACCGGGTAGCCGATTACGTGCGCCAGCATGACCTCAAGACCGAATGGCTGCTGGAAACCCATGCCCACGCGGATCACCTTTCCGCGGCGCCCTACCTGCAGCGGCAGCTCGGCGGGGTCATCGCCATCGGCCAGAGCATCCAGGCCGTACAGGGCGTGTTCAAGAAGATCTTCAACCTGGAGCCAGAGTTCCAGCTGGACGGCTCGCAGTTCGGCCACCTGTTCGCCGACGGCGAAACCTTCCGCATTGGCGCGCTGACGGCGCAGGCCATCCATGTGCCCGGACACACGCCGGCTGACATGGCCTACCTGATCGGCGACTCCGTGTTCGTCGGCGACACCCTGTTCATGCCGGACGTGGGCACCGCGCGCTGCGACTTCCCCGGCGGCGACGCCCATCAGCTGTACCGTTCGATCCAGCGCCTGCTGGGCCTGCCCGCCGACACGAAGCTGTACATGTGCCACGACTACCCGCCCGCCGGCCGCGACGCCTCGTGGCAGACCACGGTGGCCGAACAACGCCGCGCCAACATCCATGTGCGCGACGGCATCGGCGAAGACGATTTCGTCGCCATGCGCACGCGGCGCGACGCCACGCTCTCCATGCCCACCCTCATCCTGCCCGCCATCCAGGTCAACATCCGCGCTGGCCACTTCCCGCCAGCCGAAGACAACGGCGTGCGCTATCTGAAGATACCGGTCGACGCGCTCTGACCACGGCCGCCGGGACGGCGCGATCCGGGCTTGCGCCCCCGGGGCTTATCCAGCAAGATCGTCCGATCGCAAAATTGCCGATCAGACGGATCTCCCATGTTTGCAGAAGCCGAAGCCGACCCCAGCCTGTCCAAGGAAGAATTCAAACCGCTGGAAGCAAAGCTGCGCGTCGCCCTGCTGAATGCGCAGTACCAACGCCTGCAGAAGGCAGACAAGACGCTGCTGGTCGTCATCGCGGGCATAGACGGCGCCGGCAAGGGCGCCACCGTCAACCTGCTCAACGAATGGATGGACCCGCGCCACATCAAGACGCTCGCCTACGGGCCGCGCGAGGGCGCAGAGCTGGAGCGTCCGCCCTTCTGGCGCTACTGGAACGACCTGCCGCCCAAGGGCAGCACGGGCATCGTCTTCGGATCCTGGTACGCGCCGCTGGTGCTCGAAGCCACGCGCAAGCGCCCCGACCAGAACAGCATCGAGGCACAGGCCGCGGCGATCCGCCACTTCGAGGCCATGCTGGCCTCCGAGGGTGTGCAGATCGTCAAGCTCTGGTTCCATTTGTCGGCCCAGGCCCAGAAGGCCCGAGCCGAGCGCCTGCTGGCCAGCCCTGAAACTTCCTGGCAGGTCAGCCCCATCGACTTGAAGGTCTATAAGAAATACGACCGTATCTGCAACGCCGGCCAAGTAGTCTTGAACCTCACGGACAGCGGCCATGCCCCCTGGGTCGTAATACCCAGCGCCGACGAAGACATGCGCGCCGCGCGCACCGCCGAAGCGGTGCTGGCCGCCATGCGCCAGCGCGGGGTGCCACGCATCCCCTCCGCCTTCGTGGCGCATGCCCGGTCCACGCGCATCGTCGACCGTCTGGGCGCACTGGACTACGACGCCAAGGTCGACAAAGACGATTACGAATCCGAACTGGGCCTGCTGCAAGGCCGGCTGGCGCGAGCGGCGCGGTCCAAGAAGTTCCAGGACCGTTCGCTGGTACTGGTGTTCGAAGGCCAGGACGCGGCCGGCAAAGGCGGCGCGATCCGCCGCGTGACGCATGCGCTGGACGCCCGGCAGTTCGACATCACACCCGTGTCGGCACCCAACAGCGAGGAACTGGCGCGCCCCTACCTGTGGCGCTTCTGGCGCCATGTGCCGCGCCACGGCCGTATCGCGATCTTCGACCGTTCCTGGTATGGCCGGGTGCTGGTCGAACGGGTCGAGAAGCTGACCGCGCCGGCCAATTGGCGCCGCGCCTATGCCGAAATCAACGACTTCGAGGGACAGCTCGCCGCGAGCGGCGCGATGGTGCTGAAATTCTGGCTGGCGGTCACGCCCGACGTGCAGCTTGAACGCTTCAAGGAACGCGAGAGTTCGCCCTTCAAGAATTTCAAGATCACCGCCGACGACTGGCGCAACCGCGACAAATGGAAGGACTACGCGGCCGCCGCCAACGAGATGCTGGCCCGCACGGACGTCGCCCACGCGCCGTGGCATCTGGTGTCGGCCAATGACAAGCGCTACGCTCGATTGCAAGTGCTGCGACACATCGTCGAAGCCATGGAAGACCAACTCTGAATCCCGCCTGGAGGCCGCAAGCCATGAGTACAGCAGAAATCCGACCCATCGTCGCAGCCGACTTCGAAGCCTGGTTGCCGCTATGGAAAGGCTACCAGGACTTCTACCGCGTCAACATCGACGACGCGGTGACGCGCAATACCTGGGCGCGTTTCCTGGACCCCGCCGAACCCATGCACGCGGCGCTGGCCTACGAAAGCGGCCGGGCCATCGGCATGGTGCACTGGATTTTCCACCGCTCCACCTGGACCGCGGGCGACTACTGCTATCTGCAAGACCTATACGTGGATCCGGACGTGCGTGGCACCGGCGCGGGCCGCAAGCTGATTGAACATGTGTATGCGCAGGCGGCGGCGGCCAATTGCTCGCGCGTGTACTGGCTGACCCACGAAACCAACGCCACCGCCATCCAGCTCTACGACCGCATCGCCGACCGTTCCGGCTTCATCCAGTACCGCAAGGTGATGCCGTGAGCGCGCGCGACCCCAACTGTCCGCTGTGCCAGGAAGACGGCGGCACGGTGCTGTGGCGCGGACCGCACCTGCGCATCATCGAAGTGGATGACGCCGACTATCCCGGCTTCACGCGGGTCGTCTGGAACGGCCACCTGGCCGAAATGACCAGCCTGTCCACCCATGGCCGCGATCTGCTGATGCGCGCCGTGTATGTGGTGGAGGAAACGCAGCAATCGGTGCTGGGGCCCGACAAGATCAACCTGGCCTCCCTGGGCAACATGGTGCCGCATCTGCATTGGCATGTGATCCCGCGCTGGCGCGGCGACCGCCACTTTCCCGATCCGATCTGGGCGCAGCCGCGCATCGCGGCCGGCACGGAATCCGCCGAATGGCACGAACGCCAGACGCGCGTCCAGGCCCTGTTGCCGCGCTACCGCGACCGGCTGGTCGAAGCCATGAACGCCCTGCTCTGGCACTGATCAAACCGCGTGCATCAGGCCGCGCGGGCACCGTCCCGCAATTCGGCCAGCCACCCGGTATAGGCCTGCTCCACCAGGGCCGCCGTCCGCTCGGCGGAAAACTGGCCCTGGCCGCGGATCAATTCACGGCCCGCTTCGCCCATGCGGCGGCGCAGCGCCGGATCGGCCAGCAGGCCTTCCAGGGCCCCCGCCAACGCCTCGGGATCCGCGGGCGGCACAAGCAAGCCGGTCACGCCGGCCTGCATGGTTTCAGGCACCCCGCCCACATTCGTGCCGACAACCGGCAGCCCCATGGCCGCGGCCTCTATGAAGACGGTGCCCAAGGCTTCGCGCAGTGTGGGCAGCGCAAACACATCGAAGGCCATCAAGACATTGCCGATGTCGTCGCGTCGGCCGGTGAAATGCACGCGCGGCGCCAGGCCCAGCGCTTGCGCCTGCGCCTGCAACTGCCCGGCCAATGGCTGGCCTTCGCCCACCAACACCAGGTGAGCGTTCGGGAAGGTGGCGGCAATTCGGTGGAAGGCGTCGATCAGGTCGCGATGGCCCTTGTCCGCCCGCATGACGGCCACGCAACCGATCACCAGCGCATCGTCCGGCAAGCCGAGCTCACGCCTGACGCAGACGCCGCTGCTCACCTGAGGCAGCACCACCGGCGAATGGATGGTGGCGATGGCTTCCGCCCGCGCGCCGCCGTCCAGCAACTGGCCGCGCACGTAGCGGCTGACGGCGATGACGCGATGCGCCAACCAGGTATAGGCATAGAGGGAATTGATGGGCTTGGCCAAATGGCGCGTGCGCACGATAAGCGGCGTGCCGGCCAGGCGGGCAGCGATCGCGCCCAGGACCGTGTCGCGGCGGCTGTGCGTATTGACCACGTCGAACCGCCGGCTGCGCAGCAGGCGGCGCAGCAAAGCGACGCAACGGACGAAGTTGAGCGGGCCGTCCATGGAAACCAGGTGCACCGTGAAGCCCGCCTCGCGCAGGCGCTTGCCCAATTCCGCGTCGGGCTGGCAGACTGCCTCCAGATGATGGCCGCGCTCGCGCATGGCGATCATCTCTTTGTAGATGCAGAATTCCTGGCCACCGAAGGAGGTGGCGGCTTCGGTATGCAGGATGCGCAGGCGCGCGGGCTTGGCGGACCGGCGCTCAGGCATTTCAATGGGGGTCGGCATGATCAGGGGCGGCCGCCTTGGGTGGTATCGGTGTCGTTCCAGCTTCGGCCCTGCGACAGCAGGTAGGCTTCGAGATAGGCGATGTCTTCGCGGTCCAGCGCGGCCGCGCCCGCGCTGGCGCAATCGCGCGGACACTCGGAAGCCTGGAGCCGGCCTTCGGCCCAGACGCGGGCCGCGCCCGTGCGGGACAACTCGAAACGCGCCCCCTCGCGGGCCCAACCCAGCAGGCGCGCGCTGGGAGTCAATTGCCGCGTCTGGTATACGCCGTGCGGGCAGGGAGCCGCCGGCGCGGCCAGCGTATCGCCGACATCCACCAGGCGGCTCGCGGCGCCGGGCTTCCCGGGCGTGTAGGTCAATACCGTAAGAGGGGGTAATGGCATTTAGCTAGCAAGAGTCGCCAGGCGGCGTTGCTAGCCACAGACTGGTCGGGATTCGGGGAAGGAGTTTGTCGCCGGGGGAGCAACGCCTGAATTTGACGCTGATAGCCTGCTTTTTCTACAAAATGAAAGACGTTCGACGAAGTAGAAGAATTCCGGACTATGAATTCAGGTAAAATTCAGGAATGAAACGCGCATCTTATCAAAACGTAAACACGGGCGGTACTGCATGAACTTACAGGGAGTACCTGCCCACAAGCCGCCTTCCTTCCTGCAATCGTTCCTGCGTTCCGAAGCGTTGGGCGGTTATGTCCTGATGCTGGCCGCGCTGATCGCGCTGGTGGTCGCCAATAGTCCGGCGGCGCCCGCGTATTTCAGCGTGCTGGAAACCAAACTGGGTTTCCAGGCGGGTCCGGTGGTGCTCAAGGAAACCGTGCTGCACTGGATCAATGACGGCCTGATGGCCGTGTTCTTCCTGCTGGTCGGCCTGGAAATCAAGCGCGAAGTGCTGGACGGCCAGTTGCGCGGCGCTGCCCGGATCGTCCTGCCCGGCATCGCCGCCCTGGGCGGCATGCTGCTGCCGGCGCTGATCTACGTGCTGATCAACTTCGGCAGCCCCGACACGCTGCGCGGCTGGGCGATTCCGGCCGCCACCGACATCGCCTTCGCGCTGGGCATCCTGGCCCTGCTGGGCAGCCGGGTACCGACTTCCCTGAAGATCTTCCTGACCGCGCTGGCCATCCTGGACGATCTGGGCGCCATCGTCATCATTGCCTTGTTCTACACCGCCGAGCTCAACGTGTTCGCGCTGAGCATGGCGGGCGCCTTGCTGGCCTGCCTGGTCTGCCTGAACCGCGCTGGCGTGCTGCGGCTGACGCCCTACCTGCTGATCGGCGCCGTGCTGTGGTATTTCGTCCTGAAGTCGGGCGTGCACGCCACGCTGGCTGGCGTGGCGTTGGCGCTGACCATTCCACTGCGTCCGCAAAACCAGGGGCATCCGGGCGCGCATTCGCCCCTGCATGAACTGGAACACGTGCTGCACAAGCCCGTGGCCTTGCTGATCGTCCCGGTGTTCGGCTTCGCCAATGCCGGCGTATCGTTCGCCGGCATGGGGCTGGGCAGCCTGGCGCAACCCGTGCCGATGGGCGTGGCGCTGGGCCTGTTCCTGGGCAAACAGCTGGGTGTGTTCGGCTTTGCCTGGCTGGCCATCAAGAGCGGCATGGCCGCCCTGCCGCGCCACGCCAGCTTCGCGCAGTTGTATGGTGTGTCGCTGCTATGCGGCATAGGCTTCACGATGAGTCTATTCATCGGCGCGCTGGCGTTCACGGAGCCGGCCGCCATCGACGCCACCAAGATCGGCGTCCTGACGGGCTCGCTGGCGTCCGCCGTCGTCGGTTTCCTGTTACTGCGCGCCTGCGGGACGCGCGCCAACGCAGCGGAAAATCCTTGAACGCAAGCGGCGCGGCCTGAAGGCGGGCGGCGGGCGCTAAAGTAGCGGGATCCGCCACGATTCCGGGAAGCGCCATGAAACCGTCCGCCATTTCCGTGCAACGCGTCTATGAAGGCATCGGCCCGGACGGCAGCTACCGGGCGCTGGTGGACCGCATGTGGCCGCGCGGGCTGCGGCGGGCCGACCTGCACCTGGACGAATGGGCCCGCGATATTGCGCCCACCCAGGAATTGTGCAAATGGTTCAGCCACATCGAAGAGCGCTGGGATGAATTCCGCGCGCGCTACCAGGCCGAACTCGCCGCACCCGAGCAACAAGCCCGCATGGCCGCCCTGCTGGACGCGGCCGGCGACCGCCCGCTGACCCTGCTTTACGGCGCCCGCAACACGGAACACAACCAGGCCGTCGTGCTGCGCGACGCCCTGCAGGACTACGTCCGACATCACCGCAAGCGCAAGACCTGACATCCGCGCGGCGCGTTCAGCCAGCTCTCATCCTGCGGCGCTACCATCAGTCCATGCTCCCCGCATCCGTGGGCGACAGGGCGCGGCCCGGCCCACCGGCAATCCAACCGGAGGTTCCAGCATGCACAACCTGAATGGAAAAGTCGCCGTCGTCACCGGCGCGGCCAGCGGCATCGGCAAGGAAATCGCCCTCACGCTGGCGCGCGCCGGCGCAGCCGTGGCCATCGCGGACCTGAACCAGGCGGGCGCCGACGCCGTCGCTCGCGAAATCGAACAAGCCGGCGGCAAGGCCATGGGCGTCGCCATGGACGTCACCAGCGAAGAAGCCGTGAACCAGGGCATCGACCGCGTCGCCGCCGCCTACGGCAGTATCGACATCCTGATCTCCAACGCGGGCATCCAGATCGTCAATCCGATCGAGAACTTCTCCTACTCGGACTGGAAGAAAATGCAGGCGATCCACGTGGACGGCGCCTTCCTGACCACCAAGGCGGCGCTCAAGCATATGTACAAGGACGACCGCGGCGGCGTGGTCATCTACATGGGCTCGGTCCATTCTCATGAAGCCTCGCCGCTGAAGTCCGCCTACGTAGCCGCCAAGCACGCCCTGCTTGGCCTGGCACGCGTGCTGGCCAAGGAAGGCGCGGCGCACAACGTGCGCTCGCATGTCATCTGCCCGGGTTTCGTACGCACGCCGCTGGTGGAAAAGCAGATCCCCGAACAGGCCAAGGAACTGGGTATCAGCGAAGAGGAAGTGGTCAAGAAGGTGATGCTGGGCGACACGGTCGACGGCGTGTTCACGACGGTCGAGGACGTGGCGCAGACCGCCCTGTTCCTGTCCACCTTCCCCAGCGCCGCCTTTACCGGCCAGTCCTTCGTGGTCAGCCACGGCTGGTACATGCAGTAATGCCAGACGCGGTGCCTTTACTCGCGCGGTCTTTGATACCCTAGCCCTCTTTGTGGACCGGCGCGCGGCCGCGCGCCGGCAGTCTGCCTAGAGGAACCCCATGTCTTTCAGCTCCGACGCCTGGGCGCGCAATGCCGCCCTGTACGAGAAAACGCGCGACATGCCGTTCAACCGGGAATTGGCCAGCGGCCAGCTCGACGAGAACGCGTTCAAGCACTACATGATCCAGGACGCGCACTACCTGGTGGCGTTCGGGCGCGCGCTGGCCATCGCGGCCGGCAAGGCCGACGACGCCGACGGCGTAGTGCAATTCGCGGATGCCGCCAAGGGCGCCGTCGTGGCGGAACGCACCCTGCATGCGGGCTTTCTGCAGCAGTTCGGCGTCGATGCCGCGACTTTCGAAGCCACCCCGCTCACGCCCGCCTGCCACCACTACACCAGTTTCCTGATCGCCACTGCCTGGAGCGCCCCCTACCCGGTCGCATTGGCCGCCCTGCTGCCGTGCTTCTGGATCTACGCGGAAATCGGCCGCGAGATCCATGCGCGGGCGGCACAACCCAACCCCTATGCTGCCTGGATCGAGGCCTACGCGTGCGAGGACTTCCACACGCTCGTGCGCAAGGTCATCACGGCGGTCGACCGCGTCGCCGAAAAGGCATCGCCCGACACGCTCGAACAGATGCACGCGGCCTACACGCGCGCCGCGCAGCTGGAATGGATGTTCTGGGATTCCGCCTATCGCCAGGACGGCTGGCCGGTGTGATCCGGGAGCGGGCGGCGCGCCTCCGGCCTGCCGCCCGCCCTATGCCAAAATCCCGCCCATGCCGACCGATAACCGACTGACACCCCACGCCCTCGCCGCCCAGACGGCGCAACTGCCCGCCCCCTGGCAGGAGGCTTTCACTGCCAAGCCGGTGGCCGACGCCCTGGCCGCCGTGACCGCCCATGTCGAAAAACGCCTGAGCGAAGGCGCGACCGTCTATCCCGCGACGCCTTTCCGCGCCTTGCAGGGCCTGGCGCCCTCCGACGTGCGCGTGGTGATCCTGGGCCAGGATCCCTACCATGGCCCCGGCCAGGCGCAGGGCCTGGCCTTCTCGGTGCCGGACGACTGCAAACGTCCGCCCAGCCTGCGCAACATCTTCAATGAGATCGCCCAGGAGTTTCCGGGCACCGCCGTGCCCGCCGGCAATGACCTTGCCAGCTGGGCCGATCAAGGCGTGCTGCTGCTGAACACTGCGCTGACGGTGGAAGACGGCCAGCCCGCATCCCACGCCAAGCGGGGCTGGGAAACGGTGACGGACGCCCTGATCTCCCTGGTGGCCCGGGACGCCTCCCCGAAGGTTTTCATGCTCTGGGGCGCCCATGCCCAGGCCAAGCGGGCGTTGCTGCCGAACAACAGTGGTCATCTGGTCCTGATGTCCAACCACCCGTCGCCACTGTCCGCGCGGAGGCCGCCGGTGCCTTTCCTGGGCTGCGGCCACTTCCTGGCTACCAACCAATGGCTGGCCGACCAAGGGAAAAACCCTATTGATTGGGGGCTGGACAAAAAAATAATTCCCATGCAGGGCGAATTCAGGTTATGATCGCCGCACTGCACAAAACGAGTTCGGCATTTACCGCCTTGATTTAGCGGAAGTTTTCGCAGTCTGCCGGGCAAACAGCCCCGGCCCCATGCCGAACATCATCGATTCCTGACCTCCTTTCCTTTCGCCCTGCGTTCCAGTCGGTATACGAGAACGCGCCACGCGCACGGTTGATTCGGTCGGCACGATGCTCCATCAACCGTCGCCTGGATCCGGCCGCCTAATCCCCTGGCCCGACCAAGCACTGCGCCGCATTGATCGCGGCAAGGGAAAGTAATGTCTTTCGAAAACCTGGGTCTTGCGCCCGCTCTGTTGTCGGCCCTCCAAGACGCTGGCTTCTCCACCCCCACCACCGTCCAGGCCGCCGCCATTCCGCAGGCCCTGGCTGGTCACGACCTGATGGTGTCCTCGCAGACGGGTAGCGGCAAGACCGCCGCCTTCATGCTGCCGGCGCTGCACCGCATTGCCCAGATGCCCGCCAACAAGGGCGTCGGCGTGCAGGTCCTGGTGCTGACCCCGACCCGCGAACTGGCCCTGCAAGTCACCGACGCAACCGCCACCTACGGCCGCAAGCTGGCCGATCTGCGCACCGCCACCGTTGTGGGCGGCATGCCCTACGGCGCGCAGCTCAAGGCGCTGTCGCGCCGCGTGGACGTGCTGGTCGCCACCCCGGGGCGCCTGATCGACCACCTGAACTCGGGCCGCGTCAAGCTGAACACCGTGCACACGCTGGTGCTCGACGAAGCCGATCGCATGCTGGACATGGGCTTCATCGAAGATATCGAGACCATCGTCAGCCGCCTGCCCGAAGGCCGCCAGACGCTGCTGTTCTCGGCCACGCTGGACGGCACCGTCGCCAAGCTGGCCTCGCGCATGATGCGCGAACCGCAGCGCATCGAGATCGCCGGCCACAAGGAAAAGCACACCAACATCACGCAAAGCCTGCTGTACGCGGACGACGCCAGCCACAAGATGCAATTGCTGGACCACGTCTTGCGCGACGCCTCGCTGGACCAGGCCATCGTCTTCACGTCGACCAAGCGCGGCGCCGACGATCTGGCCGACCGCCTGGCCGACCAGGGCTTTGCCGCCGCCGCCCTGCATGGCGACATGAACCAGCGCCAGCGCACCCGCACGCTGTCGCAACTGCAGCGCGGCCAACTGCGTATTCTGGTCGCCACCGACGTGGCCGCACGCGGCATCGACGTGCAAGGCATCAGCCACGCCGTCAACTTCGACCTGCCGATGCAGGCTGAAGACTACGTGCACCGTATCGGCCGCACCGGCCGCGCCGGCCGCAATGGCCTGGCCTTCACGCTGGCCACCCACTCCGAGCGCCACAAGGTGCGCCGCATCGAACACTACATCGGCCAATCGATCACCCCTGAAGTGATCGCTGGGCTGGAGCCCAAGCGCACCCCGCGTCCCTCGACTGGCGCCGGTCCGCGTGGCGGCAAGCCGTTCGGCAAGCGTCCTGGCGGCGGCTACCAGGGCAACCGCGAGGGTCGTTCCTTCGGCGGCCCGCGTGGCGAGTTCAAGCCGCGTGAAGGCGGTTACCAAGGCAACCGCGACGGCGCTCCTCGCGAAGGCGGCTACCAAGGCAATCGCCCGTTCGGCGATCGCCCGGCACGCTCCTTCAGCGATCGCCCCAGCTTCGGCGACCGTCCGCAGCGTGAAGGCGGCTACCAGGGCAACCGTCCCTTCGGTGACCGCCCCCAGCGCGAAGGCGGCTTCCGTGGCGGCGACCGCGATTCGCGTCCCAGCTTCGGCGACCGTCCCAGCTATGGCGACCGCCCTCAGCGCGACGCCCGCCCGTTCAGCGAGCGCGGCCCGCGTGAAGGCGGTTTCCGTGGCGGCGACCGTGATTCGCGTCCCGGCTTCAACGACCGCGCCAGCTTCGGCGACCGTCCGAGCTTCGGTGATCGTCCGCAACGCGAAGGCGGCTTCCGTGGCGGCGACCGTCCGGAAGGCGGTTTCCGTGGCAAGCCCTCGTTCGACAAGCGTCCCGGCGGCCCCGCCAAGCGCTTCGGCAAGTCGGCCGATCGCCGCGGCTGATAGCCCCGCTTGAACCCACGACAAACCCCGCGCCTGCCGCGGGGTTTGTTTTTTGGGAAAATGTCCGCTTGTCCACGCATCACCCGACCATGCAACGATCCGCCCCCGCCAACCTGCCCGCCCTCTCCCCTGCCGCCCAGGAACACAGCGCAGCCGCTGCCGCTCACCTGCGCGCCACGATCGCCGCCCATGGCGGTTGGCTGTCGTTCGACCATTGGATGACGCAAGCGCTCTATGCGCCAGGACTGGGTTACTACGCGGCCGGCAACGTCAAGCTGGCCGACACGGACGGCGACGTCCGCGCGCCCGCCGGCGACTTCGTCACCGCCCCGCAGCTGACCCCGCTATTCGCCCGCACGCTGGCCCGCCAGGCCGCCCAGGTGCTGCGCCAAACGCAGACCGACGCCGTGCTGGAGTTCGGCGCGGGCACGGGCGCGCTGGCTGAAGGCGTGCTGCGCGAGCTGGACTCGATGGGCCTGGGCCAGACCCGCTATGTGATCCTGGAAGTCTCGGCAGACCTGCGTGCCCGCCAGGCTGAAAGGCTGGCGGCCTTCGGTGACCGCGTGCAGTGGCTGGACGCCCTGCCCCGGACCTTCGCGGGCTGCGTGCTGGCCAATGAGGTCCTGGACGCAATGCCGGTATCGCTTTTTCGCTGGAGCGACACGGGCGAAGTGCTGGAACGCGGCGTGGCGGTCGACGCGTCCCAGGCCTTCGTTTGGGTGGACCGGCCGGCGCCGCCAGCGCTGGCGGACGCCGTCG
Source organism: Achromobacter sp. D10 (assembly GCF_035282245.1). Classification (NCBI taxonomy): domain Bacteria; kingdom Pseudomonadati; phylum Pseudomonadota; class Betaproteobacteria; order Burkholderiales; family Alcaligenaceae; genus Achromobacter; species Achromobacter sp. D10. Next base: position 329,889 of record NZ_JAYJLE010000001.1, read on the forward strand.
CCGCCCGCATGCCGGCCCTGCCGGGCTATGTGTCCGAGATCAACTTGCAAGGCGAAGCCTGGATTGCCGCGATGGGCGAATGGCTGGAGCGTGGCGCGGCGCTGCTGGTGGACTACGGCTTTCCGCGCAGCGAGTACTACCATCCGCAGCGGGCCGGCGGCACGCTCATGTGTCATCTGCGCCATCACGCCCATGGCGATCCGTTCACCGCGCCCGGCCTGCAGGACATCACCGCTCACGTCGACTTCACCGCCATGGCGGACGCTGCGCTTGCTGCCGGCCTGCAAGTCCTCGGCTACACCTCGCAGGCCCGCTTCCTGATGAACGCGGGGCTGATGGATTTGCTGGCGCAACTGGACCCTGGCGACGTGCAGCAATACGCGCAGGCCGTCGCGCCGGTGCAAAAGCTGCTGTCCGAATCGGAAATGGGCGAATTGTTCAAGGTGCTTGCGGTGGGGCGCGGCATTACCGAACCGCTGGCGGGATTTTCGCGCGGCGACCGGCTGGGCAAGCTGTAAGGCGACCGCCGGCCGTTCTGCGCTACCGCGCCCGCAGGCGCTGCAGGCGCGCGGCGCGCACCTGCTCTTTAATGCGCGCCGGCTCCCCGGCGCATGCCCGGGCGATGGCTCCGGCATCCACGCCACGCACCGCGGCCACGCGCGCCTGCCAGGCCTCGCGGTCCACAGGGCGCAGCACGGAGGCCGTATCCAACAAGTCCAGAAAGCGTTCCGGCTTGCGCAGCGCATCGGCGCGCTCCATCAGCGCCAGTTGCGCATCGGCGGGGTCCGAACCCTGTTCCGCCGCATCCAGCCCCGTCAGCACTTCCGGCAACAGCCGCGCATAATCATTGCACTCGGTAGGCACGCGCAGGCGGCGGCCCATGGCGTCGCGCTCAGGCGTCAGCCGGCACAGCAATGCGTAGCGGCCCGGCAGCGCCAGGCCCTGTGCGGCGGCGCGGTCCACCTCGGCCGCGGATTCGTCCACGCCCTGCAGTTCGGGCATCACCCGCGCCAACGCACCGCATTGCTGCAGGACGCCCAGCATGCGGGAGGGCGCGGCCGCCATCAGGCCGCGCGACAATTCCTTCCAGACCCGTTCGGCCACAAGCGCATCGGCCTCGCCAGCCTCGACCATGCGTCGGCATAGTTCCAGGGTCTCGGGCGCCACGGAAAAATCGACAAAGCGCGCCGCAAAACGGGCCAGCCGCAGGATGCGCACCGGGTCTTCTTCGAAGGCCTCGCCGACGTGGCGGAAAATGCGGTCCCGCACGTCAGCCGCGCCGCCCAGGGGATCAACCAGCTCGCCATCTTGCGTCTGCGCAATGGCATTTACGGTGAGGTCGCGGCGGCGCAGATCCTCTTCGAGCGTGACATCCGCGCCCGTGTAGAAGGTGAAGCCCTTGTAGCCGCGCCCCGACTTGCGCTCGGTGCGTGCCAGCGCGTATTCCTCTTTGCTGCGCGGATGCAGGAAGACGGGAAAGTCGCCGCCCACGGGCACGAAGCCGCGCCGCGCCATGTCCTCGGGCGTGGCCCCCACCACCACCCAGTCGTGGTCGCCGGGCGGCAGGCCGAGCAGCGCGTCCCGCACTGCTCCACCCACGACATAGACCTGCAAGCCGTCAGTGGCCGGATCCCGCGTCATGGGATCGACGTGCTTTCCGCGCCCAGCGGCACGACGTTGCCCAGGCGCTCTTTAAGGGACTGGGGCTGGCCGGTGAACATCGCCGCGTAATACACCGAATTGGACATGACGTTCTTCACGTAGGTCCGCGTTTCGTTGAACGGGATGGTCTCGGCGAAGATGGCGCCTTCCACTGGATGCGAGAACGTCGAGCGCCAGTTGTGCGGACGGCGCGGACCGGCGTTGTAGCCGGCGCTGGCCAGCATTTGCGAACCGTTCAGGTCGCGCAGGACCATATTCAGGTAGTTGGTGCCGAGTTCGGTATTGGTGTCGAAATCGTTGACGCTGTCGGGCGTGAAATTGCTCATGCCGATCTTGCCCGCGACCCACTTGGCCGTAGCCGGCATCAACTGCATCAGGCCGGAGGCGCCCACGTGCGAGCGCGCGTCCATGATGAAGCGGGATTCCTGGCGGATCAGGCCGTACACCCAGGCCGGGTCCAGCGCGATGGCGTTGGCCTTGGCGGTGACGCGGCCCTCGAAGGGCGCAATGAAGCGCTGACTGAAGTCGAACTCTTTTTCCGTGCGGTCGGAGGTGTTGACCACGCGGTCGTAGATGTTCTCGGCGCGCGCCAGCTCGGCGGCGGCCATCAGTTGGCGGTCGCTCATGCCGCGCAGCGAGAAGTTCCATTCCGGCACGGCCTCGGCGCGCCAGCCGAGGCGGAAGAGCTGGATCGCGCGGCGCAAGCCGGGGTTGGCGCGGGCCTCGGTGATTTCCTGGTCGCTGATAGGCGCCGGGCGCGGCGGCACGGTAATGCGCCGGCCCAGTTCCTCGGCCGCGAGCTGGCCGTAGAAGTCGAAGCGGTCAGCAATGCTAGCGTAGGCGGCGGCAGCTTGTTCCTTGTTGCCGCGTGCCGCCTGGCCGCGCGCCTTCCAGTAGATCCAGGACGAATCGGCCTGCTGCGAGGCGGGCATCTGGTCGATGGATTCGATGACCCACTTCCAGTCGATCTTGGGCTGGCGCAAGGCAGCGCGCACCTTCCAGGCGGCGTTGTACTCCGTCATGCGGATGTGGCCGGCCTCGTGGTACCAGTCGTCGGCGCGGCTATCCAGGTTCAGCGCGGCCACCAGCGCGTACTGGCCGCGCACCCAGGCCAGGTTCGACTTGGCCATGGACTTGGACCAGTCGCCGGACTTGCCCCATTCGCGGCGCAGATAGGAATCAGCCACGCTGACGTCGGAACGCGCCAGGCGCGCCAAGGCGATGGTCACCAGTTCCTTCTCGTTGCGGCCCACGGGCTGACGGCTCTGGCGCGTCAGCCACTTCATGGGATCCTTCATGAGCAAGTCATAGGTTTTCAGGTCGGCCGGCTCGAACATGTACTGCGCGAACTTGCGCGCGTCGGCGGTCTTGTTGGCCTCGATGGCGTCGCGCAGCTGGGGCTCCAGCTGTTCCCAGCCCATGATGCCGTCGGCGACCAGTTGGTCGTACAGCGCCCAGCAGGCGCCGCCCGGCGCGAACACGGCCGCGGCCTGCGCCGCCGTGGCCCGCTGCCCGGTCATGTGCTTGGCATCGAGGATGGCGCATTCGATCTGCGCATTGCTGTTCTTCACCGGCGCGAGCTTGCGCACGGTTTCGAAGTCCCCGCTGCGGGCCGCGGCCAGCAACCAGTCGCCGCGCAGGCGGTCGGCCAGATAGGCGTCGGAATTGCCGCTGATGAATTTCTGCAGCTCGGCAGTGGGCCGGCCCGTGGCGGGCGGGGTCCATAATTGGTAGCGCAGCAGCCAATATTCGGGATACATGCCGAGCGGATCCGGCTTGGCCTGAGGCACCAGCGCACCCAGTACGGACCACTGCTTGCGATTCATGGCTTCGCGGGCGGCGACCACGGCGGCCAACGCGGGCGTCTGGGAAGTCGGCGGCAGGCCAGCCAGCACCGCAGGCGGCACGGAAATGGCGGGTTGCGCAGCCTGTACGGTCGGCTGAGGCTGGGGCTGGGTGTTGACCGCCGCGCTGCGCTGTTGCGCGTCCACCGGCGCACAGGCCGCGGTGAACAGTGCCAGGAGCGGCAGCCAGCGGCGCAGGCCGGGAGCGGCTTCCAGAGTGGTGGCGGCCCCGGATTTCCGCGCGGTTTTCTGATACCGTCCGGGTTGCAGAGTCTGTGTCATGCCCTGTCCCTCATACACTGGCCTTGCCGTACGCCAGCATGCCGGCAATCCACATGTTCATCCGCATGCGTCCGCACGTTCGCCATCATTTTTCCATCCCTCTTACCGCCACAGCATGACTACGCAAAATACTCCAGAGGATACCGCAGTACAGCTACGCGCGCGATTGCGAAAACTGCGTGCAGAACTGCCGGAAGACCAGCGTAGCCGCGGCGGCCTGCTCATGCGCGCCCGGCTGTTCACCTGGCTGAACGTCGCCCGTGACGAGGCCGTGCGCGCGGGCCGTCCCGCGCCGGCCACCGTGGCCGCGTTCTGGCCCATGGCCGACGAACCCGACTTGCGCCCCCTGCTCCAGCAGTGGGTTGAAAACGGCGTGGCGGTGGCGCTGCCCGTGGTGCGCGAACGCAACGCGCCCCTGGCCTTCCTGCCCTGGACGCCAGAGGCCGAATTGCGGGCCGGTCCCTACGGCATCCAGGAACCGGTCGCGGGTGCCGAACTGCTGCCCGACGTCGTACTGGTGCCCACCCTGGGTTACACCGAACAGGGCGACCGCCTAGGCTATGGCGGCGGCTATTACGACCGCACCCTGGCTGCGCTGCGCGAGCGCGGCCACCCCTTCATTACCATCGGCATCGCCTGGAGCTGCGGCGAACTGGACGCCGGCTATGAACCCGCCGCCCACGACTACCCGCTGGACGCGGTGCTGACCCAGGATGGCTGGGTGCCCCAGGCGCCGCTGGAACAAGGCGGCACCGGCGGCACCACGCTGCACAGCTTCCGCATGAACTGACGCACCAGCTTTGCCCGCCGGCTTGCACCAAAACAGTGCAAGTCCTAACATAAGCAAGGCCGCCGGGCTTCGGCCCGGCCCCATCACGCAGCACCCGCGCATCGTTGCGCGCCTCCCCTCGACAGCGCCGCAGGCGCTGCCCACTTCTCCTGGCCAGGCTTTTCCGCGCCAGTCCGACTGACCCCGTTCAACCCGCCAGCCCCGGCCAGTCCGCGCGTGGCGTGCTCGCCATCCCCGACCTCAACCGCTGCGGCGATGGCGCCGTAACGCCCTTCGGAGGATATTGATCCCGAGGGGCGCCCCCGCCCGTGCCAGCCAGGCTGGCATGCGGGTTGCTTAATCCATTACACCGGCCGGATATCGGCCGGACGGCGGTCGCGCGCAAGCCAGCCGCCGGCACCAGTACCGGAGGAGCCATGAAGGACAGATCATCCCGTCCCGCCGCCTATGACGAAATGCGCGACAGCGCTGGCGGCATACGCTCCCACTACCAGGCTTTCGAGCACTGGCACGACGAGCAGTCCGCGCAGGCCATGGCCGCGCGCCGCCTGGAGGCGGACCTGAGCTTTCGCAGGGTGGGCATCACATTCTCGGTGGCGGGCGACGCCGCAGGTACCGAACGCCTCATCCCCTTCGACCTGATCCCACGCATCATCCCCGCCGACGAGTGGCGCCTGCTGGAAGCCGGCCTGAAACAGCGGGTGCGCGCGCTCAATATGTTCATCCACGACATCTATCACGGGCACGACATCGTGCGAGCGGGGGTCATCCCCGCCGAACAGGTGTTCCTGAACGCCCAGTACCGTCCCGAGATGCAGGACGTGGACGTGGCGGAGGACATCTACTGCCACATCGCCGGCGTGGACATCGTGCGCGCCGGCGCAGGCGAGTTCTACGTACTGGAAGACAATTTGCGCGTTCCGTCGGGCGTGTCCTACATGCTGGAGAACCGCAAGATGTCGATGCGGCTGATGCCGGACGCCTTCAGCCGCATCAAGGTGGAGCCGGTGGCGCATTACCCCGATCTGCTGCTGGACAATCTGCGCGAAGTGGCGCCGCATGGCGCGGACGCCCCTACCGTGGTGGTGCTGACACCGGGCATGTACAACTCCGCGTACTTCGAACACGCCTTCCTGGCGCAGCAGATGGGGGTGGAACTGGTCGAGGGCCAGGACCTGTTCGTCGAACAGAACACCGTCTACATGCGCACCACGCAAGGCCCGCGCAAGGTGGACGTCATCTACCGCCGGCTGGACGATGACTTCCTCGACCCGCTGTCGTTTCGCGCCGACTCCGCACTGGGCGTGCCCGGCCTGCTGTCGGTTTACCGCGCCGGCCGCGTCACGCTGGCCAACGCCATCGGCACCGGCATCGCCGACGACAAGTCCACGTATCTGTACGTGCCGGACATGATCCGCTTCTACCTGAACGAGGAACCGGTGCTGTCCAACGTCCCCACCTGGCGGTGCAGCCGGCCCGACGAACTGTCGCACGTGCTGGCACACATGCACGAACTGGTAGTGAAGGAAGTGCACGGTTCAGGCGGCTACGGCATGCTGGTGGGCCCGTCGGCTTCGCGCGCCGAAGTCGAGGCGTTCAAGGCGCGCGTGCGCGCCAACCCCGCCAACTACATCGCGCAGCCGACGCTGGCGCTGTCCACTGTCCCGACCTATGTGGAATCGGGCGTGGCGCCGCGCCACGTGGACCTGCGTCCCTATGTGCTGTGCGGCAAGGACATCCGCACCGTGCCGGGCGGCCTGTGCCGCGTGGCGCTGACCGAGGGCTCGCTGGTGGTCAACAGCAGCCAGGGCGGCGGCACCAAAGACACCTGGGTGCTGGAGGAGGACTGAACATGCTGAGCCGAACCGCCGACAACCTGTTCTGGATGTGCCGCTATACCGAGCGCGCTGAAAACACCGCCCGCATGCTCGACGTGAACCTGCAGATGTCGCTGCTGCCGCAAGATGCGCAAACGCGCGAGGGCTCGTGGCTGGGCGTGCTGCGCATCTCCGAGCTCCAGGGCCTGTACCAGAGCAAGTACGCGTCCATCTCGCCGCACGACGTGCTGCAGTACATGGTGCGCGACCCCGAGAACCCCTCGTCGATCTATTCCTGCATGCGCGCGGCCCGCGAGAATGCGCGCGCCGTGCGCGGCAGCCTCACCACGGAGGTCTGGGAGACCTACAACACCACCTGGCTGGAACTGCTGAAGCATCTGCATACCGGCTTGCTGGAACGCAATCCGGGCGAGTTCTTCGAATGGGTGAAGTTCCGTTCGCACCTGGCCCGCGGCGTCACGATCGGCACCATGCTGGAAGACGAGGCGCTGTACTTCCTTCGCATCGGCATGCACCTGGAACGCGCCGACAACACCGCGCGCATGCTGGACGTGAAGTTCCACGAACGCGGCGCCAACAGCAATGACGGCCGCGCCGACCCCGCCGGCGCGGCAGCCCTGCAAAGCGAGTTCTACCGCTGGTCGGCGCTGCTCAGCTCGGTCTCGGGGCTGGAGATCTACCGCAAGGTGTACCGTGACGTCATCACCCCCGACCGCGTCGCCGAGCTGCTGATCCTGCACGGCGACATGCCGCGTTCGCTGCTGGCCTCGATGCGCGCCGTTGCCGACGACCTGGCGCGCGTATCCAACCAGCGCTCGACCGAAACCGAGAGGCGCGCCGGCATGCTGTGCGCCGAACTGCAATACGGCCGCGTCGAAGACATCCTGGACAGCGGCCTGCACCAGTACCTGGAGCACTTCCTCGACCGCATCAACGATCTGGGCAACCGGATCAGCCAGGACTTCCTGGTGCCGCTGTCATAGCCTGGAGACCGGAATGAAACAGATCATCACGCACGTTACGCATTACCGCTACACCTCGCCGGTCGCCTACAGCATCCAGACCCTGCGCCTGACCCCGCGCGACGACGAACACCAGCGCGTGCTGCGCTGGCACATCGAAGCGCCCGGCGAACTGGACAAGCAGGTGGACGCCTACGGCAACATCACGCATACGCTGACCCTGAACCAACCTCACACCGACATCGAACTGCGCGTAGCCGGACAGGTGCTGGTGGCGCCGCTGGACCGCGGCCTGCTGGGCAGCGAGGACAGCCGCCTGCCGGTGCACGCCTATTGCGTGCAGACGCCGCTGACCCAGGCCGACGACACCATCATGGCCTTTGTGCGCGAGGCGCTGCCCAACGGCCTGCATACGCCCGACGACATCCTGGCCCTGGCTACGGCGGTCAGCGACCGCGTCGCGTACGAACCCGGCACCACCGACGTCACCACCGCCGCCAACCAGGTGCTGGCAATGGGCCATGGCGTCTGCCAGGACCACGCCCACCTGTTCCTTGCCTGCGTGCGCGGCCTGGGCGTGCCCGCCCGCTACGTCAGCGGCTACCTGTACACCACCGCCGAGCACGCCGCCAGCCATGCCTGGGCGGACGTTTGGCTGCCCGACGTGGGCTGGACCAGCGTGGACATCACCAACCGCCAGTTCGCCTCCGACTGCCATTGCCGGCTGGCTGTGGCGCGGGACTATGACTCGGCCTCGCCGGTGCGCGGCGTGCGCAGCGGCGGCGGCCAGGAATCCATGGAGGTCAGCGTGCAGGTCCAGACCGCCGCCCAGCAGTAACATCCGGTCTGCCGCGCCGCAATACAATGCGGCGTGGTTTTCCCTATTTCCGATCATGACCTACTGCGTCGCAGCCCGCCTTGATTCCGGCCTGGTCTTCCTGTCCGACTCCCGCACCAATGCGGGGGTCGACCAGATCAGCGTCTTCCGCAAAATGACCGTCTTCGAGCGTCCGGGCGACCGCGTGATGGTGCTGATGAGCTCGGGCAACCTGGCAGTAAGCCAGGCCGTGCTGAATGCGCTGGCGCGCCAGCACGACGAAGGCGGCGAAACCGTCTGGAACGCGCCCGATATGTTCGAGGCCACCCGCCGTGTCGGCGCTGCGGTGCGCGACGTCTATCACCACGAAGCCCCGGCCTTGCGCGAGCAGGGCGTGGACTTCAACGTCAACCTGATCTTCGGCGGCCAGATCGGCGCCGAACGCTGCCGGCTCTTCCAGGTGTATTCGGCCGGCAACTTCATCGAAGCCAGCCAGGAATGCCCCTACTTCCAGATCGGCGAGGCCAAGTACGGCAAGCCCATCCTGGACCGCGTGCTCCGTCCCGATACCTCGCTGGACGAAGCCGCCAAGTGCGCCCTGATCTCCATGGATTCCACGCTGCGCTCGAACATCTCGGTGGGACTGCCGCTGGATCTGCTGGTCTACGACACTCATTCGCTGCGCGTCACGCACTTCGCCAGCATCGATGAGCACAACGAATACTTCCGCATGATCCGCGGCACCTGGGGCGAACGGCTGCGCCAGGTCTTCGCCGAGATTCCGGATCCGCTGTGGACCAATCCCGACGCCCCGGACTCGCTGGTACCGCCCAGCCGCGTGCACCAGCCGCTGCGCGCCGAGCCCGTGGACGCGCCCGCGCCCAGCTATAGCGCGCCGCAGGTGCTGGCGCAAGACCCGGGCAAAGACCAGGCAAATTAGGGACGCGGCCTCGCCGTCAGCGCCAAACGCCCGCAGGCAACTGCCAGGTTGCTGCGGGCGTTTGTTCTTGCGCGATCGCCATTGCGCGTAAACCCTCCTTTCCAGCAACCGAAACCAGGCTTGCGGAACTGCGAATTCTCATCCGGGCGCCAGCGCGCCAAACTGGTGCCCGGCCGTCATGCTTTGCCTTGGGGGCCCTCACAGAACCACAAGGAGCGAGACATGCCCCCTATCTATGCGCGCGCGCTCAAGCGCGCGGCCTGGCCCCTGCTGGCCCTGTCCTGCCTTGCCTCTGGCAACGCCGGCGCCCAAGGCGCCTATCCCAACCATCCCATCTCGCTGGTCGTGCCGTTCGCGGCGGGCGGCCCCACGGACGTCGTGGCGCGCAGCCTGGGCGCGTCCATGTCCAAAACGCTGGGCCAGAGCATCATCATCGAAAACCGCACCGGCGCCGGCGGCACGCTCGCCTCGCAGCACGTGGCGCGCGCCGCGCCAGATGGCTATACCTTCCTGATCCACCATAACGGCATGGCCACCGCGCCTGCGCTATACCGCAAGCTGTCGTTCAATCCGTTGACGGACTTCGCCTACGTGGGCCAGGTAGCCGACGTGCCGATGACGCTGCTGGGCCGCAAGGACCTGCCCGCGGACGGCATGAAAGACTTCATCAAGTACGCCAAGGAAAACGGCAACAAGATCAACCTGGCAAACGCCGGCCTGGGCGCGGTGTCACAGCTGTGCGGCATGCTGCTGCAGGAATCGCTGGGCGTGCAGTTCACCACCGTGCCTTATGCCGGCACGGCGCCAGCCATGACCGCGCTGCTCGGAGGCCAGGTGGACGTGCTGTGCGACCAGACCACCCAGACCATTCCCCAGATCAAGGCGGATCGCGTGAAGCTCTACGGCGTCACCACGCTCGAACGCATCGAGACGCTGCCCGATGCGCCGACCCTGCAGGAGAACGGCCTGAAGGGCTTCGAGGTCAAGGTGTGGCATGGCGTGTACGCGCCCAAGGGCACGCCGCCCGAGGCCGTCGCCAAGTTCAACGAAGCCTTGCGCGCCGCGCTGAAGGATCCCGCCTTCACGCAAAAGATGGCGGAGCTGGGCGCCGAGATCGTGCCGGAATCCAAACAGACTCCGCAGGGCCTGCAGACCTGGCTGCAATCCGAGGTCGACAAATGGGGCGGCATCATCCGCAAGGCGGGTGTATACGCGGACTGATTGCGAGGGGGGCAGCGGCGGTTGCCGCTGCCCGTTCATGAATATATATTCCCGTGCATGAGCACGAACGACGTAAAAAGCGCCAGGCGCGTCCTGGACATTCTGCAATTCTTCGCTGCGACGCGGGCGCCTGCCACGCTGTCGCAGATTGCAGCCGGGCTGGGCATCCCCAAGTCCAGCTGCCTGGCCTTGCTCGACACCCTGGAAGGCGACGGCTACGCGCACCTGACGGCAGGCCGCTATTACCTGACCCGCCGCTGGCTGAACGAAGCCCGGACCGTCGCCGAACACGACCAACTGACCACCCGCATCCGGCCCACGCTGGAAGCGCTGCGCGACGAACTGGGCGAGACCCTGATCCTGGCGCAACGGTCCGGCGACCACGTGGTCTACCTGGACGTCGCCGAGCCCGAACGCATCGTGCGCTTCACCGCCAGGGTCGGCCAATTGAAGCCGCTGCATGCGTCCGCCTCCGGACGCGCCTTGTTGGGCGCCATGCCGGCCGCCGACCGCGAAGCGCTGGCCGCTCGCCTGACCCTGGATCGCTATACCAGCAAGACGGTCAAGACCCACAAGCAGCTGCTGCAACTTATCGACGCCGAAGCCAACCGGGGCTGGCACGTCAATCTTGCGGAACACCAGGCTGACACCCTGTCGGTCGCCGCACCCCTGGTCCTGTACGGCGCCGTGCTGGCGCTGGTGGTCGGCGCACCCCTGGACCGTTCCGCCGCCCGCGCCGACCTCATCGGCCAGACTCTGCTCGCCGCCAGCCGCGACCTGACTCAGCGCATCGACAGCCAAGCCCCCGCCGTGCCGGCGTACTAAGGCCCATCCCCTCCCCAGGCGCTTCATGCAGGCGCCTGCCATGTCCCCCTTTGTCTCATTCGCCCTGCGGCTCATGCCGCGGGGCGCAATGCCGCGCCCCCGTTTGCTGCGGGTTTACGCCAAAGCAAAATCCATTGCTCGCTTGAGTTCATATCTATAAACTTTTGTTCAAGGGCAAGAACGCAAGCCGGATCCCCGATTGCGGGCGCTCGACAACCGGGCGACTGCCCGGCGCTCACTTCTTGAAGGAAGGAACATGGCTGGCCTTTATTACGAACAGTTTTCGCCCGGGCAGGCGTTCGAACATGCCTGGACCCGCACCCTGACCGAAATGGACAACGTGCTGTTCAGCTCCCTGACGATGAACGTGCAGCCGCTGCACCTGGACGCGCATTTCGCGGCGCAGACGGAGTTCGGCAAGCCTCTGGTCAACAGCCTGTTCACCTTGGGCCTGCTGATCGGCATGACGGTCAACGACACCACGCTAGGCACCACGGTCGCCAACCTTGGCATGACCGACGTGAACTTCCCGAAACCCGTCTTCGCGGGCGACACCCTTCACGTGCGCACTCGCGTGCTGTCAGTGCGCGAAAGCAAATCCCGTCCCAACGCCGGCATCGTCGAGTTCGAGCACACCGCGCTCAACCATCGTGATGAAGTCGTGGCCACGTGCAAGCGTTCGGCGCTGATGCGCAAGCGCCCGGCCTGAGCCCGGCGCCGCTCAGGAGGATCACGATGACTCGCTCTCTGCTGTTCGTGCCCGGCGATTCCGGGCGCAAATTCGATCATGCGGCCGCCAGCGCCGCCGATGCCCTGATCCTGGACTTGGAAGACTCCGTCGCTCCCGACCAGAAAGCCGCGGCACGCAAGGAAGTCCGCTCCATGCTGGAACGGGGCTCGGCAGGCAAGCAGCTATGGGTGCGCATCAACGCGCTGGAGGGCGACGACGCCCTGGCCGATCTGGCGGCCGTGATGCCCGCCGCCCCCTACGGCATCGTGCTGCCCAAGTGTGCGGGCCGCGCTGGCCTGCTGCAGTTATCGCACTACCTGGACGCCTTCGAGGCAGCGGCCGGCACGGCCCCAGGCGCCACGCGCATCCTCGCCATCGTCACCGAGACCGCCCACTCCCTCTTCGGCCTGCACGACTACCGCGACGCCACGCCGCGGCTGTGGGGACTGTCCTGGGGCGCGGAAGACCTGGCCGCCGACGTCGGCGCGCTGCGCAACCGCGACGCAGGCCGCTACACCGAACCTTTCCGACTGGCGCGATCGCTGTGCCTGATGTCAGCCGCGGCGGCCGGCGTGCGCGCCATCGACACGGTCTGCGTCGACCTAGACGCGCCGGAGGTTTTGGCGGCCGAGGCCGGCGAAGCCTTCCGCGACGGCTTCGTCGGCAAGATGGCCATCCATCCGCGCCACGTCGACGCCGTCAACTCGGCGCTGAGTCCGGACGACGGCCAGTTGCAGTGGGCCCACGCGGTCATCGCCGCATTCGCCGCCAACCCAGGCGCGGGCACCTTGCGGCTGGACGGCAAGATGATCGACCGGCCGCATCTGCGCCTGGCGCGCCGCCTGCTGGGGGAGGATTGACCATGCCCGGACCACTGCACGGCATACGCGTCGTCGACATGACCAGCGTCGGCATGGGGCCCATGGCCACCCAGATGCTGGGCGATATGGGCGCCGACGTGATCAAGGTGGAATCCGCCGAGGGCGACGTGTTCCGCCACGTCACGCCCCAGCGCCACGCCGCCATGAGCCATACCCATCTGAACCTGAACCGCAACAAGCGCAGCGCGGTGATCGACGCCAAGACCACCGAAGGCCGCACCCAGCTGGACGCGCTGATCGGCGGCGCCGATGTCTTTATTTCCAACATGCGCGCCCCGGCGATGCGCCGCCTGGGCCTGGATTACGCGACGCTGCAGCCGCGCTTTCCGCAGCTGGTCTATTGCGCCTGCTATGGCTATTCGGAGCAAGGCCCCTATGCCGGACGCGCCGCCATCGACGACACCATCCAGGCGGCCTCCGGCATGGCATGGCTGCAGGGCGGCGCGGGTGCGGACGCGCCGCGCTACGTCAACTCCGTGGTTGCCGACAAGGTGGTGGCGCTGTACGTCGCCAACGCCGTCACCAGCGCCCTGCTGGCCCGCGAACGCGGCGCGGGCGGCCAGGCCGTGGAAGTGCCGATGTTTGAATGCATGGTGGCCTTCCTGGCGCCGGAGCACCTGGCCGGACTGACCTTCGTGCCGCCTGAAGGCCCGGCGGGTTACTCGCGCCTGCTCAATGAGTACCGGCGCCCTTTCCGCACGCGCGACGGCTACATGAGCGTGGTGCCCTACACCACGCCGCAGTGGCAACGCTTCTTTGCACTGGCCGGCAATCCCGAGATGACACAGGATCCGCGCTACCTGACGCTCAACAGCCGCAGCAAGCATTTCCCCGAGCTGTACAGCTACGTGGAAAGCGTGCTGCGCGAGCGCACCACCGCAGAATGGACCGAGCTGCTGGCTACCGTCGACATTCCGTATGCGCCGGTCAATGACTTCGAGGAGTTGCTGGCCGACCCGCACTTGCGCGCCACGGGCTTTTGGCATGAATCCGAGCACCCCACCGAAGGGCGCCTGATCCAGGCGGGCCTGCCCGTCAGCTTCAGCCGCACGCCCGCCGAAATCCGGCGGCACCCGCCCGGACTGGGCGAACACACGGCCGAGATCCTGGCGGAAGCCCAGGCCGGCCGGGCGTCCTGAGTCCCGGTTCCAAGCACGAGGAGACAACCATGAAAAACAATATCCAATCCGCCTTGATCGCCGCTACGCTCTGTCTGCCCGCGCTGGCCGGCGCAGCCAGCTCGGGCGCGTCGAGCTACCCGCAGGCGGATAAGCCCATCCACTTCGTCGTCGGCTTTCCCGCCGGCAGCACCATCGACAACGTTTCGCGCGTGGTGCTCGACGATATCCGCGCCCGCAGCGGCGCGCAGATCATCGTCGAAAACAAGCCCGGCGCGCTCGGCGTGCTGGGCGTGGACACCGTGGCGCGGGCCGCGCCAGACGGCTACACCATGATGCCGAGCTCCAGCGCCACCAGTTCGTCCGGTCCGTATCTGTCCAAAGCTTTCCAGCGCTACGACGCGATGAAGGATTTCACCCAGGTTGGACGCGTGGTCCGCTTCGACGTGGTCATCGTTACGCGCGCCGCCGGCCAGCATGGAGATGCGCGCCAATTGGTGGCGGCGGCCAAGGCCAAGCCTAACGCGGTCACCAGCGGCTACGGTTCGGGCACGGGCCAGGTCGTGGCCGCGGCCTTCAGCCGCGCCGCGGGTGCGGACGTGCTGGGCGTGCCCTACAAGGGCCAGCCGGCCGCAGTGACCGACCTGCTGGGCGGACGCATCGATTTCGTGGCCGCCGATCTCGGCGCCGTACTTCCGCAGATCCGCGCGGGTAACTTGAACGCCGTAGCCCTGGTATCCAGCAAGCGCTCCACCATCCTGCCCGCCGTCCCGACAGCCCAGGAGCTGGGCATGGGCAGCCTGGACCTGACCGGATGGATCGGCGTGGCCGGCCCCGCGGGCCTCGCTCCCGAAGCCGCAAGATGGTGGTCGGAACAGCTGACCGCGACGATGCGTGAGCCCGCCGTCCAGGAAAAGCTGCGGGCCATGGGCATGGAGCCTGATCTGGCCACGGGAGACCCTTTGCAGCAATTCGTGCGCGCCCAGTATGACGCCTGGGGCCAGCAGATCCGCCAAGCCGGTATCCAGCCGGAATAAACGGCCGGGGCGGATCCAAAGAAAAGCCCACCCGCAAGGGTGGGCTTGGCAGCTACCGCGCCATGCAGGCGCGTTGCCGTCAGGCTTGCAACGACAGTTCCTTCCACACGGCCATCGGCGCTTCCGCGTGGTTCAAGGTGTAGAAGTGCAGGCCCGGCGCGCCGT
This sequence comes from Achromobacter sp. D10, assembly GCF_035282245.1. Taxonomy (NCBI): domain Bacteria; kingdom Pseudomonadati; phylum Pseudomonadota; class Betaproteobacteria; order Burkholderiales; family Alcaligenaceae; genus Achromobacter; species Achromobacter sp. D10. The sequence goes on from NZ_JAYJLE010000001.1 coordinate 345,001, forward strand.
TGTCCAGCAGCGTCTGGCACAGCTCGGTCACCACATCCACCCCGAAGGCGCGGATGGAGGCCTTGTCGTCGCCGAATTCGGCCAGGCGCAGACGGATCCAGCGCGGCACTTCCGCGCCGCACATTTCAGAGAAGCGCAGCAACTGCGTGTGATTCGTGATGGGCATGATGCCCGGCACGATAGGCACGTTCACGCCCTTGGCCTGCGCCCGGTCGACAAAGTCGAAATAGGCGTCGGCATTGAAAAAGTACTGCGTGATCGCAGCGTCGGCGCCAGCCTTCACCTTGTTCACGAAATGGTCCAGGTCCGCCGAGGGATTCAGCGCCTGGGGATGCATCTCGGGATAGGCCGCCACTTCGATGTGGAACCAATCGCCCGTTTCCTCGCGGATGAACGACACCAGTTCATTGGCGTAGCGCAGTTCCCCGGCATCGCCGCCCATGCCCGAGGGCAGGTCGCCGCGCAGGGCCACCACGCGCCGCACGCCATCGTTCTTATAGGCTTGGAGGATATCCCGCAGGTCCTGGCGGCTGGCGCCCACGCATGACAGGTGCGGCGCCGCCTCGCAGCCCAGGTTGCGCAGCGTGCGCACGGCATCCGCGGTGCCGGCACGGGTGGAACCGCCCGCGCCGAAGGTCACGCTGACGTACTTGGGCTGGATGGCCAGCATCTGCTTGGCTGCTCGCACCAGCCGCTCTTGGCCGGCCAGGTCGCGCGGGGGAAAGAATTCCAGACTGAATGCTGGAGAAATCGAATCGGACATTATCAGTTATCCATGGCGCTACGCGCATCGCATGTAACGGGCTCCTCCCCATCGGGATGCCGCGGAGCCGGCTTTGCCGGTCCGCTGGCATGCCCCCTGGAGGGGGAGCGCGCAGCGCTTCGGGGGGAGCCCTAACTACATTCAGGGAATCAGCTTGGTCAGCAGGCCAGAGATGATGCTGTACAGGATCGCACCACCCACGGCCCACCAGAACCCGTTGACCTGGAAGCCCTTCAGCACGGAGCCGACGAACCAGAACAACAAAGCGTTGATGACGATGAGGAAGAGACCGAGAGTGACGATCGTGATGGGCAGCGTCAGCAGCACCAGCACCGGCTTGACCAGCATGTTCACCAAGCCCAGCACCAGCGCGGCGATGAGCGCCGATCCGAAGCTGGCCACGGTAATGCCGGGCAGCAGGTAGGCAACGGCCAGCAAGGCCACCGCGTTCAGGATCCAGACGAGTATCAATGCCATGTTCGACCTCCTGTTGTGAGTCCGTCGGCCCTGCCGCGGCGATGCAATCGCGACAGGGATCCCGCAGACCGGAAAGCCCGCGCCGACATGGCGCGGCACCTCCCTATTTTGCTACAACCATCAATAGCGGTAGTGTTCGGGCTTGTAGGGGCCTTCCACGGGCACGTTGATGTAGTCGGCCTGATCCTTGCGCAGGGTCGTCAGCTTGACGCCCAGCTTCTTCAAGTGCAGGCGGGCGACCTTCTCGTCCAGGTGCTTGGGCAGCACGTAGACCTGGCCGGACGTGTACGCTTCATTGCGCGTGAACAGCTCGATCTGGGCGATCGTCTGGTTGGCGAACGACGACGACATCACGAACGACGGGTGGCCGGTGGCGCAACCCAGGTTCACCAGGCGGCCCTGGGCCAGCAGGATGATGCGCTTGCCGTCCGGGAAGATGACGTGGTCGACTTGCGGCTTGATCTCTTCCCACTTGCAGTCGGCCAGGCTGGCGACGTCGATTTCGTTGTCGAAGTGGCCGATGTTGCACACGATGGCCTGGTCCTTCATGGCGTTCATGTGCTCGCGCGTGATGACGTGGTAGTTGCCGGTAGCGGTGACGAAGATATCGCCATGCGCGGCGGCGTCTTCCATGGTCACGACCTTGAAGCCTTCCATGGCGGCCTGCAGGGCGCAGATCGGATCGACTTCGGTGACCCAGACTTGGGCGCGCAACGCGGCCAGCGCCTGGGCGCAGCCTTTGCCCACGTCGCCGTATCCGGCCACCACGGCGATCTTGCCAGCGACCATCACGTCGGTGGCGCGCTTGATGCCGTCAACCAGCGATTCGCGGCAGCCGTACAGGTTGTCGAACTTGGACTTGGTGACCGAGTCGTTGACGTTGATGGCGGCAAAGGCCAGCTCACCCTTTTGCGACATCTGGTAGAGGCGATGCACGCCGGTGGTGGTTTCTTCCGTCACGCCCTTGATCAGGGCCAGGCGGGTCGAATACCACTTGGGATCGCGCTTGAGCGTTTCCTTGATGGTGGCAAACAGGATGCGCTCTTCGTCGCTGCCCGGGTTGGCCAGCACCGAGATGTCCTTCTCGGCCTTGGTGCCCAGGTGCAGCATCAAGGTGGCATCGCCGCCGTCGTCGAGGATCATGTTGGCGTTTTCGCCATTGGGCCATTCGAAGATCTTGTGGGTGTACTGCCAGTATTCTTCCAGCGTCTCGCCCTTGACGGCGAAGACCGGCGTGCCCGACGCGGCGATGGCCGCGGCGGCGTGGTCCTGCGTGGAGAAGATGTTGCACGAGGCCCAGCGCACTTCAGCGCCCAGCGCCACCAGCGTTTCGATCAGCACGCCGGTCTGGATGGTCATGTGCAGGCTGCCGGCGATGCGCGCGCCCTTGAGCGGCTGCTTGGCGGCGAATTCCTCGCGGATGGCCATCAGGCCGGGCATTTCGGTTTCGGCGATGGCGAGTTCGCGGCGGCCCCAGCCGGCCAGCGACATATCGGCGACGAGGTAGTCGGAGAAGGATTTATCGGTCACAGCGTTCATGGTGTGTAGGCTCCACGTGAAATACGAACGGCGCAGGATATGGCCGGACACGCGAAGACACCACGACAGTCGAGTGCTCGCCTTTCCCGCCATATGCGACAAAGGTGAGCGCCGTTGCTGTAGCGCCGCGCAAGGCGCGCCGCTTGAACAAGGATTCCTGAGCCTGGCGAGCCTGGTTCCGCATGCCAGGCTGGCTGGCGGGAACCGCAGGGTCGTCGCAACGCTCCTCAGGATTGCCGAGCATTGTACCCGGGAACCGCGCCTCAGGGATCAAACCCCTGGCTCCCTGGCGGGCATTTCGGCCGGCGGGCGTCCCGGCAGCCCGCCCCCTCCCGGTGCGCTTGGCACCTCGTCGTGCCCGGCGCCACGAGCGCTCCCGTCCAAGGGCACCAGTGCAGCCAGCAGCCCGGACGCAACCGAGTCCCAGCTGCGGGTCAGTGCAAGCTCACGCACCGCGTGCCTGTCCAGCGACAAGGCCGCGCGGCAGGCATGGGCCAGGTCCTCGTCCAGGAAACCGGTGACGCCCTGGGTAACCACCGCCAGGGGCGCCTCGCTGCGGAAGGCCGCCACCGGCGTGCCGCAGGCCATGGCCTCCAGCATGACCAGTCCGAAAGTGTCCGTCAGGCTGGGAAATACAAAAGCGTCGGCGGATCCGTAGAGCGCAGGCAGGGCCTCGTCGTGTCGCATGCCCAGGAAGATGGCGCCTGGAAAGCGCTTCTTCAGCCGCGCTTCATCCGGCCCGGCGCCGACCACCACCTTGCTGCCCGGCAGGTCCAGCGACAGAAAGGCGTCCAGGTTCTTTTCGCGCGCTACGCGCCCCACGCTCAAGAACACAGGACGTGGCAAGTCCGGAAAGGCCTGGCCGGCGCCCGGCTGGAACTTGCGCGGGTCCACGCCGCGCGACCAGATCCGCAGGTTCGCCAATCCGCGCCGCGCGAGCACGTCGCGCACCGTGGGAGTAGGCACGAGCACGCGTTGCGAAGGCCGGTGGAACCAGCGCAGGTAGCGCCAGGGCAAGGCCGCCGGGATGCCCATGCGCGCCTGCAGGTAGTCGGGAAACATGGTGTGAAACGAGGTCGTGAAGCGCCAGCCGCGCGCCAGCGCCATGCGGCGCGCGGCCAGCCCCAGCGGGCCCTCGGTGGCGATATGCAGGGCGTCGGGCACGATGTCGCCCAGGATGCGGCGCAATTGCCTTCCGGGCTGCAAGCACAGGCGCAGGTCCGGTTCGGAGGGCGCGGGAACGGTGCGGCTGCCCTGCGGGTTCACCACGATCAGCTCGTGGCCCCATTCGCCAAGGATCTGCTGCATGGTCGTCCAGGTGCGGACGACGCCATTGACTTGCGGATGCCAGGCATCCGTGACGAGGACGATGCGCATGATGGAGCCGGAAGTGGGCGACAAGCGCGATTTAGCCCGCGCTATGTGACATGCCCAAGACGACGGCCCGTGTCGGGCTCGCCCTATACGCCCTGGCCCTAATTGTTGCGGCGGGGATACCCTTGCGCCGTGATGCGCACCCAGACCTCGCGCTTTTCCGCTTCCGTCATGAATACCCAGTTGGCGACTTCCATGGCCGTACGGCCGCAGCCGCGGCAGATATCGTCAAACAGCGTGGAACAAACCGCCACGCAAGGCGAATCGGACGCCTTGAAGGCGCGTTGCGCGTCTTCGGCTTCGGGCAGTTTGGAAAGGTCGACATGGTACTGATTCATCGGGTGAAGAGTAACACCCGCGGTATGTCCCCTTTTGGAAAGCCCTATGTCTCGCCCGGACTTGGCCGCCTGCCCGCGTCCGGGATGCTAGACGCCGCCGTTACCCCGGGAAAAGCCGCATAGGCGGATCTCGCGGCTCCTGGCGCCAGCCGAAGAACTCCCCGGCCTGTTCCAGCAATGCGTCGGGACATTCTTCCGCCAGATAGTGCGCGCCCGGCAGCGGCCCGCCGGAAACCTCATCGGCAATCCGCCGCCACAATTCCAGCACATCGAAATTCCGGCCTACCGCCCCCCGCTCGCCCCACAAGACGCGCAACGGCAGGCGCAGACGCTCGCCTGCCGCCCGGCCGGCTCGGTCGTGCTCCAGGTCCAGGGTGGCGGAAGCGCGATAGTCTTCGCAGATGCCGGTGGCCCAGCCGGGCAGGCGCGCGGTGCGTTCGTACTCCGCCATGGCTTCGGCGGAAAAATGCGCCAGTCCGCCAGGCCGCCCGCCCATCACGGATCGCAGGTAGAACACCGGGTCGCGCTCGATCATGGTTTCGGGCAGCGGCGCAGGCTGGATCAGCCAGAACCAGTGGAAATACGCCTGCGCGAAGGCGCGCGTGGTGCCTTCGTACATATCCAGCGTGGGCGCGATATCCAGCAGCATCATGCGGCTGACGGCTGCGGGATGATCCAGCGCCAGCCGGTGCGCCACCCGCGCGCCGCGGTCATGAGCCAGCACCTCGAAACGCTCGTGTCCCAGGGCGCGCATCAGTCCGACCATGTCGGCCGCCATCTCGCGCTTGGAATGGGCCGCATGGTCCGCCGACGCGGCCGGCTTGTCGCTGTCTCCGTAGCCGCGCAGGTCCGCTGCCACGCAGGTGCGGTGGCGCGTCAACGCCGGCCAGACCCGGTGCCAGATGGCGTGGGTCTGGGGATGGCCGTGCAGCAACAGGAGCGGCGGGCCCGAACCGCCGACGCGCGCGGCGATCTCTATGCCGTTGGCTTTGAAGCGGCGCACGGGCAAGTCGAAGAATGCGGTCATAGGGTCTCTCGGTCCAGGCGGTCGCGCACGCGCCGCGCCAAGTCTTTCATCCAGGGATGCCGCGCCCAATGGCGGGCCTCGAAACGCTCCACCTCGTCCAGCTGCTGCAATGATGCGCCCACCATGTCTTGCCCTTGCATATACATGCGGCGGTGCCGCTCAGGCAGCGTGAACCCCGCCTCCCAGCCGTCCGCGGCAACGACGCGCCCGGCGGCCACGTCGATGCTGACGCGGTGGGTGGCCGTATTGGACACCCTGGCGAGCAGGGCGTCGATCTCCGCCGGCGCCAGGCTGATCAACAGCAGGCCATTGTTGACCGCATTGAAGTAGAAGATCTCGCCGAAACTGGGCGCGATCACCGCGCGGATGCCGAATTGCTGCAGACCCCACACCGCATGCTCGCGGCTGGAGCCGCAGCCGAAGTTCGGACCCGCCACCACGATGGATGCGCCGGCATAGGCGGGCTGGTTCAGCACGAAATCGGGCCTGGGCATGCCCCCCTCGTCAAAGCGCAGATCATGCAGCAGGCCGCGGTCCAGCCCCGCCTTGTCGACGATGCGCAGGAACTGCTTGGGCATGATCTGGTCGGTGTCCAGATTGGAAAAAGGCAGCGGCGCGGCGACGCCATCAATCGTTGCGGTCATGCGTATTGCTCCAAGGCGCGGACGTCGACGATGCGGCCAGTTAGCGCGGCGGCGGCGGCCATGGCCGGCGACATCAGGTGGGTACGGCCCGCCCGCCCCTGCCGGCCTTCAAAATTGCGGTTGGTGGTCGAGGCGCAGCGCTCGCCCGGACTCAGGACGTCGTCGTTCATGGCCAGACACATGGAACAGCCCGGCTGGCGCCATTCAAAACCCGCCTCGATCAGGGTCGCCGCGACGCCCTCGGCCTCAGCCTGTGCGCGCACCGCCCCCGACCCCGGCACCACCATGGCCCGAACGCCCGCGGCGACCTTGCGCCCGCGCACCACCGCCGCCACCGCGCGCAGGTCCTCGATGCGCCCGTTGGTGCACGAGCCGATGAACACGCGGTCTATCGGCAGCCCGGCTATCGGCATGCCGGGCACCAGGCCGATGTAGTCCATGGCTTTTTCAAGCGCCAGGCGAGCCAGTGCATCGGGCTCGGCCTGCGGATCCGGCACCACGCCGTCCACCGGCATGGCCTGGTCCGGGCTGGTGCCCCAGGTGACGAAAGGCGCCATCGCGGCGGCGTCCAACACGTGTTCGGCGTCGAACACGGCATTCTCGTCCGACCGCAGCGTGGCCCAATAGGCGCGCGCCTGCTCCAGCATCTCGCCACGCAGTTCCGGCGCATGCGCGGCGACATAGGCTTCGGTAGTGGCGTCCGGCGCGATCAGCGCGGCGCGCGCGCCCGCCTCCACTGTCATGTTGCACAGGGTCATGCGGGCCTCGGCGGACAGCGCCGCTATCGCTTCGCCGCAGAACTCCACCGCGTGTCCGCGCGCGCCCTGCGCGCCGATGCGATGCACGATGCAGATCACCAGGTCCTTGGCCGTCACGCCTGCCGGAAGCCTGCCGTCCACGCGGATACGCATATTGCGCGCCACCCGGTACACGAGCGTCTGCGTGGCCAGGATGTGCTCGACTTCGGACGTTCCGATGCCAAAGCCCAAAGCACCCAGCGCGCCATAGGTCGTGGTGTGGCTATCGCCGCACAGCACCACCATGCCCGGCAGCACCATGCCATGCTCGGGCGCGATCACATGCTCGATGCCTTGCAGCGGGTCGGTGGTGTCGAACAGCGCAATGCCCTGTTCGTCGCAGTTGCGCTTGAGATTGAGCGCCTGGCGCGAGGACGCGTCGTCGGCGATCACGCGCAGCGCCGCCGGCACTGGATGCGTGGGAATGATGTGGTCCACCACCGCCATCTGCTGCCCGGGACGCAGCACGCCGCGTCCACGCGCAGCCAGGCCGCTGAAGGCCTGCGGGCTGGTGTATTCGTTCATGATGTGCAGGTCGACGTACAGCAGGATGTGTTCCTCGTCGATCCGGGCCACCTCATGGCTGGCCACCAGTTTGTCGTACAACGTCATGCCGGGCATGTCTTGCGTCCTTCGATTGTGGATCAGTTGGCCTGGATGCCGGCATCTTTGACGATGCCCGCCCAACGCGTCATCTCGTCGGCGACCATGGCGTCGGTCTTGGCGGGCGAAGTAATCAGCGGGTCAAAACCTTCCTTGCCCATGCGCTGCGCGAGTTCCGGCGAACGCAAGGCCTGTTCGAGCTTGGCGTTCAAGGTGTCGATCACGGGCTGGGGCGTGCCTGCCGGCGCGCTGATGACGAACCAGGTGTTGAACTCATAGCCCGGCAGGCCGGACTCGGCGATCGTGGGCACGTCGGGCAGCAACGGCGAACGCGTCGTGCCCGTCACGCCCAAGGCCTTGAGCTTCTTGCCGTCCACTTGCGGCTTGGCCGCCGACAGCACCGGAAAGCTCATCTGCACCTGGCCGCTGATCGTATCCACCATGGCCGGGCCACCGCCCTTGTAGGGCACGTGCAGAATCTGCGTCTTGGACACCGACTTGAACAGCTCGGCGGCCATGTGGAAGGTGCTGCCCGTGCCCGCGGATCCAAAGCTCAGGTCGTTGGCGGGGCGCGCGCGCACATAAGCCAATAGTTCGCTCACATTGGCCACCGGCAGGCTGTTGGTGACCGTGAGCACGTGCTGCGACGTCCCGATGGTGCCAACCGAACGCAAATCCTTCCGGGTGTCGAACGGCATGTTCTGGAACAACGCGGGGTTGATGGCCAGCGACATGGTGTTCACGGCCAGCGTGTAACCGTTGGGCTCGGCCCGTGCCACTGCGGCCATGCCGATGTTGCCGGACGCGCCAGCGCGGTTTTCCACCACCACGCTCTGGCCCAGGGCGCGGCCCCAGGCATCCGAAATCAGGCGCGCGGCGATGTCCACGCTGCCGCCGGGCGCGAATGGCACGATGAGCGTCACGGCGCGCTGGGGAAAGGCGTCGGCGGCGGCCGGCTGGGTCCAACAGGATGCGGCGATGGCTGCGCACAAGGCGCCGGCCGCTTTGTTGATCTTCATTCCTGGTCTCCTCGTTTGGCCGCGCCAGGCGGCTCTTTAGTGGTGAGGCCAGTGTATAAGCCTATCCCGTTCTTATAATTAATGATCGAAATAAAGCTTTATTAAATTCAGTTTATAAATAAGCGCATGGACGCCCTATCCGATCTCGCCTTTTTCTCGCTGGTGGTCAAGCACGGCAATCTGTCGGCCGCCGCCCGGGAACTGGGGCTGACACCGCCCGCGGTAAGCACGCGGCTGGCCAAGCTGGAGCAGCGCCTGGGCGTGCGCCTGTTGAACCGCACTACGCGCCGGGTCAGCGTCACGCAGGAAGGCGAGCTGTACCTGGCCGAGGGCGGGCGCATCCTGGCTGACCTGGAAGCGCTGGAACGCTCGGTGTCGAGCGCCCGCGCTCGCCCCCAAGGGCTGCTGAGGCTGAACGCAACCTTCGGTTTCGGCCGCGCCCACATCGTGCCCGCGGTGTCGGACTTCGTCCGCCAGTATCCAGAAGTAGAGGTGCAGATGCGGCTGACCGACAGGCCGTTGAACCTGATCGAGGAAGGGTTCGACGTGGCAGTCCGCTTTGGCGACCTGCCCGACGCGCGCCTGACCGCGCGCAAGATCGCCTCCAACCGCCGGGTGTTGTGCGCATCGCCGCGATATCTGGAAACCCATGGCGAACCCCGCGCGCCGGGCGACCTGCAACGCCACCGCTGCATCGTAGTGCGCGAGAACGACGTGGCCTACGGTACCTGGCGCCTGGAATCAGGCTCGCGCGCGGAAACCGTGAAAGTGCGGGGCCCGGTCAGCTCCAACGACGGCCAGAGCGCCCTGGAATGGGCATTGGACGGCCACGGCATCGTCATGCGATCGGAATGGGAAACGGCCGAGCACCTGCGCGCCGGACGCTTGCGCGTGGTGCTGGCCGATTGGCGCACGCCTGCCGCCGATATCCACGCGCTCTACCCCGAACGCCTGAACCTGCCAGCCAAGACGCTGGCGTTCGTGGAATTCCTGTCGCAACGCTTCGCGCGCCATCTGCGCGCGCCGGGCGAACAGGACTCGGTGTGGTGAAAACGCCGCCTCAGATCTCGTCGATGGCAGTGCTGGCCACCGTTCCCGGCTGCGCGCCGTTTTCGCCGATGGCATAGCGGTCGCGCGTGGTGACATAGAAGCTCGCGCCAAAACGTCCCACGGGAAAGTAGTCCTGCAAGCGCACCCGCCACGACACCGTGTCGACGAGGCCGTCACGCGCATGCAACCAGCGCACCTGTCCGATAAAAATCTGCCGGCTGGCGGTTTCCATCGTTTCGTACAGCGTGCACTCGAATGCCACCGGCGCCTGCAGAATGCGGGGCGGCCTGACGCGATGGCTGGGCGCGGCATCCAGTCCGGCATGAGCCAGCTCGCTGATGTCCGCCGGAAGGCGGTCGCCACAGCGGTGCATTTTTTCGGCCATCGCCTCGTCGGTCAGGTGCACGACGAATTCCTTGTCGCGGGCGATATTGCGCGCCGTATCCTTCAGGCCACCGTCCTCCAGACGGTTGATGCTGACCATGACGATGGGCGGATCCTCGCCCAGCATATTGAACATGCTGAATGGCGCCGCGTTGACCACCCCGGTTTCGGACAGGGTCGTAATCAGCGCGATTGGCCTGGGCACGATCAGGCTGGCCATGAGCTTGTAGCGCTGGTATTCGGTTATTGCGTCGAAATCGATTTCCATATCAGGCCAGTCCCAGCATCTGGGCGAGGGTTTGCGCGGGTTGGGGACGCTCCAGGCTGATGCGCCGTTCCAAGTCCACCAGGTGGATGTCATTGATCTTTACCGCCTCGGCGACGGCGCCGCTCTCCATCAGATCCACGATCTGTACGTGCTCGCCATGTTCGCACGCGGCATTGCCGGGCGGCTCGTACAACGCCACGATGAGCGAACACCGCGACACAAGCTCCGCCAGGTAGCCTTGCAGGATGGCGTTGCCGGACAGCTCGCCCAACCGCAGGTGGAAGGCGCTGGCCTGGCGTGCCCAAGCCGGCTGGCCCACGCGGTGCAGCAAGGCATGTTCCTCCCGCAATTGCTTGCGCAACGACGCATAGTCGGTCTTGGAGGCGCGAGCGGCAGCAAGGGGGACAAGCGCCGCTTCCAGCGCGCGTCGCGCCTGGAAGATTTGTCGTGTGTCTTCCGGGGTCGGTTCTGCCACCACGGCGCCCCGATTGTGATGCAATTCCACGACGTGCTCGTGCGCCAATCGCTGCAAGGCCTTGCGCGCCACCGAGCGCGGCACTCCGAACAGTTCGCAGATGGCCGCCTCGGGCAATTTGGTTCCGGGCGTCAGCCGCTGGCTCATCACGCTTTCATACACTGCCTCGCAAATGCGACGCTCCATGTCGCCCTCCTGGGATCCGGCCGCGGTCGCGGTCGCGGTCGCGGCCGTGGACGTGGATGTGGACGCTGTATCGGCAACGGTCTTGCCGCGAATGGCAGGCTTGGCTCGGGTTGTAGCGGAACTGCGTAGGGACATGCTGGCCTCGTCTTGCGGGCGGATGGATCGGAATATCAGGGCGCGGCAATCACGCCGGGCGGCAGGCTGTCCACATGCCGGCAGATCTCTCCAGGCGTGGTGAACCAGATTTCGCCGCGATCGCGCGCGGCGGCGAGCGGTGCCAGCGCGCGCCGAAGATGCCGCAGCCGGTATGGCTGGCCCACGATGTAGGGATGCAGCGCAATACCCATGACCAGGGGCTGGCGGCTGGCCTGCGCGCGCATTTCCTCGAACTGGTCGAGAATCATGTCCGCAAAATCGCGCGCGTCCATCTTGCGCGCCATGATCATTGGGATGTCGTTGAGTTCCTGCGGATACGGGATCGCCCATAGTTCTCCACTTCGGGTCCGCATGCGCATGGGCTGATCGTCATGGCACCAATTCAGCGTATAGCGGTAGCCCGCTTCCGCCAGCAGGTCGGGAGTGGTCCGACTTTCCGAGATCCACGGGGATAGCCAGCCTGCGGGCGCGTGTCCCGTGTGGCGCCGGATGCGGTCGCGGCAGTGACCCAGCAAGGCGCCTTCGTCGGCTTCCGTCAAGCCGCCCTGCCGATGTGCATTGCTGTAGCCATGCCCTATCAATTCGTCTCCGCGCGCAACAAGCGCATCCATCAAATCGGGGCAGTGCTCATACAGGGCGGTATTGATCAGCGCGCCGGCCGGCAGCCTCAGATCGTCGAACAGTTCCAGGCAGCGCCACGCGCCCACCCGGTTGCCGTATTCGCGCCAGGCGTAGTTCAACACGTCGGGATGGGGCGATGCCGGGCCTAGTTCCGCACCCAGCCCTTCGCCAAACGCGAAGTGCTCGATATTGAAGCCGATATACACGGCCAGGCGCGCGCCATTGGGCCAGGTGTAGTCCTTGCGCCCGGCTATCGCTTGGTAAGCGAACCGGCCATGGCAAGCGAGCGGCGCGGGCGCCCATCCGGCCGATTGGTCACGCCCCGGACTAGTGCTTGAAAGCAAGGATGGATTCATTTTGGTGCAAATCCTGATGCATGATTGTTCACAAAACCTCTGGCTCTTTGAAAACAAAATGGGCAGCTGGCGCGGACAAAAGCGCTGGCGACCGCGCCACATCCGCGGGCATCCCCTTGCTGGCCGCGCCATCGGCGCCGCGGCGAACCGGGCCGAATCAGATGGCATGGATCTTGCATGGGAAAGCGAAGCAGCACTTAACCCCATGCAAGATCCGTTCCACTTTTCCAGGAGTGCCCGATGAGCCAGACCCGCCGTTCCTTTCTGCTTTGCGCCACCGCCGCAGCCCTCTTCGCGACCGGCCTCGGCTTGCAACCTGCGTTGGCTGCCGATCCCATCAAGATCGGCCTGATCACGGCGCTGTCCGGGGAGTCAGCGCGCGCTGGCGAAGCGCTGACCCGCGGCATGGCGATCGCCATCGACGAGATCAACGCGAAGGGCGGCCTGCTGGGCGGCCGTCAGATCGTGCTGGTGCGCCGCGACGACGAGGGCAATCCCGCCAAGGGCATGGCCGCGGCGCGCGAGCTGATCTTCAAGGAAAAGGTCACGGTGCTGTTCGGCGGCCTGGACACGCCAGTTTCCATGGCGATCGTGCCAATCGTGAATCAGGAAAAAGTGCCGTTCATGGGGCCGTGGGCCGCCGGAACGGCCATCACGCAGAACAAGGGCAATCCGAATTTCGTGTTCCGCGTCTCGGCCATGGATGAAATCGTGGACAGCGCCATGGTCCAGTACGCGCAGAAGACGTTCAAGAGCGCCAAGCCGGGCATGATCCTGGTGAACAACCCCTGGGGCGAATCCAATGAAAAAGGCCTGAACGCCGCGCTGGCCACGGCCAAGGTCACGCCCGCCGGCATCGAGAAGTTCCAGCCCAATGACCTGGACGTGGTGCCGCAGCTGAGCCGCCTGAAGGCCGAAGGCGCGGACACGCTGTTTCTTGTGGGCAACGTGGGACCGTCGGCGCAAGTCGTGAAGTCGCTGGACCGCATGGGCTGGAAGGTGCCCATCGTGTCGCATTGGGGCCCGGCGGGTGGCCGATTCACCGAGCTGGCCGGCCCCAACGCCAAGAACGTGCACTTCGTGCAGACCTACAGCTTCTTCGGCAAGCAGGGGCCCGTGGGCGAGAAGGTGATGCAAGCCTTGAAGGCCAAGTACTCCGACATCAAGGGTCCCCAGGACATTATGCCCGCCGTGGGCGTGGCCAATGCCTATGACGGCATGCAACTGGCCGCGCTAGCCATCGCCCAGGCGGGCTCGACCGATGGCGACGCGGTGCGCCAGGGCTTCTACAAGATCGGCAAGTACGAGGGCTTGATCAAGACGTATGAACAGCCTTTCACGCCCGCGTCGCACGATGCCCTGCGCGAAGACGACTACGTCTGGACGCAGTTCATCGACAACCGCATCCTGCCCGTCAAGGGCGTGCAGTAAACCGGCGCGGCCTCGCGGGAGACACGCATGTTGTTGATGTCCGCCATCGTCAGCGGCCTGGGGCTGGGTAGCATGTATGGACTCATGGCCCTGGGCTTTTACCTGACCTACGCCGTGTCGGGCACGGTGAACTTTGCCCAGGGCAGTTCCATGATGCTGGGCGCCGTGCTGACCTACACGTTCGCGCAGACACTGGGTTGGCCTCTGACAGCCGCCCTGCTGGTCGCATTGGCGCTTTGCGCGCTGTACGGCCTGGTGGTCGAACGCCTGGCCGTGCGGCCGTTCGCAAGCCGCGGCTCCAATGCCTGGCTGATGTCCACCGTGGCGCTCGGCATCGTCCTGGACAATATCGTGATGTTCACCTTCGGCAAAGAGCCGCGCAGCCTGCCCTCGCCGCTGGCGCAAGCGCCGCTGGAGATCAGTGGACTGAGCCTGGGCATCTACCCGCTGCAATTGCTCATCCCGGTGGTCGGCCTAGCGTTGGCCGCAGCGCTGCACACCTTTTCGCATCGCACGCGCTGGGGCGTGGCGCTGCTGGCGGTGGTGCAAAACCCCAGCGCGGCGCGGCTGATGGGTATTCCAGTGCGCCACGCGATCATGGCCGCGTTCGCGGCGTCGACGCTGTTCGCCGGCGTTGCCGGCGCACTGGTCGCGCCGCTTTTCAACGTACAGGCGGATATGGGCACCCTCTTCGGCCTGAAAGCCTATGTGGTCGCGATCCTGGGCGGCATCACCAGCGCCTGGGGAGTAATGCTCGCCGGGCTGCTGTTCGGCGTGGCCGAAGCGCTGATCACCGTGGTTCTCGGTTCCGGATACACCCAGATCATCAGCTTCACCCTGGTGATCGTCATACTGGCCCTGCTTCCCAACGGACTGTTCGGACGCGCCGACCTCAGGAAGGTCTGATGGAAAACAAACTCGCATCGCGCCATGCGGCGCTGGCGCTTTATGCCCTCCTGGCCGCGGCAGCCCTGGCCATGGCGGCAACGGTCAACGGTTATTACGTTTTCGTGCTGGGCAACATGGCGCTGCTGGCGCTTGCCGGCATTGGACTGAACGTTTTGCTGGGTTTGACCGGACAAATGTCGTTCGGCCATGCTGGCTTTTACGCCATTGGCGCGTATACCGTCGCCATCCTGACCGGCCAGGCGGGCTGGAGCTTCTGGCTGGCCTGGCCGGCGGCGGCGCTCGTCGCCGGCGCCTTTGGGCTATTGCTGGCTCTACCCGCGCTGCGCGTGAAGGGCCCTTACCTGGCAATGATCACTATCGCCTTCGGATTCATCGTGGAACACGCGTTGATCGAAGGCGGAGAGGTCACCGGCGGCCAGAACGGCTTGATGGGAATCGCGCAGCCCTCGCTGGGCGGCATCGGCGGAGATCGCGGCGTCGCCATGCTGGCCATCGTGACGGTGTTCGCGGCGCTGGCTGCCTATGCGCTGCTGTCGCGCGGCACGTGGGGCGCGGCGATGCGCGCGGTCAAGGACAGCGAAACGGCCAGCGAATCCATCGGCATCAATCCTCTGGCAGTCAAAACCGTAGCGTTCATGGTTTCAGCCGCACTAGTGGGCCTGGCGGGCGGACTCTACGCGCCCCAAGCCGGCATGATCACGCCGCACAACTTCAACTTCATGCAATCGATCCTGTTCGTGCTCGCGGTAACGCTGGGCGGCGCGGGCTCGCTGGCGGGACCCTTGCTGGGCGCGGTCGTCGTGGGACTGCTGCCGGAACTGCTATCCGGCCTAGAGGAATACCGCCTGCTGTTCTTTGGGGCCTTTCTGCTTGTTGTGCTGTGGGCGGCGCCCGAAGGCATGGTCGGACTCCTGTCGCGCTGGCGGCGCCATGCGCGGGCCCATGCGCTGACGCCCCGCACGGGCGGCGTCATTTTCAGCGGGAACCGTCTGCGGCGCCCGTTGCGCGCGGAGATGCTGACCATGACATTCGGCGGCGTGCGCGCCGTCCAGGCAGTTTCCTTCGTCGTGCAGCCGGGCGCGGTGACCGCGCTGATCGGACCGAATGGCGCGGGCAAGTCCACCGTCATCAACATGCTCAGCGGCTACTACCAGCCAACCAGCGGCGCAGTCGCGCTGGGAGACGCGCCATTGGCCGGTTTGCCCGCGTACGGCGTTGCGCGCCATGGCATAGGCCGCACCTACCAGACGTCGCAATTGTTCGACACGCTGACCGTGGAAGACAACGTAGCGCTAGGCATGGCGCGCGGCCGGCTGGGCGGCCTGCTCGCATCGCGCCGCTACCTGGCGCCGGACGTGCGCGAACGAGCTCGCTCGCTGCTGGCATTCTGCGGCTACGAAGGCGCGCTGGACGCGCCTGCGGCCGACCTGCCGCACGTGGACCGGCGATTGGTGGAAATCGCTCGGGCGCTGGCCACGGACGCCGACATCCTGCTGATGGACGAACCCGCCGCGGGCCTGTCACGCGAGGACAAGACGCGCCTGGCCACGCTGCTGCGCCGCATCGCCCAGGCCGGCACCGGCGTCCTGCTGGTAGAGCATGACATGGCGCTGGTCATGGGGGTGTCGGATCACATCGTCGCCATAGACGCGGGCCGGGAACTGGCGCAGGGCTGCCCGACCGACATCCAGCAATCGCCCGCCGTGCGCCAGGCCTATCTGGGCGATGAAGCCGCCCGCAAGGAACGGGAGACCCGCCACAGGCCCGAAGGCGCTCCCATGGCTCCGGAAGTGCTGGGCGTGGGCAATCTGGTCACCGGCTACGGCGCCAATCCGGTGCTGCATGGCATCGATCTGCAAGTGCGTCAGGGTGAAATGGTTGCGCTGCTGGGCGCCAATGGCGCCGGCAAGTCAACGTTGATGCGCACCCTGGCCGGGCTGCACCGGCCTGTGCAAGGCGGCATGCATCTGCAGGGGCTGGAGCTGAACGGACTCTCCGCCGATCGCATCGTGGCGCGCGGCCTGGTGCTCGTGCCCGAGGGTCGCCAGGTCTTTCCTGGCCTGAGCGTGCTGGACAATATCCGCCTCGGCGCGTTCCTGCATCCGCAGGACCGCGAGGCGCGCGTGGAAGAAATGCTGACGCGCTTTCCGCGGCTGCGCGAACGCCTGCATCAACGCGCCGGGCTGTTGTCCGGCGGCGAACAACAGATGCTGGCGATCGCGCGCGGACTGATGTCCAAGCCTGTCATCCTGCTGCTGGACGAGCCGTCGCTGGGTCTGGCTCCCCGAATCATCGATGAGCTGTTCGACTCCCTGGACCGCCTGCGTTCGGAATCCATGACGATCCTGCTGGTGGATCAGATGGCCCCGCTGGCGCTGGCCCTGGCTGACCGCGCCTACGTGCTCGATTCAGGCCGGGTGGCCGCGCACGGCACGGCCCAGGATATCGCGCGGGACGGAACCCTCGCCCGCGCGTACCTGGGCGGCTAGATCCGCCGAGGCAATCGCCGACATGCGCGGGAGCATTGCCCTTGAAACCGGCAACGCTACCCCGCCTCGGCCGCCAGCCGCGCGCCGGCTCGTACGATGCCGCAGCGCTTGTGCGCCCGCATCACCACGCCGACTTCGCTGTTCAGCACGCCGTCCAGCTCGCCCAGGCGGCGCGTCACCACGTCCCATAAATGCAGGCTGTCACGGCACAACACGTGCCAGAACAGCTGGGATGCTCCGCTGGTGCCGAAGAGGCACCGCGTATTGGGGTCCAGCGCCAAATGGGCGGCCAGCGCGTCCACGGCTTGCGGGCGCACCTGCACGGAAATCACCGCCTCTACCGGGAAGCCCACCAGCGCTGGCTCTACCTCGACGCGGAAGCTCAGCGCGCGGCGCTCCACCATGTTGTGCAGCAGGCGCTGCGCGGTGGGTTCGCTGACGCCGGCGTGCTCGGCCAGTTCGGCCAGGCTGGCGCGGCCGTCGCGCATCAAATAGGCCACCATGCGCTGTTCGGAGTCCGTCAGGGCGGCGGGCGGTTGCGCAAGGGCGGATTCGGCAGCGGCATCGGCCTGAGCCTGGATGCGCCACTGCCCCGCGCGTCGGAACGGCCGCAGCACCAGCCGCGCCTCCACGTGTTCCACGCCGTCGATGGATGGCAGCACTCGCGTTACCACGTCCGGCATGTCGGCGGCATCCGCCAACGTCAGTTCGGCCATCAGGTCGGCCGAGCCGGCAAGCGTGACCACCAGTTGACTGATGTCCAGGCGCGCGAGCTGGTCCGCTACCTCCGGCACACGGCCCGAGCGGCAGCGCACCCAGGCATGCAGCACCACGCCCCGGCCAGTGGCCAACGGATCGGGTTCGGCAATGACACGCAAGGCGTCCGCATCCATCAGGCGCTTGATGCGGCGCGCGACCGTGCGCTCGGCAATGCCTGTGGCCGCGCCCAGCTCGCGCCAGGACGCGCGGGGGTCCGCCTGCAGCGCGATCAGGCAGGCGAGATCGGTGTCGTCCAGCCCTGGGGCTAGGGGCTTACCCTTACTTGACGTGTCCATATTCATTAAATTAACGTTCGCGCATTGATAAAAACACAAAATTAAACGGTCTTTTTGACCAAAAATAAATTCTTATTTGAGGTTTTCATGAGCAGCACTTCAGCGCCCCTGCGCAAGCAGCAGGGGGCAGCCGCCTCGGCCGGCACCGCGCCCGTTTCCCGCTCGCGCACCATTCTGGCCGGTAGTGTAGGCAATGCTGTGGAATGGTTCGATTGGACCATCTACGCTTCCTTCGCCATATTCTTTTCCAGCCAGTTCTTCCCCGAAGGCAACGAAACCGCCGCCCTGCTGGCGACGTTCGGCATTTTCGCGGTGGGCTTCTTCATGCGCCCGGTGGGCGGCTGGCTGCTGGGCATCTTTTCGGACCGCTACGGTCGCAAGGCCGCGTTGGGCCTGACGATCCTGATGATGGCCGGCGGCTCGCTGATCATTGCCATCACCCCTACCTACGCCACCATCGGCCTGGCCGCGCCGCTGCTGCTGACCGCCGCGCGCCTTCTGCAAGGGTTGTCGCTGGGCGGAGAGTATGCATCGGCCACGACCTTCCTGGCAGAAATGGCGCCGCCCAACAAGCGCGGCTTCTACTCCAGCTTCGTGTTCTTCAGCGCCGCCGTCGGCATTCTGGCCGCCTCGGCCATCGGCTGGGTGCTGACGTCGACGCTGACCAAGGCCGACATGGCGGCCTGGGGCTGGCGCATTCCGTTCCTGCTGGGCGCCCTGGGCGGCCTGGCGGGCATGTGGATCCGCCGCTCGATCCCCGAAACCGAGGCGTTTTCGCACGCCAAGAAGGCTGGCGTGGAAAAGCAGCCGCTGCGCACCCTGCTGCGCGACCACCCGCGCGAAGTGCTGCGCATCGTGGGCTTTTCCATCCTGACCACCTTCGCGTTCTACATCTTCGTGGCTTATGTGCCCACCTACGCCATCCGCCAGGTGCACGCGGATCCGAAGACCGCGTTCGCCGCCAACACCGTTGCGCTGGTCGTGTTCATGCTGGTGCAGCCCCTGTTCGGCATCCTGTCCGACCGCATCGGACGCAAGCCGCAGCTGATCTTCTTCGCCGCGGGCTACCTGGTTTTCTTCTACCCGCTGATGACCACGCTGGGCCCCTCGTTCGGTTCGATCCTGGCGGTGGAGCTGTTCGGCCTGGTGCTGTACGCCATGTACACCTCCATTGCGCCGGCCATCATGTCCGAGCAGTTTCCCACCAGCGTGCGCGCCGTGGGCATCGGTACCCCTTACAACCTGGTCGTGGCGCTGCTGGGCGGCACGACGCCTTATCTGCTGACCTGGCTGCAAAGCAAAGGCATGGAACGCTGGTTCTTCTACTACGTGCTTGCGGGCGCCGTGATCACGCTGATCACCTTCATCCGCATGCCTGAGACCAAGGGCCAGAGCCTGAAATAACTAGAGAGAACGAGCGTCACGCACTAGCGCTTTCCGGTTCCCGCAAGGGCCGGAAAGCCTTTTCTTTTTCGATGAGACCCATGCCAGCACAAGACAACGCCCTGCATTTCCAAGACGCCCTGGCCCTTGCCAGCGCCATCCGCCGGCGCGAACTCAGTTCGCGCCAGGTCACCACGCACTTCCTGGACCGCATCGAACGCGCGCCTGCGCTGGCCGCCTACAGCGAAGTCACGGCCGAGCGCGCGCTGGCCCAGGCGGATGCCGCCGACCGCCTGCGCGACGCGGGCATTCTGCTGGGCCCCTTGCATGGCGTGCCCGTGGCGGTGAAGGACAGCGTCCAATGGGAAGGCGTCAGTGCGAGCCTTGGCTCGCGCGCCCTGCAGGGACGGATCAGCAGCGAGACGGCGGCGCCGCTGCGCATGCTGGCCGCGCGGGGCATGGTGGTGCTGGGCAAGACCCGCATGACCGAGTTCGCGTTCGGCCTGTCGGGCCAGAACCCCACGCAGGGCACGGCGCGCAACCCCTGGGACGCCCGGCTCGCGCGCGCGCCGGGCGGCTCGTCCAGCGGCGCGGGCGTAGCCGTGGCCGCGGGCTTGGCGCCACTGGCGCTGGGCGGCGACACCGGCGGCTCGGTGCGCGCGCCCGCCGCGCTGAACGGCGTGGTCGGCTACAAACCATCCAGCGGCGTCATCAGCCGCGCTGGCTGCCTGCCGCTGTCGGACACGCTGGACGTGCTGGGCCCAATCACGCGCAACGTGGCGGACGCCCGTCTGCTGACGCAACTGCTGGCTGGACCGGATATCGACGACACCGCCACGCTGGATCTGCCGGCAGGCGCCATCGCCGCCTTGCGCCGACCCGCCGTGCGCACCCCGGGCCCGATCGCGGTACTGGCGCCCGAAGCGTGGCCCGCATCCCTGGCGGACGCCGGCCAGCGAGCCTGGCACGAAGCCGAAGAAGCCCTGGCACGGGCGGGCTACACGCCCACGCCCTGGCATCCGCCCGCGACGCTTTCGTTCGCCCGCATGGCCGACGACAACTCACTGGTGCTGGCCTACGAGGCGTACCGTTATTACGGCACGCTGGCGGAAGACGCGGCCCAGCCGCTGTGGGAAGTGGTCCGCAAACGCATCGCGGCCGGCGGCCGCATCGCGCAGGCGGACTATGAAGCCGCGCTGCAACGCCGCGCCGCCGATATGGCCGCCTTCGCCCAAGCCATGCAGGGCCACGACGCCTTGCTGATGCCCGCCTGCGACCAGGCCGCGCAGGCGCTGGATGCGGACGATACGCGCCACGCCGGCCTGGGCAAGTTGCTGCGTCCCGCCAACTTCCTCGGCGCAGCCGCTATCTCGCTGCCGGCGGGCTTTGACGCGGAAGGCATGCCCATGGCGGTGCAACTGCTGGCGCCCGCTGGCGCCGACGCCGCCCTGCTGGACTGTGCGGCGGCGCTGGAACCGGTGCTGGCGCCCGCTACGCGCCGGCCGGATTTGTCGGAGTGGGGACTGTAAGATCCGCGCCGACAACAAAAAAGCCCCCGCATTGCGGGGGCCTTCATGCACCTGAATGGCGGCTTACAGACCCTTTTTCAGCGCCTGAACCTTGTCCGTGGCTTCCCACGAGAATTCCGGCTCGGAACGGCCGAAGTGGCCATAGGCGGCAGTCTTGGCGTAGATCGGGCGCAGCAGATCCAGCATGTTGACGATGCCCTTCGGGCGCAGGTCGAAGTGCTCGCGCACCAGCTTGGCGATCTGGTCGTCGGGGATGACGCCGGTGCCTTCCGTGTAGACCGTGATGTTGATGGGCTCGGCCACGCCGATGGCGTAGCTGACCTGCACCTGGCACTGGCGCGCCAGGCCTGCGGCCACGATGTTCTTGGCCACGTAGCGGGCGGCGTAGGCGGCCGAACGGTCGACCTTGGACGGATCCTTGCCCGAGAACGCGCCACCGCCGTGCGGGCATGCGCCACCGTACGTGTCGACGATGATCTTGCGGCCGGTCAGGCCGCAATCGCCTTGCGGGCCGCCAATGACGAAGCGGCCGGTCGGGTTGACCAGGAACTTCGTTTTCGGCGTGATCAGGCCTTCCGGGAAGCTGGGCTTGATGATGTCTTCGATCACCGCTTCGCGGATGGTCTCTTGCGAAACCTCGGGCGCGTGCTGGGTCGACAGCACCACCGTGTCGACTTCAGCCGGGCGGCCGTCGATGTAGCGGAAGGTCACTTGGGACTTGGCGTCCGGACGCAGCCACGGCAGGCGACCATCCTTGCGCAATTCGCTCTGGCGCTGCACCAGGCGGTGCGCGTACCAGATCGGGGCAGGCATCAGGTCAGGGGTTTCGTCGCAGGCATAGCCGAACATCAGGCCTTGGTCGCCCGCGCCCTGGTTCAGGTAGTCTTCGGAGCTGCGGTCCACGCCCTGGGCGATGTCCGGCGACTGCTTGTCGTAGGCGACCAGCACCGCGCAGCCCTTGTAGTCGATGCCGTATTCGGTGTTGTCGTAGCCGATGCGGCGGATCGTGTCGCGCGCGACCTGGATGTAGTCGACGTTGGCGGTGGTGGTGATCTCGCCAGCCAGCACTACCAGGCCGGTGTTGCACAGCGTCTCGGCTGCGACGCGCGCATTCGGGTCCTGCGTGAAAATGGCGTCCAGGATCGAGTCGGAGATCTGGTCGGCAACCTTGTCAGGATGCCCTTCAGAGACGGATTCGGAAGTAAAGAGAAAGTCGTTGTTGGCCACAGATGCGTCCTTGGTGGCCGGCATTGCCGGCGCATAGGTTCACGAGGCGCGTTGCACCCCCGACGCATGACACACGCTAATCTGGGCGCGACGCTTTAGCGGATTTGGCAAAAGGCGCGCAAAGCGCTACACCCTTGCCGTCGCCCCGCAAGTTGTCGGTTAACTCGGCGACTGACCTATTTTAAGCGAAAATGCGGTTCTGCCGCCAAAAGCCAGGGGCGTATGCATATTCTCCCTGAGCCCGGCGCACTTTCCGCCCGTCCCACTTTCCTGCCGCATGCTGCTCTTCCTGTTCAGACTATTCGCCGCCCTGCCCCTCTCCGTCGCGCACGCCGTGGGGCGTCTCGCCGGGCGCGCGATCTACGCCTGGCCGGGCAAGTACCGCCAGCGGCTGCAGGCCAATGCGATCCAGGCCGGCTACGCCGATCCTGCTTTCGCGCGGCGCGCAGCGGGTGAAATCGGCGCCATGATCCTGGAGAGCCCGCGCGTCTGGTTCCGCAACGAGCAAAGCCTGGCCCAGGTCGTATCGGACGACAACGACATCGTCAGCGCGGCCCGCGCCGAAAACCGGGGCATCCTGTTCCTGACGCCGCATCTGGGCTGCTTCGAGATCACGGCCCGCTACCTGGCCCGCCAGATGCCCATGACGGTCATGTTCCGGCCCCCGCGCAAGGATATCCTGGCCCCGTTGCTGGAAACCGCGCGCAACACCTCGGCCGTCAATGCCGTGCCAGCCACGATGCAAGGCGTGCGCGAATTCGTCCGCGCCCTGCGCCGCGGCGAATCCGTCGGCATGCTGCCCGACCAGGCACCCAGCGTGGGCGACGGTGTCTGGGCGCCGTTCTTCGGGCGCATGGCCTACACCATGACGCTGCCCGGCAAGCTGGCCACGCAGACGGGCGTACCCATCATCCTGACCGCGGGCGAACGGTTGCCCGGAGGCCGGGGCTGGCGGATCCACTATGTGCGTGTGCCCGAGCCTCTGCCTGCGGACGCCGAAGCGCAGGCAGCGCTGCTCAACGCAGCCATGGAAACGCTGATCCGCCGGTGCCCGGAGCAATACCTCTGGAGCTACAACCGCTACAAGACGCCGCGCGGCGCGCCCGCGGCGCCTGCCGTCGACCCCGCGTCCCCGGCGAATTGAACCGCTGCGCCCCGTCCGCTCCATATTGCTCACCATGACTGATTTCAAAACGCGCGCGCTGGTATCCCTGTTGAAATGGTTCGGCCGCATCAAGCCGTCGACGCGATTGCGCATCGGCGCAGGCCTGGGCTGGCTGGCGCCGCGGCTGGCCAAGTCGCGCACGCGCATCGTGCGCCGCAATCTCGAACTGTGCTTTCCCGACCAGCCCGAACATGTCCGCGAACAATGGGTCGCGGACCACTTCCGCGCGCTGGCGCAATCCATCGTCGACCGCGGCGTGCTCTGGTACGGCACGCCCGAGGCCATTAAAGAGATGGTGACGCAAAGCGGCGCGGAACGGATCAACGAACTGGTCGCGCAAGGCCGCCCAGTCATCCTGCTGGCGCCGCATTTCATCGGACTGGACGCCGCCGCCACGCGGCTCACCATGGAGGTGCCCAGCGGCGCCACCATGTACACGCCGCAAAGCGACCCCCAGGTCGACGCCATCGTGGCGGCGGGCCGCAAGCGCTTTAACGAAGTGTTCCTGGTCAGCCGCAAGGACGGCGTGCGCGACCTGATCCGGCATCTGCGCGAGCGCCGCCCCGTCTATTACCTGCCGGACATGGACTTCGGGCGCCAGGGCGCCACCTTCGCGCCCTTCTTCGGCGTGCCGGCGGCCACCTTGCTGGCCACCGCCCAACTGGCCAAGAAATGGGATGCCGCCGTGCTGCCGATCCTGGACTTCTGGAACCCGGATACCGGCCGCTATCATGTCGAAGTTCTGCCGCCGCTGGCCGACTTCCCGGGGGAGGACTCGCTGGAAGACGCCACGGCCCGCCTGAACCTCGAGCTCGAATCCTGGGTGCGCCGCTGCCCCAGCCAGTACTACTGGGTCCATCGCCGCTTCAAGACCCGTCCGCCCGGCGAACCCAAGCTCTATTGAATTTCGGGCTCGCGCCGCCCGTTCCCCAATATGGGCGATAATCCGGTAATGAACTGGAACTTCACCAAAATGCATGGCGCGGGCAACGATTTCGTCGTACTCGACGGGGTCCGCCAGACCATCGAAATGACGCCCGAGCGCGCCCGCGCCCTGGGCGACCGGCATTTCGGCATCGGCGCCGACCAGATCCTGCTGGTCGAACGCGCGACCCGCCCGGACGCGGACTTCCGCTATCGCATTTTCAATTCCGATGGCAGCGAGGTCGAACATTGCGGCAACGGCGCGCGCTGCTTCGTGCGCTTCGTGCACGAACAAGGCCTGTCCGACCGCAACCCGCTGCGCGCCGAGATCGCGACCGGCATCCTGGTCCTGGATGAAGGCGACGACGAACAGGTCACCGTCGACATGGGCAGTACGCGCTTCGAGCCTGCCGCGCTCCCCTTCGACACCGCCGGCCTGGCCTCGCGCACCCAAGGCCAGGACACGCTGTGGGAACTGGAACTGGACGCCCCTGCGGGCCTGCCGCGCACGGTCGCGGTTTCGGCCGTGGCCATTTCCAATCCGCACGCGGTGCAGGTGGTGGACAACGTCGACACCGCGCCCGTGTCCGTCCTCGGTCCGCTGATCGAAACCCATCCTCGCTTCCCGCGCCGCGTCAACGCCGGTTTCATGCAGGTGGTGGACCGCAACAACATCCGCCTGCGGGTGTTCGAACGCGGCGCGGGCGAGACCCTGGCCTGCGGCACCGGCGCCTGCGCCGCGGTCGCTGCCGGCATCCGCCGCGGCCTGCTGGACTCGCCAGTACGCGTGCAAACTCGCGGCGGCATGCTCACCGTCGCCTGGAATGGCGAGCAACTGCGCATGACCGGTCCCGCCGAGTCCGTTTTCACGGGGCAGGTCGACATCGACAAGCTCGTCTTCTCCATGGGGCTGAACCGATAAGCCATGACTGATACTGCTTTTACCGCCCAGGATATCGCTGGTTTCCTGCAAGAGAACCCTGGCTTCTTCGACGACCACGCGGATGTCTTCGCCACGCTTCAAGTGCCCCATCCGCATGGCTCGCGCGCCATTTCTCTGGGCGAGCGCCAGATCCTCACGCTGCGCGAGCGCAACCGCGAACTGGAATGGCGCCTGAACGAACTCGTACGCAACGCCACTGCCAATGAAAGCATCGGCACGCATGTGGCCAAATGGTGCTGCCGCCTGCTGTCCGAATGCGATCCGCAACACGTGCCCGGCGAAATCGCCCTGGGGCTGGCCGAACAGTTCGAGCTGAACCACGTGGCGCTGCGCCTTTGGGACCTGTCGGAACTGCCGGCGACCGGCTACGGCGAACCCGTCACGCAGGATGTGCGCACCTTCACCGATAGCCTGAAGACGCCTTACTGCGGCACCGATACCGAATTCGAAGCGGCCGGCTGGCTGGACGCCAAGCCCAAATCGCTGGCGCTGGTGCCGCTACGCCTGGAAGCGGACGGCCCCGCCGTCGGCCTGCTGGTGCTGGGCTCGGACGACCCCGAGCGCTTCAACCCCGAAATGGGCACCACGTTCCTGGAATCCATCGGCCAGCTGGCTTCGGCGGCACTGCATCGCCTGAATCCAGCCTCGCCCAAGGCCTAGCGGACGCGGGCGGACGCCATGTCGAAAACACCAGATACGGCCCCGCCCGAAACTCCCCTGCCGGACGCCATGAGCGCCTGGCTGCGCCATCTGGAAACGAATCGGCGCTATTCCCCTCATACGCTGGACGGCTACCGCCGCGAGCTGCATTTCCTGCGCGACCTGGCCGACCACGCCAAGCTTCCGCTGGACAAGATCGGCAACGGCCATATCCGTCAGTTCGTGGCGCGCCTGCATGCCCAGGGCCGCGGGCCGCGCAGCCTGGCGCGCACCTTGGCGGCATGGCGCGGCTTCTATCAATGGTGGGCCCCGGCAATCGAGCTGGCCGGCAATCCCGTGGCCGGCGTGCGCGCGCCCAAGGCGCCGCGCGGCCTGCCCAAGGCCTTGTCCGTGGAACAGACCCAGGCCCTGCTGGACCGCCCGCCCGCACAAGTGGCCACCGAGCCCGCAGCGCTGCGCGACCAGGCCATGCTCGAACTGCTTTATTCCAGCGGCCTGCGGCTGTCGGAACTCGTCGGGCTGGACCTGCGCTACCAGCGTTCCGGCGATTACGAATCGCGCGGCTGGCTAAGCCTCGAAGAGGCCGAGGTCGTCGTGCTGGGCAAGGGCGGCAAGCGCCGTTCGGTACCGGTGGGCCAAGCCGCCCTGGCGGCCCTGCGCAAATGGATTGCGGTTCGCCCGCAACTGGCCCCCTTCACGGCACAGCCCGAGGACGCGGCCGCGTTGTTCCTCGGCGCGCGCGGACGCCGCATCTCGCCACGCGTGGTGCAGTTGCAGCTGGCCCGCATCGCGCAACAAGCCGGCGTGCCCACGCATGTGCACCCGCACGTGCTGCGCCACAGCTTCGCCAGCCATGTGCTGCAATCCGCGCAGGATTTGCGCGCGGTGCAGGAAATGCTGGGCCACGCCAACATCTCCACCACCCAGATCTATACGCGGCTGGACTTCCAGCATCTGGCCCGCGCCTACGACCAGGCGCATCCTCGGGCCGGACGCAAATCCTGAACGGCCGAGGCCGCTTGCATACGCCCTGAATGTCGCCCGCGTAGAGAAAGCCCGCGGGCGCGGCGACTACCCGCCTCCCGCTATCACGCCGCCCAGCAGCATCACGCCCAGCAACAACACCGCCAATGCCGCCAGCGCTTCCACGCCGTAGCGCAAACGCGCCGCGCCTTTGCTGGACAGGCGGTGGCCGATGCGCTCGGCCGCGCCGCCCGCTGCAACGGCCAGGCAGGCGAGCACCGCCACGGTCAGTCCGGTACCCAGTCCCATCGCCAGGGCCGAGGCCACGCCAGCCAGAAAGAAGCCTTGCGCCAGGGCGAACACCAGCACGATCAGCGCGCCGCTACATGGACGTAGCCCCACGGCCAGTACCGCTGCCCATGCGCGGCGCCAGTTGAGCGGGCCCGCGACTTGCTCCGGCGCCGGCGCATGCGAATGGCCGCAGGCGCAATCTGCCCCGTGATCGTGAAGATTGTGGTGCGGGTGGGCATGCGGGTGGGCATCCACGTGGGCGTGCCCATGAGCGTGCGCATCCCCGCTGCCGTGGAAATGGCCATGGCTGTCATGGGCGGCAGCAACGGACACGCGCCTGGCCCGCCCCCGCAGTAACGGACGGATTGCCTTGACCCACACCAGCCACGTCCCAAGCAACGTCACCAAGGCGTAGGAAATCAGCTCAAGCCAGCGTGTCGCGTTGTTCATCGTTGCAGCCGTGGCATTGAAGACCAGCGCCAACGCCGCCACCAGCGCGATCGCCACCAAGGCCTGGATCAACGCGGACACCAACGCCAGCAGCGCGCCATTGCGGGCGGTCTGGCGATTGGCCAGCACATAGGAAGAGATCACCGCCTTGCCATGCCCGGGCCCCAGCGCGTGGAACACACCGTATGCGAACGACAGACCGATCAAGGTCCAGGCTGCGCCACCGTCCGCCTGCCAGGC
This sequence comes from Achromobacter sp. D10, assembly GCF_035282245.1. Taxonomy (NCBI): domain Bacteria; kingdom Pseudomonadati; phylum Pseudomonadota; class Betaproteobacteria; order Burkholderiales; family Alcaligenaceae; genus Achromobacter; species Achromobacter sp. D10. The sequence continues at coordinate 372,737 of NZ_JAYJLE010000001.1, forward strand.
GCGCACCGCCCCCGTCAACTGCCGGTAAAAATGGCTCTGCCAAACGGACACCTGGCCGAAAAAGCCAGCCAGCCAACCTGGGCCGCCCATGCCCGCGCCGCTTTCCGGCACGCCAAAGGGATGCGCGCCCTGGGCCATGGCGGCGCCCGCCCCGCCCAGCAGCAAAACCGTCAATAGCAGCAAGGCCGGCGCTAGGGGCAACGTACCTCGATGCGATGCGTGAGTCCTTTGGTGATGGCGAATAGCTCGTCCGGCAAGGCGTCCGGGTCGGCCGGGATAGCGGCCAGTTGCTGCATGGTTTTCCAATCCAGTTCCTTGGGCTTGCGGTAGGCGGATGTACAGGCACGGGTGTCCTGGCCGCCCAGCGAGACTGCGCCGCTTTCCTCAAAAGCGTAGGCCACGAAATAGGTGGGATCGTAAATATCCACCTGCGCGCCGCGGGCGCCTGGCGCCACGGGTGTGGCCAGAGGCAGGGTGAAGGACAGCGTCAGCCGCGTCGTCTTCGGATCCCAGTCGACGCGCGCATCGCGCGGGGCCGCAAACACGGCCGTCTTGCCGTCCACCGTAACGCGGGTGAAGTAGTGCGAGATCGGCTCGCCCAGCGCCTGCATCCAGTCCCGCGCCATGCCCTGCAGGATCTCGGGCGACAACGAGCCGTCCTTGCCCTTCTTCAAACCCTGCGTGGCGTAGGCGCCGAACATGTCGTCGAAACGCCAGACCTGCCGCACCGCAGTGATGCGCTGCTGTTCATCGATATCGATGGCCGCGCGGGCATCGATCCACATATGGGGGTGCGCGCTGGCGGCGCCTGCCGCCAGCAGCATCCCCGCCGCGGTCAAGGCTGCATGGCCGCGGCGAGCTGACTTGCGTTCCATTCAAACATTTCCAGATAGGTAGCGCCGGGCTGTCCAGGTTTGGACAAGGCATCGGAATAAAGCGTACCACCCACCTTGGCGCCGGTTTCGCGGGAAATCTGCTGGACCAGTCTGGGGCTGCTGATGTTTTCCACGAAGACCGCCGGCACGCGTTCGCGCTTGACCTGCTCGATGATGCGGGCCACCTCGCCTGCGGCGGGCTCCGCATCGGTCGACACCCCCATCGCGGGGATAAAGGCTACGCCGTAGGCATCGCCAAAGTAGCCGAAGGCATCGTGCGAAGTCACGATCTTGCGGCGCTCGGCCGGGATTGCGGCAAAGGTCTTGCGGACCTGGGCATCCAGCGCTTGCAGGCGCGCGACATAGGCCTCGGCGCGCTGGCGGTACGCTTGCGCGTGCGCCGGGTCGGCGGCGGCGAGACCCTCCGCCACATTGCGCGCGTACATCACGCCATTGGCCAGGTCCTGCCATGCGTGCGGATCGGCGCCGCCATGATGGTGACCGTGACCATGTTGGTGTTCTTGATCGTGGTCGTGGTCGTGGTCGTGGTCGTGGTCGTGGTCGTGGTCGTGGTCGTGGTCGTGGTCATCATCATGCCCGTCGCCCGCGAACTTACGCGCCTTCACCCCCTGGGAAGCGACCACGGTGGCGCCGCCAAAGCCGGATGCCTTCGCCAGGCGCGGCATCCAGGTCTCGAAATCCAGGCCGTTGACGAACAGCACGCGCGCGGCGGCCAGTTTCTTGGCATCGCCGGGCGTGGGCTCGTATTCGTGCGCGTCGCCGTCGGGGCCCACCAGCGTAGCCACGTCGACATCCTTTCCACCCACTTCGCGCACGATGTCGCCCAGGATGGAAAAACTGGCCACGGCTTTCAGCGGCTCGGCGGCATGCGCGACGCCGAACAGCGTGGACAGGCACAAGCCTGCCATGGCAAGCAGCGCGCGGCGGCGTGCCAGGGGTTGGAAACGCATGGCGTATCTCCTATTGATAAGTCAGGCCCGGCGCATGCGGCGCCGCGCCGGCAGCAGTCCGCCTTGCGGACCGCCCACGATGGAAAACAGATAACAGGCGCCGGCCGCCAGAATGATGGCGGGCGAGGCGGGCACGTTGTAGTGGTACGAAATGAGCAGACCCGCCACCGAGGCCGCCACACCCAATCCCGCGGCCAGCGGAATCTGGCGGGCAGCCGAGCGGACCCAGAAGCGCGCGGCGGCGGCGGGCAGCATCATCATGCCGACCACCATAAGCGTGCCCAGCACCTGGAATCCCGCCACCAGGTTCACCACCACCAGCACCAGGAACCCCATGTGAACCCAGCCTCCGCCGCCGCCGCTGGCGCGCAGGAAGCCCGGGTCCAGGCATTCGGCCACCAGCAGTCGGTAGATCGCGGCCAACACCAGCAGCGTCACGCTGGCCGTGGCGGTAACCAGCAGCAGCGCCGCGTCATCCAGCCCCAGCACCGTGCCGAACAACACATGCAGCAGATCCATGTTGGAGCCGCGCAGCGACACGAGCAGCACGCCCAGCCCCAGGGATATCAGGTAGAAGGCCGCGAAGCTGGCGTCTTCGCGCAACGGAGTCAGGCGCGCCACGAGCCCCGCCAGCAGGGCCACGGCCAGTCCCGTGACGATGCCGCCCAGCATCATCGCGCCCAGCGACAGGCCGGCCAGCAAGAAGCCCGCCGCCACCCCCGGCAGGATGGCGTGCGACATGGCATCGCCCATCAGGCTCATGCGCCGCAGCACCAGGAACACGCCCAGGGGGGCAGCGCCCAGCGACAGGGCGCAGGCGCCCGCCAGCGCGCGCCGCATGAATCCGTAGTCGAGGAAGGGCGAAAGCACCCATTGCGCGAGGCTCATGCGCGGCTCTCCGCCGACCATTGCCGCGCCCGCTTCAAATGCGCGTCATTCAGGGTGTCATCGGTATTGCCCCAGGCCACCACCGAACCGGACAACAGCAGGCATTCGGGGAAGTGGTCGCGCACGAGGTCCAGGTCATGCAGCACCGCGATCACGGTACGGCCCTGTCCATGCAGTCCGCAGAGCAAAGCCATCAGGTCATCTGCCGTATGGCTGTCCACCGCGGCGAAGGGTTCGTCCAGCAGCAGCACGGGCGCATCCTGCATCAACATCCGCGCAAACAGCGCGCGCTGCATCTGTCCACCCGACAGTGCGTCCACGCCGCGTCCTGCCGCGTCCGCCATGCCCACGGTTTCCAGCGCGTCCATGCAACGGTCCAGCTCTTCATTGGCATAGCGGCGCCATCCCCCCACGCGACGCCACGCGCCCATGGCCACCAGGTCAAGCACCGACACCGGAAATGAACGGTCCAACTCGGCGGCCTGGGGCAGCCAGGCCAGCTCCGATCGCCCCCCGCCGCTGATGCGCACACTGCCGGCCATGGGACGCAGCACGCCCATGATGCCCTTGATCAGGGTGGACTTGCCGGCGCCGTTGGGCCCCACCACGGCGGTCATGGCGCCCGCGGCGAAACGTCCCGACACGGACTTGAGCGCCGCGTGCCCATGCCAGCCGAAAGAAGCATCTGCCAGCTCGATCGTGACCGGCGCGTTCATCGCGGCCACCAGTCCAGTGCCCAGCCGGTCAAGGTCCAAAGCAAGGCCACGGCGGCCAGGGCGATACCCATGCGGCGCCAGGCTGAGACCAGGAAGGCGGAACGCGGTGGAAGGGTTTGCCGGAACGGGGCGTCGGGCCGCCGGGGCAAAAGCGTGAAATGGGACATGGAAGGAATGCGGAGGAGAATTTCGGCTGCAGCCCGTTTTTATTATGTTATATCATAACTAAAAGGCTTGATTCTTCGGCGTTCGCCCGCAGCCGGATGTTTTCTGCTACCTTCCAGGCATCTCGCGCGCATTGCGCGCGTTTCCCATAGAGATAAAGCCAGCCATGTCCGCACCGCCCCGCCCCCCTCGCAGCGATACCGTCGGCGCCCAGCTCAGCGTCGCCGAAGCGCTATGCGAGCAGCGCGGACGCCGCCTCACCCCCATACGCCGCAAGGTGCTGGAACTGCTGCTGCGGCATGGCCGCAGCCTGAAGGCCTATGAATTGCTGGACGCGATGCGCGCGGTGCATCCAGGAGCCGCGCCCCCGACCGTGTACCGCGCCCTGGACTTCCTGATGGACGAGGGCCTGATCCACCGCCTGGATGCGGTCAACGCCTGGAGCGCCTGCCACGATGCCGGCGGCGCCCCCCATGACCTGCTGGTGGTCTGTACGGGCTGCGGTGCAGTCGCGGAAGTGTCCGACCCCGCCATGAGCCGCCAATTGGCCGAACGCGTGGCCCAGACCGGTTACGTCCTGGCGACGCATGAAACCGAAATCCGCGCGCTGTGTCCCCAGTGCCAGCAAAAGCAGCCCGCCGCGGACGCCGGCCACGGCCACCACCATCATTAAGAATTAGTGCCTGCGGGGCAGGCACTGCCCTGCCTCTCCACCCTCAGGCGCAAGCCCGCACGCGGCAGCTCGCCCGGAAGTGCGCATCGCGCCCTTGAAATCCGGCAAACCGCCCCCAAATAGTGGTATCGCCCGATACTTGACGGCGTACGGACGCCATCTGGATGGCTACGGCCCCAGGGTTGACCCTGGGTTTGCCCCCTGCCCCCGACTGTGCTGTAATCCTGCGTCCGGCCGCTGCAGGCGGCCCATGCAGCCTGCGGCAAACATCCTCCGGCAAAGACTGGGAAACCCCGTTCACACGTCGCACGACGGCGTTGCAAAACAGGGTTGCGATCCCCGCCGAGAGTTCCTGTTTAACGCCTTGACTTCACGCTAGCAGCTTCGCCATGAACACCCCGCGCAGTTTGGACAAAATGGTTCCCGTCACCATCCTCACCGGCTTTCTCGGTGCGGGCAAGACCACCCTGCTCAAACGCATCCTGACCGAATACCATGGCCGCCGCGTCGCGGTCATCGAAAACGAGTTCGGGCCGGAAAGCATCGACAACGACCTGCTGGTGCAGGACAGCAACGAAGAAATCATCGAGCTGTCCAACGGCTGCGTCTGCTGCACGGTGCGCGGCGACCTGATGCGCACCCTGGGTGAACTGCGTGCCAAGCGCGAAGCGGGCGAACTGACTTTCGAACGCGTCATCATCGAGACGACCGGCATGGCCAACCCCGGCCCCGTCTGCCAGACGTTCTTCATGGATGACGATATCGCCGAGTACTACCGTCTGGACGCGGTGGTTACCGTGGTCGACGCCAAGCACGGCATGGCCACCCTCGACGCCCAACCCGAAGCCCAGAAGCAGGTCGGTTTCGCCGACCGCATCCTGATCTCGAAGCGGGACTTGGTCAACGAAGTCGACTACGAAGCGCTGCGCCACCGTCTGGTTCACATGAACCCGCGCGCGCCGATCACGCCGGTCAACTTCGGCGAAGTCGATCTGAAGTCCATCATTGACATCAGCGGCTTCAACCTGAATTCCATTCTGGACATCGACCCGGATTTCCTGGCCGATGAACACCCCGACGCCGCCCACGATCACGACCATGGACACGAGCATGGCCATGACCACGGTCACGATCACGACCATGATCACGAAGGCGAGTGCGGGGCGCATTGCAATCATGCCCATCATCATCACCATCATCAGCACGACGACGAAATCGGCGCGTTCGTGTTCCGTTCCAACAAGCCGTTCGATCCCGCGCGGCTTGAGGAATTCCTGGGTGGCGTGGTGCAGGTCTATGGTCCCGACCTGATGCGCTACAAGGGCATCCTGTACATGAAGGGCATCAACCGCCGCATGTTGTTCCAGGGTGTGCACATGATGATGGGCGCCGAACCCGGCAAGCCGTGGACCGCAGCCGAAAAACCGTCCACGAAGATGGTTTTCATCGGCCGTAAGCTGCCCCAGGAGATTTTCACCCGGGGCTTGGAGCAGTGCCTGGCGGGGTAATCCCCCTTCCTGACGTGACGTGATGCGACGAAGGCAGTACTGTGAGGTACGAATAGCGTAGGCAACAAGTAATACGGACCGGGAATGGACGCCCGCGCCAGGATCGATTCATAGTGGAGTGTTTTCATGGCTACCAAGGCAGCAACCAAGAAATCAAGCAAGTCGACGAGCGATACGGCGATTGATCTGCCCAGCGAGAAAGAATTGCTGGCCATGCCCGAGTCCGACTATATGAACGAACGCCAGCTGGCATTCTTCAAGGAACGGCTCAAACAACTCGAGCAGGACATCCTGGCCAACGCCGGCGAGACCACCGAGCACCTGCGGGAAACCCAGTTCGTGCCCGATCCCGCCGACCGCGCCACGATCGAGGAAGAACACGCCCTGGAGCTGCGTACCCGCGACCGCGAGCGCAAGCTGCTGAAGAAGGTGCAACAGTCCATCGCCCGCATCGACAGCGGCGAGTACGGCTGGTGTGAAGAAACCGGCGAACCCATCGGCATCCCGCGCCTGTTGGCACGCCCGACGGCCACTCTGTCGCTCGAAGCGCAGGAACGCCGCGAGATGCGTCAGAAGCTCTACGGCGACTGATCCGTCCCGTATTCAAGCCATGCGCTGAAAGGCTATGCTGGTTTCCAGCATGGCCTTTTTTTCAGGCCGGCTCCAAAAGGGGACGCAATCGTCCTGCCTTGATTTCCTCGGAACCGCCCCCAGCTAATCCCTTCATAGGAAGGAACGCATGGAACAATTTCACGCCACCACCATCGTGTGCGTGCGCCGCGGCAACCGCGTCGCACTGGGCGGCGATGGCCAGGTCACCCTGGGCAACATCGTCATCAAGGGCACTGCCCGCAAGATCCGCCGCCTGTACCACGACAAGATTCTGGCCGGCTTTGCCGGCGCCACCGCCGACGCGTTCACCCTGCAGGAACGCTTCGAAGCCAAGCTGGAAAAACACCAGGGCAATCTGATGCGCGCCGCGGTCGAACTGACCCGCGACTGGCGCACCGACCGCGTGCTGCGCCGCCTGGAAGCGATGCTGATCGTTGCCGACGCCGAGCACACCCTCGTGCTGACCGGCAACGGCGACGTGCTCGAACCGGAACACGGCCTGGCGGCCATTGGCTCCGGCGGCGCCTACGCCCAGTCGGCCGCACTTGCGCTGCTGCGCAATACCGAGCTGCCGCCCGAGACCATCGTCAAGCAATCGCTGGAAATCGCCGGCGACCTCTGCATTTACACCAACCAGAACCACGTCATCGAAACGCTGGGTGACTGACGTCCGCTGGCGGCGCCCAGCGCGCCGCGGCCCCACCCCAGCCCGCCCTAGCTTCAAGGATCCGCCCTCATGTCCGCATCCAACATGACGCCCGGAGAGATCGTCTCCGAACTCGACAAGTACATCGTCGGCCAGAACCGTGCCAAGCGCGCCGTGGCCGTGGCGCTGCGCAACCGCTGGCGCCGCCAGCAAGTCGCCGAGCCCCTGCGCCACGAGATCCACCCCAAGAACATCCTCATGATCGGCCCCACCGGCGTGGGCAAGACCGAAATCGCGCGCCGCCTGGCCAAGCTGGCCAACGCGCCCTTCATCAAGATCGAAGCCACCAAGTTCACCGAGGTGGGCTACGTGGGTCGCGACGTCGACACCATCATCCGCGATTTGACCGAATACTCGATCAAGCAGACCCGCGAACTGGAAATGCGCCGCGTGCGCACCCAGGCGGAAGACGCTGCCGAAGACCGCATCCTGGACGCCCTGGTCCCGCCCGCGCGCGGCGCCTCCGGTGAACCGGAACGCGGCGAGGACAACAGCGCCCGCCAGACCTTCCGCAAGCGCCTGCGCGAGGGCAAGATCGACGACCTCGAGATCGAGATCGAAGTCGCCCAGGCCGTGCCGCAGATGGACGTCATGACGCCCCCGGGCATGGAAGAAATGGCCGAGCAACTGCGCGGCATGTTTGCCGGTCTGGCCCGCGACAAGAAAAAGCCGAAGAAGATGAAGGTGCGCGAGGCCTTCAAGCTGATCGTCGACGAAGAGGCCGCCAAGCGCGTCAACGAAGAAGACCTGCGCACCGTGGCGATCAACAATGTCGAGCAGAACGGCATCGTCTTCCTGGACGAAATCGACAAGATCGCGGCCCGCCAGGAATCCGGCGGCGCGGACGTGTCGCGCCAAGGCGTGCAGCGCGACCTGCTGCCCCTGGTTGAAGGCACCACCGTCAACACCCGCTACGGCATGGTGCGCACGGACCACATCCTGTTCATCGCGTCCGGCGCTTTCCATCTGTCGCGCCCCTCGGACCTGATCCCCGAACTGCAGGGCCGCTTCCCGATCCGCGTCGAACTCGAATCGCTGACCGCCGAAGACTTCGTGCGCATCCTGTCCGACACGGACGCGTCGCTCACCAAGCAGTACACGGCGCTGATGGCGACCGAAGACCTGCAGCTGGAATTCACGGAAGAAGGCGTGCGCCGCCTGGCCGAGCTGGCCTACGAGGTCAATGAAACCACCGAGAACATCGGCGCCCGTCGCCTGTACACGGTGATGGAAAAGCTGCTGGACGAACTGTCCTTCGACGCCACTTCCAGCAGCGACAAGAGCGTGAAGATCGACGCCGCCTACGTCAACGCGCAATTGGCGGAAGCCGCCAGCAGCCAGGACCTGGCGCGCTACGTGCTGTAAAGCGCGGGCGCGCGCCGCGCGCTCACGACAAAACGCCGTCCGGCGCCTCGAGGCAACGGACGGCGTTTTCTTGGGCGGCGAGCGGACGGCGTCAGTTCGCGATCGCGGTGACCATGTACTTGCCGTCCTTGCGAACGGCGGTGAAGCGCACCTTGTCGCCCGCCTTGATCTTGGCCAGCAACGCCGGATCCGCTTCATAGACCAGCGTCATGGCGGGCAGGTCCAGTTGTTTGATGGCGTCGTGCTTGATCGTGACCTTGCCGGCGGCCGGATCCACGCGCCGCACTTCCCCGCTGGCCTCTGCCTGCTGGGCGAACGCCAGCGGCGCTGCCAGCGTGACGACGGCCACTACCGCGGCTGCGGCCATGGGTATTGCATACTTGCGGTCAAAAACCATGCAGATATCCTCCGATTGCAAGAAAAGCGTGGAGCCGGCATGCGCCGCCCCCTGCTATCCGTAGTGCTAGGATACCGCCCTTGTGCAACAGTTCCCCCGCCGTGACGCAACAATTCTGACAGTTGATTGCTGAACGCACGGCCCGCGCCGCCGAGCATCATGGCTGGACGCAAAAGCTATACCTTTCGTCACTCATTTCAGGAGCTCCCATGGCCAACCGCTTATCCGTCATTGCCACCCGCACGGGAGACGACGGCACCACGGGTCTTGGGGACGGGTCCCGGACACCCAAGGACGCCCCGCGCATCGCAGCCATGGGCGACGTCGACGAATTGAACAGCGTGATCGGCGTTCTGCTGACGGAAGACCTGCCCGCCGATATATCCACCGACCTGCTGGCCATCCAGCATGATCTGTTCGACATGGGCGCGGAGCTCTGCATCCCTGGCCATACCGCGCTGACGGACGAACACATCGCCCGTCTGGACGCCCGCCTGGTCCACTATAACGAGACCCTGGCGCCCTTGCGCGAGTTCATCCTGCCGGGAGGCTCACGCGGCTCGGCGCAGGCGCATGTGGCACGAACGGTCTGCCGCCGCGCCGAACGTGCCGTCGTGGCGCTGGCCCGGGTCGACCCGGTAAACCCGCCGGTGCGCCTGTACCTGAACCGCCTGTCGGACCTGATGTTCGTGCTGGCGCGTTGTATAAACCAGCATGCGGGGCAGAAAGACACGTTCTGGGCCGGCGCCCAGGCGCGCAAGTAGTCTCGCGCCCGGCCGCGCCTGTCGCGGTTGGGCCTGGGAAGCGTAATAAATTGGGCAAGGGCGGCGTGAAAATTCTATTGCTGGGCAAGGACGGCCAAGTCGGCCAGGAACTGCGCCGCGCCCTGCTCCCCCAGGGAGAACTCGTGGCGCTGGGGCGCGGCGACGTCGATCTACGCGACCAGGACGCCCTGCTCGCGCTTCTGTCGTCCCACCGGCCGGATGCAATCGTGAATGCCGCCGCCTATACGGCAGTGGATGCCGCCGAGACCGACCGCGATACCGCCGCCCAGGTCAACGCCGCGGCGGTCGCCACCCTAGCGTGCCATGCCCGGACGGCCGGTGCCTTGCTGGTCCATTTTTCCACCGACTATGTGTTCGACGGTACGCAAGAGCGGGCCTATCGGGAAACCGACAGCCCCAATCCCTTGAACGTATATGGCAGCACCAAGCTGGCGGGCGAGCATGCCATCCAGGCCGCCGGTTGCGATGCGCTGGTGTTCAGAATCGGATGGATTTATTCAACGCATGGCCGGAATTTCCTGAAAACCATGCTGCGTTTGGCGGGGGAACGGGAACGCCTGGAGGTGGTGTCCGATCAGCACGGCACGCCCACGTCGGCCGAGCTGGTCGCGGACCTTGCTGCCCTGGCGATCCGCCAACATCAAGCGGGTCGGTTGCCCGGGGGGACTTACCACTTGGCCGCCGGCGGCTCGACCAACTGGCATGCCTATGCAAAATACATTGTTGCCGGGGCCGCTGCGCGCGGCGCCATACTGGCTTTGCCCCCCGAACGGATACATGCGATTGCCGCCCGGGACTATCCGGCGGCCGCGCAACGGCCGTGCAACTCCACGCTGGATACGACCAAACTGTCGCGCGCACTTGAACTGCGCATGCCATCATGGACCGAACAGGTGGATCGCACCCTGGATCAGCTCATCCAACCTGGCAAACAACCCGCATTCTGATGAAAGCCACTCCTCTCGCCATTCCCGACGTGCTGCTGCTGGAACCCAAGGTATTCGGTGACGAACGCGGCTTTTTCTTCGAGAGCTTCAACCAGGCTGTGTTCGAGGCGGCCACGGGACTTCAGCGCCGGTTCGTGCAGGACAACCACTCACGCTCGGTCCAGGGCGTGTTACGCGGGCTGCATTATCAAGTCGAACAACCTCAGGGCAAGCTCATGCGCGTCTGCGCGGGCGAGATCTTCGACGTGGCGGTGGACTTGCGCCGCGGCTCGCCGTCATTCGGCAAATGGGTAGGCACGCTGCTCAGCGCGGAGAACAAGCGCCAAATATGGATTCCCGAGGGCTTCGCCCACGGCTTCCTGACGCTGTCGGACGCTGCCGAGGTCCTGTACAAAACCACGGATTATTACGCCCCGCAGCACGAACGCTGCATCCGGTGGGACGATCCGGACCTGGCGATCGCCTGGCCCTGCCGGCAGCCGCCGCTGCTTTCCGAGAAGGATCGCAACGGCGCGTCGTTCGCCGACGCGCCGGCCTGCTGATTCAGTTCACGCCAGCGGCGTGCGCCTGTTCGTCGGCGTGGTACGAAGAACGCACCATCGCGCCCACCGCAGCATGCGAGAAGCCCATGGCATAGGCTTCGCGCTCAAACATGGCAAAGGTGTCCGGATGCACGTAGCGCAACACCGGCAGGTGGTGCTCCGAGGGCTGCAGGTACTGGCCGATGGTCAACATGTCCACGTTATGCTCGCGCATGTCGCGCATCACCTGCAGGATTTCCTCGTCGGTCTCACCCAGGCCCAGCATCAGGCCGGACTTGGTGGGGACCTCGGGGTGCAGCTTCTTGAACTCCGCCAGCAGCTTCAGCGAATGCATGTAATCCGAACCCGGACGCGCCTGCTTGTACAGGCGCGGCACGGTTTCCAGGTTGTGGTTCATGACGTCCGGAGGGCCGGCGTTCAGGATGGTCAATGCGCGGTCCAGGCGGCCGCGGAAGTCGGGGACCAACACCTCGATGCGGGTGTTGGGCGACAGTTCGCGGATATGGGTAATGCAATCCACGAAGTGGCCGGCGCCGCCGTCGCGCAGGTCGTCGCGGTCCACCGAGGTGATCACGACATACGACAGCTTCATCGCGGCGATGGTGCGCGCCAGGTTCAGGGGTTCATTGGTGTCCAGTGGATCAGGGCGGCCGTGGCCCACATCACAGAAGGGGCAGCGGCGCGTGCACTTGTCGCCCATGATCATGAACGTGGCCGTGCCCTTGCCGAAGCATTCGCCGATGTTCGGGCAGGACGCTTCCTCGCACACCGTGTGCAGGTTGTGCTCGCGCAGGATGCGCTTGATGTCGTAGAAGCGCGAGCCGGGCGCGGCGGCCTTCACGCGGATCCACTCGGGCTTCTTCAGGCGCTCCGCCGGAACGATCTTGATGGGAATGCGCGCCGTCTTGGCCTGCGATTTCTGCTTTTGCGTCGGATCGTAAGCCGCGTCCGCGGGCGCAGCGGTGGATTCGTTCGAGGGAACAGGAGACTCGGCGAGCGTAGACATGGGACACCTTCATGACCGGCGCGCGGACACGCCGGGTCTGGGACAAAAACGGCATTTTACCCTCCGCCGCCCGGATCCGCCCGGCGGGGCACCGCCCCCCGGGCGACCCGCGCCCGCGGCCGGGGCTGGCCTGGGTTATCGTCACGCCTGATGACCCCGCCGATTTCACCCATGCCTTCCCTGCCCCTGCCACGCCCCATCGCCCTGATCGCGCCCCGACTGGACTGGGCGCCCGCGGCCCGCGCCATGCAGGCCTGCACCGAATTGCTGTTGCCCGCCGGCTACTACCTGGCCGCCGGCCCCTGGCAAGAGGCCGCGTCCCTGCCTCGGCTCGGCGACCTGCATCCGGCCGCCGCCCTGATCATCGGCCCGCTGGACAATCCCGCCCTGCGCAACGCCGTGGCCGCGCTGGAGATCCCCGTCGTGGAAACCTGGAGCGCGTCCGCCCAGCCGCTGGACAGCGCCATTGTGATCGACAACGAGGAAGCCGGCCGCATGGCAGCGCGGCACCTGGCCGCCAAGCGCCACGCGCGCGTGGCCTGCATCAGCGCCGACAATCCCTGGGAACGCGCCCGGCGCGAAGGCTTCATCAGCAGCGCAGCCGCGCTGGGGCTGGAATTGGTTGCGGACATCGTGCAGCCCGAGGTCCAGCACATGAACGACGGCCGCATGGCGTTCCTGCGCCTGCTGGCCACCAACACGATCTTCGAAGCCGTGTTCTGCACGACGGACCTGCTGGCGGCAGCCGCGGTGTCGGAAGCCCATAACCGCGACCTGCACGTGCCGCAAGACCTGGCCGTGCTGGGCTATTCGGACGACGGCAGCGCCGCGCAATGGGCGCAAGGCTTGACGACCCTGGGCGCCGATGCCGCCATCCTGGGCCGGCGTGCCGGTCAACTGCTGCTGGACCGCCTGGAAGGCGAACGCGGGACGGGCGAACGTGTAACCGTGGAAGTGATGCTGGAAGAACGGCTGAGCACCTAGCTCAGTTAACCCGTCAACCCGCGCTACGTTTCATACAGCGCCGGAAAACCGCAGTCCTCCAGCATGGCGTTGGCTTCCCGCAGGAACGCGGGCGTGGCCGTTTCCGGCACGCGGACCAGCCATTGCGCGGCATCTTGCTTGCGCCCGCGCAGCAACAGCAGCCGCCCGAGATGGAACATGCCCCGGAAATCGCCCCCCTCGGCGCAGCGCCGATAGCAATCGAAGGCATGCTCCATGTCCTGCCCGACCACCTCGCCGGCTTCATAGTAGCGGCCGACCACGCCGATCGACTTCACATGGCCGGCGTCTGCCGCTTTCTGATAGAGGGCCAGCGCTGCCGCGGAATCCTGCGCTACGCCGCCGCGGCCGCTGCGCAGCATATGGGCGTAGTTGTACATGCCCCAGTCCAGGCCGTGGTCCGCGGCCAGCCGGAACCAGTAAGCCGCGACGGTGTCGTCCCGAGGCACGCCCCAGCCGTTCTCGTAGCAGCGGCCCACCATATTGACGGCCATGGGATGGTCGGCATGGGCGGCGCGCTTGAACCAGGCCAGCCCCTGTTCCGGATCGCGCTCAACGCCCACGCCGTCCAGCAGCATCTGCCCGTAGATGGTCTGGGCTTCGATCAGCCCCAGTTCGGCCGCGGCGCGAATCCATCCGGCATAGTCCTCGGCGGGACCGTGCTCGCGCAAGCGGGCCAATGCCTCGGGGGTGGTCGCGGCCACATCGGCTGCGCTGTAGGTCTTCATGTTTTGTTCCTTGCCCGGTCCCAGGCCTGCGCCAGATTGCGCGCCAGCGCCTCACCGGTCTCGGTAGGCTCGCGACGCACGCCACAGGCCGCCATGTCCACGGTGCGCAGCCCTGCATAGCCGCAAGGATTGATGCCGAGGAACGGCGCCAGGTCCATCTGCACGTTCAACGAAACGCCGTGGTAGGCCCGGCCATTGCGGATCTTGATGCCAAGAGCTGCGATCTTGGCCAGCTCGCCGCCGTCCGGATCGGGCACATAGACCCCTGGCGCGCCAGGCTTGCGGCAGGCATCGGCCACCCCCATCTCGGCCAGCGTGTCGATGACCGCACCCTCGAGCAGATTGACGTATTCCTTGACGTAGATGTCGGCGCGGCGCAGGTCGAACAGCGCATAGGCCATGACCTGGCCTGGACCGTGGTAGGTCACCTGTCCGCCGCGGTCGCAGTGGACGATGGGGATATTGCCGGGGTTGAGCACGTGCTGGGGCAGGCCAGCCTGCCCCAGCGTATAGACGGGCGCATGCTCGCAGAGCCAGATCTCGTCAGGCGTATCGGCGCCGCGCAGATTGGTGTACGCCTGCATGTCGTGCCAGACCGACAGGTAGTCGGCCGGCCGCGCGAGCCACTTGATCACAGCAGTCCTGCTTTTGCGCTAGAGGACGATGGACACCATCGGGTGGCCGTGCAGGGCACGGTAGAGCGCGTCCAGTTGCTCGCGCGAGGTCGCGCGCACCGTGAAGGTCAGGCCCATGTAGTTGCCGCCCTTGCTGGGCCGCATCTCCACCGTGGCGGCGTCGAATTCGGGATCGAATTGCAGCACGACTTCGGTCAGCGTCTGCGCGAACTCGGGATGCTGCTTGCCCATGACCTTGATGGGAAAGTCGCTGGGATATTCGATGAGGGATTCTTCGGGCGGGATTTGTTGCATGATGTGCCTATATGGTGTTGCCCCCCAGGGCGCGGCCACCGCTCGATTGCACCCAAGGGTGTCTGCCACGGGGCGGCCAGATCCTGTTTATATGGGGGCAAACCGCCAGCTGGCAAGGCCGCCGGGGCGGCCCCGCGGGAGCCGCCCGGGGACGCCGGACTTAAAGCGCGGCGATGCGGGCATCATAACCCGCCCGCAATTGCGCAAAAACAGGGCCGGGCTTGCCCGAGCCCACCGGCTTGCCGTCCAGCGACACGATGGCCAGCACTTCCTTGGTGGCCGAGGACAGCATGAGCTCGTCCGCCTGTTCCACCTCTTGCCGCGAGATGGGACGCGACTCGAACGGGATGCCGGCCTCGGCGGCCAGCTCGCCCAGCAAGCCGTAGCGGATGCCTTCCAGGATCAGGTTGTTCTTGGGCGGCGCCAATAGCTTGCCGCCGGAAACCACCCAGATATTGGTGGACGAGCCTTCCGTCAGATAGCCGTCGCGGAACTGCACCACTTCGTCGACCTGCGCATCAACCGCCTGCTGCTTGGCCAGCACGTTGCCCAACAGGGAAACCGACTTGATCTCGCAGTGCAGCCAGCGTTCGTCGGGAATGCTGATGGCGGCGAGGCCACGCTCGCGCTGCGCGGCAGGCGGCGGCGCCCAGGCCGAGATCATGCCGAAAACCGTCGGTGCGACGGGAGTGGAGGGGAACTGGTGGTCGCGCTTGGCCACGCCGCGCGTCACCTGCAGGTAGACGATGCAGGTTTCCAGGTTGGTTCGCGCCAGCAGCTGCTGGATCAGGTCGATCCAGCCTTCGCGGTCGAAGGGCTGGGCAATCCGCAAGGCAGCCAGGCTGCGGTCCAGACGGTTGAGGTGTTCGGCCATGCGGAATGCATTGCCTTGGTACACGGGGACGACTTCGTAGATGCCGTCGCCGAAAATGAAGCCGCGGTCGAGGACGGAGACCTTGGCCTCGTCCACGCGCAGGAACTCACCGTTGAGATACACCTGGCTTTCGCCCGGCACGCCCGGAATCATGAGGCACTCCTGAGTATGAAATGGATAGGGACGAACCGCCCGGCCCGTCCCGTGAATAGAGCACGGGCGTTTCATGCGAAACGCCCGTTGCTAGCTTACACCCGCGACCGCGCCTGCGGCGCGGCGGGATTATTCGAACCAGCGCTTGACGGTATCGACCATGCGGCCAAAGAAGCCAGCGCGTTCGACCGCGTCCTGCACCACCAACGGTTCGGTGCGCAGCACCTTGCCGTCCAGCGTGAACTGCAGCGTGCCGACTTGCTGGCCCTTGGCCAGCGGGGCGATCAGCGGATCCGTGCGCTGAGCCACCGGCTTGAGGTCGCCGGCCTTGCCGCGCGGCACCGCGATCGACACCGGGTTGGGCGGACCGAGCTTGACGTTTTCAGCCGTGCCTTCCCAGACGCGGGCATCGATGCCGGGCTGGCTCTTGTCGAACAGCTTCACCGTGTCGAAGTTCTGGAAGCTCCAGTTCAGCAGCTTCAGGCTTTCCTCGGCACGGGTGGCCTCGCTGTCGGTACCCACCACGACCACCAGGATGCGGCGGTCGCCGCGCACCGCGGTCGACACCAGGCAATAGCCTGCCGAATCGGTATGGCCGGTCTTCATGCCATCTACCGAGGGATCGGCCCACAGCAGGCGATTGCGGTTGGGCTGCGTGATCTTGTTGTAGGTGTAGCTCTTCTGCTTGTAGTAGTGGAAGTAGTCCGGGTGATCGGTGATCAGATGCGAAGACAGGATGGCCAGGTCGCGCGTGGAGGTCATGTGCTGCGGATCGGGCAGGCCGGTCGCGTTCATGAAGTGCGTGTTGCGCATGCCCAGGCGCTCGGCTTCCTGGTTCATCAGCGAGGCAAACGAGGCCTCGCTACCGCCCACGGCCTCGGCCAGGGCCACCGAGGCGTCGTTGCCGGACTGCACGATCATCCCTTGGTTCAGTTCGTCGACAGTGACCGGCTTGCGCGGTTCGATGAACATGCGCGAACCGCCCGTGCGCCAGGCGCGCTCGGAGACCGGCACGGTCTGCTCCAGCGTCAGGCGCTTTTCATCCAGCGCGTTGAACACGACGTAGGCCGTCATGATCTTGGTGAGCGAGGCGGGCTCTACCTTCATGTCCGGGTTGGAAGCCGCCAGGGTCTGGCCGCTGTTCACGTCCATCACGATCCAGGCCTTGGCCGCGATCGTGGGGGCCGGCACGGCCGATACGTCGCCCACCGGCACCACCGCCGACGCATTCGGAGCCGGGGCCGCGGCACCGGCGGCTGCGGCGGGCGCCGCGGCCGGAGCCTGCTGCGCCCAGACCGGCATCGAAGCTGCCAGCATGGCCGACAGCACCGCACCTGACAGCAGGCGGCGGGTAAAGACAACGGGGGAGTGAGCGGAGTAAGGCAAATTCTTCATCGGCAACGTGGGTCCAGTAATGACGCCCGCCGGCGCGGGGCAAGTGGCTGACAATTATAGGCAGTCGATCAGACCGGTCCCGCCCGCCCGGGGTTCCCCTGCAACTAAAACATGCAACCTGATGCAACCTTCGGGCCTTGGCGCGGTGAATCACATCAATCGGGATTGTCGCCGTGATGCCGGCGATACACGGCCGGCGAAACGCCCACGTGCTTGACGAAGGCGCGACGCAAGGTGTCGACGTTGGCGAAGCCGCATTGCGCCGCGACTTGCTTGGGCGTTGCGGCGCCGCCCTCCAGCAACGCGCGGGCCGCGGCGATGCGGGTCAGCTCGACCCACGCGGCAGGAGTGATGCCCACCTCGGCATGGAACAGCCGCGCAAAGTGCCTGGAGCTCAGCCCCGCATGATCGGCCAGCGCTTCCACCGACAGCGGCATACCGGGATTGCTGGCGACCCAGCGCTGGACTTCCTGCAGCGCCGAGCGTCCCACCGGTCCGGCTTGTCCCTTGCGGCTGAATTGCAGTTGTCCGCCTGGCCGCTTGAAGAACATCACCAGCTGGGAAGCCACGCTGGCAGCCACTTCCCGCCCCAGGTCTTCCTCGACCAAGGACAACGCCAGATCCAGGCCCGCCGTCACGCCAGCCGAGGTACGCACCTTGCCGTCGCGCACATGCAGGGCATCCTCCTCGACGGTCACCTTGGGATAGGCAGCGCGCAGCCGCGAGGCCGCGTTCCAATGGGTAGTCACCCGCCGGCCATCCAGCAGGCCTGCCGCAGCCAGCATGAACGCGCCGGTACACACCGAGCCATAGCGCCTGGCGCCTTTGGCCGTCGCGCGCAGCCATCGCAAGGCGGAGCTGCTGAGCACGGCGCCGGCCGCTTGCGGCGTGCCGGCCACAAGCAGGGTATCGAAACGGGGAGCCGGATCGCCCACCGCCATGTCGGGCAACAGGCGCGCGCCAGACGAACAGCGGATGGGACCGGCCTCGTAGCCCACCACGCGCAACGCGTACAGCTCACGTCCAAGCTCGGCATTGGCCTGGGCGAACACATCCAGGGGTCCGGAGACGTCGAGCATCTGCACGCCGGGCAGCGCAAGAATGGCAATGGTCTTGGTCATGACAGGAGCGCCTTGCCGCCAAGCGTCGCGAAATCGCATGTTTTGGCGGAATTTGGCGTATTACGACAATTGAAGCCATTCTAGTGCGGCGGGAGAATTTATCGACCTCCTCCCCTTCCAAGGACTCCCGCCATGAATCCAGTCATCGACGGCATTCAGATTCCCGACAGCAAACTCGCCCGCGAGATCACAGAGCTGGTACGCGACACCGCCACGCCGCTGCTCTTTCATCATTCCAGCCGGGTCTATTACTTCGGCGCCCTGGCCGGCAAACGCCGCGGGCTGGCATTCGACCCGGAACTGCTTTATTGCGGCTGCATGTTCCACGACATGGGCCTGACGCATCTGCACGGCAGCGACTGCTGCCGCTTCGAAGTGGACGGCGCGAACGCCGCCCGCGATTTCCTGAAAAGCCGCGGCATTTCACAGCAGGACATCGATCTGGTGTGGACTGCCATTGCGCTGCACACAACCCCGGGCATTCCGGAGTTCATGCACCCAGTCATCGCGCTGGTTACGGCGGGCGTGGAAATGGACGTGCTGGGCTTGACCTATGGCGAATACGGCGATGCCCAGCGCGAAGCGGTGGTGGCGGCGCATCCGCGCGGGCCCCGCTTCAAGGAGGAAATCATTCAGGCTTTCTACGACGGTATCAAGCACAAGCCGCAGACGACGTTCGGCAACGTCAAGGCGGATGTCATTGCCGACAAGGAGCCCGCCTTCAGGCCCGGCAACTTCTGCAGCGTGATCCGCGGCTCGCGCTGGCCCGGCTGAAGCCGCTCGCGCCGCGACAGCGGCGCTCACGCTTCAATCCAGCGCGACCTTCAGCCGCGCCTGCACCAGTTGGCGCAGCACCAGCAGCTTGCCATGGAAAAAGTGCGATGCGCCCGGCACCACCACGACGGGAATGGAACGCGGGCGCGCCCAGTCCATGGCCTCGGACAGCGGCACCACCTCGTCTTCCTCGCCATGCACCATCAGCGTGTCGTCCGGCACCTGTACTTCGTGCGACTGGAAACGGTTCACGGCCGGGCCCATCAGCATCAAGGCGGAAGGCAGGACGGCGTCGCCCTGCTCTGCCAGCGCCGCATAAGTTTGCGCCGCAACCGCCGTGCCAAACGAAAAACCGGCCAGCACCCATGGCGCCTGGGCCAGATCGGGGTGCAGTTCACGCATCTGCGCCACCACCGCCAACATGTCCTGGGTCTCGCCCACGGACTTGTCGAACGTGCCTTCGGACTGTCCGACCCCGCGGAAATTGGGGCGCACGGCTACCAGGCCGTGCTGCACGCAGGCGCGCGACAAGGTCGTGACCACCTTGTTCTCGCGCGCGCCGCCCTGCAGCGGATGCGGATGCAGGACCAGCGCCCAGCCTCGCGGCGTGCCCGCGGGCCAATCCACGGCGCAATCGATGCGGCCGGCGGCTCCAGTGAATGCGTGGGTTTCAGTGCGTGCGGACATGGCGAGACTCGAAATGCGGGAAAAATAGCGATGTTAACCGCCCGGTCGGGGCGTGGGCTTGAGGGTCGTGGCCAGCCACTGTGCCAATTGGTCGGCAGCCTCGTCCGTCGCTTGACGCAACGCCGCGACCCCGCCTTGCGCATCCTGCGTGGGAGCGGGCGCCTGCGTCGCGATACGCGTCTGGCCCAGCACGTTGCGGCCGCTGAGCAAGACCGCTTGCAGCACCACGCGGCCTTCGCTGGCCTGGCCATCGGGCGCAAAAACCTGCTCGAACTGGGACAGGGACACCTGCAGCTGCGGCGTCTGGAGGGTGACGCGTTCGTCCAGCACGGGCCCCTGGCGCGACAACCGCTCCGTGAGTCTCTGACGCACCAGGTCCGCCGGCGGCGACGCCCAGCGATAGCCGGCATAGGCCTTGGGCGCGGCGCTATCGCCCACGCGCCAGATCACTCCGGTATCGGACAGGCTGGGCACGGCGTGGAAAACCAGCGCGACCGTGTCGCGGGCAGGCAAGGCCGGCACCGGACGGGAATCCAGGCCCAGGTCGAACACCGAGGGCGGGGCAGCCACGCGGCCAATGCCGCAACCGGCCAAAGCCAGCGTCAGGATAAGAACGGCGCTACGCATCTTCATCATTTGGACGATCTCCCGAAGCCTGCAAAGCCGGCCTCGCCGGGTCCGGGCTCGCGGGGCGCCGGGCCGAACAGGAACGATTGCGGCGTGTTGTCCACACGGCGCAGGGTAACGGTCGCGCCTCGCGCGGCCGCGCTGACATTGGTGGCCATGCTGGTGATCGCCGGCAGGGTTTCGCCATCCAGCCGCGCGGCGGCCAGGGCGATGTCATTGAGGCTGCTGGTAGCGGCGGACAAGGGCCCGTCGGGCGCGTTCAGCCGCGCCAGCGACTGGCGGGCCTGCTCGGCCAGGTCGGCGACTTCGCGCGCCGCGCGGTCGGCCTGGCGCGAAGTCTTGCCCAGCGAATCCATCAGGGGCCCAAGCTTGGCCAGCGTGGGCGCCAGATCCCGGCTGGCGTCCCTGAGCGATTGGGTGATGTCGGTGGCGTTCTGCAGGCTGGCGGTAAGCGCCTGCACGTTCTGTTCGCTCAGCACGCGCCGAAGCTGTTCGGTGACTTCTTCCACGTTCGAGATCAGCTTGCCGCCGCGCTGCTCGATGCGATCAAGAAAGCCGGGGCGCAGCGGAATGGCGGCGGGGTGCGCGGCCGACGACGCCAGCCGCTTCGTCGAGGTGCCGTCGTCGCGCAATTCCACGTTGGACATGCCCGTCACACCCTGCACGCCCAGCTCGGCCCAGGTCGATTCGGTGATCGGCGTGTTCGGCGCAACGCCGATGCGGATGCGCACCTGCCCGGGCTTGTCCGGGTTCAGGGCCAGCGACTGCACCTTGCCCACCGGCACACCCTGATAGCGCACCGTGGACTGCGGATTAAGGCCGCTGACGGCGGTGGCGGAGATGATTTCGTATGGCTGCAGTTGGGTCCGGTCCCGTCCGATCCAGACGGCCACCAGCGCGGCGGCGGCCAGCAGGACCAGCGTGAAGATGCCGGCCATGAGCGCATGACTACGGTTTTCCATGATGCAATCCCTTCGGCGCCAGATCCCCGAGCGCGCGCAGGCCGCGCTCGCCAAGGAAGAACGTGTGAATGAACGGGTGATCGACCTTCAATACTTCCGGCACCGTGTCACACACGATCACCCGTTTGTCCGCGAGCACGGCGACGCGCGTGGCCAACGCCAACAGCGTGTCCAGGTCGTGCGTCACCATGACGACGGTAAATCCCAATTGCCGGTGCAGACTGCGCACCAGATCCACGAATTCGTCGGACCGCAGCGGATCCAGGCCGGCCGTGGGTTCGTCCAGGAACAGCAGTTCCGGATCCAGCGACAGCGCACGCGCCAGCGCCACGCGCTTGACCATGCCGCCCGACAGATCCGAAGGCCGTTTGTCGGCGTCGCGGGCCGACAGGCCCACCATGGCCAGTCGGCACATGACGACGTCGCGCACCAGGTCTTCCGGCACCGTGCGCAACTCCCGCAGCGGCAAGGCCACATTGTCGAACACCGACAGCGCGGAAAACAACGCCCCCGCCTGGAACAGCATGCCCCAGCGGTAGGACAGCCGCCGGCGCTCGGCCGGCGTCAGCTCGAACAGCGAATGGCCCAGCACCCGCACCGTGCCGGCGGCGGGCTGGTCCAACCCGATGATCTGCCGCAGGAGCACCGTCTTGCCCGTCCCCGAGCCCCCCACCAACACGAGAATCTCGCCCGGGAAGACGGTCAGGTCCAGGTTGTCGTGCACCACGTGATCGCCGAATGCGGTGCGCAACCCGCGCACCGTGATGACGGGCTCTACGGTGACCCCGTCCTCCACGAACAGCTTGTGCTGGGTGGCGCTGTTCATCAGATGCCCACCGAACTGAAGATCACGGCGTAAAGCGCATCCAGCAGGATCACGCCGGTAATGGAAGTGACCACTGATGTGGTGGTGCCGCGGCCCAGGCTTTCCGTGTTGGGCTGGATGCACAGCCCAAAATGGCAAGCGATCAACGCAATCAGTATGCCGAACGTCACCCCCTTCAGGATGCCGATCCAGTAGTTGGTCAGCGAAATGGCATCCGGCAGCGACTGCAGGAACCATTGGGCCGATATGCCCAATTTCGCCTGGGCAGCCAGCATGCCTCCCATAAGCGCCATCGCATCCGTCCACAACACCAGCAGCGGCATGGTCACGGCCAGTGCCACCACACGCGGCAGGATCAGGCGCTGTCCATGGGAAATACCCATGACCAGCATCGCGTCCAGCTCCTGGGTTACGCGCATGACGCCAATCTGCGCGGTGATGGCCGAACCCGAGCGGCCAGCAACCAGGATGGCAGCCAACACCGGTCCCAATTCGCGCACGATCGACACGCCCAGCAGGCGGACGATGAAGCGATCGGCACCGAACATCTGCAACTGCTGCGCGGACAGATACGACAGGACCACGCCTATCAGGAAGCCGACCAGTGCCGTAATGCCGAGCGCTTGCGCTCCGGTGCGGTACACCTGCGCCGAAATCTCGCGCCATGGCCCCCTGCCCGGACGGCGCAGCATCCCGCCCAGGTCCAGGATGAGCTGCCCGAGCATGATCAACAAAGCGCGCCCGTTGTCGAGGCCTTTGAATATGGCCTCGCCCACGGCGCGCAACCAGCTCCAGGGATCGCGTTTGGGAGCCGCGGCCGGGGCTTCGCCCTTGTTCATGGCCAACGCATTGAATACATCCTGCTGCCCGGCGGACCAGCGCACCCGTTCGGGCAGCTTGTGGCCCCAGGCCTCCCAGATCAACAGCGCGCCTATCGTGTCCAGGCGGCCAATGCCATGCAGGTCCCAGCGCGCCCCGCCATCGGTCGCGCAGGCCAGCGCCTCCCGGCGGCGCTGCACCTCGCCCGGTTCGGCCAGCGCCAGCACGCTCCAGTCGCCGGCCACATGGCACACGCCTCCTTCGAAGCGGAAAGGCGCGGCGGCGGGTGCGGACGAAGCGGAATGCGGCATGCAGAGAGGCTACCAATGCAAAATGTGTCGTCAATGATATACGCAGATATGCGCCCCGCGCAGGCGCGCCGCCAGCGCGGCCGCACGCGGTGTGCCCTACAATCGCCGCCATGTCCGATCAAGTCCGCCCAATCGACCTGCCCGCGCCGCAAGCCCTGGCCCGGGAACTGGCCGCTCGCCTGCCCGCCTTCCAAGATATCGCCTGGACAGGCAGCACCGGGTCGACCAACGCCGACCTGCTGGCACGCGCCCGTGCGCGCGGGGTAGGCAAACCCTGGCTGCTGGGCACGCACCTGCAGGAAACGGGACGCGGACGCGCGGGTCGGCCCTGGCAGAACCGTTCGGGCTCCACCTTGATGTTCTCGTGCGCCTTCGACGTCCACCTGCCGGCCGTGCAACTGCCCGCGCTGTCCCCGCTGGCCGGCGTAGCCGCCTGCGAGGCCCTGCGCGCCGTCGCCGGGCCGGGCGCGGCAGGACTCTGCATGAAATGGCCCAACGACGTGCAATGGCGTGATGCCAAGCTCGCCGGCGTGTTGGTGGAAACCACCCGTAATCCTGGCGGCGCCGAAGCCGGCTACACGGTCGTCATCGGAATGGGCGTCAACCTGATCGATGCGGACCGGCTGTCGCTTGCACTGGAACGTGAAGTCGCCGACTGGAGCCAGGTGCAGGCCCACGCTTCCCACATTGCCACCGCCGCCGATCTGGTCTGCGCCAGCGCTACCGCCTGGCATGAAGCCATCCAGGCCCTGGAGAGCGAGGGGTTCGGCGCATTCAAGCGGCGTTTCGACCAGGTGGACGCCCTGGCCGGCCGCAAGGTCAACGTCCTGGACAAGGGCGCTATTCTTCTTAGCGGCACCGCATGCGGCGTGGACGATCATGGCCGCCTGCTGGTGCAAACGCCCGAGGGCGCCAAACCGATCCTGGTCGGTGAAATCTCGATTCGACGCCAAGCATGATTATTCTCATCGACTCCGGCAACAGCCGTCTCAAGGTGGGTTGGCTGGACGCCAGCAACCCCGACACGCCGCGCGAGCCTGCGGCGGTCGCCTTCGACGGCCTGGACCTGGACGCCCTGGACCGCTGGCTGGCTGCCCTGCCACGCCGCCCCTCGCGGGCGCTGGGCGTGAACGTGGCAGGCGAGGCCCGCGGCGCGGCCATCGCCGCCATTCTGCAGAAGCACGGCTGCGAGGTGACTTGGTCGCCGTCGCAGGCGGCTACGTTGGGACTGGTCAATAGCTACAAGACGCCCACGCAGCTGGGCGCCGACCGCTGGGCATCTTTGCTGGGCGTGCTGTCGCGCCTGCCCGGTGCGCACCCGCCCTTCGTGCTGGCCAGCTTCGGCACCGCCACCACCATCGATACTGTCGGCCCGGACAACGTCTTCGCCGGCGGCCTGATCCTTCCCGGCCCCGCCATGATGCGCAACGCGCTGGCCCACGGCACCGCAAACCTTCCCATCGCCAATGGCCAGGTCGTGGCCTACCCCACGGATACGCACGAGGCCATCGCCTCCGGCATCGCCGCCGCGCAGGCCGGCGCCGTGGTGCGCCAATGGCTGGCCGGGCGCCAGCGCTACGGCCAGACCCCCCAGATCTACGCGGCGGGCGGTGGCTGGCCTGAAGTGCACCAGGAAATCGAACGCCTGCTGGCAGACGCGGGCGGCGCATTCGGCGCCGCGCCCGTACCCATCTATCTGGATCACCCCGTCCTGGACGGGCTGGCCGCGGTCGCCCGCGCCACCCTGGACGCCGAAGCCTGAACCGGAGCCCCGGCCATGCGCGTGCTCTTCATCCTCATCCTGCTTGCAAATCTGGGGGTCTATGCGTTGGGTCAGGGTTGGCTGGGGGTGCGCCCAGAAGACGAAGGCCGCGATCCGCGGCGCTTCAACCAGGAACTGAATCCCGGCGCCGTCACCTTGGTTCCCAGGACTACGCCCCCTCGCGCCGCGCCTTGATGAAGGATTCCGGGCTGGCGCCCCGTGGCGCAGGCGAATCGCAGCGCTATCCCGGAGTTTGCGTCTCCAGCCAGGGCGCCAATGCCTCGAGCGTGCGTCCCGTGGCGCCGGAATGCATGCGAAACCACGCCAGCGCCGCCTGCGCCGCGCGCCGCCGGCGCGCTTCGTCGCCCAGCAGCGCCATGGCGGCCTCCACTGCTTGGCCGGTATCGGGCGCGCGCAGTGCGGCGCCTGCCGCAATGGCGTCTTCCGCTGCCTGCTTGAAATTGAACGTATGCGGACCCACGATGACCGGCACGCCCGCTGCGCAGGCCTCGATCAGATTCTGGCCGCCCAGCGGCGCAAAGCTCCCTGCCACGATCGCGACATCCGCAGCCGCATAGTAGAAAGCCATCTCGCCCAGCGTATCCCCCAGCATGACCGCGGTATCCGGCCCGGGCTCCGCGCCCTGTGAGCGCCGGACATATGGCAGCCCGGCCTCCGACAAGAGGCGCGCGGCCTCGTCAAAACGCTGAGGATGCCGCGGAATCAGCAGGAACAATGGCGCTCCCCGCAGCGCCGATTGGCCTTTGATGGCCTGGATGAAGCCGCCGTCCTCGCCCTCGCGCGTGCTGGCCACGGCCACCACGCGCCGGCCCAGCCGTTCGTGCCAGGCCTGCCCCGCGCCGACTTGCGCCGCAGGCAGGACGAGATCGAATTTCAGGTTCCCCGTCACCACAGGTTGCGGCGCGCCCGCCTGCACCAGCCTGGCCGCATCCTCCGAGGTTTGCGCCAGCACCGCGTCCAGGCCTCCGAGGGCTTCGCGCATCACGCCGCCCATCCTGCCCGCCTGGCGCAAGGAAGACGCCGAGAACCGGGCGCTCACGAGCGCCATGGGTACTTTTGCCCCCCGGGCCGCGGCCAGCAGGTTCGGCCAGATTTCGCGCTCGATGAGCAACCCGCAGCGGGGCCGATAGGCCGCCATGAAGCGCCGCGCCGCGCCGGGGAAGTCGTAGGGCAGCCACGCCTGGCGCAACTGCCCGCGGGCGATGGCCTCGGCAAACAGGCGCGCGCCCTCGGCGCGGCCGGTGGCCGTCATGTGTGTAAGCAACACCGGCAAGCCGCGGTCCAGCAACGCCTGCAGCAGGGGCTGCGCCGCGCGGGTCTCGCCCAGGCTGACGGCGTGCACCCAGACGGGCGCGGTCCAAGATGCAGCATGCGCCCCGGCGACGCGGCCGAAGCGTTCCGGGGAAAAGATTTCCCATTGGCCCCCTGCGCGCCTGGCGCGGTGGCCCATCCAGAGCCAGACCAGCGGTGACAATGCCCTGAGCGCCAGCGAGTAGACGCCGCGGTTCATGTCACTGGGCGGCCAAAGCCTGTTCCACCGCCGCCATCACGGCCTCGCGCGACGGCGAAGCCCCGCGGTCGCCCAGGCTGGCGGTGTAGCTGGAGCCGACCAGCGGCGTGCGTACGGGTGTGGAAGCGCGGTAGATACCGATAGTGGGACGACCCAGGGCGGCCGATAGGTGGGTCAACCCGCTATCGAGCCCAACCATCAGGCGCGAACCGGCCAAAAGGCGCGCCACGGCAGTCAGATCCATGCGGGGCATCACCTCGGCGCCATCCATGCCGGCCACCAGCAAACGGGCGCGCTGGGCCTCCGCTTCGTTGCCGCACAGCAAGCGCAGCGTGCAGCCGGCATCGCGCAAGCGGCGGAATACGGCGCGCCAATCATCTTCCGGCCAGAGTTTGTCGTCGCGGCTGGCCGACGGCATGATGACTGCATAACCCCGGTCGGTATCCAGATGATGCAACCGCGGCGGATCGGCCGGCTCGTTTTCCGCCATGGCCTCTGCGTTCCCGGCCTGCGCTGCCTGGCGCGAAAACGCCTGCAGCCCGAAATCGGGCTGGCCGGCGTATTGGTAGCCGAATGTCAACGCGGCGAGCTTGCGCTGACGTATGACGGCCGGTTGCCAGAACTCGACCCGGTGTCGCACGTTATAGAAAAGCGACGCCAGCGGCTCGCGCGCCGAACGCCAGTCCAAGCCATGCCGCACGCCTCGCGCCTGGCGAACCAGCCAGGCGGATTTGAGCAGCGCCTGCATGTCGAGCACGATGTCATATTGCTTGGCGCGCAAGCGCTCTTTCAGTGCGTGCCGTTCGGCCCGGACCTGCGACGACCACCATGCCTTGCGCCAGCGTCGGTGCGCTACTTTGATGACCTCATTGACTGCGGGATGCCAACCGGGAATCTCGGCGAATGCTTCTTCTGCTATCCAGTCGATTTCGGCGTCCGGCACGTGGCGCGCGATGTCGGATATTGCCGGCAGCATGTGCACCAGATCGCCCAGGGACGAGGTTCGGACAATGAGAATGCGGGTTGGCATCAAATCATGAGCAATACGGTCGAAAGAGCGAATGTACAACAACATACGTTGTGCGCTGCGGGAGGGACGAGGCTGTCCCCGATAGCCCGCCACTTAGCACATTTTGATGGCCCCGCATAGCATCGCGCGCCCCACGCATCAGGTCACAATCTTCTAACAGATTTATGCATCATCATTGTGACGACACGGCGGGAGCCCGGCATAATGCCAAAAATCAGACTCCTCTCAAGCGCCACCGGTAAAAATCAGATTCATCCTGCGCAAGGCGGGCAAAAATCTCTCATACCGAGTGCTTATGAGGAACCTGCTGGCGGCGATATTGCCGCGCATAGACGCCACGCGACGAATATCGATACGACGAAGACCATTATGAGTTCATCTCCTTACAGCGATTCTGAAAATGATCGCTTCCTGCAGAAAATCCTTATTTCGCACTGGCTGCCCATCATCGCTGGCGCATTGGTGGGCGTCGTTATTGCAGTCGCCATTGTTATGGCACAACCGAAATTGTGGCCAGCCATTGCACTGGCGAAAATTGGCCAGGTTGGCGGCTCGGGTCCCGTGACCGATCCTGCGGCTGTGCTCGCCCGCACTCAATTTCCGTCCTTCATCCAGGACGCGCTTCGCGCAGCCGAGATGCCCATCGATATATACGGCGATGAGAGGGCAAAGCTGGCAAGAAAAACGCTCACCACGCTAATCCAGAGAGGCCCCAGCCTTTTCCAGATGCAGGTGGATGGATATACCAAAGAAGATGCCCAAAAACTCCTGATGGGCGCTCTCGCCGTCCTGCAGCGCGAACACCAGGCCCTGTTGAATGTCGCCGTCGAGGAAAAGAAGGAACGGCTTGCGAGTTTGGCGAATTCGATCGAGAGCAACTTGAAGGAACGCCAGACCATACTCAACAGCATAGAGAGCAATGCGGTGAAAAGCGGGCAATCACAGCCCGATCCGGTCATGGTTTCCTATCTGTTGCGGGCGAACGAAGTGGAACATGCGCGGTTTGTGGAACAGCAGACCATCCTGAAAGATCAACTCCAAGAGGCCAAGACATATAACACCCGCCTCGAAGCGCCGATCTACGTCACCGAAACGCCCCGGAGCCCCAGCAAGATCATTGCTGCCTTTGTCGGAGCGTTGTTAGGGTTTGCGTTCATGGTGGCCCTCTTCGCCTTCCGCGCGTGGCTTGTGCCCAACCGCAACTGAAACCCGGCCCCGGCCACGCACCCGCCGCATTACCCGCCCCTGCTCCGGCCGCGCCGGTCGCGCCGCCGCTGCCAGGGACGGATTACGCAGCTAGATCATATGCCCGCTCGCCGCCTTCCGACTGCTTCGAAAGCTAGATTATTACTGCTGTGTTCCGTGCTGGTTTACGGAGCTTCGATTTCCGTATCGCATGCGCTCTACCTCAGTTCGGAGCAGGCCTATTGGGGGTTTTTCGAGCCATCGCTCGACATTGCAAAAATTGTCGCGATCATTGTTGCGCTGGTGATGCCCACGCTGGCCATGCCGCTCAAATTCAATCGGGCTTCTTCCGTCATCCTGCTGCTGTTGTTTCTGCTCGTTTTTGTTCCGGCCGTCGTCATTAATCTGGAAAATCACGACGAAAGCATAGATAAATATGGCTACCTGATGGGAGCCTTTTCGCTCGGCATGACCTTGCTGTTCGCCTCGGTGCGAGCCTTCGGCGCGGAACCGGCAGCCGCTCCGGCCTATATTCCCAGCAAACGGATTGTCTCGATATTCTTCCTGGCCTGGTTATTTTGCTGCTTGATGCTCGTGGCGATTTACCACAACAGCATGAGCTTCCAGAGCCTGGAAAACGTCTACGACCAGCGAGAAAAAGGTGCGGCCACTTCACTCGTCGTTGGCTATGCGCAGGTCTATTTTGCTTATCTCTTCAGCCCTTTCCTGTTTGCCTACGGCTTGGCAAATAAGCGCCCGCTCGCAATAGTGTTTGCATTGTGCGGTTTTCTTATTACCTACATGATTACCGCGGAGCGGACGGTATTCCTGCTTCCCATCGCGATGTATCTGCTTTACCAGATCGTGCGGCGCGGCCTGATGGAGGCGCGGCATGTGGCGGTGCTGACCCTGGGTTTCTCCACACTGACTTTGCTGATCGCCTTTCTCTGGCGCTTCATAGGAATATTCGAGAAGCTCGGTTTTTACTTCCTGACCCGGCTTATCGCTTACCCGGGCGTCTTTGTGGCGCAGTATTACGACTTGTTTTCGCGGCTGGGATACACCTACTGGTCCCACGTATCCGGTGTCAACAAGTTCGTTGCCGCGCCCAGCCTGCTCGATTTCGACAGGAAATGGCCGATGCTCGGGCGGATTCTCGCCGAGCGCTCGTTCAATGTGGAAAGCAACTCGAACGCCAGCCTCTTCGCCACTGATGGCGCCGCAGCCCTGGGCCCCATCGGCATCATTGTCATCAGCATCCTGCTGGCGGCGTGGTTGATCCTTCTGGATCGTGCAACCCGGGACTGGAACCGCCGACTCGTACTGCCGTTGCTGCTGCCTATCGGGCTCGCCCTGGTAAACGTCTCGTTCTTCACGATGCTGACGTCTTTCGGGGGCATCATCTGGCTGCTGTTCTTCTATGGCACCTGGATCACGGCGAATCAGGTCGGACAAGCGCGCCGGGCTTGAGCCCCTTTCACCGCAACCTTCCCAGATGGCGGCATTCCCGCCGCCGCGCGCTCAGGCCGACACCGGTTTGCCTCCGACGGTTTGGCCGCATGCCGCCTTGTACTGCAGGACGAAGTGCAAGGCATACATGACGCAGTACGCCGCGACCAGGAACACCACGGAGTAGAACAGGGAATTCAGGAAATAATATCCTGCCCATATTCCCACGCCGACCAAGACAAGGCGGGTCACTTGCCAGATCAGATCCAGCCGGTACATCTTGGTCAGCAGAACCGTGTAGCTCAACGGCGAAACCACCGTCTGGAAAAAGATCAAGGCTCCCAAGACTGCCGCTATTTTTCCGGCTTCGGCCCACGCGTCGCCGAAGACGATGGAAAAAAAGAACGGAGAGGCGGCCATGGTGACCACTGCGGGAACCGCTCCGAGAATCGCCAGTTTCTTGGCAGTCTTCAGGAATACGGAACGGCAGTTTCCAATGCGATTGAATGTGGCCGCAGCCTCCTGGCGATACACCTCTCCGATCGAGGACGCGATAAAGGCGCATGGCATGACCAGCACCCGTTCAGGCAGGGAATAGAGGCCAACGGCGTGAGAGTCGTATAGAAACGCCAGAAGAATGACGGGCGCCTGGCCCGACACCACGTTCGCCAATTGCCCAATGACCATGAAACGCGGAAAGTCCTTGTAGCGCTTGGCCACGGCGACCACCCGCTTCAGGCTTGCCGTACGCCAGAACCGGCGAAATTCGTCTGCATACTCTTGCAAGAGCTTGAGCATCATGCAGGCTGCGCCAAGCGCATGTCCAAGGATCAAGCCGAAACCACTCAGGGAAAGCGCGCCGAGCGCCACCTGCCCCGAACACAGCGTCAGCGCCTGAATGACCCGGGCCTGCGAAATGCCTTTGTAGCGCTTGCGGCGAGTCCCCCAGGACGTCAGGATCAGGTTGGCCGTGGTCAGGAAGATGCCCACCGTCAACATCGGAAATATGACAAACGGGGGAATATGCCTGGCGATCAGATCGGGGATCGCCATCACGACGATCCCCGACAGAACGATAAAGCCAGCGCTGAAAATGCCTGTCAGCCCAAAGGCCAGGAGCAACAGATAATAGGCGTACCGGTCCGTGGGCGCCAAGACTATGGTCAGCTCGAACCGAAGCGAAGCGAAAACCGAGCCGATGGCTGCAAGCGACGCATAAACGGCAAGGTACCCGAACTGTTCCGGCGAAAAAAACCGCGACAACAGAGGGCTGAGCAGGAGCGCGATGAGCAATGCCAGCGAACTACCGCTGAGCACAGTGAGTACGTTCTTGGAAAAATCGCTTTTTAGTAATTTCACTGGCTTTCAGCACGCTTTAGAGATGAGCCGAGCCCGCGAGCCTGTTTCGCGCGGAGATTCGGACAGGAATACGGATTACCTGGAAACCTGACTGCTCGGACAATGCGCTACTGCAGAATGCGGCGTGCCATCTGCGAATAGTCCAACAGGCGACGCGCCACTTCAAACGAGCCCTGGGACATCGCTTCCAGCTGCGATTTGTCTGCTTCGATGGCAAGAAAGACCTCTTGCAGATCGGCGCCATTGCGAACCAACCAGCCGTTGCCCGCCACAAAGGGCTGGTGGCTGAGCACATCGTCCACGATGACCGGACGCCGGCAGCACAGCGCGGCCTGCATGGATGCCGACTGGCTCCCCGGCTGCACGTAGACGTCGGCCGCGCACAGCAGTTCGTGCAGCTCCTCGGACGTCTTCCATCCCAGAAAACTGACTCTGGAATCGGCCGCCATCAGTGGGTTTATTTCGGGAGCGACCGTCTCGGAAATGGCTCCGGCCACGACAAACTTCAGTTTTGGATCCGACGTCCTGGCAAACGCCCGCAAACTGTCCGCCAATTTTTTCTTGGCGTCTATTTTTCCAGACTGGAGGAAAACCACCTCGTCGTCGGCGAACCCGTACTTCTCGCGCGTGCGCTGGCGGACGTCCGCATAGGCGGCGTCGTCCAGCACATTTCCGCCCAAGGGAAAGAACTCCAGCTTTTCCCTCGGAATGCCGTACTGTGCATGACAGAATTCCATGGTCTCCAGCGAAATGCAGAGCACCTTCGCGATATAAGGCAGGCATGCCTGAATAATGCGCCGATAATACTGGCCGTGCAGCAGATGCTTAGATATGAAGTTCGTCGCGCTGTTATTGGCGTCTTCGTGGCTATCGGCATAAAAGATCACGCCCGGATGCCGTTTCACGTATCGGGCCACCGTCAGCAGTTCCCAGCCACACAGGCCGTGGAACATGATGGCATCCGGCTTGATTTCTTCCAGAATGTGGTCAATGCCCGGATGCACCCGCAGCTTGCGTCGCACAGCGCTCGGGAATGGTCCTGAATAGGGCAACCGGATTACCTTGGCGCCCTCCGCGCCGACATAAGTGCCGGGCTCGGTATAGCCAAGGTCCATATTGTTCACGAAGGTTTCCGTGGACGCGACCACAGTGACTTCGTGCCCCGCCTTGACGTGCTCGCGGATCAGTTCGTTCTCTTGGTACCTGTAGCCGTCGATATAAAAACAGGAGACGCAAAAATGGACAATCTTCACAGCAGCCCTTTCTTCTTGAGGAGCGCGACCGGATCCACAAACAACGGCGCCATCTCTGTTATTTCTTCGTCGGTCAACGACCACCAGCGCAAACGCTCCAGCGCAGCGATCACGTCGTCCGGAAACCGGCGCCGAATCAGTCGCGCGGGATTGCCGCCCACTATCGAATACGCTGGCACGTCCTTGGTTACGACGCTGCCCATGCCAATCACCGCGCCATCGCCGATCGATACGCCGCCCTTTATCAGCACCCGTTCGCCGATCCAGACATCGTTGCCGATCCGTGTTTCGGGCTCCCACGAGTAGACATGACGCGAAAGCTTGGTTTTGACGCTGTCCTTGTGCGACAGGAACACGGGGCTGGTGGACACGTACTCGATTGGGTGCCGGGCTCCGCCCACCACCACGCCGTTGGCGATCGAACAAAACGCGCCAACGCGGGTATTCAGAAAGGTGCAGTCGTAGCCACAGAATGAATGACGATCAAAACTCGAATTGACGACGACGCTGCCGGACTCGACCTTGGAGGTTGAATGGATATTGGAATTCTGAATGGCGGAGCCACGCAATTTTCGCAACACTCGGGAATATATGTATGCAAGAGATCTCATAGAACTCTGGGCAGGCCGCTTCGATTTATAAAGTGTATCGACGAAAAGGTATGGTTTACATAGTGCAAATCAACTAATTGCACCTCGCCACTTGCGCCTGAATCGGAAAATTAAACGGTGACGGGCCACTTGAAATATGAATATTCCCGTTTGTATTTTTCGGCAGCAAATTGCTAAATACCCGAAAGGGCGCGGCAAAAATCTTCAACGGCTTCCATGCGTATGATTTTGAGCATGAAAGCTCTACTACAAATGGCTGAGCATATGGCAGAACACAGACGGCTATAGTATAGTCTTTGGGATTGCTGCGCGCGACTCTGCTACCTGCGAATGCCGCAAGTTCTGCCAACCAGCAATACCCGGCATCGGGTCCGTTCTCGCCTACTATTTCGCTCTATTGCCGCCAACATGAAGAACGTAGCTCAGGTGGACAAGTCGGGCCGGCAGGTGAACCATCGTCCTGACAGCCTACCATGCTTCCCCCGCGTAAATGGGGACGCCAGAATCCCTACGTTCTCGCTCCTCGCCGTCACAGACCAAGATGGCGCTTATCAATTCGTAGCGCATAGTAGCCAGGCTGTAAGCCTGCCGTCAGTGTGTTGCAAAGACCCCACCATTGCGTGGCGCGGGCACATATACTTTCACCCGAATTCGAGCAACAAGGCATAGTTGCTCCTGGTCATTTTTGCGTTTGCCCCCGGCCCATTAATCTACCGCTAGACACACGACAATTCCATGAAGAATTTTGCCCTGATCGGCGCAGCTGGATACATCGCACCGCGCCATATGATTGCCATCAAGGAAACCGGCAACGAGTTGGTCGCCGCGTTGGACCCGAACGATTCCGTAGGCATTATCGACAGCCATTTTCCCACGGCCGACTTCTTTACCGAATTCGAGCGATTTGATCGCCATCTGGATAAACTGCGTCGAGCGGGCGACTCGAAGCGCGTGGATTATGTCTCCATCTGCTCGCCTAATTATCTTCATGATTCGCACATGCGGTTTGCATTGCGCTCAGGCGCCGATGCCATCTGTGAGAAGCCGTTGGTATTGAATCCCTGGAATATCGACGGCCTGCAAGACATCGAACGTGATACGGGCCGCAAGGTAAATACCATTCTGCAGTTGCGCGTGCACCCGGCAATCATGGCCTTACGCGAAAAAGTGCAAAAAGAGAAAAAGGCGACCAAGCATGAAGTCGACCTCACCTACATTACTTCGCGCGGCCACTGGTATCTGCAGTCCTGGAAGGGCGACCTGAAGAAATCAGGCGGCATCGCCACCAATATCGGCGTGCACTTCTTCGACATGCTCCATTTTATTTTTGGCGCACTGCAGGAGAACATTGTCCATAAATCCGAAGACACCAAGGCCGCCGGCTACCTGGAATATGAGCACGCACGAGTGCGGTGGTTCCTTTCCGTGGATGTCGAAGACGTCCCGCAAGCGCAGCGCGAGGCCGGGCAGCGCACGTTCCGCTCCATTACCGTGGACGGCGAGGAAATCGAGTTTTCGGGCGGCTTCACCGACCTGCATACGCGCAGCTACCAGGAAATCCTGGCCGGCCGTGGTTTCGGCCTGGAAGAAAACCGAGTGGCTATCAGCACCGTTGCCGCGATCCGCCAAGCGCCCATCGCCCCGCTCGCAGGCGACTATCACCCGTTCCTGAAGAAATGAGCCACTACCAGCATCCCAGCGCCATCGTCGACGACGGCGCCCAAATCGGAGACGGCTCTCGCGTCTGGCATTTCGTGCATGTGTGCGGCGGCGCTCGCATCGGCACCGGCGTTTCGCTGGGCCAGAACGTCTTCGTGGGCAACAAGGTCGTTATCGGCAACGATTGCAAGGTGCAGAACAACGTGTCGGTCTACGACAACGTCACGCTTGAAGACGGCGTGTTCTGCGGCCCCAGCATGGTCTTCACGAACGTGTACAACCCCCGCTCGCTGATCGAACGCAAGGATCAGTATCGCGACACGCTGGTCAAGCGCGGCGCCACCCTGGGGGCTAATTGCACCGTGGTGTGCGGAGTCACCGTGGGCGCGTTCGCCTTCGTCGGCGCCGGCGCGGTCATCAACCGCGACGTTCCCGACTACGCATTGATGGTCGGCGTGCCCGCGCGGCAGATCGGCTGGATGAGCGAATTCGGTGAGCAGCTGGATCTGCCGTTGGAGGGTACGGGGGTCGCGGTCTGCCCCCATACCAATGCCCAATACGTCCTCAATGGCAACGTCGTGACCAAAACGGATACCAAAGCATGATCGATTTCGTCGACCTCAAAGCTCAGCAGAACCGCATCAAGGACAAGATCGATGCGGGCATCCAACGCGTGCTGGCGCACGGCCAGTTCATCCTGGGACCGGAAGTCGCGGAACTTGAACAGAAGCTGGCCGCCTATGCTGGCACCGAATTCTGCATCAGCTGCGCCAACGGCACGGACGCCTTGCAGATAGTGCAGATGGCCCTGGGCATCGGCCCGGGCGATGAAGTGATCACCCCTGGCTTCAATTACATCGCAACCGCCGAGAGCGTCGTCCTGCTGGGCGCCAAACCGGTCTACGTGGACGTCGACCCGCGGACCTGCAACCTCGATCCCGCGAAGCTCGAAGCCGCAATCACGCCGCGCACCAAGGCCATCATCCCGGTTTCGCTGTATGGCCAATGCGCCGACCTCGACGCGATCAACGCCGT
The DNA here is from genome assembly GCF_035282245.1 of Achromobacter sp. D10. Classification (NCBI taxonomy): domain Bacteria; kingdom Pseudomonadati; phylum Pseudomonadota; class Betaproteobacteria; order Burkholderiales; family Alcaligenaceae; genus Achromobacter; species Achromobacter sp. D10. The sequence goes on from NZ_JAYJLE010000001.1 coordinate 408,975, forward strand.
CGCCGAACGGCATGGCATTCCCGTCATCGAGGACGCGGCGCAGAGCTACGGCGCGACGTACAAGGGCCGCAAGTCCTGCAACCTCAGCGCGATCTCGTGCACCAGCTTTTTCCCGAGCAAGCCGTTGGGCTGCTATGGCGATGGCGGCGCAATCTTCACCAACGATCCCGATCTGGCGCGCGTTATCCGCCAGATCGCTCGTCACGGCCAGGACCGGCGCTATCACCATGTCCGCATTGGCGTGAACAGCCGACTGGACACGCTGCAAGCTGCCATCCTGCTGCCGAAGCTGGAGCTGCTGGATGAAGAACTGGCCCTGCGCGATCAAGTCGCCGCCAGCTATACCGCAGCCTTCCATGCCGCCGGGTTTACCGATACGCCTTATGTCGCGGACGGAAACGTCAGCGCATGGGCGCAATACACGATCCTGGTGCCTCATCGGGCCGCGCTGCAGGAACACCTGAAAGCGCAGGGAATCCCCACGGCCGTGCACTACCCGATCCCGTTGAACAAGCAACCCGCGGTGCGCGACGACTCGGTCAGCCTGCCGGTAGGCGACAGCCTGGCCGAAAAGGTCATGAGCCTGCCCATGCACCCTTACCTGACCACGGATCTCGTGCAGCAAATCGTTCAAGCCGTTGCACAGGGAATCGAACGCAACTCGCGAACCTGATGCCCCCGCCAGGGGCGCTGGCGCGGCGGGCCCAGGCCTGCCGCGCCAGCGCCTCACGGCGCGCCGTCAATCAACATCGGGTTCAACCCGAAAGAACGGGGCGCCGGATCTTGCCGCAAGCCTCACGCCAGTACCGAAATAACATGAGCCAAAGTTACCGTATCTGCACACGCACCATCATGGACACCAGCGATCCGAACATTACGTTCGATGAACGCGGTGAATCCGACTACTGCGCAAATTTCGACACGCAGATCAAACCCAACTGGCACACCGATGCCCGCGGCGAAGCCGAGCTCATGCGCACGGCCGAAAAGATCAAGGCACAGGGCAAGGGCAAGGACTTCGACTGCATCATCGGTCTGAGCGGTGGTCTGGACAGCTCGTACACGGCTTACATCGCGAAGGAAAAGATGGGCTTGCGCCCCTTGCTGTTCCACGTCGACGCCGGTTGGGACACCGACCAGGCCGTGGGCAACGTGGAAAAGCTCGTCGATGGCCTGGGGCTGGAGCTGTACACCGAGGTCATCAACTGGGAAGAAATGAAGGACCTGCAGGTCGCTTTCCTGAAGTCGCAGATCCCCGACCAGGACCTGCCTCAAGACGTCGCATTCTTTTCGGGGCTGTACAAGTTCGCCAACAAGCACAAGCTCAAGTATGTGCTCACGGGCGGCAACTACTCGACCGAATGCTGCCGCGAACCCGAAGAATGGGGCGGCTATCCGGGTATCGACAAGCGCCTCATCCTGGATATCCACAAGAAGTTCGGCAAGCGTCCGCTCAAGACCTTTCCGATCGTCGACATCCTGACCTACAAGCTCTACTACCGTTACGTGCTGGGCATGCAGGTCTTCAAGCCTCTGAACCTGGTGCCCTACATCAAGGCGGATGCGGAACAGGAACTGGAGACGCGCTTCGGCTGGAAGAAATTCCAGCACAAGCACCATGAATCGCGCTTCACGCGCTTCTACGAAGACTACTGGATGCCGCGCAAGTTCGGCTACGAAAAGCGTCGAGCCCACTTCTCCAGCCTGATCCTGACCGGCCAGATGACGCGCGATGAAGCATTGGACCGCATCTCCCGGCCAGAGCTCGACGAACACTTCGCGCGCCAGGAGTTCCGTTACGTCGCGCACAAGCTGGACCTGACCGAAGACGAACTGCAAGAAATATTCGAAGGCCCGAACCGGACCTTCCGCGATTACGCCAACAAGAAGGCGCTGATCGGCCTGGGCGCCAACGTCATGCAGAAGCTCGGCCTGGAAAAGAGGCTTTTCCGATGATCGCCATTATTGACTACGGCCTGGGCAACGTCCTGGCGTTCGCCAACATGTACCGCCGGATGGCGGTGCCCGTGTCCATCGCGCGTACCGCCGATGACCTGGCGGGCGCGACCAAGCTGATCCTGCCTGGCGTCGGCGCCTTCGACTACGCCATGGATTCGTTCCGCGAATCCGGCATGTACGACATCGCGGTCAAGCGCGTGACGCAGGACAAGGTTCCGGTGCTGGGCATATGCGTCGGCATGCAGATGCTGGCGGGCGGTAGCGAGGAAGGCTCGGAGCCTGGCCTGAATTGGGTGCCGGGCATGGTCCGCAAGCTGGATACCACTCACTTCACGCAGCGCACCCAATTGCCTCACATGGGCTGGAACGACGTGCGGCCGCGCCAGGCTTCACCGTTGTTCAATGGCCTGGAAACGGATGCGCGCTTCTACTTCCTGCATTCGTACTACTTCGATTGCCAGAGCCAGGACGATGTCCTGGCGAGCGCTGAGTACGGCACCACATTCGCTTGCGCGGTCAATCACGAGAACGTGTATGGCGTGCAATTCCACCCCGAGAAAAGCCACGAATTCGGTGCGCAGCTCCTGAAGAACTTCGCGGATATCTAACGTGCTTCGTCCCAGAATCATTCCCTGCCTCCTCGTCCGAGATAAAGGTCTGGTCAAGACCGTGAAGTTCTCGTCCGATAAATACGTCGGCGACCCCATCAATGCGGTCCGGATCTTCAATGAAAAGGAAGTCGACGAATTGATCGTCGTCGACATCGACGCCACGACCAAGGGCCTCGGCCCCGATCTGAAAATGATCGAACGTCTCGCCGCCGAATGCCGTATGCCGTTCTGCTACGGTGGCGGCGTCAAGACGGTCGAACAGGCCCAGGCGATCATCAGCCTGGGCGTGGAAAAGGTCGCGCTCAGCTCCGCGCTGGTCGAGGACCCCACGCTGGCCAGCCGGATCGCCGAAAAGCTTGGCCGGCAAAGCGTTGTCGCCGTCCTGGACGTCAAGAAAAAGCGCTTCAGTTCGCGCTACGAGGTCTGGACGCACAATGCCACCAAGAACACGCACCTGAATCCGGTCGAACTCGCGCCCCTATTGCAACAGCACGGCGTGGGCGAGATCGTCATCAACTCCATCGACCACGACGGCGTCATGAAGGGCTATGACCTGGGCATCGTTGAACAGATTCGCAACGTGACGACCGTGCCGATGTCAGTGCTCGGCGGCGCGGGCTCCGTCGCAGACATCGGCGAACTCATCAAGCAGTTTGGAATCATCGGCGCCGGCGCCGGCAGCCTGTTCGTATTCAAGGGCGCGTACAAGGCCGTGCTGATCAATTACCCCACGCTGGCCGATCGCGAAGCGCTGGTGCGCGCGGCGCATCTGCGCAGCGCTTGAACGGCATTGCGTCGTTCCATAGAAAGAGACTTGCGAATATGTTGAAACCAAACGCCAAACTGCTCATCACCGGCGGCACGGGATCCTTCGGCAATGCCGTCCTGAAACGTTTCCTGCAGACCGACATCGGTGAAATCCGCATCTTCAGCCGCGACGAGAAGAAGCAGGACGACATGCGCAAGCGCTACTCGCATCCGAAGCTTAAGTTCTACATTGGCGACGTTCGCAACAGCCAGAGCCTGCTGAACGCCACGCGCGGCGTGGACTATATTTTTCACGCGGCGGCGCTCAAGCAGGTGCCTTCCTGCGAATTCCACCCGATGGAAGCGGTCTACACCAACATTCTCGGGACCGAAAACGTCCTGGAGGCCGCCATCCGCAACAAGGTCAGCAAGGTCGTCTGTCTCAGCACGGACAAGGCGGTCTATCCCATCAACGCCATGGGCATTTCCAAGGCCATGATGGAGAAGGTCATGGTCGCGAAATCGCGCGACCTGGACGCGACCGAGACGGTGATCTGCGGAACCCGTTACGGCAACGTCATGGCATCGCGCGGTTCGGTGATCCCCCTGTTCATCGAACAGATGCGGGCGGGCATACCGCTGTCCATCACCGATCCCGACATGACCCGCTTCATGATGACGCTGTCGGACGCGGTGGATCTGGTGCTGTACGCGTTCGAACACGGCAACAACGGCGACCTCTTCGTGCAGAAGGCGCCCGCGGCCACCGTCCAGACCCTGGCCAAGACGCTGGCGCGCATGGTCGGCAAGCCCGAGCATCCGATCAACGTCATCGGCACGCGGCACGGCGAAAAGCTGTATGAAGTCCTGCTGAGCCGCGAGGAAATGGCTTGCGCCGAAGACATGGGCGACTATTACCGCATCCCGCCCGATCTGCGCGACCTGAACTACGCGAAGTTCGTCGAGCAGGGCGAAGAAAAAATCTCGCGCAGCGAAGACTACAACTCGCACAATACCCAGCGTCTGGACACCCACGGCATGGAGCAACTGCTGCTCAAGCTGGAGTTCATGCAAGCCATCCAGCGTGGCGAGCAAGTGACGCCTGAGGAGTAAGCCATGAAGGTTCTCATTACCGGCAGCAACGGATTCGTTGCGCAGAATCTCATCGCCACGCTGGAAGAGCGCAAAGACGTCGAAGTCCTGCGCTTCACGCGTGGCGACAACGCCTCCCGGCTGGACGAACTGACGGCCCAGGCGGACTTCATCTTCCATCTGGCCGGCGTGAACCGGCCCAAGGACCCCGCCGATTTCCAGAGCGGCAACGCGGGACTGACCCAGCAGCTTTGCGAGAGCATCGTCCGCAGCGGCCGCCGCGCGCCCGTGATCTATTCCTCGTCGACCCAGGCCAGCCAGGACAACCCCTATGGCCAGAGCAAGCGAGAAGCAGAGGACGCGCTATCGCAATTGGCGGACAAACACGGCTCGCCGGTCTATCTGTTCCGACTGCCCAACGTATTCGGCAAATGGGCGCGCCCTAACTACAACTCCGCGGTGGCCACGTTCTGCCACAACATCAACCGCGGCCTGCCCATCCAGATCAATGATCCGGCCGCCGCGATCACCCTGGTCTATGTGGACGATGTCGTCGCCCGCTTCGTCGAACTGATGGATGGCGCCGTCGCCGACGACCGGTTCTGCAGCGTCGCGCCCCAGTACCGCATCACGGTCGGCGACCTCGCCGCACAGCTGGAGACGTTCCGCGACAGCCGCCAGACGCTGATCACCGCGGCCGTGGGTACCGGGCTGACCCGGGCGCTCTACGCCACCTATGTCAGCTACCTGCCGCCCGAGCGCTTCTCCTACGAAGTGCCCAAGTACGGCGACCCGCGAGGCGTGTTCGTCGAAATGCTCAAGACGCAGGACAGCGGCCAGTTTTCGTACTTCACCGCCCATCCCGGCGTGACGCGCGGCGGCCACTACCACCACTCGAAAACCGAGAAATTCCTGGTCATCAAGGGACGCGCGCGCTTTCGCTTCCGCCATATCCTGACCGGCGAATTCCATGAACAGGACACGGATGGCGAAAAGCCGGAAATCGTGGAAACCGTGCCCGGCTGGACGCACGACATCACGAACATCGGCGACGACGAAATGGTCGTCATGCTGTGGGCCAACGAGATCTTCGACCGCGCCCGTCCCGACACTTACGCCCGCCCCCTCTGATATGAAAAAACTCAAAGTCGCCACCGTCGTCGGTACCCGGCCGGAAATCATCAGGCTGTCACGCGTGCTCGCGAGCCTGGATCGCCATTGCGACCATGTCCTGGTCCACACCGGGCAGAACTACGACTACGAACTCAACGAGATCTTCTTCCAGGACCTGGGCATCCGCAAGCCGGACCACTTTCTGAACGCCGCAGGCGCCTCGGGCGCCGAGACCATCGGCAAGGTGATCATCGCCACCGACCAGGCGCTGGCCGACATCCAGCCCGATGCGGTCCTGGTGCTGGGCGATACGAACAGCTGCATGGCTGTGCTGCCCGCCAAGCGCCGCAAGATCCCGACTTTCCACATGGAAGCCGGCAACCGCTGCTTTGATCAGCGCGTGCCCGAAGAGATCAACCGCCGCATCGTCGATCACACTTCGGACATCAACCTCACGTACAGCGACATCGCGCGCGAATACCTGCTGCGCGAAGGCCTGCCCGCCGACCGGATCATCAAGACCGGCAGCCCGATGTTCGAAGTGCTGAATCACTATCGCGACGGCATCGAAGCGTCCGACGTGCTCGACCGGCTTGGACTGACTCCCGGCCAGTTTTTCGTGGTCAGCGCGCACCGCGAAGAGAATGTGGATTCCGACCATAACTTCGCCAAGCTGGTGAACCTGCTGAATACGGTAGCGTCGACCTATGGCCTGCCGGTGATCGTCTCCACCCATCCGCGCACGCAGAAGCGCGTGGACGCGCTAGGCGCCAAGTTCCATGACAACGTGCGCCTGCTGAAGCCGTTGGGCTTCAAGGACTACAACAAGCTGCAAGTGTCCTCGCGCGCGGTGCTATCCGACAGCGGCACGATCACGGAAGAGTCCTCGATCCTGAATTTTCCGGCGTTGAACATCCGCGAAGCGCACGAACGTCCTGAAGGCATGGAAGAGGCCTCCGTGATGATGGTCGGCCTGGAATCCGACCGCGCGCTGCAGGCGCTGGAACTGCTGGCGCATCAATCGCGCGGCGCCGAGCGCGACTTCCGGCTGGTGGCGGACTACAGCATGCCCAACGTGTCCGAGAAGGTGGTGCGCATCATTCATAGCTACACCGACTACGTCAATCGCGTCGTATGGAAAAAGGCGAATTGAAGATCGCGCTCGTCACCCAGTACTTCTGGCCCGAGTCCTTCTCGATCAACGATCTGGTGGAAGCACTGGTCGCCCAAGGCCATACCGTGGAAGTCTTCACAGGGAAGCCGAACTATCCCGACGGGAAGATCTTCCCCGGATATCAGGCGGAAGGCGCGTCGGAAGAGGTGTTTGCCGGCTCCGTCGCCGTGCATCGCGCGCCGTTGCGGCCACGCGGCGCAGGCGGCGCGGCGAATCTTGCGCGCAACTATCTGTCGTTCGTTTGGAATGGCCTGCGATATTTCCCGCGGCAGGCCAAGGGCAAGTCGTTCGATATCGTCTTCGTCTTTTCGCTGTCTCCGATCACTGCCGCCATTCCGGCAATCTATCTGAAGTGGCGCCTGCGCAAGCCCATGGCAATGTGGGTGTTGGACCTGTGGCCGGAAAGCCTGAGCGCGACCGGATTCATCAAGAACAAGTTCGTGCTGAGCGCGATCGGCCTGATGGTGCGTGGCATCTACGCGTGCTCCGGCCTGATCATGGTGCAGTCGCGGGCGTTCATCGCAGCGGTCTCGCGCTACGCCAACCCCGCCAAGCTCGTCTACTACCCGAACTGCTCGCGGGACACACCCAGCACGCTGTCCGCGGATACGCAGGTGCCCCGCGCGCTGCTGGATGAACTGGACTCGCGCTTTTGCGTCGTGTTCGCCGGCAATCTCGGCACGGCGCAAGCTGTCGAGACCCTGGCCGAGGCGGCCGAACGGATCAAGCATCTGACCGATGTCCGCATCGTCCTGGTCGGCAGCGGCAGCATGTCGCCTTGGCTGGCGGAACAGAAGCAGTCCCGCAACCTGGACAACCTCACTCTCGCCGGACGCTATCCGTCCAGCGAGATGCCGCAGTTCCTGACGCGTGCGCAGGGCCTGATCGTTTCGCTCAAGCGCAGCGAAATCTACGCGCAAACGGTGCCTGCCAAGATCCAGTCCTATCTGAGCGCCGGCCGCCCCATACTCGCCTCGATCGACGGCGAGGGTGCTCGCGTCGTCGAAGAAGCCGGTGCCGGCCTGGTCAGTCCCGCCGAAGACGCCGTGCAACTGGCCCGCAATATCGAACAACTGCATGGCATGTCCGCGCAAGCGCGTGCCGCCATGGGCGAACGCGGGCGCGCCTATTTCCTGGAGCATTTCGAGCTCGAGAAACAGGCTGCCCGCCTGGCCGAATTGCTGCAGCAACACATCGATCGGGGTGGACGATGAGCGATGCAATTACCGTGGGCGTCCTGGGCGCGACTTCCCCGGCCGGCCGGCAGGTGCTGGCCAAGCTCACCGCTGCCGGCCATCGCGTGGTGGCCTTTTCCCGCAGCCCCCAGCCGGCCGGCGACAACGACGCCGTGCAGTGGGTGTCGCTCGCCGACGCCCACGCGGAAGATGCCGCCAGCGCGGCAGGCCCCATCACCGTATGGATAGCGCTCTGCCACATCTGGGTCGTGGGCGAGCACTTCGAATTCATGCGCAGACTGGGCGCCCAGCGGGTCGTCTGCCTGTCGTCCACCAGCCGCTACACCAAGGTCACTTCCCAGAATCCCTATGAAGAGGCGCTGGTGCAGCGTCTGTCCCAGGGAGAACAAGCGCTGGCGCAATGGGCGGAAGGCGCCGGCATCGGCTGGACCGTGCTGCGGCCCACGCTCATCTATGGGCGCAGCACCGATCGCAATCTGTCGGAGATCGTCCGCCTCATCCGCAAGCTCCATGTCTTCCCCGTCTTCGGACGCGCGGGCGGACAACGCCAGCCTGTGTATGTGGATGACGTGGCGCAAGCCGCTGTGCTTTCCGCGTTTGCGCCGGGCGCCGTCAACAAGGGCTACAACATTTCCGGGGCGGAGGTACTGAGCTACCGGGAAATGGTTGCGCGGATATTCAAAGCCATGGGCAGGACGCCGCGGCTGCTGACAGTCCCGATCTGGCTGTTCAACACCGGCCTGTTTTTCCTGCGCATGATTCCGCGTTACCGCAACTGGAATGCCGACATGGTGCAGCGCATGAATCGCGACATGGTATTTAGCCATGACGATGCGGCGCGGGATTTCGGCTTCAAGCCCCAGCCGTTCGTCCTGCGCGACGTCGACGTTCTCTGATTCCCGGAACGTATCCATTTTCCACTGGCCAGAATTCAGCCATTTCCGTATTTGACGACACGATGGATGCCATATCGTTACCCTGGTGGTTATTTGCAGTATTCGCAGTGCTGGCGTGGCTGTTGACCGGCGCGCTGCGCCGCTATGCGCTCACGCATAATGTGATCGATGTGCCGAACGCGCGCAGTTCCCACAAGACGCCCACTCCGCGCGGCGGCGGCATCGCGTTCGTCATCAGTTTCCTGGTGGGATTGGGGACCCTGGCGGCAACCGGAAACGTCGCGCCGGTGGACGCCTTGGCGCTCGGCGGCGCCGGCGCCTGGATTGCACTCATCGGCTTTCTGGACGACCACGGCCATATTCAGGCCCGCTGGAGACTGCTCGCCCACTTCGCCGGGGCGGCCTGGGTGCTTTACTGGATCGGCGGAGTTCCGTCCGTATCGCTCTGGGGCCTGGAGCTGCAAAGCGGCTGGATGCTCTCCATCCTGGGCGCCCTGTACCTGGTCTGGATGCTGAATCTCTACAATTTCATGGATGGCATCGACGGCATCGCCAGCATCGAGGCGCTCTGCGTCACGGTCGGCGGCTGCATCCTGTACGTGCTGGCGGGCCAACCGCTGGCGGCCGCTCCCAGCGCGCTGCTGGCAGCTACGGTGGCGGGCTTCCTGATCTGGAATTTCCCGCCTGCCAAGATCTTCATGGGCGATGGCGGCAGCGGCTTCCTGGGCCTGATTCTCGGTGCCCTTTCCCTTCTGGCGGGCTGGCATTCTCCGGCCATGCTGTGGGCCTGGCTGGTGCTGCTGGGCGTATTCATCATCGATGCCACCGTGACCTTGATCCGCCGCCTGTGCCGCGGGGAAAAGGTATACGAGGCGCATCGCACTCATGCCTACCAATATGCAAGCCGAAAATATTCCAGCCACCGCCGGGTAACCCTGACGGTACTTGCGATAAACGTGCTGTGGCTGTTTCCCTGGGCAGTGGCAATATCGACCGGATATATCGAAGGCCTCACCGCAACGATATGCGCCTATATACCGCTTATCGCTCTGTCAATACTGCTTAAGGCTGGGACGCCCGAAGGCTCAAACTGAACGAAAGCTAGAACTGAACATTTAGTAGCCCGGCGCAGGAAACATCTTGAGTAGAATCCTGTCAGCGTGCGCTCGGCCGCTAGACATTAGCGAAAATGGCGTAAATATGAATTCGAAAGGCATCTTGCTCATCGTAGGCAGCGGCGGACATGGGCGCGCAGTCGCCGAAGCCGCCGCGCTGACGGGCGAGTGGACCGACATAGTCTTCGCCGATGACGCATACCCCGCCCAACAGCAATCGGGCGAGTGGCGCATCGCGGGCTCCACCGCGCAACTTCCGGAACTGGCCGGCACCTGCCAGGCGGCGCTCGTCGCCATCGGCAACCAGGCTGTGCGCCAGCGCCTGACCGATGCCCTGGCGGATCTCGGCATCCCGCTGGCGACCATCGTCCATCCGCGGGCCTGGGTCAGCAAACTGGCCGAGATCGGCCAAGGCAGCGCCATCATGGCGGGCGCGGTGGTCGGCGCCTGCGCGCGCCTGGGACGCGGCGTCATTGTGAATGCCAACGCCACTGCGGACCACGACACGGTGCTCGGCGACTTCGCCCACCTGGGAGTCGGGGTTCAGCTGGCCGGCGGGGTGGTCGTCGAAGACCGCGCGTGGCTGCAAGCCGGCTCCTGTGCAGGATATCGCGTCCGTGTACCGGCGGACGCCGTGCTGCCTCCGGGCTCACGCCTGATCGCGGATTGATTTCAGACTCAAAGAAAAATGATCATTCCTACCCGCTTTCGAACCGCTCTGGTGTTCCTGTTTGACCTGGCGGCGATCATCATCGCCTGGTTTGGCGCGTTCCTGATCCGTTTCAATTTCGACTGGCCCACCGACTGGGAAGGTCCCATTGCCCGGGCGCTGCTCGTGCTGCTGCCCGTACAGATCATCGCCTGTCGCTGGGCGGGCTTGTATCGCGGCATGTGGATCTTCGCCAGCCTGCCGGACCTCAAACGTGTCCTGAACGTCGTGCTCGCGTCCACGGTCGCGCTGCTGCTATTCGCCTTCCTGAACCGCGGCCAGCCCGCATTGCCGCGCTCCATCCTGGTGCTGTATCCCCTCTTGCTGCTGTTGGTCATGGGCGGTGGACGCGCCGCTTGGCGCATGTGGAAGGAACACTGGCTGTACCGCGCCGGCTTGGGCCGGGGCACGCCCGTAGTCGTGGTCGGCGCGGGCACTGCCGGCGCCATGCTGGTCCGCGAACTGGGCCGCAGCTCCGATTGGCATGTGGTGGCGCTGGTCGACGACGATCCGGCAAAGCGCGGCCTGGAAATCTCCGGCTGCCGCGTGGCGGGCGGCACCAACAGGCTGCCCGAGATCCTGAACGACTACGGCGCCAAGCACGTGATCCTGGCCATCCCGTCGGCCAAGGCACCGGCCCTGCGCCGCGTGTCCGACATCGCGACCCGCGCGGGCGCATCGTTGTTCACCGTGCCCGGACTGAGCGAACTGATGAGCGGCCGCGTCGCCATCAACATGATGCGTCCCGTGAAGATCGAGGATCTGCTGGGCCGCGAGTCCGTCTATATCGACAACATCAATATTCACGAGATGATCGCCGGCAAACAGGTGCTTGTGACCGGCGCTGGCGGCTCTATCGGCAGCGAACTTTGCCGGCAGCTTGCGCGGTTCGCTCCGGCGACCATCATCCTGTACGAGGCAAGCGAGTTCGCCCTCTACACCATTGAGCAATGGTTCACCGACAACCAGCCTTCCGTGCGCGTCATCCCGCTGGCAGGCGACGTGAAGGACCTGATCCGGGTGGAAGAGGTCTTTACCCGCTACAAGCCGGATATCGTGTTCCACGCGGCAGCCTACAAGCACGTGCCGCTCATGGAAATCGGAAACGCCTGGCAAGCCGTGCGCAACAACGTGCTCGGCACCCTGAACGTGGCTCAATGCGCCGAGCGTTTCCATGCGAAACGCTTCGTCCTGATCTCGACCGACAAGGCCGTGAACCCCACCAACGTGATGGGCGCCACCAAGCGCATGGCGGAAATGGTGTGCGAAGTGCTGCATGGGCGCGGCGGCACGACGCGGTTCCAGATCGTCCGCTTCGGGAACGTGCTGGGCAGCACGGGCAGCGTCATCCCCCGATTCCAGTCGCAGATCGCTCGCGGCGGACCGGTGTCGGTGACCCACCCCGACATTACGCGCTACTTCATGTCCATACCGGAAGCGGCGCGGCTGGTGCTGCAGGCCGCCGCCATGGGCAATGGCGGGGAAATCTTCGTGCTGGACATGGGCGAACCCGTCAAGATCGCCGATCTGGCGCGCAACATGATCCGCCTTTCGGGATTTACCGAAGAGGAAATCCGCATCGAATTCACGGGCTTGCGTCCGGGTGAAAAGCTCTATGAAGAGCTGCTCGCGGATTGCGAAGAGACGCTGGAGACCCCGCATCCCAAGCTGCGGATCGCCCGCTCGCGCCCCGTGCCCGAAGGCTTCCGCGAAAGGGGCATCGAGTGGATCACAGGCGCGGACCCGGTGGAAGACGAGGCGGTACGGGCAGAGCTGAAACGCTGGATGCCCGAATACGAGCCCTCGAAACAGCAATAAGCCGATAGCGCGTCTCGGCCGTGCGCTTCCTAGCGCGCGGCCTTCGCTGCGACGCAAGCGCGCACCGCGGCCGCCGTGTCGCGCGAGGGCTTGAGCACTTGCTGGCGCCGGGCCTCATCGGCGTGCGCAGCGTCCGCTTGCCTGACGATTTCACCCACCGGCACATAGTCCATCACGGCGTCGGCGCCATATCGGGCCAGCACGGCCTGTGGAATCGCGCGTGGCGACTCCGGCTCAAGCAGCAACCAGGACGAAGCCAGCACTTCACACGAAACGGAATCCAGGGCCTGCGATACGAAGCCGAGGCTCCCCGGATATCCGCCGATCAGCCATGGCTGCCCCACGTTGAGTGCGCCCCCCGCGTACAGCACGCCGGGGGCACGGCCCGTCAGATCTATCATCGGCGTGCCGGCGGAAAACCCCGCCTTGGCGGCTGCCTGCTTGAATTGTTCTATGTAACGATGGTCGGCTTCGGAAAGCAGCAAGGAAGATCCCCCGCCCGGTCCCAGCACGGTAGGATGCACATTCGTACGCAGTGCCTCGAGCTGCCGATAAGGCCTGTCCATGGCCAGTTGCAGCAGCAAGGCCGCTACAACCAGCGCAATCGCCCCCATCGGCAACAGGCTGACCCAGGCCCCCGCTCTGGGCTTGGTCAGGCCCCATAATCCTGCTCCCGCCAACAGCCAGAAATAGCCGGTGGCCGCAGCGCCGACCCAGTAGTTGTTGTTGGTTCCGAACGCATAGGCAAACGGCAGCATGGCACACAGCAAGAGCAATGCCCATTTCTTCAGCTGCAATGCCTGCCAATGGCCCATGAGCCCGCGCGCGGCGAATACGCCCAGGCCGGACAAGGGCGCCGCCAGCACCGCCATGCCCTGGAATTTGCCAAAATCCTGCGCGGGAAGCCAGCCCCACGCCAGCCCGACTGCGTAGACCAAAGCCACCAGCAGCGCCAGCGCGCCCACCGCTTGGCTGAACCACCCCGTCGCCCCGACCAGAAACGCAACGATCGCGGCCGCAGCGCCCGCCGCCAAGATGGACTGGGTCAACGGATCTGGCAGGAAAATGGGATCCACGCGCAGCATCTTGCCGAATTCATGGCCTCCACCCAGCGCCTGCGCCAGCGCCAGGCCGGACCGGATCCGCTGAATGAAGCCCTGTACGGAGCCGTCGATCAACCAAGCGCTCACGACGAGCAACACCGCGGCGCCGAGCAGGCTGATGATCGCTCCGCGCAGGCTCAATTTGCGAGCGCACAGTAAATACACGGCACAAAGCACCGCCAGGGCGAGCGCGGTGGTGGGCTTGGCCATGAATGCCATCCACCCGCCCAATGCCACCAGCAGCCATCCCGCGTCGCTTGTGCGCGCGCGCCTGCGGTCGGCCAGCAGAAGGCCGCTGAACGCCACCAGAATCGCTTGGAACGTCAAGCTGTTGTAGCTGGGAGACGGCAGCCAAAGCTGGAAGAAAATCAGGCTGGAGCCTGCAAATACGGCACTGATGACCAGCCGAGTGGTTTTGGTGGCCTGCTCATTCAACATCGACGACAGAAACAGGTATGCCGCCGCCCACGCCAGCCCCCAGGTCAACAACACGTTTGCCCGCCGGAGCAAGGCGATGTCTCCCCCGAGCAGCCAGTCCAAGGGGTGGTACACAAAACCGAATTGCGTGACCGAGGCCGCGTATGCGTGCGGACTATGCAGCCAGATCAGGTACAGGCTTTCGTCCGTGAAATCAAAGCCTCGGCCGCAAGCCCACAGGACCCACCCCAGCAATGCCGCCGTAACGGCGCCTGCTCCCAGTTGCATGCCACGGGCTATCAGCATCGTCGGCTTTATCGAGATGGTTGCATTGCAGCCGGCCGGGACATTTGGCCTTGCCGGTTTCCGTTAACGCGCATAGTGCTTCTCGACCCAGCTGCGATGATGGGCTCCGGTGATGATGTCCCGCACCCATTGCTCGTGGTCCAGATACCATTGCACGGTCTTGCGCAGTCCGGTTTCAAAGGTTTCCGCCGGCCGCCAGTTGAGCTCTTTATTGATTTTGGAGGCATCGATCGCGTAACGGCGGTCATGGCCGGGCCGATCCTGCACGAAGGTGATCTGCTGCTTGTACGGAATGCCATCCGCCCGAGGCCGCAACACGTCCAATAGAGCGCATACAGCCGTGACGATATCCAGGTTGGGATGCTCGTTCTCGCCGCCGATGTTGTAGGTTTCCCCAACACGGCCCGCTTCGAGCACACGGCGCAGGCCGCTGCAATGGTCAGTCACGTACAACCAATCACGCACCTGCCGGCCATCGCCATAAACGGGCAGGGGCTTTCCGGCCAACGCGTTGGCGATCACCAGGGGAATCAGCTTCTCCGGGAATTGGAAAGGGCCATAGTTGTTGGAACAGTTAGTCGTCAGCAGCGGCAGGCCGTAGGTGTGGTGATAGGCGCGCACCAGATGATCGCTGGCAGCCTTGCTTGCCGAATATGGACTGTTGGGCTCGTACCGATGGGTTTCAGTAAAGCCATTGCCGTCCTCCGGCAACGAACCATAGACCTCATCGGTAGATACGTGCAGGAAGCGAAATTCGGCGCGCGCTGCCGGATCCAGTTCGTTCCAGTAGGCCCTCACCGATTCCAGCAACCGGAACGTGCCGACGATATTGGTCTGGATGAACGCTTCTGGCCCATGTATGGAACGGTCCACATGGGATTCCGCCGCCAGGTTGATGATGGCCCTCGGTCGATGCTGTTTCAACAGACTGCCGACCAGCGAGGCATCGCATATGTCGCCGACGATCAACTCATGCCGCTTATCCCCGTCCAGCGCCTGCAGGCTCTGCGGGTTGCCCGCGTAGGTAAGCTTGTCCAGGTTGATTACGGGTTCGTCGGTGCGGGCCAGCCAATCGAGCACAAAGTTGGCTCCGATAAAGCCAGCACCTCCGGTAACTAGGATAGTCATGGGTATTACAGGGGAAAAGGAGCGCCGGCTGTGGATGGCGGACAGAGCTTGATTCTACTCTGCGCATCCCTGATGGATTCGACGAGAGTCCAGAGGCAAAAAGGCCGATATTGGCGTTTTGCGCGAATTGGGTCCACAATGAAAGCGAGACTGTACCAAGCAAGGAGACAGCCATGCGCATTGCAGATGCCCAGTGGATTCCTTCAACCCAGCATCAGACTTGGGACGCTCTGACAGATCCGGCCGTGCTGCAGCGATGTATTCCCGGATGCATCGCTGTCGACAAGCGCAGCGACACGGAGTACGCAGTCACCCTCCGGGCAAAGATTGCCGGCCTGGACACCGACTACGAGGGCGAAATCCTGCTCTCGGACGTCAATCCCCCCGACAGTTGCACCCTGGTATTCGAGGGCAAGGGCCGCGCCGCCTGCCTGGCCATCGGCACCGCCCAGGTCAACCTCAGCACCAAGGATCAGGGCACCCGCGTCGCCTACACGGTGGCCGGCATGACCGGCGGCAAGCTGGCCGAATGCGGCGAGGGCCTGGTACTGAAGGCCGGCGAAAAGATCATTGAAAAATTCTTCGCCGCCTTCATCGATTACATGGCCGCCCAGCCCCGCCTGGCGCCGCCTCCCCCTCCCCCCGAACCGGAGCCGCGCGGCCTGTCCAATTCGCGCTGGTCCTGGATCATGGTGGTTCTGGTCATCGCGGTTTTCTGGGGTTACCACACCTTCTATAAGTGAAATCCCTGACGCGCCGGTGATATGCTCTGCGGCATGACGCCGCCACCTGAATCACCCCCGCCAACCGCCTCCGCCCCCGCCCATACACGACGTGACCTGCTGATGGGCATGGCGGGGGTTTCGGCGACGGTTGTACTGGCCGCGCTGGATTCCACCATCATCAGCACCACCCTGCCGCGCGTGGCCGAGGCGCTGAATGGCATGGCCCTTTACGCCTGGGTCGGAACGGGCTACCTGCTGGCTACCGCCGCGTCCATCCTGATATTCGGCCGCCTGGGCGACATGTTCGGCCGCAAGCCCTTGATGTTGCTATCGGTTTTGATCGTGGCGCTGGGCTCGATCGCCTGTGGCCTGTCGCAAAGCATGATGCAGTTGATCATTTTCCGGTCGCTGCAGGGCATAGGCGGCGGCATGATGATCGCGACCGCATTCGCCGCGCCGGCGGACTTGTTCCCCGACGCCAAGCAGCGGGTGCGCTGGATGGCGCTGGTGTCGGCGGCGTTCGCCATGGCCAGCGGCATTGGCCCGGTGCTGGGGGGAGCGGCCACGCAGGCACTGGGCTGGCGGGCGGCCTTTTTCATTGCGCCGATCGCGGCGGCGGGCGCGTTCTTCCTGCTGGCCCGTTACTTCCCGCGCATCCGGCCCATCCATGATGGCAGCCGCAAGATCGACTGGCTGGGCGCCATCCTGCTGGTCCTCGCAGTAGGGGCGCCGCTGGCCGCGCTGGAGCTCGCCTTCGCCAGCGGCGACCATGCCCAGCCCATGCTCGGATTGGCGCTGGCCATAGTCGGCGTCGCGGCCATCGCCATCCTCATCCCCACGGAACGCCGCGTAAAGTCCCCCATCTTCCCGCTACGCGTGCTGGGCGGCGCGGAATCCCGGCTGTTGAATCTGGCGGCGATGATGGTGGGCGCCGTCATGTTCGTCCTGATCTTCTATAGCCCGCTGTTGCTGCAACAGGTGCTTAACTACACCCCCAGCGAAGCCGGGCTCTTGCTCACCCCGCTTGTGGCCGCCATTTCTGTGGGCAGCATTATCAATGGCCGTTTGTTCCCCAAGCAGACCGAACCGCAGCGCTTGATGGTGTTCGGCGCCTGCCTGCTGGCGGCCGGCGCGCTGATGGTGCTGCTGATCTCGCCGGGCACCTCCGCCTGGTGGATTCTGGCTGCCTTCTTTGTCAACGGCTGTGCACTCGGCTTCCTGTTGCCGAACCTGACCCTGTTCATGCAGATGCTGAGCGAGCGGCGCGACGTGGGCGTGGCTTCGGCGCTGGTCCAGACCACCCGCGCCATCGGCAGCGCGCTGGGAACGGCCGTGGTCGGCATCATTATTTCCCATAGCACGGTACTAAACGGAGTGCGCGCGGGCCTGGTGCTCTGTATCGTCCTGTCCCTGAGCTGCGCCCTGCTGGCGCACCGCGTCAAGATGAAAAACCTGACCGCAAACCGCAAATGAGCCCCCGACGGGACTGACCATGCGTCAACGTAACCTGCTGGATCTGCTGCTCCTGGCCGCCGTCTGGGGCGGCTCCTTCCTGTTCATGCGCCTGGCAGTGCCGGAGTTCGGGCCGATCGCCCTGATCGAGCTGCGCGTTGGCCTGGCGGCACTGGTCTTGCTACCCGCCGCGCTGTGGCGGGGCAAGCTGCCCGTCATCGCACGGCACTGGAAGGCCTTGCTGATGGTGGGCGTGCTTAACGCAGCCGTGCCGTTCCTGCTGTTTGCCTATGCCGCGCAATCGCTGGGCGCCGGGTTCCTGTCGGTAGCCAATGCCGTGACGCCCGTCTGGGGCGCGGTCATCGGCTGGCTGTGGCTCAAGGACAAGCTTGCCTGGACCCGCTCCCTGGGCCTGATGATCGGCGTGGTGGGCATCGTAGTGCTGGTATGGGACAAGCTGAATTTCAACGACGGCGGTACGGGGCCCGCGGTCTTGGCCGCCGTGTCGGCGCCGGTGTTCTACGGCATCGCCGCCAACTGGACCAAACGCTTCCTGACGGGCGTGGATGCCCTGGCCAACGCCACCGGCAGCATGATAGGCGCGACGCTGGTATTGCTACCCATGGCGGTCACCCATTGGCCCGAGGCTCCCGCCTCCATGCAAGCCTGGATCGCCACCATTCTGCTGGCCGTGGTGTGCACGGGCGCGGCCTACATCATCTTTTTCCGATTGATCGCCAACGTCGGCCCGACCGGCGCCGTCAGCGTGACGTTTCTCGTGCCGATCTTCGGGGTGCTGTGGGGCTCGTGGTTCCTGGACGAGCGCATCACGCCATCCATCGCGGCGGGCGCCGCGATCATCCTGGCAGGCACCGCGCTGGCGCTGGGCCTATTGCGCTTCCGTCCTCGAGCGGGTTAGATCCGTTTCCGCAACGCGGCGTCCAGCACCTCGACCACCAGATCCTGCTGGGCGGCCGTCAAACCCACCCAGAACGGCAAGCGCAGCAGCCGCTCGGAATAATCGTCGGTGACCGCCATGCTGCCGGCCGCACGCCCATAACGAAGACCTGCGGGCGCGGAGTGCAGAGGAACGTAGTGGGAGACGGGATAGATCTGGCGTGCCCGGAACTCCTCGATCACCTCGCGGCGGCTGACGGTCGCAGGCAGCAACACGTAGTACATGTGCGCATTGTGCTCGCAGCCTTCCGGCACGATGGGCCGGCGCAACCGTTCCTGGGCCTCCATAGGCGCCAGCGCCGCATGATAGCGGTCCCAGATCGCCAAGCGCTGTTGCGTGATGTCCCGTGCGGACTCCAGCTGGGCCCAGAGAAACGCGGCGATCAGCTCGCTTGGCAGATAGGAAGAGCCCGCTTCCTGCCAAGTGTATTTGTCCACCTCGCCGCGGAAGAAGCGGCTCCTGTCCGTCCCTTTTTCACGGATGATCTCGGCCCGCAGCGCCAGATCGGGATGATTGACGAGCAGCGCCCCGCCTTCCCCCGAAATCACGTTCTTGGTTTCATGGAAACTGAACGTGCCAAGATCGCCAAGACTGCCTAGTGGACGACCTTTGTAACTGGCCATGATGCCCTGCGCCGCATCCTCAACCACCCGGATTCCATGTTGCGCCGCGATGGCCAGCAGTGTGTCCATTTCGCAGGCGACGCCGGCGTAATGCACCGGCACGATCACCTTCGTCCGCGGAGTAATGGCTTGCTCCAGGAGCATTTCGTCCAGATTCATCGTGTCCTGGCGCACGTCGACGAACACCGGCACCGCGCCGCGCAAGGCAAATGCATTCGCCGTGGACGCAAAGGTATACGAGGGCATGATCACCTCGTCGCCCGGCCCCACGTCACAAAGCATGGCGGACATTTCCAGGCTGGCGGTGCAGGAGTGCGTCAGCAAGCCTCGGGCGCATCCCACGTGCTGCTCGAACCAGTCGTGGCACAACTTGGTGAATGCGCCATCGCCCGCCAGCTTCTGGTTGGCCAGCGCCTGGGCGATGTATTCGGCTTCCTTGCCTGTCAGGTAGGGCTTGTTGAAATCAAGCCGCTGCGCGCTCATTGTGCGCCTCCAAATCGTTTGGTTTCGTCCGCGACGCTACGCAGGTAGTCCCGATATTGGCAATTGGGCAATTCGTTCACCAATTTTTCAAATGCTGCCAGACTGAGGAATCCGCGAACAAGCGCCGCTTCTTCGGGGCAGCCGATCTTGACGCCCTGGCGGCGTTCGACTGCCTCGATGTAGGCGGACGCTTCCTGCAGCGCAGAACTGGTGCCGGCATCCAGCCAGGCAAAGCCCCGGCTGAGCCGGTTCACCTTGAGTTTTCCCCGACGCAGATACTCGATATTGACATCGGTGATCTCGAGTTCACCGCGAGGCGATGGCTTCAGTCCTCTCGCGATGTCCACGACGTTCTTATCGTAGATATACACGCCCGGCACGGCATAGCTGCTACGAGGCTTCACGGGCTTTTCCTCGAGCGAAAGAGCGTTGCCCTTCGCGTCGAATTCCACGACTCCATAGCGTTCGGGATCTCGCACGTGATAGGCGAAGATCGCGGCGCCATCGCGGAACTCCGCCATGGCACGCGGGAAATCGCCGCCTCCGGAAAAGATGTTGTCGCCCAGCATGAGCACCACATCCTCTCCCGCGATGAAATCCTCGGCGATAAGGAACGCTTGCGCAATGCCTTCCGGTCTGGCCTGCTCCCGGTATTCGATACTGATTCCCCACTTGCGGCCATCTTCAAGAAGATTCTCGAATTTGGGCAGGTCCTGCGGTGTGGAGATTAGACAGAATTCGCGCACCCCCGCGGCGATGAGAACGGTCAGGGGGTAGTAAATCATCGGTTTGTCGAAGACCGCCTGCAACTGTTTGCTGGTTACCTGAGTCAGCGGATACAGCCTGGAGCCGGTTCCGCCCGCAAGAATAATCGCCTTCATCGCTATTCAATCCGTTGAGCAATCACGAAGCGGGATCCGCCCGCCGCAAAATCGACACCCGCCCTGATCAGCGAGGCCTCTCCCTTCATCACGCGGTACAGCATGGCGTTCAACCCCGGAGAAAGCTTGAACTCGTCGGCAGCGTCGAACTCGCCTCCCTGTTTCCGCTTCTTCAGGCGGGACATCATCATCAAGGGCAACAACAAGGAGACGAAGGAGGTGCTGCGCACGATGTGGAATCCTGCGGCACGCAGCTTGGCATGGCAATCCCTGGATGAGTAGCGGCGGACATGGCAAGCATAATCGTCGCTGGGGCTCCACAGCCAGTCGTGCTGCGGCACCGTCAGCAATAACATGCCCTGCGGCTTGAGCGCCTGGCGAATCTGCTGCAGGACGGCTTCATCTTCCTGGATGTGCTCCAGGACATCGAACGCGCCGATAACATCGAATTCCTCGCGAAATGGGATTTTGCGGGCATCCATCTGGATAAAAGCGGCCTGCTGCACGCGCTGTGCAGCGAAATGCAGTCCCTGGGAAAAAATCTCGCTACCAAGCATTTTTCCGAATGCAAACCGCTTGGCCATGCCGGCCAGTACAAAACCCGTGCCGCATCCGATTTCGAGGAAGTTGTCTCGCGCCGGGCAGTACTTTTCAATCGCCCAGGCGATCAGTTCGTTTCGCGCCTCAAACCAGAAATGTCCTTCCTCGAGGCTCGCGAGTTCAGCGAAATGGCTTTCCTTGAAGCCTCCGCCCTCGCGGGCGAGCTCCGGCGCGTATGCTTCAAAACCATCCACCACTACGGGTTTGGCGTGGCACGACGGACACCCTGGTTCATCGCGGGAAAACGCGGCACCGCAGGTCAGACATTGCTTCATCCCATCTATCCTTTCGCCTTGTCGGCGAACACGAACCAGCGAAGCGCGCAGAACATGAATCCCGCCACGATGAAGACGGCGGCCAACTGGACCCACTGATGCGATATGCCAAGGCGATCGGCAAAAAACGCCAGCAAGCCAATATTGATCAGGTATCCCACGCCGTGGGCCAGCACATACCGTAGTGCGGGCCCCAGGATACGGCCGTTGCTCTGGAAGGTCAGGCGACGGTTTCCAAAAAATGCCAATGCCGCCGTTACCGCATAGAGAAGCGTCACCGTAATCTTGGGCGCCATACCCAGGTGCGTGACCAGCAGATAGACCGCATATCCCAGGGCATTGCTCACCAGCCCGACCAAGGCATAGCGCAGCAACTGGAAGCGGTAGCCGGATCGTCCGGCACGTCGGTCCGGATTCAGCACGAGGGCGGTTCCGCTGCGGTGTGCGCCTTCACTTCCTGCCAAAACGTTTCGTCAGCCCATGCGTCCCCGGAGGACCCGAAGGGATTGAACATGACGTCCCTGCCGCACAGGCGCAGCAAGCGTGCACGTGGCTGCCCGGCGATACCCAGTTGGCTTCTCAAGGCTTCCAGCAAGGCGAGGCAGCCGGCGCGGAACACCAGGTCCATGACGTGATCGACGTCATCCCCGGCCTCGACCGGGATCGCCGCCTGAGCCAGCGGCCGGCCCGCATCGACTTCGGCCGAGACCCGATGCGCGGTCACGCCCAGCAGCGTGACGCCGTACTCCAGCGCGCGCCGCACGGGCTCGACGCCAATGGTCCCCCCAAAGGCCGGCAACAGGGAATAGTGCAGATTGAGCAAGGCGTGCTCGTATTCCGCGACAAAATCCGGGGTCAGGATCTTGTGGACATTCGTCACCACCGCATCAGGCGCGAGGCGCCGGAGCTCAAGCTGCACGTCCGCCTGGCCTGACCGCGAAAAATCCATGCAGCGCGTAAACAAGCCGTTGCCGCGCGCAAATTCGCTGGCGCCGCATTCGCGGTCGGTCAGCACGCCCACGATCCGCCCGCCGGGCAACCACCCTCGCTGCATGGCCGCCTGCACGAACCTGAGGTTGCCGCCGCCACCCGAGCATAGAAACACCACGCTTTTCATGGCGCGCCGTTCCGATAGATATCGCGGACTATCGTGTACGGACGTCCCTTCGCTTCCGTGTAGATCTTGGCCACGTAGATGCCAAGCACGCCCAGTGACGACATCAGCAGCCCCCCCAGCAACCAGATGGAAGCCATGACCGAAGTCCAGCCCGCCATGGACGTATCCTCCAGCCACCACCGCAGCACCAGGAAGACGATGTAGCACCCCGCCACCAGGGAAATCAACAATCCCAGGTAGAAGATACTGATCAGGGGTGCGTTGCTGAACGCGGTGACCGAATTCACGAGCAAGGACATTTTCTTGCGCAGCGTATAGGTCGAGGTCGAATTGCTCAGCTTGTCGACCTCGCAGGCCGATTGCCTGAACCCGGTGATGAACCAAAGCCCTGCGATGAAGACTTCGCGCTCTTGATGCTGCAACAAGGCCTGCACATAGCGCCGCGACATCAGGCGCGCGGTGGTGACGTTACCTGGCAAGGGCATGCCGGTCAGCTTTTTCAGCGAATACCAAAACAGCCGGCCGGTTACCCGTTCAAACCAAGCTCCCTTGCGTTGCCGCTGCACCCCGTACACCACGTCGCTGTCGGTCTCGGCGCGCAGGGCGGCAAATTCGGCAAGCCATTCGGGGGCCTCTTCAAGGTCGGTGTCGATAAGAAAGACCTCGTCGCCGCTGGCATGCGCCAAGCCTGTCATCATGGCCTTGTGATGGCCGAAATTGCGCGACAGGTCCACAACCACGAGCTTGGTATCGAGGGAGGCGATCTGCCTGGCGATTTCCAGGCTATCGTCAGGCGAGCCGTCATTGACCAGGATGATTTCATAGTCATCGCCTGCATGGTCTTTCGCAGCCAGTCGGACTCGGCGGCAGAATTCGTCGATATAGGGCGCGGACCGATACAGGGTGGCGACAACGGAGAGCTTCATTTCACGTATCTCATGTACTGGGACGATTCTGTGCCGCAGTTGAACAACAGATCCAATATGGAAACCCCATGTTCGAATTTTCCCCATAACTGAGGATATTCCGGATACCCGGCGTAATCGAACCATGCAACGCTGACGCCTGCCGCAGCAAACTCACCTTCATCGAGATAGGCCTTGGCAGCAGGACCCGATAGATAGCGGTCGGCGCCCGTCTGGCGGCATAGGCCGACCAGCCTTCCGGTTTTACCGGCCGAATACTCGAAATCCGCCGAATCGCTGATTTTCGTTTTGATTCCTAGATACGCGCAAATGGCCTTGATGAACGCGACGTTCAATTCAGATAGACGCTGATAACCTCCCTCGAGGTACAAGGGCTTCAGCCAACGCGCCACGTCTTCAAAACAATGGGCACGTCCGTAATTCGCAGCCAGGGTTTTCCAGTGCTTTTCGGCCCATGGGCCGGCAGGCAGTTCCACTTCGGAAATCCGCCGCTGGATATCCGAGCCAACTGGAATTGAGAGCCACTGTATGCCCTGCGGCGTCTTGATCTGGTTCCTGTTGCGCCAATCGTTCTTGGTGAACTGGACTTCATCATAAATAACGAATTCGTCCACCGCCGCGATCAGGTCAAAATATCCCTTCCACGGCACGTAGTTCGACTGCAGGATTGCCACTGTTTTCATGACCGCGTTCCCCTGTCCCCATCGTCGAAAATCAACCGCGGACATAGCTGTTCTCGACTCGCGCAATTTGTGCTGAATTCTACTCCAGCGCCCGCGCTCAGTACTTGTCGGAAGTTCCCGTCAGCGCCACTCCAATGCGCAACAACGTATAGGAAACCGCGTCGACCCAGCGCCGCAACCATCCCCGGCGCTGATACTCCAGCGGCCGGATGAAGCGCCCCCCCTCGCGGATGGCGGTCTCCAGCCGTTCCTGCAGGTCCCAGGAAAACGGCTGGTCGTCGACGACCACGTTGGCTTCGCGCGCCAGCAGCAGGCTGAACGGGTCCAGATTGGACGAACCCACGGTCGCGACGTTGTCGATGACAGCCACCTTTGCGTGCAGGTAGCTCGGCATGTATTCGTAGATCTCGATGCCGTCACGCAGCAGCTGGTCGTACAGCGAGCGCGTGGCGTGGTACTGCATGCGGTATTCGATCTTGCCCTGCAGCAACAGGCGCACGCGCACGCCGCGTGCGGCCGCCTTGGCCAGCGCGCGGCGGAACTGCCGGCCGGGAAAGAAATAGGCGTTGGCGATCAGGATATCGCGGCGGGCATGCGCGATGCCATAAAGGTAGGCACGTTCAAAGGTCTGGCGGTACCGCAGGTTGTCACGCAGCACCAGCGCGGCGCGCAGGTTGCCGCAAGGCGCAACGGCAGCATGCCGCGGCTTCAGCAGCCGCATGCGGTTCCAATCACGAGGATGGCGGCGCAGACGCGCCCAGTTCAACCGTACCCACAGCAGTTCCTGGGCATAGGCGGCTTCGGTGACCAGCGGTCCCTGCACCTGCACCGCGAAGTCGAAGCGCGGTCCGGTAATGCCGTCCGTGGGGTCTCGGTCATCGTAGTCGTCGATGATGTTGATGCCGCCGATGAAGGCGATGCGTCCGTCCACCACCGTAACCTTGCGATGCAGGCGCCTCAGCCTGCTGCGCGACGGAATGTAGCGCGCGAACCAGCGAGGCTCAGGACGGAATATGCGGCACTGCGCGCCGGCGTTGGTCAGCCGCGTGCGCAAGGGCTCGACGAACCCAGCGCTGCCAAAGCCATCGAGCACGACGCGAACCTTGACCCCGCGTCGCGCGGCCGCCTCCAGACTGTCCAATACCAGGGAGCCGGTGCGGTCCGGCGTGAAGATATAGGTTTCCAGGTGCACGCTGACCTGGGCAGCGTCGATGGCCGCGACCAACGCGGGAAAGAAGTCGGAGCCGTTCTGGAGCAACCGGACGTCGTTGCCCTCCGTCCAGTCCAGCTTGGACTGCTCAGCCCTCACGGCAGTTCCAGCTCGGCCAGCAAGGGAGAATGATCGGAAAGCCTGGCCCATTCGCGGCCGCGCAGCACGCGGGCGCTGCGCACGGCAAAGCCGCGCTGGTAGATGCGGTCCAGGCGGAACCACGGGAACACCGCCGGGAAAGTGCGCGGCGGCGGCAGCAGCAGTCGCGAATTGCCGTCCATGCCGAGCTGGTTGGTGCGCTCCATGATGGACACGCCGCTATTGGGCAGCCCGCGCAGCGCGTTGCTCAGCCGCTTCACGGAATCCCGCAGACGCGGCAGTTCGCCGCCATGGCTGCGCGGAGCATGCGAGAACACTTCATACAGACCCAGCTGCTGCACGAACAGAGGCGCCAGGCGATCGCCCCAGTCATTGAAGTCGCCCGCGATCAGGATAGGCTCGCCGTCCGGCACCATGCGCCGGATGCGTTCGGTCAGCGCCAGTATCTGGCGGCTGCGGCTGGTAGCGAACAACCCCAGATGCACGACGAAGCAATGCACCGCCCGTCCGTCGAGCTCGATGCGCGCATGCAGCAAGCCGCGCTGCTCGAGCCGGTGATCGGAGATGTCCTGGTTTTCGTGGTCAAGAATGGGAAAGCGCGACAGCAACGCATTGCCGTGGTCGGTCTCGTGACGGACGGCGTTGCGGCCATAGGCGACGTCCAGCCGCAACGCGGCGGCCAGGGACTCATGCTGGGCATCGAGCAGGGATTTCTGCTCATTTCGGCCCTGGACTTCCTGCAGGAAGACCAGATCCGGACGCAGGCCATACAGGCCCAGGCGCAATTCGTTCAGGGAGTCGCGCCGGCCCAATGCCGAGCGGCCCTTGTGAATGTTGTAGCTGACGACGCGGATGAGCGACATGGAAAATGGCGCCTTTCAAAGCTGGGGAACCGCCAGCCGCAGCAAAAAAGAAACCCGGCCGGCACCGCCCATAAGCGAGCGGCGTTTGCCAGATTACTCCAATTCAGAAGACAGTTGCTGCGCCTGCGACGCACTCCCGTTTTCCAGGAACAACTACTTTCTTTAACTGCCCAATCGAGGCACGAACGCCACAGCCGCACAACGCCCCTCAAGCCAGGCCGCACGGATCCGGCTCCGCCGGTCCGTAGCGGCGCCCCCCTGGGGGGGAAGCGCCTACGGCGCTTCGGGGGGGATCACTTCGTCTCTACGTTCCGCAAGCGGATGTGCAGCTCGCGCAGTTGCTTCTCGTCGACCTCGGACGGCGCTTGCGTCAGGAGACACTGGGCGCGCTGGGTCTTCGGGAAGGCAATTACGTCGCGGATCGATTCGGCGCCGGTCATCATCGTGACGATGCGGTCCAGGCCGAAGGCGATGCCGCCGTGCGGAGGCGCGCCGTATTGCAGCGCGTCCAGCAGGAAGCCGAACTTCTCGCGAGCTTCCTCGGCGCCGATCTTCAGCGCGCGGAACACCTTGCTCTGCACTTCCTCACGGTGGATACGGACCGAGCCGCCGCCGATTTCCCAACCGTTGAGCACCATGTCGTAGGCCTTCGCGAAAGCCTTGCTGGGATCGGATTCCAGGAAGTCTTCGTGGCCGTCCTTCGGGCTGGTGAAGGGGTGGTGGGCTGCGGTGTAGCGGCCATCTTCCTCGTCGTACTCGAACATCGGGAAGTCGACGACCCACAGCGGCATCCAGCCGGCGGTGGACAGGCCGGCCTTCTTGCCGAACTCGCTGTGGCCGATCTTCACGCGCAGCGCGCCGATAGCGTCGTTGACGACCTTCTCGCGGTCGGCGCCAAAGAAGATGATGTCGCCGTCCTGCGCGCCGGTGCGCTTGACCAGTTCGGCCAGGGCAGCGTCATGCAGGTTCTTGACGATGGGCGATTGCAGGCCGTCGCGGCCCTTGGCCACTTCGTTGACCTTGATGTAGGCCAGGCCCTTGGCGCCGTAAATGCCGACGAACTGGGTGTAGCTGTCGATTTCGCTGCGCGACATCTCGGCGCCACCGGGCACGCGCAGGGCGACCACGCGGCTGCCAGGCGCCGTGGCGGCGGCGGCGAACACCTTGAAGTCCACATCGCGCATGACGTCGGTCATGTCGGTGAATTCCAGGTTCACGCGCAGGTCCGGCTTGTCCGAACCGTAGCGGCGCATGGCTTCCGTCCAGGTCATGATCGGGAACGGCGTCGGCAGATCGACGTCCTGAACCACCTTGAACACGTGGCGGATCATGTTTTCGAAGATTTCACGGATCTCGAACTCGTTCAGGAACGAGGTTTCGCAGTCGATCTGGGTGAATTCGGGCTGGCGGTCAGCGCGCAGGTCTTCGTCGCGGAAGCACTTGGTGATCTGGTAGTAGCGGTCGAAACCGGACACCATCAGCATCTGCTTGAAGAGCTGCGGCGACTGCGGCAGCGCGAAGAAGTGGCCAGCGTTCACACGCGAAGGCACGAGATAGTCGCGCGCGCCTTCAGGCGTGCTCTTGGTCAGCATCGGGGTTTCGATGTCGATGAAGCCCAGCTGGTCCAGGAACTTGCGCACTTCGATGGACACGCGATAGCGCAGCATCAGGTTGCGCTGCATCTGCGGACGGCGCAGGTCCAGTACGCGATGCGTGAGGCGCGTCGTTTCCGAGAGGTTGTCGTCGTCCAGCTGGAACGGCGGCGTGACCGACGCGTTCAGGATCTCGACTTCCTTGCAGAGCACTTCGACTTCGCCCGAAGCCAGCTCGGCGTTGGCGGTGCCCGCCGGACGCTCGCGCACCAGGCCGGTCACGCGGATGCAGAACTCGTTGCGCAGGCGCTCCGCGGTCGCGAAGGCGGCGTTGTCCGGATCGAACACGATCTGCGCCAGGCCCGCGCGGTCGCGCAGGTCGATGAAGATGACCCCGCCGTGGTCGCGGCGGCGGTTCACCCAGCCGTACAGGGTGACGGTCTGGCCGAGATGGTCACGGCAAACCTGGCCGGTGTAGCAGGTACGCATGCGGGATGACTCCGTTTATGTGCTTGGTTGTAGCGTAAGGGTTACGAATCGGCGCGAGGCGTGTCTTGCACGTCGGGCGCCGGAACGGGAGCGGCCGGCCGGGACACAGGCGTCGCCGCCTGGACCGGGGCGACAACGCCCATGGAAACGATGTACTTCAAAGCCGCGTCCACGCTCATCTGAAGATCCATCGCGTCTGCGCGCGGGACCATCAGGAAGAAGCCGGACGTCGGATTCGGCGTGGTCGGCACGTACACGCTGATGTGGTCGCCGGGAAGCTGGTCGGCCACTTCGCCGCTGGGCGTGCCGGTAACGAAAGCAATGGTCCAGCTGCCTGCGCGCGGGTACTGCACCAATACCGCCCGGCGAAACGCCTGGCCGTTGGGCGCAAGCACGGTATCGCTGACCTGCTTGACCGAGTTGTAGATGGAACGCACCAAGGGAATGCGGCCCAGCAGGCTTTCCCACTGGTCCACCATGGTACGGCCGATCAGGTTGGCCGCGAAAACGCCCGTCAGAAGAACCACTACCACCACCAGCACGAAGCGGAAGCCGGGAATGTCGATGCCGAATAGCGATTCGGACGACAGGAAGCCGGGCACGAACCCTTCCAGGGTCGCGACCAGCAAGCCCAGCACCCACACCGTGATGACCAGGGGAACCCAGATCAGCAGCCCGGTGATGAAGTACTTCTTGATGACGCGCATACGCATCGCGTGTGCTCTAGGAGGCGGCGCTACCGGCAGCGGGCGCCGCAGGAGCGGCCGGGGCTGCTGGCGCCGCGGCAGGCGCGGCGCTTTCAGCGGACGCCGGCGTACTGGCCGAGGCCGCGCCCTGGCTGCCGCCGCTGCCGTTGCCACGGAAGTCCGTGACATACCAGCCGGAGCCCTTGAGCTGGAATCCAGCCGCGGTCACCTGCTTGGAGAACGTGCTTTGGCCGCATTCGGGACAAACCGAAAGCGGCGCATCGGAAATCTTCTGCAAGACGTCTTTGGCATGGCCGCAGGCGCTGCACTTGTAAGCGTAAATGGGCATCTAAAGCTCCCAGGCGGGGGCCCGGCGTATCAAAAAGCCGCTATCCAAAAGCCGCTGGCGCCAGACGCAAGGTCCGGGGCCGGATCGGGTCGGGGACCTGGTCCGAACGGAAGCGGCCGGTGGGCGAGGCCGGAAAAAATACGGGAAAGTCTTGAATTTTAGCGGTTTTTCGTGAATGGCCGGTGTCCGCCCCCCGCGGACCGCCTTGGGGCGCGCCGCAAGGGCTCCGTCAGCGGCTCCGCCGGCGCTGCCGCCCTATACGGGAAGCAGGAACATGACGGCCGCCACCAGGGTCGGCGCGAGGGCAGACAGGAACAGCCGCCCCGACGAAATGCTGCCGTCCGGGAAGTGGTTCTTCAGGATGGCGAAGCCAGCCGGGTTGGGCGCGTTGGCGATCACGGTCAGCCCCCCGCCGGTGACCGCGCCGGCCACCAGCATGTAGCGCCAGGCCTCGCTGGTGCCCTCGACCAGCGAACCCAGGTAGGTCAGCGCGGCGTTGTCGGTAATGGCCGTGAGCGCCGTCGCGCCCCAGAACAGCACAAAGGGCTCCAGGCCACCCAGCAGATCCTGCAGCCACCATTTCTGCAGGCCGCCCAGCACCACCAGCCCCGCGAGGAAAAAGCCCACCATCAGGCCTTCTTTGATCATCAGGCGGCTCTGATAACGCTTATAGGCTTCGGCAAAGCCGATGAACATCATCAAGAGGCCCAGAAAGATGGCCGGATGATGCGCGCTGAGCACCACGGCGACCAGGAAGCCCAGGTGCACCAGCATGACCAGCACCGGCACAGGCCCGCGCGCGTCGCTGCCTTCAGGCGCATCCACGCCCCCGCCCGTGCCCACCGAGCGCTCCAGCAGCGCCTTGCGGCAGATGAACGTCAAGAGCGCCGCGTTCAAGCAGACGGCGATCGCGGCGCGCCAGCCGAAATGCTGGACCATGAAGGTCGAGTCCCAGCCAAAAGTGGAAGCCACCATCAATACCGGCGGCGCGGCATAGGAGGTCAGCACGCCGCCAATGGACACATTGACGAACAGCACCCCGAGGGTCAGATACTTGAAGCCCGCTCGTCCGCTGCTGCGGAAATAGGCATCGCGCAGCAGGATGGCGGCCAACGTCATCGCGGCGGGTTCGGTAATGAAGGAGCCGCCCAGCGGCACCAGCGACATAACGACGAAAAAGGTGGCGAGTTCGCGCGGCAGCGGCAGCACACGCGCCACCAGACGCACCAGCATGCCTACCAGCTCCAGGATCGGCCGGCTGGCAGCCACCACCATGATGACGAAGACGAACAGCGGCTCGGTGAAATTGCGCGTGTCCATGTACTCGATGGCGTGCGAGGGGCCCGACAGCGCCGCCATCGCGACGATCAGCACAAAGGCCCAGACACCGAACACGGCCTCGACTTCGGAGAACAGATGCCAGATGCCCGCGTGCGGTCCGCCACGATGCGCAAGCCGCGCGAAAAAGGGAACCGAGAAGGTATGAAGAACCGCCACGGCGAACAGGATGGTGGCGATGACTTCAAGTGTCTGGGGCATGTAAACGACTTCCGGAAGAAGGATTCGACAGCGCGGACGCCGCCCGGCGGGCCTGCGGGACAAGGGTCGCAATATAGCGCAAGGCCCTTGCCGTGTAACGCAGGGTCAACACCGAGGCGCGCGGGCCCGCGCGCCTATTTCCGCAAGTCTTGCGCGTCGGTTGCGCCCATGCCCTGGCGCGCATGCCGGAACGGCAGCAGCCGCAGATCCAAGGCCGCGGGCCCCGGCGCGTCGACGTCGATGATCGCGGCGCACAGCGGCAGAAAAGCCGCCCGGAAGTGGTTCTTGGCCTTCACGCACAGCAGGCGCACATGATCCAGATCGATACCGTGCAGCGCGAAGAAGCCCGGATCGTTGGCGGGCGCGACCCGTTCGGTCACGATGACCTGTACGTTCGGCCGATCGCGTAGCGACAGCAAGGCAGTGCGTCCGCAACTCGTGCGCACGCCTGTTTCCATCGGGCCGATGTTGCTGAATTCACCGTCGGTATAGCGCTCGACCCGGAACGCCGCGCGCACCGCAGGCCCGAAATCGCCGCTCACGCGGCCGCCCAGGGCCAGTTCGCAATCGCCGCCCTGCCCGGCTTCGTGCGCGCGCCGGACCGCGTCAGGGTCCGCGAAGCTGGCGAATACGCAGGGCAGGTCGATTTGCGCATCGAGCAAGGCGCGAAACAGCGCCGGGGTATCGCACACTCCGCCCGACAGCGGGTTGTCGCCAGGATCGGTAACGGCCACCAGGCCGGCGCCCGAGCGCGCCGCCTCGACGGCCAACGCCAAGCCTTCCTGCGGCGTCGGCAGGCTGACCGCGAACGCGGGCGCCAGGCGCCGCATTGCCGCCATCATGGCCTCGGCCGCGGCGCTCGCCCCCGCGCCGCCAGCGTCGCGGACCTTATCAGCCACCACCAGCACCGAAGCGCCGGTATCAACCGTGTCGGCATAGGGAAAGCCGCCAAACACCGAGACTTCGGCCACGCGATCATCCGCCAGGGCTGCGGCAAGATCTTGCAATTCGCGCATCGGACCTGCATCGGTGCGCATGTTGAAACTGGACAGCAACAGGTCCGGTTTGGCCACGAGCACGCGGGGCGACAGCTCGCCGGCCTGCATACGCAGCAGCATGTCGAGCGCCCGCCGCGCCGCCTCGCGCATGTCGATGTGGGGATAGGTCTTGTAGCCGCTGGCGCAGTCCAGCAGGCCGCCCAGCTCCGGGGACAGGTTGGCATGCAGGTCGAAGCTGGCGCCCAGGGGCACGCCGGGCAGCAATGCCCGCACCGCGCGCACGAAATCCAGATCGGGCGACTGCCGCCGGTCCGTGATGGCGGCGCCATGCAACGACAGGTATACGGCGTCCCAGCGGGACTCGCCCGCCGCCAGGTCTGCCAGCACCTCTTCCGTGAAGGCACGGTGCACGGCATCCTCGATCGGACCGCCCGGCAGGGCGGACGCGCAGCGCAGGGCCACGACTTCCCAGTCAGGATGCGTCCGGAGGAACTCGGCGACTTCACCCAGTTCAGTGGCCGTGCCGTCGGCGGCGGCCAGGGCGTCGCCGCCTTTGCGCCATTCGCGCAGCTCGAAATCCGCCATGGCGCAAGGCACCGGGCAGAAGGCGTTGCCTTCATACCAGAAGCGCGCCACTGCAAGCCGTTTTTTTATGCTCTTGCCCATGCGCTTTCCCGATTATTCCGGACGGATGTCCGTGCCCTCGATCAGGACGCGGTACTTCTCGCGCTCCGTCTGCAGATGCTGCGCCAGCGCCTGCGGCGTACCGCCCATGGGTTGCGCCGCAAGCGCGGCCAGCCGTTCGCGCGTGGCGGGCGAATCCAGCACCCGCTGCGCGGCGGCGTTGAGCTTGTCGATGACCGGCTGCGGTGTGCCGGCGGGCGCCATCACCACGAACCACGAAGTCAGCTCGAAGCCCGGCACGGCCTGCGCGATGGCGGCCACGCCCGGCGCGGCGGGAACCGGCTGGGCCGAAGTCACGCCCAGCGCAACCAACTTGCCCGCCTTGATGAGCGGCAAGGCCGTGGGCAGATTGTCCGCGGACAGGTCGATCTGCCCGCCAAGCAGGTCATTATTGGCCTGGCTTGCCCCCTTGTACGGCACGTGGCGGATGTCCACCTTGCCCATGCGCTTGATCATCTCCAGCGCCAGGTGGCCCGAACTGCCCACGCCCGGCGAGCCCCAATTCAGACGCCCGGGCTCCGCACGCGCGGTGCGCAGCAGGTCCTCCATGTTTTTCAGGCCAGACCCGGGATGCGTCAGCACCACGTTAGGCACCTGCGCAACATAGGCCACCGGGGCGAAATCCTTGACGGGGTCGTAGCCGATCTTCTTGTAGACGTAGGCGTTGATGATCTGCGTGCCGGGCGTGCCCAGCAGCAGGGTATAGCCGTCCGCCTGCGCATGTGCCACCTCGGACGCTCCCAAACTGCCGCCCGCGCCGGCCTTGTTCACCACCACCACGGACTGGCCGAGTTCAGCGCCCAGGCCCTCTGCCATCAGGCGGCCCAGCAGATCGGTAGTGCCGCCGGCTGCGAACGGCACCACCAGCCGCACCGGCTGCTCCGGCCAGGCAGCACTGGCCGGCCCGGCCGCGCCCAACGCGGCGAGCGCCGCAATCCCGAAAGTCCAACGATGCAACAGACTGGAAAAGTTCATGACGCCCCCTTGAGCGAATGATGACGCAATGGCCTATACGGCAATAAAACCGTTTGGTTTATTTTTACAATAAATATACCATGTGTTTTATTCGACAACCCCCTCCGCCAATACCGCACAACACCATGAGCCGCATCATCCATCGCAACGCCAGCCCCCTTCCCGTCGCCATCAAGGGCGAAGGCTGCTTCATCATCGACCAGGAGGGCCGGCGCTATTTCGACGCATCGGGCGGCGCGGCGGTCTCGTGCCTGGGCCATGCGCATCCCGAAGTGCGCGCCGCGGCCGTGGCGCAACTGGATGCGTTGGAATACGCGCACACCAGTTTTTTCACCACGCCCGCGGCGGAAGAACTGGCCGAGCTGCTGGCGGCCAACAGCCCGGCATGCCTGGGTAACGCCTACTTCGTCTCGGGGGGATCGGAAGCGGTCGAAACGGCCCTGAAAATGGCGCGCCAGTATCACGTCGAACGCGGCGAGCCCGAACGCTACCGCTACATCGCGCGCCGCCAGAGCTATCACGGCAACACGCTTGCGGCCTTGTCAGTGGGCGGCAATGCCGGCCGGCGCGCGCTCTACCAGCCCGTACTGATTGAAAGTCACCACGTTTCGCCCTGCTTTCCCCTGCACTACCGCGCGGCCGGCGAAAGCGATGAGCAGTACACCGACCGCCTGGCCGCGGAGCTGGACGCCGAGATCCTCCGGTTGGGTCCGGACACGGTGTCCGCCTTCATCGCCGAAACCGTGGTCGGCGCCACCGCAGGCACCGTCGCGCCCGTGCCCGGCTACTTCCGCAAGATCCGCCAGGTGTGCGACCGCCACGGCGTGCTGCTGATCCTGGACGAGGTCATGTGCGGGCTGGGCCGCACGGGCAGCTATCACGCCTTCGAGCAGGAAGGCGTGGTGCCGGACCTGCTGACGCTGGCCAAGGGCCTGGGCGGCGGTTACCTGCCCATAGGCGCGGTGCTGGCGCATGACCGGGTCATTGGCGCCATCAATGCAGGCTCGGGCGCGTTCCAGCATGGCTATACCTATGTGGGCCACCCGGTGGCCTGCGCCGCAGCGCTGGCCGTGCAGCGCATCGTGCTGCGCGACAAACTGGTGGACCGCGTGGCAGAAATGGGCGGGAAGTTCGGCGCCATGCTGTCCGCGCGCCTGGGAAGCCACCCGCATGTGGCCGACATCCGCGGCCGGGGGATGTTCTGGAGCGTGGAACTGGCCGAGGACCCCGGCAGCCTGCGCCCCTATGCGCCAGAGCGCCGCCTCCATGCGCGCATCAAGACGCAGGCGCGCAAGCTGGGCCTGCTGTGCTATCCGGGCGGAGGGACCATAGACGGCACGCACGGCGACCACGTGCTGCTGGCGCCGCCCTATCTCAGCACCGCCGATGAACTGGGG
The DNA here is from genome assembly GCF_035282245.1 of Achromobacter sp. D10. Lineage (NCBI taxonomy): Bacteria > Pseudomonadati > Pseudomonadota > Betaproteobacteria > Burkholderiales > Alcaligenaceae > Achromobacter > Achromobacter sp. D10. The sequence continues at coordinate 443,963 of NZ_JAYJLE010000001.1, forward strand.
TTCGCCGCGGACGCGCTGGCCCGCGCCATCGATCTCGCGCTGAAGGACGATACGCCATAATACGCGGCACCTAACCCGGAGCGCAGATGGATAAAGCCGCCATCGACAAACTGATCGAAACCCAGTTTTCCGCCTTGCCGCCCAAGCTGCGGCAGGCGGCCCGCTACGCGATCGATCATCCCAAGGACATCGCCCTGGAATCGATGCGCGCCACAGCCGGCCATGCGGGTGTGCAGGCCGGCGTCATGCTGCGCCTGGCACGCCAACTGGGATTCGAATCCTACGAGGCGTTCCGGCAACCGTATCGCGACTGGCTGGCCGCGGGCGGTTCCAGTTTCTCGGGCCGCGCCACGGCGCTGCGCAAGCGTCCACAGCATGATGCCGATGCCGGGCTGGTCGCCGACATCCTCGATGCCGAAGTCCATAACCTGGGCAGCAGCCTCGGCTCCGCCGCCCTGCCCGCCCTGAAGGCCGCGCACGGCGTGCTGGCCGGCGCGCGCCGCATCTACGTCATAGGCCTGCGCAGCCTGTATCCCGCGGCCTATCACTTCAGCTATGCCTGCGGCATGTTCCTGGACAACGTAACGCTGCTTACCGGCGTGGGCGGCACACTGGCCGACGAATTGCGCCGCATTGGCCCGCGCGATGCCCTGGTCGCGTTCAGCCAGGCGCCCTATGCCCAGGTGGCGGTCGCGGCGGTGGAATTCGCGCGGGAGCGCGGCGCCAGCGTGGTCGCGGTCACCGACAGCGCGGTTTCACCCATAGCTTCCGGCGCGCGCGCACTGCTGCTGGTGGCCAATGACACGCCCTCGCTGTTTCCGTCCGTGGTGCCTGCCCTGTCCATCGCCCAGACGCTTACTGCCATGCTGGTCGCGCACAGCGGCGAGGAAAGCCTGCGCGAAATCGCCAATAGCGAAGCGCAACTGCAGCGCTTCGGCGTGTACGCCGAAAAACGCTGAGGCTCGACGATCAGGCGATCGGCGCGGGCGGCTCGCCGCCTTGCTGCGCGTCCTTCATTTCCATCAGCAGGCTGTGCAGCATCTCCGTGGACAGCCCATGCAGCACCAGCCGATAGCCCGCGCGCAGGGTCGACATTGGCACCAGGGGATGGTTGTTGTTCACCAGGATCAGATGCTGCGGCGCGCCCAGCAGCTTGGCCGCATAGATCCCGATGGTCTCGTCCAGCTGCAATGAATTGGCTGCGCGCCAGAAGTCGTTGTCGGTCAGCATCAGCTGGTACAGCGGCGTAAAGAGCTCAATCGCGCTTTGCAGGTCCAGAAAATTCAGCTTGCCCTGCGGCATGTCTTCGAGCAGCAGATCGGGATCGCGGATCATTGAAAAATCCACCCGTGGCGGCGCGTGCATCTCTACGCCCGCATCGCGCAGCGCCTGGTTCAGGCGGATGACGAAGTTGAACAGGTTCAGGTCGTGCTTGACGAAGAGTTCATCCTTCAGGTCATCGATATCGCGCGGCTCCAGCGGCGTGGTCGTGATCGGCACCGGCGAGTTGGCGGCGATGAAGGACAGGATCTGCGCCCCCAGATGGAAATGGCGCAGGATCAGCCAGTTGGCCTCGGGGGATACGAAACGCTTCAAGCCCCATGCCAGGATCCGATGCAGCAGCTTCGAGTGCGACCAGCGGCGCGGCAGGAAGGTCTTGATGACCTGGATCAGGATGATAAAGGCCCGCGCGAGCGGCCGCAGGAACGGCAGCAGGTATTGGCGCGAGGCGCAGCTGGAATCCGTCAGCCAGGCCTTCTTCACCTTGTCGGGCAAGGGCGTGCTGCGATCCAGGTAGAGCGCCAGCCACGGGCTGGGGTCTGCCGGATCGTGCGGCTTGGCAAGGAATTCAGGCTCTTTGCTCATGACGCGTCGCCTTCCATCACGTGGTGAAACTGCATCAGGTACAGCGCGGCCGTGCGGCGCGCCGTGTCGACGATGCGCTGCTCGGCGCGGCCGTCCTCGTCGCAATCCAGCGCCAGCTCCACCGCCGACAGCCAGCGCGCCAGGTGATGCTCGTCGTTATGGCCGTGATATTCCAGGAAGCGGAAGGCGTCCGGCGGCAGCTTCAGACTGGCCTTGAGCAGCGGCAGCAGCGCCGGCACGATGCGTTGGCCCGTGCCTTCAATGATGTAGATGGCGCCCAGCAGGCCGATGGGGTCGCGCGTGGCGGCCAGGCCGTGCAGATAGGCGTTGAGCGCTTCGCCCCCGGGGTTGCGGCGCAGCGCGTCGATATCCTCGACCGCGCCGCCCGCGATGCGGTAGTCCTGGAACAGGATCTGGAAGTCGTTCTGTTCCTCGCCCGCATGCGTGTCGATCAGCGCCGCAAGGGGCGCGTATTGCTCCGTCAGCGAGGCCGCGCCTTCGCGCATCCACTTGCTGCCTTCGCGCACCTGCGGAATCCAGTTCTCCATCCAATTCAGATAGTCGGCCGTCTGGAATTCCCGATTGCGCAGGCGCCGCACCACCGGCGTGCGCCACACACGCGAGCGGTAGTCGTGCCAGATCGCGGCCAGCTCGGTCAGCAGCTGGCCCAGGCCCTGCGGCGCCATGTCCGGATCGTGCGGCGGCGCGATCGCGGCGGCATCGTCGCTGTTCGCATCCTCGCGCAGCGCAGCCGCGGCGGGCGCGCCAGCGGCGATCTGCGGCGCATGCACGGCCTCGGCCTCCAGCAGCATGTAGGCCGCCATGAAGCGTCCCGACTCCGGGATGTAGCAGAAGATCTGCTCGCCCGGCTTCACTTCGCGCGTCTCCAGGAACTCGGCCAGCATGATCAGGATGGACGCCGCGCCGGTATTGCCACGCCACGCCAGGTTGCTGAACCAGCGCTCACGCGGGATCACGAGGCCTGCCTTCTCCATCAGGTCTTCTACAACCGGGATGAACTTCTCCGACGAGTAATGGCACAGGAAGTGGTCCACCTGGTCGGGATCCACCCAGCCGTCGCGCACCAGCTTGGCGTATTCATGGATGCCGATGTCGAACAGATGCGGCAGCAGGCGGATGTCCTGCCGCAAGGAAAGCGCGCCGTCCGCTTCGGCTTCGTTCCAGGAGGGATAGTCCAGATGGCCGCGGGCGCGATCCGCGGACAAGCCCAGCTGCATGCACACCGGGTAGTCGCCCGAGAACGAACGCTGGTGCACCCACTTCAGCCGCAGGCGCACGCCTTGCGAGGCCCCCGGCAAGGGCCGGCCGCTATTGCCCAGCAACACCGCTCCCGCGCCGTCCGACAGCATCCACCGCAGGAAATGCGCATCGAAGTCAGCGTCGTAGCCTCGCGCGGCGAAGCGTGAACGCTTGAACAGCCGCGACGGCAGCTCGCTGGCCACGGCCAGTGCGCTGCCGTGACCGCCCAGCTCCACGCCCTGCGCCGCCGTCTGGATGGCCGATACGCCTGCCGCGCAAATGCCATGCACCGACAGCGTCTCCATCGGATGCGCGGCCAGTTCGCCTTGGATCATGTTGGAAAAGCCCGGCATCAGCGCGTCTCCGCCCGACGAGCCGCTGGCCAGCAGCGACACCGCGGACAGGTCGCTGTTGTGGCGCCGCAGGCAGTCGCGGATGGCGTTGGCCGCCAGCTGCGCGTTGGTAAACACCGTTGCGCCTTCAGGATCGATCGCGTAATAGCGCTGCTTGATGCCGTTTTCTGCCAGGATGCGGCTCTTGATGCGGCTGGACATGCGGTTCAGCGGCGCAATGTAGCTGTCCATGGCATCGTTGGACACGGGTTCGCCCGGCATGAAATAGCCGGCGCTTTCCAGATAGACACGATGAAACGCTATGGGCATGAGAGGCCTCTGGTGGATGTATGGAGTTCGGCGCTAGCGGATATGCTCGGGCGCCATGCATGAGCGGCTGCGAAAGCGCGGCATCAAGGCGCCCAGCACGAACACGCGAAACATGTAGGGCGTCAAGCCGGGCTCGTTCAGGACCGGATCCACGCGGTTGCGGTATTGCTCCCGGTGCAGGCGCACCAGCTCGGACCAGTGCGCCCGCGGATGCTCGTGATGCGCCGTGTGCAGGCCGATATTGAAGAGCAGCGGATTGACCAGCCCTTCGAAGTTGCGCGCATAGTTCAGGCCTGCGACGGCCCGGGGGCCGCCGTCGGCATGGGCATGCTGCAGGTAGTTGGTGGCCAGCAGCCAGTGCAGGCCGTGCAACTGCGGCACGATGACAAACACCAGCGCCTTGATGGGATTCACGGCCAGCAGCCCGCCCCAGAGGCCCAGCCACACACCGTACTGCGCCATGCAATAGCGCCAGGCGCCCGGCCAGTGCCGGCGCAGGCGGCCCAGCCACGCGAAGAACAAGGGATACAGCACCCAACCGGCCTGGAAGGGATGGATCAGATAACCCCAGAGGTGGTTCGTGTCGCCGCCAAAACGGTAAGTGCGCGCCACGTCGCGCGCGCCGTGCTTGTAACGGTGGTGGTTGGCCACGTGCGCCGGGTAGAACACGAAGGTCGGGTGCCCTTGCAGCAACGTGATCCAGAAATCGGTGGCGCGGTTGGTCCAGCGCCCGCGCCACATTCGGATATGCGTGTGGTTATGATGGATGACGCCCACGCCCAGGGTCAGGAACAGCATCAGGCCGTATAGCGGCCACCAGAAGCCATGGACCCATTGCCAGGCCGCCAGGGCGGGCAGCGCGGCCAGGTAGACAAGGCTTTGCCAGTCGCGCCGGTTGCGCAGCGACGGCAGCCGGCGTTGCCGCTTAAGCGCGCCCGCCAAGCGATTCTCGTTGTTGGTAGGCATTCAGCTGGGGCTGCGCCGCCTCGGCCTTCAGGCGGGTGCGGAACAAACGGTCCATGAAGGTGAACTGGAAGCCGTAATTGCCGTTGTAGCAGGCATGGTGCAGATGATGCCGGCGGCTGGCGGCGAACCAGTGCGCATAGGACACCTTGGGAAAAAAATCGTAGTTGGCGTGCCCGATGCAGTTGAAGAACAAACTGAACAGCGGCACGGAGGCCAGCGACCAGAAGCTGAAGTCATGCAGCACCATGGGCAGCATGATCACGTTGCCCAGCATCAGCGCTTCGATAGGATGGAAGCTGTAGGTTGAAAACGGCGTGGTCACGACCGAGCGGTGGTGCGGCAAGTGGAAGCGGCGCAGCGGCTTGGTGTGCAGGAGGCGGTGATTGATCCAGAAATGCACGTCGTTCCAGGCCACCAGCACCAGGATTTCGACTGTGATCTTTTGCCAGCTGGCGTCCGGGTCCAGATGCGCCCAACCCAACTGCAACAAGCCCCACGGAAAAATCATGCCGGTGCCAAACAACAAGATGGACAGGCCGGATTGGGCGAATTCGCGCCGCAACTGGCCCGGCGCCAGCGGGCGCGGATCCAGCGGACGCCCGATGCCCAGCGAAGGCAGGATGTAATGCGTCAGCAGCCAGGTGGCCGCGCCGAAGACCAGATAGATGCCGCCGAAGAAAAGCAGGCCCGCCAGCATGACTTGCCAGGCGGACAAGGCTACAAAAGCTTGGGCCATGAACGTTCTGTTTCACCCGAAGAATGGGCGCATGATAAGCAATCCGTCAGCTTCCAGGTAGGACATTTATTACAAAATGAATCCGAAGACCACAAAGCTGGCGGACTGCTCACCAGGTTCCGGCTATTGGCAAGGATACTGGCGATTCAGTCCCGCCACGGCGGCGTCCATGCGCGAAGCCAGCCCCATGCTGGCGGGCGGCATGGGCAAGCGCAGCTCTTCGCTCAACAGGCCTTGACGCCCGAGCTGCGCCTTCAAGGGTCCGGGGTTGGGCTCGGCGAATGTCAGCTGGATGATGGGAACCAGCGCGTGGAAGAGCTTTCTCGCTAAATCCAGCTGCTGTGCCCGCACGGCCTGGTACATGGCCACGAACAGGTCGGGGCGGATGTGCGCGGCCGCGGCGATCATGCCAGCGCCCCCCAGGCTCATCACGGACAGGGCCTGCAGATCCTCGCCCGCAAGCACGTTCATGTTGCCATCGGCGATCAGCGCGATCGTCTTCTCCAGTGAGCCGCCGCAGTCCTTGATGGCCGCAATGTTGGGATGCGCCGCCAACGCCAGCAGGGTCGCTGTATCCAGTGTGGTACCCGTGCGATATGGAATGTCGTAGAGCACGAGGGGGAAGCGCGAGGCATCGGCCAGGCAGCGGAAATACATGGCGGCGCCTTCCTGGCCGGGGCGAACGTAGTACGGCGCGGGCGCCAGGATGCCAGCGAGCGGCCGCGTGCCGAAGGCGGCCAGGCGCTGCATCACGTGGCCATGGTGATTGCCGGCCAAACCCATGATGACGGGCATCCTGCCCGCCTCGGTCAGCACGGCGTCAAGCACGGCAAGTTGCTCGGCGTCGTCCAGCGACGCGGCCTCGCCGGTGCTGCCGCACACGACCAGGCCGTCCACCCCCGCGGCGGCATAGTGGCGCACCAGCCGGCGCAAGGCGCCGCCATCGACGGCGCCGCCGGAAAACGGCGTGACGAGAGGCACCCAGACGCCCTGGATCGGTGATTGATGAGATTGCATGTGAACACTCCTTCGGTGTAAGCGGACCGTGGTTGGACCGTACAGAAGTGCTCGGGATACTAGGGGTGCGCGGACGGCGCCATGCGCCGCCAGGAGGCCGCTGTTCCGTCGCCCATCTGACGGAACAGCATGCTCCGGTCAGATGAGCGGCTGTTTTTTGGATTTCAGGCCGACGCAAGCCAGCACCACGCCCAGGGCGCGGAACGGGAAAGCGGATTGGATGGCCTGATGAATCATGAATGGAACGGATGCGGTTGTTTGCAAGCGCAGATGCGGGAATCTACCGGGACCCCGCATCCGTGTCAACGCTGCGGCTCAGCCCAGGCTGGCCAGGAACACCGCGCACAGGGCTTCCATGCCCTGGCGGTCGTCTTCGTCGAAGCGGTCCGGCACCGGGCTGTCCACGTCCCAGACGCCAATCAGTTGGCCGTCACGCACCAGCGGCACGACGATCTCGGAACGCGAGGCCGCATCGCATGCGATGTGGCCGGGAAAAGCATGCACGTCGGGTACGAGCTGCGTCTCGCGCTGGCTGGCGGCCGCGCCGCATACGCCGCGGTTCAGCGCAATGCGCACGCAGGCCGGCTTGCCCTGGAAAGGACCCAGCACCAATTCCGTGCCATCGAAGAAATAGAAGCCTGCCCAGTTCAGGTCGGGCAAGGCCTGGTAGGCCAGCGCGCTCAGATTGGCGGCGTTGGCAATGCGGTCATGCTCGCCATCCAGCAGGGCACGGGCCTGGGAGGCCAATCCGGCATACAGGGCGGCCTTGGAATCGGCGACGATCGGAGCGGCTTCAAACATGGGAAATGTAACTGTACAGGCGGTTATCGATGCAGGTGATTTTAGGGCTTGGCTGCTTTAAGGGGGCCAGGCTGCCGCCGTGTGGGACAATAGTTTTTCGAAATATTTTTTCCGCCGGGCCACCCAAGGGATCAACCGCCCGTATTTTCCTACCCTTCTTGATCAAGAAGCACTCCATGGACAAGCCTCTCGAACCTGCGTTTTCCTTTTCGGAACGCGCCCAGCAACTCACCAGCTCCGCCATCCGCGAGATCCTCAAGGTAACCGAGCGCCCCGAAGTCATCTCGTTCGCTGGCGGCCTGCCGGCGCCCGGCGGCTTCCCGGTAGAGGTAGTTCGCGCGGCATTCGACAAGGTACTGTCCACCAATGGCCGCGCCGCCCTGCAATACGGCCCCACGGAAGGCTTTGCGCCCCTGCGCCAATGGGTTGCCGACGACCTGAACAAGGCCGGCGCCAGCGTCGCCGCCGACCAGATCCTGATCGTATCGGGTTCGCAGCAAGCGCTGGACCTGTTGGGCAAGGTGCTGATCGACAAGGACAGCAAAGTGCTGGTCGAAGACCCCAGCTACCTCGGCGCGCTGCAGTCGTTCAGCCTGTACCAGCCCAATTTCGTGCCGGTGCCCACCGATGAAGGCGGCCTGATCCCCGAAGCCATCACGCCCGAACTGGCCGAAGGCGCCCGCTTCCTGTACGCCCTGCCCAACTTCCAGAATCCTACTGGCCGCACGCTCAGCCTGGAACGCCGCATCGCGCTGGTCAAGCGCGCCGCCGAGCTGAACCTCACCATCGTCGAAGACGATCCCTACGGTGAACTGCGCTACGCGGGCGAGCCGCAGCCCGGCCTGATCGCGCTGGCCGCCGAATACGGTGCCAACGTCGTGCGCCTGGGTACGTTCTCGAAGGTGCTGGCCCCCGGCCTGCGCCTGGGCTACATCGCCGCCGCGCGTCCGCTCATCAACAAGCTGGTGCAAGCCAAGCAGGCCACCGACCTGCACACGCCCACGCTGACGCAGATGGCCGTGTACGAGATCGTCAAGGAAGGCTTCCTGGATGAACACCTGCCCAACGTGCGTGAAATCTACCGCGCCCAAGGCAGCTGCATGCTGGACGCCATCAAGCAGGAATTCCCGGACACCGTGCGCTGGACCAAGCCGGAAGGCGGCATGTTCATCTGGCTGACGCTGCCCGAGCACATCGACACCACCAAGCTGCTGGAAAAGGCCATCGCGCAAAACGTGGCGTTCGTGCCTGGCGCGCCGTTCTACTGCGGCGCCGGCAAGACCAACACCCTGCGCCTGAGCTTCGCCACCGTGCCGGAAGACAAGATCCGCCGCGGCATTGCGATCCTGGGCAAGCTGCTGAAAGAGGCGTGACCCCCCGAAGCGCCTGCGGCGCTTCCCCCCAGGGGGGCGCCGCTACGGACCGGCGGAGCCCGGATCCGTGCGGCCCCGCTAGCGCCACGACAGTGGCGATATGACGCGGGCGCCTCGCAGGGGCTGCAGGACATGAACGGCGGCTGGGCGCGATGCCTGGCCGCCGTTGTTTTATGCTCTTGGTTTTCCCATTCCGTTTCGCCGTGACAGTGAGCGCCCCCCAACAAACTCCCGTCGACCTCAGCGACATCGTCTTCACCGACTGGGTCGAACGCTGGCTGCCCAAGTCCTGGCGGCCCTATGCCCGGCTGTGCCGCCTGGACCGTCCCATAGGCACCTGGCTGACCCTGCTGCCGGCCATTGCCGCGCTGGTCCAGGCCGCGGGTGGCCTGCCCGATCTGCAGCGGCTGATCGTATTTTCGCTGGGCGCGCTGCTGATGCGCGGCATCGGCTGCACCGTCAACGACATGTGCGACCGCAACTTCGACAAGCACGTCGAGCGCACGCGCTTCCGTCCGCTGACCAGCGGCCAGCTCACCATGAAGAACGCTGTCTGGTTCCTGCTTGGACAGTTGCTGGTCTGCGGGTCGCTGCTGTTTTTCCTGAACGAAATGAGCCGCTGGCTGGCCGTGGCCGTGCTGCCGTTCGTCTTCATCTATCCGCTGTGCAAGCGCGTCACTTACTGGCCGCAAGTGGTGCTGGGCATCTGCTTCAACTGGGGCATGCTGATGGCTTGGTCGGACACCCAGAACCACGTGCCGCTGGCAGCCATCGCCATGTGGGCGGGCGCGGTGTTGTGGCAGGTGGGTTACGACAGCATCTATGCCTATGTGGACGTGCGCGACGACCGCAGCCTGGGCCTGCATTCGACCGCCATGCGCTTCGGCGACCAGGGCAAGCTCTGGATCGGCGGCTTCTATCTGGGCACCATCGTTCTATGGGCCTGGGGCGGCTATGCCATCGGCCTGTCGTGGGCTTACCAGGTCGGCATGGTCGCTGTTGCCGCGCATCTGGCGTGGCAACTGAAGGTGTTCGATATCCAGCGTCCCGACCGCAACTTCATGCTGTTTCGCGCCAACCTCTGGTTGGGCGCCCTGCTGGTCGCCGCCGCCCTGGTCGGCACCTTGATCCGCTGAGGCCGCGTCCGCGCCTCAGCCGCGCCCCGTTGACGCCGCGCATTGCCGGCGGCGCCGACAGGGCCCATGATGTAGCCTCCGAAACGCTTTACGGAGACCACGCATGCCCTCATTGCTCAAATCCCTGGCCGTGACGGCCGCGGCGGCCGCCGCGTTCATGGCGGTGCCAGCGCAAGCCGCCAGCGATTGCTCGGCCCAACGCGGCTGCGCTGCCAAGTTCTGCGAAATCGAAAACGATATCGCGGCCGCCAAGGCGCAGAACAATACTCGCCGCGAAGCCGGGCTGCGCAAGGCCTTGGCAGAAGCCAAGGCGCATTGCACCGACAGCCGCCTGCAATCGCAACGCGAAGCAGACGTACGCGACAAGCAGAGCAAGGTCGCCGAACGCGAAAGCGAACTCAAGCAGGCCCGCGCCAAGGGCAAGCAAGACAAGATCGAAAAGGCCCAGCGCAAGCTGGACGAGGCCCAGGCGGAATACAACGCCGCCCTGGCCGAACTGAACCGCTGATCCCCCTTCCTCCCCGCCAGTCCCGGCACCTTGCCCGGGACTGCGCGCCCGCTTGAGCCCCCCCGCCGCCAAAAGAAGCTCCGCCGCCCCGCGCGGACCACCTCCTATGGTGTCATCAAATGGAAATTCCACCACCCATGGTGCCATTTGGTGAAATGGAAACCTATTAGTCTTCTTTTTGGAAAGATGTTTTCAGGGAATCAGGGTTTATCCGGAGATGTTTTGCGCCCAGAATGCAACTCATCGGGACACAGCAAGCGAACCCCAGGCAATCACGCCGGCGGTTCGGCTCCCAAGCTCAAGACATTGGAGGTCTGCCATGAAAACCCTTGCTACCGCTTTGATGCTGTCCATGTCCGTTCTGGCTGCCGGCGCCCAAGCCGCCGAGGCCGATCAGGGCCCCACCCGCGCTCAAGTCCAGGCCGAACTGCAACAAGCCAAGGTTTCGGGCCAATACACCTTCGGCGAAGAAGGCTACCCCGCCGCCATCGCTCCGAAGTCGACCCTGACCTCGCAGCAGGTGCAAGCTGAACTGCAACAAGCCAAGAATGCCGGCGAAGTGACCTTCGGCAACCTGGACTATCCGCCCGTCGCCGCCGCTGAACAAGCCACGTCGCTGACCCGTGCCCAAGTCCGCACCGAACTGGCTCAAGCCAAGTCGGAAGGCCTGGTCACCTTCGGCAACCTGGACTACCCGCCCCTGGGCAGCTGATCCCCCCCCCTGGCCTCCCCGGCCAGTCAGCGCCCCGAAGCCCTCCGGCCCCAAACCGGAGGGCTTTGTTTTTGACGGTTCGACATTTAATTAAGTCGAAATAACGTTACCTACAGCCGATTCGACTATTTAGTCTCTACACATCGACAGCGTCCACGCATAGGATGAGCTCACCTCTCCCCTTCGATGCAGGAGCCGCACCATGTCCACCGTCTCTCCCCGGCCCGTCCTACTTCTCGGCGCTGGAAAAATCGGTTTCGCCATTGCCCTCATGCTGGAACGCAGCGGCGCCTATTCGGTCGTGGTCGCTGACCAGGATCCCGCGCGGTTGCGCATCGTGGCCGAACTAGGCTGCGAAACCCGCCAGGTCTCCGATGACGAGACCGTGGCGCAATGCATCGAAGGGTGTTACGCCGTGATCAATGCGCTGCCTTTTCACCGCGCCGCCGCCGTAGCCGCGCTGTGCGCCAAGGCGGGCGTGCACTACTTCGACCTGACGGAAGACGTGGCCAGCACGCACGCAATCCAGGCACTGGCGGAAAGCGCCGACAGTGTGCTGATGCCGCAGTGCGGCCTGGCCCCAGGCTTCATCGGCGTGGTCGGCAACGCGCTCGCCCGCCGCTTCGACACCCTGCTGGACTTGCGCATGCGCGTGGGCGCACTACCGCGCTATCCCTCCAACAGCCTGCGCTACAACCTGACGTGGAGCACCGAGGGGCTCATCAACGAATACTGCAATCCCTGCGAGGCCATCGTCGACGGCCAACTGACCAGCGTGCCCGCCCTGGAAGGCTATGAAACCTTCGCGTTGGACGGCGTGGAGTACGAGGCCTTCAACACTTCGGGCGGACTGGGCACCCTGCCCGCAACGCTGCGTGGCCGCGCCCGTAACGTGGACTATAAATCCGTGCGGTACCCGGGTCACTGCAGCATCATGAAGCTGCTCCTCAATGACCTGCGCCTGCGCGATCGCCGCGACCTGCTCAAGGAAATCTTCGAAGCCGCCATCCCCACCACCGAACAGGATGTGATCGTGATCCACGCCTCGGCCTCGGGCCACCGGCATGGACGCCTGGAAGAAGAGTCCTACCCCATCCGCATCTTCGGCACGGAGGTCGACGGCCACCGCCTCAGCGCCATCCAGCTGTCCACCGCTGCGGGCATCTGCGCGGCGCTGGACCTGGTGGCTCAGGGCGCATTGCCGCAACGCGGATTCGTGGGCCAGGAGGCCATAGACCTCGACGCTTTTATCAACAACCGGTTCGGGCGGGTCTATGCGGGCAAACCGCTGGCCCTGGCAAGCAGCGGCGCGATGGCCGACCGTTAAGGCCGGCCGGCGGACGGTGGCCTGGGGCAGGACGGGAATTAGCTCCAGCCTTCCAGCCGCAGCGTCGCGCGCACCAGGCGCTGCTCTTCCTGTTCGATGTCGGCCAGGCTTTGGCGCACGCTATCCACGTGGTCCGCGGCTGCCTTGCGCGCCTGCTCGGGCTGGCGCGCGGTTACCGCGTTGAACAGACGCGTGTGCTGGCGGTCGATCTGGCGCTTCTCGGGCTGGCGGTGGTACAGGTTGTTGACGCAGGCAAAGACCGATCCAAGCAGCAAGTCCGTCAAGGACTGCAGCGTGTGCACCAGCACGGGATTGTGCGAGGCCTCGCAGATGGCCAAGTGAAACGCGTGGTCCAGGTGCGCATGCGTCGCCGTGTCGGTGGCTGTGCCCTGCGCGGCCACCATCTCGTCATAACGGCGGCGGATCATGATGAAATCCGCCTCGGTGCCACGTATGGCCGCCAATCGGGCCGACTCGGCCTCCAGCAGGGAACGTACTTCCAGCAGGTCGTAGAGCGTGCGCGGCTGCGAATTGAACAAGTGCATGAGCGGGCCGGCGTCCACCTTGGAGATGTGCGCCACATACGAACCCTTGCCCTGCGCGGTATGGATGATCTCGCGCGCGCGCAAGAGCTTCAGCCCTTCGCGCAACGCCGTGCGCGATACACCCAGCTTTTCCGTCAGCCGCCGCTCGGAAGGCAGCGCCTGGCCGGCCTTCAACACCCCGTCCAGGATCAGGCGCTCGATCCGCTCGGCGACCTCGTCCGCCACCTGACGGGGCTTTTCTTCAGTTTCCGCGTACATGCACTCTCCGCACCAGTGGTATGACCAAGTGCAGCCCCGATTGGAACCCCGCCACCACACCCCTGTAAGTAGCTGATATAAAACCATAAAAAATACGGCTGTGCGCATACGGCACTGCACAAACTGGTATGACCAGTGGGTTTTGATATGGACATTGCGACAGGCGCGAACGATGATGTCGGGACCAGATATACGCCCGGCGCGCGGCGTCGGCCAGTCCCTTACCGCTAGAGAACCGCATGACTCAACGCATCCAGCACCACGGCCTGCAAGTGGCGGCCAATCTCAATCAATTCATTGAACAGGAAGCCCTGCCCGGCACCGGCCTGGATGCCGAAAGCTTCTGGCAAGGCTTTGCGGCCCTGGTGGATGACCTGGCCCCCAAGAATCGCGCCTTGCTGGCCGAGCGCGACCGCTTGCAGGCCGAGCTCGACGCCTGGCATCGCGCCCATCCCGGCCCCATCGCCGACCCGGCCGCCTATCGCAAGTTCCTGGAGGGCATCGGCTATCTGCTGCCCCAGCCGGCCAGCGTGCGCGCCACCACCGACAACGTCGACACCGAGATCTCGCAGCAGGCCGGTCCGCAGCTGGTCGTGCCGATGTCCAACTCGCGCTACGCGCTGAACGCCGCCAATGCGCGCTGGGGCAGCCTGTATGACGCGCTCTATGGCACGGACGCCGTCCCGGCCACGCCGGGCGATACGGGTCGCGGCTATAACCCGGAACGCGGCGCCGCAGTCATCGCACGCGCCCGCAGCTTCCTCGACACCGCCGCCCCGCTGGCCCAAGGCTCGCACGCCGACGCCCGCGGCTACACCGTCGAAAACGGCAAACTGCGCGTGGCGCTGGCCAGCGGCTCCACCGAGCTCAAGCAACCCGCGCAGTTCGTTGGCTATCAAGGCGACGCCTCCGCACCGTCGGCCATCCTGCTCAAGAACAACGGCCTGCACTTCGAAATCCAGATCGACCGCAGCCACAGCATCGGCGCCACCGACGCCGCAGGCGTCAAGGACGTGCTGGTGGAAGCCGCGCTCACCACCATCATGGACTGCGAAGACTCCGTGGCCGCCGTGGATGCCGAGGACAAAGTCCACATCTACCGCAACTGGCTCGGCCTGATGAAGGGCGACCTGACCGAAGAAGTCACCAAAAACGGCAAGACCTTCACCCGCAAGCTCAACGCCGACCGCAACTACACGCAGCCGGATGGATCGCCGCTGACCCTGCACGGCCGCTCGCTCATGTTCGTGCGCAACGTCGGCCACCTGATGACCAACCCTGCCGTGCTGGACAGCGCCGGCCGCGAAATCCCCGAAGGCATCCTGGACGCCGTCGTCACCAGCCTGGCCGCGCTGCAGGACCGCAAACACAAGCTGAACTCGCGCACCGGCTCGGTCTACATCGTGAAGCCCAAGATGCACGGTCCAGCCGAAGCCGCCTTCGCCAGCGAGCTGTTCGACCGCGTCGAAGACCTGCTCAAGCTGCCGCGCAATACCCTGAAAATGGGCATCATGGACGAAGAGCGCCGCACCAGCATCAATCTGAAGGCGTGCATAGAAGCCGCCGCCGCGCGCGTTGCCTTCATCAACACCGGCTTCCTGGACCGCACGGGCGACGAAATGCACTCCAGCATGGAAGCAGGCCCCATGCTGCGCAAAGGCGACATGAAGTCCACCGCCTGGATCACCGCCTACGAACGCAACAACGTGCTGGTCGGCCTGGACGCGGGCCTGCGCGGCCGCGCGCAGATCGGCAAGGGCATGTGGGCCATGCCGGACCTGATGGCCGCCATGCTCGAACAGAAGATTGCCCATCCCAAAGCGGGCGCCAACACTGCCTGGGTGCCTTCGCCTACCGCGGCGACCTTGCATGCGCTGCACTACCATCAGGTCGACGTGCAGGCGGTGCAACAGGAACTGGAACGCACCAGGCTCGACAGCGTGCGCGACGAACTGTTGGGCGGCCTGCTGACCGTGCCGGTTGGCGACCCGTCCAAGTGGTCTGCCCAGGACATCCAACAAGAACTCGACAACAACGTCCAGGGCATTCTGGGCTATGTGGTGCGCTGGATCGACCAGGGCGTGGGCTGCTCCAAGGTGCCGGACATCCACAACGTCGGCCTGATGGAAGACCGCGCCACCCTGCGCATCTCCAGCCAGCACATCGCCAACTGGCTGCGCCATGGCGTGACCAACCGCGAGCAGGTCATGGAAACCTTCCAGCGCATGGCCAAGGTGGTCGACGGCCAGAACGCGGGCGACGCGCTCTACCGCCCCATGGCAGGCAACTTCGATACGTCGCTGGCGTTCAAGGCTGCCTGCGCGCTGGTGTTCGAAGGCCTGACCCAGCCCAACGGTTACACCGAGCCCCTGCTGCACAAGTACCGCCTGGAGTTCAAGGCCGCCCAGGCCTGACCACGCCAATCTCGCAGTAACGCAACCGGACAGCCCTGCTGTCCGGTTTTTTTTGGGGCGCGACCCCGTAAAAATCAGCTTGGGTGGTTTCGCACGGTCGTGCTAAATTTCTGGCATGACTGCCAAAACCGAAAAAAGCGAGCTGACTTTCGCGGCCATTGTGGACGCGGCCCTGGATATGGCCGCGGCGCAAGGCATGGAAAGTCTGTCGCTCGGCCAGGTCGCCAAGCGTCTGGGCATCAGCAAAAGCGGCGTGTTCTCGCGCGTGGGTTCGCTGGAAGCCTTGCAACAGGCAGTGCTGGACGAGTATGACCGCCGTTTCATCGAAGCCGTGTTCACCCCGGCCATGGCATATCCCCGCGGCCTGCCGCGGCTGAACGCCCTGGTCTCGCTTTGGATCGAACGCGCCAGCAATGTCGAGACGCTGACCGGCTGCATCTATGTGGCGGGCGCCTTCGAATACGACGACGTGGAATCCCCGTTGCGGTCGGTACTGGAAGACAATCTGCGGCGCTGGCGCGCCGCCATGCTGCGCACGGTCAACCAGGCGCTTGAAGCCGGGCATGTCCGCCCGGACACGGACCCCGAACAGCTCGTATTCGAGGTCTACAGCCTGATGATCGGATTGATGCACGACGCCCGCTTCCTGCGGGACCCCAAGGCCCCCCAGCGAGTGCGGGCGGCCTATGAGCGGTTGATTTCCACTTACCGCAGTTTCAAGTACCTCGAGTAGCGCTTTTATCGCGCCGGCCTGTGCCGGCAATTCTTTATCTTAATTTCGCACGATCGTGCGAAATTATCCGGGAGCCTGACATGTGGATCGTTATTGCAGTGCTCGCGGTTTCAGCGGGGGCCAGAGTCTGGCTGCAATGGCGGGCCCTGCTGCGTCAATTGCCCGACCGCGCCGAACATCTCGTACTTTTCTAGAATGACATGGCCTTCTATATTTCAGGTTCGCCCCCCCCGAACGTCGTCATGCCGCGCTCCAATCATCTATTGATCATCGATCCGCAGAACGACTTCTGCGACCTGCCAGAGCCCTACCTGCCCAAGGATCCCGTGACTGGCCACACACATGCGCCCGCCCTGCCGGTGGCTGGCGCGCACGCCGACATGCAGCGGCTGGCGCGCTTCATCGACGCCACGGCGCCCGTCCTCACGTCGATCACGGTCACGCTGGACTCGCACCACCGCCTGGACATTGCCCACCCGACCTTCTGGTCCACCGGCGACGGCCAGCCCGTGGCTCCGTACACGCAGATCACGGCAGCCCAGCTGCGCGCCGGAGAGTTCCGGCCGCGCCACGCAGATGATCTGCCGCGCACCATGTCCTACCTGGACGAACTGGAAGCGCGCGGCCGCTACACGCTGATGGTGTGGCCGCTGCATTGCGAAATCGGCACATGGGGCCACAACGTGCACGCCGACGTGCGCGCCGCCTACGGCCGCTGGGAAGACGAACGCCAGTTCATCGTGCGCAAAGTACCCAAGGGTATGAACCCCTGGACCGAGCACTACAGCGCGCTGATGGCCGAAGTGCCGGACGCGGACGACCCCCGCAGCCAGCTCAACCGCAGCCTGCTGGATTCGCTGGACCGCGCCGAACTCATTCTTATTGCCGGTCAGGCCGGCAGCCATTGCGTGAAGGCCACCGTCGAACATCTGGCGGAGCACCTGCCCGGCCGCGATCTGTCGCGGCTGGTGCTGCTGACGGATTGCATGAGTCCCGTTGCCGGGTTCGAAGACGCGCAGGCAACATTTCAGCAGCGCATGCGCGACCTGGGCATCCAGGCGCGCACCAGCGTCGATATGGCGCGGGCGCTGCTCGCCGCCTGATTTCTCCACGCAAAAGACAACGGCCGCCTGCTTGCGCATGGCGGCCGTGGAAACGTGTTGGACAGGAAGCGCTCAGGCGCCGCCTTGCTTGTTTTCGCATTGCACGTACAAGGCGCCAATCGCCTCGCACAAGGCCGCCGGCTGCTGGAACAGGCGCGCAATCAGTATGCAGCCCTGGACCGTCGCGAACACCGCGCGGCCCGCTGCCTCGGGCGTGCCGGAGAATTTCATCGTGCCTTGCGCCGCGCCTTCGGCCAGCACACGGGCCAGCCAGGCTTCATGCGCGCGGAAGAATCCCTGCAATGCGCCCCGCACGCGCTCGGGCAACGAGTTGACCTCGGCCGCCAGCATGCCCGCCAGGCAGAGTTCGCCCGACCCGCAGGCACGCGATTCCATCATCGACAGATAATGGTCGAGCTGCTCTTGCGCCGGTAGCGACGTATCGATACCTCGCACGGCAGCCAGCGCGCGAGCGCTGTAGGCTTCGACAGCCTCGTAGAGCAAGTCGTCCTTGCCCGGAAAGTAATAGTGGATGCTGGACGTCTTCACGCCCACGTGCTCAGCCAGGTCGCGGTAGCTGAAACCGTTGCATCCGCGCGTGCGGATCAGCTTCTCGGCATGGGCCAAAAGCTGTTCGCGAGTGGTGTTGGAAGTAGGAGTGTCCATGGCTGAATATTACCTACTAATAGGTTGATTCGTCATCGGTTCCGGCAGTGTTTGCACTGCTCCAAAACCCTTGCGGACCCCGGCCGGGTATCACCCCGCCCCCCGGGATCCGCATGTGCCGGCATAAGCTTCAGCCTTGCACGGGCGGGTAGTCGAGCTCGCCACTGTCGGTCAGGCCATGCGCGCGGGCGGCGGCCAGTTCTTTCTGGACCTGGGCGCGGCTCTTGTCACCCGAAGCAGCAAAGATCGTGGCGGCGTAGCCTTCTTCGCCGGACACCAATTCGCCATTGGCGCGGGCCTGGGCCAACTCTCGCTGCACCTGGGCGCGGGTCACCGTGCTTTCGGTGTTCAGGGGAGGCGGGTAGTCCAGCTCGCCGGCTTGGGCGGCGCCGATGAAGGAAGCGGACAGGATCAGGGCGGATACGAGGGTTTTCATGGTTGATCTCCAATAAGGATCGAGTGCTGCGTCAGGGGTTTCGGTAGCGCTATCTACTTATAGATAGATTCCCGAGGAAAAATAAGCTCAGCCTTGCACGGGCGGGTATGCCAGTTCGGCACTGTCGGTCAGGCCTTGGGCGCGGGCGGCAGCCAGCTCTTTCTGGACCTGGGCGCGGCTCTTGTCGCCCGAAGCGGCAAAGATCGTGGCGGCGTAGCCTTCTTCGCCAGACACCAGTTCGCCATTGGCGCGGGCCTGGGCCAGCTCTTGCTGCACCTGGGCGCGGGTCACCGTGCTTTCGGTGTTCAGGGCGGGCGGATAGTCCAGTTCGCCGGCTTGGGCGGCGCCAATAAAGGAGGCGGACAGGATCAGGGCGGATACGAGGGTCTTCATGGTTGATCTCCAGATAACGATTGCGTAGCGGTTCAAAAAACTATCTACTTATAGGTAGACTAGAAGGGAAATAAAAAAAGCGGTCCTACTGTATTTCTGGTTTCGACGGCGGCGGGTGGTTGGTTTGCTGCGTCGATGGATGAATCTTATCTACTACTAGGTAGACAGCGCAAGGGGTTTTTATGAAACAAAATAATTCAATTCTCTGCGCCCGGTGGCGGCGAACGTCCATCGCAGCGAAATCCAGCGCGTGGACGGCGCGCTGAATACTGGGTAAGCCCCGGGGCGCTGCAAGCCCCGCGCATAGCAGGTCCACGGCACGCTTCTGGTTGGAAACAGGCAAGAAAAAGGCCTCTGCCCGAACGGGTAGAGGCCCTTCAACTGCAACCTTCCGATGAAGCGGAATCAGAACGGAATATCGTCGTCCATATCCGCCAGGTTGGCGCCGCTGCTGGCCGGAGCCGCTGCGGGAGCCGGACGCTGCTGCGGGGCCGGGCGTTGGGCCGGAGCGCGTTGCTGCGGCTGGCGCGCCGGGGCGTCGTCGTAGCCGCCACCGCCGCCGAAGCTTGCGCCACCGCCGCCGCCGTCTTCGCGGCCGCCCAGCATTTGCATCTGGTCGGCAACGATTTCGGTGCTGTAGCGGTCAGCGCCGGTGTCTTTGTCTTGCCACTTGCGCGTCTTCAGGCGGCCTTCGATGTAGACCGAGCGGCCCTTCTTCAGGTACTCGCCGGCGATTTCAGCCAGGCGGTTGTACATGACGACGCGGTGCCATTCCGTTTCTTCGCGGCGTTCGCCCGAAGCCTTGTCTTTCCAGGTGGAGGTGGTGGCAATGGACATATTGCAGATTGCCGCCCCTTCGGGGCTGTAGCGGACTTCTGGGTCGCGTCCCAGATTGCCCACGAGTATGACTTTGTTAACCGATGCCATGCCGTTGTCCCTCTGTTGTTGACAGCCTGCGTGTGCGTTGCCGCGGACGCGCCGGCAACAACATTAAAAGCGATGATGTTGAAGACCGGCTTCATGAAACACGCCGGTCACCGTAACGATGACCGGCGACGCCGGGTTGAACCCTGAGTGAAGCCCTGATTTGATGCGTATTATCGACGAAAAGCGCCTGCCGCGCCAAACCAGGATGTGACAAAGCCGTCCATGCCGGCAAGCCGATTTTGGCGGCGGATACGCGCTTTTCGGGGCACGATCCGCCATTTTTCAGCCGGCCCGGGGCGAGGCCTGACGGTCCGGTTCGGGCAGCGGCCGCAGTGCCCAGGTCACGGCCAGCCAGACCGCCGACAACACGGCTGCCGCCATGAAAACGGCGCTGGAACCGGAATGGGCGGCCAGCCAGCCGCCCAGCGCGCCGCCCGCGAACAGGCCGGCGGCTTGGGCGGTGTTGTAGAAGCCCAGCGCAAGGCCTTTGTAAGCCTGCGGCGCCACGCGGGATACCAGCGACGGCTGCAAGGCTTCCAGCACGTTGAAGGCCACGAAAAAGCCCGTGAGGGCGGCGGCCAGGGTGTAGAAGCCATGGCTCGCGGCGGGCAACAAGGCGCACACCAGCACCAGCCCGGCAACAGCGGCGCGCAGGGCGCCGCGATGGGCACGGCGCTTTTCCGCGATGAACACCACTGGCACCATCAACACAAAAGACACCAGGATGACCGGCAGATACACTTTCCAGAGTTCGCGGGCATCCAGGCCGCCCACCTTGGCCAGCAGCGCCGGCACCACGACGAACAGCGCAACCTGGATGAGGTGCAGGACGAACACGCCGAAATTCAGGCGCAGCAGATCGCTATGGGTGAGGACTTCGCGCGGCTTGGCCGCCTGCATGGTCCGCGCCTGGGTCAGGGGCACCACGGGCACCACCCAGCCCGCTACGGCCAGGCAGACCACGCCCAGGCAGGCAATGGTCCAGAACAGGCCGGACAGGCCCCACCAGCCGACCAGCACGGGCGACAGCACCAGCGAGACGGCGAAGGACAGGCCGATCGAACCGCCCACCATGGCCATGGCCCGGGTGCGGACCTCGTCGCGGGTGGAGTCCGCGAGCCAGGCGGTCACGGCCGCCGAAATGGCGCCCGCGCCCTGGATGGCGCGGCCGATGGTGATCCAGTACACGTCGGACGCCAACGCACAGACGATACTGCCCGCCACGAACAGCAGCAGGCCGAACAGCACGACCGGGCGGCGCCCCCAGCGGTCGGACGCCAGGCCGAAGGGAATCTGCATGAAGGCCTGCGTCAGGCCGTACATGCCCAGCGCCAGGCCCACCCGGGCAGGATCGTCCCCGCCCGGCATGCCGGCGGCGGCCACGGCAAAAACGGGCAGCAACAGGAACAGCCCCAGCATCCGCGCCGCGAACAGGCCGGCCAGCGCCACGCTGGCGCGGCGCTCGGACGGGGTCAATTTCAGTTTTTTGTCTGCCTGCATGCGGAAGTTTCAACGATGACTAGGGCTGCTCACGCGCGTGGGTGTCACACGCTCAAGGTCTGATCTGGCGGTGCGGCGCCACCCCCGGGGCCATCCAGGCTGAAGTAACTGCCCCGAACGCAGGGGGATTCGGCGCGCTATAGTACCAAGTTGGCCTTTGAAACCGCTTAAAAGAGCCCGATAGACGTGACAATACGCATTCGGGGTGCGCGCACCCACAATCTCAAGAACGTCTCGCTGGACCTGCCGCGCCACAAATTGGTGGTCGTCACCGGCTTGTCCGGCTCGGGCAAATCCTCGCTCGCCTTCGACACGCTGTACGCGGAGGGCCAGCGCCGCTATGTCGAAAGCCTGTCCGCCTACGCCCGGCAGTTCCTGCAACTGATGGACAAGCCGGACGTGGACCTGATCGAAGGCCTGTCTCCGGCCATATCCATCGAGCAGAAGGCGGCGGGGCACAACCCCCGCTCCACCGTCGGTACCATCACCGAAATCCACGACTACCTGCGCCTGCTGTATGCGCGGGTCGGCACGCCCTACTGCCCGGACCATGGCCTGCCGCTGCAGGCCCAAAGCGTCAGCCAGATGGTGGACGCGGTGCTGTCCTGGACGCCCGAAACGCGCCTGGCCGTGCTGGCCCCGATCGCGCGCGGCAAAAAAGGCAGCTTCGAGGATGAGTGCGCCAGCCTGCAAGCGCAGGGCTACGTACGCCTGCGCGTGGATGGGCAGATGACCGAAATCGACGGCATGGCGCCGCTGAAGAAGACCGAAAAGCACGACATCGATGTCGTGATCGACCGGCTGCGCATCAAGCCCGAAAGCAAGCAACGCCTGGCGGAAAGCTTCGAGACGGCCCTGCAGCTGGCCGAAGGCCGCGCCTTGGCCCTGGACATGGACAGCGGACGCGAACAGGTCTTCTCCAGCCGCTACGCGTGCCCGGTGTGCAGCCACAGCCTGCCGGAGCTGGAACCGCGCCTGTTCAGCTTCAATAATCCG
This sequence comes from Achromobacter sp. D10, assembly GCF_035282245.1. Lineage (NCBI taxonomy): Bacteria > Pseudomonadati > Pseudomonadota > Betaproteobacteria > Burkholderiales > Alcaligenaceae > Achromobacter > Achromobacter sp. D10. Next base: position 466,298 of record NZ_JAYJLE010000001.1, read on the forward strand.
ATGGGCGCCTGCCCCAGCTGCGACGGCATCGGCCAGGTGGGCTTTTTTGACCCGAAGCGCGTGGTCGCCTTCCCGGAACTTAGCCTGGCGGCCGGCGCCATCCGTGGCTGGGACCGCCGCAACGCGTTCACCCATTCGCTTCTGACCAGCCTCGCCGCGCACTACGAATTCGACATCGAGGCCCCTTTCGAGGAACTGCCCGAAGCACTGCGCGACAAGGTCCTCTACGGCTCCGGCGACGAAGAGATCTCGTTCCTCTATCTGAACGAAAAAGGCCGCAGCACGGTCAAGCGCCATACATTCGAAGGGGTGATTCCGAACCTGGAACGCCGTTGGCGCGAAACCGATTCGGCCACAGTGCGCGAAGAGCTCGGCAAGTACCGCAACATCAAGACCTGCCCGGACTGCGGCGGCTCGCGTCTGCGGCCCGAGGCCCGCAACGTGCTGATCGGCCAGGATCCGCGCGGCGGCGAGCGCCATGGCCAGGCCATCTACGAGGTCGAGGCCATGCCGCTGTCGACGTGCCTGACCTGGTTCCGCGACTTGAGCCTGACGGGCGCCAAGCAGGAGATCGCGCAACGCATCGTGCGCGAGATCGAGGCGCGCCTGAGCTTCCTGAATAACGTGGGCCTGAACTACCTGTCGCTGGACCGCAGCGCCGACACCATCTCGGGCGGCGAGGCGCAACGCATCCGACTGGCCAGCCAGATCGGCTCCGGCCTGACCGGCGTGATGTACGTGCTGGACGAGCCGTCCATCGGCTTGCACCAGCGCGACAACGACCGCCTGATCGGCACCCTGCAGCATCTGCGCGACCTCGGCAATAGCGTCATCGTCGTCGAGCATGACGAAGACATGATCCGCATGGCCGACTGGGTCGTGGACATGGGACCGGGCGCGGGCGAGCATGGCGGCCAGGTGGTGGCGCAAGGCGACCCGGAAACCGTGCAGCGCGATCCAAATTCGCTGACCGGCCAGTACTTGAGCGGCGCTCGCGCCATCGCCATCCCGAAACGCCGTCCCGTCACCGACGAACTGTCCTGGCTGACCCTGACGGGCGCCAGCGGCAACAACCTGAAGCACGTGGACCTGCGCATCCCGTCGGGTCGCCTGGTGTGCGTGACCGGCGTGTCCGGATCGGGCAAATCCACCCTGGTGAACGACACGCTGGCGGTGGCGGTGTCACGCCAATTGCATCATGCGCAAAGCGAACCCGCCCCCTATGTGTCGATGCAGGGGCTGGAGAACTTCGACAAGATCATCAGCGTGGACCAGAGCCCCATCGGCCGCACGCCGCGCAGCAACCCAGCCACCTACACGGGGCTGTTTACGCCCATCCGCGAACTCTTCGCGGGCGTGCCGGAAGCGCGCACCCGCGGCTACGATCCTGGACGCTTCAGTTTCAACGTCAAGGGTGGACGCTGCGAAGCCTGCCAGGGCGACGGCGTGGTCAAGGTCGAAATGCACTTCCTGCCCGACATGTACGTGCCTTGCGACGTCTGCCACGGCAAGCGCTACAACCGCGAAACGCTGGAAATCCGCTACCGCGGCCGCAACATCAGCGAAGTGCTGGACCTGACGGTGGAGCAGGCGCTGGAATACTTCGAGTCCGTGCCGGCCATCGCGCGCAAGCTGCATACGCTGATCGACGTGGGCCTGTCCTATATCCGGCTGGGCCAAAGCGCGACCACCCTGTCGGGCGGCGAGGCGCAGCGCGTGAAGCTGTCGCAGGAACTGTCGCGGCGCAGCACGGGCCGCACGCTCTACATCCTGGACGAGCCCACCACAGGACTGCATTTCCGCGACATCGAGCTGCTGCTGCAAGTCCTGAACCAGCTGGTCGACAGCGGCAATACCGTGCTCATCATCGAACACAACCTGGACGTCATCAAGACGGCGGACTGGGTGGTCGACATGGGCCCGGAAGGCGGCGACGGCGGCGGCCGCGTGGTCGCGCAGGGCACGCCGGAAGACGTGGCCGGGACCTCCGCCAGCCACACCGGGCATTACCTGGGCAAGCTGCTGCGCCGCAATCCCGACGCGTAAACCATCACATCAACGGCTATAAGGCGCGTGATATGTACACCTTGATCATCGGCAACAAGAACTACTCGTCGTGGTCCCTGCGCCCGTGGATCGCCTTGCGCGCGACGGGCATTCCGTTCACGGAGCAGAAGCTCGGCTTCTTTACCGAGGAATTCTCGCGCCGCGTAAGCGCGGTGTCGCCCGCGGGTCTGGTGCCGGTGCTGCTGGACGGCGACTTCGCCGTCTGGGATTCGCTGGCGATCTGCGAGTACCTGGCCGAAAGCCATCCCGAAGCCGGGCTGTGGCCGCAAGACCCCAAGGCTCGCGCCCGCGCGCGCTCGCTCGCCGCGCAGATGCACAGCGGCTTCGGCGCGATGCGCCAGGCGCTGCCCATGAATGTCGAGGCGCAACTGCCCGGCATTGCGCTTCCCGAGGCCGCGCAACAGGACATCTCGCGCCTGCAAGCCATCTGGCACGACACGCGCGCAGAGTTCGGCCAGGGCGGCCCGTTTCTGTTCGGCAGGTTCTCGATCGCCGACGCGTTCTTCGCGCCGGTGGTCTCGCGCTTTACCACTTATGGCATTGCGGCCGCGGGCCCCGTGCGCGACTACATGGACGCGGTGCTGGCGTTGCCCGCCATGCAGGAATGGACCCGGGACGCGCTTGCGGAAGCCACCTTCGTGCCCGAGGACGAGCCCTACCGCAAGCATCGCTGAACCGCGATCAATCGCGCAGGCGCTGCGCCACGAATTCGCGCACCAAGGCCATCGCGGGAGCCTCGGTGCGGCCCGTCAAGGTCACCATGGCAAATAGCGCGTGACTGCGCAGCGGCGGATCCGTGGCCAGTTCGGTCAGCTCGCCTGCGGCAATGCCCAGGCGCGCCGCGCCCACGATGCCCAGGAACACCGCGTCCGACACGCGCACCGCTTCAAGCAGGCTGCCGATTTCGTCGCAGCGCAATCGCATCGAGGTCTGCGGGTCCGCCTCGATGCCGAAATGCTCCACCAGAATACGCCCGGTGTCGGCCGCCAGGAACGTGGACGCCAGCGGGTACGCGGCGATCTCCGCGAATCGAGCCGCTCTGCCCAGTTGGGCCAGCGGGTGGCCTCGTCGGCAGATGAACCCGGCCCGCATTTGCGACGTGGGCTCGATGCGCAGATCGGCCGCCGGCACGATGCCCCGGGTATCGACGATCAGCGCATCCAGGCGCCGCTGGCGCAACAGCGCCAGATGGGCCTCCAGCGAACCGCGCATCACGTCCAGCCGCAACTGCGGATAGCGCTGGGCCACATGCGCCAGCAGCGGCGTCATCAGCATGACGCCCGGACCCGATCCCAGGCCGAGGCTGATGCTGCCGCGATCCCCCTGTGTCAGCAGTTCCGCGCTGCGGCGCAACTCGCCCGATTCAAACAGGATGCGCCTGGCGCGGCTGGCAACGGTCAGCCCCAGCGGGGTCAGCTCCGTGCGCTTGCCCATGCGATCCAGCAGCCGCGCCCCCAGGTCTTCTTCCAGAAGACGGATGCTGCGGCTGAGCGCCGACTGCGTCAAATGCAGGTGTTCGGCCGCTCGGCTGAACGAGCCTGCCTCGGACACCGCCAGCAGATGTTCGAGCTGTTTGAGGTTCATGCCCGAGTTCTCATCCAAGTATGAGTTTTTTTTCTAGCTTCCAGAATAACAATTCGTTAGACAACTAGCGAGGCCAGTCCCTAGCATGCGGATCACGCTATATCCATTCCAAGGGGAAATTCGTGAGCATGCTTTCCAATAGCCTGCGCCTGGCCGGCTGTGCGCTGGCGCTGGGCGCGGCACTGCTGGGCCAGGGGGCCCGGGCCGCAGACTATCCCGATCGGCCAGTCATGATGATGGTGCCCTACCCGGCCGGCGGCGCGTCCGACTCCATCGCCCGGGTCGTGGCCACCCCTGTATCCAAGCAGCTTGGCCAGCCCGTGCTGGTGGAGAACCTGGGCGGCGTCAGCGGCGCGCTGGGCGCACAGAAGGTGCTGGGGGCAAAGGCCGACGGCTATTACCTGTTCCAGGGATCACCCAATGAGCTGATTCTTTCGCCCATTGCCAATCCCGCGGTGAAGCTCAAGAGCGAAGACTTCCGCCTGGTGCAGATGATAGGCATGGCGCCGCTGGTGATCGTGGCGCGAGCCGATCTGCCCGCCAACAGCGCCGACGAGCTGGTCGCGCTGGCGCGAGCGCGCTCGGCGTCCCAGCCGTTGACGTTCGGCAGCGTGGGCGTGGGCTCGCTGTACCACGTGCTGGGCGAACACATGGCCCGCACCATCGGTGCCAACATGATGCACGTGCCCTATAAAGGCGGCGCGCCGCTGATGCAGGATATCGGCGGCGGCCAGGTCGACCTGGCCATCCTGCCGCTGTCGCAGCAACAAGTGGCGTTGGCCGAGCAGGGCCGCATCAAGCTGCTGGCCAGCCTGGACCCGCAGCGCAGCCAGCTGCCCGCGCTCAAGGCGGTGCCCTCGGTCAACGAAGGCCAACTGCTGAAGGGTTTCAACTTCACCACCTGGACCGGCTACTTCGTCAAGCGCGACACGCCGGAAGACGTAGTGTCGCGCCTGAATGCCGCGCTCAACACCGCCATGCAGGATCCCGCGGTGAAGGACAGCCTCGCCCATCAGAACATCGAAGTCTCCGCGCCCATGAGCGCGGAACAAGCCAACGCCATGTACCGCGCCGAAACCGAGCGCTTCCGCGAGATATCCAGCCACGTGAAGCTGGCCGGCAATCAGTGACCCGATTCAAGGAACGATCCGACATGCATCCCATCCTGCAGACCATGACCGCCCAGGCCGACGAGTTCGTCTCGATCCGGCGCGACATCCACCGCCATCCCGAGCTTGGCTTCCAGGAGTTCCGCACCAGCGATCTGGTGGCGCAATGCCTGACGCAATGGGGTTATGCGGTGGAACGCGGCCTGGGCGGCACCGGCGTGGTCGGGCAGCTGCGCCGCGGCAGCGGCGCCAGGCGCCTGGGTCTGCGCGCCGACATGGACGCCTTGCCCATCCAGGAGGCAACGGGCCTGGAGCATGCCAGCTGCAACGAGGGCGTGATGCATGCCTGCGGCCATGACGGCCATACGGCCATGTTGCTGGCGGCCGCGCATCACCTGGCCAAGCATGGCGACTTCGACGGCACGCTCAACCTGATCTTCCAGCCCGCCGAGGAAGGCCTGGGTGGCGCGAAGCGCATGATGGAAGATGGGCTGTTCCGCAAATATCCCTGCGACGCCATCTTCGCCATGCATAACATGCCGGGTCACCCGCAAGGCCGCCTGCTGCTGCGCGACGGCGCCGCCATGGCCTCTTCCGACAACGTCACCATCGTGCTGGAAGGCGTGGGCGGGCATGGCGCCATGCCGCATTGCGCAGCCGATCCGGTCGTGGCCGGCTCGGCCATCGTGCTGGGATTGCAGAGCATCGTCGCCCGCAATATCGATCCCCTGCACATGGCGGTGATAACGGTCGGCGCGTTCAACGCCGGCCGCGCCAATAACGTGATTCCGCAGACCGCCACGCTCAAGCTCAGCGTGCGCGCGCTGGACCGCGGCGTGCGCGACACGCTGCAGGCGCGCATCACCGAGCTGGTGCACAGCCAGGCGGCCAGCTACCAGGTGCGGGCGACCATCGACTACGGCCGCGGCTATCCCGTGCTGGTGAACACGCAGGAAGAAACCGATTTCGCGCGCCGGGTAGCAGTGGAACTGGTGGGCGCCGACAACGTGGAGCTCCAGACCCGTGCGCTGACGGGCAGCGAGGACTTCGCCTTCATGCTGGAGGAAGTGCCCGGCTCCTACTTGCTGGTGGGCAATGGCGACGGCTCGGCGGACGGCTTCAACAGCGGGCACGGGGCCTGCATGGTGCACAACCCGGGCTACGACTTCAACGACCACAGCCTGCCGGTGGGCGCGGCCTACTGGGTGCTACTGACGCAGCGCTTTCTGGCCGGCTGAGACAGCGCGTCCAAGGCGCGTGCCCGCACAACATGGCGGGCGCGCGCCTCAAGCCATCTCGAACAGACGCTTGTGCTCGCGGATGGCGTAGCGGTCGGTCATGCCAGCGATGTAATCGGCGATGGCGCGGGCCTGCTCATTGAACGCCGGCCTGCGATAGTCGGGCGGCAGCAAGCGCGGATCATCCAGGAAGGCGGCGAACAGTTCGCGCACAATGCGTCGCGCCTTGGTCGTCATGCGCAGCACGCGGTAATGGCGGTACAGGTTGTCGAAGAGGAATTTCTTCAGTTCGTCAGCCTCGCGGCGGATCTCGGGCGAAAACGTCGCCAGCGGCGGTGCCCGGCGCACGTCATCGGCGGTGGCCGGCGCGAACTCGCGGATGCGCGCCTGCGACGTGCGCGTCAGATCGCCGATCAGGGTATTGATCATGCGGCGTATGGTTTCGGCCACGGCGCGCCGCGGTGCCAGGCCGGGATAGCTTTCCAGCACGTGGGCGTGATGCCGCTCGAAGATCGACACGTCCTTCAACTGATCCAGCGTGATCAGGCCCGAACGCAAGCCATCGTCGATGTCGTGGTTGTTATAGGCGACTTCGTCGGCCAGGTTGGCCAACTGCGCTTCCAATGACGGCTGGGTGCGGTCCAGGAAGCGCTGGCCCACGTCGCCCAGCTGGCGCGCATGCGCAGCCGAGCAATGCTTCAGGATGCCTTCCCGCGTTTCAAAGCACAGGTTCAGGCCATTGAAGTCCGCATAGCGTTCTTCCAGTTCATCCACCACGCGCAGGCTTTGCAGGTTGTGCTCGAAGCCGCCCGCCTCGGGCGCGAGTTCGCGCATGCAGGCGTTGAGTTCGTCCTGACCGGCATGGCCGAACGGCGTATGCCCCAGGTCGTGCGCCAGCGAGATGGCTTCGGTCAGGTCTTCGGACAACCCCAGGCTGCGCGCCAGCGTGCGCGCGATCTGGGCGACTTCCAGGCTATGGGTCAGGCGGGTGCGGAACAGGTCGCCTTCATGGTTCACGAAGACCTGGGTTTTGTATTCCAGGCGCCGGAACGCGCCGGAATGGACGATGCGATCGCGGTCGCGTTGGAATTCCGTCCGATTTTCCGGCGGGGGCTCGGCGTAGGCCCGCCCGCGCGATTGAGACGGGTGGGATGCATAGGAAGCCAGTTCTTTCATCTGCAACACCGTCTCCAGCGTGTCTATTGCGTGGTGCGGGCCAGGACGGCGCGCACGGCGTCGTCGGGGACTGCCCGCGTCAGGGCTTCACCGATGCGGGGCATGAGCACGTAGCGGATCGAGCCGCCCTCGGTCTTTTTGTCCACCTGCATCAGGTCCAGCCAGCGGTCCGCGCCCAGGTCAGGCGCCACGGCGGGACAGCCGATGGCGGTTACCAGCGCGCGCACGCGCTCCACGTCGGCGCGGTCAAAGCCGGCAACGTCCGCCGACAATTCGGCGGCCTGCACCATGCCGCAACCCACCGCTTCGCCGTGCAGCCAGGCGCCGTAGCCCAGGCCGGACTCGATGGCGTGGCCAAAGGTATGGCCCAGGTTCAGGATGGCGCGCAAGCCGGATTCGCGCTCGTCCTTGCCCACCACCTGCGCCTTCAGCTCGCAGGACCGGCGGATGGCGTAGGCGACGGCGTCCGGGTCCAGCGCGCGCAGCTTCTGCGCGTTTTCCTCGCACCAGGACCAGAAGGCCGGGTCCAGGATCAGGCCGTACTTGATCACTTCCGCCAAGCCGGCGGACACCTCGCGGGCCGGCAGCGTATTCAGCACGTCGGTATCGATCTCGACGGCGACCGGCTGGTAGAACGCGCCGATCATGTTCTTGCCCAGCGGATGATTGACGGCGGTCTTGCCGCCCACCGACGAGTCGACCTGCGACAACAAGGTCGTGGGCACTTGCAGGAAGCGCACGCCGCGCATATAGACCGCGGCCGCGAAACCCGTCATGTCGCCGATGACGCCACCGCCCAGCGCCACCAGCACGCAGCGGCGGTCCAGGCGGTTGCCCAGCAGCGCATCGAAGATCAGGTTCAGCGACTGCCAGTCCTTGTAGGCCTCGCCATCGGGCAATTCGATCCGCAGCACTCGCTTGCCTGTCCTGGCCAGCGCCGCCTCGGCGCGCTCGCCGTACAGGGCGGCGACGGTCGGATTGGTCACCACGGCGATCGCGGTGGCGTCGGCGGGGATGCTCTGGTCCAGGGCGTCCAGGCGACCGGGACCGATGTTGATCGGATAGCTTCCGCCCGGGGTGTCGACGTGTACAACGTTCATATGCGCTTCTCGAAGGCTTGCAGTTGCGGCAGCAGCGCCTTGACCAGGGTGTGTATGGGCATGGCGCCCGTTTCCACCACCAGGTCGGCCACTTCCTTATAGAGGGGTTCCCGCAGGGTCATGAGTTCGCGCAGCGTGCCGCGCGGATCGGCGGTGGCCAACAGGGGACGGTTGCGGTCGCGGCAGGTGCGCCGGAACAATTCGTCCACGCTGGCCCGCAGGTAGACCACGATGCCACGCTCGCGCAGGCGCTGGCGGTTTTCGGGTGCCAGGATCGCTCCGCCGCCGGTGGCGAGAATTATGTTGCGCCGTTGGGTACACTCTTCCAAGGCGGCAGATTCCCGGCGACGAAACCCGGCTTCGCCCTCGATTTCGAAGATTACCGGCACCCGCACGCCGCAACGCGCCTCGAGCTCATGATCCAAGTCCATAAACTCGCGCCCCAGCGCACGCGCCAGGCCACGCCCTATGGTCGTCTTGCCCGCGCCCATCATCCCGACCAGGAAAACCGGCAGGTCATGCGGCAGCGTGGCGGCCTTGCCTGTGCACTCGATCGCGCAAGGCGGGTTTTCGGGCGTCTCGCCGGAGGACGCCGGGTCCGGGTCAGCCTCCGGACATGAGTTAGCGGAAAAGTTCATGACGGCATTATCACATCAGCCGCCAGTTGCCCGCGTACCACACTGAACGATTTTGTTACAGAAACCGGTTCCCCGTGCCGGGACGGACCCGGAGATACCCGTAAAATCGCCGCGATGAGCAAGCCCCAGAATTCCTCCAAGAAAGACAAGCCCGCCAAGAGCGGTTCCCCGATACTGCGATTCTTCGTAAAGACCGGCATTTTTTTCGCCGGCCTCTTCCTGTGCGGCGTACTGCTGGCCGGGATGGCGTTGGCGCTGGCCTGGCCCAACCTGCCAGACCTGAACGCCATGACGGATTACCGCCCGCGGGTGCCACTGCGCGTCTATACGGCGGATCGCGTCCTGATCGGCGAATTCGGCGAAGAACGCCGCAATGTGCTGCGCTTCAACGAGATCCCGGACGTCATGAAATCCGCGGTCCTCGCGGCAGAGGACGACCGCTTCTACCAGCACGGCGGGATCGACTGGATGGGCGTGGTGCGGGCGGGCCTGACCAACCTGGTCAGCATGTCGAAGTCGCAAGGCGCCAGCACGATCACGATGCAGGTGGCGCGCAATTTCTACCTGTCGTCCGAGAAGACCTATTCGCGCAAGTTCTACGAGCTGCTGCTGACCTTCAAGATCGAATCCGAGCTCACCAAGGACCAGATCCTCGAGCTCTACATGAACCAGATCTACCTGGGCCACCGCGCCTATGGTTTCGCGGCCGCCTCGCGTACCTACTTCGGCAAGCCCCTGTCCGAAGTCACGCCCGCGGAAGCCGCCATGCTTGCCGGCATCCCCAAGGCGCCGTCGCGCTTCAACCCGATCGCCAACCGTCCGCGCGCCGAGCTGCGCCAGCGCTATGTGCTGGGCCGCATGCACTCGCTGGGCTACCTGACCGAGCCTGAATACCAGCAGGCGCTGGCCCAGCCCATCGTCATGAAGTCCGCGGAGGGCACGCCCGCCGGCGGCTATTCCATCCATGGCGAATACGTGGCGGAACTGGCGCGCCAGTTGCTGTTCAACGTGTACCAGGACAACGTCTATTCGCGCGGCATCAATATCTATACCACCGTGCAGTCCAAGGACCAGGAAGCGGCCTACCGCGCCGTGCGCGAAGGCGTGCTCGAATACACGCGCCGCGCCCCCTACCCCGGCCCTGAAGAACAGCTGGACCTGCCCCCGGGCACCGAGAACAATCCGCAAGCACTCGACGAATTCCTGGACGGCGTGTTCGACAAGTTCAGCGACAGCGGCGACCTGCTGACGGCGCTGGTGCTGTCGGCCAGCCCCACCGAAGTGAAGCTGGCTCGCAGCTCGCGGGAGATCATCACCGTCACGGACAAGAAGGTGCTGGGCGTCGTGGCGCGTGCGCTCAACGACAAGGCCAAGCCCGAACAGCGCATCAAGCGCGGCTCCGTCGTCTACATCCGCAAGTTCGGCGATAACTGGGAGATCATCAACCTGCCCTCGGTGCAGGCGGCCTTCGTGGCGCTGTCGCCGCAAGATGGCGCCATTCGCGCCATGGTGGGCGGCTTCGATTTCTACCGAGGCAACTTCAACCGCGTCACGCAGGCCTGGCGCCAGCCCGGTTCGAACATCAAGCCCTTCATCTATGCGGCTTCGCTGGAGCGCGGCCTGACCCCGGGCACGCAGATTTCCGACCAGCCCTTCGAGCTGACGGCCGCGCAGACCGGTTCCAAGGCCTGGAATCCCAAGAACTACGGCAACCAGTACGAACCCATGCTGACGCTGCGCCAGGGTCTGTACAAATCCAAGAACATGGTGTCGATCCGTATCCTGCAGGCGATCGGCCCGCAGTACGCGCAGGACTACCTGACCCGCTTCGGCTTCGACAAGGCCCGCCAGCCCGCCGTGCTGCCGCTGGCGCTGGGCGCGGGCTCGGTAACGCCTCTGCAACTGGCCGGCGCGTTCTCGGTGTTCGCCAACGGCGGTTACCGTGTCACGCCTTACCTGATCGACCGCGTCACCGACAGCAGCGGCAAGGTCATCATGCAGTCCAAGCCGGTCGTTGCCGGCGACGCCGCGGCCCGCGCCATCGACCCGCGCACCGCCTGGGTCATGGACGACATCCTGCGCGGCGTGGCCACCTACGGCACTGCGGCGCGCGCGCGCGTCCTGCTCAAGCGCAACGACATCGCCGGCAAGACCGGCACCACCAACGAATCCGTCGATGCCTGGTTCTCGGGCTACACCCCGTCGCTGGTCGCCACCGCATGGCTGGGTTTTGACCAGCCGAAATCGCTGGGTTCGCGTGAAACCGGCGGCGGCGTCGCCATGCCGATCTGGGTCGACTACATGCAGACGGTCCTCAAGGGCGTGCCCGAGGAAAAGCCGCGCCCCCGTCCCGACGGCCTTCTCGTGGAAAACGGCGAGTTCTACTTCTCCGAATTCCCGCCCGGGCAAGCCGTGGCCCGCCTGGGCCTGCCCGAGGCCGACACGCTGGGCGAATTCCTCAATGGCCTGAACGGCAGCATCAGCGAGGAAACCAAGATCAAGGTGGCGCCGGGCGTGGGCACGCAAAGCAACACGCCCTGGTCCCAGAAAATTCCGTTCTGACGCGCAAATGACAAGGCCGGCCCGATGGGCCGGCCTTTTTTTGCGCCGTGGCCTGCCCTTTTACAGGCGTATGGTCACGGGAACGCCAGCTGCTGCGGAGCAGATCTGAGACAAGGCGTCCGGCAGCTGTGGGCCGCCTCGGGTATCGTTCCAGTGCTGGCCATCGTAGCGGTAGTGAAAGCCGCCGCTGCGCGCCGCGACCCACAGCTCCTGCATGGCGGCCTGGCTATTCACCACCACATGGGTGTTGTCTTCGAAAACCATTGTCAGCACATTGCCGCTGCGGCTGGTTTCGACATCGACGTCGAGCGAAGCCGCCCAGTCATCGGCCTGGCTTTCGATGCTGTTCAGCACCTGGTCGATCAACGCAAGAAATTCGGTTTCGGTCATAATCGAGCCTGCAAGAATTAGGAGTTCCCAGTGTTCCACTTGGCATTTCGCCGCATGGTCCTTCGCATTGTAGCCACGCTGATGGCGACCGGCATGGTTGCGGCCTGCGGGTACAAGGGTCCCTTGTACTTGCCGACGCCTGACGGCAAGCCGCCCGCGCGCACGCAGCAGCAATCGCAGCCGACGGTCATCCCGCCGACGCCCTCGCTTCCATGACTTCCCGATTCCCCGCGCAGCCTGAACTGGCCGGCCATCCGTACTTCCAGTTCCGCAACAATGTCCTGTACGCCGAGGACGTGCCGCTGGATCACCTGGCCGAAAAGCTCGGCACCCCGCTGTACGTATATTCGCGCGCCGCGCTCAGGGCCGCCTGGGAATCCTACCGCAACGCCGTCGGCGAGCACCCCGTGCTGGTCTGCTACGGCATGAAGGCCAATTCCAACCTGGCCGTCCTGAAGGAATTCGCGCGGCTGGGCGCGGGTTTCGACATTGTTTCCGGCGGCGAGCTCAAGCGCGCCCTGGCGGCCGGCGCGGACCCGTCCCGGATCGTGTTTTCCGGCGTGGGCAAGCAGGCCTGGGAAATGCGCGACGCGCTCGCGGCCAAGGTCAAGTGCTTCAACGTCGAATCCGAAGCCGAATTGCGCCGGCTGTCGGAAATCGCGCATGGGATGGGCCTGCGCGCGCCCGTCTCGCTACGGGTCAACCCGGACGTGGATGCGCAGACGCATCCCTACATTTCCACCGGCTTGAAGGAAAACAAGTTCGGCATCGCCATCGGGTCGGCGCTGGACGTCTACCGCAGCGCCCAATCGCTGCCAGGCCTGGAAATCGTAGGCGTGGACTGCCACATCGGTTCGCAACTTACCGACATCAGTCCCTATTTCGACGCGCTGGAAAAGCTGCTGGACCTGATCGAAAGACTGGATCAGGAAGGCATCCGGATCGCGCACCTGGACCTGGGCGGCGGCCTGGGCATCCGCTACACCGACGAAATCCCTCCGTCGCCCCAGGCCCTGCTGGACCGCGTATTCGAACGCCTGAACGCGCGCGGCTTCGGCCATCTGCACCTGGTGCTGGAACCCGGCCGTTCGCTTGTGGGCAATGCCGGCGTGCTGCTCACCCGGGTCCAATACCTGAAGCACTCGGAAGCGCGCAACTTCGCCGTTGTCGACGCCGCCATGAACGACCTGCTGCGCCCCGCGCTGTACGAGGCCTTTCACGGCGTGCGCCCCGTGCATCCGAGGGCGGGCGAGGACACCGTCTACGACATCGTCGGCCCGGTCTGCGAAAGCGCCGACTGGCTCGCCAGGCAACGCAAGCTGGTCATCGAGCAAGGCGACCTGCTGGCCGTGGAATCCGCGGGCGCGTACAGCATGGCCATGGCCAGTAACTACAACGCGCGCCCGCGCGCGGCCGAAGCCATGGTCGACGGCGACAAATACTACGTTGTGCGCCAGCGCGAAACGCTGGACGACCTGCTCAAGGGCGAATCCACCCTGCCCTGACCGGCCGCCGCGATCCGCGCCGTCACCCATGAACCGCATACGGGCGAGATATCTCGTCCCTCAGTTGAATTCATGCGTGATGGATGCCGGCCGGCCCGGCGCCACGGTCAACGTCATGCGATGGTCTCCCGCCGACGCATTGCGCACGATCACCTGATAGCGGCCCGGCGCCAGCGACAGTTCGCGCAAGGGCGGACTCACACCGCGCGAACGGCCATTGACCAACACCTCGCCCCAGGGACGCACCGCCACACGCACCAATACCGGTGCGGCGGGGGGTGGCGGCTGGGTCGCGGGCGCGGGCGGTTCCGACGCCGCAGGAGCCACGCCAGCCTGCGGCTCGGTGGTGGTCGCTGGTTTTGGTTCGTCAGGCAGCGCACCCGGTTGGACGGAGACTGATTGCGGCGGCGGATCCGGCTCGACCGCGGCGGGGGCTGGGGCGGTCTGCGGCGCGGGCTGCGGGGGGGACGGCGGCTGTGGTTGGGCCGGGGCTTGAGGTTCAGGCTGAGGTTCCGGCCGGGCCTGCGCCTGCGGCGAGCCAGCCAGTTCGACGGGCGCCTGGGCCGGCTTCAGCCAGGCATACGTGCCCGCTGCAAGCAAAAGGACGACCGCCAAGGCCAGAGGCAGGACGCGCCGCGCCCGCGCCGGATGTTCCGACCGCATTGCCGTCAGGCGCACGGCGGGCGGTGGCATAGCGGCAGGCTCGTCCGCGCGCGCGTCCGCTATCAGGGTAGGCATGGCCATGTCCGACTCCTGGCCTGACTCCTCCGCGGGCGGCAAAGACGCTCCCATTGCCGCCGCCAGTTCTGCCACCGTCTGCGGCCGCGCCTGTGCCGCCATCGCCAGCCCGTCGTCGACCGCAGCACAGAACTGCTGACCATAGGCACCCGGTTCCCATACGCCCAACGGCAGGTAGTCGTCGCGCACGCGGCGTGCCAGCGCGTCAGGCGGAGCCGACCCGGTCGCCAGGAAATACGTCAGCGCAGCCAATCCATACACGTCGGTCCATGGGCCGCAGGCATAGGCTGGATCATCCGTGTACTGCTCGAATGCGGCGTAACCAGGGTGCCGGATGGCGTCTTCATCATCGGGCGCTGCCGCCGGCGGCCGCAGGTTGGCGGATCCGTGCGTGTCATCGACCACGGCATCGGGGCATATGCCGCCGTGCGTCCGGCCGGCCCCGTGCCAGGCTGCCAGGGACAAGGTCAGGTCGGCCATCACCCGCAGGATCTTCTCTTCGCGCCGTGGCCCGGGCGGCAGGCGCAGGATTTCGTCCAGGCGGGCCGCATCCATGGCGGCTGGCGAGCGGGCCAGGCCCGGCTCTGGCGGCACAGCGGAAGTTCGAAGCATGCGCGTTCCTCCGGCGGCTTCAGGGATGCCAGGTAGGCAAGGAAGAGAACAACCTGGCGAACAGCGTGGCGTTCAGCGCCCCGCCGTGGACATAGGTCTGCAAGGCTGCGCCGTCCGCCTGATTGGTCCACCAGTAACTGGTGTGCGAACTGGGGTTGAAGCAGAAAGGCAGATCAGGCCAGGCGCCCAGCGCGCGGCGCGCCAGTGGCACGGAATCCTGCTCCCGGCCAGCGCTCAGGATGTCCATGATGTCGTTGCCTCCGCGTGGTGCGGGCGCGCCTGGCGCCACTGCGGGCGTACGCACTTGCTGGAGGCTGCGGTCGAACTGTTCCGCCGGGCACCCATGGCGCACCGCCGCCAGCATGCTGGTGCCCACTTGCCGGTAGTAGTCGCTGGCGCCGTCCAGGATGCTGCTGTGGTATTGCGCGGGCGGCAGGGCCATGACCACGCACAGGGGATAACCTCGGCCTACGCGGTCGCGGCTGGGCGTGATGCAGCCCAACTGCGCAACGCCCGCGCCGGGACCGGCTGGAATCGCGAAATTCCAGATGGGCGCCGACGCGAAGCCGCGCGCGGCGTTGACGTCCGGCGCCTGCTTCAGCGCCGCCAGCCCGAACTGCAGCCAGCGGTCCCACCACGTGATCAGTTCGCGCGGCAGGCGGCGGTGCACGAAGTCGCCCGCCGCCGGAATCTTGCCGTACCAGCCCACACGCCCACGCTCCAATCCTAGCTCCATGTCCATGTCCTGTTCACGACGCGCCCGGGCAGGCAAAGGCCTGCATCTCGGCCAGATGAAAGGGGCTCTTGACGCTGCTGGCGGTAATTTCCAGCACCACCTTGCGTCCGCCCAGGTCGAAGGTGGCCAGCGTGACTTCCGGTGTCGGCCCGCGCCGCAGTTGGGCGCGGTCCAGCATGCGGTTCAACGCCCAGGGGCCGGACGTGGTCATGCCTGCGGCGCCTTCTTGCGGCGTGAGTTCGATGCGCACCTGGTTGCTGCCGCGCGGGCCGGGCCATTGCACCGTGGTCGCCACCTGGGGGCCGTGCGCATATCGCACGGCCTGTCCGTCTACGTCCATCACGAATTGGGTAATGCCCGCGTCCATTTCCACCGGCCTGATGGCCACCCGGTACGACGGCATGGGGTTGCCCGCCATGAAGTACACGTCGCGGATGACGCCCGCGCGCTGGAAGGCGTCCAGCGTGGTGGAGTTTTCTCCCGACTTGCCGTCTATGCCGGGCTTGAAGCGCCAGCGCTGGCCAGACACGTCGATCTGGTTTGCGAGGTTCTTCTGGAAGAAATCGTCCATCAGACCATTGGGGCCGAACAGCCGGGCCATATCGTTAGGCGCCACGTCCCGCGCGGACCGGCTGGAGAACGGATAGCGTCCCGCCACGGACTGACCGCAGAACATGCCGATGGTGGCGGATACGGTCTCGCCCATGCGTGCCCGGGCGACGTCGGACACTTCGCCGGACGCGTTCACGGACAGCGAGTTGAGCACGTCGCGCAAGGGCCCCGGCAAGCGTCCCGCCTCGGCGCGCAGCTTGGTCACCGCATCCGAGCTGGGTGCGGGGCTGCCGCTGCGCAGGGCCGCGTCCGCCGCCGTCAGGTAGGTATAGAGCTCGTTAATGAGTCCCGTGGTGGCGGCGATCGGCGTGGAGGTGCCGCCCGATCCGCCCTCGCCCTGCGCCAAACGGCGATATGGCTCGAAGTGCTGGTCCACGATGCGCTCCAGCTTCTCGTCGGATGCGTCGGCCCGCAACGCCGCGCCCGGTCCCGTGGGTCCGAACATCTGTTCCAGCGCCTCGCGCGTGCTGCTGACGCGGTCTCGCGCCTGGTCCACCAGCGACCGGTCATCCTTGCCGGTATCGCGCAGCAAGGAGGTTTCGCGAGCGACGCCGCGCACCAGCTGCACCAAAGGTGATTCCGGCGCTGACAAGGTCCGCGCCATCTGGATGTTCTGCAGCAGGGACTTGCTTGGCGCAAGCTGCAGGTCATTCAGGTAGCCGTCCCATTGCGCAACGTAGTCGTTCATGTACAGCCGCTTGATATCGGCCACCAGCTGGCGTTGCGCGCCCTGGTCCAGCGGGCCGCGCAACGGGATATTCAATATCCATGCATCGTCCGACCGCAGCACCTCGGCCACGCCGGTCACACGCTTGTTGAACACATCCCAGTAGCCGCGATAGCTGTAGAGCGCCGGGATTCCCTGGCTCAGCGGCTTGCCGCTCTTGCGCACGAACACGGCGCTCGCCTGGGCGCCGCCCAGCGTGACCACCGTGTTCTCGGGCACCGCATCCGCATTGGCCAGAGTGCGGCGCAAGCGGCTATAGGCGCGTTGGGCAAGGGTATAGCGCGCCAGCTTCTCGCGCGCCTGCGCCACCAACGCATCATCCTTGGGAAAGGGCGAAGCCAGCACGTGGCTCTGCGTCAGGTTGCGCAAATGCAGCGACAACTGCTCATACTGGCGCCGTGTGTAGCCTTCGGGCAGGGTGGCCTGCATGTCCGACAGCAGCCACGCATGCATGAACTCCGCATCGTATCGGTCGGCCTCGTACAGCATGAGATAGGCACGCAGTGCCTCGTAGGAATACTCGAGGTCGCTGGCCGAAGCGTCGCGAAGCGCGGTCTCGACGCGCCGCGCCACTTGCGGCAGCAGCACCTGGTCCAGCGTATTGCCATACACGCCCTGTGCGGCCGCCTTGAGCTTCATGCCCTGGTAGAGCCCATAGCGATAGCTTAGCGGCGGATTATCGATATCGAAGCCCTCATGCTGCGGCAGATACCACAGGCTGTCCAGGAAGGGCATCAGGCCAAGCAGGTCCCCTGTGCGCGTGATCTTGATATCGCGGCTCAGCTTTTCCACGGCCGGCACGCGGCGCGCCACTTCTTCCACATAGTCGGCGTTATTGCGATAGCTCATCGCCCAACCCGCGATCAAGGCAACGAAGGCCGCAGTTACCAGGCCGTAGCCGGCCCAATGCAGCTGCCGGTAGCGGCGCTCCCAGCGCAGGTTGCGACTCGCCAGGCCCGCTTCGCGAAAGATGACGTCCTGCAGCAGGTTTTTCAGGAAGTAGCTGCGGCCCTCTCCTTCCCCCGGAACGCTGACCGCGGGCGCGGCGCCGCCGTCTATGCGCAGATAGCGCTTCAAGTGGCCGGTCACCTGGTCGAAGGTCTCTCCGCCCTGCGTGCCGCTGGTGAAGTAGACCCCGCGAGGAATGACGCGCGCCTCGAACTTCGAGGTGGCAAACACATCGCTCAGGAAGTGGCCAAGGATGGCCTGCAGGCCGGCAAACTGCTGCGGCAACATGTAGGCGAGCGCGCGCCTCGCCGGATCGGGTTCCGCGGCCACCACCTCGGGCAAGGCGTCGTCCAGACGCCGCTGCAACAAGGCATATTCTTCATGAAAGGCCTCGTACAGATCAAAGCCCGGATCCTGCGCCCGCGCATACGGCAGCGTAAAGCCCCAGATCTGCGCCAGCTCTTCGCGCGTGAACGACGCAAAGTATTCTTCGAAGCCCGACAGCAGGTCGGTCTTTGTCACCAGCACATAGACCGGAAACGCGATGCCCAGCTGCTCGCGCAGTTCCTGCAGCCGGCGCCGCAATACCGCGGCGTGCTGCGCCCGTTCCGCGTCGGACGCCGACAGCAGGTCCTCGACGCTGACGGTAAGCATCGCTCCATTGATGGGCTGCCGGCCGCGATACTTGGACAGCAGGCCGAGAAAGCCGCGCCATTCTTCTTCGTCGCCAGTCGGATCGCTTTCGTGCGTGGTGTAGCGTCCCGCAGTGTCCAGCAGCACGGCATCATCCGTAAACCACCAATCGCAATTGCGCGTGCCGCCCACCCCACGCAAGGCAACCTTGCCATAGCGCTCCGCCAACGGGAAATTGAGTCCCGAATTGACGAGCGCGGTGGTCTTGCCCGCGCCCGGCGCGCCAATGATCACGTACCAAGGCAGCTGATACAGGTATTGCTTGGAAAACCGGTCCAACGCGCCGCGTTTGCCCCGGTTTTCGAAGCGGGTCTTGCGCAGCAGTTCCACCGCCTCGTGGAATCGTGCCTCCAACTGGCGGATCTCGTCATTGCCGGCAGCCTCGTCCAGCGGCTTGTCCGCTTTCGGCTTCGGACGGCGCAGCTGACTCAGTAGCTGCGCATTCAAGCGCCCTTCGCGCCACTTGCGCCACAAGAGCCGCAGCAGCCAGATCGCGAACATCGCCACGATCACCGCAATGCGCACCGTCTCGCTTTCCAGCGGACGCACCGTGCCTATCGCGATCAGCGGGCCAGCAATCCAGATCAGCACCGCCAGGGCCACCAGGCCCAGGAAGTTCCACACGCGGCGGCTGAAAAACCATCCGAACAGCCTGTAGATCATTCCTGTCCTCCCTGCTCGTGAGCCACCGGCGGCACGAGCACCGTAATCTCCACTCTCCGGTTCAGCGCGCGACCTGCGGCCGTATCGTTGGGCGCGACCGGATCGGCGTCGCCGCGGCCCTCTGCCCGCACCCTCGCGGTCTGCCCCAGGCGTTGCTCCAGCATGTCCTTGACAGCGTCCGCACGCGCCTGTGACAGATGCCAATTCGACGGGAAACGTGCGCTGCGCATCGGCGTGTTATCGGTATAGCCGCGCACCAGGATGCTGCCCTGGGTCTCACGCAAAGCGTCGGCAACGCGTGACAGCACCGGCAGGTATTGGTCGCGCACGGAGCTGGCGCCCGACTCGAACACACCGTCCCCGCGCAGCACCACCACGCTGCGGTCAACCTCGTCGCGCACGCTGACCAGTTGGTCCCGGATTTCCGGCGCCAGGAACACAGCCAGCCGAGGCGCGGGCGCCGGCCGCTTGGCTGCGGTCGGCGCGATCTGCACGGTGGGCGGCCGGAGTTTTGCGATGGACGCGAATACCTCGTCGGATTGGCCGCCCAGGCGCCAGCCCAAACCCCAATACAGCGCCAGCGCCAGGACGGCGGCCAGCGCGCCGAACACCCACAGCGGCACCGGCAGCCTGCGCAACGGCGTCTGCGCCGGTTCGTCGCGCCAATGGGGCGACAGCGCCAAGGGATAATCGCCGCGCGCGCCGCGCAAGATCCTGAGCAGCCGCTGGCGCAACGTTTCCAGTTGAGAGCGGCCGTTGTCGATCACGCGGTAACGGCCTTCAAAGCCCAACAGCAGGCAGTAGTACAACAGTTCCAACAGGTCCAGATGCTGCCCCGGATTCTGCGACAGCTTGGCCAGCAGCTGGAAAAATTTCTCCCCGCCCCAGGTCTCGTTGTGGAAGGTGACGAGCAGGCTGTGCGCGGACCACACGCCACCGCCGCCCCAAGGTGTGAGCGCGGCGGCTTCGTCCAGCGCCGTGCACAGGCAATAGCGCGCACCGAGTATGGTCTCGTTCGATATGCCAGCCTGCTGCGCGCGCAGTTCGAACTGACGCACCTCGTCCAACAGATGCTCGCGCAGCATCGCGGGCGACGGGTGGGTCGCCGTGGCGCGGATCTGCGGAATCAGGTCCAGCAGCGGGTTTGCCGCGGCCACCAGCGGATTGGTACCGCTGATGACGTAATCGTGAGGACGCAGCCTGCCCGCCGAACCGGCGGCGCCTTCGCCCATGCCGCCCGGAGGCCCGGCCAGCGTGTGATCCGAAGCATGCATAATTGTCTCCGCCTGGTTGGCCGCGCTCAATCGCGCAGCGCCCAGAACTCCATCGTCAGCCCGGGGAAATCGCCCGCCAGATGCAACGCGAGCGCACCGGTGCGCTCCAGCTGCTTCCAGAATTCGCCGCTCTTATCCAATTCAAAGTAAACGTGTCCTGCGCTGTAGGGAATCTGCCGCGGCGCCACCGGCAGCGCGCGGACCGCAACGCCGGGCAATTGCAGGTGCACCAGATCCCGGATGCGTTCCACGGGCCCGATCTTGACCTGCGCCGGAAAGCGCGCGCGTACCGTCTCCACCGCCAGGTCCGCATGCACCGCCAGCACGAAGCCAGCCGACTGCAACAGCTCCGCATCCTGGACCTGCGCCACGCGCACGCCCTGGCCCCGGTCCTGCAGGGGAATCTGCAAGGCGCGCTGCTCCAGCACCGCCGACAGCGATCGGCGCAGCTCGTTCATCAAGGGCGTAAAGCTGCCCTGCAGATCGTCATGCGCATACCCGGGCAACACACCTGGCCGCCGCGTGACCGCAGTAAAGGTAGCGAGGTCGCAGGCCAGCATCAGCCAATCGTGGAATAACCTCTCCGGATGCAATGAGGGACTTTGCCGCGCATGCCAGATGGATCCCATGTAGCGATTGACGGTCTCCAGCAGCATGAAGTCGGATACTTCGGACACGCCTCCACGGCCGGGCTGCGACAGGCGTGCAGCGAGCGCCTCGCTGCGGGCGTCGAGCAAGCCCTGCAGCTCATCGACGAAACCGCGCAGAACGGGGTGCTCGCCCGCGGCCAGCCACGGCGCCACATACGCTTCGTCCAATACCACCCGGTTATCCGAACGTCGCTCCAGGACTCGCGCCACGCCCAATCCGATCCAGTCATCGGTCAGCTCGTCCTCCAGCATCAGCCGCAGCCGCAACCGGCCCAGCTGCATCAAGACGGGTTCCAATGCAACGGAGCCGCTGTCCTCCACCTCGGCCTCGTGCACCAGATAGCGCGCCAGCGTATCTTCTTCACCCTCGTAGATCACATCGCTGGCGCCCGCGCGCATGCGCGGCAAGGCCAACATGACGCGAGCGCCACGGGTTTGCACTGGCACTTCGAACGCCGCGGGCGCCGTGTCGGGGTGCGAGAAATCGAAGGGCGTGCCATCGGGCATGACGCCTTGCGCCTGGCTCAGCGCCACTTTGCCGATCGCCAGCGCGTCGCGGTCCAGCGACAGCTGGCCGAATCCCCAGAAAAAGCCCTGTAGCGACGCCGCACGCTGTTGCGCGGCATGCAGCATGTGGCGTTCAAATTGCT
The DNA here is from genome assembly GCF_035282245.1 of Achromobacter sp. D10. Lineage (NCBI taxonomy): Bacteria > Pseudomonadati > Pseudomonadota > Betaproteobacteria > Burkholderiales > Alcaligenaceae > Achromobacter > Achromobacter sp. D10. The sequence continues at coordinate 487,970 of NZ_JAYJLE010000001.1, forward strand.
GGAAATGCTGCGGCCGCAGGAACATGCCCTCCGACCAGATCACTTTATCTCTGCTCACCATGTCCGGTTCTCTTTGCGTCTAAAAAGGCCACCACGATCGGCTGCGATCCACCTCTTCCAGTCCATCGCGCTTGACCGCGACTTTCACCGTCTCCTCATTGGGCGAAAATTGCCAGACCTTGTACATGTTGGTGTTCTGCGCTTCGGGCAGCGGCACCAGCAGCCGCCACTTGCTTTGCTCCAGTTCGCGATAGGCTGCCACCACCCCCACCACGCGCGCCTCGGCGTTGCCGGGGTACTGCACCACCTTGGTCTCGCCGGGCTTGAGAATCACCTGGTCGACGTTGAGCAATTCCGCGCCCAGCGCCGCGTGCGCGTCACCCTGCAAAGTAAAGAAATCACGCGATTCGAAGATGCTGGCGGACTTCAGTTCATAGATCGTCACCTGCACAGGCGACGGCCTGCCGCTGGCGTTCTGGTTAACTTTCGGATCCGCGCGCAACTCGATCGCGTACGGCACAGGCACGCGCTTGGCGGTCGAAGAACATGCCGCGAGCATCACCGCCGCCATCACACCCGCAACGATGGCGGCGCTGCGGCGCCTCGCTATGGGAATCCTTCGTAGGCATGGACTGCTCATAAGACCTCGGAAATAAAAGTACACACGTCTGTTACGCCGCGACGCATACGTGGCGCGGCAGGCCGCTATCATCGGCGGAATGACCAGGCCTACTCACCCCAAACGACACGCCCGCGCCATGAAACAGCCCGTACGCATGTGCTTGATGTCCACGCTCGCGCTGCTTGCCGCCTGCGCTTCCACGCCCTCGCCGCAAGCCGTGGAGGCTTTGCAGCAGGTCCGCGACGAATATGCCGCCAGCCGCTTCGGCGCCGTCGTGCGCACCGTGGCCACCTCCGACGCGCTTGCCACCGCGCCCACGGCTGTGCGGGTCGAAGCTCTCAAACTCCAGGCTTTCAGCTACTGCGTCACCAACTACCGTCAGCTGTGCGAGGACAGCTTCGTGCGCATCCTGCAGTTGCAGCCCTCGTTCCAACTCGCGCCGAATGAGGCCGGGCACCCCCAGTGGGGACCGGCGTTCCAGGCAGCGCAGGCGTCCCAGACCCGTTAACGCGCCGCAGGCGCCCAGGAGACAGGCGTGAAGCTCACCGTGTTCCAGCATGCCGGCGATCCGGCCTTCGAACCTATCCATGTCGTGTTCACCGCGCCGGGCGGCACGATAGGCCGCAGTTTCGACAACCAGCTCACCCTGGCCGATCCCACGGGCGGCATCTGCCGCGTGCAGGCGGCAATCCGCGTCAACGACATGGACGCGGGCTTTCTCCTGAACCTGAGCGACATGAGCACCGTCAGCGTCAATGGGCGGGCGCTCGCGCGGGAGCAGGAGGTCCCGCTGAATCCGGGCGACGAGCTCGAAATCGGCGACTACCGGCTGCGTGCCGAAACGGTCCCGCACGCGGCAGAACCGGCCGCTCCGGCTTCGTTGGCCGCCGTGGCCGACGAAGACATCTTCAGCGACCTGATCGGCCCAGGTACCCTGCCCGTCGGCAGCGCGCCGGACGTCTCCACACACCCCTTCGATCTGGACTCCGCGCAGGCGCGCAACCCGGAGGATCCCCTGCGCCACCTGCCCCCCGGCGACGGTATGGTGTCGCGCGCGGCCACCGACCCGCTGGCGCTGTTCGACGGGCCGGGAGACGGCACGCCCAGCATCTTCTCTGACGGCACGCCGTCCACCCTGCCCGCCCACGACGCGCTGGCCGAACACCGCACCCATCCCGTTGATGACGCCTTGGGCGGCCCGCGCGACGCCGGCGAACGCCACAGCGCGCCCGATCACCTGCGGGAAATTGGCGGCTACATGCGACCAGCGTCCATCAAGCCGGATCCGGGCGACAAGACCGGCTGACGTCTCAGGCGTAGTCATAACGGAACTCTCCCTCCGCGGCTGACAGGCCTACGCGGGCGAGCCTGCGATCCTGCATCGACGCGCCCAGCAGCTCCCGGCTGATGCGGGGCAGCACCGTGTTGGTCAGCACGGCATCCACCATGCGGGCGCCCGATTCCACCTCCGCGCAGCGCGCAACAACCAGCGCGATCGCCTCGGGCGTCACCTCCAGCACAATGCCGTGATGCTCAAGGAGGCGGCGGCGCACGCGTTCGAACTGCAGGTCCACGATGCGCGCCAGCATGGCGTCCGGCAGCGGCAGGTAAGGCACCGCCACCAGCCGGCCCAGCAGCGCCGCGGGAAAGGCCTGCAACAGCGGCTCGCGCAGGGCCGTGGCCAGCGCGGCGGCGTCGGGCAACAACTCGGGATCGCGGCACAACGCCGCAATACGATCCGCGCCCACGTTAGACGTAAGGATGATGACCGCATTGCGGAAGTCGATATAGCGCCCCTCGCCGTCCTCCATCCAGCCCTTGTCGAAGACCTGGAAGAAAATCTCGTGCACGTCGGCGTGCGCCTTCTCCACCTCGTCCAGCAGCACCACGCTGTACGGTCGCCTGCGCACCGCCTCGGTCAGCACACCGCCCTCGCCATAACCGACGTAACCCGGCGGCGCCCCTTTCAGGGTGGATACCGTGTGCGACTCCTGGAACTCGCTCATGTTGATGGTGATCAGGTTCTGTTCACCGCCGTACAACGCCTCGGCCAGCGCCAACGCGGTCTCCGTCTTGCCGACACCGCTCGGACCGCAGAGCAGGAAGACGCCCACCGGTTTGCCGGGGTCTGTCAATCCGGCGCGTGAAGTCTGAATCCGCCGCGCCACGGCCTCCAGCGCGTCACGCTGTCCGATCACCCGCCTCTCCAGAGTGTCCGCCAGGTCCAGCACCGCGCGCGCCTCGTCGCGCAGCATGCGCCCCACGGGTATGCCCGTCCAGTCGGCCACCACCGCTGCCACCGCGGCGGCATCGACCGCGCAATGCACCATCGCCGTCTCATCCTGGCTGGCGGCCAGCGCTTCGCGCGCCTGCGCCAGCGCGCGGCGCTGGTCGTCCTGCGCGTCGGAAGAGGCAAGATCCAGCGTCTGGCGCAACGTCAGCACGCGCCCGGCCAGAGCGCGCTCCGACTCCCAGCGCACCGCCAACACCCGCTCGTAGTCCGCGGCGTCGGACTGCTCGTCAATCAGCCGCTGGACCCGTTGCGCGTCGCCTTCGCCCAGGCGCAGCTCGCGCTCCGCGATGCCCCTGGCCAGCTCCAGCGCCTGCACTCGCCTGCGCGCGTCCTCCAGGCTGGGCGGCACGGCATGCTGGCTTACCGCCACGCGCGCGCAAGCGGTGTCCAGCAGCGCGACAGCCTTGTCCGGCAGTTGCCGCGCGGGAATGTACCGGTGCGACAACGTAACCGCCGCTACGATGGCTTCATCCAGCACCAGCACGCCATGATGCGCCTGTAGCGTTTCGGCAAGCCCGCGCAACATGCCGAAGGCGCGCGCCTCATCGGGTTCGTGCACCTGTATGACCTGGAAGCGGCGGCTGAGCGCAGGATCCTTCTCGATGTACTTCTTGTATTCCGACCAGGTCGTGGCCCCGATGGTGCGTAGCTCGCCGCGCGCTAGCGCAGGCTTCAACAGGTTGGCCGCGTCGCCCGTCCCCGCGGCGCCACCGGCGCCCACCAGCGTGTGGATTTCATCGATGAACAATACGATGGGCCTCTCGCTGGCCTGCACCTCGTCGATAACGCTGCGCAACCGTTGCTCGAACTCGCCCTTCACACCCGCGCCCGCCTGCAACAGGCCTATATCGAGCAGATACAGCGCGACGTCGCGCAGTTGCGGCGGCACCTCGCCCGCTGCCAAGCGCAGCGCCAGGCCTTCCACGACGGCCGTCTTGCCCACACCGGCTTCTCCGGCCAGCAGCGGATTGTTCTGGCGGCGCCGCATCAGCACGTCGATGAGCTGGCGGATTTCCTCGTCGCGCCCCGACACCGGATCGATCGCGCCCTCGCGCGCCCTGGCGGTCAGGTCCACGGCGAATCGCCCAAGCGCAGACCCGCCCTCGTCCGGCGGCCCGGCCGCGGCGGAAGCGGGCTCTGTTTGGCCCGTGCCCTCCGGGGATCCCTGCACGATCTCTTCCAGTTGTTCCAGCAGCGTATCCGGCGCAATCTTCGAGAACTGCCCGGACATGCCCACCAGCACATGGCGCAGCGCATAGGTGCGGGTCAGGCCCGCCAGGAGATGCGCGCTGCGGATGCGCGCCGAGCCATAGCGCAGCGATCCCAGCACCCAGGCTCTCTCGACCGCGTGATCAATATGTTCGGACAGGTCGGAGACCGAGCCCGCCCCCGCCGGCAGGCGGTCCAGTTCCGCCGTCAGATCGGCCTGCAATCTACCCATATCAAGTTCGAAGCGGCGAGCGATCCGATGCAGGTCGCTGTCCTGCGCGTGCAGGATCTGATGCATCCAATGCACCAGCTCGACATAGGGATTGCCGCGCAGCTTGCAGAACGCAGTGGCGCCCTCCAGCGTCTGGTAGAGCAGTGGATTGAGTTTTCCGAAGAGGTCGATGCGGCCGATATCCGACATGGCAATTGGGCGCGTCAGGCGCGCGCAGTCGTTGAGGTGGAGGCCCGAGGACGGCCACGTTGCGGGGCGCTGCCGCGGCTTTCATAGTCCAGCAGGAGATCGCGCGCCGCACCTTGCTCCGGCCGCCGCTTTCCCAGCCACGAGGCCAGGCCCAGCGGACGCTGCGCGCCCAGGGTCAATCCGCGCGCATCCTGCGCGCGCAAAACCGGCCTCAGGTCCCAGGCCAGCTCCATGCCGATGTAGTGCCGGACCCAATGTGTCAGCTGACGGGCGCGCGTGCCCCCAGGGAGGAAGCTCTGGTAATCCTCAAGCGCCAGGGGACCAATTTCAATGCGGAACTTGTGCTGGGCATCGCGCACCGCCACCCCCAGTACCGTGTCGCGCCCCAGCCCCGAGCAACCGCCCAGGCCCAAGCGCTGCTCGGGCTCCAGCCGGATCCACTGCGGCACGAACTCGCGGATACGTACCGGCAGGCCGAAGAACGACTGCAGGATGTGTTTGAGGCCTTCGGGATTTCGGGTCTGTCGCGTCAGATGGCCCGCCATGAAGTACTTGGCATGGTCCAGCACGGCGTCGCGGCGCCGCATCGACGGCTCGCCCATATGCAACAGGCTGGCCACGTAACGCGTGAAGCGCTCGTCCTTTCGGTCCAGGCTGACCGTGCTCTGGGCGTCTGCCCAGGCGCGGTAGAACAGCAGGATGAGCCGGTGATGGAACACGTCCGCGAATGCCGACAGCGTGCGGTCCCCATGATGCGCCATGCGCTCGCGGGCGTGCTCGGTCAGGTGCAGGGGCAAGGGGCCATTCGGGCCGAACAGGCCGAAACTGTATATCGACAGCTCCGCGGGCCGTCCGCCTTCGGCGGCGCGCGCGCTTGCCACGGTGGACGGCGCAAACGCCATCGACGGCTCCTGCCGCAGCCGGACGGGTTCGTGGCGCGCCACCGTGTCGCGTCCCAGGGGCTTACGCGCCCCGGACAGCGCGTCTATCCAGCGCAAGGCATGGAACAGATCGTGGGCGTGCGGTTCGCGCTCCACCGCGCGCCACCACCGCGCCAGCACGTCGGATGGCGTAGCGGGCGGGCGGACGGCAGGAGGGGCGGGTTGGGCGATATCCACCGTCCTACCCCATGTGGATCTGCTTGGCGTCCACCTTGACCAGGTCCCCGCCCGTCACCACCGTATAGGCCGCGTGCAGCCGCGCCGTGTGATCGGCCTGGAAATCGATCGCACCGGCGCGCACCTGATCCATCTCGCTGACGCTGCGCAGCGACAGCCGCGCCATCACGGTCAGGCGGTCCAGCACGGCTTCGTAACTGCGGCCCACCAGTCGCATCTCGCCCACAGTGGCATGCAATTGCTTCGCCACCATGCGAATGCGTCCGCAAGTATGGCGTTCGTCTTCCGCCTCTATCGCATAGTCGGGTGTGCGCACTCGCACGGCGCGCCCGCCCTCCAGCAGCACGTCCCCCGTGCATGAACGCAATATCAGGTCGCCCTCGGCTTGCATCGTGCTGCGCGTCGCGTCGGCTTGCACGGTTACGGCGATCAGGTAGATCCGCGCGGGATCCGGGCCGCTGATCAGCACCTCGTCCCCGGGCTGAGGCTCCAACAGGCAGCTGGCCGCTCTCTGCACGGTCCAGACCCGGCCGTCGCAGGCAACGGCATAGCTGCCGTCGGGTTCGCGGTGCAGCAGCTCGCCCAGCAAATGGACGGGATCGTAGGCCATGCGGTTCAAACGTGCGGCGGACTTCATCATGCGCTCCTGTGCTTGGCGAACGCTGGCCTAGACCACGGGCCGACGCCCCATGCGGGGTCGGTAGCGGGCTATCTCGCCACGCTGCAAGGTCGAAAGGACCAGCTCCGACATCAAGTTGATCGATACATGGCGCGCGAAAAACTGCTCCAGCACGGCGCCAAACAGATAGGGGCTGATGCCCGAAAAAGCGGCCTCGTCCACCTGCAAGGCGATGCGAACGCCCCGCCCATGAACGATGGGGCCGGGCACGGGCAGGCGGTGATGCACGGGCGTCGCACTGACATGCCGAAGCCCGGAGATATGACGGCGCACCGCGGGTTCCGCCAAGTGGCCGTAGACGTGCAGCATTTCGCGCAAGGTCTGGGCCCCCTGCTCCGCATCCAGATCGGTCAGGCTGAGGTAATTCAGCCCCAGGTGGCTGATCAGATGCCAGGTAGCGGCATTCTCCGCCAGCGCCGCGCGCGGCCGCGTAGGCCCATGCAGCACCTTTACCGCGCGTACCGGCGCCGACACGCGCAAGGTCATGTCGGTATCACCGCCCAGCGGCAACAGCAGCGCCAGGTCCCGGTTCGTGCACAAGGTTTCCAAGGTCAAGTGGCGCAGATCGCCGGAGAACGGTGCCTCCTGCCTGTCCACCAACGACAGGAACACCTCGCTGCCCAGGTAGCTGCTACGAGTACCGTTGCGTTGCGCCGTGTCGGACACCAGCCGCGGTTCGCGGCGCATGGAAAAATATGCGCCATGTTCGTCCGGATCGCTGCCCAGCGACCCGTAGAACGGCCGGAACTCCTGCTCCTGGCGCTGGGCGGAAGCATGTCCCGCGACGCGCGTCACGCCGTAGACCTCGTAGTCCAGCGGACGGCTGCGGTCGATTACCACGTGGTACTCGGCGGTCCGGGGCGTTACCGCCACCCGGTCCGCCCGCTTGGCGAACAGGTTAATCACCGGAGCGCAATGCAGCGCCAGGTTGGCGGCCGATATCGCACCTTCCAGTTCCGGCGCCGCCATCGAAAACAGGAGGGTCAGGTCGAACGCGCGGGTCTCGCGCTGCGCGCCCTGCGGCATCGCAGGAGTGCGCAAGCCTTGCTTCAACCCGTTAACGCTGAAGAAAAGATAGCGCTGCGCGAACGCGAAATACTCCTGCAGCAGGCGATAACCCTGGAACACCCGGGCATCGCCCGGCAACAGAGCCTGGTCATCGGCAAAGCCTTCGTGGCGCACCGCGCTTGCGGCCAGCCTATTGATCCAGCCGACTGGGCGCGCGGTGTCGTGACCCAGTACCGCCACGGTGTGGCCCATCACGACTTCCAATAGGCGCTGCATCTGCAGGTCCTGCCCATTCAAGTGGAAGACCAGCTGATCCAGGTCCAGGTCCTCCAGCCGCTGCCCCCCGCAGACCTCTATCCGGATGCGCAGCGCGCTCAGCACGCGCGCGGCCCGCCCCGTGAGGCCCAATCGCGCCAGCGGCAGATCCTGCGGCGCCGCAGTGAACTCCGCCTGCGTGACCTGCAGGGGCCACAGGCGCACGGCGTGGCCAGTCGTAAAGTCGCAGGGCGTCTGCTCGCCACGCGCCACGCGGCCGCGCAGCAGCGTACCGCGAGGCAGCTCGAACCCTCCCGCCAGTGTTCCCTCGTTCATGCTGGGGGAGAACTGCACGATGGCCATGGCCGGCGTGGGCGCCAGGTAATTGGGATACACCACCTCCAGCAGCCGCTGCGAAAAACGCGGAAACTCGGCATCCATCTTCATGTGGATGCGGGCGGTCAGAAAGCTGAAGCCCTCGAGCAAGCGCTCGACGTAAGGATCGGCCACTTCAGTGGCGTTCATGCCCAATCGGCCCGCCACCTTGGGATGAGCCTGAGCAAACTCCGCGCCCAGTTCCCGCAGATAGACCAGCTCCCGGTTGTAATAATCCAGCAAACGGTCGTCCATCAGGCACCACCCAGATCGCGCAGATCCATGTGGCCGCTCTCCAGGTCGATATCCGTGCGGAACAGGAACTCGAGCGGCTGCGGCACGCACCACAGCATGCCGCGTATTTCCAGGCTCAGTACGTTGTGATGCTCCAGCGTGCCCGCATCCGACACGCAACGCACTTCGACCGATGAATCCAGGATGCGCGGCTCGAAGGCGGATATCGCTTCGCGGATCGACTCTTCGACATCGATCCAGTCGATCTCCGACATGCGCTTGCCCGCCATGGCGCGCACACCGAAATTGAGCGTCGAGGTGGCCACGGGCCGATGCGCCGACAGGTCCTGGGACGCCTGCAAGTTGACGGTATTGAGTAGCCAGCGCAGGTCCCGCAGCACGGCCGCGCGCAGCGCCTCATGCGTCAGCATGGCGTTTTCCCGCGGCTCCTCGCGCTTGGCGGGATCGTTGTCCATCAGGCGATCCAGCAGCGACGGCTGCAGGCGGTCCCGCGCGGCGCGCTGGCCACGCGACAGCGGCTCCCAAGCGCCGGGACGATCAGCGTGGCCCATTACGCCAGCTCCAGGCTACGGACCTCGAGCAGTGCAGTTTCCGCGGCATCGGTCAGCCACATTTTCTGCCCCACGCCCGCATAGGTGTCGCCATGCAAGGCGCGCCAGTCGGTCGTCCTGCCCAGCTTGGCCGAGTCCGGCAGTTCGGCCATGCGGGCGCCCGGCGCCGCCGGATAGCGCGCCGGCACCAGCCCCTGCCGCACCCGCCCGTCATCCAGCTCGATCTCGGCTTGCGCCCAGATCAAGTCGCACAGGCCCTCGGGCGCGAGCAAACGGACGCGCTTGAGTGCGGCGAAGGGCAGCCAGACGTAACGTCCTCCGGCCAGGAACTCGAATACCGGCCCGAGGCGGCTGTCCGCATCGCAGATCCACTGGAACGGCTGCGCGGCTTCCTGCGTAGCCACCTCCAGCGCACCCCCCCGCGCACTGGCGTCCTCAAAGGCCTTGCCACGCAGTTCCGCGGCTTGAGCCGGCGACGTCCCATCCAGGCGCAGCGCCGATATCATGGCTCGCAACCAATCGCACGGTTCGTCCAGCAGAGCGGGTTCAGCCTGTCCGCCAAGCACGGATTCGCGCTCGCGTTCCGCCGCGATGGCGCTGGCGTAGAGCACCTGCGTCGGACGGGCCTGCGCATTGAGATGCCCGCAGACGTTGAGTTGCTCGGCCGCGCGCGCCCAATCGCCTTGCACCGCCAGCAGCTGGAACAGCTGGGCGCGCAGGTCCGCGTCGGCGGGCTGCCGGCGCACCTGCGCCTGCAGCTCGTCCAACTGGCCGGCCAGGCTCAATGCGCCGAAAGGAACGGCAGCGATGGACATGGGCGCCCCGTCCTAGCCCACTTCCTTGTTCTGCTTGATGTCCCAGGCCACCAGGCTTTCGGCGCCCTTGCCGCCCTTGTCGGTCTGCTCCCAGTACTGCTGCTTGACCTTGGCCGCCTGGAAGGCAAAGTTCACCACCACGCCTTCGGCGCTGCGGTCGCCGGAAATCTGCACCGACGACACCAGCACGTCCTCCAGCGTGATCTTGGAATACTCGATCTGCTCGCCGCCCGCCTTGCACATGGACAACTCGATCTTGCTGAGATGCTTGCCGCTGGCGCAGTGCTTCATCACGGCCGGCGCAGCCTTGTCGATCCGCGCCACCACGTGCAGGTCGTTGAAGCTGGCCTTGCCCGCGCCCAGGCCGCCGCCGCTGGCCAGGTTGCCTGGCTGAGTGGCTCCCCACGAGAAGGACACAATGTCGGTCCAGTCTTTGTGGTTGGCGTCCTTGGATTCGCCATTGGCTCCATCGATTTTCATGAACATGTCCACTGCCACATCTGTCTCCTGGAGTTATGGGGCGCGGTCGCACCCCGACTTGTCAGCTCCACTCAGCCTTCGTTCTGTTTGAGCGAGGGCAGCTTGGAAACCAGCCGCAGCGACACCGTCAGCCCTTCCAGCTGATAGTGCGGCCGCAAGAAAAATTTGGCGGAGTAATAGCCCGGGTTGTCCTCGATCTCCTGCACCTGCACCTCGGCGGCGGCCAGCGGCTTGCGCGCCTTGGTTTCCTGGGAAGAGTTCACCGGATCGCCGTCGACGTAATTCATGATCCAGTCGTTCAACCAGCGCTCCATGTCGTCGCGCTCGCGGAACGAACCGATCTTGTCGCGCACGATGCACTTCAGGTAGTGGGCGAAGCGGCAGCATGCAAACAGGTAGGGCAGGCGCGCGGCGAGCTTGGCGTTGGCCGAGGCATCAGCCTCGTAATAGTCATGCGGTTTTTGCAGCGACTGCGCGCCGATGAAGGCGGCAAAATCGGAGTTCTTCCGGTGCACCAGCGGCATGAAACCGTTCTTGGCCAGCTCGGCTTCGCGCCGGTCGCTGATGGCGATCTCGGTCGGACACTTCAGGTCCACGCCACCGTCATCCGTGGGAAAGCTATGGCACGGCAGGTTCTCCACGGCGCCGCCCGACTCCACGCCACGGATCGAGGTGCACCAACCGTACAGCTTGAACGAGCGGTTCACGTTGGCCGCCATGGCATACGCGGAATTGGTCCAGGTGTAGCGATCGTGGTTCGCGCCGTCGGTGTCTTCCTCGAAGTCGAACTCGTCCACAGGATTGGTCCGCGCGCCATAAGGCAGCCGGGCCAGGAATCGCGGCATCGCCAAACCGATGTAGCGGGAATCTTCCGACTCCCGCAGGCTGCGCCAAGCCGCGTACTCGGTGTTGGTGAATATCTTGGTCAAGTCGCGCGGGTTGGCGAGCTCCTGCCAGGAATCCATCTGCATCACGTTGGGCGAAGCGCCCGCAATGAAGGGGCAATGCGCAGCCGAAGATATCTTGGCAATTTCTCCCAGCAGCTCTACGTCGGGCGGGCTGTGATCGAAGTAATAATCGCCGACCAGGCAGCCGATGGGCTCTCCGCCGAACTGGCCGTACTCTTCCTCATACACACGCTTGAAGATGGGGCTCTGGTCCCAGCCCACGCCCTTGTGCCGTTTAAGCGTGCGGCCCAGTTCCGCCTTGGACATGCACATCACGCGGATCTTCAGGAGTTCGTCGGTTTCTGTGTTGGTGACGAGGTAATGCAGGCCGCGCCACGCCCCCTCCAACTGCTGGAAATCGGGGTGATGCATCACGCGATTGATCTGCTCCGACATCTTTCGATCGATCTCGGCGATGATGGCCTGGATGGTGCGATAGGCGTCCGAGGACAGGCCGACGCCGCTGTTCTCCAGCGCCTGGTGCGCCAGCGTGCGCACGGCATGTTCCACTGCCTCCTGCGCCTGCTCGGTCTTGGGCTTGAATTCCTTCTTCAGCAGGGCGGACAAGTCATCCGCCTGCAAGGTCTCGACAGCGCGCGCGTCGGCGCGTTTGGCCACTGCGGTCATGGCATTCTCCGAAAATCGATTCGAGCGGATATCAGGCGGCCGGATCCGGGGCGTCGGATGCCCGCGTTTCCTCTTGCGGCTTCGGCGCGGCCGCCAGCGCGTTCATCAGCGCCGGATTCTTGAGCACGCTGCCGATCAGTTCCTCGGCCCCGGTCTTGCCGTCCATGTAGGTCAGCAGATTGGCCAGCTGTGTGCGCGCGCTGAGCAGTTCATTCAGCGCCCCGACCTTTCTGGCAACGGTGGCGGGAGAAAAATCGTCGATGCTCTCGAACGTGATATCCACGTTCAGATTGCCTTCGCCGGTCAGCGTGTTGGGTACCTGGAACGCCGCGCGCGGCTGGATGGAGCGCATGCGTTCATCGAAGTTATCGATATCGATGTCCAGGAACTTGCGCTCGCCCACGTCCGGCTGCGGCGTTTCGGACTTGCCGGCCAGATCCGCCAGCACGCCCATCACGAACGGCAGCTGAATCTTGCGCTCCGCGCCGTAGATCTCCACGTCGTACTCGATCTGCACCCGCGGCGCGCGGTTTCTTGCGATGAACTTCTGGCCGCTTCCCTTCAGGCTGGTCGCCATGGTGTCGTCTCCTCTTGTTGGTGCGGCGGCTGGCCCGCCTCAGGGTTCCTGCCGGTTTGCTTCCGCCCGCGGCAACCACGCCTCGAACTGCTCCAGGCCTTGGGGCGCCAGATTCCTGATGATGTCGTGAAAGCTCATCGGTATGAGCTGCTGGGCGCGGCGGATGAGATATGGCGCTGGATGGCCGGGCTCATTGGCCTCGAAGTACGCGCACACCTTGGACAGCATCGCCACGGCCTCGTCGCGTGACTGGATGGGCAGGTCCTGCCTGCGCCCCGGTCCGCCCGCCGTTGCAGCGGCCTGCGCGCCCGCTGCGGGCGGGTCTTCCGCCCGAGCTTCGTCCGCGAGGGGTTCCGCGGGCTGTGCAGGGTGCGAGGCCCGCGTCGCGTCCAACACGAGATCCAGGGTGCGCAGCATGGCGGCGTAATCCGGCGTCCACGACGCACCCAGTTTGTCCGTCACGAGCTTCTGCATGCGCCGCAGCGCTTCGGCCGCGGACTGCAACGCGTGCACATCCGTGTTGCCTTGCGCCCAGGCCTGGCGCAAGCGTTCCACCAGGCGAGGCCGTCCGCCCGGATAGGCATCGGCATCCTGGCGGCTGCCATCGAGCAAAGCTTCGGTATCGCGCAGGCTCAGTTGTCCGTGCACGCCACTGACCAGGCTGGCCGAGCGCACGCTGCGCGCGCAGCCTTGCATGTCGCCAAAGGCGGCCAGCGCGTTCATGCGGGGCATGGGGTCGTTTTCGCCGACGCTGTCCAACCGGGGATGCACTGGCTCCCAATAGCGCTCCAGGGTGTCCACGGCCAGCGCGAGACCATCGCTGTAGCCTGGCAGGCCGCGGATTTCGGTCCAGGCCGAGGTCAATAGGGCGATGATGCGCAGATCACGGGTGCGCTCCAGCAGCGCGCGCGCCAGGCGTTCCACCTCGCGCCAGTCAGGCGGCTGCGCGGCAATGATGGTCGAGCCGAACTGCTGTTCGTCGCGGCCCGCCGCGGCTTGCTGCAGCTGCAGGAAGTCGGCGTCGTATTCGAGGTCTTCCCCGCAGGGCAGACGTGAATCGAGTGTATTGAGGATGTCGGCGAATTCCATAGTCATCACTTAAATGCCTGCTGGGATGCTGCCTGGATACAACCACTACGCTCCGCGCTGCTTCACGGAAGGGTGAATTCTAGGCATGTCTTTCCGCATGCAACGGCAACCTAACAACTCCAGATTTTTCTTACAGATAGCTAACACCCGAGTAAACAATTGAACACTTGTCTCCCTGCTGCATTGATTTTTAGACACAGACCTTACGGAATCGGCCGCGACACGGAAGGACTGTTACCGAAGCGTAAAAAACACAAAAGCATGTGATTGCGCTTCTCGCGCGCTTTGCGCGCTGCCTAAAATCGGCGCTCACGCTGGCGGCAGACCGGCGCGCTACAGACTCAGAGACAGAATTCCCCGGTGGCAGACCCGCTCGTGACGAGCCCTTGCCCACCCTTTGCAAGCGGCCCCATCGCGTGGCCTTTCATCCCATTGCAGTCATCGCGACGCGCCCTGCGCGCCCGCGCGGAAATCCAAAGCAGCACACGCAGCAACAGGCGAAGCATTCTCATAAGGAGACGGTGAGATGGACCGCAACGTGCCGAGCGAACGTGTCGTCAAGGCGCATACGCCCCTGCCGCCCGAGGCTCTGAAGTTCCGCGCCATGCATGGCGCCGAAAGCCTTTCGCAGCTGTTCGAGCTGGAGATCGAATTGGTCTCGGAGTCCTATTCACTGGACATGAAATCCCTGCTGGGAAAGCCGCTGACGCTGGAGATCGAAACGGGCGCCGCCAAGCCGCGCTATCTCGGCGGACACATTACGCGCTGCGTGCTGGTGGGCCGCGAGAACAACACCTCGCGCTACACGATCTACCGCGCCACGGTGCGGCCCTGGCTCTGGTACCTGACCCAGACCTCGGACAACAAGATATTCCAGAACAAGAACGTGCCCGACGTCATTCGTGAAGTGCTGAAGGACTATAACTACCCCGTCGAGTTCAAGCTGGTGGACAGCTACCGCAACTGGGAATACTGCGTTCAGTATCAGGAGACCGACTATGCCTTCATCAGCCGCTTGATGGAGCATGAAGGCATCTACTTCTGGTTCAAGCACGATAAAGGCAAGCACACGCTGGTACTCACCGACGACATCACGCAGCACGAACCTGTCGCCGGCTACGAGCAGATCCCCTACTACGGGCCCGACCGCATCACCATCCCGCGCGAAGACCATGTCTACAAGTGGGAAGTGGCCGAACAGATCACGCCCGGCGCATTCGCCACCACCGACTACCACCCGCTCACGCCCGCGGCCAGCCTGGAAGCGCGCCGCAACAATCCCGGCGCGCATGACCACGGCGACCTGGAGATGTATGAATGGCAAGGCGGCTACACCAACCCCGATGACGCGGAGCATTACACGCGCGTGCGGCTCGAGGACCTGCAATGCAGGAAGGAACAAAACACGGGCGGCTCCAATGCCCGCGGGCTGGCCACGGGACACCTCTTCACGCTGCGCAATCATCCGCGCCAGGCCGAGAACCGCGAGTATCTCGTCGTCAGCACCTACTACAGGATCCGTGAAACAGGCTACGCCAGCGGCCAGCCCGATCCGGGAGATTTCGACCTGGAGTTCGTGGTGCTGCCATCCAGCACGCAATTCCGCGCGCCACGCGTTACCCCCATCCCCCGCACCCATGGCCCGCAGACCGCGACCGTGGTGGGCAAGGAAGGCGAAGAAATCTGGACCGACAAGATGGGGCGCGTCAAAGTGCAGTTCCATTGGGACCGCTATGGCAAGAAGGATGAGAACAGCTCGTGCTGGGTGCGGGTTTCCAGCCCGTGGGCTGGTGGCGGATTTGGCGGCATCCAGCTGCCGCGCGTGCGCGACGAAGTGATCGTCGACTTCATCGGTGGCCAGCCGGACCGCCCTATCGTGATCGGTCGTGTCTTCAATGCCAACAATCTGCCACCTTGGGATCTGCCGGACAACGCCACGCAAAGCGGCTTTCTGAGCCGTTCCAAGAGCGGCACGCCCGCGACGGCGAATGCGCTCATGTTCGAAGACAAAAGCGGCAGTGAACGCATCTGGCTGCACGCTGAGCGTGAACTGTGCACCGAAGTGGAAGCCAACGAATTCCACTCGACGGACGAGAACCGCACCACCACCATCGGCGACAACGACACTACCAAGATTGGCGGCAACCGCGACATCAAGGTCACCGGCACCGACAATCTGCGCGTGGAAAAGCGGCGCGACGTCTTCGTCAAGGGACACGAGGAATACACCGTCAAGGCATCTCGCACCGTCAATGTGAAAGACGGCCTGATGGATGAGAAGTTCGACAACGGCTTGAAGACCACGGTCGCAGCCAAGGGCGAGGAACGCGAGATCACCGGCCTCTTCAAGGAAACGCTGAAGAACGGCGAACAGGTCTACGTGAACGAGGGCGATTCGCTGCACCACGTGAAGACGGGCGCGCTGACCGAAAAGGCCAAGGGCAAGGTCGAACTGCTTTCGACCGACGCGAACATGGACGTCAAGGCCAAGACCGCGATGTGGGTGGAATCCGAAACCTCCACCATGGATCTCAAGGCCAAGGGCAAGATAGACATGGAGTCCGTGGGATCCACCGTGCTGGTCAAAGCGGACGGCAACATAACGTTGAAGACACCCGCCGACGTCGTGATGGACGCGGCCAACGTCAAGGATCTTTCCAAGGAAAGCTGGCTGCAGGCCACGCCGTTCTCCATAGGCCTCGCGGTGGCCAAAGCGGAGTTCGGCATGCACCGCCTGGCCTTGTTCCGCACGACGGTCATGCTGAACATCTCCTTCACCAACTACGCCATGGTCAGCAGCATCGGCCAGATGGTGTCCTACCGCACCACGGGCGCCAGTTATCAGTTCGACGCCGTCGCCGCGGAAAAGGTCGGCCTGGGTGCGTCGATGGTTGGCCTCTGGAGCATCATCTGAGACCCTCATGTCCGACTTCTTCGATGCATGGCCAAGCTGGGCAAAGTGGGTATGGCTGGGCTTGCTGCTATCCCTGGCGCAGGCAGCGTATATGTTGTGGCGCGAGCGCCAGCGGCGCGCGGCGGGACGCCGGGACGTGCAGCGGCAGGATGCCGTGCGCGCCCACGGCGTCGCCAGCACGGCGCTCGTGACCGCTGCGCGCGACACGCGGCGCCGCATCGGCGATACGCTCTACTTCATCGTCGAACTGGACCTGGAAGTCGCTGCAACCAGCGCCACGCCCGCTCTCTCACCCACGCTCAGCGTCCCGCTATCGCCGCTGCACCTTGCCGATTTCAGCGCAGGCAAGACCATCCAGGTGCGCGTCGATCCGGCAAGCCGTGAAGTCGCCGTGGACCAGGCCACGGGATAGCCATGAAGACCATCAAGCCGTTCCGCCTGGGAGTGCTGACTCGTCCCTACCGCTGGCAACGCCGCGACGTGTTGGGCGTGGCGGTGTTCGCGCTGGTCGACATTGGCCGCACGCCCATGCTGCTCATGGACCAGGAGCTCTGGAAACTGGCTGGAGCCGAGGCCGGCGGTCTGCTGGACCTGGCCACGCCCAAGCTTTGTCCGGAAGTGCTCGTCTCGGGCCACGCTTATCCGCATGATCCGGCCCACCCCGGCGCCTGTGCGGTACGCCTGAAGGTCGGCGCAATCGACAAGTCGCTGCTGGTATTCGGCGACCGCTACTGGGTAGACGGCAAGGCCTCCGACCCGCAGCCCTTCGATCGCATGCGCCTGGACTGGCGGCATGCTTACGGCGGCCCGAGCTGCACCGACAATCCGCTAGGCATTGGCGCGCAGGACGAAGACATCAACGGCGTGCGCGTGCGCCGGCTACCCAATATCGAAAGCCCGCATGAGCGCATTGCTTCGCCCGCTCAGCGCGTGGCTCCCGCCGGCTTCACGGCCTTGCCCATGGACAGCCCGCAACGAGCTGCGCGGCTAGGCCGCCAGTATGGCCAGCAATGGCTGGAGCATGACTTCCCGGGGTTCGCGTCCGACATGGACTGGCGCTTCTTCAATGCCGCGCCCCCCGATCAATGGGGCGCTCCCAACGCGGCGCTGGCTGGCGGCATGGAATACGAATTGTGGAACATGCATCCCGACCAGCCGCTGCAACGCGGCCGTCTGCCCGATTGGCACGCCCGTTGTTTCGTCAGCCGCCAAGCGGATGGCAGCGCACTTGAAGAAGTCGCATTGCGCCTCACCACGGCCTGGTTCTTTCCCGAGCGCAATCAGCTCGCGCTGATCTGGCACGGCGCGCTGCCGGTGCTCGAAGACGATGCAGCCGACATCCTCTACATGATGCCGGCACTGGAACATGCGGGCCAGGCGCGCGATGCGGCGCACTATCAAAGGGTGCTGGAACAGCGCCTTGATCCCGATCTCGGCGCCGTCTACGCCCTGCATGACGCTCAGCTGGTGCCGGAAGACATCTGCGGCGAACTGCCGCAAGCCGCAATGGAAGCCGTTGCCCAGCGCCCCTCGCAGCGCAACCTTTATGCCGGCGCCGCGCGGCGGCATGCCCGAGAGCGCGAATCCCTGCTCGCCCAGGGCCTGGATCCCGACTTGTACATGGCGCCGCTAGAACCGCCGCCTCAAGCGCCACGGCTGTCCGACCTGCCCAACACGATCCAGCGCATGCAACAGGAACTGGAGGAGGCCAAGCGCCTGTCCGGAGGCACCGCCGCCAGGGCGCTGGCCGATCCCAACCTGCCATCCATGGCCGAAGTCTCGGGTGTCGACATCGACGCGCTGCGCAAGCTGGACAATGACGGCAAACTTCCGGCGGGTTTCGATCCCCGCGTGGTGAAGCGGCACATTGCCGACTTTGACGCCAATCCTCATACACAGGCCAAGCGAGCCGGGCAGAATGGCGACGGCGCGCCGCCTCCGCTCAGCGAAACGCTGGCCCCGCAAGTGCATCAGGCCTATCAGCAATCGGCGCACCAGTTCGCGCCGCCCCCGCCCATGCCACCGCTGCGTGCGCGGCGCACCCGCATGAAGCTGGAAGCGCGGCTGAAGGGCAACCGGGACTGCCGGGACATGAACCTGACCGGCGCGGACCTGAGCGGCCTGGACCTTTCCGGCGCCGACTTCCAGCGCGCCATTCTGGCGGGCGCCAGGCTTGTGGACGCGCGGCTGGATGGCAGCAACCTTACCGATGCCGTGCTGGCGGGCGCCGACCTGACGCGCGCCAGCCTGCGCGGCGCCAATATGTCGCGCGCCAACCTGGGACGCACGCAATGCTTCCAGACGGACTTCAGCGAAAGCCGGATTGCGGAGACCATCTGGGACCATGCAAGCTGCGAGGCATGCAGCTTTGCCGGCAGCACGTGGCGGCTCGGACGATTGAACCAGGCACGCCTGCGAGGCTGCGATCTGCGCGGCGCATCGTTCGAACAATGGGCCGCGATGACGGCAGTCTTCGAAGACTGCCGCTTTCACGACGCGCGGTTGAATCAATGCGTGTTCATGCAGGGAACAATCGCGAACGCCGACTTTTCCCGCGCGGACCTGCAGCGCGTGAGCTTCATGGATGTGGAGTTTTCCGGCCGCTTCAGCCTGGAGAACGCCACGCTCGATGGCTGTGCCTTCGCCGGCCGCGTCGAGCTTGCCGGGGCATGCCTGCGTGGCATGCAGTTCAAAGTGGGCAGCATGCGCGGCGCAATGCTCGATCGGGCAGACATGCGCGGCGCGCAGCTCGCGGCGAGCGACTTCTCGAACTGCCGCTTGCGGGAGGCCGACCTTACCGGCGCGGCCGCCCCCGACACGCACTTCGTGCGCACCGATTTCTCGGGCGCGCGCCTGCGCAACGCCAACTTGATCAACAGCTTGCTCGGCAAGGCCGTCTTGCTGCGCGCCGACCTGACGGGCGCCAACCTCTTTCGCGCGGATGTCGCGCAAGCGCAGATGGACGGCAGCACCGGGCTGCACGACGCCTACGTCCAGGGCGCCAAGCTCTGGCCTGCCCGGCAGCCGGAGAACGCCTCATGAAGCGGGATCAATTGCTGGACCAGGTACGCCATGGCGAACCGATAGCGCACGTCAGCCTGGCCGGCCAAGACTTGCGCGGACTGGATCTCGCGGGCGCATTTTTCGACCAGGTGGATTTGAGCGGCGCCAAGCTAAGCGATTGCCAGTTGCAGGACAGTCAATTCCTCAACTGCGTGCTGACCGGCCTGGACGCCGCGGGCGCCAACCTGGACACGGCGCGGTTGTTCCGCTGCCAGGCCCGCGGCGCCGTGCTGGATGGCAGCCATGCCCATGGCATCAGCTTCACCGAATGCGATCTGAGCCGGGCCAGTCTGGATCAGGCCGAGCTGAGGGAAGCATCCTTCAACTCCACCGCGCTCGAAGAAGCCTGCTTTCGAGCTGCGCGCCTGGAGCGCTCGGTATTCTCGCGCAGCGCCTTGGCGCGCGCCGACCTATCTCGGGCGTGGATGAGCTTCACCCTGTTTCACCAGTTGGACCTGCGCAGCGTCGTGCTGGCAGGCGCCAACGCGGAGAGCACCATGTTCATCGAATGCAATCTGGCGGCGCAGGACTTTGCCTCGCAAGCGTACCCGCTCTGCCATTTCGCCGACTGTCAGCTGGATGCGGCGGACTTCCGCAATGCAGATCTGCGGCAGGCCGGATTCAAGGGTGCATCGTTGCGCGGCGCGCGGTTTGCCGGCGCCTCCGCGCAACAGGCGCTGTTCCCGCAAGCGGATCTGAGCGGCGCCGACCTGCAGGGCGGCCGCTTCGACGGCTCCATCTGGGCCGAGGCGACCCTGGACGACGCGTCCCTGCGCGGCGCCAGCCTGTCGCTGTGCATTTTTCAGCGCGCGCGTTGCGCCAACACCGATTTCCGCGGCGCCAACCTGACCGACGCCGACTTTTCGCTGGCCGACCTGGGCCAGGCCGACCTGCGCGACGCCACCTTCCAACGCACGCGCATGCATCGCGCATTGACCCAAGGCACGCGCTGGACGCAGCGCCACGGCATTATCGAAAACGACGCCCCCCTGCTTGAGGCCGAACTCTGGTCGGCCGGGCGCGCCCCCACCTGACCTCGCGCGGCATCGCCGCCCCCTTTTTGCGCAAGGAGATAAACATGCTCGCTGTCTGCCAGTTGCCCAGCCTGGCCGTGGGCGTTCCAGACGTCTGCAAGACCCCCGTGCCGCCGATCCCGCATATCGACACGGCAACCTCGGCCATGGGCATTCCCGTGGTCTGGAACGTATGGTTGATGGCGGCGCCCGTGCACAACATGGCAACGCTGATACCCGTGACGCTGGGCGATACTGCCGGCGTGGGCGGCGGACTGATTTCGCAGACCTTCATGGGCCAGTCACGCTACATGACGGGCGCGTTCACCATGCTGGTACGCGGCGCGCCCATCGTTCGCATGACCAGCCTGACCCTGCAGAACACCATCAATGCGCCCGGCTTCAAGGCCTATTCGCCACAGCCCGTCATGGTGGTCCTGACGACCTGAACAGGCTGTGCGCAACTACAGTTCGCCGTAGGAGTGCAGCCCCGACAGGAACATGTTCACGCCCAGGAAGGCAAAGCCCGTGATAAGCAGGCCCATCAGTGCCCAGTAGGCCGCCATGGTGCCGCGCAAGCCCTTGATCAGGCGCATGTGCAGCCAGGCCGCGTAGTTGAGCCAGACGATCAGCGCCCAGGTTTCCTTCGGATCCCATTGCCAGTACGCACCCCAGGCGTCAGCCGCCCACAGCGCGCCCAGGATCGTAGCGACGGTGAAAAACGCGAAGCCGATCGCGATGGCGCGATACATGATGTCGTCCAGCACTTCCAGCGAGGGCAGTGCCGCGGCGATGCGGCGGCGCCCCAGCAGGATCGCGCCGACGATCACCGCGCCCACACCGAAATACAGCATCCAGGTGGCCGACAGGCCGTCGGTGCGAAACACCATGGGCTCGGCGCACAGCAGCACGCCCAGCACGAACAACGGCGCCAGCTTGGCCCACGACGTGGTCTGCCCGTGCTGCTTGATCAGATAGGCAAAGCCCACCATCGCCGCCAGCGAGAAAGTGCCGTAGCCGATGAAGTTGGCCGGAACGTGCAGTTTCATCCACCAGCTCTTGAGCGCCGGCACCAACGGCTGGATCTGCCCGGCGTCGCGCGTGAACGAATACCACAGCAGGAAAACCACCGCCGACGTGACCACCAGCAACACGAAGCCGCCCAGCGCGCGCGTCGCGTACTTGCGTTCGTAATAGAGATAGAACAGTGCCGTGATCAGCGCAAAGAGCACGAACACTTCATACAGGTTACTGACCGGGATGTGGCCCAGGTCCGGCCCCATCAAGTGCCCTTCGCGCCACCGCACCAGCAGACCGGTAACGCCGGCAAACACCGCGCCCCAGGTCAGGGCCGTGCCGAGCCACGCGGCGGTGGGGCTGAAGAAGCCGATCCAGTAGCAGGCCATGGCCAGTGCAAACAGCGCGCACATCCAGAGAATGGCCGATTGCGACGAGAACAGGTATTTCAGGAAGAAAACCTGCTCGGCCCGGGCCAGATCATTGCCGTACAGCATCAGCGCCAGTCCGGCCGCGATGGCACAGGCAACCATCAGGCGGCGCAGCGGGCGCCACAGCCAGCCCATCCAGGCCAGCACCGGCACGGTGCCGCACAGGATGATCTTCTCGTAATAGTCCATCGCGTTGCTGTAGCGGTTCAGGGCGAAGCCCGCGCCCACTGCCAGCAACAGGAAGAAGACAACGTCGGTCCAGTCGGGCCTGCCGCGCTGCGCGCGGCCGTCACCGGTTTCGGACAGGGCGTCCTGCCAGAGCTGATCCGGCGCGGCGGCCAGCGATTGCGGCGACGAGGGATGCGTAGTGGTCGTAGTGGACATAGGAAACCTTAAGACCTCTTCTGGCGCAGCAGCGCCTGCTTGAAGCGTTCAAACTCCTGGTTGAAGTCGAGTGTACGCTTCTGGGACGTCATGGCCGCCAGGACGCTGCTGCCGCCGTTTTGCGGCTTGATCCAGATCCAGATGCGGCGGTCTCGAATATAGAACATCGAGAACACGCCCAGGACCAGCAGCAGGCTGCCCAGGTAGACGGTGTTCTTGCCGGGCGTGCGGCTCACCTGGAATACGCTGGCTTGCACGTGCTTGAAATCGGCCAGCGACAGGAACACGGGCGCCGGATAGACGGTCAGGTCGGACAGCGCCGCCACCGCCAGGCGCGACCACACGGCGGCGCGCTCGCCCTCCGGGCCCTCGGTCGCCACGGCGGGCAGGCCGGCGCGCTCGCGCTCGATGGCACGCAATTCGTTCATGCTGGCGCCGATCAGGCGGATCACGACGTCGGCAGCCCGTTCCAGGTCTTGCGGCGGCGTATTGGCCTGCAGGAACGAGGCCACGGCTTGCAAGCCGCCGGAGGCAAAGGTTTCCAACGCGCGCTCCGCGGCCGTCTGCAGGGGTTGACGATCCGTCCCCGACGGGCTGTTGCGCTCGGCGAAGCGGCGCGCGGCTTCCTGGCGCGCCGCCGGATCGGCCAGGGTGGCCCGCAGCCGCATGAATTCGGCAATCGAACTATCGTCGTCCGCCGGAATGCGTAGATAGCGGAAGGGTTCGGAGGCATTGTTGCGCACGCCCGCCAGGAACACGCTGGCACCATCCAGCTCCACAGGCAGCATGTAGTTCTGGAATTCATGGGCCTGGCCGGCGTCGTCGATCAGCTTGTATTCGACACTGGGACCGACATTACGCAGGTTTTCGTTCTTCTTGCCTGCGGCGCTGCCGGAGACGGAAGCGACATGCTCGGCAAAGCTCTGATTGCCGCCCTTGGGAGCGCCGCCGGTGAGATCCTCTACGTTGATGGGGCGCAGCGCCGTGATTTCGACGCCCATGCTGCGCGCCCCGCGCGCGGTGTGAGCAGTTACTTCGCTGCTCTTGCCCACGGTGCCGTCCACTGCGAAAGTAGCGATTTCAGATCCTACTAGCGGATAGCCTTTCAGCGTTACCGTACTGCCGCCGTCGTCGAAACTGGACTGGTAGACGGTCATGCCCTTGAAGCGCAGCGGCTCGTTGACCTCGATGGTGGAATCGAAGGTCTTGCCCGTATCCGGATCAGTGACCTCCACCTCGCTGGCGAAACGGCTGGGCATGCCGGTGGAGTAATAGTCCACCACGAATTTCTTGAGCTTGAGCGTGAAGGGCATCGGCTGGACCAGCGCGCCGTCGCCCACCATCACGACCGCCGTGCTGGCCTGCCCGCCCTCAGGCACCAGCACACTGGCGCGGAAGCTCGGATTGTCGACCGACAGGCGGCCGCTTTCCGGGACTTCCGAAATCAGCATGTTTTCGACGATGGGCTTCTTACCGCCGAACATGACCTGCAAGCGCACCGGCAGTTCGCTGTCCAGCAGGCCCCCAATACAGATGATGACCATGGCCGCGTGGGCAAACACGTAGCCCAGCCGGTTGGCGCTGCCTTTCTTGGCCGCCAGCAGCACCCCGTCCGCATCCTGGCGTTCGCGCACGGCATAGCCCAGCCGGCCCAGCAGGGACTTCAGGCCAGCGGCCGTCTGTGGCACGTCGGTGGGCTCGTCGGTTTCCACCCGGTGCGGGAAGGCGCGCAGGCTGCTGGCGCGCACATGTTCGCGGAACGAGCGCGCATCGCGCAGCATCTTGGGCGCGTTGCGGATCAGGCAGACCGAAGTCGACACGACCAGGAACCCCATGATCAGCAGGAACCACCAGCTGTTGTAGACATGCCAGATCGAGAACTTGTCGAACACCTCGAACCAAAACGGACCGAACTGATCGATGTAATTGTTGGACGAGCGGTTCTGCTGCAACACCGTTCCTACCAGGCTCGCCACGCAGATGAACATCAGCAGGCTGACGGCAAAACGCATCGAACCCAGCAATTCGAAGAAATCGCCGGGCAAGCTGCGCAAGGAGGGACGGGAGTGTGTACGGGTCGAATTCATGAAAAAAGGGGGGCCGCGCTATCGGCTACCCCCCTCATAGACAGCGCGCGGCGGAACGAGGTTCCGCTGCGCTAAGTTTGCAGAACGCGGACCAGCCGCGCGCGTGGCGGGCTTGCGCCTACCGCAGGCCGGCGGCGTAGTCCGACACGGCCTTGATGTCGGCGTCCGACATGCGGTCCGCGATGGCGAACATCACGTCGTTCTTACGGTCGCCACTGCGGAACAGCTTCAGCTGTTCTTCGATATACATGGGGAACTGGCCCGACAGCCGGGGGTACTGGCTGGGGATGCCAGCGCCATTGGCAGAATGGCACGAGGCGCATGCCGGAACCTTGCGATCCGGCAAGCCGCCGCGCCAGATCTTTTGACCCAGATCAACAAGCTTCTCCTGGCCGGCCGTGGCGGGCTCCTTGAGCGGCTGTTGCGCCAGGTACAGCGCGATGTTCTGCATGTCGGCGGGCGTCAGGTTCTGCGCCATGGCCGTCATCGGGGTGGGATTGCCGCCGGCACCGTTGCGCACCGGCAACTTGGCGCCGGGCTTGACCTGGAAGTCCGCCAACTGCTTGGCCAAGTACTCATGGGACTGCGCGGCCAGGTTGGGATTCACCGGGATGGTGCTATTGCCCGCCGCGCCATGACAGGACGCACAGGCGATGATGCCTCTGGCCGCATCACCCTGGTCAAACAGCTGTCCGCCCTTGGCGGCATCAGGTTTTACCGGGCCCGCAGCGCCTTCGGCGGCGAAACTCGTAGTAGATAAGGCGGAGGCGCCGAGCAACAGCCCGCTCGCAACCAACATCCGGGACAGCACACGCTTCATGAAGACCTCGACGATCGCATCGATCAAGGCGCAAAAAGGCGCCCACGCCTGCCCGCACACCCTGGAATACCGTATCGAACCTGTTTTGCCTTCCTGCCTGCGATGTTGCTGCGAACTTGCCGGATAAAGCGTTCAGCAAGCTAAACAGTAAGCAAAAAAGACGGCTCCGCGCACGGGGACCACTGTTGCAAACGCCGGATTATACAATAGGGCTCGAAACCAACCGTATCCAAAGCCACCCGTGTCCCTCCTACATCGCGCCTCTTTCCTCACTTCCGCGGCTCGCCTCGACCAGCTGCCGGCCGCCGGCGCTCCCGAGGTCTGCTTCGTCGGCCGCTCCAACGCCGGCAAGTCCACGGCCATCAACGTGCTGTGCAACCAGCGCCGCCTTGCCTTTTCGAGCAAGACGCCAGGCCGCACGCGCCTGATCAATATGTTCAGCCTGCCCGACCCGCTGGACCCGGAAGGCCACATCGGCTATCTCGTCGACCTGCCCGGCTACGGCTACGCCTCCGTGGCCCGCGACGAAAAGGAAAAGTGGGCCGACATCCTGGGCGGCTACCTGCGCGACCGCGAATCGCTGGCCGGCATCGTGCTGCTCATCGACATCCGCCGCGGCGTCACCGAACTGGACCGCCGCCTCGCCAATTTCATCGCGCCCACCGGACGCCCGGTACTGGCCCTCCTGACCAAAGCCGACAAGCTGCCCTATGGCCAGCGCGTGCGCACGGTGTTTTCCGTGCGCAAGGATCTGGCCGATATTGGCGCCCTGCACACCATCCCCTTCTCTGCGCCGGAACGCATCGGCCTGGAAGAGGCTGGCGCGCACATAGAAAACTGGATTTCTCCCAAGGTCGTACCATGAACCCGCAGATCATCTCCCCTGAATTCCCGGTATCCCGCCCGCGCCGCCTGCGCCGCGACGACTTCACCCGCCGCCTGGTGCGCGAGAACGCCCTGACGGTCAACGATCTGATCTACCCCGTGTTCGTGGCCGAAGGAACCGGCCTGCAGCAAGCCGTGCCGTCCCTGCCGAGCGTGGTGCGCTATTCGCTGGATACGCTACTGCCCGTGGCGCAGGAATGCGTCGACCTGGGCATTCCCGTGCTGGCGCTCTTTCCCGCCATCGATCCCTCGCTCAAGACGCCCGACGGCATCGAAGCCACCAATCCCGACGGCCTGATCCCCCGCGTAGTGCGCGAACTGAAGGCCCATGTGCCCGAGCTTGGCATCCTGTGCGACGTGGCGCTGGATCCCTACACCAGCCACGGCCAGGACGGCGTCATCGACGACAACGGCTACGTCATCAACGAAGCCACCGTCGAGATCCTGGTCAAGCAGGCGCTCACTCAAGCCGCCGCCGGCGTCGACATGGTCGCCCCCAGCGACATGATGGACGGTCGCATCGGCGCCGTGCGCCGCGCGCTGGAGGCCAACGGCCATATCCACACGCAGATCATGGCTTACTCAGCCAAATACGCCAGCGCCTTCTATGGCCCCTTCCGCGACGCCGTGGGCTCGGCCACCAACCTGGGCAAGTCCAACAAGATGGCCTACCAGATGGACCCGGGCAACCTCGACGAAGCCCTGCGCGAAGTCGCGGCCGACCTGCAGGAAGGCGCCGACATGGTCATGGTCAAGCCGGGCATGCCCTACCTGGACGTGCTGCGTCGGGTCAAGGACACGTTCCGCGTGCCCACCTTCGCCTACCAGGTCAGCGGCGAATACGCCATGATCAAGGCCGCTGCCGCCAATGGCTGGCTGGACCACGACAAGGTCATGATGGAAGCCCTGCTGGCATTCAAACGCGCTGGCGCCGATGGCATCCTGACCTACTTCGCGATCGAAGCCGCGAAGCTGTTGAAGAGCCAGCGCTAAACGTTCGCGGCGTCGCGGGTCGGGCCGGCACGGGCCACCCGCGATGCGTAGCGTGGATCAAGTCTTCGCGGCCGCATTGCGGCCCGCCACGGGCGCCCCCCGGCGTAATCCCAGCCAGGTTCCGGCCAGCACGCAGGCCAACCCCGCGACGTGCGTCAGCGTGACGTGCTCGTCAAGGAACAGCGCCGCAAACAGCAGGCCGAAGATCGGCAGCCAGTTCACGAACAAGGCGGCGCGGCTGATGCCCAGGCGGGCGATCCCGGCATTCCAGACAATGTTGCTGACCCCGGAGGCGATCACGGCCGAGAACAGCAGCACCAGCCACGGCCACCACGTCATCTGCCAGGTATCACCCTGGTAGGACGCCGGCGTCAGGGCCGCATGCACCACCAGCATCAACCCGCCGGCCAGGTACATGTACCAGAGCATGCCCAACGGATCCATGCTGCGCGACATGCGCTGGATCACCAGACCGCCGCACACGAACACCAGCACGGCCACGAACACGATGGCGTCGCCCCAGCCCGTCAGGCCGATCC
Organism: Achromobacter sp. D10; assembly: GCF_035282245.1. Classification (NCBI taxonomy): domain Bacteria; kingdom Pseudomonadati; phylum Pseudomonadota; class Betaproteobacteria; order Burkholderiales; family Alcaligenaceae; genus Achromobacter; species Achromobacter sp. D10. The sequence goes on from NZ_JAYJLE010000001.1 coordinate 515,437, forward strand.
GCGCGCCGCTGCCGACGACCACCATGCCTACGCCCAAGAGACCCAGCAAGGCGCCGGAAATGCGCACCAACGTCAGTTTCTCGCGATAGAAGATCGCCGCCAGCAACGCCGACAGCAAAGGACTGGTCGCCATGATGAGCGTACCGTTGGCGGCCGAGGACACCCGCAGGCCCGTTACCAGCGCCATTTGGTGCGCGTACACGACCAGGAAGCCCGCCAACGCCACCCAGCCGAGCTCCGCGCCGCCCAGCCGGGGGATGCGGCCACGGCGCGCCTTGATGATGAGGGTGACGGTAATGAACGCGATGACGATGCGCACGGCGGCCAGCGCCTGCACATCCATATGCAGCGTCAGGTACTTGACCGACACGATGTTCAGGCCCCATGTGGCCATGACGAACATCAATTGAAGATAGATAAGACCTGTGCGGTCCTGGCTTGCATCAACTGTCGGGGACGTCACGGGCGCCGGCCTGGAGGGAGGATTGGATGCGCCGCCCACGCGGCGCCGTGGACATGGTATCGCGCCTGGGTCCGGGACTCAATGCGCGCCGAGGTAGGCCGCCCGGACGTTCGGATCGCGCAGCAGTTCAGCGCCCGAGCCGCTCAACGTAATGCGCCCGGTTTCCAGCACATACGCCCGATCGGCCACACCCAGCGCCTGGTTGGCCATTTGCTCCACCAGCACGATGGTCAGGCCGTCGTCGCGCAGCTTGCAGATCGCGGCAAAGATGTCCTGCACGATCAGGGGCGCCAGGCCCAGCGAAGGCTCGTCCAGGCACAGGAGTCGCGGCTCGCTCATCAGGGCGCGCGCCATCGCCAGCATCTGCTGCTCGCCGCCGGACAGCGTGCCTGCCAGCTGATCGCGCCGTTCGCGCAGCCTTGGGAACAGCCGATATCCGCGCTCCACGCCTTCGGCCACCGCCGCCGGGTCCCGACGCCGGATGTAGCCGCCCAGCACCAGGTTGTCGTAGACCGTCTGGTCCGCAAACACCCCCCGCCCTTCCGGCGACAGCGCCAGGCCCAGGCCCACGCGCTGATGCGCCGCCACCTGTGTAATGTCGCGCCCGTCAAAGGTCACGCGCCCACCCTGCAAGGGCTCCAACCCTGCCACCCCCTTAAGCAAGGTGCTTTTTCCCGCGCCATTGGCGCCGATGATGGTCACGATCTCGCCCGCGCGGATCTCCAGAGACACGTCGCGCACCGCCTGGATGGCGCCATACGAAATTTGCACGGATTCTAGTTTCAGCATCGTCTACGGCCTGTTCATACCTAATGACCTGGCGCTCAGGCCATGCCGGTCCCGAGATACGCCTCGATCACCCGTTTGTCCGCCTGCACTTGCGCCGGCTTCCCTTCGGCGATCTTGATGCCGTAGTCCAGCACTATCACGTGGTCGGAAATTGCCATTACCAGATCCATGTGATGCTCGACCATCAGCAGCGTAATGCCGCAGGACGCGCCAATGCGCACCAACAGCTGCCCGAGTTCCGCGGTCTCCTGGGGGTTCAAGCCCGCCGCCGGTTCGTCCAGCAGCAGCAAGGTCGGTTCCGTCGCCAAGGCGCGCGCCAGCTCCACCCGCCTTTGCAGGCCATAAGGCAGGCTGCCCGCTGGCGTATCCGCCAGATGCTCCAGGCCCACCATGCGCACCAGCCGGTATGCGTGCTCACGCGCGCGACGTTCCTCCGCGCGGGCGCCGCGCAGTCCCAGCAGCGACGCCCAGAAACCGTTTTTCATGCGGCTATGGCGACCCAGCAATACGTTGTCCAGCACCGACAGGTCGCCGAACAAGCGCAGGTTCTGGAAGCTGCGGCCGATACCCATCTTGCAAATGGCGTGCGGCCGCTCGCCCGCGATGTCCGTGCCCAGGAAGCGGACCACGCCCGCGTCCGGCAGCACCACGCCGCTGAGCATATTGATCAGCGTGCTCTTGCCCGCGCCGTTCGGTCCGATCAGCGCATGCACGTGGCCACGGCGCAAGCAGAACGAAATGTCCTGCGCCGGCTTTACGCCGCCATACGCCTTGCTCAAGCTCTCGACCACCAGCAGCAAGTCCTCCTGCGCCGGGGCGGCCGGCTTGGTCATGGCGGGTTCCGCCTCGCCCCCGCCTTGCGGCCGCGCATCCGCGACGCGGCGTGCACGCCGCGCAAACAATCCCATCACGCCACCCGGCATGAAGTACAGCGCGAAGAGCAACAACGCGCCATAAAAGAAGTGCTGCACCGATGGCCAGCGCGCCAGCATCGCATCGATGATGGTAAGCGCTATCGCCCCCACGGCCGGCCCCGCCTTCGAGCCCGCCCCACCGAACAACACCAGCAACAGAATGAAGATCGACAGGTTGAAGCCAATGAAATCCGAGTTGATGTACTGGTTCTGTTGCGCCACCAGCGCACCGGCAATGCCGCAGGTCACGGCCGCCACGACAAACGCGATGACCTTGGCGCGATACACCCGCACCCCGACGGAAGACGACGCGATCTCGTCGGCCTGCACCGACAGCAGCGCCCGGCCGAAGCGCCCTTCCAGCACGTTGCGCAGCAATAGCTGCGTCGCCACGCACAGCACCAACGCGAACCACACCCACTGCTGGTTGGTGAACGCATTCCCTCCCCAGGTCAGCGGCATGATGCCGAACAGACCCGACGGGCCGCCGAATACGTCCACCCATTCGGTGACGATCTTCTCCATGACGATGCCGAACGCCAGCGTCACCATGGCCAGATACGGCCCCTTGACGCGTAACGACGGCAACGCGATCAGCACACCGAACACGCCCGCCACCACCGGTGCCGCAGCCAGCGCCAGCCACGGATCCACCTGCCAGCGCGAGGTCAGCAGAGCTGCGGTATAGGCGCCAGCCGCAAACAGGCCCGCCTGTCCCAGCGACTTCTGGCCCGCATAGCCCACCAACACGTTCACACCCGCAGCGCACAAGTAATACACGCAAGCCATGAACACGATGCGAAGGTAGTAATCGTTGTCCACGAGCGCGGCGAAGGCCGCGAGCGCTGCCGCCAACGCTACGGTAATCAGGGTCTGCCCGTGCCGCGTCATACCTTCTCCACCAGGCGCTTGCCGAACAGGCCAGTGGGCTTGACCGCCAGCACCAGGATCACCAGGCCGAAGATCGCCACTTCGCGCCATTGCGACTGCCAGAGGTTCACATAGGACTCCAGCAACCCCAGCACGAAGCCGCCCAACACGCAGCCGCGCGGATTAGACAGGCCGCCTATCATCGCGCCCGAAAAGCCTTTAAGACCGATGGCCAGGCCCATGAAAATCGAAGCCGACGTGATCGGCGCGACCAGGAAGCCCGCAAGCCCGGCCAGCGCCGAACTGGCGAAGAAAGCACCGGTCATCACCGCATTCACATTGATGCCCATCAGATTGGCCACGGCGGGGTTCGCCGCCACGGCTCGCATTGCCTTGCCCAGAACGGTCCGGTTCATGACGCGGTCGAACAGCACCATCACGGCCACGGCCACCGCGAGCAGCAGCAATTCCTGGCTGCGCACGCCTGCGCCGAACACGCGGATCACCTCGTCGCCGAAAGGCGCCGGCACCGTGACGGGCGCGGGCCCCCACACCGCGAACGCGGCACTCTGCAGCAGGATGCCGAACCCGAGCGTACTCATGACCCATGCCATGCCCGGACGCGAGGCGAACGGCCGCACGCCGAACACGTAGAGCAGCACGCCCAGCAAGCCCATCACTACGACTGCCGCCAACCCGGCCAGTAGATATTCCCAGCCGTTCAGCGCAAGGCCCGTGAAGGCTGCGGTGGTGATCGGCTTGCCCGCAAACAGGAACAAGGCGCCTACCCCGATGAACGCACCCACGGACACGAACTCCCCATGCCCGAAGTTGAGCGTACGGGTGGTCGTGAACGTGATGCTGAAGCCCAGCGCCACCAGCGCATACGCGCCCCCCACGGCTAGCCCGCTGACGAGCGCCTGCAACAATGTCGCCAACATGACGGCCCCTTATCCCTGTCGCGTTCCTGCTTCTACTTGGCCACGGCGACAGTCACGTCGTCCGCGTAGGGAACCAGCTTGCCGTCCTGCCAATGCGCCCACTTGTAGTCGCTGACCAGCAGCGCGTCATGCACCGTGGCCGAGAACGGTTTGGTATAGGTTTTCATCGCGCCTTCGTAGGTACCCTGCAGGTTCTCCAGTGCCAGACGCACTTTGTCGCCATCGGTGGAGTTCGCCTGCTTGATCGCCATGCCCAACAGGTTCATGCCATCGTAGGCGTGGGCCAGGAAGCCGAAGGCGGTGGGCGAAGTCATCTTGGCCGACACGCGGTCATACAGCTTTTGCTGCGCGGGCGTGCGGTTGTCGGTGATGGTCCGCAGGAAGAAAGGCTTTTCGGACAGCGTCTTACCCGCGGTATCGTAGAAGGCGATGTTGTCCGCCGCCCACGAGGTCAGCGTCAGCGGAAACCAATTGATCTTCTCCATGCTCCGGAACACGTGAGCGATCGGCGTGCTCTGCGCCCAGATCACCACCGTGTCCACGCCGGCCGCTTTCAGCTTGTTCAGCTGCGAAGTCATGTCGGTGTCGGCCACGCCGAACTTTTCGACCGCCACGGCCTTGACGCCCTGCGCCGCGCCCACTTCCTCCAGGTCCTTGAGCGCGCTCTGACCATAGCCGGTGGTCTCGATCATGAAGCCCACGTTCTTGACCTTGGGGTTCTTCTTCAAGTAGCCGATCACGCCGTCCACCTGTTCGCGGTCCACCATGCCGACGCGGAACATGTAATTGTCCGCCCCGGCCCGCATGGGCTTGGTGATGTCCGTGCCGGAGCCGATGGCGCCCATGACGGGGATCTTCTTCTGGTTCGGAATGTGCTTCCAGGCCAATGCGTTGCCCGAGTTGGTCGGGCCCACGATGGCCACCACCTTCTCGTTATCGATCAAGTCCGCCATGTTCTGGATCGACTTGGGCGGCTGCGAAAGGTCATCGCGCACCACCAGCACCACCTTGCGGCCCAACAGGCCCCCGGCGGCATTGATGTCGTCGATGGCCGTGCGCAGCCCCAGCACGGCCGCCTGCCCGCTTTGCGCGGAAGGCGAAGCCGACAGATCGCCGTTAAAGCCGATCTTGATGTCCTGGGCGTAGGCCTGCGCGCCAAGGGCCAGCGCGCATAAGGCGGCCGCCTTGGACAAGGTGGAGAAAATCCCCGTTGCTTTCATCGTTGTCTCCTGTGTTTTTCAGATGTGCTGCACGTCGATGATTCTTCGTCCGGCCCCAGGCGCGCGGAGGCTGCGGCTATACCGCGAGGTAGCCGCCATCCACAGGCAGGGATACGCCTGTCACGTACTCCGCCATCGGCGAAGCCAGGAACACGGCGGGGCCCACCAAGTCTTCGGGCTGTCCCACCCGGCCCAGCGGTATGCGCTGCATGAAATTCGCGAGGCGGCCGGGATCGTCCCGCGTGTACTGCGTCATCGGCGTTTCGATGACGCCCGGAGCGATGGCGTTGACTCGTATGCCGTCGGGCGCAAGGTCGCGCGCCATGGCCTGCGTCATCATCTTCACGCCACCCTTGGACGGCGAATACCCCAGCGTGGCGCCCACGCCGGCGAACGACGCGATGGAGCCCACGTTGATGATGACACCGCGCGTGGCACGCAGCGCCCCCAGAAAGGCATGGATCATGTTGAAGCTGCCGTTCAGGTTCACGTCCAGCACCCGCTTCCAGTTCTCGGCTGCGCGCGGGCTGTCGATGCCCTCGCGGATGAGGATGCCCGCGTTGTTGACCAGTACGTCGATAGGGCCGACTTCCAGCTGCACTTGCGCCGCCACGGCCGCGCAAGCCTCGGAGTCCGTCACGTCCAGCACGTGGCTCCAGGCCTCCCCGCCCGCGGCGATGATGGCGTCCGCGGTATGCCTCGCCTTATCGGCCTGCACGTCTGTCGCGACCACGCGCGCGCCGGCGGCCGCCAGCCCCAGCGCCAATGCCCGTCCATTGCCTTGGCCCGCGCCTGTTACCAAGGCTAGCTTGCCCCGCAGCAGTCCTGCCGGCGCGGCGCTCATGCGGCGGCCTGCGCGGGAGCGCCCGTCGCGGGTACGTCCGCCCGAGCCTGGCCGGCGGCAGCAATGCTTTGCCCCGCGATATAGCCAAAGGTCAGCGCCGGGCCCAGTGTGATGCCCGCGCCGGGATAGTTGCCGCCCATAATGCTGCAAGCATCATTGCCCACGGCGTACAGGCCGCGAACGACTACGCCTTGTTCATTCAAGACGCGACCCTCGCCATCGACCTTCAGGCCCGCGAACGTACCAATGTCGCCGATCATGACCTTGATCGCGTAATACGGCCCCTTCACTATCGGCGCGACGCAGGGATTCGGACCGTGCAGCGCGTCGCCTTGATATCGGTTGTAGGCTTTGCTGCCCTTGCCGAACTGTGGATCGCGCCCCAGCACCGCCTCCCGATTGAATGCCTCGACCGTCTGGCGCAAGCTGCCGGCGTCGATACCTGTTTTCTGCGCCAGTTCCGCGACCGATGCGCCGCGCGTCAGATAGCCGGTATCCAGATAGCGCTTGATCGGCAGCGGAAATGGCGCAGCGCTCCCCAGGCCGTATTTGCGCAAGGTCTTGTGGTCGCAGATCAGCCAGGCGCAGGTCTCGCCCTGCCCTTCACATGCGCGCACCATCTCTTGCACGAAGTCATGGTACGAGCTGCCTTCGTTGGTAAAGCGCTTTCCGTTGCGCGTGACGGCGATGACCCCCGGCTTGGCGCGATCGATGAAGTGCGGCATGTAGCCCGGACTGCCATCCTTGCGCGTCACCACGGACACCGGCACCCACGCGGCGGCATTGGGCAAATCGGTGTTGACCTGTCCGCCCGCGCTCTCAGCCAGGCGTAGCCCGTCCCCGGTGTTTCCCGCTGGCGACGGCGAATAGTGTTCCGTGCCGTTGGGCGCATGCGCGTACAGGCGTTTGCGCCGCTCGATGTCATAGGGAAAGCCCCCGGAAGCCAGCACCACGGCACGCGCGGCACGCACGCGCACCGTCGCTCCGTCACGCTGCACCACCGCGCCATGGACGGTGCCGTCCTCGATGATGAGCGACTTGGCCGGCGCATTCAGCCATAGAGGCACGCCCAGTTTGAATGCCGACGCGGCCAGGCGGCCGGCCAGCGCATTGCCGTTGGTCAAAGTCATCCCGCGGCCATGCTTGAGCACATCCAGGAAATGCCGGGACAGGCGCTTGGCCACGTACCAGGCCGAAGCCAGGGAGCGCGTGGCCCGCATGAAATGCACGATTTCCTTGCCTGAACCCAGCATCATGCCGAATACCGTCAGCTCGGGCAGCGCCGGCGCCAGGTCGCGGATATGGGCGCCAAGCTTGCGGCCGTCATAAGGCCTCGCCACCATCGAACGCCCACCCTGCTTTCCGCCTGGCGCTTCCGCGTGATAGTCGGGAAACACCAAGGGCATGTCGAACTGGACTTCGGTATTCGACGTAAAGAAATCCACAGCGCGCGGACCATGCTCGAGAAACGCGTCGACCCGTTCAGCGTTGTAGCTGTCGCCGGCCTCATGGCGCAGATAGGCCCGCCCCTCGTCCGGGGTTTCATGTATGCCCTGCATCTTGGCCAGCGACGTGCCCGGAATCCAGAGCCAGCCCCCCGAGCGCGCGGTGGAGCCGCCGAAGCGCGGCTCTTTTTCAACGATAAGGACCTTCAGGCCCGCAGTGGCCGCAGTGATTGCCGCGGCCATGCCCGACGCGCCCGACCCGACCACCAACACGTCGCAATCGTATTGACGAGAATCTTCCACGTTGTCTCCATACCCTTTGACGGCCTGCTCCCGATCGCGGGATCGAGGCGGCCTTCTTATTCTTTCGACTGTAGATAAGGCATTTGATAATGTCAATATGGTTCACGATTAGCGAAAGTACTAACATAGGCAATCTCATTCGATAAAAGAAAATGGCCACCAGACCCAGCTCCGGCAAGCGCAATGCCGACCACACCCCAGCTCCGCCGCCCCGCAGGCGCGGTATCCAGTCCATCGAAGTCGGCGGCAAGATCCTGCTGGCGTTGCTGGAACACTCGTCCGCGCTGCCGCTGGGCGCGCTGGCCAAGGCGGCGGGCATGTCGGGCGCCAACGCCCATGCTTATCTCGTCAGCTATGGCAACCTGGGCCTGGTACGGCAAGACCCCAACACCGGCGAATACGAGCTGGGTCCGCTCGCGCTGCAGCTGGGCCTGGCAGCGCTGCATCGGCTGGACCCCATCAAGATCGCCGTGCCCATGACGCGCGAGTTCGCGGAAAGAACCGGGCAGACCATCGCCATCGCCGTGCTTGGCAACCTGGGGCCGGTCATCGTGCATCTGCACGAATCCAACTATCCCATCCACGTCAACATGCGCACCGGCACCGTCATGTCGCTGACCAACACAGCGACCGGCAAGGTATTCGCCGCGTTGCTACCGCCAAAGAAAATAGAAAGCCTGCTGCACGAAGACCATCTGCGCCTGGGCTCGGTGCCCTCATTGGGCAAGACGGAAAAATTCGAGCGGACCCTGCGTGAAGTCCGTCAGCGCGGCATTGCCCGCGCCGTCGGCGATCCCATTCCGGGCATCAATGGCCTGAGCGCACCGGTGTTCGACTCCAACGGCAACGTGGTGCTGGTGATCACCGCTATCGGCGCGGCCGGCGTGTTCGATGTGCGCTGGACCAGTCCGCTCATCGACGACCTCAAGCGCTGCGCCGATGCCATATCGGCGGAACTGGGCTGGCAGAACCGCGACGTACGCGCGACGCGCCAGGGCTGAAGCCAATCCACCAAACAGCCCCAAACGGCAAAAGGCCGCTCCACGGACGGGTCCGTGGAGCGGCCTTTGGGCACGGCGGGCAACTTGCGGCAAGGCCGCCGCGCATCAGCGCAACAGCACCTTGTCGAGCGATTCAGTAAAGCGCTTGGCGTCCTGGAAACCGACCACGCGCGCGTCAGGCAGCTCCTTGCCGCCTGGTTCGAAAAACATGATTCCCGGCGGCCCGAACAGGCGGAAACGCTTGAGCAGCGCGCGGTCATCGGCATTGTTCGCGGTCACGTCGGCCTGTACCAGCAGCATGCCTGCCATGCGTTGAGCGACGCCGGGATCAGTAAACGTAAACCGCTCCATCTCGCGGCACGACACGCACCAGTCCGCGTAGAAATCCAGCATGACCGGCTGGCGGCTTTGCGCCAGCAAGGCATCCAGTTCGGCATTGTTGCGCACGCGGGTAAAGTGCACTTCGCCGCTGTTGGCTGCCACGCCTGCAGGTGCGTCGGTGCGCGCGGCCAGATGCGACAGCGGTTGCAACACATCGCGTCCGCCGCTTGCCGCGCCAATGAGCCAGGCAGCCGCCGCCAGCGCCAGCAACAGACCCACGCCCTTGCCGAACATGCGCGCCGAACCTGCGCCTTCCGGCAAGGCATCGAACGCCCGCAGCATCACCGCAGCAACAACGGCCAGGAATGCCCAACCCGTCATCTGCACCCAGGTCGGCACCACCGGAATCAGCATCCACCAGGCCGTGGCCAGCAACAACATGCCGAACAGGCGCTTCACGCCATCCATCCAGGGTCCGGCCTTCGGCAGCAAAGCGCCGGAGGATGCGCCTACGATCAATAGCGGCACACCCATGCCCCATGCCATCGCGAATAGGGCCGATCCACCCAGCACCACATCGCCCGTCTGCGAGATATACAACAACGCGCCCGCGAGCGGAGCAGCCACGCAAGGTCCAACGATCAGCGCAGACAAGGCGCCCATCACCAGCGCGCCCGTGTAGCGTCCGCCCGGAATACGGGCAGAGCGCTGCGATAGCCAGCCCTGGATGCCGGCGGGCATCTGGAACGTGAAGGCATCGAACATCGCCAGTGCCAGCACCGCCAGCAGGATCGCAAACAAGCTCAGGATCCACGGCGTCTGCAGCCAGGCGGCCAGCCCGGCCCCGCTCAATCCCGCCGCCACGCCCAGCGCGGTGTAGACAACAGACATGCCCAGCACGTAGGTGGCGGCCAGCGCCAAGCCGCGGCCGCGGGACGGCTTGGCCTGCGCGGCGCCGCCCAACACAATGGACGACAGGATGGGAATCATAGGCAGCACGCAAGGCGTGAAGGCCAGTAGCAGGCCCAGCACCAGGAACACACCCGCGGTCTTGACCCAGCCGAGGCCGCCCAGGGCGTCGGCCAGTCCAGTATCGCCGGCATTGACCAGCGCGCCGAATCCACCGGACGCGCTGGACGCGCCGGTGGCGGCTGCTGCGGCACCGCCCGGTCCGGCGAGGGCATAGCCACCGGCTACCGGCGTGAGTTTCACGCTACTGTCCATGGGTGGATAACACAACCCCGCGTCAGCGCAGCCCTGTGCCGTCACGGTCAAAGTGAAGGGCTGTCCGCCCGCAGCCACCGGCACGCGGATCACCACGTCCTGGTGGAACACCTCCATGTCCTTCTCGAAGGTCGGGTCGTACTTGACCTCGCCCTTGGGATAGATCGCGTCGCCCAGAGTTGCGGCGCCGATGGGGCTGATGGTGATACCGAAGCGTTCCCGGTACATGTAGTAGCCGGGCGCCACGCGATAGCGCAATTCCAGCGTTTCAGGCGCCACCATCTCCGCGCTGAATATGAAGGCCTTCTCGGGCTCAAGAAACTCGGCCTCGGCACGCGCGGCCGTTTGCCAGCCCAACAACAGCAGCATCATGGCCAGCAAGGCCAGCCACTGCCTGAAGAAGGCGCGCGACGCGCAGGACTCGCGCCGAAGCGCGCCGATACCGGCTAGTTGCAACATCAGTCTCTCTTGTTCTGCGTGACGGCCGTCTGTTCGCGCACCCAGTCCAGATAGGGCGCCGCGCCGCCGATGACAGGCAGCACAATGATCTCGGGCACATCGTAGGGATGCATCTGCGCCAAGGCCTGCACTACAGCCTGGTGGCGCGCGTATGTGGTCTTGATGTGGATGGGGATTTCCTCCGCCCCTTCGACTTCTCCTTTCCACATGTAGATGGACAGGCCGGGCGCGCCAAGGTTCACGCACGCGGCAAGACCGTCTTCGACCAGGACATGCGCAATCCGCTTGGCCAACAGCAGGTCGGGCGCATTGCTGATGACCAGCACAACGTCGTCATCTCGCAACATGAAGGCTCCTCGGGATACCCGTATGGGACGTAACTCGGGGTATTTTATCGGTATTGCGGCCATCGTCCGGATTCGCCGGGCCCGCACGCGCCGCCATGCAACCCGCTACCAACGAGGCACGCATGTCCGATAACTGTCTGTTCTGCCGTATCGCACGCCACGAAATCCCCGCGCACGTGGTCCACGAAGATGACCGCCTGCTGGCGTTTCTCGATATCCACCCTGTGCGCCCCGGACACACGCTCATCATCCCCAAGCAGCACTATCCCTATTACGAGGACATGCCGGCCGATCTGGCGGGCAGTATCCTCAATCTGGGGCAGAAGCTCGGGCGCCACATGAAGCGCCTGTATGACGTGGAACGCGTGGGCTTCGGCTTCACGGGCATCCACGTGGCGCACGCGCATGCGCACGTCATCCCCATGCATCATCCGCAAGACGTCACGTCCACCCAGTACATCGAGCAACAGAACCTGACTTTCACCATGCCGCCCCAGCCTGCAGCAGAGGCGCTGGCCGAGACTGCCGCGCAATTGCGGGGCGAACTGCACGCCTCGTGATCCTAGGCGGCCGGCCAAAAAAACAAGGGCGGGTCCGAAGACCCGCCCTTGTCGCTTATCGAGCTACCGAGATTACTCGGCGCTGTCCTCAGCGGCTTCATCGACTTCCGGACGGTCAACCAGTTCCATGAAAGCCATGGGAGCGTTGTCGCCTTGACGGAAGCCCATCTTCAGCACGCGGGTGTAGCCGCCGTTGCGGGCCGCGTAGCGCGGGCCGATTTCGGCGAACAGCTTCACCACCGCATCGCGATCGCGCAGACGGGCAAAAGCCAGACGCTTGTTCGCGAGCGTGGGCTCCTTGCCCAGCGTGATCAGGGGTTCGATGACGCGGCGCAATTCTTTCGCCTTCGGCAGCGTGGTCTTGATCGCTTCGTGGGTGATCAACGAAACGGCCATGTTGCGGAACATGGCAAGACGGTGACTGCTGGTGCGGTTGAGCTTACGCAAGCCATTACCGTGACGCATGATAAGTTTCCTTTGAATCTAAAGACGGCGTTTCCGCCATCGGGTTATCCGGCTCTTCTATCAACCTGCAATCAGGCCGCGGTCCGGTAGAAAACGGTGCATTTTACGACGATTTCGCAAACCGGCCGGCACGAGGCCGGCTGGCAGCGGGAGCCCCCCTTCCAGGGATGGCCCCCTTTTCAAGACTTAGGGACGCTCCAGGCCCAGGGGGGGCCAGTTTTCGAGCTTCATGCCCAGCGTCAGGCCGCGTGCGGCCAGCACTTCCTTGATCTCGTTGAGCGACTTGCGACCCAGGTTCGGGGTCTTGAGCAGTTCGTTCTCGGTACGCTGGATCAGGTCGCCGATGTAGTAGATGTTTTCGGCCTTCAGGCAGTTGGCCGAACGCACGGTCAGCTCCAGGTCGTCGACCGGGCGCAGCAGCACCGGATCGATCTGCGGCGTGCCGCGGACCGGGGCTTCGTAGGAATCGCCAGCGCCTTCCAGGGCGGCGAAGACCGAGATCTGGTCCATCAGGATGCGAGCCGACTGGCGCACCGCTTCCTCGGGCGAGATCACGCCGTTGGTTTCGATGTCCAGGACCAGCTTGTCCAGGTCGGTGCGCTGTTCCACGCGGGCGCTTTCAACAGCGTAGCTCACACGGCGAACCGGGCTGAACGAGGCGTCCAGGACGATGCGGCCGATGGTGTGGGTGCGGTCTTCCGACAGCGCGCGCACGTTGCCCGGCACATAGCCGCGGCCCTTTTCAACCTTGATCTGCATTTCCAGCTTGCCTGCATCCGTCAGGTTGCAGATGGCGTGGCCGGGGTTGATGATCTCGACGTCGTGCGGCAGCTCGATGTCGCTGGCCAGCACGGTGCCCGCGCCGGTCTTGCGCAGAACCAGGGTCACTTCGTCGCGGTTGTGCAGCTTGAAGACCACGCCCTTCAGGTTCAGCAGGATGTCGACGACATCTTCGCGAACGCCCGGGATGGTCGAGTATTCATGCACCACGCCCGTCATCTGGACTTCGGTCGGCGCATAGCCGGTCATCGAAGACAGCAGGATGCGGCGCAGGGCGTTGCCCAGCGTATGACCGTAGCCACGCTCGAACGGCTCCATCACGATCTTGGCATGGTGCGTGCCGACCGGTTCGACTTCAATGGAGCGCGGCTTCAGGAAACCTTGAGTGGACATTTACTGTGTTCCTTTTCAATACCCTCGGCTCGTTACACCGATAAGGCTGATGGACAGGGTGAAACTTGAAACGCGGACGGTGCAAAAAACACCGGCCGATACTTACCGCAAAGCCCGCCCCGCCAAAAAGCGGAAAGCGGGCTGCTGCGGGACGTGCAAACGGGTCGCGAGACCAGCTCGCCGGCGCATTGCGAAGGTAGCGCCGGCAGGCCTGATTAACGCGAGTACAGTTCGACGACCATCGATTCGTTGATGTCGCGAGCGACGTCAGCGCGATCGGGGGCCGACTTGAACGTACCGGTCATCTTGGTCGTGTCGACTTCCACCCACTGGGGGATGCCGATGCTGGTGGCCAGATCGAGCGATTCCTTGATACGGCCTTGCTTCTTGGCCTTTTCGCGGATCGAGATCACGTCGCCAGCCTTGACCAGCATCGAAGCGATGTCAGCCGTGTGGCCGTTCAGTTCGATGGCGCGGTGGCTCACCAGCTGGCGAGCTTCGGCGCGCGTCGAGCCGAAGCCCATGCGGTAGACGACGTTGTCCAGACGCGATTCCAGCAGCTGGATCAGCGTTTCGCCGGTGTTGCCACGGCGACGCTCGGCTTCAGCGAAGTACTTGCGGAATTGCTTTTCCAGCACGCCGTACATGCGCTTGAGCTTTTGCTTTTCGCGCAGCTGCAGGCCGTAGTCGGAAGTGCGAGCACCCGAAGTGCGGCCGTGTTGGCCAGGCTTGGAATCCAGCTTGCACTTGGAATCCAGCGAGCGGCGGGCGCTCTTCAGGAACAGATCGGTACCCTCGCGGCGCGAGAGCTTGCATTTGGGTCCAATATAACGTGCCATGTGGATTCCCTTTAGATACGACGACGCTTCGGCGGACGGCAGCCGTTGTGCGGAACGGGCGTGATGTCGGCGATGCTCGAAATCTTGATGCCCAGCGCGTTCAGAGCGCGGACCGACGACTCGCGGCCGGGGCCGGGGCCCTTGATACGCACTTCCAGCGTCTTGATGCCGTACTCCAGCGCGACGCGGCCAGCCGTTTCAGCGGCAACCTGCGCGGCGAACGGGGTCGACTTGCGCGAACCCTTGAAGCCCGCACCGCCCGACGTGGCCCACGACAGTGCGTTGCCCTGACGGTCGGTGATGGTGATGATGGTGTTGTTGAACGAAGCGTGAACGTGCGCGATGCCGTCCGAGACGTTCTTCTTGACCTTTTTGCGCACGCGCGAAGCGCCGCTGGTGGAAGCTTTCGCCATAATCCAGTTCCTCGATTATTTCTTCAGGGACGCAGCAGCACGACGCGGGCCCTTGCGGGTGCGGGCGTTGGTGCGAGTGCGCTGGCCGCGCACGGGCAGGCCGCGCTTGTGGCGCATGCCGCGGTAGGTTCCCAGGTCGATCAAACGCTTGATCGAGAGCTGCACTTCACGACGCAGGTCACCTTCGACCGTGAACACACCAACGTGTTCGCGGACGCGTTCCAGTTCAGCGTCGCTCAGATCCTTGACCTTTTTGTCAAACGGGACGTTTGCCGCTTCGCAGATCTTGCGAGCGCGCGTACGACCGATGCCAAAAATGGCGGTCAGGCCGATCTCGGCGTGCTGATGCGGCGGAATGTTAATGCCAGCAATACGGGCCATGACTGTTCCTTGAATAAATCCGTTGCGTAGTCGCTAACCCGAGTTAGCCTTGACGCTGCTTGTGACGCGGGTCGGTGCAGATAACGCGCACCACGCCGTGACGTTTGATAACTTTGCAGTTGCGGCAGATCCGCTTAACCGATGCCATTACTTTCATGGTTGACTCCTAATTTTCCGTAATCCGGTTCCGCTCATTTGGAGCGGAAAACTATCCTGGCTCGCGTCAGGTCATAGGGCGTGAGCTCCACTGTGACCTTGTCACCCGGCAGGATCCGGATGTAATGCATACGCATCTTGCCGGAAATATGGCCCAACACCACGTGGCCGTTTTCGAGCTTGACGCGAAATGTCGCGTTCGGGAGGTTCTCAAGAACCTCACCTTGCATCTGAATGACGTCGTCCTTGGACATTCTTTTGCTTACCGCATCGGCAAACCCGCACCCTTGAAGTTAGCCTTCTTGAGCAGCGAGTCGTACTGGTGAGACATCATGTAGGCCTGAACCTGCGCCATGAAATCCATCGTCACCACCACAATAATCAACAGAGACGTACCACCGAAGTAGAAGGGGACGTTCCAGCGCATCACCAAGAATTCCGGCAACAGGCACACCAACGTGATGTAGATGGCACCTGCGAGCGTCAAACGCATCAGGATCTTGTCGATGTAGCGCGCCGTTTGTTCGCCCGGACGGATGCCCGGAACAAACGCACCACTCTTCTTCAGGTTGTCCGCCGTTTCGCGGCTGTTGAACACCAGAGCCGTGTAGAAAAAGCAGAAGAAAATAATCGCGACCGAGTACAGCGTGATGTAGAGCGGTTGACGAGGCGAGAGGGCCGCAGCCAGGTCGCTAAGCCAGCGCATGTTCTCACTGCTGGAGAACCAGCTCGTGATCGTGGCCGGGAACAGAATGATCGACGACGCGAAGATCGGCGGAATCACCCCAGCCATGTTCAGCTTCAGCGGCAAGTGCGAGCTTTGACCACCGTAGACCTTGTTGCCGACCTGACGCTTGGCGTAGTTCACCGTGATCTTGCGCTGTCCGCGTTCAACGAACACCACAAAAGCGGTAACCAGCACCACCAGAGCCACGATGAACAGTGCCGAAAGCACGGACATCGAGTTGGTGCGGACCAGGTCCAACAGTGCAGCCAGCGCCGCGGGCAGACCCGCAACGATACCTGCGAAGATCAGGATGGAAATCCCGTTGCCCAGACCACGTTCCGTGATTTGCTCACCCAGCCACATGACGAACATGGTGCCAGTGACCAAGGTCACGACGGTCGTGAAGCGGAACAGCATGCCCGGATCGATCACCAGTCCCTGCTGGGACTCCAACGCTACCGAAATGCCCACAGCCTGCACCAGCGCCAGCACGACTGTGCCGTAGCGGGTGTATTGGGTGATCTTCCGACGGCCGGCTTCGCCCTCTTTCTTGAGCGATTCCAGCGACGGCACCACCACAGACATCAGCTGCATGATGATGGATGCCGAAATGTACGGCATGATCCCCAGGGCAAAAATCGAGAAGCGCGAGAGCGCCCCGCCCGAGAACATGTTGAACAGGCCCAGGATCCCGCCCTGGTTCTGACGGAACAAGTCCGCCAGCGCATCCGGGTTGATGCCCGGCACGGGGATGTGTGTACCCAAACGGTAAACCACCAGGGCGAGCACCAGGAACACGAGGCGGCGCTTCAGATCGCCGTACCGTGCTCCGGTTTTGCCCAATGCCTGCGCGTTAGCCACTCGTCACCTCGTGATCAAGCAAGCGAGCCGCCCGCGGCTTCGATGGCGGCGCGAGCGCCGGCCGTCGCGGTAATGCCCTTGAGCACGACCTTGCGCGAGAGTTCACCCGACTTGATGACCTTGGCGAAACGAACCGCCTGGCCAATCACGCCAGCGGCCTTCAGCACTTGCACGTCGACTTCGTCGATGGGCAGGGCTTGCAGGTCCGACAGACGGACTTCGGCAAACAGGTGCTGGCCGAGCGGGGTGAAACCACGCTTGGGCAGACGACGCTGCAGCGGCATTTGACCGCCTTCGAAGCCAACCTTATGGAAACCGCCCGAGCGCGACTTCTGACCCTTGTGACCACGGCCGGCGGTCTTACCCAGACCCGAACCGATGCCACGGCCGACGCGGCGCTTGGCGTGCTTGCTGCCCTCAGCGGGCTTCAGCGTATTGAGTTGCATATCCGACATGGTGATTCCTTAGGCTTCCGAGACGGAAATGAGATAATCCACCTTACGGATCATCCCACGCACCTCGGGCGTATCGACCAGCACGCGGCTGCTGTTGATGCGGCCCAAGCCCAAACCGCGAACCGTATCACGGTGCGATTGCTTGGTACCGATCACCGAGCGCACGAGGGTCACTTTGATCTGCTTCTGAGCCATGATTTACCCCAGGATTTCTTCGACGGACTTGCCGCGCTTGGCAGCAACATCAGCCGGGGTCAGGGAAGCGCGCAGGCCATTCAACGTGGCGCGAACCATGTTGTAGGGGTTGCTCGAGCCCAGGCTCTTGGCAACCACGTTACGCACACCCATCACTTCGAAAATAGCGCGCATCGGGCCGCCGGCGATGACGCCGGTACCTTCAGCAGCGGGCGAAATCAGCACGGTAGCGGCGCCATGCTTGCCAACCACGGTGTGGTGCAGCGTGCCGTTCTTCAGAGCGACCTTGAACATGCCGCGACGGGCTTGTTCCATAGCCTTCTGAACGGACACCGGCACTTCACGCGCCTTGCCCTTACCCATGCCGATGCGGCCATCGCCATCGCCAACCACGGTCAGCGCGGCAAAGCTCATGGTGCGACCACCCTTGACCACTTTGCTCACGCGGTTGACCGCGATCATCTTTTCGCGGAGGCCGTCATCGTTCTCTTTTTCCGCGGCGTTCTTGCCTTGTACTTTAGCCATTTGACAGATCCTCGCTTAGAACTTCAGGCCGGCTTCACGCGCGGCATCGGCCAGCGCTTTCACGCGGCCATGGTAACGAAAGCCCGAGCGATCGAAAGCGACCAGTTCGATACCGGCAGCCTTGGCCTTTTCGGCCACGCGCTTGCCGACCAGCGACGCAGCGGCTTTGTTGCCGCCCTGACCGGTTTGGCCGGCCAGTTGCGCGCGCACTTCGGCTTCGACCGTCGAGGCGCTGACCAGAACGCGATCGCCTTCCGGCGAAATGATGTTGGCGTAGATGTGCTGGTTCGAGCGGAAAATCGAGAGGCGATGAACGCGCAGCTCGTTGATCTTCCGGCGGGTCGGAACCGCACGACGCAAACGGGAAACTTTTTTGTCCATGATTCGTCCTTGCGTGCGCCGTTATTTCTTCTTGGTTTCTTTGATGACGACGCGTTCGTCCGAGTAACGCACGCCCTTGCCCTTGTAGGGTTCGGGTTCGCGGTACGAACGGATTTCAGCGGCCATCTGACCGACGACTTGCTTGTTGGCGCCCTTGATGACGATTTCCGTCTGGGTCGGGCACTCGGCCTTGATACCAGCCGGCAACTTGTGCAAAACGTCGTGCGAGAAACCGAGCTGCAGCTTAACGGCGTCGCCTTGGATCGAAGCGCGGTAACCCACGCCGACCAGGGTCAGCTTGCGCTCGAAGCCCTTGCTCACGCCCGTGACCATATTGGCCACCAGAGCGCGCACGGTACCCGACATGGCGTTGGCGTGACGGCTGTCGTTGGCGGCAACAAACGTGAGCTTGCCGTTGTCCAACGCAATCGTGACGTCGCCGGTCAGGGCTTGGGTCAAGGTGCCCAGCGGGCCCTTGACGGTGATCTGATCCTGCTGGATGTTGGCTTCAACACCCTTGGGCAGTTCGACCGGATACTTAGCGATACGTGACATTAGAATTTCTCCTTAGGCCACGTAGCACAGCACTTCGCCGCCGACGCCGTTGGCGCGAGCCTTACGGTCGGTCATGACGCCGCGCGAGGTCGAAACGATAGCCACGCCCAGGCCGTTCATGACCTGAGGAATGCTGGTACGGCCCTTGTAGATACGCAGACCGGGGCGCGAAACGCGCTCGATGCGCTCGATGACCGGACGACCAGCGTAGTACTTCAGGGTGATCTCGAGCTCAGGCTTGGCCTGGGTGCCCTTGATTTCAAAGCTGTCGATGTAGCCTTCGTCCTTCAGCACAGCGGCAATGGCCGCCTTCAGCTTCGAGGAGGGCATGCTCACCGTAACTTTGTCCACTTGCTGCGCATTGCGAATGCGGGTCAGCATATCGGCGATGGGATCGCTCATGCTCATATTGTTTCTCCTACCAGCTGGCCTTGGTGATGCCGGGGATTTCACCCTTCATCGCCATTTCACGCAGTTTGTGGCGCGTCAGGCCGAACTTGCGGAACACACCGCGCGGACGACCGGTGACCACGCAACGGTTACGTTGACGCGTCGGGTTGGCATTGCGCGGCAGCTGTTGCAGCTTGAGCCGAGCTTGGTAACGTTCTTCGTCGGTCTTCGACTGATCGTCGATGATCGCCTTCAACTCAGCGCGCTTGGCGGCGAACTTGTCAGCCAGCTTGGCACGCTTGATGTCGCGATTGATGAGGGAAAGTTTAGCCACGTCATCAGCCCCTTAGTTACGGAACGGGAAGCTGAAGGCCGTCAACAGCGCCTTGGCTTCTTCGTCGGTCTTCGCGGTGGTGGTGATGCTGATGTTCAGCCCACGCAGCGCGTCGATCTTGTCGTACTCGATTTCGGGGAAAATGATCTGCTCTTTCACCCCGATGTTGTAGTTGCCACGGCCGTCGAACGCACGACCCGAGATACCGCGGAAGTCGCGCACGCGAGGCAGCGCAACCGCCACCAGGCGATCCAGGAATTCGTACATGCGTTGACCACGCAGCGTGACCATGCAACCGATCGGGTAGTTTTCGCGGATCTTGAACCCGGCGATAGCCTTCTTGGTCTTCGTCACGACGGGCTTTTGCCCGGCGATCTTGGTCAGGTCGCCAACAGCGTGCTCGATGACTTTCTTGTCCGACACCGCTTCCGACACACCCATGTTCAGGGTGATCTTGGTGATGCGCGGCACTTCCATCGTGCTCTTGTAGCCAAACTTGGCCTGCAGGTCGGCAGCGACCTTGTTCTTGTAGAAATCTTGCAAACGAGACATGTCTATCGCCCCTTACGCCTTGGCGCCGACAACGGCACCATTGGAACGGAACACGCGAACCTTGCGGCCTTCGACTTCTTGCACGCCCACGCGATCGCCACGGCCGGTGGCCGGGTTGAACAGCGCGACGTTCGAGATGTGAATCGGCATGGTCTTTTCGACAATCCCGCCCGGGTTGTTAGCCATCGGGTTGGCTTTCACGTGCTTCTTGACGACGTTGACGCCTTCGACCAGGACGTGGTCGGCATCAACGCGGGCCAGCACGGTACCGCGACGCTTCTTGTCGCGGCCGGTCAGGACGATGACTTCGTCGCCTTTACGAATGTTGTTCATCGTAGGGCTCCTTACAGCACTTCCGGGGCCAGCGACACGATCTTCATGAACTTCTCGGTACGCAGTTCACGCGTCACGGGTCCGAAGATGCGGGTGCCGATAGGCTCCAGCTTGGCGTTGAGCAACACGGCGGCATTGCCACCGAAACGAATCAGCGAACCGTCTTTACGGCGCACGCCCTTGGCGGTACGAACCACCACGGCATTGTAAATTTCGCCTTTCTTGACGCGTCCGCGCGGAGCCGCATCTTTGACGCTCACCTTGATGATGTCGCCGATACCGGCATAACGGCGCTTGGAGCCACCGAGCACCTTAATGCACATGACATGACGCGCACCAGTGTTATCGGCCACATCCAGCGTGGTCTGCATTTGGATCATGATTTTTCCTGTTCCAACTTAACTGGAAATACGGTTTTCCCAACAAGGGAACACTGCAATTCCTGCCAGTTTTGGTCCCGTCAGGTCTGCCGCCCTGCTTTAGTGTTGGCACGCCTAGCGCTTTCGCCCTACGCCTGCAACTGGTTGGCAACGCAACGACCCTGGGTTGAAATCCTGCGGGTATTCCCCCAACACGTCGGGTTAACCTGCAAAGGCGCGGGCCAACTCGATCGACAATCTGGGAAAGCTGATAATTCTAACGTGGTTAATTTTTGAGCGCAAGCACTTTGTGTGGATAACGCACAAAAGCCACGCTTCGCTGTCAAGAGGGGAGCGCGAACCATCCGCCCCCTATTTCTGGCGGTAGTAGCCCTTCTCCCAGGCGTCGTGATTGGCCTTGCCGCGGCGGATTTCGTCCGTAAACGGCGCGGCCATGAGCACCAGGCGGTTCAGCCACTTGATCGGTGCCCGGCAGGGTCGCTCGAAGTCCACGAAAAGGACCGCGCGCAGGCCGGATGTATCGTTATGGACCTGGTGAGGGTACAGGTCGTCGAACACCACCGCCCGCCCTTCGCGCCAGCTGTAGCGTTCGCCCCCCACTTCGATCCAGCATTGTTCAGCCGGTTCCGGCACCACCAGGCCGAGGTGCAGGCGTAAGACACCATTGTACGGACCCGTGTGCAGCGGAATGCGCTTGCCTGCCTCCAGGATGGAAAAGAACGCCGTGCGCAGGCCCGGAATCCCCTGCAACGCGCGGGCGGTCGCGGGGCAACGCGCCAAATTGCGTTCAGAGCGCAAGCCGTAGCCCATGAACACGAAGGTCTTCCATTGGTCGTCCGAGGTAATCTGACCCACGTCGGGGGAGATTTCGTGGAAGGCGGGCAGGTGCTGGCGTTCAGCGAGCAGATTCGACAGTTCCGCCCTGATGGCGGGCGCCTGGGCCTCCAGGACGGTCACCCATGGGAACTGGCCGTTGTCGAAGATCGGCCGGTCGCCGACCAGCGACGCCTGGGCGATGCGGTTGCGCAACCAGTCTATGAAGCGAAAAAAGGTGCGCGAGTAAAAACTGGGCTTGCCGGGCGGACGCGCATCGATGGGTTGCACAATAAGTAGCCGGATGGACAGCCAAAGATGCACCATTTTGTCGATGCAGCGGCCGCCACGCAAGACTTGACGCCCACATATTGGCTCCAATGCGCCGTCCGGCATTGGCCCTCCCCGCCGCGGACAAGCTGGTTTAGACTGGCGTGGGCGACAGTGATCGCTATCCACTCCTATTTCGCAAGGGAAGACAGGCATGTATGAACAGTTGGCGCTGTATATCGACGGCGAATTCGTCGCCGGAGAGGGCAGGCGCACCCAGGACGTCATCAACCCGGCCACGCTGGAAGTTCTCGGCCAGCTGCCCCACGCCACCGAAGCGGATCTGGATCGCGCGCTAGCCGCCGCCCAGCGCGCGTTCGAGTCGTGGAAGAAATCCTCTCCCATGGACCGTTCGGCCATCCTGCGCAAGGTCGCGACGCTGTCGCGCGAGCGCGCCCAGGAAATCGGCCGCAACATGACGCTGGACCAGGGCAAGCCGCTGGCCGAAGCCGTAGGCGAGGTCACCTCCTGCGCCGAGCACGCCGACTGGCACGCCGAGGAATGCCGCCGCATCTACGGCCGTGTGGTCCCGCCGCGCAATCCTGACGTGCGCCAGATCGTGGTCCGCGAACCCATCGGCGTCTGCGCCGCGTTCACGCCCTGGAATTTCCCCTACAACCAGGCCATCCGCAAGATCGCCGCCGCCATCGGCGCAGGCTGCACCGTGGTGCTGAAGGGTCCGGAAGATTCGCCGAGCGCCGTGATGGCAATCGCCCGCATGTTCCATGACGCCGGCCTGCCCAAGGGCTGCCTGAACATCGTCTGGGGCGAACCCGCCAAGATTTCGGACTACCTGATCCGTTCGCCGATCGTGCGCAAAGTGTCGTTCACGGGCTCCGTGCCGGTGGGCAAGCAACTGGCCGCGCTGGCTGGCGCCCACATGAAGCGCGTCACCATGGAACTGGGCGGCCACTCGCCCGTGCTGGTGTTCGATGACGCCGACATCGACCGCGCCGCCACCATGCTGGCCAAGTTCAAGATCCGCAACGCCGGTCAGGTCTGCGTGTCGCCCACCCGCTTCTACGTGCAGAACGGCGCCTACGAACAGTTCCTCGCGCGCTTCTCCGAAGTGCTGAAGAACATCAAGGTAGGCGACGGCCTGGAAGCCGGCACCGACATGGGCCCGCTGGCGCACGAGCGCCGCGTTCCGGCCATGAGCGCTTTCATCGACGATGCCAAGAAGCATGGCGGCAAGGTCGTGGTCGGCGGCGGCCCGCTGGACCGCAAGGGCTTCTTCTTCGCCCCCACGGTCGTGACCGACCTGCCCGACAACTCGATGCTGATGACCGAAGAACCCTTCGGCCCGGTCGCGCCGGTGGTCCGCTTCACGGATACCGATGAAGTGCTCAAGCGCGCCAACAGCCTGCCGTTCGGCCTGTCGTCCTACGTGTTCACCAACTCGCTGCAGACCGCCACCAAGGTCTCCAACGGCCTGGAAGCGGGCATGGTCAACATCAACCATTTCGGCAGCGCCCTGGCCGAGACGCCCTTCGGCGGCATCAAGGACAGCGGCATCGGCAGCGAAGGCGGCCTGGAAACGTTCGACGGCTACCTGGTCACGAAGTTCATCACGCACATCTGACCTGGCGCTTTCGCCACGAAAAAGCCCCGCGGTTTTCCGCGGGGCTTTTTTTTGCCCTGCCGCGCGGCACAGGCAGACTTGGCGGTTCGATCAGGAACTCGCCCGCAAGTCGCGCGGCGTCATGCCGAAGCGGCGCTTGAACAAACGGCTGAAATGCGAGGGATGGGAAAAACCCACCTGATAGGCCAACTCGGCGATGCTGCGATGCCTGTGCTGCGGGTTCAAGAGCAGTTCACGGCACTTGTCGAGCCGCTGGTCAAAAATAAAGGATTCGGCCGACAGCCCGCCCGCGCGCAGGATACGGTGCAGATAGGCCACCGAAATGCCGCAGCCTTGCGCCACCTGCTGCGGCGACAACGCCGGATCCGCCAGATGCTGGCGGATGTAGGCCAGCACGCGCTGGCGGTGCGCCAGCGTGACGCTGCTGTCCGACTCCGATGCATGCCCCTGCCCTGACTGCACCAGGAACAGCACGATCAGGTCGATCAGGCGCTCGCCGAGTTCCGCCACCTCCACATCCGACCAGCCATCCACGCCCTTGAACAGATGGTCCATGTAACTGGCCAGCAAGGCGCCGCGAGGCGAGCCGTCATCGACCCGCAACTTGTAGAAAGCACCGATGCGGGAATCACGCTGCAGCAGCGCGCTGCGCGGGAACGATACGCTCAGGCTGCGATAGCCGGCCGCGCCCTGCGCCGTCGCCTGATAGGGCAGGCTCTGGTTCATCAGATAGACGCAGCCAGGCTCGACCTGGAACTCCCGGCCTTGCTGCTGCACGGCCAGCGGTCCGGCCAATGGCAGGCCGAAGGTATAGAACTCCTGGTCCAGACGCGACACGTTGCCGGCGGTCCGTTCCAGCTTCTGCCCCTGGTAATGCAGATCGTTGAACTGCAGGCTGCCCCGGCGCGCGTAGCGCACATGGCCGGCGAAATTGTCGGGCCGGCCGCCATGCACCTCGAACGGTCCGAACGCGTCCGACAGGGCCGCGCGCCATTCGTCGCGCCGGTCAGCGCCAGCGCTGGCCGAAATGGCGAATTCCGTATCGGACATGGCTCGGTCTCCTTGGACGCCCGCGCCGCAGGCGGGCGCTCGTGATCCTGCGTCTACATATTCTTGACTCACCCTGCTCCGGGGTGTCCGGCGTCTTGAAGGCGCACTTGGCGCAAGTCTATATTCAGCCCGATAAGCACACAACCTGGACAACCCGGGAGGAGACCCATGGCACCTGCGTCCGCATCGGCCAGCCGCCACGCGCCCGCTTCGCGCTATCTGCGCTGCGCAGGCCGCGAGCTGCACTACACCGAATGGGGCGCCCCTCACGCGCCCGCCGTCATCATGTGGCACGGCCTGGCCCGCACGGGCAGGGACTTCGACGACCTGGCACAGGCGCTTGCAGACGACTATCGCGTCATCTGTCCGGATACGATTGGCCGCGGTCTCTCGCAATGGAGCTCCGACCCTGTCGCCGAGTACCGGCTGGACTTCTACGCCACGCTTGCCCGCGCCCTGGTGGACGGCCTGTCGCTGGAACGCGTGCGCTGGGTCGGCACCTCCATGGGCGGGGCCACCGGCATGCACGCCGCCGCCACCACCTTGCGCAACCGGATTTCCCACCTGGTCGTGAACGATATCGGGCCCGAGCTTCCGCAACCCGCCATCGACCGCATCGTCGCGTATGTGGGCGCGCCGCCGGCCTTCGATACCGTAACGGAACTGGAAGCCTGGCTGCGCATCGCCTACAAGCCCTATGGATGGCAGAGCGACGAACAATGGCGCCGGATGGCCGAAACCTCGGTGCGCCGGCTGCCGGACGGCCGCGTTACGCTGCACTATGACCCGGCCATCGTCGGCCAGTTCAGCAACCATCCGGACGACTACGATCGCTGGAGCGGTTACGACTCGCTGAACATGCCACTGCTATTGCTGCGCGGCGTCGATTCGGACCTGCTGCTGCCCGAGGTCGCCGATGCCATGACCCGCCGCGGACCGCGCGCCCAGCGCATCGACTTCCCCGGCTGCGGCCACGCCCCCGCCCTGAACGTCGCGCCCCAGATCGACGCCATCCGACATTTCCTTGCCACGCCGGACCACACGGCTGCTGTCCGCCACCAATAACAGGAGACTCCCATGAAACGCGTCCTGCTCGCCGCGCTCGCCGGCCTCTGCATGAACTCTGCGATAGCAGCGAAAGATTTCGTCGTTGCCCACGTCTATGACAAGACCGGCCCGCTGGAAGCCTATGCCAAACAGACTCAAAACGGCCTGATGCTGGGATTGGAGTACGCGACGCAAAGCACCATGACGGTGGCAGGCCGCAAGATCCGCGTCATTGAAAAGGACAACCAGGGCAAGCCCGACGTGGCGCGTGCACAGCTGGCCTCCGCCTATGCCGACGACAACGCCGATATCGCGGTGGGTCCCACCTCATCGGGCGTCGCGCTAGCCATGCTGCCGATCGCCGAGGAATACGAGAAGATCCTCCTGGTTGAACCCGCCGTGGCGGATTCGATCACCGGCGACAAGTGGAACAAGTACATCTTCCGCACCGGCCGCAACTCTTCGCAAGACGCCATCGCCAACGCGGTCGCCTTCGACCAGGCAGGCACCTCGATCGCCATGCTGGCGCAGGACTATGCCTTCGGTCGCGACGGGGTCAAGGCCTTCAAGGGCGCGCTAAAGAACGCCAAGATCGTGCATGAGGAATACCTGCCCGCCAACGCGACCGACTTCACTGCCGGCGCGCAGCGCCTGTTCGATGCGCTGAAGGACAAGCCGGGCCGCAAGATCATCTTCATTCTCTGGGCCGGCGCAGGCAATCCGTTCAAGATCGCCGACCTGGACCCCAAACGCTTCGGCATCGAGATCGCCACGGGCGGCAATACGCTGGCCGCCATGACGCCGCTGAAGTCGCTGGCCGGCATGGAAGGCGCCACCTATTACTACTACGGCATCCCCAAGAACCCGATCAACGACTGGCTGGTGGCGGAACATCAGAAGCGCTATGGTCAGCCGCCAGACTTCTTCACGGCGGGCGGCATGGCTTCGGGGATCGCGATCGCAACCGCGCTGGCCAAGACCAATGGCAATTCCGACACCGACACTCTGATCAAAGCCATGGAAGGCATGAGCTTCGATACGCCGAAGGGCAAAATGACCTTCCGTCCCGAGGACCACCAGGCCATGCAGTCCATGTACCACTTCCGGATCAAGAACGATCCGTCCGTGCCTTGGGCCGTGCAAGATCTGGTGAAGGAAATCACGCCGGACCAGATGTCGGTGCCGATCCAGAACAAACGCTGAGACCGCGGCCGATCCATGCTGGAGACCCAATCGCTCACGATCCGTTTCGGCGGGCACGTGGCTGTCAATGCCGTCAGCTGCCGCTATGCGCCTGGCACATTGACCGCCATTGTCGGCCCGAACGGCGCGGGCAAGACCACCTACTTCAACCTGATCTCCGGCCAGCTGCGCGCCAGCGCGGGGACGGTGCACCTGAACGGGCGCGACCTGACGCCGCTGGCCGCGCCCGCGCGCATGCATGCGGGCCTGGGTCGTGCCTTTCAGTTGACTCAGCTGTTCCCGCGCCTGAGCGTGCATGAAAACGTGCGGCTGGCGTTGCAATCGCGCCAGCAAGGTATGAGCTGGCGCCAGATCCGGTTCTGGCGCACCTGGAACGACGACCGCGACCTGATCGCGCGTGCTGATGCACTGCTGGAACGCACCCGCCTGTCCGCGCGTCGCGACCAGTCCGCCGCCGACCTGCCGCACGGCGACCAGCGCAAACTGGAAATCGCCATGCTAATCGCCCTGGAACCGCAGGTATTCATGTTCGACGAGCCAACGGCAGGCATGAGCGTGGACGACGTGCCCGTCGTACTGGAGCTGATCCGCGACATCAAGAACGACCCAAGCAAAACGATTCTGCTTGTTGAACACAAGATGGATGTGGTGCGCGAGCTGGCAGACCGCATCGTCGTTCTGCATAACGGCCAACTGATGGCCGACGGCGACCCTGCCGCGGTGATCGCCTCGCCTATCGTGCAACAGGCCTATCTGGGCATAAGTCCGGCGGAGAAGGCGGCATGACGCAAGCGTTGCTCGAACTGAAGGACGTGCACACGCACATCGGCGCGTATCACATACTCCACGGCGTGGACCTCGCCGTCCCGCCCGCTGCGGTGACCATGCTGCTGGGCCGCAACGGCGCCGGCAAGACCACCACGCTGCGTACGATCATGGGATTGTGGCGCGCCTCGCAAGGCAAGGTGAGCTTCGACGGCGCAGCCGTCGGCGGGCCTGGCACGCGCATGTCGCCGCCCGACATGGCACGCATGGGCATGGCCTATGTGCCGGAGAATATGGGCATCTTCGCCGACCTGTCCGTAAAAGAGAACATCCTGCTCGCGGCTCGGCAGGCCAGGAACGCCAGCCAGCTGGACACGGCGCGGCTGGAATGGATCTTCGGCTTCTTTCCCGCACTGAAGAAGTTCTGGCTGCATCCGGCCGGCAAACTATCAGGCGGACAGAAGCAGATGCTGGCGGTGGCGCGCGCCATCATCGAGCCGCGCCGGCTGCTGCTGGTGGATGAGCCCAGCAAGGGCCTGGCGCCCGCCATCATCCAGAACATGATCGACGCCTTTCTCGAACTGAAACAGGCGTCCACCACCATCCTGCTGGTCGAGCAGAACTTCAACTTCGCGCGCCTGGTGGGCGATCACGTCGCCGTGATGGACAACGGCCGCGTGGTCCATGCCGGCCACATGGCGCAGCTGGCCGAGGACGACGAACTACAGACGCGCCTGCTGGGCCTGTCGCTGGGAAGCCATCAATGAGCACGCTCGAAATCGATACGCCCTTGCCGCGGGTGCGCGCGGACCTGCGCCCTGTCCTGCTGGTACTGGCCCTGGCCGCGCTGGCCTTGCCCCTGGTGGGCTCTTTCTCTACCTGGGTCACCCTGACGCTCGCGGGGCTGGCGATGGGCATGATCATCTTCATCGTCGCTTCGGGCATGACGCTTGTGTTCGGCCTGATGGACGTATTGAACTTCGGCCACGGACTGTTCATTGCCATCGGCGCCTACATGGCCGCGACCGTACTGGGCTCCATGGCCGACTGGACGCAGTCTGGCAGTCTCTGGATAAACCTGGGCGCGGTGCTGCCGGCCATGATCGTCGGCATGCTGGTTGCCGGCGCGGTGGGCCTGGCGTTCGAACGCGTGATCGTGCGGCCTGTCTATGGCCAGCATCTGAAGCAGATCCTCATCACCATGGGCGGGATGATCATCGGCGAAGAGATCATCAAGATGCTGTGGGGTCCGCAAACGATTTCCCTGCCGCTGCCCGAAGCGCTGCGCGGCGCATTCCTGCTGGGCGACGCCGCCATCGAGAAATTCCGCATCGTCGCACTGCTGACCGGCTTGCTGGTCCTGGGCGGCATGCTATGGCTGCTCAACCGAACCAAGCTGGGCCTTTTGATCCGTGCCGGAGTCGAGGACCGCGAAATGGTGGAGAGCCTGGGCTACCGTATCCG
Organism: Achromobacter sp. D10; assembly: GCF_035282245.1. NCBI lineage: Bacteria > Pseudomonadati > Pseudomonadota > Betaproteobacteria > Burkholderiales > Alcaligenaceae > Achromobacter > Achromobacter sp. D10. The sequence continues at coordinate 544,507 of NZ_JAYJLE010000001.1, forward strand.
CCATCTTTTCGTAGGCGTCTTCGTCGCCGGTTCGATGCTGGCGGGACTGGGCGGCGTGTTGTGGGGCATGTACCAGCAATCCGTCGTGCCGCAACTGGGCGCGCAGGTGAACGTGCTGATCTTCATTGTCATCATGATCGGTGGGCTGGGCTCGACCGTGGGCTGTCTGATCGGCGCACTGCTGGTCGGCCTGATGGCCAACTACACCGGTTTCCTCCTGCCCAAGGCCGCCCTGTTCTCGAACATCGCGCTGATGGTCGCCATCCTGCTCTGGCGCCCGCAGGGCGTGTACCCGGTCACGAATCGCTAGGAACCGCCGACATGTCCGTACGCCTGCTTTCCGGCGATCTCCCCCGCAGCGCGCTGCTGGCCGCGGCGCTGATCCTCATCGTCGCCCTGCTGGCTGCCGCGCCCTTCCTCTTCCCTGGTCCCAAGTCCCTGGCCGTGGCCGCGAAGATCCTGGTATTCGTGATCCTGGTCGCCAGCTATGACCTGCTGCTGGGATACACCGGCATCGTCAGCTTCGCGCACACCATGTTCTTCGGCATTGGCGCCTATGGTGTGGCGATTGCCAGCATACGCATGGAGCCAGGCTGGACCGCGGTGTTCGCGGGCCTCGGTGGCGGCTTGGTGGTGTCGCTGGCGTTCGCGCTGCTGATCGGCCTGGCCAGCCTGCGCGTGCGCGCCATCTTCTACGCCATGATCACCTTGGCCGTGGCCGCGGCGTTCCAGACGCTGGTGTCCCAGCTGTCCGACCTGACAGGCGGCGAGGACGGCCTGAATTTCAAGGTGCCGCAAATGCTGCGGCCGGCCTTCCGGCCCTTCTCCGAACCGATCTTCGGCGTCACGGTGGACGGGCGCGTCATCACCTATTACCTGATCGCGGCGGTCTGCCTGGTGTTGTTCCTGCTGCTGCTGCGGATCGTGAATTCGCCCTTCGGCCGCGTGCTGCAAGCCATACGCGAGAATCCGTTCCGCGCTGAAGCCATCGGCTATCGCACCGTGCTTTACCGCAGCTTGTCCAATCTGCTGGCTGCCGCGTTCGCCACGCTGGCGGGCGCCATGTATGCGCTCTGGCTACGTTACAACGGTCCGGATACCTCGCTGTCCTTCGAGATCATGCTCAATATCCTGCTGATGCTGGTCATCGGCGGCATGGGCACCATGTATGGCGCCGTGGTGGGCGCCAGCCTCTTCGTCTTCGCGCAAAGCTATCTCCAGGACGGCCTGCATGTGATCCACGATGCGGTAGCGGGGGTGGCGCCATTGGCGCTGCTGTTCGAGCCGGACCGGTGGCTATTGTGGCTGGGGATCCTGTTCGTAGTGTCCGTGTACTACTTTCCAACCGGCATCGCGGGACGGTTACGGGAGCTGGCCCGCCGGCACTGAGGCAGGACTTTCTCAGCGTCCCCGCTGGCTCAGCGCATCCGCCTCGCGTCGCAATCCGTCAACGCGCCGCTGCATGTCGTCCAGGCTGCGGCGCGTATCCATGCCGCCCCGGTCCAATTGCGAACCGGAAGGCACCGGCGCCAGGCCGGGCATGGCCATGGGGGCACCGTGATTCAGGGGAATCATCGCCGGCGGATGCGGATCAACCGCCGGCGGCTTCTCCGTCAGCAGCTTTTCCAGCACGCGCATCTGCTCCCGTCCCGCCTGGATCGCGCGCTCCTGCTCCATCAATGCCTGCTCATTCTGATCTTCGGTCCCAAAGATCGCGGCATGATCGCGCGACAGCCCGTCCAGGCGCACACGTGCGTCCGGCCCCGCATTGAGCAATGCGCGGCCAAGCGCTGCGGGATCCTTGGTCGAGGCGTCGGACCCACGCGGATCCGCGATGGTAGCGTTCGGGGAGATCAACGCCCCGGCAGAGGCTTCGGTTGACGGCGGGATCGACCCTGAGGCCGGTGCCACGGTCTGGACCTGTTGCGCCTGCGCCGCCCATGGCAACGCCGCGCCCCACCCGCAGCCTGCGAGCCATAGGCCGATCCGGGCCGCATCCATGAAACCGCGCATGATGTCCTGATCCCTGGGTTCGTAAGGCGAAAAAAGAGGCAAAAAAAACGGCAAGGGTTTGATCCCTTGCCGTCTTATATCAGAACGGCGCGCCGTTCCGATGTACTACTTAGATGATACGTGCGGCTTCAACCAGACGCACCACGCGCCACGACTTCGAGCGCGAGATGGGACGGCCTTCAGCGATTTCAACCGTATCGCCTTCGTTGTACTGGTTCGATTCGTCGTGCGCCTTGTACTTCGCGGAACGCATGATGATCTTGCCAAAGATGGGGTGCTTGACGCGGCGCTCAACGAGCACGACGACAGTCTTGTCCATCTTGTTGCTGACGACCTTGCCAACCAGCGTGCGCTGGCGCTTGGCCACTTGGGTGTTTTGAGTTTCGCTCATCTTTATTTCCCTGCCTTCTCGGTCAGCAAGGTACGAACGCGCGCGATATCGCGACGCACGTTGCGCAGCTGGCTGGTGTTGGCCAGTTGCTGCGTGGCCTTCTGCATGCGCAGACCGAATTGTGCCTTCAGCAGGCTTTCGAGCTCTTTGCCGAGCTCGGCGGCATCTTTCGAACGGAGTTCGCTAGCTTTCATGTTAGTACTCCTTAAGCACCGATATGACGCGCGACGAACGTGGTCGAAATCGGCAGCTTGGCAGCGGCCAGGCGGAAAGCTTCACGCGCGAGCTCTTCGCTAACCCCTTCCATTTCGTAGAGCACCTTGCCGGGCTGGATTTCAGCAACCCAGTACTCCGGGTTGCCCTTACCGTTACCCATACGGACTTCGGCAGGCTTCTGCGAGATGGGCTTATCCGGGAAAATGCGAATCCAGATACGGCCGCCACGCTTGATGTGACGATTGATGGCACGACGAGCAGCTTCGATCTGGCGAGCGGTCAGACGGCCACGGCCGGTGGCCTTCAGACCGAATTCGCCGAACGACACGTGGGTACCACGGGTCGCCAGACCGGTGTTGCGGCCCTTCTGCTCTTTGCGATACTTTCTGCGAGAGGGTTGCAGCATGGTTATTCTCCTTCAGGCGCCGGAGCAGCGTCCGCCTTGCGGGGACCACCACGACCACGACCACCCGGACGACCGGTGCGAGCACCGTCCGGACGATCACCACGCGGAGCGCGGCGCGGACGACGTTCTTCTTCGCGCGGGGCAGCGGTTTCCGGCGGCAATTCGCCGTTGGCCAGCATGTCGCCCTTGTAGACCCAGACCTTGATGCCGATCACGCCATAGGTCGTGTGGGCTTCGGAGGTGCCGTAGTCAATGTTGGCCTTCAGGGTGTGCAGCGGCACACGGCCTTCGCGATACCACTCGGTGCGAGCAATTTCGATACCGTTCAGACGGCCCGAGCTCATGATCTTGATGCCTTGGGCACCCAGACGCATGGCGTTCTGCATCGCGCGCTTCATGGCGCGACGGAACATGATGCGCTTCTCGAGCTGTTGCGAGATCGAGTCGGCGATCAGTTGAGCATCGGTTTCCGGCTTGCGGATTTCTTCGATGTTGACGTGCACGGGCACGCCCATCAGACGCTGCAGATCAGCCTTCAGGCTTTCGATGTCTTCGCCGCGCTTGCCGATCACCACGCCCGGACGAGCCGAGTAGACGGTGATGCGTGCATTCTTGGCGGGACGCTCGATGATCACGCGACCGACGGAGGCGCTCTTGAGCTTCTTCTTCAGGTACTCGCGAACGCGAATGTCTTCGGCCAGCATCGAGCCGAAGGCCTTGTCGTCGGCGAACCAACGCGAGGACCAATTACGGGTGACCGCGAGACGGAACCCAGTGGGGTGAATTTTCTGACCCATCGTGACTCCTTAAGCTCCGACCTTGACCGTGATGTGGCAGGTCTGCTTCTCGATACGGTTGCCGCGGCCCTTGGCGCGAGCGGAGAAGCGCTTCATCGACTGAGCCTTGTCCACGAAAATCGTGGTGACTTTCAGTTCGTCGATGTCGGCGCCGTCGTTGTGCTCGGCGTTGGCGATGGCGGATTCGACAGCCTTCTTCAGGATGGCGGCCGCCTTCTTCGGCGAGAAGGTGAGGATTTCCAGCGCACGGCCGACCTTCTGGCCGCGGATCAGGTCCGCAACCAGACGGGTCTTTTGAGCGGAGATGTGAACCCCACGGATAATGGCAGTAGTTTCCATCGCTTACCTCTTCGCCTTCTTGTCCGCGGCGTGACCCTTGAACGTACGGGTCAGCGCGAACTCGCCCAGCTTGTGACCGACCATGTTCTCGTTGATGTACACGGGAACGTGCTGCTTGCCGTTGTGCACAGCGATCGTCAGACCGATGAACTCGGGCAGGATCGTGGAGCGACGCGACCAGGTCTTGATCGGCTTCTTGTCTTTGCCCGCGACGGCCGTGTCCACCTTTTTGATCAGGTGAGCATCGACAAACGGGCCTTTCTTGATCGAACGTGACATAGTGTTCGCCTCTTACTTGCGCTTGCGCCGTTGGACGATCATATTGTTCGTCCGCTTGTTGCGACGGGTCTTGTAACCCTTCGCCGGAGTGCCCCACGGGCTGACCGGTTCGCGTGCTTCACCGGTGCGGCCTTCACCACCACCGTGCGGGTGATCCACCGGGTTCATGGCAACGCCACGGACCGTCGGGCGGACACCACGCCAACGCATTGCACCGGCCTTGCCGATTTGGCGCAGGCTGTGTTCTTCGTTACCGACTTCACCGATGGTGGCGCGGCATTCGATGTGCACACGGCGGACTTCACCGGAGCGCAGACGCACTTGAGCGTAGATGCCTTCGCGAGCCAGCAGGACGGCGGAAGCGCCGGCCGAGCGGACCATCTGGGCACCCTTGCCAGGCAGCATTTCGACGCAGTGAATCGTCGTACCCACCGGGATGCTGCGGATCGGCAGCGTGTTGCCGGCGCGGATCGGGGCTTCAGCGCCCGACAGCAGCGTGGCACCAACTTCCAGACCGCGGGGAGCGATGATGTAGCGACGTTCGCCGTCGGCGTAGCACAGCAGAGCGATGTGCGCCGTACGGTTGGGGTCATACTCCAGGCGCTCGACCTTTGCCGGAATGCCATCCTTGTCGCGACGGAAGTCGACGACACGGTAGTGCTGCTTGTGACCACCGCCACGGTGGCGGATCGTGATGTGACCGTTGTTGTTACGGCCAGAACCACGAGTCTTCTTTTCGAGCAGCGGCGCGTAGGGCTCACCCTTGTGCAGGTTCGGGCTAACAACCTTCACCATGCCACGGCGGCCAGCCGAAGTCGGCTTAACTTTTACGAGGGCCATTTACTTCACCTCCGCAAAGTCGATTTCCTGGCCGTCCTTGAGCGAAACGTAAGCCTTGCGCTCATTGCGACGACGGCCAACGAATCGGCCAAAGCGCTTGACTTTGCCCTTACGGTTGAGGACCTGCACGGACTCGACCTGCACCTTGAAGAGCAGTTCGACGGCAGCCTTGATTTCCGGCTTGGTAGCGTCAGCCACGACACGGAAAGCGACTTGCTGATTCTTCTCGGCAACGAAGGTGGCCTTTTCGGTCACGATCGGGGCCAGAATGACTTGCATCAAGCGTTCAGCGTTCATCCCAGCATCTCCTCGAGTTGAGCGATGGCCGGCTTGGTGATCAGCACTTTCTTGTAGTGGACCAGCGACAACGGATCGGCATAACGGGGCTCGACAACAGCAACGTGCGGCAGGTTGCGGGTGGCGAGGTAAACATTTTCATCAACGCTGTCGGTGATGATCAGGACCGAGTCCAGGCCCAGGCTCTTCAGCTTTGCAGCGGCAGCCTTGGTCTTGGGCGATTCCAGATCAAACGATTCGACGACGGCGATGCGGTCTTCGCGAGCGAGCTGCGACAGGATCGAACGGATCCCGGCGCGGTACATCTTCTTGTTGACCTTCTGGCTGAAGTTCTCTTCGGGCGAGTTCGGGAAAATCCGACCACCGCCACGCCACAGCGGCGACGAAGTCATACCGGCGCGAGCGCGGCCGGTACCCTTCTGGCGCCAGGGCTTCTTGGTCGAGTGCTTGACTTCAGTGCGATCCTTCTGAGCGCGGTTGCCGGAACGGGCGTTGGCTTGGAAAGCCACCACGATCTGATGAATCAGCGCTTCGTTGAAGTCACGGCCGAAGATGGTGTCGGGAGCGCTGAACGTAGCAGCGGCCTGACCTTGGTCGTTCAGGAGCTTGAGATCCATTTACTTACGCTCCCTTCTTGGCCGGGGCCTTGATGGCCGGGCGCACGACGATATCGGCACCAGCGTGGCCGGGGACAGCGCCCTTGACCAGCAGCAGGCCGCGCTCGACGTCAACGCGAACGATGTCGAGGTTTTGAACGGTGCGGGTGACATCACCCAGGTGACCGGCCATGCGCTTACCCGGGAAAATACGGCCCGGATCTTGAGCTTGACCAATCGAGCCCGGGACGCGGTGCGAACGGGAGTTACCGTGCGACGCGCGTTGCGAACCGAAATTGTGGCGCTTGATGGTACCGGCAAAGCCTTTACCAATGGTGGTGCCCGTGACGTCGACCTGTTGGCCGGCTTCGAACACCGATTCCACGGCGATCACGGCACCGGCCGAAAACTCGGCGGCACGGGCGGGATCAAGGCGGAATTCTTTGAGGATGCTACCGGCTTCAGCGCCGGCTTTGGCGTAGTGGCCCGTTTGCGGCTGCGCCACACGCGAGGCACGACGAGTGCCATAAGCCACTTGGATCGCGGCGTAGCCGTCGGTTTCCAGCGACTTAACCTGGGTCACGCGGTTGTTCGACACGTCCAGCACGGTCACCGGGATGGATTCACCTTCCTCGGTAAAAATGCGGGTCATGCCGACCTTGCGACCCACCAGCCCCAGCCGGTGAGCGGCGGGCGTGGGTGTCGAATTCGACATCGTTTTCTCCATTCCCGACTGCGATTGGTCGGGGCTAATCAGGCAAAAGGTAACGGCCTTTGCCCTACGACTATGTTCAACCTGGTCAAGATTCGGGCACGTATTGAGCACGTATCCCTGGTATGCAGTGACTGCCAGCCCAGAGACTTGCCTTTCTCTTTTCCATAGTTGTTCTTGCCACAAAATGGCAAGCTTCGCATATTAGCACGTTTTTTTCAGGCAGCACAAGCACTTAGCGCGCTTTGGCATCGTTGAGCAAGGCGATTTCGCGACACTTTGCGCGCCACAAGGCGACCGGCCCCGCAAGGTGAAGCCAAAGACGACAGTGAGCGCCTGCTAACTTATTCTGAAGTGATGTGCGCCGTTCCCGGCTCATCCGCCTCGCGGGCCGACTTGGCGCAGGAAAGATGCCGAGGACGTACATAAAAACAAATGGCCGCACTCACAAGGAATGCGGCCATTTTTTCGTGCCTGCCGGCGAAGGTAGCAGGCCCGATACGCTTTACTGCAGCGCGATTTCGACGTCGACGCCAGCCGGCAGGTCCAGACGCATCAGAGCGTCAACGGTCTTGTCGGTGGGATCAACGATGTCCATCAGGCGCTGGTGCGTGCGGATTTCGAACTGGTCACGCGACGTCTTGTTGACGTGCGGCGAACGCAGGACGTCGTAGCGACGGATACGCGTGGGCAGCGGCACCGGACCGCGGACAACAGCGCCGGTACGCTTGGCGGTATCGACGATTTCAGCGGCCGACTGATCGATCAGCTTGTAATCGAAGGCTTTCAAGCGGATACGGATCTTTTGGTTTTTCATGGCGTTTCCTAAAGAACGAGAGGCGAGGGCGACGAGGCCGCCCTCGCTGGTTGTGTGCTGCTTAAGTGATCCGGATTACTTCAGGATCTTGGCGACGACGCCGGCGCCGACGGTACGACCGCCTTCACGGATGGCGAAACGCAGACCTTCTTCCATGGCGATGGGGGCCAGCAGCTTGACGGTCATCGTCACGTTGTCGCCCGGCAGAACCATTTCCTTGTCGGCCGGCAGGTCGATCGTGCCCGTCACGTCCGTCGTGCGGAAGTAGAACTGGGGACGATAGCCGTTGAAGAACGGGGTGTGGCGGCCGCCTTCTTCCTTGGACAGGATGTACACCTCGGACGTGAAGTCCGTGTGCGGGGTGATCGAGCCCGGCTTGGCCAGAACTTGGCCGCGCTGGACGTCTTCACGCTTGGTGCCGCGCAGCAGGATGCCCACGTTGTCGCCGGCTTGACCTTGGTCCAGCAGCTTGCGGAACATTTCCACGCCGGTGCAGGTCGTCTTGACCGTCGGAGCGATACCGACGATTTCGATTTCTTCGCCGACCTTGATCACGCCGCGTTCGATACGGCCGGTCACCACGGTGCCGCGACCCGAGATCGAGAACACGTCTTCGACGGGCATCAGGAACGCGCCGTCAACCGCGCGCTCAGGCGTCGGGATGTAGGTGTCCAGAGCTTGGGCCAGCGACAGGATGGCCTGTTCGCCCAGTTCGCCCTTGTCGCCTTCCAGCGCCAGCTTGGCCGAACCCTTCACGATCGGGGTGTCGTCGCCCGGGAAGTCGTACTTCGACAGCAGTTCGCGAACTTCCATTTCCACCAGCTCGAGCAGCTCGGCGTCGTCAACCATGTCAGCCTTGTTCAGGAAGACGATGATGTACGGCACGCCAACCTGGCGCGACAGCAGGATGTGTTCGCGGGTTTGCGGCATCGGACCGTCAGCGGCCGACACGACCAGGATCGCGCCGTCCATCTGGGCGGCGCCCGTGATCATGTTCTTGACGTAGTCAGCGTGGCCCGGGCAGTCAACGTGCGCGTAGTGACGCGTTTCCGTTTCGTACTCGACGTGCGCGGTGTTGATGGTGATGCCGCGTGCCTTTTCTTCAGGAGCTGCATCGATCTGGTCGTAGCCCTTGGCTTCGCCGCCGAACTTGGTCGACAGAACGGTCGTGATGGCCGCCGTCAGGGTGGTCTTGCCGTGGTCAACGTGGCCGATGGTGCCGACGTTCACGTGCGGCTTGGTACGTTCAAACTTGCCTTTTGCCATGATCTCTATCCTTTGACTTTCAAGGAAATTTCGATATTTGCCGCGCCGCCTTTTGGGCGGACGCGGCGAGGGTTATTTACTTGGCCCGAGCGGCGATGACTTCGTCAGCGACGTTCTTGGGAGCCTCGGAGTAATGCTTGAATTCCATCGTGTACGTCGCACGGCCTTGCGTCAGCGAACGCAGGTTCGTGGCGTAACCGAACATCTCGGCCAGCGGAACTTCGGCCTTGATGGTCTTGCCACCGCCAACCATGTCGTCCATGCCCTGAACCATGCCGCGACGCGAGGACAGATCGCCCATCACGGTACCAGCGTAGTCTTCAGGCGTTTCGACTTCAACGGCCATCATGGGCTCGAGCAGCACGGGGCTGGCCTTGCGCATGCCTTCCTTGAAGGCCATCGAACCGGCCATCTTGAACGCGTTTTCGTTCGAGTCCACATCGTGGTACGAACCGAAGAACAGCGTGACCTTGACGTCCACGACCGGGTAGCCGGCCAGGATGCCCGACGGCAGCGTTTCCTGGATGCCCTTGTCCACCGCGGGGATGAATTCGCGAGGAACCACACCGCCCTTGATGGCGTCCACGAATTCGTAGCCACCGCCCGGCTCCAGCGGTTCGACCTTCAGAACCACGTGACCGTACTGACCGCGACCGCCCGACTGCTTGACGAACTTGCCTTCGACTTCTTCGCAGGTCTTGCGGATGGTTTCGCGGTAAGCCACCTGCGGCTTGCCGACGTTCGCTTCCACGCCGAATTCGCGCTTCATGCGGTCAACCAGAATTTCCAGGTGCAGCTCGCCCATGCCGGAAATGATGGTCTGGCCGGATTCTTCGTCGCTACGCACGCGGAACGACGGATCTTCCTGCGCCAGGCGCGACAGCGCCAGGCCCATCTTTTCCTGGTCAGCCTTGGACTTGGGTTCCACGGCCTGCGAAATCACGGGCTCGGGGAATTCCATGCGCTCCAGCGTCACGTGCGAATCGACATCGCACAGCGTTTCGCCGGTGGTCACGTCCTTCAGACCCACGACGGCGGCGATGTCGCCTGCCAGAACTTCCTTGATTTCCTCGCGGTTGTTCGCGTGCATCTGCAGAATGCGGCCGATACGCTCCTTCTTGCCCTTGACCGGGTTGAACACGGTGTCGCCCGACTTCAGGACGCCCGAGTACACGCGGACGAAGGTCAGCTGGCCGACGAACGGGTCCGTCATCAGCTTGAACGCCAGGGCCGAGAACTTCTCGCTGTCGTCGGCTTGGCGCTTGACTTCGTTGCCGTTGTCATCGGTGCCTTCGACCGGCGGAATGTCCACGGGCGACGGCAGGTAGTCGATGACGGCGTCGAGCATGCGCTGCACGCCCTTGTTCTTGAAGGCGGTGCCGCACAGCATCGGCTGGATTTCGCCGGCGATCGTACGCTGGCGGATGGCCAGGTTGATCTCGGCTTCGTCCAGCGCGCCGGTTTCGAGGTACTTGTTCATCAGTTCCTCGGACGACTCGGCAGCGGCTTCGACCAGCTTTTCGCGCCATTCTTCAGCCGCGCCTTGCAGTTCGGCCGGAATGTCTTCGTAGTCGAACTTGATGCCCTGGCTGGCTTCGTCCCAGATGATCGCTTTCATCTTGACCAGATCGATCACGCCCTTGAACGTGTCTTCGGCGCCGATGGGGATCACCACGGGAACGGGATTCGCGCGCAGACGGTTCTTCAACTGGTCATAGACCTTGAAGAAGTTGGCGCCGGTGCGGTCCATCTTGTTGACGAAGGCCAGACGCGGCACGCCGTACTTGTTGGCTTGACGCCACACGGTTTCGGACTGGGGCTGAACACCGCCCACCGCGCAGTAGACCATGCAAGCACCGTCCAGGACGCGCATCGAACGTTCCACCTCGATGGTGAAGTCCACGTGTCCCGGGGTGTCGATGATGTTGATGCGGTGTTCCGGATAGTTCTTAGCCATGCCACGCCAAAACGCCGTCGTAGCAGCCGACGTAATGGTGATGCCACGCTCTTGCTCTTGTTCCATCCAGTCCATGGTGGCTGCGCCATCATGCACTTCGCCAATCTTGTGATTGACGCCGGTGTAGAACAGGATACGTTCGGTCGTGGTGGTTTTCCCTGCATCGATGTGCGCAGAGATACCAATGTTGCGATAGCGCTCGATCGGGGTTTTGCGGGCCATGGTGGGTTAGTCCTTAAATTACCAGCGGAAATGGCTGAAGGCCTTGTTGGCCTCTGCCATCTTGTGCGTGTCTTCGCGCTTCTTCATCGCGGCGCCACGACCTTCGGAGGCGTCGATCAGTTCGCCAGCAAGACGCAGATCCATCGACTTCTCGCCACGCTTCTTGGCGGCTTCACGGAGCCAACGCATAGCCAGGGCCAGGCGGCGCACGGGGCGCACTTCAACCGGCACTTGGTAGTTGGCACCGCCAACGCGGCGGCTCTTCACTTCGACGATCGGCTTGATGTTGTTGATCGCCAGGCTGAAAACTTCGATCGGCTCTTTGCCGGTCTTGGTTTGCACTTGCTCGAGGGCACCATAGACGATGCGCTCGGCGACGGCCTTCTTGCCGTCCAGCATGACGACGTTCATGAACTTGGCGAGTTCGACGCTGCCGAACTTGGGATCGGGCAGAATCTCGCGCTTGGGTACTTCGCGACGACGGGGCATTGTTGCTTCCTTGTGTCTGTTCAGTTGAACCGTGTTTCATTACACGGCCATGGCCGTCCATGGAGACGACCCCTTACGTGCCGCGCACCTCCCATCATCTGGATGGCGCGGTCGCACTTCCCTGGTGACGGACTTCCGCCACGCGGGGGGTACTGCTGACTCGTTATTAAGCCTTCTTCGGGCGCTTCGCGCCGTACTTCGAGCGGGCTTGCTTACGATCCTTGACGCCTTGCAGGTCGAGGGAACCGCGCACGATGTGATAACGCACACCGGGCAAGTCCTTCACACGACCGCCACGCACCAGAACCACCGAGTGCTCTTGCAGGTTGTGGCCTTCACCGCCGATGTACGAAATGACTTCGTAACCGTTGGTCAGACGCACTTTGGCAACCTTACGCAGAGCGGAGTTCGGCTTCTTGGGGGTGGTGGTGTACACGCGAGTGCACACGCCGCGGCGTTGCGGGCAGTTTTCGAGCGCGGGGCTCTTGCTTTTGATGATGCTGACTTCGCGCGGCTTGCGCACGAGTTGGCTAATGGTAGGCATGACCTTTGAAATCCCTTTTACGTACCACTGGGTAAGTACTTACGTACTCGTCTCCTCAAGCAGTGACTTTCGGAGAAGGCAGTTCGCGCAAAACCGCCTCAAACGTTCGTATACGTAAAAGAGCGGGCTTGCCAACAAACTATGACAAAACGCACAAAGCTGGATGCCGTGGGGAGACGATGCCGGGACATGATCCCTTTATCGCGAAGCCGTATGCCGTGAAACGAAAGGCTCGTGACGCACCCCGTTTCAAGACACCGTGCTTCCTTCCCTATTGCGGCCAGTTTTTGCGCGCGAAATAAAGCAGTAAGCCCTTTAGCATAACTGAAATCAAGGGCTGCTGTCAAAGAAAATTGTAAGCCCGGCAAGATGGCCGTTGCACGCAGAAGAGCGTCAGTTGGACGCCAGACGTGAAAATTAGGGCCATATAAGCGAAAAATCGGGGCCATGCCGGCCGGCGCAACCGGCCCGTCGCCGGCCCCGCGGTTCCCGACCAGGGAATGGATGCCGCATGCGTCGGCGCATGGCAACCAGTGTACTCGCCCGCCTACTGGTCGGCGAACAGGTAGCCGCTGCCGTAGACCGTGCGGATAGGCAACATCACGCCGGCCAGCTCGGCCTTGCGCCGCAGCCGGCTGACGATCACGTCGATACTGCGGGAACCGCTGGCGCGCACTCCGCCCCCTTCCACCTTGAGCTCATCGCCCAATTCCGAGCGGCCCACGGCCTTGCCCGCGACTTCCAGCAGCGATCGCACGATCAGGCGCTCGTTGGCTGACAGCGAAATGGTCGCCCCCGAAGGCGCGGCCAGGGTCCAGCCTTGGTCGCGCAGCTCCCATTGACCCGTCTGTGCCGCCTCGGCCAGGGACGCGTCCTGCCCGGTGGGCAGGCGGCGCGCCAGGGACAGCAGGATGCAGGCCAGTTCACGCGGATCCTGCGGATCCGGCAGACAGGCGTCGGCGCCGCTCTGCAGGCAGCGCAGGCGGCTATCCACCGACATGCCGCGGCCGGTGACCACAATGCCCATGGACGACGAGCCGTGCAGGCGGGCCACCAGGGCGTAACCGATTTCGCCCAGGGTCCCGACATCCAGGACCACGACGTCGTAGCCGCCGCCGTTGAGCAATCCAAATAATTCGAGAGACGTCGAGCAACCGCGTGCAGAAATACCAGCTTGCAGCAATGCAGACACGGCCGCGCCGCGAGCGGCCTCGTCCGGTGACATCATAAGTATGCGCAATTGATTCATATCTGTTCCATCCGACCAACAACCTCGACCGGCTCCGTCCCCGAAACATGTCGGAGAAGGAGAACGATTGAGACAGTGTGGCGCGTTGTTACGCAACAACTCCAGTCAAGATTCGTCAACTTTGCAATGTTTGACAGTTCTTGCCATAACGTAGCCAGCCGGGCCACCTCCCGAGTTATCATTCGTTTACACCTATATATTCCTCACCCATCTTGCAGTAGGGCGCCATAGCGCGCGCTTGCGTAGCAAACCTTCGCGAGAACACGTCTGATGAAAATCGCGTCGCTGGAAGACGACCTGGATCAAGCGCTTCGGATCCAGCAAGTTCTGACCACCGCCGGATATGCCTGCAGTAGTTACCAGCAAAGTCGGGACCTCCTGGCCGCGCTGCGCACTGAGCATTTCGACCTGGTGCTGCTGGACTGGCATCTGCCCGACATCGACGGTGACGATGTGGTGCGGTGGTTGCGCGCCAATATCGGTCCCCGCATTCCGGTCATCTTCCTGACCAACCGTTCCAGCGAGGACGATCTGGTGGAAGGACTGCGCGCCGGCGCCGACGATTACATCGTCAAGCCCTTGCGCCCCCTGGAGTTGCTCGCGCGGGTAGCGGCATTGCTGCGCCGCAGCCAGATCGCCGAGCCCGCGGACGATGTCTTCGACGTGGCGCGCTATCGCATCGAGCCCGCCGCGCGCACGATCACCCTGAATTCCGCCGTGGTGCCGCTCGCCCCGAAAGAGTTCGAACTCGCCTTGCTGTTTTTCCGCAATGTCGGCCGCCTGATGTCGCGCGATGTGCTGGCCGAATGCGTATGGAACCGGGAAATTCCCGCCACCTCCCGCACCCTGGACACCCACTTGTCGAACATTCGGCAAAAGCTCCAGTTGCGTCCCGAACATGGCGTGCGGCTTACATCCTCGTATGCGCTGGGCTATCGGCTGGAGCTGATCAGCTCGCCGGAAGACATCGCACCCAACCCGCAGTAAGCGCCTACGCGCGCATCCCTGGAGAACCGATAGCCATGAGCCGCTACCGCGCGCTTTCTTTGCTTGCCCTGATTTCCTTCCTGACGCTGATGGCGCCCGCGCGCAGCCAGCCCGCGGGCGCGCTCGGAGACGACTTCATCTACCGCGTGCGCCCAGGCGATACGCTGATCGACCTGGCCACCCGGTACACGCAGAAGCAGACCAACTGGAACCAGCTGCAGACCTTGAACAAAGTCGTCACGCCGGAAACGCTGCCTATCGGACTTGAACTGCGCATTCCCCTGTCCATGATTCCCGTACGGCCCGCCGAAGCGCGCGTCGTGCACGTCAGCGGCCAGGCCAATGTCGATGGCAAGTCGCTGCGGACTGGCGATACCGTGTCCGAAGGCAGCACCGTCGGCACTGCCGCCAATGGCTTCGTCACGCTGGAACTGGCTGACGGCTCCAAGCTGACGCTGCCGGCTGACGGCTCGGTTGAAATGGCACGCCTGCGCCAGTTCGAAGGCACGGCCCTGACGGACTCCGTGGTGCTCGTGCGGCGCGGCGGCGTCGAATCATCGGTGGCGCCCGCCGGACAAGGCGTGGGCCGCTTCGAAGTCCGTACTCCCGTAGCAGTCACAGGCGTGCGCGGCACGCGCTTCCGCGTGCAGAGCGGCGCACAAGGCGTGCATAGCGAGGTACTCGAAGGCAGCGTGCGCCTGCAGCCGCACGCCCCCGGCGCCAGCCCGGCCAAACCGGTCGCGGTGGCCAAGGGCTATGGCGCCGCCGTCGGTTCAGACGGCGTGGTGTCGGGCATGCGCGCACTGCTGGACGCGCCCCAACTGGGCACGCCCACGCGTGCGGGCGGTGGCGCCTGGACTGCCGACGTCTCGCCGGTATCTGGCGCGCGCAGCTATCTGGTGCGCGTATCGCGCGACGCCGAAGGCGCTTTGCCCGTGTCGTCAACGAGCTTCCCCAACAACGACATCCGCTTTACCGCGCCTGGCCCCGGCACGTATTACGTGTCCGTGCGCGCAGTGGACGACCTGGGCCTGAACGGCCGCGACGCCATCGCCACATTCGAAGGCGCCAACATGCTCCTGACATCCGATGGTTCTGGCGTTGCCAGCGGCACAGGCGGCCTGATCACGCTGACCGACTATTAGCCCCCTCCCCATGCCTGACGCCACCGACCTGCAGGACCGGACCTCGCGCTCAGGACTGTGGCTGACGGTGGCGCTGGCGGTGTTTGCCGCCATCCTGGGTTCATTCAATGGCCTGGGCCGCTTCGACCAGATTCTGTACGATCGCGCGCTCTCGATGACGGGCCGCGGCGCCGACCCCGATATCCTGATCGTCGCGATCGACGACGATAGCGTCAAGGCGCTGGGCCACTGGCCCTGGCGACGCGCCGTTCATGCGGCGCTGCTGGACCGCTTGCGGGACGCCCGCGCCGTGGCGCTGGACCTGATCTTCGCCGAACCGGACATGGCCAATCCGAACGACGACCGCTTTCTGGCCGAAAGCATCCGGCGTCATGGCCGTACGGTGCTACCGGTAGTGCTGGACCGGCTCGATCATCCCTCCTCCGTCAATGAACCCATCCCCGGCATAGCGCAAGCTGCGGCCGCGAAGGGCTTCATCAACGCGCGCATCGACCCGGACGGCGTCGTGCGCGAGGCCACGCTGACCGCACAGCTAGGCGACCGCCGCTGGAATCATCTGGCCATGGCCATGCTGGATGTCGGCGGCGAAGCGGAGGCCGCGCAGAAGCTGCTCAAGCGCGCCTCGCCTGGCGGCAGCATCCTGATCCCCTATGCCGGCCCCACCGCCCACACGCGCACGGTGTCGTACCTGTCGGTGCTGCGCGGCGACCTGGCGCCCGAGGACCTGCGCGGCAAGTACGTGCTGGTCGGCGCCTGGGCCACGGGCCTGGGCGATGCTTATCCAACGCCGGTGTCGCACGACGTCAGCGGCATGTCGGGCGTGGAGATCATCGCCAACCTGCTGCACGCGGCGCGGGACGACATCGCCTACCGGTTGCCGCCCGCCTGGTGCAATGCCCTGTTCGCGGCCCTGCCCGTGCTATTGGCCTGCCTCGCCCTGTGGCGCCTGTCGCCCAAACGGGCACTGCTCGTCAGCCTGGCCCTGTTCATCGCCATCCTGCTGACAGCCCTTCTGCTACTGGCCTATGCCCACGTCTGGTTCGCGCCGGTTGCCGCGCTGCTGGGCGTGGCGCTGTGTTATCCACTCTGGAGCTGGCGCAGCCAGGAAGCCGCGTTGCGCTACATGGACAATGAGCTGCGCCGACTCCAACGAGAGTACCCACCGGTGCTGAACGAGGCCGGCGCCCAGGGCACGGGCCCCAGCGCCTCGCTGGAAAGCCGCGTTGCGGAGCTGCGCCGGGCATTGGCCCGCGTGCGCAACCTGCGCCGCTTCCTGGCGGACGGTCTGGACGGCATGCCGGACGCCACGCTCGTTTTCGATCAGGACGGCCGCATGCAGTTCCGCAACCAGGCCGCCGTCATGTATTTCCAGCGGCTGGGCATGCGCCCTCCCCGTGTCGGGCGCCCTGCCACCCATCTGCTTGAAAAGACCATCTCCGACCCCGCCGCGCGCCAGCGTGTGGCCGAAGCGCTCAGCGGGCAGGAACAGGTAGCGCCGTCATCGCCATGGAGCGCGGACCTGGAAGTCCGCGACCACGCTGGGCGCGACCTGATCCTGAAATGCGCCCCCATCCACACCGCCGAGGGCAACTTCGCCGGTACCGTCGCAACGCTGACTGATATTTCCCGCATTCGCCAGGCGGAGCGCCAGCGCGAAGAAACGCTGCGCTTCATATCGCACGACATGCGTGCTCCGCAAAGCTCCATCCTCGCGCTGGTTGAGATGAAGCAGGAAAGCGCGTCATCCGAAGGACAGAGCGAAACCCTGGACCGTATCGCCGCCCTGGCCAACCGGACGCTGCGCCTGGTCGACGATTTCGTGCACCTGACCCGCGCGGAATCAATGACGATCAGTGCGGTGGAACTGGATCTGGGCAGCCTGCTGCAGGACGCGGTGGATGAGTTCTGGGCCTCGGCGCAAAAGCGCGGCATCGAGCTGGGCTTGGCGTTGCCGTTGCCCGCTGCCTATGTCCGCGGCGATCAGACCTTGCTCATGCGCACGCTGTGCAACCTGATCGACAACGCGATCAAATACAGTCCGGCACATACCCGGATCGAATGCGGCATCGATGAGGAGCCCGGCTTCTGGCGAGTCAACATCCGTGACCAGGGTCAGGGCATCGCAGCGCAAGATCTGGCCCGACTGTTCGAACCGTTCTCGCGGGTGGGCGTCGAAACCCGCGGCGACGTTGGCGGGGCTGGCTTGGGATTGGCTTTCGTGCGCACCGTGGCCGAACGCCACGGCGGATCCGTCGAGGTCAGCAGCGAGCTGGGCGTCGGATCGGTCTTCACGCTGCGTCTGCCGATGGCGCCAGACGAACTGCCTGCGGCGTAGCCGCGGCAGCCCTTACTGGAAGACGTGTGAAATCACGGTAGGCTTGCCCGCCTTGACCTCCAGCGTCGTGCGGTACGGCGGCAGGTCGGCATTGCGCAGAACCACCTGGTACTTGCCGGGAATCAGCCTCAATTCCTTGACGGGAGGACTGATACCGCGCGCAACGCCATTGACCCAGACCTCACCCCACGGACGGATGTCCAGCCGCACCAACACGGGAACCGGCTTTGGCTTGACGGCTTCTTCGGCCGGGACGGCCGGCACTTCGGCGGGTGCGGCCGCAGGGGGTGTTTGCGGTGCAGCAGGCGCCTCGGCGGGCGGCGCCGTCGGCGTCCGGGTTTCACCCTGGGACGTCCCGCTCCCCGACGCCGGAGGCTGGGGTGTGGGTTCCTGCGGGGTTCCGGGCTCGGTGGCCGATGGCGGCACGACGGGCGCGGGACCGGGCGCCGGCGGGGACGGCGGCAAGGGATGCACAGCAGGCGGGTTGGGCTGGACAACTTCGGACCGCGTGATCAGTGCATTGGGCGCGCCCATCCCCGATTCGAACCAGGCATAGACGCCCGCGCCGATCAACGCCACAACGAGCAACAGCAACAGCAGGGGATGGCGTCCGCGCGCGGGCTGGCGCGCCGCCGCAGCGGTTGCCGCTGGCGCGGCGCGGGTAGCCGGCGCCGGGGCGACAGGGTCCGGAGCCGTCTCGACCTGCGCCGCGATCCCGAGCATGCCCGCCAGGTCCGCCAACGTTTGTGGTCGGTCCGCGGGCGCCATGGCCAGGCCGGCATCGATCACCGACAGGAAGTCCTCGCTGTACTTCGCCAGCCCCAGGGAAGCGAGCGGTTCGTAGGTATCCTGCGCGCGGCGCTCCGGCGCCGGCGCGGGCTTGCTGCCAATTACCAGTGCGTGCATCACCGCGCACAAGGCGTAAATATCGCTCCAGGGGCCGCGCGGCCACTCCACCGAATCGGTATAGAGCTCGAACGGCGCAAACCCGGGGGTAGGCGTACGGGTGGCGCGGCGCGAACGCGCCACAACCAACTCCGGCACCAGATGGGCGCGGGCGTTTTCGTCCATGCCCACGGTGTCCAGCGAAATATCGCCGCAGATTTCACCCTGCGCATGCAGCGCCATCAACGATGGCAGCAGATCGGATAGAAGCCGCTTGATGCGGGCTTCCGGCACGCCCCCCGCCGTACTGGCGGCGATGGCGCTCAACGGGCGCAGTGCGAGCGGCGCGGCGCCGGAAAACGGGCCACGCGGCGTCAACAGGCCGGCGGAAGAAGACATGATGGGAACTGGCGCTGTCGCCAGACAGCTGAATTAACGATGGAATAAGGCGAATATTATCCAATCCGCACCGCAAGGACATTGCGGAAAATGTCCGAGCGCATCAGGCTGTGGCACGATAGCGTACCGCTTAACCACTCTACACCTTTGGAAGCCATGAAAATTCGCGTTCTGAGTAGTCTGCTCGGCTTACTGGCCCTCCTGGCGGGTTGCGCCGGCATTACGTCCAAGCAGCCGGAAGCGCCGCCGACCGCGGAAGCCCTGGATCAGTTGCAACAGGTACGCGACAAGTACAGCGCCGGCCGCTACGGTGAAGTCATCCGCGGCGTGGCAATCTCGGACGCCCTGGCGACCTCCAGCAAGGCCGTGCGCATCGAAGCCTACAAACTGCAGGCGTTCAGCTATTGCGTAAGCAAGTATCCCCAGCTGTGCGAAGACAGCTTCGCGCGCATCCTGGCCCTGGACCCCACCTTCGAGCTGGCGCCCAATGAAGCCGGCCATCCCGTCTGGGGCCCCGTCTTCCAGAGGGCCCGGGCTCAGGCCACAAAGTAAGCCCAGTCTCTTCCTCAAAAAAAAAGGCCGCTGATTCGCATCAGCGGCCTTTTTGCTTCCAGGCATGCCGCGCCAGACTGCGCGCGGTATGCCTGCCAGGGGTTTCCGCTTATTCGGCGGAATCCTCGGTACCGGTGTCGGATGCCGGCGTTTCCGCGTCCGAACCCACCGTGACCGGTGCGTCTTCGAACGGGTTGGCCAGCTGGCGGGCGGCTTCGCGTTCCGCAGCCTCCAGCGCTTCCTTGTCCTTGCGGGCATGGTGGTACGCCAAGCCGGTACCCGCCGGAATCAGGCGGCCGACGATGACGTTTTCCTTCAAGCCGCGCAGGTCGTCGCGCTTGCCCATGATGGCGGCTTCGGTCAGGACCCGAGTGGTTTCCTGGAACGAAGCGGCCGAGATGAACGAATCGGTCGACAGCGAGGCCTTGGTGATGCCCAGCAGCACGTTTTCGTAGGAAGCCGGACGGCGATCCTCAGCCGTGACGCGGTCATTCTCGTTCAACAGCTCGGAGCGCTCGACCTGCTCGCCCGGGATGAACTCGGTATCGCCGGCGTCGACGATGTTCACGCGGCGCAGCATCTGGCGGACGATCACTTCAATGTGCTTGTCGTTGATCTTCACGCCCTGCAGACGGTAAACGTCCTGCACTTCGTCGACGATGTAGGTCGCGAGCTTCTCGATGCCTTGCAGGCGCAGGATGTCGTGGGGATCGGCCGGACCGTCCACGATCATTTCGCCCTTGTTCACCACTTGGCCGTCGTGCACCAGAACCTGCTTTTCCTTCGGAATCAGGAACTCGTGGCTCACGCCTTCCAGGTCAGTAATCACCAGACGCTGCTTGCCCTTGGTGTCCTTGCCGAACGACACCGTGCCGGTGACGTCGGCGAGCATGCCGGCATCCTTCGGCGAACGGGCTTCGAACAGCTCGGCCACGCGCGGCAGACCACCGGTAATGTCGCGGGTCTTTTGCGATTCTTGCGGAATACGCGCCAGAACTTCACCCACGGCAACCTGCTGGCCGTCGCGCACCGTGATCAGCGCGCCCACCGGGAACGAAATGTTCACCGAGTGATCGGTGCCGGCGATCTTGACGTCTTCGCCGTTCTCGTTGACCAGCTTGATCTGCGGACGCATGACGATCTTGCCGCCACGGGTCTTCGGCGTGATGACGACGAGCGTCGACAGGCCGGTGACTTCGTCGACCTGCTTGGCCACGGTCACGCCTTCTTCGATGTTCTCGAAGCGGACGGCGCCACCGTATTCCGACACGATCGGACGGGTCAGCGGATCCCACGTCGCCAGGCGCGCGCCAGCCTTCACGGCTTCGCCATCGCCCACCAGCACGGTCGCACCGTACGGGATCTTGTGGCGTTCGCGTTCGCGACCGTTGTCGTCGAAGATCGCCAGTTCGCCCGAGCGCGAAATCGCAACACGTTCACCCTTGGAGTTGGTGACGTAGCGCATCGTGCTGGCAAAGCCGACGGTACCGCTGGACTTGGTTTCCACCGCGCTGGCCAAGGCCGAACGCGACGCCGCGCCACCGATGTGGAACGTACGCATCGTGAGCTGCGTGCCCGGTTCACCGATGGACTGGGCGGCGATGACGCCGACCGCTTCGCCCTGGTTGACCGGCGTGCCGCGGCCGAGGTCACGACCATAGCAATGCGCGCACAGACCGTGGCGGGTTTCGCAAGTCAGCGGGGTACGGACCTTGACTTCGTCCACGCCGATGCGGTCGATGGTGTCGACCATGTCTTCGTCCAGCAGGGTGCCGGCGACGATGGCCGTTTCCTGCGTGTCCGGATTGACGATATCCACGGCAGCCACGCGGCCAAGGATACGGTCGCGCAACGGTTCGATGACTTCACCGCCTTCAACCAGGGCCTTCATGTTGTAGCCCTGCGAAGTGCCGCAATCGTCCTCGGTGATCACCAAGTCTTGCGTCACGTCGACCAGACGGCGGGTCAGGTAACCCGAGTTGGCGGTCTTCAGTGCCGTGTCGGCCAGACCCTTACGCGCGCCGTGAGTCGAGATGAAGTACTGGAGTACGTTCAGGCCTTCACGGAAGTTCGCGGTAATCGGCGTTTCGATAATGGAGCCGTCCGGCTTGGCCATCAGGCCGCGCATACCGGCCAGCTGGCGGATCTGGGCGGCCGAACCGCGGGCGCCCGAGTCAGCCATCATGTAGATGGAGTTGAACGATTCCTGGCGCACTTCCTCGCCGTGACGGTTGGTCACGGGCTCGGTGGCCAGTTGTTCCATCATCGCCTTGCCGACCTTGTCGCCGGCCTTGCCCCAAATGTCCACCACGTTGTTGTAGCGTTCCTGGGACGTGACCAGACCCGACGAGTACTGCTTGTCGATTTCCTTCACTTCGCGGCTGGCTTCGGCCAGGATGCCTTCCTTGGCGGTCGGGATCAGCATGTCGCCCATGGCGATGGAGATACCGCCGCGCGTGGCCAGGCGGAAGCCCGACTGCATCAGCTTGTCGGCGAAGATCACCGTGTCGCGCAGGCCGCAACGGCGGAACGACTGGTTGATCAGGCGCGAGATTTCCTTCTTCTTCAGCGCCTTGTTCAGCACCGTGAAGGGCAGGCCTTTGGGCAGGATTTCGGACAGCAGCGCGCGGCCGACCGTCGTCTCGTGACGACGGATCACCGGCTGCCATTCGCCGTTCTCGTCGCGCTCGTGCTCCTTCAGGCGCACGGTGATGCGCGATTGCAGCTCGACTTCACCGTTGTCGTAGGCGCGCTGCACCTCGGCCACGTCCATGAAGAAGATGCCTTCGCCGCGGCCGTTGATACGCTCGCGCGTCGTGTAGTACAGACCCAGCACGATGTCCTGGGACGGCACGATCGACGGTTCGCCGTTGGCGGGGAACAGCACGTTGTTGGAGGCCAGCATCAGCGTGCGGGCTTCCAGCTGGGCTTCCAGCGACAGCGGCACGTGGACAGCCATCTGGTCACCGTCGAAGTCGGCGTTGAACGCCGCGCAAACCAGCGGGTGCAGCTGGATGGCCTTGCCTTCGATCAGGACCGGCTCGAACGCCTGGATGCCCAAACGGTGCAGCGTGGGCGCACGGTTCAGCATGACCGGGTGTTCGCGGATGACTTCTTCCAGGATGTCCCAGACCACCGGCTCCTGGCTTTCCACGAGCTTCTTGGCAGCCTTGATGGTCGTGGCCAGGCCCATCATCTCCAGACGATTGAAGATGAACGGCTTGAACAGTTCCAGGGCCATCAGCTTGGGCAGGCCGCACTGGTGCAGCTTGAGCTGCGGACCCACCACGATGACCGAACGGCCCGAGTAGTCGACGCGCTTGCCCAGCAGGTTCTGACGGAAACGACCGCTCTTGCCCTTGATCATGTCGGCCAGCGACTTGAGCTGGCGCTTGTTGGCGCCCGTCATGGCCTTGCCGCGACGACCGTTGTCCAGCAGCGAGTCGACGGCTTCCTGCAGCATGCGCTTTTCGTTGCGCAGGATGATCTCCGGAGCCTTCAACTCCAACAGACGCTTCAAGCGGTTGTTGCGGTTGATGACGCGACGGTAGAGGTCGTTCAGGTCGGAGGTCGCGAAGCGGCCGCCGTCCAGCGGCACCAGCGGACGCAGGTCCGGCGGCAGCACGGGCAGCACTTCCATGACCATCCACTCGGCCTTGATGCCGGACTTCTGGAAGCCTTCCAGCACCTTCAGGCGCTTGGAGATCTTCTTGATCTTGGCTTCCGAGCTGGTGGCCTTCAGTTCGCCGCGCAGCGTTTCCACTTCGCGGTCGATGTCGATGGTGCGCAGCAGTTCGCGCACGGCCTCCGCACCCATCAGGGCACGGAAGTCGTCGCCGTACTCTTCGGTCTTGGCGAGGAAATCATCGTCCGACATGATCTGGCCGCGCTTGAGCGGCGTCATGCCGGGTTCGATCACGCACCAGGCTTCGAAGTACAGCACGCGTTCGATGTCACGCAGGGTCATGTCGAGCACCATGCCCAGACGCGACGGCAGGCTCTTCAGGAACCAGATGTGCGCGACGGGGCTGGCCAGCTCGATGTGGCCCATGCGTTCACGGCGAACCTTGGCGACGGTGACTTCCACGCCGCACTTTTCGCAGATCACGCCACGATGCTTCAGGCGCTTGTACTTGCCGCACAAGCATTCGTAGTCTTTGATCGGGCCAAAGATCTTGGAGCAGAACAGACCGTCGCGCTCAGGCTTGAACGTGCGGTAGTTGATGGTCTCGGGCTTGCGAACTTCGCCGTAAGACCACGAACGGATCTTCTCCGGCGAGGCGATGCCGATCTTGATGGCATCGAACTGCTCGTCTTGCGAGACTTGCTTAAAGAGGTCGAGTAGCGCTTTCATTAGTTACGCTCCAAATCCATGTCCAGGGCCAACGAGCGGATTTCCTTGACCAGCACGTTGAACGATTCCGGCATGCCGGCATCGATGACGTGATCGCCCTTGACGATGTTTTCGTATACCTTGGTACGGCCGGTGATGTCGTCGGACTTCACCGTCAGCATTTCCTGCAGGGTGTAAGCGGCGCCATAGGCTTCCAGCGCCCACACTTCCATTTCCCCGAAACGCTGACCGCCGAACTGCGCCTTGCCGCCCAGAGGCTGCTGGGTAACCAGCGAGTACGGGCCGGTCGAACGCGCGTGCATCTTGTCGTCGACCAAGTGGTGCAGCTTCAGGTAGTGCATGTAGCCGACCGTGACGGGACGCTCGAACTGCTCGCCGGTGCGGCCGTCATACAGCCAGGCCTGGGTACGCGACGGCGTCAGCGCCATGCGCTTGGCGACTTCGTCCGGGTAGGCCAGTTCCAGCATCTTGGTGATTTCCTCTTCGGTCGCGCCGTCGAAGACGGGCGTCGCGAACGGCACGCCGTTCTTGAGGTTCTGGGCCATTTCCATGACTTCGTCGTCGGTCAGCTCGTCGATGCGCGCGCCGGTGCCGGTCGTGTTGTAGACCTTGTCCAGGTAGGCGCGGACGTTCTTGACCTGCGCGGTGCGCTCGTCACGCAGCATATCGGCAATGCGGTGGCCCACGCCCTTGGCAGCCCAGCCCAAGTGCACTTCGAGCACCTGACCGACGTTCATCCGCGAGGGCACGCCCAGCGGGTTCAGAACGATGTCGGCCGGCGTGCCGTCAGCCATGTGCGGCATGTCTTCCACCGGGGTGATGCGCGAGACCACGCCCTTGTTGCCGTGACGGCCTGCCATCTTGTCGCCAGGCTGCAGACGACGCTTCACGGCCAGGTAGACCTTGATCATCTTCAGCACGCCCGGGGGCAGCTCGTCGCCTTGCGTCAGCTTCTTGCGCTTCTCTTCGAAGGCCAGGTCGAACTGGTGGCGCTTCTGCTCGAGCGATTCCTTGGCCTGCTCCAGCACGACAGCGTGCGGTTCGTCGGCCAGGCGAATGTCGAACCACTGCCAGCGGTCCAGATCGGCCAGGTAGGCCTTGGTGATCGTGGCGCCCTTGGCCAGCTTGCGCGGACCGCCGTTGACCGTCTTGTTGATCAGCATCTTTTCGATACGATCGAACTGGTCGTTTTCAACGATACGCAGCTGGTCGTTCAGGTCTTGGCGATAGCGGCGCAGTTCATCGTCGATGATGGACTGGGCGCGCTTGTCGCGCACGATGCCTTCGCGCGTGAACACCTGCACGTCGATCACGGTGCCGGTCATGCCCGAGGGCACGCGCAGCGAGGTGTCCTTAACGTCGGACGCCTTTTCACCGAAGATGGCGCGCAGCAGCTTTTCTTCCGGCGTCAGCTGGGTTTCGCCCTTGGGCGTGACCTTGCCGACCAGCACGTCGTCGGCGCTGACTTCGGCGCCAATGTACGTGATGCCCGAATCGTCCAGACGGTTCAGTTGCGTCTCGGCCAGGTTGCTGATGTCGCGGGTGATTTCTTCCGGACCCAGCTTGGTATCGCGAGCGACGACCGTCAGTTCCTCGATGTGGACCGAGGTATAGCGGTCATCCGCCACAACCTTTTCGGAGATCAGGATCGAGTCTTCGAAGTTGTAGCCGTTCCAGGGCATGAACGCGATCAGCATGTTCTGACCCAGGGCGAGTTCGCCCAGGTCGGTCGATGCGCCGTCAGCCAGCACGTCGCCCTTGGCGACGCGGTCGCCACGCTTGACGATGGGACGCTGGTTGATGTTCGTGTTCTGGTTGGAACGCGTGTACTTGATCAGGTTGTAGATGTCGACACCGACTTCGCCGGCGACGTTTTCTTCATCGTTCACGCGGATCACGACACGCTCGGCGTCGACGTGGTCGACCAGGCCGCCACGCAGCGCCTGCACGGTCGTACCCGAGTCAACAGCCACGGTGCGCTCGATGCCCGTACCCACGACCGGCTTTTCCGGACGCAGGCAAGGCACGGCCTGACGTTGCATGTTGGCGCCCATCAGTGCGCGGTTCGCGTCATCGTGCTCCAGGAACGGAATCAGCGAAGCAGCGACCGACACGATCTGCGACGGAGCAACGTCCATGTAGTGCACGTTGGCCGGGGCGGTCAGCATGGTTTCGCCGGCTTCACGGCAAGCAACCAGGTCGTCCACGAAGCGGCCTTCGTCGTCGAGCGCGGCGTTGGCCTGCGCGATGACGTAGTGGCTTTCTTCGATGGCCGACAGATAGTCGATCTGCTCGCTGACCTTGCCGTCGATGATCTTGCGGTAAGGCGTTTCCAGGAAGCCGTACTCGTTCAGGCGAGCGTACAGCGCCATGGAGTTGATCAGGCCGATGTTCGGGCCTTCCGGCGTTTCGATCGGGCAGACGCGGCCATAGTGGGTCGGGTGCACGTCACGGACTTCGAAGCCTGCGCGCTCGCGGGTCAGACCGCCCGGGCCCAGTGCGGAAACACGGCGCTTGTGCGTGATTTCCGACAGCGGGTTGGTCTGGTCCATGAACTGCGACAGCTGGCTCGAACCGAAGAACTCCTTGATCGCAGCCGAAATCGGCTTGGAGTTGATCAGGTCGTGCGGCATCAGGTTTTCGGTCTCGGCCTGGCCCAGACGTTCCTTGACGGCGCGCTCCACGCGCACGAGGCCGGCGCGGAACTGGTTCTCGGCCAGTTCGCCGACGCAACGCACGCGGCGGTTGCCCAGGTGATCGATGTCGTCGATCTGGCCACGGCCGTTACGCAGCTCGACCAACACCTTGATGGTTTCAAGGATGTCTTCGTTGGTCAGCGTCATCGGGCCGGTGATGTCTTCACCACGGCCCAGACGGCTGTTGACCTTCATGCGGCCGACGCGCGACAGATCGTACGTTTCTTCGCTGTAGAAGAGACGCTGGAACAGCGCTTCCACCGCTTCTTCGGTGGGCGGCTCGCCGGGGCGCATCATGCGGTAGATGGCGACGCGAGCGGCCATCTGGTCGGCGGTTTCGTCGGTGCGCAGCGTCTGCGAGATGTACGGGCCGCGGTCCAGGTCGTTCGTGTAGAGGGCCTGGATGTCGTGCACGTTGGCGGCGCGCAGGGCGCCCAGCACGCTTTCCGTGATTTCGTCGTTCGCGTTGGCGATGACTTCACCGGTGTCCGGGTCGACGATGTTCTTGGCCAGCACGCGGCCGTACAGGAAGTCTTCCGGCACGGAGATGCGCTGGATGCCACCGGCAGCCAGGTCGCGCAGATGCTTGGCGTTGATGCGCTTGTCCTTCTCGACGACGACCTTGCCGCTGCGGTCGGTGATGTCGAAACGGGCCATTTCGCCCTTCCAGCGCTCCGGCACGAATTCCATCATCGCGCCTTCGCTCTTCAATTCGAAGTTATCGAAGTCGAAGAAGTTGGCGAGGATCGATTCGGGCGTCATGCCGATGGCCTTGCACAGGATCGTGACGGGCATCTTGCGGCGACGGTCGACGCGGAAGAACAGGATGTCCTTCGGGTCGAATTCGAAGTCCAGCCACGAGCCGCGGTAAGGAATCACGCGGGCCGAGAACAGGAGCTTGCCGGAGCTGTGGGTCTTGCCGCGGTCGTGCTCGAAGAACACGCCAGGCGAGCGGTGCAGCTGCGAAACGATGACACGTTCGGTGCCGTTGATGACAAAGGAACCGGTGCCGGTCATGAGCGGAATCTCGCCCATGTAGACTTCCTGTTCCTTCACTTCCTTCACGGTGGGCTTGCTGACTTCGCGGTCAAGCAGCACCAGGCGGACCTTGGCTCGCAGGGGCGAGGCATAGGTCAAGCCACGTTGCTGACATTCCTTGACATCGAACACCGGTTCGCCGAGCACATAGCTCACGAACTCCAAGCGCGCCATACCGTTGTGACTAACGATCGGGAAAATCGACGAGAACGCCGCCTGCAAACCGTCGGCTACGCGATCGGACGGGGCGGTATCCGCCTGCAGGAAAGTTAGGTAGGATTGAAGCTGTGTCGCCAACAGGAAGGGAACGTTTTGAACGTCTTCACGCTTGGCGAAGCTTTTGCGGATGCGCTTTTTTTCGGTGTACGAGTAAGGCATGAGCACTCCGACTCGAGGTTGCATGGGCCGTCAACCACGGCCCCAGGTGATACGACTCCAGGAAACCCCCCTGTGAAAGGGCATGCCCCCAGTAGGGGTTTCCTGGAAACGCAAAAGCCCGGGGACTGCAAACCGCGCTGTCCCCGGGCAAGTTGACGCAGGTCTTACTTGACTTCGACCTTGGCGCCAGCTTCTTCCAGCTTCTTCTTGGCGGCTTCGGCGTCAGCCTTGGCCACAGCTTCCTTGACGGGCTTCGGAGCGCCGTCGACCAGGTCCTTGGCTTCCTTCAGACCCAGACCGGTCAGCTCGCGCACGGCCTTGATGACGCTAACCTTGTTCGCGCCGGCGTCGGTCAGGACGACGGTGAACTCGGTTTGCTCTTCAGCGGCGGCGGCAGCGCCACCAGCGGCGGGAGCAGCGACAGCGACAGCGGCGGCAGCAGCCGACACGCCGAACTTCTCTTCCATTTCCTTGATCAGCTCGGACAGCTCGAGCACGGTCATGCCAGCGATGGCGTCAAGGATTTCAGCTTTGTTAAGTGCCATTTTTCAGAACTCCAAATATTTTGGTAATGCCAGGGTTTGGGTGTCGCTCGGTCGTTCAGCGAATTCCGTGAAGGCAGGCGATTAAGCCGCGGCCTTCTGGTCGCGCACGGCGGCGAGGCCACGGGCGAACTTGGTCGGAACTTCGTTGAGCGTACGCACGAATTGCGCGATGGGGGCTTGCATGGTGCCCAGCAGTTTCGACAGCAACTCTTCGCGCGAGGGCATGGTGGCCAGGGCCTTCACGCCGTCTTGGGTCAACAGGCTGTTGGGCAGCGAGCCCGCCTTGATGACCAGCTTGTCGTTGCTCTTCGCGAAACCTGCGAGGACCTTGGCCGCCGCGACCGGATCAGCGCTGATACCATAGATCAGCGGACCAGTCAGTTGCTCGGCCAACGGCTCGAAAGCCGTGCCGGCAACAGCACGACGGGCCAGCGAGTTCTTCAGAACACGCAGATACACGCCCGATTCACGCGCAGTTTTGCGCAGTACGGTGACAGAGGCGACGTCCAGACCACGGTACTCAGCGATAACAATCGATTGGGCCTTGGCAACTTCTGCCGAGACTTCCTCGATCACCACCGCTTTCTCTTGACGATTGAGACTCACGGTTTGAACACTCCATCAAAAGACGCCTGGGGCCTGAGCCTTGCGCGTCAACCGAATGCGGCGCCTGGTCGAGTTCTTCGTATAAAGAAATCTTCCTGGGGACGCCGTCTACGCTGGATCCGAACCTTACGGGCTTCGGGATTAAGCGGAGTGGCTCGATACAGCTTGAACCACCCTGCTCCAGCGGTCTTTGACAGCAACATCCGGAGGAATCCGGATGCAGCCCAAAGTACGTTTACAGCTATCGGCTTAGTTGGCCGACAGCGAGGCAATTTCCACGCGAGCACCGCCGCCCATCGTGGACGAAACGGCCAGCTTGCGCAGGTAAATGCCCTTGGCAGCTGCGGGACGAGCCTTTTGCAGGGCGTCGACCAGAGCGGCCAGGTTGTTTTGCAGCTGTTCCACGCCGAACGACGCGCGGCCGATCGTTGCGTGGATGATGCCAGCCTTGTCGGTACGGTACTGAACCTGACCGGCCTTGGCGTTCTTGACAGCGGTGGCGACGTCAGGCGTCACGGTGCCGACCTTCGGGTTCGGCATCAGGCCACGCGGACCCAGGATCTGACCCAGGGCACCCACGACACGCATCGTGTCGGGCGAGGCGATGACCACGTCGAAGTCCATCTGACCGGCCTTGATCTGGTCAGCCAGGTCGTCCAGACCGACGATGTCGGCGCCAGCGGCCTTGGCGGCTTCAGCCTTGTCGCCTTGGGCGAACACAGCCACGCGGACCGTCTTGCCGGTGCCGGCGGGCAGCACGACCGAACCGCGGACCAGTTGGTCCGACTTCTTCGGGTCGATGCCGAGCTGCACGGCCACGTCGATGGATTCATCGAACTTGGCAACAGCGGTTTCCTTGACCAGGGTCAGGGCTTCGGCGACCGGGTACAGCTTGGTGCGGTCGATCTTCTGAGCAATGGCGGCGGCGCGCTTGGACAGTTTTGCCATGATTAGATCCCCTCAACCGTGATGCCCATGCTGCGGGCGCTACCAGCGATCGTACGCACAGCGGCGTCCAGATCGGCGGCGGTCAGATCGGGGCCCTTGGCCTTGGCGATCTCTTCAGCTTGAGCGCGGGTCAGCGTGCCGACCTTGTCGGTATGCGGCTTGGACGAACCCTTTTGCACGCCGGCGGCCTTCTTGATCAGGACCGTCGCGGGCGGGGTCTTCATCACGAAGGTGAAGCTCTTGTCGGCGAAGGCGGTGATCACCACCGGAATCGGCAGACCAGGCTCCATGCCTTGGGTCTTGGCGTTGAACGCCTTGCAGAATTCCATGATGTTCAGGCCACGCTGACCCAGGGCCGGGCCAATCGGGGGGGAGGGGTTAGCCTTACCAGCCGGCACTTGCAGCTTGATAAAGCCGACGATCTTCTTCGCCATGCTTTGCTCCTTGCGGGTTATATCGCTCCTGGGCGTTCAGGCCTGGGAGCTCCCCGGGGTTGAAATTAGGTCTTTTCGACCTGACTGAAATCGAGTTCGACGGGCGTGGCGCGACCAAAAATGGTGACAGACACGCGCACCTTGCTCTTTTCGTAGTTGACTTCTTCGACGTTGCCGTTGAAGTCTGCAAACGGACCTTCCTTGACCCGAACCATCTCGCCCACTTCGAACAGGATCTTGGGGCGGGGTTTCTCGACACCCTCTTCCATCTGGGAGAGGATCTTCTCGACTTCCTTTTCGGAAATCGGGGTCGGACGGTTGCCCGAGCCACCCAAAAAACCGGTGACGCGGTTGGTGTTCTTGACCAGGTGCCACGTTTCGTCGGTCAGGTCCATTTCAACCAGGACATAACCGGGGAAAATGCGGCGCTCGGTGATCGACTTCTGACCGCCCTTGACCTCGACGACTTCCTCGGAGGGCACAAGAATGCGGCCAAAAGACGTTTGCAGGCCTGCGCGCTCGATGCGCTCGTTCAGGGCCTTGTGTACGCTTTTTTCCATGCCGGAGTACACATGGACGACATACCAACGCTTACTCATTCGCCGTCCTTATTTCCAGCCCAACAACAGGCCGTAGAGAATCCATTCGATGCCCTTGTCGAGCACCCACATGAAAATGCCCATGACCGCCACAAACGCGAAAACGATACCCGTCATCTGGGTCGTTTCCTTGCGCGTGGGCCAAGAGACACGCTTGACTTCGTTGTAGGACTCGCTGGCGAAGCTCAGGGTGCGGCGGCCAGGTTCGCTGAACCAGGCGATCACGGCTGCGATCACAAGGCCGCCGACGAATACGCCGATACGTGCAGGCATCGGTTGCGCGCTGAGCACGGAGAACCCGACGATGCCAGCAATAACGACAAGAACCGCCAGCCCGAGCTTCACCCGGTCGGCGGTACTGGTTACGGTTTCTACGCTGGTATTAGACATATTGCGACGCGAGCCGCCGTGAATGCGTAACTCGCGATGATCTCCCGCGGGTTTATCCTGGCGGTGGCAGGGGCAGTAGGAATCGAACCTACAACCTTCGGTTTTGGAGACCGACGCTCTGCCAATTGAGCTATGCCCCTAAAACACTACACTTGCACTACACAGCTGCTTCCGCGCGACATGCAACAACTCGCGGAACCATACATCATACTACTTTTACGACAAAGATGGATAGAGGGACTTTAAAGTCCACTCTACCCATCCGGGTATTGCTTACTTCAGGATCTTGGCGACGACGCCGGCGCCGACGGTACGACCGCCTTCACGGATGGCGAAACGCAGACCTTCTTCCATGGCGATGGGGGCCAGCAGCTTGACGGTCATCGTCACGTTGTCGCCCGGCAGAACCATTTCCTTGTCGGCCGGCAGGTCGATCGTGCCCGTCACGTCCGTCGTGCGGAAGTAGAACTGGGGACGATAGCCGTTGAAGAACGGGGTGTGGCGGCCGCCTTCTTCCTTGGACAGGA
This sequence comes from Achromobacter sp. D10, assembly GCF_035282245.1. Lineage (NCBI taxonomy): Bacteria > Pseudomonadati > Pseudomonadota > Betaproteobacteria > Burkholderiales > Alcaligenaceae > Achromobacter > Achromobacter sp. D10. The sequence continues at coordinate 576,755 of NZ_JAYJLE010000001.1, forward strand.
TGTACACCTCGGACGTGAAGTCCGTGTGCGGGGTGATCGAGCCCGGCTTGGCCAGAACTTGGCCGCGCTGGACGTCTTCACGCTTGGTGCCGCGCAGCAGGATGCCCACGTTGTCGCCGGCTTGACCTTGGTCCAGCAGCTTGCGGAACATTTCCACGCCGGTGCAGGTCGTCTTGACCGTCGGAGCGATACCGACGATTTCGATTTCTTCGCCGACCTTGATCACGCCGCGTTCGATACGGCCGGTCACCACGGTGCCGCGACCCGAGATCGAGAACACGTCTTCGACGGGCATCAGGAACGCGCCGTCAACCGCGCGCTCAGGCGTCGGGATGTAGGTGTCCAGAGCTTGGGCCAGCGACAGGATGGCCTGTTCGCCCAGTTCGCCCTTGTCGCCTTCCAGCGCCAGCTTGGCCGAACCCTTCACGATCGGGGTGTCGTCGCCCGGGAAGTCGTACTTCGACAGCAGTTCGCGAACTTCCATTTCCACCAGCTCGAGCAGCTCGGCGTCGTCAACCATGTCAGCCTTGTTCAGGAAGACGATGATGTACGGCACGCCAACCTGGCGCGACAGCAGGATGTGTTCGCGGGTTTGCGGCATCGGACCGTCAGCGGCCGACACGACCAGGATCGCGCCGTCCATCTGGGCGGCGCCCGTGATCATGTTCTTGACGTAGTCAGCGTGGCCCGGGCAGTCAACGTGCGCGTAGTGACGCGTTTCCGTTTCGTACTCGACGTGCGCGGTGTTGATGGTGATGCCGCGTGCCTTTTCTTCAGGAGCTGCATCGATCTGGTCGTAGCCCTTGGCTTCGCCGCCGAACTTGGTCGACAGAACGGTCGTGATGGCCGCCGTCAACGTCGTTTTGCCGTGGTCAACGTGACCAATCGTACCCACGTTCACGTGCGGCTTGGTACGTTCAAACTTGCCTTTTGCCATGGCTGACTCCTGACCTGGATTGCGCTTCTGACTGAAGAAAAGAGAAATTAGTGGTGCCCATGGCGCGGATCGAACGCGCGACCTCTCCCTTACCAAGGGAGTGCTCTACCACTGAGCCACATGGGCAAATAAATCTTGGAGCGGGTGAAGGGAATCGAACCCTCGTCGTAAGCTTGGAAGGCTTCTGCTCTACCATTGAGCTACACCCGCGGCATACCCTTTCACCTTCTCTTTCCCAAACCTTTTTCAACCTGAAGCCTTGAGCACATTACGGCCTTCTTTGCGAAGGTTGCTCAGCGCTTTGAGCTTCACATTGTAAATCCAGGCCAACCGCGCCTGGATTTAGGTATGGGTCTCTGGTGGAGGAGGTTGGATTCGAACCAACGTAGGCGCAAGGCCAACAGATTTACAGTCTGCCCCCTTTAACCACTCGGGCACTCCTCCAGCGGAGAATTCGAGATTATGAACACTTTCAAATCCGCTGTCAAACGCTTCGGACGAAATATTCAAAATTCTTCTTCAACCACCGCTGCGTTTCCACGCAGAGGGGGCGAAGCTTACAGGTTTCCGCGAATTGCTGCACGGAAAAGATTGGAATACTGCTCCGGCGTGTAGTTGACGGGGTTGCTGCCGGCGGATGGATCCTCGGCAGCCATGCGCCCTACCCGCTCGGCCTGCGCATCATCGATGCCGATTTCCGCCAGTGTGTGGGGGATGCCCAGCGTCTCACGCAGGCGCAACACCCAATCCAGTACCGCGGCCGGCCCGGGTTCCGGCAGGTCCAGATAGCGCGCCAGCGCCTCCAGTCTCGGCGCTACCGCATGCTGATTGGCCTTCAGGACATAGGGCATGAGGATGGCGTTCAGCGTGCCGTGATGCGCGTCGTACAGCGCCCCCAATGGATGCGCCAACGCGTGCATGGCACCCAACCCGCGCTGGAATGCGGTCGCGCCCATGCTGGACGCCACCAGCATCTGAAGCCGCGCCTGCAGATCGCCGCCGTTGACCACCGCTTGAGGCAGATATTCCTTTACCAGGCGCATGCCTTCGATCGCAATGCCCGCCGCCATGGGATGGAAGAACGGCGAACAATAGGCCTCCAGATTGTGCGACAGCGCGTCCATGCCAGTCGCGGCGGTGATCTTCGGCGGCAGGCCCACCGTCAGTTCTGGGTCCAGGATCACGACGGCGGGCAACATGCGTGCGTGAAAGATGATGCGCTTGACCTCGGCGGCCTCGTCGGTGATGACGGAGGCGCGCCCCACCTCGGAGCCCGTGCCCGCAGTGGTTGGCACCGCCACCACCGGCGCCATGCCGGCCACGTCGACCCGCAGGTAGTTGTCGCCGATATCCTCGAAATCCCACAGGGGCCGCGATTGTCCCGCCATCAGCGCGATGGCTTTGGCGGCGTCCAGCGCAGAGCCGCCGCCGAAGGCGATCACGCCATCATGCCGACCCTGGCGGTACGCCGCCACGCCGTCTTCGACATTACGGCCCGTAGGATTGCCTTTGATCTCGTGAAATATGCCGCATTCCTGGCCTGCATCCCGACATGCCTGCACCGCACCCGCCACCATGGGCAAGGCCGCCAGCCCCGGATCCGTCACAAGCAATGGACGCGCCATGCCGAGGCCGCGGCAGAGTTCGGGCAGTTCCTTGATGCGGCCGGGGCCGGCCTTGATGGCGGTGGGGTAGTTCCAATTGACGCTGGGCACAGTCATGGTTCGTTTCCTGAAGGCGTCGTGTCAGACGCTGCGCAGATGAAAGGATTTGGCTTGCGTAAGCTGTTCGTAGCCGACCACGGACAGCGACACGCCGCGGCCGGAATTCTTCACGCCGGTCCAGGCCAGCGCGGGATCGAGATAGTCGCAGCGATTCATGAAAAACGTGCCGGTACGAACCTGCCGGCCAATGTGCAACGCCGCTTCCTCGTCCTGGGTAAACGCTGCCGCCGTCAAGCCGTAGGGGCTATCGTTCATCAGGCCTATGGCTTCCTCGTCGCTATCGACGGCCATGATGCCAACGACGGGTCCAAAGCACTCGTCGCTCATGATGCGCATGCGGTGATCGACATCCGTCAACAACGCAGGGGCTACATAAGGCGAGCCTTTGCTCGCTTCTTTGAAATATGATGGATCAATCATATTTCTGGCGCCGGCCGAAAGCGCTTCGTCGACGATTCCGCGAATTTCGGCGGCGGCCTTGGCCCGCACGACGGGACCCAGCGTGGTCTCTGCGTTCAGTGGGTTTCCCAGAACGTAGCTGCGCGTCAGTTCCGCGGCACGCTCGACAAACTCGTCATACCGGACGCGCGCCACGTAGATGCGCTGGATGCCGCAGCAGGATTGGCCCGAATTGAAGAATGCCCCATCCACCAGGGTTTCGACCGCATGATCGATCTTGGCGTCCTCCCGCACATAAGCGGGGTCGTTGCCGCCGAGCTCCAGGCCCGCGCCGATGAAGCGTCCTGCCGCGCTTTCTTCCACGGCATGGCCTGCGCGCACGGAGCCGGTGAACGAGACGTAGCCGATCTCGGGCGCGCGTATCAGGCGATGCACGATCCCATGGTTGGCGTGCAGATACTGGAATACGCCCTTGGGCGCCCCCGCTTCCCGAAACGCGCGTTCGATGAGTTCGGCGCAAAGAGGGGTCTGGTCGGAATGTTTTAGGATGACGGCATTTCCAGCCATCAGCGCCGGCACGATACTGTTCACCGCGGTCAACAAGGGATAGTTCCACGGCGCTATCGTCAGGGCGACGCCGATCGGTTCGCGGCTGATGAAGCGTGTGAATCCTGCCTGGGCCGGTACCTGGATGGGAGCCAGCGCCTCTGCCGCGATCCCAATCATGTGGCGCGCACGCGTCTCGAAGCCCCCGACCTCGCCGGGCGTGTAGCGCAATGGTCGGCCCATCTGGATGGTGATGGCGCGCGCAATCTCATCCTTCGCGGCGACGAAGCGGTCCACCGCCGCGGACACGATGCGACCTCGCTCCTCGACGCCCAACGCCTGCCACGCGGGCTGCGCGGCCTGGGCGTCGGCGAGCGCCTGCGCGATCTGCGCCTCGCTGGCATAGGGGCGGCGCACGACCTCGCGCCCGTCGATGGGACTGATGGTGATGAGTTCCTGGGTCATGTCTGTCCTGCGCAAGCGTAGTGGATCGGGTTCAGATGATTTCGAAATAGCGCGCCAGTTCCCAGTCGGTCACGTGCCGCCGGAATTGCCGCTCTTCCCACTCGCGCGTGGCCGCGAAATGTTCGACGAAAGCATTGCCGAACAAATGGCGCGCGGCCTCGGACTCGCGCAGCCGCTGCGCCGATTCCCACAACGTGTTGGGCAAGCGCAAATGCGCCGGAAACTGCTGCGTGTAGGCATTTCCTTGCACCATGGGTTCGGGCGCCAGACCTTGTTCGATGCCGTACAGCCCGGAAGCCAGTGCGGCGGACAAAGCCAGATAGGGATTGGCATCGGCCGAGCCGATCCGCACTTCCACGCGTTGCGATTTGTCGCTGCCGGGAATCAACCTCAAGGCGGTGGTGCGGTTTTCCATGCCCCAGGTGGCATCAAGCGGCGCCCAATACCCAGGCACGAGGCGCGAATAGCTGTTGATGGTCTGCGCATACATGGCCATGAACTCGGGCAGATAGCGCTGCACGCCGGCCATGAAGGAGGCTTGGATCGCGCTCATTCCATGCGGCTGCGACTCGTCGTAAAAGGCAGAACGATTGGTCTTCCGGTCACGCAAAGAAAGGTGGATGTGCCCGCTCTGGCCGGGATGGTCGTGCGACCATTTCGCCATGAAGGTCGCCATCAGCCCGTTCTGCTGCGCCAGCGCCTTGGTGAAGGTCTTGAAGAGGAAAGCCTTGTCGCCCGCAGCAGCAGCCAGGTCCACCGCCAGGGCGGCTTCCAGCACGCCGGGCCCCGTCTCGGTGTGCAGGCCTTCGATGGGCATGTCCATGCGTTCGCACATGTCCAGCAGCTTGCGGTAGAAATCACCTTCTACCGTGCTGCGCAGCACGGAGTAGCCGAAGTTTCCCGGCGTCCAGTTCTCCATGTTGCGATAGTTCTTGGCACGCACGGAATGCGGCGTTTCGCGGAACATGAAGAACTCGTATTCAAGCGCAGCGTAGACGTCGTAGCCCATGCCGGCGGCGCGATCCAGGGTTCGGTGCAGCAGCCGGCGCGGACAGATGGCGCCCGCATCGCCTTCAAATTCCGCGAGGAACAGCAGCATGTCCTCGCCGCCCGGCCCCTGCTCCAGCGGCAATCGGCGGCCACTTTGCGGAATGATCCTGAGCTTGGCATCGGGATAAGCGGTGTGCCAGCCCGTGTACTTCGTGTTGTCGTAAAGCTGGTCGTCCAGGTCCCAGCCGAACACCACGTCGCAGAACGCCAGCCCTGAACGCAGCGCGCCCAGGAATTTGTCGCGCCGCAAGTATTTGCCCAACATGACGCCATCGACGTCGGACAAGCCTACTTTGATGTGCGAGAGCTGGCTGGCTTGCACCAGCCGCTCCGCGTCTTCCACCGTTGCTACCCCTAGTGCATGCATGCTCGTTCACCCTGTGACTGAAGCGTTGCGTTGACCTGCGGGCGGGCGGCGCGGCGTTCAGGTCATGGCCGCCCCCAGCACCCGCATCGCCTGGCGATGCAACTGCGGCGTGGCGGCCGCGACGACGCGGCCCTGCGATTCGAGGCCTAGCGGCTGCCCCGACCAATCAGTAATGACGCCACCAGCCCCTTCGATCACGGGCATCAGCGCCAGATAGTCATACGGCTGCAGCCCGGACTCGACCACCAGATCGACATGCCCGCTGGCCAGCAGGCCGTAGCTGTAGCAATCGCCACCGTAACGGCGCATGCGCGCAGCCTGTGTCAACGCGTCGAAGGCGGCCAACTCCGCGCCGGCAAAAATGTCCGGCGAGGTGGCATACAGAATGGCCTGGCGCAGTTCCGTGCACGTGCTTGCGCGACAGCTTGCGCCGTTCAACTGGGCCGAGGCGCCGGCCACGCCAACCCAGCGCTCGTCCAGCATGGGCACGTCGATCACGCCGAGCACGGGTCTGCCCCGATGCAACAACGCCAATAGCGTGCCCCACAGCGGATTGCCGGAAATGAAAGCCCGGGTGCCGTCGATGGGATCCAGCGACCACACCAGCTCGGCCTCGGCATGCGAGACGCCGAATTCTTCGCCGAAGATGCCGTGGTCCGGATACTGCTGGCCGATAGCCTCACGCAAGGCGGCCTCTACCTCCCGATCCGCCTGCGTGACGGGGCTCTCGTCGGCTTTGGTGTCGACGGCCAGCGGATGCCGGAACCACGTGCGCGACAAGGGACGCACACGGTCCGCCAGCGCCTGGGCGAACGAGGAGTACGCGGCCAGCTGCTGCTCGGATAACGGCGGTGAAGTTTGCATCGATGAGCTCCAGGCGTGGCGCGGGGAGATGCGCCTACGCCAAAAAAACCCTTGAATACTGGTTTTTCCAGTCTAGACACGTTGCCACAAATTTGCAAACATACATAAAACTGCAACCCGCCGGACTTGTTGCAGAAGGCTGTCCACCTACGTAGCTCGCCACCGTTGCCGTGTATTCCAACCGGAGTCCCATCATGCAATGTATGAAGAAGCTTAGCCTTGTGGTTGCAGTAATTTCCCTAGGTTGGACGCAGGCCCACGCCGGCGCCATCACCGTCTATACCGCCCTAGAAGAAGACGAAATTGCGGCCTATCTGAAAGCCGCCAACGCCGCCATGCCGGATGTGAAGGTCAATGTGCTGCGCTTGTCCACCGGCGATCTCGGCGCCCGCCTGATCGCTGAGGCTTCCAACCCGCAGCAAGACGTGATCTGGGGCTTTGCCGTCAGCAATATGCTGGACGCGCGCCTGCAGAACCTGCTGGAACCGTATGCCGCCAAAGGCATGGACGCCCTGCCCGCCCAATACAAAGGCGCCGACCAGAAGTGGTTCGCAGCCACGGGCTATGTGGCCGCCTTCTGTGTGAACACCGACAGGCTCAAGTCCAAGAACCTGCCCATGCCCACATCCTGGGAAGACCTGACCAAGCCGGTCTACAAGGGCGAAATAGTTATCCCCAGCCCGGCGGCCTCCGGCACTGGCTATCTGCAGATCGTCGCGTTGCTACAGGGCATGGGCAAGGAAAAAGGTTGGGCGCTGCTCAAGGACCTGGACAAGAACGTGGCGCAGTACACCCCGTCGGGCTCGCGTCCGTGCAAAATGGCCCGCGCCGGGGAATATGCCATCGGCGTGTCCTTCGCTTTCCCCGCCATGCAATCCATCGAAGAGGGCTTTCCCATCAAGATGGTGATCCCCTCCAAATGGGTCGGCTACGAGCTGGAAGCCTCGGGGCTGATGAAGACGGCCAAGAACCCCACCGACGCCAAGCGCTTTCTCGACTGGACGCTGTCTGCGCAAGCCGGCAGCCTGTACAGCAAGTACAAGGAACTGGTGACGATACCTGGCGCCACGCCCAACAAAGCCGCTGAAGCCGCCGGCCTGCCCAAGGACCTGACCGCCGTGCTGTACCCCGTGGACTTCCCCAAATCCGCCGCGGAACGGGACGCCACCATCAAGACCTGGCAGGACACCATCAAGCGTTGACGGCCAGGCGGCCGGCGACAAGCCGGCCGCCGCCTGTCCTGGAGACGCCATGTATCTGGAATTGCGCGGAATACGCAAGACGTTCGATGCCTCGGTAGCACTGGAAGACATCGACCTGTCCGTGGGCGAGCACGAATTCGTCTGCCTGCTCGGCCCCAGCGGCTGCGGCAAGACCACCTTGCTGCGTATCGTGGCGGGCTTGCTGCCCTTCGACCGCGGGACGATCACACTGGGCGGGCGCGACTTGAGCGCGCTGCCTGCGCGCAAGCGCGGCTTCGGCATCGTGTTTCAGTCGTACTCCCTGTTCCCCAACATGACCGTCGCGGAGAACGTGGGTTACGGCCTGCGCATCCGCGGCGAATCGCGTGAACGCATTGCGGCGCGCGTGAAGGAATTGCTGACGCTGATCAAGCTGCCCGACCACGCCGAACGCTATCCGCACCAGCTGTCCGGCGGCCAGCAACAGCGCGTGGCTCTGGCTCGCGCGCTGGCCGTGGACCCCGCGCTGATCTTGCTGGACGAACCCCTGTCCGCGCTGGACGCGCGCGTGCGCACCGATATGCGCGCCGAGATCCACGACGTCCAGCGCCGGTTGAAGATTCCCACGGTGATGGTGACGCACGATCAGGAAGAAGCGCTCACGCTTGCCGACAAGATCGTCTGCATGAACGACGGGCGCATTGAGCAGGTGGGCTCGCCTTCCGATTTGTACCTGCGGCCGCGCACGCGCTTCGTGGCAAATTTCGTGGGACTGAGCAATCTGCTGCCCACCGACTGGGTGCGCGAGGCCATGCCCCAGTTGCTGGCGACGCGCCCCGAGGGCGCCAGCGAGCGCTACGAGGCCTGCCTGCGGCCGGAAAACCTGCGTATCGCCGCGGACGAGCACGGACCTGGCCGGGTGCAGGACATGACTTTCATGGGCAATCTCACTCGCTTGCGGGTGGCCTGGCAGGGACGCGAACTGCTGGTGGAACAGCATGGCGCGGCCGGGCTGTCACGCGGCGCCCCCGTGCGGCTGGACATGGAGCCCGGCCAGTGCGCCTGGGTAAGCGTATGACGGGTCACACCTTGCCTGCCGGAGCCGCCGCTTGAGCGCCGCCCACGCCAGCACGGCCATCGCGGCGCCAGCCGGCCGCGCGCCCTGGTCGGCGGACCGTGTACTGCTATGGAGCTGCGTTGGCATACCCCTGGCGGGCCTGGCGCTGTTCTTTCTTTATCCGCTGGCGACCGTGGCCTGGCGCAGCCTGGTGGAGAAGGACGGCTCGGTCGGCCTGGGCAACTACGCCGAGGTATTCGCCACCCGCGGGGTGCTCACCGCCACCCTGAACAGCCTGGTCATGAGTGCCGCCACCACGGTGGTCAGCGTGGCACTGGGCTTTGCCATCGCCTATGGGCTGGACCGCAGCTGCATGCGCGGCAAGGCCGCCGTGCGGCTGGCATTGGTGCTGCCCCTGCTGGCGCCGTCGCTGGTGCAGGGCCTGGGGCTCATCTTCCTGTTGGGTCGCAATGGGCTGGTGCACCGCTGGACTGGCTGGGAAATCGATATCTACGGCTTCTGGGGCCTGCTGATCTCGAACGTGTTCTACGCCCTGCCCCAGGCCGTGCTGATCCTGCAGGCGGCCTTGCGCAACATGGACGCGCGTTACTACGACGCAGCCGAGGTCATGGGCGCTTCCAGTGCGCGCCAATTCTTCGACATAACCCTGCCCAACTGCAAGTTCGGCCTGCTGAGCGCCGCCTTCGTGGTATTCGTCATCACCATTACCGACTTCGGCAACGCCGCGGTGATCGGCGGCAACTACCGGGTTCTGGCCACCGAGATCTACAGCCAGGTATCCGGGCAGATGAACTTCGGCATGGGCTCCGTGGTGGGCATCCTGCTGTTGCTGCCTTCGCTGATATCGGTGCAGATCGAGCGTGTCGCCTCCCAACGGCAGTTCGGCTCGGCCTCGCCCAGCGGCCAGAGAGTCACGCCGCAACGGGCCCGGGGACGCGATGCGGCGTTTACCGCCGGCGTGCTGCTGGCCAGCGGCACAATCATCCTGACGGTGGCCACGGTCGTATTCGCGAGCTTCATGCGGCTGTGGCCGTACCGCATGGAATGGACGCTGAAGCACTACGACATCACGGTAAGTGGCGGTTATGCGCCGCTATGGACGTCCCTGTACATCTCCCTGGCGGCAGCGAGCGGTGGCGTGCTGTTGCTGTTCTTCCTGAGTTTCGGGGTTTGCCGCATCCCCAGGGCGTGGGCCAAGCTGGTGTATCTGGTGTCGGTACTGCCGGTAGGCGTTCCTGGCCTGGTGCTGGGCTTGTCATACATCTTCGCCTTCAACGCCCCCGGCACGCCCCTGTACGCGCTTTATGGCAGCGCCGCGCTGATCGCCTTGTGCAACTTCTACCACTATCACACGCAAGGCTTCCTGACGATGATGACCGGTATGCGCGCCGTGCCGCAGGCCCTGGAGGAGGCTGTCAGTTGCCTGGGCGGCGGCACGCTGCGGGTGCTGCGCGACGCGGTGTTGCCCTTGATCGGCCCGACCGTGCTGGGCGTGTTCTTCTTCCTGTTCATGCGGTCCATGGTGACTCTGTCGGCAGTAATCTTCCTGGTCACGCCCTCGGTCAGCGTGGCGCCGGTCTCCGTCCTGCGCCTGGACGAAGCCGGGTTCGTTTCGCAGGCCGCAGCCTATTCAACCCTTATCATGCTGGTCGTGGGAGGTTCCCTGCTGGCATTGCGCGCGCTGATCGCCGCAGCCGCGAGGCGCCGGACATAGATTAGGAAGCATCGGACATGTGGCAAGAAGAGCGGTATCAGAGAATCCGCGCCCTGCTGTCTTCATTGCAGCAGGTATCGACCGACCGTATCGTCGGCGAACTAGGGGTCTCGCGGGAAACGGTCAGGCGTGACCTGCTGGAGCTGGAGGCAATGGGGGAACTGCGGCGCGTACATGGCGGCGCCGTGCCGGTGCACAGCGAGCCGCCCATCGCGGAACGCGTGCATACGCGCGTCAAGTACAAGCGCGCCATCGCGCGCGCAGCCGCCGGCCTGGTTTCCAGCGGGCAAACATTGTTCCTGGATGCGGGCAGCACCACCAGCGTGCTGGCCGACGAGCTGGCCAAGCTGTCGGGCCTGACCGTCATCACCAACTCGTTCGACGTAGCCTTGAAAGTAGGCACGGCCGGCAATGGCGCGAACCAGCTGATCATGCTGGGTGGATCCGTGGGCGGGCCGGTCTGCGCCACGGCTGGCGACATCACGATCGCCGAGATCCACCGTTATCGCGCGGACCTTGCGCTGCTGTCGCCGGTGGGCGTGGACGCCGAGTTCGGTGCCACCAACTACGATCTGCGCGAGGCGGAGGTGGCGCGAGCGATGGCGGCCAATGCCAAGCAGCTGGTGCTGTTGGCCGACTTCAGCAAGATCGGCCTGTGCAGCCGCGTGTCGTATTGCAGCGCGGACCGCATCGACCATCTGGTCACCAACACCAGCGCGCAGAAGTCGCCCGCCTACGCCGCCTTGAAATCCGCGGTTGGCAAAGTCGTGGCGGTGTAGCGCAGGCGGGGCCGCAGCGTCAGTCCAGCGATACGCCGGCAGTCTTCACCATATCGGCCCAATACACAGTGTCTTCCTGCAGCCGCGTCTTGAATGCGGCGGGCTGGCTGCCAACCGCCCAGCTGCCGCCGCTGTTTATCTTGGCGATCACTGCTGGCGATTTCATTGCCTGCGCCACGGCTTGCGCCAGATAGGCGATGCGCTCGGGCGGCGTCCCCGCGGGTGCGAACAAGCCGTACCAATCGTCGGCGGTGATGCCCTCCATGCCCGCCTGCTTGAGCGTGGGCGCCCCCTTGAAGATGCCGATGCTGTTCTCGTGGCTGAGCGCGAGAATGCGCAGCTTTCCGGCGGCGACCATGGGCTCGGCCGACGCGGGCGAAGTTATCAACATGTCCACCGTGCCGCCCATCAGGTCGGTAATGGCGGGCGCTGCCCCGCGGTACGGCACATGCACGAGCTTCACGTCTGCCTTCTGCGACAACAGCGCGCCCATCAAATGGCTCATGGTGCCGTTGCCGGGCGTTGCGTAGGTAATGACGCCGGGTTGCTTGCGCGCGGCCTCCAGATAGTCGTTCAGCGTCCGGTACGGGCTTTCGCTGCGCGCCACCAGCACGAGCGGCGCGGACGTGATCTGCGAGATCGGCGTGAAGTCCTTGACCGGGTCGAAGCCCACGTTCTTGTACAAGCGCGGGTTGACCGCCATCACACTGGTTTGCGACATCACCAGGGTGTAGCCGTCGGGCTTGGCTCGCGCGACCTGCGCCGTGCCCAGGTTGCCACCCGCGCCGGAGCGATTTTCGACCACCACGCTTTGGCCCGTGATGGCGCCCAGCTCCTGTGCGAGCAGCCGCGCAACGCCGTCATTGCCGCCCCCCGGCGGAAATGGCGAGACGACCGTGATGGCCTGCTTGGGATAGTCCGGCAAGGGCGCGGGCGCCTGTGCGTGGACTGCGCCCGCCCACAGCAAACCGGCCATGGCCGCGGCAGCGGCCTTGCTTACGTGCAATGCATGGTGCTTCATCTGGTTTCCCCTTGTGGTTGGCGACCGGATACTCGGCCGTCCTTTGCATTTCGGTTCGGCAAGAACCGTCCGCACCCCGGCCATGAAGGCCGGGGCGTACTTTTCGGATTGATGCGTCTTCTGTGTCGCGAGGCCGGGTCAGGCCTGCACGGCGGTTCCGGTATCAGCGGGCCGGAAAGCGATAGCCCGCCAATTCGCGTTCGTCGATCTGCTTGACCAGATTGGTCTCCCAGGCCAGGTACTGGCGCGCGGCCGCCTTATTGCCGTCGTGGCGGTCATGCACGAAAAACAGATAGTCGATGCACTCGGCGTCGGCAGGCTCGGCAGGCGTGGACGCCAATGCGATTCCTTGCGCGGCCCAGCCCGAGGGATCGCCGGTGTTGACCTGGATGTCATGCACGCCCGACGCCCGGAGATCCTGCGCTGCCCAGGCGGCCAGGGCGGCGTCTTCGGCGAGCAGCACCACGGGACGCGTTCTGTCCAGGCGCAAGCCGGCCAGACGCGGGCGGATGGACCAGCGCGCGCCCACGATATGGTTGGCGCGATAGCGCATGCTGGGACGAAGGTCGACCAGTTGCGCGTCTTGCGCAAGCGCGGCGGCAAGCTGTGCGTCGCTCAGCAGTGGCACTGGCGGCGCCAGCACCTTTTCCACAGGGTTGTCCAGGCGGGCTTGAACGCCTTCACGCAGCACGCTGGCGTCCCAGCCCATCTGCCGCAGCCAGCTGGCGACCACAGGCGCGCGTACGCCTTCAGCGTCAAACACGACGATGCGCGCGCCCCGCACGGCCACGTATTGGTCCGTGGCCTGGATCAACTGGCCGCCGGGTGCGTGTTGCGCGCCGGGCAAGGAACCTTGCGCGTACTCTTCGGCGCTGCGCACATCGCACAGGAAGGTGCTGCGAGCCGTATCGCGCAACCAGGCCTGCACTTCGTCCGCATCCACCATGGGCACGCCATGGCTCTCGGCCAGCTTCAATGACCGCTGGGTCAGCGCCGGCAGGTCCTGGGGCGCGATATTGTCTTCGTAGCGGCGACGCGCGCCGTGTTCGAGTTGCAGGTCTTCGAGATACCAGCCTTGAGTGCCGTTCTCCAATGCATAGACAGGATTGGGCACGCCCAGGTTGATGAGCGTTTGCGCGCCGATGATGCTGCGCGTGCGGCCGGCGCAGTTCACCACGATAGTGGTGCGGGGGTTGCGTGCCAGCGTATGGGCGCGCAGCGCCAGCTCTCCATTGGGGCAACAAACGCCGCCGGGGATGCTCATCTTCTGGTATTCGGCAAACGGCCTGCCGTCCAGCACGATCAGATCGTCGCCGCGGCGTTGGCGCTCGGCAAGTTCACGCGCGCCGATGCGGGGGGTGTGGAAAACTTCTTCGGCCAGCTCCCCGAAGGTTTTGCTGGGCACGTTCACGCCGGCAAAGACGGCGTAGCCGTCGCGCTGCCATTGCGCGATGCCGCCGGCCAAACGGTGCACGTTGCGGTATCCGAGCGCGGCCAGCGCATGCGCGGCGCGATACGCCGTGTCGTCGGCGCCGCCGTCGTCGTAGACCGCTACCCGCACATCCCGCCGCGGCGCCAGACGCACGATATCCACTTCCAGCCGGCTATACGGCACGGGTGCGGCGTAGAACAGGTGCCCTTCGCCATACAGGCCATGTTCGCGCACGTCCAGCAGCGCGATCTCGGCGCCGTCGTGCAGCCATTGCTTGAGCGTGTGAGGATCGATGTCGGCAACGGAATGGTCTTGGATGGGGTGCATCATGGAACTCAAAGGGAACGGGAAGACGGGGAGAGTTTGGCAAACGCCTGTTCGAGATCGGCGATGAGATCATCGGGATCCTCCAGGCCGACATGCAGACGCAGCATGGCGCCGCGCGGCACAGGGTCCGGCAGGGAACGCGCGGCAGCCAGGCGCACGGGGATCACCAGGCTTTCGAACCCGCCCCACGATGCGCCGATGCCGAAGAGCCGCAGGCTGTCGATAAGCCGCTCGGCATCGTCCACGCTGACCGAGCTGACGAACTCAACGGTCAAGAGGCCGTTGGCGCCGCTGCAATCGCGTTGCCACAAGGTATGGGAAGGATCGCCGGGCAAGGCCGGACACAGAACGCGCGCGACTTCCGGACGGCCCAGCAGGAAATCGGCCACGCGCAAGGCCGCCCGGGCGTGCTGGGCCAAGCGCAGCGGCAGCGTGCGGACGCCGCGCAAGACGAGATAGGCGTCATCGGCGCCGACGGTCTGGCCCAGGTCCACGGTGGCGCGTTCCACGGCATTCCATGCACGCGAGTTGGTGATCACGGCGCCCATCATCACATCGGCATGACCGCCCAGGTACTTGGTGGCGGCCAGAATGGAAATGTCCGCGCCCAGCGTGAGCGGCTTGTACAGCAACCCGGACGCCCAGGTGTTGTCCACAGCCAGCCAGCAATCATGCGTGCGCGCCAGTTCGGCCAATGCCGGCAGATCGGGCATCTCGTAAGTGAGTGAGCCCGGAGATTCCGCGTAGATCATGCGGGTTTCAGGCCTGATAAGCGCCTCGATGCCCACGCCGTCCGGCCGATAGTATGTGTACGCGATGCCCAAGCGCGAGAGATGCTCCGCGCAGAAACGCCGCACGGGCTCGTACACGGCGTCCGTGATCAGCACGTGGTCGCCCGCGCCGAGATATGCCAACAACACAGTGGCGATGGCCGCTTGTCCGGTTGGATAGAGCTTGGCGCGATAGCCAGCTTCCAGTTCTACCAACGCGTCTTCCAGCGCGTGCGTGCTATCGGTGCCGCGCGCGCCGTAGGACGGCAGGCGTTCCTGGTCGCGCCGGCTGCGCGTGTCACGCCAATCCTGCACGCTATCAAAAACGTAAGTGCTGGCGCGCGTCACGGGGGTGTTCACCCAGCCGCGTTGCGGGCGACCTGCGCGCAACAGGCGCGTCGCGGACCGATAGGGCTTGTCCATGATCAGCGGCGCGTCTGCACGCCGATCGGCATGACTTTGCAGGTGCCGGCGTCCAGATCGAATGCCAGACGTTCGGTCAGCGTTTCCAGCGCGCGACCATACATGTGCAGGTGGCGGATGACGCTGTCGCCCTGAATTTCAACCGCATGGATATCGTCCGGCATGAGCGCAATACCCGTGCCGGGGCCGACCACCACGGTGCCGGTCTTTTCCAGCCGGCCCACGCCAGGCACGGAACCATCGTCGCTACGGTCGTAGACGTAGTTGTATTCCACGCCTTCAACGGCCGCGATACAGGCCCAGGTCGTGTGATTGTGGGGGACGATCTGCTTGCCGGGACGCATCACGTTCAGATAGAGGGCGTAGCTTTTGTCGGCATCTTCGGCGATCAGGTAGCGCGCCTGGCGCTCTCCGTCTTCCGGCGCCGGGTAGCGATCCGCCGCCCACCAATCGGTGTGGCTGGCCAAGCCTATCAGTTCGTCCAGCACGGCCTTGAGGCTGTCTCGGTTCAGGCCCTTATTTCCTACAGTTTTTTTAATATTTCCGATGGCCTGGGCGATACCGGCCTGATGGGGATGCGTAGTGGTCACTTTGAATTTTCCCTATTTTCATGACATATGGGATTGAATGTATCCGCCCCGCTCGCCGGGAACAATTTAAATTGCCTTAAAATTCCATTAGCATCGCTAATGTTTTCCACACCCTCATGCGCAACCTGGATCTGGACCTGCTTCGCACCCTCACCGCCATCGCGCGGCACGAGACGTTCTCCGAAGCCGCCAACCGTCTCCACAAGACGCAGTCGGCGGTGACGCAGCAGATGCAGCGGCTGGAATCCCTGATCGGCCAGCCGCTGTTCGAAAAGCAGGGCCGCAACAAGGTGCTGTCGTCGCACGGACGCCGACTGGTCGAGTACGCGCGGCATATGCTGGCCATCAACGACGAAGCGTTGCGCGCCCTGCAGGACGGGCCGCTGGAGGGCGACCTGAGGCTGGGCGCACCGCTGGACGTGGCGGACTCCATCCTGCCTACCCTGCTTACGCACATCGCGCGGTCGGCACCGCGCGTGAAACTCGAAATCCGCACGGACCGCAGCCCCTTCCTGATGGATGCCCTGCGCGCGGGAGAACTCGATCTCACGATATCCACCCGGTTCGACCAGGACTTCGAAGGCGTGGCGCTGCGCACCTCGCCCACGGTCTGGCTGGCATCCGCGGACTATGTGCACGACATGCATGCGCCGGTGCCGCTCGTGCTGGCCGACGAACCGAGTATCTTCCGCCGCCTGGCGCTCACGGCCCTGGAACAGGCGCGCGTGCGCTGGCACACCAATTACGTGGCGCCGACGCTGGTGGGAATCAAAGCCGCCTTACGCGCGGGTTTGGGGGTGACGGCGCGCAGCGTGGAGTTGCTGGGGCCGGAGATGCGGGTACTGGGCGAGAAAGAAGGATTGCCGCCGCTGCCCGACGTGACGTACTTCCTGTGGATAAGACCTGACCTGATCAATCCGCTGACGCGCCAGGTCTATGACATGCTCAGGACCAGCCTCGGGCTGGCCCAGCAAGGCGGGGGCGATTCAGCCGCCGCGCATCAATAGCGGTCGAACAGATCCTGCAGGGCAGCCGGATCGCGGGTAAGCGACAAGCCCAGCATCAACAGGATGCGGGCTTTCTGGGGGTTCAAGTCGCGTGCGGCGACGAATCCCAGACGGGCGTCGTCCAGCTCGACGTCGCGCGCCACAAACCCGCTGCCAGTGCGGCTGGAGCGCACGACTGCCACGCCGTTGGCCGCGGCGCGGCCAAGGCCTTCAATGGCGAGATCGGTGGCATTGCCGTCGCCCACTCCGGCAAGCACGATGCCGTCCGCGGTATCGGCGAGGAAATCAATCAGGTCGGCCTGCAGATTGGCGTACGCATAGACGATATCGACGCGGGGCCAGCCGGCCTTTTCCAGCAATGCGAGTGAAAACTCGCTTTTGTCGGTGTGCGTAGTGGTGTTGCGCGAATAGAAGAACGGAACTCCGCCATGCATGACGCCCGCGCGGCCCCGATTGGGCGATGCGAAGGCGCACAGCCCCGCGCTGGCGATTTTCTGGATCTCGCGGGCGTAATGCACGTCTTCGTTCATGACGACAAGCGGTCCGCGGCCCCGCGCGTCGGGGTGGCGCGCCAGCGCCACGGCGTTGTACAGATTGGCAGGCCCCTCGGCGCCCAGCGCCGTGGCGGGACGCATGGCGCCCACAAGCACCACGGGCTTGTCATGGGGTATCACCAGGCTCAGGAAGTACGCCGTTTCCTCAAGCGTATCGGTGCCATGGGTAATGACAATGCCGGCCACCGAAGCGTCTCGGCACAACGCGTCCACGCGTTGCGCCAACGCGCGCCACACGGCATGCGTCATATTCTGGCTGCCGACGTTGGCGACCTGTTCGGCTCGGATCTCGGCAAGGCCGGCCAGTTGCGGCACGGCGTCCAGCAAGTCGTTGACCGAGAATGAACCTGCCTTGTAGCCAGCGGCAGTCGCGTTGGCCTGGGCGCCGGCAATCGTGCCGCCCGTCGCCAGTACCGCGATGACAGGCAGCGCGCGGTCAGGCATCCACCACCCCGGACAGGCCCTGGCGCTCAAGCAGGGAATTCAGGTGTTCCCAGCCGTGGAAATCAATGACGATCTGGCCCTTTTCCTTCGCACCCACCTTCAGCGCGACGCGCGTGCCCAGGTGGTCGGACAGGGCTTCTTCCAGGCGTGTCAGATCGCGCGAGACCCCATTGGTCTTCTTTTTGGAGACCGCGGAGGACTCCACTTCCTTGGCGGTCTTGGCGACCAGCTTTTCGGCTTCGCGCACCGACAGGCGGCGCGCGATGATCTGGTTGGCCAGCTGGATCTGCGTGGCGGCATCCACGGCGAGCAGTGCGCGCGCATGGCCCATGTCTACATCGCCCGCCAACAACATGGTCTGCACGGCCGCGGCCAGGTTCAAGAGGCGCAATAGGTTACTGGTGGCCGAGCGCGAGCGCCCGATCGCCTGCGCGGCCTGCTCGTGCGTCAAACCGAATTCGTCCAGCAGACGGCGCACGCCCTGCGCCTCTTCAAGCGGATTCAAGTCTTCGCGCTGGATGTTCTCGATCAGCGCCATGATGGCTGCGTTCTCGTCGGCCACTTCACGCACCAGCACCGGCACTTCCTTCAAGCCAGCCAGCTGGGCCGCGCGAAAGCGCCGTTCACCGGCGATGATTTCATAGTGGCCGGGCGCGGCTTCGCCCAGTGCCCGCACAAGAATGGGTTGCATGATGCCTTGCGTGCGGATCGATTCGGCCAATTCGCCCAATGCGCCCTCGTCCATGCGCGTGCGCGGCTGATATTTGCCTGCGCGCATCTTCGAGACGGGCAAGGTGGACGGCGGACCCTCGGGCTTGGCGGTGGCCTTGCCGATGTTATCGATGGCAGGCGCGTCCGCGCCGAGCAAGGCGTCCAGTCCGCGGCCCAATCCCTTGGGTTTCTTGGTGGCCATAGTTAAATCCTCTTTCCTTCTGTTTTTGTATCCCGAGCCAGGCTCAGGCGGCGTCCGTCTGCTCGGCGGGCAGGCGATACCAATACGCGTAACAGTCTTTGAAACCGTAGCGGCCATACAAGGCGCGCGCGGCTGTGTTCTCCGGCTCCACCTGCAAATAGGCGGTCGTGGCGCCACCGGCGGCGCCTATTGCCAACAAGTGTTCAATCAGCGCGGCGGCGTAGCCTTTACGCCGCTGCCCTGGATCCGTAACGATGTCGAACAGGCCCAGCAGGTCGCCGTCGCGGACGGCCAGGCCCGCAGCGACGCACTGCCCCATCGCGTCCGTTGCCAGCACCGGCGAGATATCCACAGCCAGGCCTTGCAGGCGCGCCCCATGTTCGGCGATGTGCCCGGATTCCGAGTTGCGCATCGCCCCGACCGCCGCCGCAAAGCGCGCGGTATCGACAATATTGAAAAGCAGATCGCTCCGGGCGCCGGGCCTGGGAGCGAGCGGCGTAAACATGACTCGGGTCTCGCCGGTAAGGATATAACCGCGGGACTCCAGTTCGGCGTCGAGGGAAAAATCGGGGCCGATGGAGGTAATGCGCAACACCATGGGCAAGCCATGACGCGCATACAACGATGAACAATACGCCAGCCGCTCGTCCAAAGGACGTGTGGATAACCCCAGCACATTGATACTGCGCACGCGCTTGGCCAGCGAAGGCGCGAACCGCACCAGCCAACCATCATAGAGCACCTGCGAGGCGACCGCCGTCGCGTTCAGCGCTGCTTCTTCCAGACGCGCGCGCAGGCTGTCGCGCGCATCAACGCGCGGCGTGCCGGAGGCTTGCGGTTCAGTCTGGGAAAAGAGCGTGACAACGGACATGGTCGAGGCCTACTTCAGGTCCTTCTTCACGCGTTCGATCATTTCGGCGCCAAACGAGATATAGGCCTGCGCGCCGCGCGAGCCCCGGTCGTACACCACGCCAGGCATGCCATAGCTGGGCGCTTCGGCCAGGCGCACGTTACGCGGCACGACGGTCTTGAAGACCTTGTCGCCGAAGTGCGCCTCGAGCTGCGCGGACACCTGCTGTTGCAAGGTCATGCGCGGATCGAACATCACGCGCAGCAGGCCGATGACGCGGAGGTCATCATTGATGTTGCGGTGCACGCGCTTGATGGTGTTGACCAGGTCGGACAGGCCTTCCAGCGCGAAGTATTCGCACTGCATCGGAATGATGACGCCGTGGGCAGCGGCCAGGCCGTTCAAGGTCAGCAAAGACAGCGTGGGCGGGCAATCGATCAGCACGAAGTCGTACTGGGTAGCGACGGTGTCGATCGCGGCCTTCAATTGCCGCTCGCGCTGCTCCATCTGCACCAGATCGATCTCGGCGCCGGACAGTTCGCGGTTGGCGGGCAGCACGTCGTAACCGCCCGATTCGGATTTGACACGGGCCTGCTCGATGCTGGATTCGCCGATCAGCACCTGGTACAGGTTCGACTCCAGCGAGTTCTTGTCGATGCCGCTACCCATCGTCGCATTGCCTTGCGGGTCCAGATCCACCAGCAGCACACGTTGGTTGTGCGTGGCAAGGCCCGCCGCCAGGTTGATGGCGGTCGTCGTCTTGCCCACACCGCCCTTCTGGTTGGCAATGCAGAAAATGCGGGCGGTGGTGCTGGGGGGTATGTTCTTCATAGGGTTCCTTGACTACGGCGCATCCAGATAAGGCAGCGCTCGGCCTGCAATTCAGGCACGCGCAACGGCTGGATGTGATCGACTTGCCATTCTCCGCGCGCATGCAGCGCCTGAATTTCGTCCTCGGGGACCTTGCCCTTCATGGCGACGAGGGTACCATCGTTGCGTACATGGCGACCTGCGAGTTGCGCAAAATCGTCCAAGGATGCAAAGGCGCGCGATGTCACAATATTGCAGTCCGCGGGCGCGAGCGTTTCGATACGGGCGTGGCAGGCCTGCAGGTTGGGCAAAGCCAGTACGCCGCTCATCTGCCGCACGAATGCTGTCTTCTTTTCGACCGCGTCCACGCAGGTCACGGACCAATGCGGCCGCATGATCGCCAGGACGACGCCAGGCAGCCCGCCACCCGATCCGACGTCGTAGACCTTGGCTGGCATCTCGGACGCGCCCAGCGCCTCGCTGAACGGTCCTACGGCGGCCATGCTGTCGAACAGGTGCTGGATCAGCATCTGTTGAGGATCGCGGATGGCGGTGAGGTTGTAGGTCCGGTTCCAACGCTGCATCTGGGCCAGATAATTCAGCAGCTTGGCCAGCGCGGCGGCATCGGCCTCCAGCCCCAATTGCTCGCATGCGCGAGACAGGCGGCCGGCCATGTCCGCGCCGGCCGTGTCGGTGAGCGCGCTCATGCCGCTTGTTTGCGCGAGCCGTAGTGCAGGCGCTTCAGATGGATCAGCAGCAATGAAATTGCAGCGGGGGTTACGCCCGAGATACGCGCGGCCTGGCCGATGGTTTCCGGGCGGTGCGCTTTGAGCTTCTGGCGGACTTCGAACGACAGGCTGGTCACCGCGTCGTAATCGACATCGGTGGGAATCGCCTGCTGTTCATGCGCTATCTGCTTCTGCACTTCGACCTGTTGGCGGTCGATGTAGCCCGCGTACTTCACCTGGATCTCGACCTGCTCGGCCAGCACGTCATCTTGCACGACACCGGGACCGGCCAGCAGCGAACCGTCGGTGTTACGCGCAGCCATCAAGGCTTCATACGAAACATTCGGGCGTTTGAGCAGATCTGCAAGTGAGTACTCACGTTCAATCGCCTTGCCCAACAGAGGTTCAGCAACTTCCGCGGGTAGCACACGCGGATTGACCCAGGATGATTTCAGGCGTTCGACTTCAGCAGCCACGGCGTCGCGCTTGCGGTTGAAAGCGTCCCACCGTGCATCGTCGACGATTCCCAGCCGACGGCCGATCTCTGTCAGACGCAGATCTGCATTATCTTCGCGCAGGCTCAACCGGTATTCAGCCCGCGAAGTAAACATCCGGTACGGCTCGGTCACGCCTCGCGTAACCAGGTCGTCTACCAGCACCCCCAGATAAGCTTCGTCACGACGCGGCGTCCACTGCTCGCGGTCTTGGGAAAACAACGCGGCATTGACACCGGCCAGCAATCCTTGAGCAGCCGCTTCTTCATAGCCTGTGGTGCCGTTGATCTGTCCCGCGAAATACAAGCCAGCGATGGCCTTGGTTTCGAGCGTGCTCTTCAATCCACGTGGATCGAAGTAGTCATATTCAATGGCGTACCCAGGGCGCAAGATGTGCGCATTTTCCAGGCCAGGCAAAGAATGGATCAGGGCCAGCTGCACATCGAACGGCAGGCTGGTGGACACGCCGTTTGGGTAGACCTCATGGGTGTCCAGCCCTTCGGGCTCCAGGAACACTTGATGCGATTCTTTGTCGGCAAAGCGATGGATCTTGTCTTCGATGGACGGACAGTAGCGCGGCCCCACTCCTTCGATCACACCGCTGTACATCGGCGAACGGTCCAGCCCGCCGCGAATGATGTCGTGGGTCCGGGCGTTTGTGTGCGTAATCCAGCAGGGCAGCTGGCGCGGGTGCATCCCCACGTTGCCCATATACGAAAACACGGGGATCGGATCGAGGTCGCCAGGCTGCTCTTCGAGGATGCTGTAGTTGATCGAACGGCCATCGATCCGCGGTGGCGTTCCTGTCTTCAGACGCCCCTGCGGCAGCTTGAGCTCCTTCAGGCGCTGGCCTAGTGAGACGGCGGGAGGATCGCCCGCACGGCCGCCCGAATAGTTCTGCAGCCCCACGTGAATCAGGCCATTCAAGAACGTGCCAGCGGTAAGTACCACGGACTTCGCGCGAAACTTCAGACCAATCTGGGTTACCGCGCCGACCACGCGGTCACCTTCCACCATCAGATCTTCGACTGCCTGTTGGAACAACAAGAGGTTCGGTTGATTTTCCAGGCGGCCGCGGATCGCCTTGCGGTACAGCACTCGATCCGCTTGGGCGCGGGTAGCACGGACCGCAGGCCCCTTGGAGCCGTTCAGGATGCGGAATTGGATACCCGCTTCATCCGTAGCCAAAGCCATGGCGCCGCCCAGAGCGTCGACTTCTTTGACAAGATGGCCCTTGCCAATCCCACCGATCGAGGGATTGCAAGACATTTGGCCTAGGGTTTCGATGTTGTGCGTCAACAGCAGCGTCTGCGCGCCAGTGCGGGCAGCAGCCAACGCTGCTTCGGTGCCGGCGTGGCCGCCACCGACGACGATGACATCGAATTCGCGGGGATAGTCCATGATGGGGGGAGGTAAGAGAGCGTTCGGTGCTCATTATAGAGGCAGGCCTGCCATGTTTCACGTGAAACATGCTTCGGCGCAACATGAAAGCGGGAAAGGTCCGATTTGCCGCATATCCCTGAGGCTAAACGCTCCCTACCCGTGAATATGTCGGCAATTGCCCCCGCTTTCGATTGCATGTTTCACGTGGAACATCGCTTGAAGACCGCTTCCTTTAACCCCTTGGGAACCGCCCGAGGGCGAGTTCCCACGGTAGGCCAATATCCCGTGCATTCCCTCGCAGGCTCTCCGCAGCGCCCTGCACAGAGCCCACGCGGTGTTTCACGTGAAACATCCCCCACCGATTCCTACGATCACTCGCAGCCCCGACTACCACGTGGAAACTGCGCACCCTGATGCCTGATATGCCCCCAAAAGCAGTTCGTGCTCATCGCGAGAGGTAAAGGTTTGGTCAGCGGCAACCTTCGCTACTCGGAGGGAATGCCGGGAATAACCAGCATCAATATGCTGAACCACCACGTGAATCTTCCGCCCTGCCACCGCTACGAAGTCCTGCAAGGGCCATACTCCTCTCGCGGACGTGAGGAATTAGTGGGTCCTGTTAATGCCCATCCCAGGTGGATCTGACTTCGCTTGCAATGTTCCACGTGAAACATCGAGCATGTCTGCCTTCCGCACGTTTCACGTGGAACATCCTGTACTTAGAAACGCGGCGATTTCACACTCACGTTGCCCCCGCGACAATCATGTTTCACGTGGAACACCGCGGCACGGGGGCACGAAGATTCGGAAATATCGCGCGAGCAGCAGCGAGGCGAAGGATTCCCGCGACATATCCCGACGCGAAACTTGACTGGACTATGCTGCCCACCTACTCGTCCGCGAAACACGGAATTGCAGTTTTATGAAGATTCATCCACAAAAAAAACGATTTTCACGCCCCTACCTTACCCCTTACCCAACACAAGAGCTCTTTTTGAGTTTCACGTGAAACAGGCGGTATGACGAGCATCGGGAGGTGGCCGGGAAACAATCAAATAAGTGTTCCGGAGCAGAAACCCAAGCGCACCCGGAGATTGCCAAAATTCCGCAAAAGCCGACGGGTGAGACAGCTATCTCTGCTTGGCCAATGTTCACAAAACTGGCGGAAACCTGAAATCGTCAACCTCAACGCATCTCAAAAACACTGTTATCCCCTTGCGCGGACAGCGTGGCGACAAACGACCCGAGGGGTCTAAATAAGGAGAAGGAAGGCGGAGTGCCGCTAGAGAGCAAGCCACCAAACGCCATCAACTTTCGTCCGGTTGGAGCCACTCGAATTCTGCACAGCGTTATCAACAAGCATCGCTGGCCTACACCCCACTTCGTAGCCAGGCGTTTCACGTGGAACAACTCTGGGGATAAGTTGATTAGCGCCGCACAACATGGGCGAGAAAAGCAGCGCAACCCCGGCTGGCATGTTGAATGCAAAGATTCATGAAAAACCACAATTGCACAACAAGCTTCCCTATGGCGCCGATCGATTACAGCTATCTGGCAAGCTGGCCACAACGGGAAGCTCCGCGCTACGGTGTTCCGCTAAAACCATCGCCACAGACCGTGGAAAACTTTGTGGATAAGATCTGCGCTGGTTTACGTGGAGTATTTAAAACGGGCTGACACGGCGCGGCCATTCTGAAACGGGCCGGGAACTCTAGCGACCAAATAGGATCAAATCGCGGCTAAATATTAAACCGGTGAATTGTCCACAGAGCTATCCACGCATGTTCGTCTTGCGGGCCGCCCCTACGCACATCCCGCGTACCGCTGCATGGATTATTTGACCGGACAACTATCTTGCTCCGCCACGGGAAACCACGCCATCATCCTTATGGGTGAGATCGCCCGCGTCCCATCAGGCCATCTGTGGACAACTTGCCCGCCGAGATCCGCATCCGCGCCGAGCTAAAGACAAGCCTTATGTTGTGGAGGGCACCGCGCGCTTCCCTCCGGCAAGTGGACCTCAAACCGGCAATCCCGCCCAAGCACCCCATCCTTCCGAGCCTATCCCCATTTCTATCCACAGGCTGGCGGGGTCGAATTGGGCGCCAAACGGCGTAATTCTGTGCATAACCGGTATGGGGATATCTTTGTGAACAACCACGGGTCTTAGGGCCCCAATAAGGCCGAAGCTACCGAAGCGAATAATCAAGACCGGCCTCAGACTCGGAGCTACAAGCGCTCGAAAACCCCGTTAAATGCCTGTATTCCCTGGGGAAAGGGCATCTTTGAGCACAACCGGTCTTGAAGGGAAAGGTGAATGGAAGGCCGACGACCCTATTCGGAAACCGTTCCAATGAAGGTGGGATAACTGTGCAAAACCCAGCCCGGATGCGCAAATTGCTTCATTGCTGAGCATTAAAATACTCATGCCGAGGAATAATTATCCACAAACTTATCCACGGCTGAAAAACATGTTAGTGGATACTAACTATTCATCCGGCGGTGCAGGAAACGCTACCGCCGCCAAATGAAACAACGCCCCAGACTGTGGAGTCTTGGGGCGTTGTAGCCAGGTCGAACCTGGCGGACGGGAAATTGGGATTTCCCGATTTAGAGCGGGCGAATTTCGGCCGCTTGAGGTCCTTTCGGACCATCCTTGACTTCGAATTCGACTTCCTGGCCTTCGTTCAGGCTGCGATAGCCGCGGCCCTGGATGGCGGAAAAGTGTGCGAAAACATCGGTGCCACCAACGTCCGGCGTGATGAAACCGTAACCCTTGTCAGCGTTAAACCACTTAACTTTGCCCTTCTGAGCCATTTTTTCTAGCGTCCTGTAATTAACTCGAAATGCAATGAATCAAGGACGCCGTGAGAACTGAACGACCGGTAGTAGTACCTGCGTTGCTGCTGCGTTCCCGCCTGCCGCCTAGCTGCAGAACGAGTCCGCGCGCTGCTTGAATCAACTGCGTAATCAGCATACTCAGCACACATTACAGACTCATATAGTTGTTTACCCCAATGTCGTATTTTTAATACTGGATCTCGTTTCGCTAGGCCGCATCCCTCTGCCGCGACGCCAGAAAAGCGTAGATCGGCCCCGTCACTATCACCACGAAAACCATGCGCGTGACGTGGAATGCGGTGACTACCGGCACCCCTAGCTGGAGCACTTTGGCCGTGATGGCCATCTCGGCAATACCGCCCGGCGTGGTGCCGAGAATCAGGGTTGGAATGGGGGCTGCAGACCACAGTGACAGCAACGCGCCCAGTCCGAAAGCCAGGGCCAGGGCGGCCACCGTGAAGCCGGCCACCGCAGCGATGAACCGCGGAGCGGCCCGAAAGAAATCCGGGCGATAGCGATCCCCCAGCGACCAGCCAATCAGCAGCTGGCCCACCTTCGGTACGTAATCCGGCAGTGCCGACAACTCGATGCCATTGGCGGTAAGCACCATGGCGGCCAACATCGGGCCCAGCACCCAGGGATTGGGCAGGCGCAGTTTCATGAAGGCCATGCCGCCGATGCAGGTCAGGCCGACCAGCGCCGCCAGCCCCCAGCCATGGACGACCTTGGGTCCGGGTACGGTGGGATCCAGGCCCGCAACGCCCCACCATTGGAAGATGAAGGGCACCGTCACCACCACCATGAGTACGCGCACACTGTGCGCCGTGGCCACGCGATCGATGCGCGCCCCATGGCGCTCGGCCAGGTTCGCCATCTCGCTGGCCCCGCCTATGGCCGACGAAAACCACGCCGTCTTGAAATCCGCGTCCGTGTAGCGACGAAGAATCGCTGTGCCCATGAACGCCAGGCCTAGCGCGAACAACATGCCGGCGACGATGGGTCCTGCATTGCTGCCAATGTGGCCGATAACCTGTGGCGTGAAATACAGACCCAAGGACGTGCCGATCACCCATTGGCCGGCATTGCGCGCGGGCCGGGGGCAGGCAGTGCCCAAGCCAGCGATGCGTGTCGCCGCGGTCACGAGCAATGCCCCCAGCATCCAAGGCAGCGGAATATGCGCCCAAACGGCCAGCAACGCCCCTGCCAATGCGATCGCCAGACCGCCCAAAACCCTCCACAACATGTTCTGAACCACGATACCGCCGTGCCTTAAGCTCATGAGAAAACCGAATTATGAGTTAGTGGGATACTTACGGAAACTCTCTCTGCTAGCAACGTTTCCTCTCGCGTCCACCATGATCCGATCCAAACTTCCCGACGTTGGCACCACCATCTTTACCGTGATGAGCCGCTTGGCCATCGAGCACAAAGCCATCAACCTGGGCCAGGGCTTCCCCGACTTCGACCCCGATCCCGCCTTGTGCGCGCTGGTATCCAAAGCGATGGCCGACGGCCACAACCAGTATCCCTATATGCCCGGCGTCGCGCCGCTGCGCGAGGCCATTGCCGCCAAGACGCGGGAACTCTACGGCCACGCCTACGATCCCGAAACCGAGATCACCGTCACCAGCGGCGCTACCGAAGCGCTGATGGCAACCGTGCTGGCCGCCGTGGGCAGCGGCGACGAAGTGGTGGTCATCGAGCCCTGCTACGACTCCTATCTGCCGGCAATCCGCCTCGCGGGCGGAACGGCGGTGCCAGTGCCCCTGCGCGCGCCCACCGAAGCCGATCCCTACTACCGCATCGACTGGCAGCGCGTACGCGATGCCATCACGTCCAAGACGCGCCTGCTGATGCTGAATTTTCCGCACAACCCAACGGGCGCGGTGCTTGACGACAGCGACCTGGACGCGCTCGAAGCCATTGTCCGCGACACTGGCGTGCTGCTGGTGTCAGACGAGGTCTACGAACACATCGTGTTCGACGGCAAACCCCATGCCAGCGTGGCGCGCCGCCCGCTGCTGGCCGAACATGCCTTCGTGATCTCTTCCTTCGGCAAGACCTATCACACTACAGGCTGGAAAATCGGCTACTGCTGCGCGCCGCGCCAGCTGAGCGCCGAACTGCGCAAAGTGCATCAGTTCATGGTGTTCACCGTACCCTCGCCCATGCAGTTTGCACTGGCGGAGTTCATGCGTGATCCCAAGCCTTACCTGGATTTACCGGCTTTTTATGAAGCCAAGCGCGACCGCCTGGCGCAAGGCCTCGCCAAGACCCGCTTCCGGCCCTTGCCCAGTCCTGGCACGTTCTTCCTGCTGGCCGACTACAGCCAGATATCCAGGCAGAACGAAGCCGACTTCGCGCGCGACCTCACGGTGAATCACGGCGTCACGGTAATTCCGGTGTCCGCGTTTTACCGTCAGCCCGACGCGGCCGAATCCAACCATCGCATCGTGCGTTTCTGCTTCGCCAAAAAGGATGCAACGCTCGATGCCGCGCTGGAACGGCTGGCCCGGGTCTGAGAGTTTTAGAATTCTTGAAAAATCTCGCCACCCCTATATTCAAGGGGTTTTATTCAAAAACATGAATAAATACTCGCATTTAAGAGTTCGGCAATCCGTATGGATTCATGAATAAAAAAAGGGCGCCCATAAGGCGCCCTTTGCAATATCCGGTTCAGATCCCGCGGCCGACTGCTGCCCTTTACAACAGCCGCGCCGCCATCGGATCAGACCGGACCAGCGGCAAGCTTTTTCGCTGCGCGCACGCGGCGCATGATTTGCGGCAGGATCACGACAGCGGCCGCCCCCACCCACATCGCGATCGACACCGGGCTGGCAAACAGCACTGCCACGTCGCCGTCGGTCATGGACAAGGCGCGACGCAGGTTCTGCTCCATCATGTTGCCCAACACCACGCCCAGCACCAGCGGTGCCATCGGGACACCGAACTTGCGCAAGAAATATCCCAGGGCACCGATGCCGGCCACCAGCAGCAGGTCGAACGTGCCCGCGTTAATGGCGTAAACGCCGATATAGCTGATGCAGAGGATGCCAGGCACCATCAGCCATCCCGGCACCGACAACACTTTGGAGAAGAACCGTACGAGCGGCACGTTCATGATGAACAACAATACGTTCGCCACGAACAACGAAGCGATCAAACCCCACACGAGCTCGGGCTTGGAATCGAATAGGACCGGGCCCGGTGTGATGTTGTAGAGCGTCAGCGCGCCCATCATCACGGCAGTAGTACCCGAGCCCGGTACGCCCAGCGTAAGCATCGGGACGAACGAACCTATGGCCGAAGCGGTAGCAGCAGCTTCCGGCGCCACCAGACCACGCATATCGCCCTTGCCGAACTTGGCTTCGGGATCCTTGGCCTCGATGATGCGCTTTTCCTGCGAATACGCCACGGCTGCAGCCACGCTTGCGCCGGCGCCAGGCAATACGCCCACGCCAAAGCCCACCAGCGAACTGCGCACCACGCTCCACCAGGTGAGCGCCATTTCCTTCAGGTTGAAAAGTTTGCGACCACTGGGCTTGACCTCGACGCTGTGGCCGGACATCACTTTCTCAAGCATTTCCAGCATTTCGCTGACTGCAAACAGCGCGATCACCACGACCACGAATTCGATACCGTCGGCCAGGTGCACAGACTCGAAGGTATAGCGATACACGCCCGAGTTCGCGTCCACGCCCACGACCGAAATCGACAGGCCGATCATCGCCGCCAGCACACCCTTGACGGGCTGCTTGCCCAGCAGGCTGGTCAGGCAGCAGAACGCAAAAATCATCAGCACGAAATACTCGGCAGGGCCAAAGGCGAGCGCCCATTTGGCCAGCAAAGGCGCGAGCAGGATGATGCCCAACACCGACACGATGGCGCCGAAGAAGGCCGACCATGCCGACAGCGACAGTGCCACGCTGGCCAGGCCCTGGCGCGCAAGCGGATACCCGTCCAGTGTCGTCATGATGGCACTGGCCTCGCCCGGCACATTAAGCAGGATCGCGGTGATGCGGCCGCCATACTCAGCGCCTACGTACACGGCCGCCAACAGAATCAGCGCAGTCTCCGGCGGCAGGTTCATGGCGAAGGCGATCGGTATCAGCATGGCCACGCCGTTGACCGGTCCCAGGCCGGGCAGCACGCCCACCATGGTTCCGATGAACGAACCGATCAATGCCACCAGGATATTTGTCAGCGAAAAGGCTACGCCAAAACCGATCGCCAAGTGATCAAGGATGCCGCTCATATCAGGGTCTCCAGCAAACCGGTAGGCAGGACGACGTCCAGCACCTTGTCGAACAGCAAGAAAAACAAAACGCTCATGACGGCGCCGCCAATCGCGCATTTGATCCAGCCGCCTCCGAACAGGCGGCCCACGAATATCGTCATCAGGGTGGTTGCGATCACGAAACCCAGCCACTGGAACAGGAAGGCATACGCCACGGCGAACCCCATCATCAGCGCGATGCGGGCGTTTGCGCCGGGAGGATTGGCCTCGACCTGATGACCGCCCTTGTAGATGAGCCATAAGCCGCACAGGCCGATGATCAGCGCCAGCAGCAGCGGAAAGGCGCGCGGGCCCACCGGCTCATAGGCGAAGGGGGCTTCGATTCCCCAACCCGCCGCGGTCATGAAGGCGGCCAGCGCAAGCGCCGCCACGCCCAGTATTCGATCGTTCATGATCACTTTTCCGTTGTAGTCGTATCGCGCGGCGCAGCACTCCCCTGCCGCCGCGGCAATGCCGGCGGCGGGGAATCCTGATTGGCGCAACAGGGAGAAACGCCTTGCGGCTTACTTCTTGACCAGGCCGAAGGAGTCGGCCAGTTCGCCGTAGACCTTGACCTGGTTCTTCACGTAGGCGTCGAGCTCGGGACCCGTCTTGTTGAAGGGAAACAGGCCTTGCTGCTGGCGCAGCTTGTCGAACTCGGGCGAAGCCGTGGTCTTGTTGAAAGCGTCGACCCAGAACTGGTAGTCGCTGTCCGACACCTTCGGGCCCACATAGAAGCCGCGGATGATGGGCCAGACGATGTCGTAACCCTGCTCCTTCGCGGTGGGCACGGTGCCCAGCTTGCCAGGCAGGCGCTGATCGTTGAACACAGCCAGCACGCGGATAGGGGCGCCGCCTTCCAGCATGGTGAACGCTTCCGCCGCATCGCCCATGTAGGCCTGGATGTGGCCGCCGCGCAAAGCCGTCACGGCCTCGCCGCCGCCTTCAAAGGCCACGAAGCGCATCTTCTTGAAGTCCACGCCTGCAGCCTTCGCGGTCAATGCGGCCTTCATCCAGTCCTGGCTGCCCACGGTGCCACCGGCGCCGAGAACGATCTTGGTCGGATCCTGTTTAAAAGCTTCCATCAGGCTCTTCAGGTCCGTGTACGGAGAATCGTTGCGGACCACTGCCACGCCGTAGTCAGTACCGATCGCGGCCAGCCAGCGCACGTCATTGACGTTGTACTTGCCGAACTTGCCCTGGGCCAGGTTCAACAGCGAACCGCCCGAGAAGGCCACGATGGTGCCCGGCTCGTTCGGGTGTTGCGCCACGATGTTGTTGTAGGCCACGGCACCGATCCCGCCGGGCATGTAGACGATGCGCATGGAGGTCTTGAGCGCACCGCTTTGCTTCAGGCCTTCGGTGGCCAGACGGCAGGTCAGGTCGAAACCGCCGCCGGGCTGGGCAGGCGCGATGCATTCCGGGCGGCGCGGCTCTTCGGCCGCGTGAGCGGCGCCCAGGTTCAGGGTAATCGCGCCCAGCGCCGCGAAGGCGGCCAGGCGAAGTTTCAGACGAGTCTGCATTTTTTGCGTCTCCGAGATTTATAGGTCTAGGTATGGCTGGAAGCTCTGCTAAGACGGTTCTTTGCGCAATAACGCCCCCAGTGGACGCAACCGTACAAAACCCAAGCTTTCCAAAAGCTTTCAAAAACCGCCGTTTTCCTGGTGCGTCGCAGCATCGGACCCGCTTTCCAGGGTAAACACCAATGCCGCCCTCAAGCCCGGCAGGGGCACGCGGTTCTCCAGTACCAGCCGCGCCCCGAGGATCTCGGCGATGGTCCCCACGATGGCGAGCCCCAGGCCGGCGCCAGGCTTGTTCTTGCCCGCGGCGCCCCGGCGAAAACGAATGCAGGCGCGGGCGATGTCTTCCGCCGACATGCCGGGGCCGCTGTCCTCGACCACCAGCCTCGCCAGCCCAGGCTCGATGAGGACCTTCACCGTCACTTCCCCCGCTGGGGATGTGTAACGGATGGCATTGTCGACCAGATTGCTGACAGCCTCCCTCAGTAGCCACTCCGCTCCTTGGACGACCACAGGCCGTGTTTCGGCCTCCAGACCGACATCGAGCTGGCGGGCACGGGCCGTGGGAAGCAGGCTGCGGATGACGG
The DNA here is from genome assembly GCF_035282245.1 of Achromobacter sp. D10. Lineage (NCBI taxonomy): Bacteria > Pseudomonadati > Pseudomonadota > Betaproteobacteria > Burkholderiales > Alcaligenaceae > Achromobacter > Achromobacter sp. D10. Next base: position 608,829 of record NZ_JAYJLE010000001.1, read on the forward strand.
CGTCGGCCAGCTCGACCAGGTCCACAGGTTCCGGGTTGAACCCGCCTTCGGCCAAGGAGGCGTCTTTAGCGCGCGCCAGAGCGAGCATCTGGTTGGTGGTGCGTACGGCCCTGTCCAACCCTTCTTGCATCGCCAGAAGGGCTGTACGGACCTCCTGGGGGTCTGTTTCGCGCAAGGCGTAGGCCGTCTGGGTCCGCAAAACCGACAAAGGGGTGCGCAACTGGTGCGATGCGTCGTCCAGGAACTGACTCTGGACCCTCGCCTGGGCCGCAAAACGGGCCATGTGGAGGTTTACGGCCGCAACTAGGGGTAGGACCTCCCCTGGCATGTCCGAAGCGCCTACGGGGCTTAAATCGTCCGCAGAACGCCCTTCCACCTCCTGGCGCAACCTGGCCAGGGGGCGCAAGGCCATGAAAACCCCCAGGATGATCACCAGGACGCTGATCAGGATCACGGCAAGATCCCGCTCCACGGAACGAACAAGCACCTGGTGCAGGAAGGCCTGACGGGTATCCAGGCCCTCGGCCACCTGCACAATCACCCGTCCCCCTTTATTTGCATAGAGCGGCGGATCCATGGTCCGCGCCAGTGCTGCGACCCGCACAGGCGTTCCCTGGTAGTCGGCATAGAAAAAGCGTGGTTCACCGGAAACGAGCGGGTCGGCGGGCATGGGCAGCCCCGGGCTGCCGATTTCCGCCAGCCCGTCCTCGGTAGCGACTCGGTAGAACACGCTGCCATTGGCCGTCAGCTCGAAAAATTCCAGCATCAGGTATGGCTGCTCCATGGCTAATCCACCGCTGGCTGTGGATATGTTGTGGTCGATGGCGCGCAGCGCTCCAGCGAGCGACCGGTCATAGGCAGTGTCGACCTGATTGCGCAACTGATGGTTCGACAGCCACAAGGCTCCCATCATCACGAAAACCAACGTCGGAATCAGCCACCAGAGAAGTTGGGTTTTCAGGGTGCGATTGCGTCTTTTCGCCGCGAAAAATCCATTTTTTTCCGCACTTCTAGTTGTCAACAAGGTTCTCCAGGCAGTAGCCCATGCCCCGCATGGTCACGATTTGCACACCGGTATCCGCCAATTTCTTGCGCAACCGGTGCACTACGACCTCGATGGCTTCCAGGTTTATGTCCGCATCGTCGGTCAGGATGCGATCCAGGATCTGCTGCTTGTTGATGGGTTCGCCGCTTTTCTGGATCAGTACGCGCAGGACCGAGTGTTCACGTGGGGATAACTGCAAGGGCTGTCCGCCAACCGTGAATTTTTGAGCAGAAGTCTCGAAAACCAGGTTTCCCAGCGTGAGCCGCGGATGTTCCCGTCCGCGGCTACGTCGGATGAGTGCGATCAATCGCGCTTCCAACTCTTCCACAACAAATGGTTTTGGCAGGAAGTCGTCCGCTCCCTGATGCAACGTGCCGATTTTTTCGGCTAGCGAATCGCGCGCGGTCAAGACCAGGACCGGCGTACGGTCGTCCCGCGCGCGAATCTTCGCGAGCAAAGTATGGCCATCCATGCCCGGAAGTCCGAGATCCAGGATGACCGCGTCGAATTCTTCCATTGCCAGCCGTCTTTCGGCGACCAGCCCGTCATCAGCCCATTCAACAACGAAACCCGCGTGCCTGGCCAGGCTTCTTGAAAGCCAGCGAGCAAGTTCGGCTTCGTCTTCTATCAGGAGGATGCGCATGGACGGAGTCCGGGGGGGGATGGCTGGGCGGAATGGGAGAGCATGTTTGGCTTTTCCTTAATTTCTCTTTATATAAAGACTAATGATTAATAAGGCCTGTGGATAACTACCTTAACCTTGAAAACCTCTTTTTTTTCATCCACTTGGAAGCGTTTTTGCCTGTGCAAGAACTCTGTGTGGGAAAAAAGCTGAAGTTGGACAAGATTTTGGACCCTGGCCAAAACCCCTGCTTGTTCAACTTGCCTCCACAAAATGTGCACAAGGCGTCTCCTTAGGAGTTATCCACAGGCCCTTTCTGCCTGACCGGTCCCAAAACCGGCACTTTTACCCCGAAAAATGCCCTGCTGCCTACCCGCTTTTTTGCCTTCCAGGACGCCTTCAGAGGGCCTGTAGGGCGTTCGCGGAAAGGGGGATTCCAGGGGATGTGCGCAGCGATTCTTGACTGGGAACTGAACAAAAAGTGAGCAGCTTCCGCCGTAGAATCCCGCCATGGCGACAGAAATCAGAATCAAGAAATCGGGCTGGGCGATCTGGCTCAGAACCCGTCTGCTGGCGGACAATTTGCCGGCCACGCTCTGCGCGGCGGCGCTGATGGGCTTGTTGGGGGCGCTGGCCACCGTGGTCTTCCGCGAAATGCTTGGCTGGACGCAAACTTTGCTGGGAGGAGAAGACGTGCCTCACGGCATGGTGTCGCTGGCGCGAGGCCTGAATCCTTGGGAACGCTTTTTGATGCCTGCCATCGGCGGCGCCATTGCCGGCGTGATCCTCCAAATGGCGGCCAAGTGGCTACCCAGGCGCGGCGCAGCGGACTATATGGAGGCAATTTCAGTCGGGCGCGGAGTCATCGGCTTTCGCCAGACGGTCGCGCGCAGCCTGTCATCGATCTTTTCCATCGGCTCCGGCGCTTCCATCGGCCGTGAAGGCCCCATGGTGCAATTGGCGGCGATGTTGTCATCCCTGACTGGTCGCTATCTGGTCCTGCCGCCCCGGCATTTGCGCTTATTGGTTGCCTGCGGTGCCACTGCGGGAATCACGGCCGCGTACAACGCGCCCATCGCTGGCGCCTTGTTCATTTCAGAGATCGTCTACGGAGCGATTGCATCGGCCACGCTGGTACCGTTGGTTGTATCGTCGGTCGTCGCCAATATCGTGACGCGCCAGATCCTGCATTACGACGCCGTTTTTCACATGCCCCCTTTCACGTTCGTGTCGGGATGGGAGGTCATCAATTACCTGGGGCTCGGTGTGATCGCCGGCCTGGCGGCGCCACAGTTCCTGCGCTTTCTCGATACGGCGCGGGCCGCATTCGCCCGTGTGCCCGCGCCGCTATGGGCCCGCATGGCACTGGGCGGATTGATCGTCGGCGCTTTGTCGGTGGTGAACCCCGAGGTCTGGGGCAATGGGTATAGCGTAGTCAACAGCATGTTGCACACGCAGTGGGCCTGGCAGGCCGTGGCCGCCATCCTGCTTTTGAAAACGTTGGCTACCGCGGCAAGTGTGGGATCAGGTGCGGTCGGCGGTGTATTTACGCCCACGCTGTTCGTGGGGGCGGCACTTGGAGCCCTGTACGGCACGGGCTTGCAGGCCTTGTTTCCAGCGGGCGACCTGTCAGCGGTGTCCAGTTACGCCGTGGTGGGCATGGGCGCGTTGCTGGCTGCGACCACGTATGCGCCCTTGATGTCGATCCTGATGATTTTCGAGATGACGCTCAGCTATGAAGTCATGCTGCCGTTGATGCTGGCTTGCATAACAGGCTATGTGATCGCGCATCGGATACGGCCCGATTCCGTCTACGCGAAGTCGCTGGCCAGCAACCGCCGCGCGCAGCGCGTGATGGCTGGGACGCGCGAGCCGTGATCAGGTTCTATTTATGTGAATAAATACTCGCATCTTATCGGAATGATTAAAAAGCCCTTATTTAAAGGGCTTTTTTCATGAAGACGCGCTTCAAGCCTATCTCTTCGGCTCGATGGGTTTCCACATATCCGTACCGCGTGTAGATAGCGATGTTCTCGGTCATTTTTTCCTGCGTGTAGAGGCGGATGCTGGCATAGCCCGCCAGGCGAGCCGCGCTTTCGGCGAACCGCAGCAAGTCTCGGCCGTAGCCTTTGCCCTGCGCCGAAGGCGCAACCGCGATATTGTCGAGCAGCATGTAATCTGCCTCGGGAATCAGCACCAGGACGGCCTGCACCACCCCTTGGGCCTGCAGCACATGGACCACGCCTTGCGCGACACGGGTGGCGTAATCGTCCCGCATCGGGCCGGGTATTGCACCGATGCGCTTGACGTAGTGTCCGTAGGCTTGGGCGACGATTCGCTCGATGTCGGCCAGATCGTCGGGGGTGGCGAGGCGTATGTCTGGGACCATGCCGAATCCTGAATGATGCGGAAGTGACCGCCGGAAGGAATACCGGAATATAAGCCGCGGGGCGAGCGGCAAGATTGTTTTATCAATTAGTTATAAAATTTATAACTAATCGTTTGCGTGTATACCCCGAAGATGATGAGCGATCACCGAAGAAACTGGCTGAGTGATCCCATACCAGGAGTGTCAATGGCACCTAATACGTCGTTTCCGGCCCATGGCGAGCCCGAAAACTTATGGACCGAGTACGCAAGATTCCATGAGGCATGTTCGGGCGTTCTTGCGCGGGTAGAGCAGCGCCGCGACGGCGGTATCGCCTTGTCGGAAAGCGAGCAGGCGGAGTTGAGAACCATGGCGCTCAACCTGAACGCATTTGGCAGGGTGCTGCATGGCAAGAGAGCCAGGGAAATGCGCGCGCTGGCCGAGCGTGTCGAGCGTGTATTGGTCAACGCCGGTTCGGTACCCCATGCTGTCGCCCAGGAGACCACTGAGTCTGAAGACAGCTCTGCCGCCGTGACGGGCTGAGTTCGCGTACGCGAGAACCTCATGCCGTCAGGCGGGCCGTCGTCGCAACATCGTACGGCCCAACGCAGCGATCATCTTGAGCGTGTACAACACGAACAAGGATCCCGTAATGTCTCCGGTCAGCATAGCTATGAAGCCGTCCGCCAGCGCTGCCCTTTCTCCCTGGAGAAAGAACCAGAGATGATGAATCGTGGAGTTCATCAACGCATAGACCAGCGCGCAGATCAGAAGGCGCCAGGCCGTGAGATTGCCAAGGTCGGGTTGCAGCCGCAGTGTCGACCTGGCCCAACGGTAGGCGAGATACGGCGCGGTGGCCGCCATGATGCCGCCGGCCACGGAACGGAGTACGTCGTCGGGAAAGTAATAGAAAAAGCAGGCGATCCAGGAACCGGCCAACAGCCCTAGCGCTGCAGGCAGTCCGAACAGCAACGTGCATATCAGGCGCACGCCTGCCGGCAGATAGATCCAGTTAATGCCGCGCACAAACTCCAGGTTGGTGAACACCCACTCATTGACTGCCAGACTGCCAAGGAACAGCACCACTGTCACCAGAGCCCATTTGCCCTGATCTAGAATGTTCTCCATACCTCTAATCCCGCCGCTTATCGGTCGCTGCGTCCATTATCCATGAAAGAAAAAAAGAGGCCCGCCGACATTTACATGCGCTTTTTGCGCCTGGCCGACGCACTGCGCGGCCTGCCTTCCTTGCCGTCGCTCGACCCCATGGAAGAACGCATACTTACGTTGATCGCACGCGCGTCACAGGAAGAGCGCCGGCTGTCCGTGCGCGATGTCATGGCAGTCGATAGCATCGGTTCGCCTGCGACCCTGCACGCCCGACTGAAGTCGATGCGGGAAAAAGGCTGGGTGTTGCTTGTCGATACCGAGGATGCGCGCCGCAAGCAGGTGGAGCTCAGCCAGGCCGCGCTGCTGCATTTCGACCGCTTGTCTGAATGCCTGGTGGAAGCGACGCGCAAACCTTGAACTTCCAGATGCAGCTGCGGCGGCGCAGCACGCTGCATTGCACGCTATTTCCCGATACAGAAGCTCGAGAAAATCTCCCCCAGCAGATCGTCGCTGGTGAACTTGCCCGTAATGCTCGACAGGCTGTCGTGCGCCAGCCGTAGTTCTTCCGCAAACAGATCCAGTACCCGGTCGTCTTGTTGCGCGTGCGCGCCGGCAAATTCGAGGTGTTCCGCCGCGTCCTGCAAGGCATGCAGATGCCGCTCGCGCGCCAGCCAGGGAGATTCGCCCCCGGGGTTCCAGCCGGCGATGCGCAGCAATTCGGCGCGCAACGCGTCCAGGCCTGCGCCGCGCTTGGCGGATATGCCGAGTTCCTGAGGGCCGGCGGCGAAGGGTGTGGATAACAAGTCCACCTTGTTGAAAACCTTCAGGACCGGCGTGCGCGGCGGCAGGCGCGCGGTGATCTGGGCGTCGAGCTCGTCGCCTGGCTGGGTGGCATCCTGCAAATGAAGGATAACGTCGGCGCGCTCGATTTCCTGCCACGTGCGTGCGATACCTATGCTCTCCACGGTGTCCTCTGTTTCCCGCAGACCTGCCGTGTCGACAATGTGGAGGGGGACGCCGTCGATATGGATTTCCTGGACGACCTTGTCGCGGGTCGTGCCCGCAATCGGAGTGACGATGGCAATGTCGTCGCCGGCCAGCGCGTTGAGCAGGCTGGACTTGCCCACGTTGGGTTGTCCGGCCAGAACCACGTGCAGGCCTTCGCGCAGGATTACGCCCTGACGGGCTTGCGCGATCAGCTTGGAGAGATCCGCGGTCAGCGCTTCCAGGGTGGGGCGGGCCTGATACTTTTCCAGGAAGTCGATTTCTTCCTCAGGGAAATCCAGGGTGGCCTCTACCAGCATGCGCAAATGGATGATGCGATCCGACAGATCATTGACACGTGCCGAAAATTCCCCCGACAGCGACGCCATGGCGCCGCGCGCGGCGGCCGTCGACGAGGCCTCGATCAAGTCGGCCACGGCTTCGGCCTGGGCCAGGTCCATGCGGTCGTTCAAAAAGGCGCGGCGCGTGAATTCGCCGGGCTCGGCCAGCCGGATGCCGAGGTCGCGGCCGGCGGCGAGACAGCTTTCCAGCACGCGGCGCAGCACGGCGGGCCCGCCGTGTCCCTGCAGTTCAAGCACGTCTTCGCCGGTATAGGAATGCGGCGCGCGAAAGTAAATGGCGATGCCTTCGTCCAGCAATTCGCCAGCGCCCGATTTGAATGGCAGGTAATGCGCATGGCGCGGTGTGAGTTCCCGCTGGAACAGGCGCCGCACCAGTTCGGAGAGGTCCGCGCCGGAAATGCGAACGACGCCGATACCGCCTCTTCCGGGGGCGGTTGCAATGGCGGCAATGGGGGCGTAGGCGGACATATTTCGGGCAAGGCAAGGCGAGAACAATAAGGGAATATAACTGTTGCGCCGTCCCTTGTTTGCTGGTTAATGTGGCCCGGAGGTTCAAAACCCGAAACAATCCTGGGAGATCACAATGGCATCTCGGTTTTCGCGTGTCTTGGCCTGCGGCTCGGCCGCGGTAATGTTGGCCTTCGGCACATTCAGTTCGGCTATGGCCCGCGATCTGGTGATCGCCTTGAAGACCGAACCGTCCTCCATGGATCCGCAGTATCACGCGCTCACGCCCAATACGCAGATCTCCCAGACCATTTTCGACACGCTGGTCGCTACGGATTCGCAGCTAAAACCGCAGCCCGCGCTTGCCGAGTCCTGGACCGTGGACGGCAAGGTCTGGACTTTCAAGCTGCGTCCCAATGTGAAGTTCTCCGACGGCACGCCGTTCACGGCGGAAGACGTGGTCTTCACTTATGCGCGTGTGCCGAAGGTACCGAACAGCCCTTCGCCATTTACGCTGTACTTGGGTTCGGTCGAGAAAACCGAAGCCGTGGATCCCAGCACTGTGCGCATCACCACGAAGGACGTGGCGCCTAATCTGCTGGTCAACCTGGCGCAATTGCCCATCATGTCGAAGAAAGCTGCGTCCGGCCCCGCCGCGGAAGGCAAGACGACCACGGAACTCAATAGCGGCGACGGTTTGATCGGCACCGGTCCTTATAAGTTTGTGTCATGGAAGCGTGGCGCTGAATTCGTGCTGGCGCGCAATGACAACTATTGGGGCAAGAAGCCCGAATGGGATCGCGTGGTCTACCGCCCGATCAGTAATGCCGCCGCGCGCGTGGCGGCCCTGCTTGCCGGGGACGTCGATATGATCGAGGATCCTCCGACCGATGACCTGCCCAAGCTGAAAGGCGACAAGAAGCTATATGTAGAGGAAACGCCATCGGTGCGCGTCGTGTATGTGGCGCTGGACCAGTTCGCCGAGCCCTCGCCCGGCGTGCAGGGCACGGAGAAAAACCCGATGAAGGACAAGCGGGTGCGCGAGGCCCTGTCCCTGGCCATCAACCGCGATGCATTGGTCGAGCGTGTGATGGGGGGCGTGGCGCTGCCCGCGGGCAATCTGCTGCCCTACCCGATGTTCGGTTCCAGCAAGGAACATTCCAAGGCGCCCAAGGCCGACGTGGAGAAAGCCAAGGCGCTGCTGAAGGAGGCAGGCTATCCCAACGGATTTTCCATCACACTGGGCTCGCCGTCGGGACGTTACGTCAATGATTCGAAGGTGGCGCAGGCGATTGCATCGATGTGGACCCGCATCGGCGTGAAGACCAGCGTGGATGCGATGGCGCCCCCGGTGTTCTTCAAGAACCGGGACAGCTACGCGTTCTCGGCCTATCTGGCGGGTTGGTCCGTGACCAGCGGCGAGATGTCCAACGCGCTGACTTCGCTGCTGGTGACGCGTAACCCGGAAGCGGGTCTGGGCACCACCAACCGCAGCCGCTATTCGAATCCCAAGATGGACGCGCTGGTGAAGGAAGCGTCGTCGACCATGGATGACGCCAAGCGCGCGGATCTGTTGTCCAAGGCCAGCAATATCGCCATGGACGACTACGCCATGCTGCCCGTGCATTTCGAACTGTCGGTGTGGGCTATGAAGAGCGACATCCGCTATCAAGGCCGGCCCGACCAGGTCACGCTTGCGCAGTTTGCAACGCTGAAGAAGTAAGGTTCTAGTGCTTGCAACGATCGTAAGAAGGCTGCTGCAGACCATCGTCGTCATGCTCGTCATGTCGGCGTTGGTCTTTGCCGGTATCTACATGGTGGGCGATCCGGTCTCTATGCTGGCGAGCCCCGAGGCGACCGAAGCGCAGCGCGCAGCGGTGCGCGAATCGTTGGGGCTGGACCTGCCATTGTGGCGGCAGTACCTGATCTTCATGGGCCAGGCGGTGCGTGGGGATTTTGGCAACAGCTTCCTGACGGGCGAACCGGCCATGAGGCTGATCCTGGAACGCATGCCGGCTACCGTGGAGCTGGCCTGTGTGGCCATGCTGCTATCGGTGCTGATCGGCGTTCCGCTTGGCATCCTGGCAGGCCTCAAGCCCAAGGCGGTCGGTTCACGGGCCATCATGACGGGCTCGGTGCTGGGATTCTCGCTGCCCAATTTCTGGGTAGGCCTGATGCTCATCATGGTGTTCGCGGTGATCCTGGGCTGGGTGCCGGCGGGCGGACGCGGACAGACCGTCAGTATCGGGTCGCTGCAGCTCAGCGTGCTGACCTTCGACGGCTGGCTCAGCCTGGCGTTGCCCGCGGCGACGATTGCGTTCGCCAAGTGCGCGATGATCATCCGCGTGACGCGGGCGGCCACCCGGGAAGCCCTGCCGATGGACTACATCAAGTTCGCGCGCGCCAAGGGCCTGTCTGAAAAGCGCGTGCTCGGCGTGCACCTGCTCAAGAACATCCTGATTCCCGTGGTGACGGTGGCGGGGCTGGAGTTCGGCCAGGTGATGGCTTTCGCAGTCGTTACCGAAACGGTTTTTTCCTGGCCAGGCATGGGCAAGCTGCTGATCGATTCCATCATCAACCTGGACCGTCCGGTGGTGGTGGCGTATCTCCTGCTGATCGTGTTCTTCCTGGTCATGTTGAATCTGGTGGTGGACATCATCTACACGGTGCTGGACCCCCGCGTACGCTTGGATAGCCGCCGATGAACACACCTGCCACTGCGGCCTCGCCGCCGGTCCAGGCCAAGGAGCAGACGCCTTGGCGCCGCTTTCTGTCGGACTTCTTCGCCAGCAAGCTGGCGACGCTGGGCCTGGTCATGCTGGTCGTGATAGTGGGGGCGGCACTGCTTGCGCCATGGATTGCGCCGCAGAATCCCTACGACCTGGCGACGCTGGACATCATGGACTCCAAACTCAAACCGGGCACCGAGAGCGGCGATGGCAGCATGCGCTACTGGCTGGGTACGGACGGCCTGGCACGCGATCTGTTTTCGGCCATTCTGTATGGCATGCGCACCAGTCTGCTTGTGGCCAGTGTGTCGGTGTTGGCAGCGTTCGGAATCGGGGCTACGGTGGGTTTGGTGGCGGCGTATTTTGGCGGGCGGATCGACGCCTTGCTGATGCGGGTTGTGGATATCCAGTTGTCGTTTCCCGCCATCCTGGTCGCATTGATGCTGCTGGCGATCCTGGGCAAAGGTGTGGATAAGGTGATCATCGCGCTGATCGTGGTGCAGTGGGCGTATTTCGCGCGCGCCGCACGCGGCGCCGCGCTGGTCGAGCGCGGCAAGGAATACGTGGAAGCAGCGCGCTGCATGTCGCTTTCCTGGGGGCGCGTGCTGTTTCGCCACGTGCTGCCCAATTGCATGCCGCCCTTGATCGTCATCGCCACCATTGACCTGGCGCACGCGATTGCGCTGGAGGCCACATTGTCGTTCCTGGGCGTGGGCGTGCCCGTGACCGAGCCGTCGCTTGGCATGCTGATCTACAACGGCTTCGAATACCTGTTGTCCGGCCAATACTGGATTTCCTTCTTCCCGGGCATTGCGCTGGCGCTGGCCATCATCGCCATCAACCTGGTGGGAGATCACCTGCGCGATGTGCTCAACCCGCGCCATGCGAACTGAGGCCGGCGCGATGCAGACATCTGTGGATAAGTCCTCGTCCAGTTCGGCGCCCATCCTGGAGGTGCAAGGCCTGAAGACGCATTTCTTCACGCGTAACGGCGTGGTGAAAGCGGTGGATGGCGTGGACCTGACGTTGGCGCAGGGCGAGATCCTGGGACTGGTAGGCGAATCGGGATCGGGCAAGAGCATTACCGGCTTTTCGCTGATGGGCTTGCTGGACGAGCCGGGCCGCATAGTCGACGGTACATTGCGTTTCAACGGTGAAGATCTGCGCAGTGCGACGCCCGCGCGTTGGCGCGAGCTCCGGGGCCAGGAGATCGCGATGATCTTCCAGGATCCGATGATGACCCTGAACCCCGTGTTGCGCGTGGATACGCAGATGATCGAGGCGGTGCAGGCGCACGGCAACGCCTCGCGCGAGCAGGCGCGCCAGCGCGCCTTGCAGACGCTGGCCATGGTGGGCATCCCGTCGCCGGAAGAGCGCCTGCGCGCATACCCGCATCAATTGTCGGGGGGCATGCGGCAACGGGTGGCGATTGCGATTGCGCTGCTGAATTCGCCACGCCTGATCATCGCGGACGAGCCCACCACGGCGCTTGATGTAACCATACAAGGGCAGATCCTGTTCGAAGTGCAGAAGCTCTGCCAGGAAACCGGCACCGCGCTTATCTGGATCACTCACGATCTGGCGGTGGTGGCGGGACTGGCGGACCGCGTGGCGGTCATGTATGCGGGACGCGTGGTGGAGACCGGCACCACGCAGGCCGTCATCAGCCATCCCATGCATCCGTACACGCATGGCTTGATCGCTTCCATTCCCACGCCGGAATCCCGCGGCAGGCCGCTGGTTCCGATTCCCGGCATGACTCCATCGCTGCTCAACCTGCCGCAAGGCTGTGCGTTCCGCGGCCGTTGTCCGCGCGCGACCGAAGCCTGTCTGGTCGAACCGCAGCCCGTGGAGGTGCGTCCGGCGCAATGGGTGCGTTGCTGGCACGCCGGAGGGCCAGACATCAAATGAACGCCGCAGAACGCGATCCCGCCATTCCCATCTTGTCGCTGCGCGAGGTCGAGCTGCGCTTTGTGCAGCCTGTGGACCTGGCGGGCCGCATTGCCAATCTGCTGGGCGCGGGTTTGAAGACGCAGGTCGTGCATGCAGTGGCGGGTGTGGACCTGGACGTGCGCCCTGGCGAAGTGATCGGCATTGTGGGCGAATCAGGTTGCGGCAAGTCCACGCTGGGCCGCATCGTGTCGGGCATTCTGCCGCCGACCGCGGGCGAGGTGAGCTACAAGGGCAAGCCGGTCAAGGCCATGACGGGTCAGGAGCGGCGGGCCTACGAGCTTGGCGTGCAAATGATCTTCCAGGATCCCTACGCTTCGCTCAACCCGCGCATGCGCGTGCGCGAGATCATCGGCGAGGCGCCCGTGGCGCATGGCCTGGTGCGCTCTCGCGACAAGGCCGAGTACGTTGCCGGCTTGATGCGCCAGGTGGGACTGGATCCTGCTTTTGCACAGCGTTATCCCCATCAGTTCTCCGGCGGCCAGAGGCAGCGCGTAGGAATTGCGCGGGCCTTGGCGCTCAAGCCATCGGTCATCGTCTGCGACGAGGCGGTTGCCGCGCTGGATGTGTCGATCCAGGCGCAGGTGCTTAATCTGTTTGAACAGTTGCGCGCCGACCTGGACCTGACCTATCTTTTCATCAGCCACAATCTCAGCGTGGTCAGCCACATATCGGACCGCGTGGCGATCATGTACCTCGGCCGCGTCGTGGAGCTGGCGCCCACCGACACGGTCTTCCAGCACGCCAACCATCCTTACACGCAGGCCCTGCTGAAGGAATTGCCGACGCTGCAGCCGGGGCGGCGCGCATACCAGCCCATCAAGGGCGAACTGCCCTCGCCGCTGGATCCGCCTGCGGGCTGCGCGTTCCACCCGCGTTGCCCGCATGCCATGCCCCGTTGCAAAACGGAGCGGCCGCTGCTGCGGGAGGTCGCGCCCGGCCAGTTCAGCGCTTGCCATCTGAACGATATGGCCTAGCCAGGATGGCGCATCCACTGGACCTCGCAGGGCCAGACAGCGAGAATTCCCGTATCGGCAGGCTACTGACTTCAACTCTTACGGTTTATCCACAGCCATGAAAACCATAGACGAAATCGAACGCGCCCACGGCGACCTCACCGCGTTGCGACGGGATATCCATGCGCATCCCGAGCTGGCTTTCCAGGAGACGCGCACGTCCGCGCTGGTTGCGGAGCGCTTGCGCGGCTGGGGACTGGAAGTCCACACCGGGCTGGGGAAAACTGGTGTGGTCGGCGTTTTGCGCGCCGGGAGCGGCAAGAAGACTATCGGCCTGCGTGCCGACATGGATGCGCTGCCCATGCCCGAACACAATCGATTTGCCCACAAATCGACCATCAGTGGACGCATGCACGGCTGTGGCCACGATGGGCACACGACCATGCTGCTGGGGGCGGCGCAGTACTTGTCCACGCATCGCGATTTCGATGGAACGGTGGTGTTCATCTTCCAGCCGGCCGAGGAAGGCGGCAACGCCGGCGCGCGTGCCATGATGCAGGACGGGCTGTTCGATAAATTCCCTTGCGATGCGGTATTCGGCATCCACAACATGCCTGGCATGCCGGTCAATCAGTTTGGGTTCCGTGCAGGGCCGACGATGGCCTCCAGCAACCGCTGGGACATCGTCATCAAGGGCGTGGGCGGCCATGCGGCGCAGCCGCATGCCTCGGTCGACCCCATCATCGTCGCGGCCGACATGGTGCATGCGTTGCAGACGGTGATTTCCCGCAGCAAGAATCCGCTGGAGCAGGCGGTGCTGTCGATCACGCAGATCCACGCGGGCGATGCCTACAACGTGATTCCGGGCGAGGCCGTGCTACGCGGCACCGTGCGGACCTACTCGGTGGAGACCCTGGACAAGATCGAGGCGGATATGCGCCGCATCGCGACTACCTTGCCACAAGTCTACGGCGGCACGGGCGAACTGGATTTCGTTCGCGCCTATCCGCCCCTGGTCAATTGGGAAAAGGAAACCGCCTTTGCCGCCCAAGTGGCCGAAGACGCGTTCGGCGCTGAAAACGTGCAGCGCGAAATGCCGCCTTTCATGGGCGCCGAGGACTTCTCTTTCTTCCTTGAGTCGGTGCCGGGAACATATCTGTTCCTGGGTAATGGCGATGGCGACCACCGCATGGAAACCTATCACGGCATGGGTCCATGCCAGCTCCACAACCCGAATTACGACTTCAACGACGCCCTGCTGCCGGTGGGCGCAACTTATTGGGTGAAGCTGGTGCAGGCATTCTTGCCTAAGGCTTGATCAGCGCAAGTCATTGATTTAAAAGGCGCGGACCCTCGGCGGTCCGCGCCTTTTTTCATGCTGGAGGCCTGTTATGCACAGGCTGTCCACCTGCTATTCACCGGGTATCCACCGGGATATCCCCTGACAATCCACCGCTTTTCCCTGGCTTGCCACCAGGCTTATCCCAAGACTTATCCACAGGCCTGGCACAGGCAGTTTCCGGTGCTCCGCGCATGGCGGGAGCCCCTCGCGCGGATAAGCTTATAGCTGCAATGCGATAGCGCGCCATATGACGCGCAGGCTTGAACAAAGGCCGAATAATTCGTTTGCGTAGGGGTTGCGCGTTTTCATAATGGATCGTTCCTGAGCCGGCCTGGCCGGCGGCATTCGCGCAAGGAGCGATCCATGTCCCAGAGCAACGCGCTGCGCCGGTCCGAGGCGTATGCCGAACCCGCGACGCAAGATTTTTCGATTCGTCCGCTTGAAGCCGTGACGGGCGCTGAAATCGTCGGCATCGATCTGTCGCGCGAGCTGGCACCAGCCGATTTCGCCAAGGTGCATCGCGCGCATCTGGATCACCACCTGCTGGTGTTCCGCGACCAGCGCATCACGCCGCAACAGCACATCGACTTCAGCCGCCGTTTCGGCCGGCTGATGATCCATGTGCTGCATCAGTTCCATCTGCCCGGGCACCCCGAAATCCTGATCGTCTCCAACATCGTTGAGGACGGCAAGCCAATAGGGCTGGGCGACGCCGGCAAGTACTGGCATTCGGACATCTCGTACAAGGAATTGCCCAGCCTGGGGTCGCTGCTGCATGCGCAGGAACTACCTTCTCAAGGCGGCGACACGCTGTTCGCCGACATGCATGTAGCGTACGACACCCTGCCCGCGGCCTTGCGCGATGCCATCGAGGGCAAGCGCGCCGTGCATTCCTACCTGGCCAAATACGGCCAACTGCAAAAGGAAGGCGCCTGGCGCCCCAACCTCAGCGCGCAGCAGGTCGCGCAGGTGCAGGAGGTGGTGCATCCGGTGGTACGGACGCACCCGGAAACGGGACGCCGCGCCCTGTTCGTGAGCGAAGGCTTCACGACACGCATTGTCGGCCTGCCTGACGACGAAAGCCGCCAGATCCTGGACGAACTGTTCGCCCACAGCATCCGGCCCGAACACATCTACCGCCATCAGTGGCAGCCGCAAGACCTGGTCTTCTGGGACAACCGGTCGCTGATCCACTTGGCCGGCGGCACGCCGGATCACCTGCGCCGCAAGCTGTACCGCACCACGATCGAAGGCGACACGCCCTTTTGATTTCGGGGCCGCTGCAATTTCGCGCAAACCAATTATCCACAGGGTACGCCATGGGTTTTTCTTCCGCTCTACGTGATCGCTTGGTCCAGACCGCCACCGGCGCGGGCCTGGCGCTGATACTTGCCGTACTGGCCCTGGCTTCGCCCACGCCAGCCATGGCCGAAGGCCGCATCCGCATTGCGGAGCAGTACGGCATCGTGTACTTGTTGTTGAACGTGGCGCGCGACCAGCAGTTGATTGAAAAGCACGGCAAGGCCGAAGGTGTGGATATCTCGGTCGAATGGGCCAAGCTGTCTGGCGGCTCGGCCGTGAATGACGCGCTGTTGTCGGGCGCTGTGGATATCGCGGGGGCCGGCGTGGGGCCGCTGCTGACGATCTGGGACCGCACGCGCGGCAAGCAGAACGTGAAGGGCGTGGCTTCGTTGGGCAACTTCCCCTATTACCTGGTCAGCAACAATCCCAACGTCAAGACGATTGCGGATTTCACCGAAAAGGACCGGATCGCAGTGCCGGCGGTAGGCGTGTCGGTGCAATCGCGCGTGCTGCAGCTGGCATCCGCCAAACTGTGGGGCGATGCGCAGTTCAACAAGCTGGACAAGATATCCGTTGCCTTGCCACATCCGGATGCGGCAGCCGCCATCATCGCCGGCGGCACGGAAATCACGGGGCATTTCGGCAATCCGCCTTTCCAGGAGCAGGAGCTGGCCGAAAATCCCAAGGCGCGCATCGTGCTCAATTCCTATGACGTGCTGGGCGGACCCAGCTCGTCGACGGTGCTGTTTGCGACCGAGAAATTCCGCAAGGACAATCCCAAGACCTACAAGGCGTTCCAGGCTGCGTTGAAGGAAGCCGCGCAATTCGCCGCCGCCAATCCCGAGCAGGCCGCGGACACCTATCTGCGCGTCACCGGCGCCAAGCTGGATCGCAATTTCCTGATCAAGGTGATCAAGAACCCCGACGTGCAGTTCAAGCTGGAACCGCAGAACACCTATGCGCTGGCCGAGTTCATGCACAAGGTGGGCGCGATCAAGAACGCGCCCGCAAGCTGGCGCGACTACTTCTTCGACGATCCCGTCACGGCGCAAGGCAGCTGAGATGGGACTGAGCGCCGCCGCCCCTGTGGATAACACCGAAAAGGCCACGCCTTTGCTGGCTGTGGATAAGGTGTCGATCGAATACAAGACGCGCGAACGGCGCGTGCGTGCCACGCATCAGGTCAGTTTCGAGGTACATGATGCGGAGCGATTCATCCTGCTGGGCGCATCCGGCTGCGGCAAGTCCACGCTGCTCAAGGCGGTTGCGGGCTTCATCGACCCGACCGAAGGCCGCATCGCCCTCGATGGCAAGCCTGTGCGCGGACCCGGGCCCGACCGCATCGTGGTGTTCCAGGAATTCGACCAATTGCCACCGTGGAAAACGCTGCGCCAGAACGTGGCTTTTCCGCTCGTGGCCTCGCGCAAGCTGGGACGGCGCGAGGCGGACGAGCGCGCGATGCACTACTTGGAGAAGGTAGGCCTGTCTGCATTTGCCGATGCCTATCCGCACACCTTGTCGGGCGGCATGAAGCAGCGCGTGGCCATTGCGCGCGCGCTGGCGATGCAGCCGCGCGTGTTGCTGATGGACGAACCCTTCGCTGCGCTCGATGCACTGACCCGGCGGCGCATGCAGGAAGAGTTGCTGGCGCTATGGGAAGAGGTGCGCTTCACGCTGCTCTTTGTCACCCATTCGATCGAAGAGGCCCTGGTGCTGGGCAGTCGAGTGCTGCTGCTGTCGCCGCATCCCGGACGTGTGCGCGCGGAGCTGAATGCTCATGCCTTCGGGCTGCATAGCCAGGGCTCGGCGGCCTTCCAGTCGGCTGCCAGACGCATCCACGACCTGCTGTTCGACACGGCGCCGGCGGAGCAAGCAGCCGAACGTGCCGCGGCCTGAGGGATAGACGCATGAGCAATGCTTACGTGGGCGCCGTGCCCGTCCGCCCCGAAGCCGAGTACGAACTGCCGCCGTTGCCGCCGCAGGCCGCCGAGACGCCCCTGCCCTGGCACGAGCGCCTATGGCAACACGCCGGCCTGCGCAAGCTGGCGATACTGGCGTTGCTGGCCGCCATCTGGGAGTTGGCGGCGCGCTACACCGATAACGATCTGCTGCTGCCCAGCGCATCGCAAACCGCTGTGGCCTTCGTGGAGGGGATCGCCGGCGGCGAGTTGCTGGCGCGGGCCGGCCAATCATTGCGTGTATTGGCGCAAGGCTATGCGGCGGGCGTGGCACTGGCCTTCGTGCTGACCACGCTAGCGGTGTCGACGCGCTTCGGACGCGATCTGCTGTCTACGCTGACCGCCATGTTCAATCCGCTGCCCGCGATCGCGCTATTGCCGCTGGCGTTGCTGTGGTTCGGCCTCGGTGAAGGCAGCCTGGTGTTCGTGCTGATCCACTCGGTGTTGTGGGCATTGGCGCTGAATACGTATGCGGGTTTTCTGGGGGTATCGGAGACCCTGCGCATGGCGGGCCGCAATTACGGTTTGAGCGGCTTGCGCTATGTGCTGCAGATACTTGTGCCTGCGGCGCTGCCGGCCATCCTGGCGGGGCTGAGGATAGGGTGGGCGTTTGCGTGGCGTACGCTAATCGCGGCGGAACTGGTGTTTGGGGCTTCCAGCGGCAAGGGCGGACTGGGCTGGTACATCTTCCAGAACCGCAACGAGTTATACACAGATCGTGTGTTCGCGGGTCTGGCGGCCGTGGTGATCATTGGCCTGCTTGTGGAAAACCTGGTGTTCGACACCGTTGAGCGTTTCACGGTCAGGCGTTGGGGCATGCAGCGCTGATTCTTCGCTGCAGCGGCATCGCATCAACGAAAAAGGCGGCCCTTGCGGGCCGCCTTGCTCATGATGTAGTCGCGGACTACAGCTTCAGTCCAAGCGCCTTGGCTACCCCGGCGGCATAGGCCGGATCGGCCTTGCGGAAGTGTTCCAGCTGTCGACGCTGGATCTCTTCGGGCACGCCCGCCATGTGGCGGCCAATGTTGCCGAACAGCAACTCCTGCTGTGCCGGCGTCATCAGGCGGAACAGCGCGCCCGGCTGCGAGTAGTAATCATCATCCACGCGATGGTTCCAGCGCGCCGCGGCCTGGCCGTCCAAGGCCAGCGGCGGCTCGCCTGCCGACGGTGTTTCCTTCCATTCGCCGAAGCTGTTTGGCTCATAGTTCAGCGTCGCTCCTGCGTTGCCGTCGACGCGGCCGGCGCCATCGCGGTGAAAGCTGTGGAAGGGGCAGCGTGGCGCGTTCACCGGGATCTGGTGGTGATTGATGCCCAGCCGGTAGCGGTGCGTGTCGCCATACGAGAACAGACGGCCTTGCAGCATCTTGTCCGGTGAGAAGCCAATGCCCGGGACGACGTTGGCGGGCGTGAAGGCCGCCTGCTCTACTTCCGCGAAATAGTTTTCGGGGTTCTTGTTCAGCTCCAGAACCCCCACTTCGATCAGCGGGTAGTCGCCGTGCGGCCAGACTTTGGTGAGGTCGAACGGGTTGATGTGGTAGGTCGCGGCTTCGGCCTCGGGCATGATCTGCACCTTCAGCGTCCACTTGGGGAAATTGCCCTTCTCGATGTTTTCGAACAGGTCGCGCTGCGAGCTTTCGCGGTCATGGGCGACCACTTGCGCGGCTTCCTCGTCGGTCAGACAGGCGATGCCTTGCTGCGACTTGAAGTGGAACTTCACGTAGAAGCGCTCTCCGTCCTTGTTGATGAAGCTGAACGTGTGCGATCCGAAGCCGTGTTGCTGGCGCAAGTTGGCGGGAATGCCGCGGTCGCTCATCAGTGTCGTGACCTGATGCAGGGATTCGGGGTTGAGCGACCAGAAGTCCCAGGCGGCGGTGGCGCTGCGCAGGTTGGTCTTGGGGTCGCGCTTCTGCGTATGGATGAAGTCCGGGAATTTCAGCGGATCGCGGATGAAGAACACCGGCGTGTTGTTGCCCACCAGGTCCCAGTTGCCTTCCTCGGTGTAGAACTTGATGGCAAAGCCACGCACGTCGCGTTCGGCGTCCGCCGCGCCGCGTTCGCCGGCCACGGTGGAAAAGCGCAGGAACAGCGGAGTCTGCTTGCCAACCTGGGAAAAGAGGCTGGCACGGGTGTAGCGGGAGATATCGTGGGTAACGGTAAAGGTGCCGTAGGCGCCGGAGCCCTTGGCATGCACGACGCGTTCGGGGATGCGTTCACGATCGAAGTGGGCGAGCTTTTCAATCAGCCAGAAGTCTTCCAACAGCGCCGGGCCGCGGGGGCCTGCGGTCAGCGTGTTGTTGTTGTCGGCCACGGGCGCGCCTGCGGCGGTGGTCAGATGCTTCTTATCGGTCATAGCACACTCCCTATGAAATACCTGGAATGCGGGGTCCGCAGTGGACCCGCGCTGTGTCTGGGACAGCCCCGGCATTGCCGGCCAAGGGGCTATCTCCGACACATCATAGGGGTCTTGTCTTACTATGTGAAGTTGATTGATTCACAAAAATTGATAAATAATAACTATCAAGAACGCTTGGAATGGACCTGATAACCGGGGCGCGGGCGAAAAAAAACCGGTCCGCATGGGACCGGTTTTTCGCAGGAAGCGGATATCAGCGGTTGGCCGCGGCTTCCGCCTTGCGCTGCATGGCGCGCGTGATGGACCACTGCTGCGCGATCGACAGGATGTTGTTGACGCACCAGTAGAGCACCAGACCGGCCGGGAAGAAGAACATCATCCCGCCGAACACCAGGGGCATGATCATCATGACCTTGGCCTGGACGGGGTCCGGGGGCGTCGGGTTCAGTTTGATCTGCAGGAACATGGTCGCCATCATGATGGCGGGCAGAATGAAGAACGGGTCGCGGATCGACAGGTCATGCACCCACAGGATCCACGGCGCGCCGCGCATTTCCACGCTGGCCAGCAGCACCCAGTACAGCGAGATGAACACCGGGATCTGCACCACCATGGGCAAGCAGCCACCCAGCGGATTGATCTTCTCGGTGCGGTACATCTCCATCATGGCCGCATTGAGTTTCTGCTTGTCGTCGCCGTACTTTTCCTTGAGCGCTTGCAGGCGCGGAGCCACCTGCTTCATGCGAGCCATGGAGCGGTAGCTGGCGGCGGCCAAGGGGTAGAACACGGCCTTGATCAGCACGGTCAGCGCCACGATGGTCCAGCCCCAGTTGCCCAGGATGGAGTGCAGCCACGTCATCAGCTTGAACAGCGGCTTGGCGATGATGGTCAGCCAGCCGTAGTCGACCACCAGCTCCAGGCCGGGGGCCAGGGCCGCCATGGCCTTCTGGTCTTGCGGGCCGACCCACAGGTGCGAATCGACGCGCGTGGCCGCGCCAGGGGCGATCTCGCCTACGGCTTCGATGCTGCGAGCGGCGTACAGGTTCTTTTGCACTTCCAGCAGCTCGTTGGTGCGCTGCTTGCCTTGCGGGGGTACCCAGGCGGTGGCGAAATAGTGCTGGACCACGGCGATCCAGCCGTTATCCGATTGCTTGATGTAGCTGGCCTTCTTCTTCTCGATGTCGCTGAAGGTGATCTTCTGGAACTTGTCCTGTTCCGAGTAGACGGCGAAACCGGTGAACGTGTGATAGAAGCTGGACGTGTCGGCCGGGTCGTTGCCGTCGCGTTCAAGCTGCAGGTACAGGGCGGGCGACACCGGGGCGGCGCCGACGTTGGCCAGGTCGTGGCGCACGTCGATGTCATAGCGGCCGCGGTGCAGGGTAAAGGTCTTGGTGACCTTCACGCCGCCCGATTCGCCTTCGAAGGCCACCACGAGGTTGTCGCCGGACAGCTGGCGATCCGAGGACACAACGCGGAAAGGCGTCTGGTGCGTGGGGAAGCTCTGGCCGTTGGGGGCGCCGACCACGCCGGTCTGCACCACGTAGTTCAGGCCGGCGGCGCGGTCGAGCAGGACCGTGGGCTTGTCGGGCTGGCCGGTGGCCGGGTATTTCAGCAGTTCGGCGCGCACCAGCTGGGCGCCCATGGTGTCGAAAGTCAGGCGCAGCACATCGGTCGTGACGACGACTTCTTCCGAGCGCGCCGCAGCAGCGGGCGCGGCGGCGCCGGGCACCGCGGACGGAGTGGCCGTTGCAGGCACGGGCGCGTTGGGCACCGAGGGCGTCGCGTTGTTCGCGGCGGCTTGCGGTTCGCTCGTGGTGGCGGCCGGCGTGGGGCCGAACAGCGACGGCTTGCCGTTATGGATCTGCCAGTTGTTCCATAGGAGCAACAGCGAGAAGGAAAAAATCATCCAGAGGACGGTTCGTCGGATATCCATGGTGCCTACTGAAGTGAATACGGGCCAGCAAAGCCCGCCAGTTTAGCGTCAATCATGCTCGGTGCGGTGGCTGTGGGAACAGCACGAGGGGCCATTGGTTCCCTTGGCCGGCGGAACCGGATCCAATCCGCCGGGCGACCACGGGTGGCAGCGGCCAATGCGCCGGACTGCCAGCCAGAAGCCGCGCCAGGCGCCATGGCGCTCGATCGCTTCGATCGCATACGCCGAGCAAGTCGGGGTAAAGCGGCATTGCCTGCCGATCCAGGGACTCAGGAAAAACCTGTAGAACCGGATCGGGGCAATGAGTAAAGCCTTGATCATCGCGCGATCCGCTCAAAGTGAGCGTCCACTTCGGCTCTGGCCGCGCGTTTCAGCGCGGTGAGCGTGGCGGGCGCAACCTTGCTATGCAGGCGCACGACATAATCTTTTGCCGGCAACCCCAGACGCCGATGGCGGAACGCCTCGCGGATGACCCGCTTGATGGCGTTACGCGTACTGGCGTGGGCGGCGAACCGCTTGGCGATCACCAGGCCCAGGCGCGCACAGGCATCCTGGCCCGGAGGCAGATCATTGGGAGCCGCGCTCACAATGAAGAACGCCCCTCGGGCAAGACGCCTGCCTTTGAGGGCAGCGGCGAACTCGGAGGGGCGATGCAGCCGCGCCTCCGGCGGAAGCGTGGAGCGCGGCATGGACTGCAAATCAGGCGTCAGGTTTCCGGACGAGCCGGAAAACCAGGACTTAGACGGCCAGACGCTTGCGGCCCTTGGCGCGGCGGGCGTTCAGGATGGCGCGGCCAGCGCGGGTTTTCATGCGCACGCGAAAGCCATGGGTGCGCTTGCGGCGGGTAACGGAAGGTTGGTAGGTACGTTTCATGGACGATCCACAAAAAGAACAAAAGTCAGAAGGGACCTGCCCGGAGGGTTCCTGGTCGCGTATTCAGGAAGCGGGTATCTAATGAGCATTTTTGCAACAGGTGCAAAAAATCAGCTCGTAGACGGGGCTCTGACCGGGGAAATCCCGGGCGACCTATAGAAGCTAAGACGAGGCAGTTGCGTGGGCGGCGGAGTCATTACAAACCACTGCCAACAAAGCGCGGCTAAGCTCTTTCTGGAACCTTCTGACAGACAGAATTCGGAAAAGCCCACCATTTCAGCAAGTTTTCCCTGTCTTGTCAAACAGTTAAGACCGGGGGGCGTGGACTCTTATGCCCTACCCTGTGGATAACCCCAGCCCAGGCAAGGTAGAATCGAGGTTTGAATAAGAGCGACATGAAAGAATTCTGGCAGACCTGCGTCAGTCGTCTTGAGCAGGAACTCCCCCCCCAACAAATCAGCGCGTGGATACGACCGCTGGTCCCGCTTGCGTACGACGAAACGCAGGCGGTGCTGCGCGTTGCCGCTCCCAACCGGTTCAAGCTGGATTGGGTGCGCAAGAACTTTTCCCACCAGATCGAAGCGTTGGCCGCGGAGTGGTTCGAGCGTCCGGTGCAGGTGCTGTTCGAGTTGCCCACGCAAGGCGCCGCGCCGCGCATGCCGGTCGCCCCGGTACGCGCCGCGCCCGCCGTGCCCACGCATCCGTCCGCTGCTTCGCCCTCAGGCGGAGCGCCGCCACCAGCGCCTGCGGCAGTGTCCGCTCCGCCTGTAGCCGCGCCCGCGACGACGGCGGCCGCGCAGGCGGTGAATGCCGATGCAGCCAGCATCGTGTACGAGCGCTCGCGCCTGAACACGGATCTGACGTTCGAGAACTTCGTGACGGGTAAGGCCAACCAGTTGGCACGCGCGGCTGCGCTGCAGGTGGCCGAGAACCCGGGCACGTCCTACAACCCGTTGTTCCTGTATGGCGGCGTGGGCCTGGGCAAGACCCACCTGATCCATGCCATCGGCAACGCGATGGTGGCTGCCGGCACGGGTGTGCGCGTGCGCTACGTGCATGCCGACCAATACGTGTCCGACGTGGTGAAGGCGTACCAGCGCAAGGCGTTCGACGATTTCAAGCGCTACTACCACTCGCTCGATCTGTTGCTGATCGACGATATCCAGTTCTTCTCCGGCAAGAACCGCACGCAGGAGGAATTCTTCTATGCGTTCGAAGCGATGGTGGCGCAGCGCAAGCAGATCATCATCACCAGCGACACCTATCCGAAGGAGCTGTCCGGCATCGACAGCCGCCTGATCTCGCGCTTCGATTCCGGGCTGACCGTGGCCATCGAGCCGCCGGAACTGGAAATGCGCGTGGCGATTCTGCTGCGCAAGGCGGAATCCGAAGGCGTGCCCATGCCCGAGGAAGTGGCTTTCTTCATTGCCAAGCATCTGCGCAGCAACGTGCGCGAACTTGAAGGCGCGCTGCGCAAGGTGCTGGCCTACGCCCGCTTCCACGGCCGCGACGTGCTGACGGTGGATGTCTGCAAGGAAGCGCTGAAGGACCTGCTGTCGGTGTCCAACGGACAGATCACCGTGGAGAACATCCAGAAAACGGTGGCGGATTTCTACAAGATCAAAGTGGCCGACATGTACTCGAAACGCCGGCCCGCCAATATCGCTTTGCCGCGCCAGGTGGCGATGTACCTGGCCAAGGAGCTGACTCAGAAAAGCCTGCCGGAAATCGGCGATCTGTTCGGTGGCCGTGATCACACCACCGTGCTGCATGCCGTACGCAAGATTTCCGACGCCCGCGCCAAGCAAGCGGAGCTCAACCATACCCTGCACGTGTTGGAACAAACTCTAAAAGGATGAACATGCAACTCGTACAAACCACACGCGATGCATTGCTGAAACCGCTGTCGACTGTGGCGGGCATCGTCGAAAGACGCCATACCCTGCCCATCCTGGCGAACATCCTGATGCGCAAGGAAGGCAACAAGGTTGCTTTCATTGCGACCGACCTGGAAGTACAGATCACCACCCATGCCGACTTCGGCGTGGGTCAAGACAACGAATCCACCACGGTCGCGGCGCGCAAGCTGCTGGATATCCTGAAGGCCCTGCCGGACACGGGCGACGTCCGCCTGGCTTTGGCCAGCAACAAGTTGTCGGTGCAGTCGGCCAAGAGCCGCTTTGCGCTGCAGACGCTGGCTGCCAGCGAATTCCCCACCGTGGCTCAGCCCGAGCAGTGGGACGTGTCGCTGACCATGCCGCAGCGCACGCTGCGCCACCTGTTCAACATGGTGCACTTCGCCATGGCGCAACAGGACATCCGCTATTACCTGAACGGCATGCTGCTGGTGTTCGAACCGGGCCGCGTGCGCGCGGTCGCCACCGACGGCCACCGCCTGGCGCATTGCTCGACTGAAGCCGATGGCATCAGCGAACGCCACGAAGTGATCGTGCCGCGCAAGACCGTGCTGGAAATGCAGCGCCTCCTGGAAGACTCCGACGAGCCGGTTTCCATCGACGTGGCGCCGGGCCAGATCCGCTTCCGCTTCGGTGACGTGGAATTGGTGTCCAAGCTGGTGGAAGGCAAATTCCCCGACTTCACGCGCGTGATTCCGACGAACTACACGCGCCACTTCCTGGTTGGCCGCGAAGCGCTCCAGGGCAGCCTGCAGCGTGCCGCCATCCTGACCACCGACAAGTTCAAGGGCGTGCGCCTGCAACTGGCGCAGAACCAGATGAAGATCTCGTCCTCCAACGCCGAGCAGGAAGAGGCGCAGGAAGAAATCGACATCGACTACGGCCATGAGCCGCTGGATGTGGGTTTCAACGTCGGCTACCTGCTCGACGTGCTGTCCAACGTCAAGGTGGACAGCATCCAGTGGTCGGTCATGCCCGATGCCAACGCGTCGGCGCTCATCACCCTGCCCGAAGACGACCAGTTCAAGTACGTCGTCATGCCCATGCGGATTTGATCCGCACCCATCGTGGGTTTGTGCCGCTTGCGGGCCTGAGGGCTCGTGGGCGGTCCGGCCGCCAGGCCGTTCTTTAAAGCGTTATCGATACAGACATGTCAGATCAGCAGAACACCACTCCCGAGAACAGCGGCTACGGCGCTGACTCGATCAAGATGCTCAAGGGGCTGGAGGCCGTGCGCAAGCGCCCCGGCATGTACATCGGCGACACGTCCGACGGTACCGGCTTGCACCACATGGTGTTCGAGGTCGTCGACAACGCCATCGACGAAGCCCTGGCCGGCTACTGCGACGATATCGTCGTCACGATCCACACCGACAACTCCATCTCGGTAACCGACAACGGCCGGGGTATTCCCACCGACATCCACAAGGACGACGAATTCCACCGCAGCGCGGCGGAAATCGTCATGACCGAACTGCATGCCGGCGGCAAGTTCGACCAGAACTCCTACAAGGTGTCCGGCGGCCTGCACGGCGTGGGCGTGTCCTGCGTGAACGCGCTGTCCGAATGGCTGCGGCTGACTATCCGCCGCAACGGCCAGGTGCACCAGATGGAGTTCCGCCAGGGCGAGCGCGTCGCGCCTCTGGCCGTGACCGGCACGACCGACAAGCGCGGCACCGAAGTGCGCTTCCTGGCCGACCCGATCATCTTCACCAACATCGAGTACCACTACGAGATTCTCTCGAAGCGCCTGCGCGAGCTGTCGTTCCTGAACAATGGCGTGAAGATCCGCCTGATCGACCAGCGCCAGGGCAAGGAAGAGAACTTCGCGTTCTCCGGCGGCGTGAAGGGCTTTGTCGAGTACATCAACCGCAGCAAGACCGTGCTGCACCCGAACGTGTTCTCGGTCACCACCGAGTCCTCGGCGGGCGGCGTGCCGGTCGGCGTGGAAGTGGCGATGCAGTGGAACGACAGCTACAGCGAAAGCGTGCTGTGCTTCACCAACAACATCCCGCAGCGTGACGGTGGTTCGCACCTGACCGGCTTGCGCGCGGCGATGACCCGCATCATCAACAAGTACATCACCGATAACGAACTGGCCAAGAAGGCCAAGGTCGAGACCTCCGGCGACGACATGCGTGAAGGCCTGGCCTGCGTGCTGTCGGTCAAGGTGCCCGAGCCCAAGTTCAGCAGCCAGACCAAGGACAAGCTGGTTTCCAGTGAAGTGCGTCCGGCTGTTGAAGAAGCGGTGGCCCGCACGCTGGAAACCTGGCTGCTGGAGCATCCGAACGACGCCAAGGCGCTGTGCGGCAAGATCGTCGAAGCTGCCCGCGCGCGCGAAGCCGCGCGCAAGGCGCGCGAGATGACCCGCCGCAAGAGCGTGTTGGAAGGCGCTGGCCTGCCCGGCAAGCTGGCCGACTGCCAGGAAAAGGATCCCGCGCTGTGCGAGCTCTACATCGTCGAGGGTGACTCCGCAGGCGGTTCGGCCAAGCAAGGCCGCGACCGCAAGTTCCAGGCCATCCTGCCGCTGCGCGGCAAGGTGCTGAACGTGGAGAAGGCGCGTTTCGACCGCCTGATCGCCAGCGAACAGATCGCCACGCTGATCACCGCGCTGGGCACCAGCATCGGTCCCGATTTCAACGTGGACAAGCTGCGCTATCACCGCCTCATCATCATGACCGACGCGGACGTGGACGGCGCGCACATCCGCACCCTGCTGCTGACTCTGCTGTACCGCCAGATGCCCGAGCTGGTGCAGCGTGGCTACGTGTATATCGCCCAGCCGCCGCTGTACAAGGTCAAGGTCGGCCGTGAAGAACGCTATCTGAAGGACGACCAGGAAGAAGCGCAGTTCATGCTGTCGCTGGCGCTGAAGGACGCCGAGATCATCTCGGGCGGCAATATCATCCGCGGCGACGAACTGAACGAACTGGCCCGCCAGTACGTGGCCGCCGACGGCGTGATCGCGCGCCTGTCGCGCGTGTTCGACGTGGCCGCGCTGTCGGCCATGGCGGAAGGCGTGGAAATCAACCTGGAAACGGCCGAATCCACCGCCGAGTCCGCCCGCCGCCTGGCCGACGCCATGCGCGACCCCGTCAGCGGCAACGGCGTGGAAGTCGTGCCGCAGTTCGACGAAACAACGGAACGCCATCGCCTGTCGGTGCAGCGCATGCACCACGGCAACGTGCGCGTGAGCATCATCGATGCGGACTTCGTGAACGGCTCCGACTATGCCGTGCTGTCCAAGGCTGCCAAGAGCTTCTCCGGCAAGGTCGGCGCACGCTCGCTGGTTGCGCGCGGCGAAGGCGAGAAGCGCAAGGAACAGACCGTGTCGGATTTCCGTGAAGCCATGCAGTGGCTGCGCAGCGAAGCCGAACGCGGCATTTCCAAGCAGCGCTATAAGGGCCTGGGTGAAATGAATCCGGATCAGCTGTGGGAAACCACGATGGATCCGAAGGTGCGCCGCCTGTTGCGTGTGCAGATCGAGGACGCCATCGCGGCCGACGAAGTCTTCACCACGCTGATGGGCGACGACGTCGAACCGCGCCGCAACTTCATCGAGACGCACGCGCTGTCGGCGGGCAATATCGACGCCTGATCGGCAAGACCCCGTCCGAGGTTAAAAAGGGCTGCTCCAGGGCAGCCCTTTTTTTCATTCCGCGGTTGGCCTTGGTTCGATGATGGGCACATGCGCGGCGGCATTGCGCGGGAGGTGGCCCGTCAATCTGGGGTCGACCTGAACCTCGATGCGAGTCGCATAGGGGCGGAATCCGGATCGGATGTAGAAGGCGAGCGCCGCCGGGTGGTCGTAGCTGCACGTATGCACCCACATGCGGCGAATATCCTTCGACCAAGCCATCCGGACAGCGGCGTTCATTACGGCGCGTCCATATCCTTTGCCGGTAAGTCCCGCGATAAATCCCAGGAAGGTGAGTTCGCAGCTGTGCGGCTGCCGGTAATCCAGTTCGAGCAGGCCGATATCCTCGCCTTCTTGCCGAATGACGAAGGTCTCGACCTGGCTGTCGTCCAGGATGGCGGCCAACTCGTCATCGGGCATCAGCAGGCGCGAATACCAGAGCCAGTCCGCGCCTATCTTGCGGAACAAGGCGCGGAAGGCGCCGGGGTCGGCTTGGTCCATGGGTGCCAAGACCAGGCCCTCGGGCAGGCGGTCCGGGGAAGGCGCCGGTGGCGCGCGCATTTCCAGGTCGGTCACCACGCTTGCGATATGGCCTGCCGGGACGTCGGAGTATCCCAGCGGCAGGGTAAATGTCGTCGCGCTCATCACCTACACCTGCACATCATTGGCCCAGGGCTCGGCCGTCAGGCGCTCGGCCAGATACTCGATGAAGGCTTGTACCCGGGCCGGGCGCCGGCGCCCGGGGGGAGTGACGATGTGCAGGGCGATAGGGTCCACTTGCCAGTCGTCCATGACGGTTTCCAGCGCGCCCGATTGCAGGTCCTGCCAGGCCAGGAACTCCGGCTGCAGGGCCAGCCCCATGCCCGCCTGCAATGCCGGTGTCAGGGCTTCCGCGTTGTTCACGTTCAGAAGCACGGGCATGGACTGCGAGAACTCGCCATGCTTCTCATGGCGAAAGCGCCAGCTGGATCCATTGCGCGCATACATGTATTGCAGCGCGGTGTGCTGCGCGAGGTCTTTGGGATGCTTGGGACGCCCCGCGCGCTTGAAATAGCTCGGCGCGCCTACCAGCAGGATGCGCACGGAACACAGGCGCCGCGCCAGCAACGTGGAGTCCACCAGGTTGGAGATCCGCAGGGCCAGATCGAAGCGTTCCGAGACCAGGTCGGCCTGCTTGTCGCTGAATTCGATTTCCAGGGCCACGTCGGGATTGGCCTGCATGAATGGCGGCAGCATGGGCGCCAGATGCGTGACGCCGAAAGACATGGGCGCGGACAGCCTGATCTTGCCGCACAGGCTGGTTGATTTTTCTCGTACTTCGCTTTCGACCGCTTCGCCTTCTTCAAGGATGCGGGCAGCGCGTTCAAGCGCCGCGTACCCGGACTCGGTCAGCGTCATGCTGCGGGAAGTGCGATGGAACAGGGTGGCTTTCATGCGGGCTTCCAGACGGCTGATGGTCTTGGAAACCGTGGCTTGCGACAGGGAAAACTCGGCCGCCGCCTTGGCGAACGATCCGGTCTCGGCGACCTTGGCGAATATCGCCCAACCTTCCAGATCTGGCAGCTTGTTCATCTCTTGCTCTCGGGAAATGCTCGCGCCGATGATAGCCGTTGCCTATGGCATGGACAAGAACGGTGGTGAACGCGGCGCAGCAAAACCCGGTCCGCGGCCAGCATCATGCAAAAAATGGAAAGGATGGAATTCCGCGCTGCGGGTTCTCAGGACCACGGCCTCTCCCTACTATGAACACACCGACAAACAGGGCGTGCCGGATTCTTCCAGATGCACTCCCGGTGGTCGCTGAACCGGCCCTAGCCGACCCTATTCCCCGCTAGTTTTCCTGAAAGAGAGACCTGCCATGTCCGCCAACAAGTACCTCGAAGTCCTGACCCCGCAGAACAGCCAGATCATCTTCATCGACCAGCAGCCGCAAATGGCGTTTGGCGTTCAATCCATCGATCGCCAGA
This sequence comes from Achromobacter sp. D10, assembly GCF_035282245.1. NCBI lineage: Bacteria > Pseudomonadati > Pseudomonadota > Betaproteobacteria > Burkholderiales > Alcaligenaceae > Achromobacter > Achromobacter sp. D10. The sequence continues at coordinate 638,683 of NZ_JAYJLE010000001.1, forward strand.
CCCTGAAGAACAACGTGGTGGGCCTGGCCAAGGCCGCTCGCGCGTTCAACATCCCGACCACCATCACCACCGTCGAAACCGACAGCTTCTCGGGCAACACCTACCCTGAGTTGCTGGCCGTGTTCCCCGAGCACAAGATCCTGGAGCGCACCTCCATGAACTCCTGGGACGATCAGAACGTGCGCGATGCGCTGGCTGCCAACGGCCGCAAGAAGGTCATCGTTGCCGGACTGTGGACCGAGGTCTGCAATACCACTTTCGCGCTCTGCGCCATGCTCGAAGGCGATTACGAAATCTACATGGTGGCTGACGCCTCGGGCGGCACGTCGGTGGATGCGCACAAGTACGCCATGGACCGCATGGTGCAGGCCGGCGCCGTGCCGGTGACCTGGCAGCAAGTGATGCTGGAATGGCAGCGTGACTGGGCGCGCAAGGAAACCTATGACGCCGTTACCGGCATCGTCAAAGAACACTCCGGCGCGTACGGCATGGGCATCGACTATGCGGTGACGCATGTGCACAAGCTCGAAGAGCGCGTCAAGCACGGCGAACGCATTGGCCCCAACCCCGCTCAGTAAACCGCGTGCCGGGCCGCCGAGACCAATGCTCGGCGCAGCCCGGCTTTTGCTTTTGAGTACGGCGGGCGGCGGGACTTTTAGTCCGGAGCAGCCTCGCGCGATCTAGGAGAGTCCCATGCCAGAAATAAAGACCAAAGCGCCAGGCACCTTTGCGCCCTTGCGCCAGTCCGTGTTCGCCGTGCTGTGGGCCGCGACGGTGCTGGGCAACGTTGGAAGTTTCATGCGGGACGTGGCCAGCTCCTGGCTGGTGACGGACCTGTCGGCCAGCCCTACTGCCGTGGCGCTGATCCAGACGGCTGCGACGCTGCCGATATTCCTGCTGGCGATCCCGGCGGGCGTGCTTTCCGACATCCTGGACCGCCGCCGTTTCCTGATATTCGTGCAGGTCCTGCTTGCCTGTGTCAGCGGCACGCTGCTGCTGCTGTCGCACTTTGGCGCCCTGACCGTCGACTACCTGATTGCGCTGACCTTCGTCGGCGGCATTGGCGCCGCCCTGATGGGACCGACCTGGCAATCCATCGTCCCCGAACTCGTGCCGCGCGAAGAGCTCAAGGGGGCTGTCGCGCTGAATTCGCTGGGCATCAATATCGCCCGGGCCATCGGTCCGGCGGCTGGCGGCTTGATCCTGGCCAGCTTTGGCGCGGCGGTCACATATGGAATGGACGTACTGAGCTACGTGTTCGTCATTGCGGCGTTGCTGTGGTGGAAACGCCCCGCGACCGTCGATAGCGCGCTGTCGGAGAACTTCTTTGGGGCGTTTCGCGCGGGGCTGCGTTATACGCGGGCCAGCAAGGAACTGCATCGCGTGCTATTGCGCGCAGCCGTCTTCTTCCTGTTCGCCAGCGCCGTCTGGGCATTACTGCCCTTGGTGGCACGGCAGATGCTGGGCGGCTCGTCGGGCTTCTACGGCGTGCTGCTGGGCGCGGTAGGCGCGGGCGCGATCATTGGCGCGCTGGTCATGCCCAAGCTCAGCGCCCGTCTGAATGCCGACGGGCTGGTGCTGGCGGCGTCCGTGGCCAGCGCGGCGGTCATGGCCGTGCTGGTGTTTGCGCCGCCCCAATGGCTGGCCGTGCTGATGCTGGTCTTTTTGGGCATGGGTTGGATCACTGCGCTCACCACGTTCAACGGCGTGGCCCAGGCCGTACTGCCAAACTGGGTGCGAGGCCGCGGATTGGCGGTGTACCTGATGGTCTTCAACGGCGCGATGGCGGCCGGCAGCTTGGGCTGGGGCCTGGTCGCGCGGGAGATCGGCGTGCCTTACGCCTTGGCGGTAAGCGCCGCCGGCTTGGTCGTGGTTGCGCTGCTGTTCCACCGTGCCCGCCTGCCCATTGGTGAAGCGGACCTTCAGGCCTCGAACCACTGGCCGGAGCCGCTGGTGGCCGAGCCCGTCGCCAATGACCGTGGGCCGGTGTTGGTGCAGGTTGAGTACCGCATCCGCCAGGAGGATCGGCCAGCCTTTCTCGACGCCATGAAACGTCTGTCGCAAGAGCGGTTGCGCGACGGAGCATACGCGTGGGGAGTCGTGGAACATACCGGCGATCCGCAGCGGGTGGTCGAGTGGTTCTTCGTGGAATCCTGGGCCGAACACCTGCGCCAGCATCACCGGGTTTCCCACGCCGACGCCGATCTGCAGGCCGAAGCGCTGCGCTTTCACATAGGTCCGGACAAGCCCGAAGTGCATCACTTCCTGGCCCTCAAGCACTGACGGACCGCGGCGGGAGCTAGCTCATGAACCACACGAACCATGTCGCCACGATTTGCCATTGCCCGGCCTGGGAGACGCGCGATGATTGAGCGCCGCCCTCTTGCAAGCCTGGGCCATGCCCGCCGCGGCTGGCTAGACGTGAAGCATCATTTTTCCTTCGCCAATTACCAGAATCCCGCCCGCATGCGCTGGGGCGCGTTGCGCGCATGGAACGACGAAACGATAGCGCCGGGCGCGGGCTTTCCTCCCTCGCTGCATGCGGACATGGAAATCATTACCTGCGTGCGGGAAGGGGCGCTCACTCATGAAGACGACCTGGGCAACCGGGGGCGCACGAACGCTGGCGAGGTGCAGGTCATAAGCGCGGGCAGCGGGGTTACGCATGCCGAGTTCAATATGGAAGGCAGACCCGCGCACGTGTTCCAGATCTGGATCGAGCCGGACCATCGCGGCGCGCCGCCTAGCTGGGGCCGAAAGTCCTTTACCCGCGAAGCCAGCAGGGGGCGGTTCCTTACGCTGGCCAGCGGCATCGACGGCGACGAAGACGCGTTGCCCATCCGCAGCGATGCGCGGGTGCTCACCCTGGCTTTGAAGGCGGGCGAAGCCGCCATCTATCGGTTCGCGCGAGGCCGGCGTCGCGGCTATCTGGTTGCCTCCAAGGGCAGGTTGGAAGTCAACGGCGTGGAGATCGGCCTGGGCGACGGCGCTGCCATCCGCGACGAAATCGACCTGCACCTGACGGCCCTGGACGACGCCGAGGTCCTCCTGGCCGATACGCACGCCTGAACCCCATCCACTCACCACCTATTGATATCGCGAGGACGCGCATGAAAATCTATCTGCTTTCCCTGGGCGCCGGACTGCTGGTCGGCGTGGTCTACAGCTTGCTGCAAGTCCGTTCGCCCGCGCCGCCGCTCGTGGCGCTGATCGGCTTGCTCGGCATCCTGGTTGGCGAACAGGTCATTCCGGTGGGCAGGCAGCTGCTCAACGGAACGCCTTTCGTCGCCGCCTGCGACAAGGAAAAAGCCGTGGCCCACGTGTTCGGGCAACTGCCCGGCCGCCAGCCCCGGGATAAAGAACAAAGCTGAACCTGTCCCTGCACCCAAGGAGACCTCGTATGCCTACCCGCCGCGACCTTATCGGTGTAGCTTCCGCCCTGGCCCTCAACGGCATGTTGGGGCGCCACGCCATCGCCAGTTCCCAAGGAGTTCCCGCCATGTCCAACGCAACACCGGATGTCATCTTCCATAATGGCCGCATCACCACGCTGGACCGCGCCAGGCCTCAGGCCAGCGCGGTCGCGATCAAGGACGGCAGGTTCGTGGCTGTCGGCACCGATGCCGAAGTCATGGCGCTGGCCGGCACAGGCACGCGGGTCATCGACCTGAAGCGCCGAGCGGCCCTGCCTGGCCTGTTCGACAACCATACCCATGTAGTGCGCGGCGGCCTGAACTACAACATGGAGCTGCGCTGGGATGGCGTGCGTTCCCTGGCCGACGCCATGGCCATGCTCAAGCGCCAAGTCGCCATCACGCCCGCGCCGCAATGGGTGCGCGTGGTGGGCGGCTTCACCGAGCATCAGTTCGCCGAAAAGCGCTTGCCCACCATCGAGGAGATCAACGCCATCGCGCCCGACACGCCGGTGTTCCTTCTGCATCTGTACGACCGCGCGCTGCTCAACGGCGCCGCGCTGCGCGCGGTGGGCTATACCAAGACCACACCCAATCCACCCGGTGGCGAGATCATGCGCGATGCCCAGGGCAACCCCACGGGGTTGCTGCTGGCCAAGCCCAACGCGACCATTCTGTACGCGACGCTAGCCAAGGGCCCCAAGCTGCCCTTCGACTACCAGGTCAATTCCACGCGCCATTTCATGCGAGAGCTGAATCGCCTTGGCGTTACCGGGGTGATCGACGCGGGCGGCGGCTTCCAGAACTATCCGGACGACTATGCCGTCATCCAGAAGCTGGCCGACGACAACCAGATGACGGTGCGGCTGGCCTACAACCTCTTCACGCAGAAGCCCAAGCAGGAAAAAGAGGACTTCCTCAACTGGACGTCGAGCGTGAAATACAAGCAAGGCACCGATTATTTCCGGCATAACGGCGCGGGCGAAATGCTGGTGTTCTCGGCGGCGGACTTCGAGGACTTCCGCGTCGAGCGTCCGGACATGCCGCCGGAAATGGAAGGTGAGCTGGAAGAAGTGGTGCGTGTGCTGGTGCAGAACAAGTGGCCGTGGCGCTTGCATGCCACTTATGACGAGACCATTGCGCGCGCGCTGGACGTGTTCGAGAAAGTGCATCGCGATACGCCGCTGACCGGGCTGAACTGGTTTTTCGACCACGCAGAGACCATCTCCGATAAATCGATCGACCGCATCGCCGCCTTGGGCGGGGGCATTGCCGTGCAGCACCGCATGGCCTACCAGGGGGAGTATTTCATTGAGCGCTACGGCGCAAAAGCCGCCGAAGCCACGCCGCCTGTCGCCAAGATCCTGCAACGCGGCGTAAAGGTTTCAGCTGGCACCGACGCGACCCGGGTTGCTTCCTACAATCCCTGGGTGTCCTTGTCGTGGATGGTCACGGGCAAGACCGTTGGAGGCACTCGCCTCTATCCCGCGCGCAACTGCCTGGACCGCGAGACGGCGCTGCGCATGTGGACCGAGAACGTGGCGTGGTTCTCCAACGAGGAAGGCAAGCGCGGCCGCATCGAACCGGGCCAGCTTGCCGATTTCATCGTGCCGGACAAGGACTACTTCAGCTGCGCGGAGGACGAGATTTCGTTTTTGACGTCGGACCTGACGGTGGTGGGCGGCCGGGTGGTGTACGGCGCGGGCGAATTCGCGCCGCTGGACGACAACCCGCTGCCACCTGCCATGCCCGACTGGTCGCCTACCCGGTTGTTTGGCGGCTATGCCGCCTGGGGCGATCCGGACGGCGCCGGCCGCAACTCGCTGGGCTACCGCAATATGGCGGCCTGCGCGTGCGCCAGCTCCTGCGGTCTGCATGGACATGACCATGCCCGGGCCTGGGCGTCGAACGCGCCCAGCTCGGACCTGCAGGGCTTTTTTGGCGCTCTGGGCTGCTCTTGCTGGGCCGTCTGAGGGGACAGGCAATGAATGCTTCCTTCCGATGGGAACGGCGGCTGGCCGACCGGGCTCGTCCGCTGTTCGGCGCGGCCGCGGTCCGCTTCCTGGCTTATCTGGGGCTGTGCGCCGCTTACATCCAGGGAGGCTTGGTGAAGCTCACCGATTTTCCTGGAGCGCTGCGCGAAATGGCGCACTTCGGCCTGTCACCCGAGCCGCTGTTCGCCGTGCTGGTGATTGCGTTGGAGCTGGTGGCCTCCATCATGATCCTGGCCGGCCGGCTGCGTTGGCTGGGCGCCTTGGCGCTGGCGGCCTTCACGCTGGTGGCGACGGGCATCGCGTTGCGCTTTTGGGAAATGCCCGCGGGGCAAGAGCGCTTCATGGCGGCCAACTCGTTTTTCGAGCACCTGGGCCTGGCGGGCGGCTTGCTGTTGGTGGCGTGGCTGGATCTGCGGGTATCGAAGTCCGGCGGCGCTGCGTCCTGAGAGATAAGGGCCAGTCCGGATAGCGGCCTTTGGCCGAAGTCCCTGGCCCTTGACTGGCTGCGTAGAGACGGCCATTGCTCGCCTTGCGCGAGCCATTCCCCTACTTGGCACGATCCTGGTCGATCGGGTTCCGATCGCCGTCATTGCGCGCGCCTGTTCGTCGTGCGGCGGGCACGGGCCGACAGCCGGGAAATCTGCCGCACCTGGCGAAAACGCTAGGGAAAATACCCATATCCGCTGTGTTCGCGTTGCCGGAAAATCGCAAAAATTGTTCAACAATCCTGATGCGAAAAATACCTCCCGGTATAGGCAGATTCAGTCTGGTCGCGGCTCTCAGGGCGTTCCAAGGGAAAAACATGCTCACTCAGATTCTGGTGGCGTCGCGTCGAGGCGTCGCTCTCGCACTGGCCGCGTTCATGTTGTGCACGGCAACTCCCGTGGTGTTTGGCGCCGGCACCATCAAGGCAGACAGCCTGACGATAGGTTCCGATCTCACCTACCCGCCCTATGCCTATATGGAAGGCGGAAAGCCCGCAGGTTTCGATGCGGACTTCTCCCGGCTGCTGGCGTCCAAGCTGTCCCTGCAGCCCGTGTTCGTCGACACGCGCTTTCCCGACCTGATCCTGGGCATGCGGGCGCGCCGGTTCGATACCGTCGCGTCGGCGCTTTACGTTACGCCTGAGCGCACCAAGTTGATCGATTTCATTCCTTACCTGAAGACCGGTGCATCGCTGCTGGTGCTGGCCAGTAGCCAGTACGCCCCTGCGGGGCCGGAGGCGCTCTGCGGCAAGCGTGTGGCCTCAATCAAGGGGGCCTCGTGGACGCCGAAGCTGCAGAAGGTCTCGCGCGAGACTTGCGTGCCCAAGGGCCAGGGAGAGATCAAGGTACTGGAATTTCCGACCTCTCCCGAGGCGATGATGGCGCTGCGTTCGCAGGCGGCGGACGCGATGATCGAGGACGCCGCGGTGGTGCACGGCATGCTGACGCAGTCCAAAGACAGCTTGAAAGTGACCTCGACTTCCCTGCTTTATCCGATCGTGATCGGGCTGGGGATCAACAAGGAATCGAAAGAACTGCAGGGCGCGCTGAACGGGGCGCTGCAGCGCGCACGCGACAGCGGCGAGTACCAGGCGCTGTTGGCGCGTTACGGGCTGGAGGAACCGTCCGCCGCGGAAATCCAGGCCGCCCTGGCGGGTCCGGCGCGTTAACGCCGCGACAGGATCCGCGACCATGCATTTCGACTGGGACTATGCCGTCAGCCTGCTCTGGGACACCGACTTCTGGAAGGCGTGCTGGGTGGTGGTAAAGCTGAGCACGGCAACGTGGGTGATAGGCGTGGCGGCGGGCTTTCTGCTGGCGCTGGGCAAGCAAGCGAAGAACCCTTTCATCAGCCGTCTGGCGGGTCTGTACATCTGGTTCTTCCGCAGCCTGCCGCTGTTGGTGCTGCTGGTGTTCATCTACAACCTGCCGCAGGTATTCCCCGCAGCAGGTGCGCTATTGTCGGACCCGTTCTACGCCGGGCTGACCGCCTTGGTCGTGAGCGAAACGGCCTTCATCGCCGAGATCCACCGCGGTGGCATCCTGGGCGTGCCGCGCGGGCAGATAGAGGCGGGGCGCGCGTTGGGCATACGCTATGCCGGCATCCAGCGCATGATCGTGATTCCGCAGGCACTGCGAATCGCCCTGCCCGCCTTGAGCAACGAGTTCATCACGATCGCCAAGCTGACGTCGTTGGTCTCGGTAATCTCGCTGGCAGAGATACTGCTGGTAGGCCAGCGCTTGTACACGCAGAATTTCCTGGTGTTCGAGACCATGCTGGCCGTGGCGTTGTACTACGTGCTGATCGTCACGCTGTTCGACAAGCTGTTGGGCTGGCTGGAGTCGCACATGAACATCTTGCGGCGCGCGCCCAAGCCGCTGGCATTGAACGAAGAAGCGCGGCGGCAGATACAGGAAGGACAGTCCGGACCAGCACTGACGGCCACGGGCGACGCGCCCGCCCTGGAGGTGCGGCAGGCCCGCAAGCGCTTTGGCGACCATGAGGTGCTCAAGGGCATAGACCTCACGGTCAAGGCCGGGGAAGTCATCAGCATCATCGGTCCGTCCGGTTCGGGCAAGACGTCTTTGATACGAACCTTGAATGGCTTGGAGACGCTGGACGGCGGCGAAGTGCTGTTGCATGGCAAACCCTTCCTGGGATCGTCGCGGACCGGTGCGCAGGCGGGCCCTGGGGATCGCATCCTCGATATTGGCATGGTGTTCCAGAGCTTCAACCTGTTTCCGCACAAGACAGTGCTGCAGAACGTCATGTTGGCGCCGCAATACCACCGGCGCGGCAACGCAGAGGTGTTGCGCCGCGAAGCGCTGGTGCTGCTCAACAAGGTGGGCATGCTGGATCACGCGCACAAATATCCACATCAACTTTCGGGTGGCCAGCAGCAACGCGTGGCGATCGCCCGCGCGCTGGCCATGCGCCCTTCCATCATGCTGTTCGACGAGCCAACGTCGGCACTGGATCCGGAGTTGGTCGCCGAAGTTCTCAAAGTGGTGGAAACGCTCGCGCGCGAAGGCATGACGATGCTGACAGTGACGCATGAGATGGGGTTCGCGTTCAAGGTGTCCGATCGCGTGGTGTTCATGGAGGGTGGACGCGTGCTGCTGGACGCGCCGCCGGCCGAGGTGTTGGCAAGCGCGGACCCGCGCGTCAAGGACTTTCTAAGCCATGTCCATGTTTCCTGAACGGCGCGACGTTGCGCTGCGCGCGGTGTCCGCTTGCCTGGAACGGGCGGCGGCCGACCCCGCGAGCGCCGCCCTGGCCATGGTGTCGCGCCGCGACGAGGTTGCGTTGGCCGAAGCGCGGGCGCGCGACGCTTTGCGCGCGCTAACTCCGGACGACGAGCCCCTGGCCGGCATGGTGCTGGGCGTCAAGGCCTGTTTCGATGTGCGGGGGTGGACGACGCACGCGGGTTCGCGGGTGCTGGCCGACGCGCCGGCGGCCAGCAGGGATGCCGCGCTGGTGCGTGGGCTGCGGCGTGCGGGAGCGGTTCTGCTGGCGCAGAACAATATGACCGAGTTCGCCTATGGCGCGCTGGGACTGAATGGCCGGTTCGGCACGCCGTTGTCGCCGCTGTTGACCGATGTGCCGCGCGTCGCCGGAGGCTCCAGTAGCGGCGGAGCGGTTGCGGTGGCACGGGGCATGGTGAACGTAGCGCTAGCGTCGGACACGAGCGGGTCGGCACGCATTCCCGCGGCGTTTTGCGGTGTCGCGGGCTTCAAGCCGTCGCATGGGCGATACGAGGACGCGGGCATGATGTATCTGTCGCCTACCTTCGATGTGCCCGGCATCATCGCTGCAAGCGCCGCTCAATGCCTGCGTGTGGACAAGGTGCTGGCGCCATGGGATACCGCGGCGTCTGCATCGGGCGACTGCGGCGCGAAGCCGCTGACAGGCAGGGTGTTCGTGGTGCCGGACCACGTAGAGGAGCTGCTGGACGCAGACGTCAGGACCGCGTTTGCCATATGGTTGGAGCGCCTGATGGATGCCGGCGCTGTGCTGCGCCGCATACCGATGCCTTGTCTGGCGCAGGCTGGCCGCGTGGCGCGGGACGGCGGGATCATCGCGGCCGACGCCTACGCCCTGCATGCGTCCCGTTTGGCGGCGGACGCTGCTCGCTACGATCCTCGCGTGGGACCACGCATGTTGTTGGGGGCGCAAGTGCCGGCGCACGTCTATATCGCTGCGCGACGCCGGCTGGCGGAATTGCGCCGGGAGTACGACGATGCTGTCGCAGGCGCGGACGCCGTGTTGACGCCGACGGTGCCCATGCTGCCTCCGCCGGTCGCGCTGCTGGCTGACGACGACATCTATCTACGCGAGAACGCGCGTGCATTCAGCCTGACGGAATTTGCCAATCGCCTGGACCTGCCCAGCATTTCCTTGCCAGGCGGTCTGGCGACGCCGCAGGCTGTGGGCCTGATGGCGACCGGCCTGCGTCGCGGCGACCGAGCCTTGTTATTGGCAGCCATGCAGATTGAGGATGCCCTCGGATCCTCGTGACGCAGACATCGACTTTCATCCAACTGTTCCCGGATCCCACCTATGATAGTTATCCACAGCGACGAACTCACCAACACCGAACGCCACGCCCGCGGGCCGGGCTGGGAAAGCAGACGCATGATCGTCAAGCGCGACGGCATCGGGTATTCAGTGCATGAAACGCGAGTCTTCGAAGGTGCAGAGCTGCACCTGCACTACAAGCACCATTACGAGGCAAACTATTGCATGGAAGGCGAAGGCGAGGTGCTGGACGTGGCCACGGGCGCCACGCACGCCATACGGCCGGGCACCTTATACGCCTTGGACAAGAACGATCAACATGTGCTTCGGGCAGTGAAGGGCGATCTGCGCCTGGTTTGTGTGTTCAATCCACCGTTGAGCGGAGAGGAAACGCACCGGGAGGACGGCAGCTATGCCGAACCTGTAGCAGACGCGCGCGCCTAGGGCCTTGTCGGCCCGCGGCGCGTCCTACTTGGCCTGCTGCTTCAGGCGCGTCAGTACGGCCATCAGCGTGCGTTCGGAGTCGTCGAGATAGTCAGCGAGCGCTTGTGCGGCCAGGTCGCGCCGGCCCTCCACCAATAGGCCGTGGATGCGGCGCTCGCGTTCGATCCAGTCGGGGGTCTGGATAAGGCTTTCATCGACCTCCGATGCAAATACCAGGCGTAGCTGTGCACAAAGCGTGAGGAAGAACTCGTCCAGCAGACGGCTGCCGAGCTGCGCGACGATATGCTGGTGCACCTGCAGGCTCAGCGTGCCGACATTGCGCCATTTCTTCCTGGCAAGCGCGCGTTCGGCCGCATCAATGGCTGTGAGCATCTTGTCCAGCAACGCAGGCTGCAACGGGAGGCTGCCGGAGATGGCCTGCAGTTCCAGGGCGCGGCGGGCCGCGTAGATCTCGCGCAGATCCTTGCGTTCCATGCGGCGGACCACCACCCCCTTATGGCGGATGAATGTTGCCAGCCCTTCGCGGCCCAGCTGGTGCAGGACTTCACGGATGGTGTTGCGCGACGCGCCATAGTCAGCGGCCAGATCGACTTCGACCAATTGCGTGCCCGGGGGCAGCTTGCCTTCCATGATGTCATCGCGCAGCTGGTGGCTGATGCGTTCGGCGATCGAGATTCCGGTGTCGCGTTCGGCGGGCATGATGGCATGGGCTCCTTGCAAGGCGCCGCGGCGTGGCCGGGCGCCTCTTGTTGTTATTTCCACTCGACCCTTTCAGGGTGCAGTCCGTGGACGCCCTTATACGGTGAAACCTCGGGCGGTGTCCAGCCTTGCAGCAGGGCTGGGTCCAACGCATAGACCTCCACGCCCAGAGGGCGGCATACGTCGATGGGATCGCGCGCATCGGGGCCCCACATTGGCACGGACAAATCGCCCCCGGGGCAGGTCGACATCGCGCAGAGCAGGTCCATCTCGGCAAAGAACTCCAGGTAGTCGCCTGGCTTGGCCGGACATGCCTTCATGAAGTATTTGTCGTCGTCGTTCAGTCCGGTGACCTGGAACACGTTGAGCACATCATGGACGTCGAATTCCGTCAGGCCATGCGGCGCCACGGCGCGTGTCAGATTGGAATGGCAATGGAAGTGGAAGTCCTCGCCCGTTAGCAGCTTGTTGACGTAGGGGTCGCAACGCGTGCCCAGCAGATCGTGCACCCGTCCGCCATCGCTGTCCTTGCCGTAGCCGGCCAGCGTGTCGTCGGTGATCGTGACCATGGGGCGCAGGTACGGCAGCGTGGACCAGATGCGGTCGTGCGTGCTGACATGTGCCTGCTGCAATTGGCGGGTCCGGGACGCCCACATGCGTTCGCGCGGATTGTGCAGGTTCCACATATTGAAGTCCGCCACTTGCGGGCCTTCGAGCGTGACGATGCGAAAGACATGGCCCGCGGGAACCTTCCAGGCAAATCCGCTGCGGATAGGAACGATGTGCGATTCAACGAGTTTGCGTTGCGCTGGGTCGGCGACGAGTGTCCGGTAGAAATCCCGGTCCACATTCAATACCGAACCCTTGCTCACCTGGTACGCCGCGGGGTAATTCGACATGTCCTGCCTCCTGAAAACCCTCCTGGATCCGATGCCAGGATTGTTGAACAATTGTGAGGCAGTATACAGGAGAGAAACAGGCCGGGAACCCTCTTTTTATGGGGTCGAGAGAGCTTCGGGAGGCGTGCCGCAGACCTGCTTGATGGTCTGCCGCAGCCACCGGTGCGCGGGGTCGCTGTCCAGCCGCGGGGGCCAGGCCTGCACGAGCGTGACCGGGCGCATCGGCACCGGGACCTGGAAGGCGTGCAGCTTCAAGCCCAGGCGTTCGACGCCGGGCATGAGGTTTTCGGGCATGGATGGCAGCACCAGGTCGGAATCGGCCAGGGCGAAGATGGCGGCATGGAAGGTGGGCGTGATCAGCGAGACGTGGCGCGCCAGCCCGAGTTCTTCCAGGGTGTCGTCGATCGGTCCCCGCGCACGTCCGCGGCGCGACACGCTGACATGGTCATAGGCGCAGAAGCGTTGCGGGGTGATGGGCGCCTTGAAGATAGGATGCTCCTTGCGCGCCAGACCGCAGAAGGCGGTGGTGAACAGGGTCTGCACCTTGATGTCGGCGCCGAATTTCTGGGAAGAGCCGATATAGAGGTCGGCATCGCCGCTGAGCGCGTCGGCGTCATGATTGCCCTCGGAGACGAAACGCAGCACGGCGCGCGGCGCATAGCGGCGCAGGTGCTCGCGCAGCCGGCCGCCGTAGCCCCCGACGAAAACGTCATTGGCGCGCAAGGTGAAGGCCCGCGTCAGGGTCGCCAGATTGACGTCCTCGCCGAAGGCGGTGAAGACGGCCTGCGCCTGTTCGATCACGTGACGAACCTGGGCATGCAGCGCCAGCGCCCGGGGCGTGGGCGCCAGGCCGCGACCGGAGCGCACCAGGACAGGGTCGCCGACGGCTTCCCGGATGCGCGCCAGGCTGCGGCTCATGGCGGGGGTGCTCAGGTTCAGCCGGCGCGCCGCGCCGACGACGCTGCCTTCCTGGATCAGCACGTCCAGCGTCAACAGCAGGTTCAGGTCTAGCGGTTTCATGTGGCCAAGCATAGCGCGGCGGGTAAACGAGGCGGCCATTCCAGGGTTGCGTCTTATGCACTTCTGGATTGCGCCGGGCGGCATTCCCCAGCGTTGCGTCCGGGACCAAGATTCGAGCCGTGGCCGCGCGTGGATGCGGGCCGATGAAAACCAAGGAGAGACAAATGGCGCTGGAAGTTCTGGAACTGCATCATCACGCCGTGCGCATGTCGCTGGACAAGGTCGCGGCCATGGGCGCGTTCTATGGAGACGTGCTGGGACTGGACACGGACCGTGGCCGCTGGGAGATTCCGGGCATCGCCGGGTACTTCCTGGACATGGGCAATGACTGCCAGATCCACCTGCTGGGCAGCGACGGCCCCTCGCCCTATTCCCAAGGCCCGGGCTGTGATCCTGTGGAAAACCACGTGGCGCTGGCCGTGCGCGATATCGCGGCGGCCGAGACGGAACTGCAGCGCCTCGCCGTGGACTACTGGAAGCTGGACAACGTCGCGGCGCCCGAGCTCATGCAGCTATTCCTGCGCGATCCGGTGGGCAACCTGATCGAGCTGCATCAGATTGGCCGCTGCCGCTGCAAGCGCAGCGACCGCGCCTTTGCCGACGCCAAGGCCGCGCAAGGCGCCGCGCCCACGCAGGGCCGGGGTTGAGGGGCCTGGGGATAAGCCATGTTCATCGATCTGAATGACCTGGCGGGCCCGGCGCGCTACAAGCTGCTGACTGCGGCCATCGTGCCGCGGCCCATTGCCTGGATCGTGTCGCGCGACGCCGCAGGGACGACGAACGTGGCGCCGTTCTCGTTTTTCAACCTGATGTCCGGCGATCCTCCGCTGATCTGCGTCGGCATCGGGGTGCGCGGCGACGCGCCCAAGGACACGGCGCGCAACATCGCCGAACGCGGGGAGTTCACGGTGAGCCTGGTTTCCGCGCCGCAGGCAGGACGCATGAATGTGACCGCCGTGGATTTTCCGGCGGGCGTGGACGAGTCCCGCGAAGCCGGCCTGGAGCTGTCACCATCACGGCGTATCGAAGTGCCCTGGGTGGCGCAGTCTCCGGTGGCGTTCGAATGCCGCGTGCATGAATTGATGCGCATCGACCGCCGCAGCCTGATCGTCGCGCAGGTGGCGGCCATGCACGTGCGTGACGACGTGGTGGCGGACCGGGAACACCTGTATTTGAATGGCCCGGCGATGGACCTGCTGGCGCGCCTGCACAACCCGGGCTGGTACTGTCGGCCGCAGGCGGACTTCCAGATGCCCCAGCTGACGCTGGCGCAATGGGAAGCGCTGAAGCAGTCCGGGGAGGCCGAGCGGTATCTGGAGCAAGGCAAGATCTAGAACGGGAAACACCCGGGCGGGCGTCACCGCCCCGGCCGCGCCTTCAGGTCCCCCATCTCTTCCAGCATGAGCTGGTGTGCGTAGCGTGAAAACACGCTGACCAGCCGCGTGCGGGTGTGGTACGGCGGATACAACAGCGCCACCGTCACGGGCACGGCGGGGCTGAAGGGGCGGATTTCAACGTTGTGCGCGGCGTATTCCTCGCGCGCGGCCAGCGGGTTGATGAGCGCCACCCCCAGGCCCGCGCCCACCAGGGCGCAGATGGACGAACCCAGGCCGGCTTCGGCCACGATCTGGCGTTCGATCTTGGCAGACTTGAACACGGCGTCGATCTTTTCGCGCAGGGGGGTGCCGCTGGTGAAGGCCACGAACGGCTCGCCGGCGAAGTCGGCGGGCTTGAGCTTCTTCAGCCTGGTCAGGCGGTGGCCCTTGGGCACCACCGCCACGCAACTCATCGTCAGCACGGGTTCGACCTGGATTCCTGGGGAGTCTCCCGACAGCATGGCCAGCCCCGTGTCGCAGAACCCCGAACTGATCCAGTTGTGCACCGTGCTGGCATTGCCGGAATGGATGGACACCATCACGTCCGGATACTCCGTCTTGAAGGCGGCGACGATGCGCGCCAGCAGGCCGCCGGCCAGCCGCGGCATGGCGGCCACGCTCAGGCGGCTGGCGCTGAACGAGCGGATGCTGGCCGCCGCCGATTCCAGGCCGGCCAGGCCGATGAAGGTTTTCTCCACTTCCTGAAAGAAGCGCGATCCGTCCTGAGTGGGGGTCAGGCGGCTGCCATTGCGGTCGAACAAGGCGAACTGGGTAATGGCTTCCAATTGCGCAATTAAGCGGCTAACGTGCGGCTGCGAGGTGTGCACGCGCCGCGCGGCGGCGGTCATTGAGCCGGTCATCATGACGGCGCGGAACGCCTCGATGTGCCTCAGGCCCATCCGTGGAATGGCCATGTCAAATCCGTATAGAGGAATACTCGATTGGAACTGGATAAAACCATACCGCTAGTTGATACTTTTCGCCAGCCGCGGGGCTCATCGCGGGACGAGGCGGTCTTCAGCCACGCTGGAGCCGCTGATCGTGAACATAAGCATGCGCCGCTCGAACGGCGCCAAGGGAATCAGATGAAAGCACTTGCTGCGATCTCCGTCGCCGCGGCCCTACTTGGCAGCGCCGCATCCGCCCACGCCGAAGGCCCCAGCCGCCTGGACAAGATCAAGGAAACCGGCGTGATCACGCTGGGCCATCCGGAGACCTCGGTCCCCTTCGCCTATCTTGACGGCAACCAGAAGCCGATCGGCTACACGGTGGAGATCTGCCAGGAAGTCGCGCAATACGTGAAGGCCGCGTTGAAGCTGCCGAAGCTTGAGGTTCGCTACAACCCGACCACGTCGGCCACACGCATCCCGCTGCTGGCCAACGGCACCATCGACCTGGAATGCGGCAACACCACCAACAACCTCGAACGCCACAAGCTGGTGTCGTTCGCGCCCACGACCTTCGTGGCACAGGTGGTGCTGGTGGCGCGCAAGGACGGCGGCGTCGACCCCAACAACCTGGAGTCGTTCCGCGGCAAATCCATTGCCGCGCAAGCCGGCGGACAGACCTTCCGCCTGATCTCGCAGCTCAATGCCAAGGGCAACCTGGGCATCACCATGGCGCCCACCAAGGACACGGCCGAGACGATCCTGATGGTGGAGTCGGGCCGCGCCGCGGGTTCGGCCAACGACGACGGCATTGCCTATGGCGCGGTCGCTTCGTCGAAGAATCCCGACGCCTTCGTGATCGGTACCAAGGGGCTGGAAATGGCACCCTACGGCATCATGGAACCCAAGGACGATCCCGCCTTCAAGAAGGTAGTGGACGATGCCGTGCGCGACCTGATCAAGTCGGGCAAGGTAGCCGCCATCTACGACAAGTACTTCAATTCGCCGATCCCGCCCAAGCAGATCAACCTGAAGTACCCCATGAGCGATGCCCTGAAGCGCGCGCTGGCCAATCCGACGGATTCCGGCGACCCCAAGGCGTACGAGTAAGCAGGCTGGCGGCGGGGCGCGGGGCGTCCCGCTGCCGCCGGGCCAGACGCCGGCCGCCAGCCGCGCGGCCGGCATCGCCATCAAGGGACGGGCATGAACTACAACTGGAGTTGGAGCGTCTTCCTGGATATGTCGCCGGACGGCGTGCATACCTTCCTGGAGACGATCTTCATCGGCGTGGGCTGGACATTGGCGCTGGCCCTGAGCGCATGGGTGTTCTCGCTATTGCTGGGGTCGTGGCTGGGGGTGATGCGCACGGCCAGTTCGCGCCTGATGAATGCGCTGGGCGCAACCTATGTAGAGGTGTTTCGCAACATCCCGCTGCTGGTGCAGATGTTCCTGTGGTATTTCGTGCTGCCGGAATTGCTGCCGCATGCCTGGGGCCTGGCGATGAAGCAGATGCCGCAGCCTTGGGGCCAGTTCGTGCCCGCCGTGCTGTGCCTGGGGTTTTACGGGTCGGCACGCGTGGCCGAGCAATTGCGCGCAGGCATACAGTCCCTGCCGCGGGGCCAATTCCAGGCGGGCACCGCCCTGGGCCTGACCGAGGCGCAGGTGTATCGCTACATCATTCTGCCGGAGGCGTTCCGCATCGTGCTGCCGCCGCTGACCTCCGAGTTCATGGGCACCATCAAGTATTCGTCGGTGGCACTGACGATAGGGCTGTTGGAGCTGACGGGCCAGGCCCGTTCGATGGCGGAATTCAGCTTCCACATCTTCGAGGCATTCTCCGCGGCCACGGTGATCTACCTGATCATCAACGGCATGGTGGTGCTGGGCATGCGCATGCTCGAGCGCCATGTCGCGGTGCCCGGACTGATCGGTTCGGCGAAAAGGCCCTAGGGAAGCGACATGGGCAAATTCGATTTCGACGTGATATGGACAGCGCTGCCCTATCTGTTCCAGACGGGCATGACGTTCACGCTGACACTGACGGTGCTGGCCGCGGTAATGGGCCTCGCGCTGGGCACGCTGCTGGCCATGATGCGGTTGTCGCGGTTCAGGATATTGTCGGTGCCGGCGGGCATCTACGTGAACGTGATGCGTTCGATCCCGCTCTTGCTGGTGATCTTCTGGTTCTATTTCCTGGTGCCCTACATTGCCGCCTGGGTGGTGGGTTCGCCCACGCCGCTGCGCGTGGGGGCGTTCAACTCGGCCGTGATCACCTTCACCTTGTTCGAGGCCGCGTATTTCTGCGAAATCATGCGCGCGGGCATACAGTCGATCGCGCGCGGCCAGGTGTCGGCCAGCATGGCGCTGGGGCTGAACCACTGGCAGGGCATGCGCTACGTGGTGCTGCCGCAGGCGTTTCGCAACATGCTGCCGGCGCTTCTGACGCGCATCATCATTCTGTTCCAGGACACCTCGCTGGTGTATGTGCTGTCCTTGACCGACTTCCTGGGCGCGGCCGCCAAGATCGGTCAGCGCGACGGGCGCCTGGTTGAGCTCTATCTGTTCGTGGCGGTGGTGTATTTCGTGATCTGCTTCACGGCGTCCCGCCTGGTCAAGCTGCTGGAAAAGCGCACGCGGGTGCTGCGCTAGCGCGGACCTTCCAGTTATCCACAGGTTTCAACGATGCAACTCTCTTCCACTCCCTCGATGATCGAGATCAGGCAGGTCAGCAAGTGGTACGGCGATTTTCAGGTGCTGGACGATTGCTCCACCGCCGTCGGCCGCGGCGAGGTCGTCGTGGTCTGCGGCCCTTCGGGTTCCGGCAAGTCCACGCTGATCAAAACCGTGAATGCGCTCGAGCCCTTTCAGAAGGGCGAGATCCTGGTCAACGGCATTTCGGTGGGCGATCCGCGAACCAACCTGCCCAAGCTGCGCGCGGTGGCGGGCATGGTGTTCCAGCACTTCGAGCTGTTCCCGCACTTGTCGGTGACCGAGAACCTGTGCCTGGGCCAGCTCAAGGTGCTTAAGCGCGGCAAGGAAGAAGCCCGCCAGCGCGCGCTGGCGTTGCTGGAGCGCGTGGGCCTGTCGGCGCACAAAGACAAGCATCCCGGGGAATTGTCGGGGGGCCAGCAGCAGCGCGTGGCGATCGCGCGCGCGCTGTCCATGGACCCTGTGGTCATGCTCTTTGACGAGCCGACTTCGGCCCTGGACCCGGAGATGGTGAACGAGGTGCTGGACGTGATGACCGACCTCGCCGCAGAAGGCATGACGATGATGGTGGTGACCCATGAAATGGGGTTTGCCCGCCGCGTCGCCGACCGTGTGATCTTCATGGACGGCGGCAAAATCGTGGAGGACTGCGACAAGGAGCAGTTTTTCGGCGATGTGGAGGAGCGTGCGCCGCGCACGCGCCAGTTTCTTTCCAAAATCCTGCAGCACTGATAGCCATGAACCAGACCTCTTCCGCCGCCGCGCACGCACCCGTCGACCTGCGCAGCGACACGGTCACCCATCCCACCGCGGCCATGTACGAACGGATGCGCACCGCCCCCATTGGCGATGACGGCCTGGACGGCGACCCCACCGTGCGCGAGCTCGAGGCCTATGTGGCCGCGCAGCTGGGCAAGCAAGCCGGGCTGTTCGTGCCCAGCTGCACCATGGCCAATCTGCTGGCGGTCCTGGCGCAGACGCAGCGCAATGAACAGGTCGTGCTGGAGTCGGCCGCGCACATGTACACGTCCGAACGTGGCGCCGCCACGTTCACCGGCGTGTTTTACCTGGGCGTGCCGGGGACGGACGGCGCCATGGACCTGAACCGGCTGGAAGAGACCTTGCTGCCCGGCGGCCACAGGCTGAAGACCGCGTTGGTGACCATGGAAACCTCGCATAACAATGCCGCCGGCGCGGTGCTGCCGCTGGATCACATGCAGGCGGTCCGCAGCCTGGCGCAGGCGGCCGGCGCCCCCGTGCATCTGGACGGCGCGCGGCTGTACAACGCGGCCGTGGCGCTGGGTGTGGCGGCGGAGGAAATCGCCCGGCATGCCGACACGGTGTCGCTGTGTCTGTCCAAGGGCTTGAGCGCGCCGGTGGGCGCGGTTCTGGCGGGCAGCCAACCCGTGATGGCTCGTGCCCGCGTACTGCGCCGCATGCTGGGCGGCACGCAGCGACAGTCGGGCATCATGGCCGCGGCCGGACTGGAAGGCGTGCAGACCATGGGCGGCCGGCTGGTCGAAGACCATGCGCGCGCACGCCGCCTGAGCGTGGGCGTCAACCGGCTGGGACCGGCCATCTCGGCGACCGAACCGCAGACGAACATCGTGCAGGTCGAAACCGCGGGCACCGGCTTGAGCAATACGGAGTGGGTAGCGGCGCTGCAGACGGCGGGCCTGCTGGTGCGCCCATGGGGCCGCACGCGGCTGCGCTGCGTGACTCATCGCCACATCGGCGACGCGGACATCGACGCGGCGGTGCTGGCCTTCGAAACGGTGCTGAACGGCCGCTGATCTGCTCCGTTCGCCGGGCGTCGCCGATGCGATAATGCCGCATGACCACGACCCATCTTTCCCGAAAAGACTATCTCTGCGCACTGGCGGTCGTGGTCATCTGGGGCACCAACTTCGTCGCAATGAAAGTCGGCATGCGGGGCTTATCGCCCATGCTCTTGGGCGCTCTGCGGTTCGCGCTGGCGGCCTTTCCATTGATTCTCTTCGTGCGCGCGCCGCGCTTGCCGTGGCGCTGGGTCGCGGCCTATGGGCTGGTCCAGGGCCTGGGCCAGTTCGGGCTGTTGTTCACCGCCTTGAAATTCGGCATGCCGGCCGGCATGGCCTCGCTGGTCATCCAGACGCAGGCTTTTTTCACGCTGCTGCTGGCGGCCCCCATCCTGCATGAGCGCGCGCAACGCCATCACTGGATCGGGCTGGGCGTGGCGGCGCTAGGGCTGGCGGTCATTGCCGGCGGCCGCGGTGAAGGGCCGGGCCAGATGACCATGCTGGGCTTCGTGCTGACCTTGGGCGGCGCGTTCATGTGGGCGGTGTCCAACATTATCGTGCGCCTGGCCAGCCGCAAGTCGCCAGGCTACGACCCGTTCGCCTTCATCGCCTGGAGCAGCGCCGCACCGGTGCTGCCGTTCCTGTTGCTGGCCGTGCTGATCGACGGGTGGGAGCCAGTAACGGGCATGATTCTCGGCATGGGCTGGGGCGAGATCCTGTCTGTGCTGTACCTGGCGGGGCTGGCTACGTTGCTGGCCTACACCTTGTGGACGCAGTTGCTGACGCGCCACGCCGCCGCCAAGATCGCGCCGTTTTCGCTGCTGGTTCCCGTGGTGGGCTTGTGGGCCGCGTCCGTGGCCTTCGGCGAACGCCTGGAGCCCATGCAATGGCTGGGCGTGGCCGGCGTGCTGGCGGGCCTGCTTTTCAATCAGCTGGGCGGCCGCTGGCTGCGCACGCGCTGAGCCCTCCACCCGTATCGGCCGAGCAGACTAATCCATAACGGCGAACAGACGCGTCGAGCTCACAATTGCTCGAAACGGATGTAACGCTTATCGGTGTACTCCCGGCGGGTGGTTATTTCCTGCACGCTGGCTCCCGGCGGGCCGCGCCGCAGCCATTCCAGCATGTGATCGACCTGGTCGGCGGTGCCCTGCACCATGGCTTCGACCGTGCCGTCCGGCAGGTTCTGCACCCAGCCCTTGGCGCCCAGCATATGGGCGCGCCGGACCGTGGCGTGGCGGTATCCCACACCTTGCACGGTGCCGGTGATCGTGACGTGCACGGTCTCGATATGGGTATCGGCTTTAGGGTCTTGCATCGATTCTCTCTCGGATGAGGCGCCGCACGCGGCGATGTACGTAGGCGGTAATGGCTACGGCGGATGGTCTATAGGCCCGGACGGCCCCTGGCGATACGTTAGAGCTCATGTCAAAACGTGCCAGCGGGAACACCCGTTACCAGAGCTTGGAGAAGCCATTATGGAAGAGACCAGTTTGTTGTCGGAAGCTGAGACAGCGCGCTACAGGGAGCAGGGTTACCTGGCCCTGAAGGACATGTGCCCGCAGGACGAGGTGGGTTACATCCGCAGGACGCTGCTCGACCTGTTCGCGAACAAAACCGGCTACAACGAGGGCGCGCAGTATGACTTTGTAAGCCGCGACGACCCGTCCAAACCCGCCAAGTTTCCCAGTTTGCACGATCCGCGCCATTATGCCCCGGGTCTTCTGAAGACCGAGTACCACGAGCGCACGCTGGAACTGGCCCGCCAGCTGCTGGGACCGGAGGCGGCCCTGTACGGCGAGCATGCCCTGCTCAAGCCAGGCCCGCACGGGCCGGAAACGCCATGGCACCAGGACGAGGCCTTCCGTTCGCCGGACTTCATCTATAACGAACTCAGCATTTGGCTGGCGCTGCAGCCGGCCACCACGGAAAACGGCTGCATGCAGTTCATCCCCGGGTCCAACAAATGGGATGTGCTGGAGCATCGCTCGCCGGGTGGCGACAAGACCCTGCATCCGCTGGAGTGCTGCGGCGACTTTCCGCGTGACCAGGCGGTGCCGGAACCGCTGGATCCGGGCGGCATCACCGTTCACGACGCCCGCACGTTGCACTTTACCGGGCCCAATACCTCGCAGTCGCCGCGCCTGGCGTACATCCTGATCTACAACACGCCGCCGGTCTACAAGCCGGGCCGCCGGGAGTTCCCGTGGCTGGAAGGCCGCTGGACGGACAGCCAGACGCGCAAGAAGCAGTGGCACAAGCGCGGCGGCCTGGCCGTGGACGTGATGCGGCGCCTGCCCGGAGCGCGACTGACAAGCCCGCGCTGGGTGGCATGGGCGACGATCCGGGCCGTGTCCAAGGTCTGGCCGCGATAAGGGGGCGCAGGGGGCCGCAAGAGTCCCTGCGACAGGGGGGCGAACGAGGCCGGCAAGCGACGCTTGCCGGCCTCGGCGCGTATACTGGGCGGCGTTGCGGGCCGTGCGAGGCCCGCGCAATCGCTGGAGCTGCCCGCAGCTGGCGGCCCGGCGTCTAAAAATAACGAGCCGCAGCTGGCGCCCCAACACTCCATAGACCACTCCATGACCGCTAACCTTTCTACGATCACCTGCATCGAAGATCTGCGCGCCATTGCGCAGAAGCGCGTGCCGCGCATGTTCTACGACTACGCGGATTCCGGCGCCTGGACAGAAGGCACGTACCGCGCCAATGAAAGCGATTTTCAGAAGATCAAGCTGCGCCAGCGCGTGGCGGTGAACATGGAAGGCCGGTCGTTGCGCACCACCATGGTGGGCCACGACGTCATCATGCCGCTGGCGATTTCGCCTACCGGCCTGACCGGAATGCAGCACGCCGACGGAGAAATTCTGGCGGCCAAGGCCGCGGCGGATTTCGGCGTCCCTTTCACGCTGTCCACCATGAGCATCTGCTCGCTGGAGGACGTGGCCGCTGCGACCAAGAAGCCCTTCTGGTTTCAGCTCTACGTGATGCGCGACCGCGAGTTCGTCGCCAACCTCATCGACCGCGCCAAGGCGGCTGGCTGCTCGGCGCTGGTGCTGACGCTGGACTTGCAGATCCTGGGCCAGCGGCACAAGGACATCAAGAATGGCTTGTCGACGCCGCCCAAGCCCACGTTGCGCAATCTCATCAACCTGGCCACCAAGCCGCGCTGGTGCATGGGCATGCTGGGCACCAAGCGGCGCACCTTCGGCAACATCGTCGGCCACGCCAAGGGCGTGAGCGACCTGTCTTCGCTGTCGTCGTGGACCGCCGAACAATTCGACCCGCGCCTGAGCTGGGACGACGTTGAGTGGATCAAGCAGCGCTGGGGCGGCAAGCTCATCATCAAGGGCATCCTGGACGTCGAAGACGCGCAGATGGCCGCCAATAGCGGCGCCGATGCGCTCATCGTCAGCAACCACGGCGGCCGCCAGCTGGACGGCGCCATGTCGTCCATCGCCGCCCTGCCCTCGATCGCCGACGCCGTCGGCTCCAAGATCGAAGTGTGGATGGACGGCGGCGTGCGTTCCGGCCAGGACATCCTTAAGGCCGTGGCGCTGGGCGCGCGCGGCGCCATGATCGGCCGCGCTTTCCTCTACGGCCTGGGCGCATACGGTCAAGCCGGCGTTACCCGCGTGCTGGAGATCCTGTACAAGGAAATGGACACGACGATGGCGCTGTGCGGCCGTCGCTCGATCGAGCCCGGCGACCGCAGCATACTGCTGCCCGGAACCTACCCGAACTGAATGGTTCCGCGGGCCATGGACAAAAGCCTGGACACATTAGTGCCAGGCTTTTTTCGTTGGCGCGCCGGCCTGGGAGGACACATGAGCAAATGCGGAAGCTCCATGACGCGTAACAAACAAGTTGGTCCGCGCCGTCTGGGCGCGGGCATGCCGCTGCTGGGCGCTGTACTGGCGATGTTGTTGTCGGCCGCAGCCGTGGCGCAACAGAAGACGCTTTACGTCGGGATGAACGGCGGCGACATGGCGCGCGCCTTCTCGCAGCACGTGTTTCCGGAATTCGAGCGCGCCCATAACGTCAGGATCGTGGTTGAGCCGGGCATGTCCACGGAGGTGCTGGCGCGGGCACAGGCCGACAAGGACAAGCCGCGGCTGCACCTCATGTTCCTGGACGACGGCATCATGGCGCGCGCGATATCCATGGGCCTGTGCGCGCCGCTCAATGAAGATCCGGTGTTGAAAGAGCTGTATCCCACCGCGCTGAAGAAGGACCGCATGGCCGCGGGCATCGATATCGGCATGACCGGTCTGGGCTACAACACCAAGGTGTTCGCGGAGCGGGGCTGGGCCCCGCCCACTTCCTGGATGGATCTTGCGGACCCGAAGTACAAGGGCCAGGTCGTGGTGCAGTCGGCTGCCAGCAGCACCTTCGGCCTGCACGCGTTCCTGATGGTCAACCGCATCCTGGGCGGCGACGACCGGAACTACGAACCGGGTTTCGCGCAATGGCCGGCCACCATCGGACCCAATGTGCGCGAATACATCCCGGATTCGGCGCGGTTGGCGGACATGGTGCAGGCGGACCGGGCTGCGCTGTTTCCCTGGACGCCCACGGCCATTTCCCGCCTGAAGAGGCGGGGCGTGCACGTGGAATACGCGCAACCCAGGGAGGGAGCGATGATCCTGATGGTGGGCGAGTGCGTCGTCGCCGGGAACAGCGAACCGGAACTGTCGCAAAAGCTGGCGCTGTACCTGTTGTCGGCGCAGGCGCAGACGAAAGCGCTGGAGATGGGTGGACACTTTCCGTCCAACCGCAATGTGCTGGCGCCCGCCGGCCACGCGGATGCGCTGCAGCGCTTCCAGGGCTATATGTCGAACGCCAGGATCCCGAACTGGGATCAGATCAATGAATCCCGGCCTGCGTTCAACGCTCGCTGGAATCGGGAAATCGGACGCTGAGGGCCGCGCCGAGGATACGCGCTAAAAAGCGCAAAATCTGCAAAGGCCGGCTCGCTACATTGCCCTCCAAGGAGACCGCATGAAGCCCGCAACCCTGAATCACTATGGCCAGCGCCTTGAGCCCGTCCTGCGCTGGCTGGCAAGCCATCCCGATGCCGATCCGGATCTGTACCGGCTGGCGGAGCTGGCCTGCCTGTCGCCGTATCACTTCCATCGCGTTTACCGCGCCATGATGGGAGAAACGGTGAACGCCACCGTGCAGCGTATCCGCATGCACCGCGCGGCCGTGGCGCTGGGGCATTCCGAGGCTTCCTTGCGCGAGGTGGCGCAGCGCGCCGGCTATGAGTCGGACGCGGCGTTCAACCGGGCATTCGGCGCGACCTTCGGCATTTCGCCGGGGCGCTACCGGGCGGCCCGCTCCCGTCCCTTCGACCCAAAGGAGCTAGGCATGTATCCCATCAAGATCGAAACCTTTCCCGGCGCGACGTTAGCGGTTCTGCCGCATCGGGGCAGCTATCAGGAAATCGGCCCGCTGTTTTCGCGAGCCTTCATGCTCGCTATCAGCCGCGGTATCGCACAGCCGGATTCCATTGGCTACGGCGTGTACTTCGACGACCCCGAGCAAGTGCCGGCCAGCCAATTGCGCTCCATGGCCGGCATGTCGGTGGCGCCCGATGCGGACCTGGGCAGCGAACTGGAACGCTTCGAGATTCCAGAAGGCCGTTGCGCCATACTGACCTACACCGGGCCATACAACGAGATGGACAAGCCCTATAACTGGATGTTTTCGGAATGGCTGCCGGGTAGCGGCGAGGTGCCGGCGGACTTCCCCATGTTCGAGCAGTACCTGAACGATCCCCGCACGACGCCGCCCGCACAGCTGCAGACGCGCATCTGCCTGCCGCTGAAGTGAGGCGCGGCCGCGCCGCGCCTGGTGCGTTCAGCGGGCCGGGGTCTGGAAGCTGACCTGCGCCGGACGGCCGGGCAGATTCAGCGTTGCCGTGGCGGGCGGCGTGGTAGCCACCACCTGGCCGGCGCGCAGCACCATCAGGCGCGTGGCGCGCAAGCGCAGGGCCTCGACGGCATCGCGCGCCTGCAGCAGCACCAGATCGGCGCGCTTGCCGACCGCGAGGCCGGTTTCGTCCAGGCCCAGGATCTTCGCGGGCGTGGTGGTCACGGCCTCGAAACAGGCGCGCATGGCGTCCTGCCCCGTCATCTGGGCCACGTGCAGGCCCATGTGCGCCACTTCCAGCATGTCTCCGGAGCCCAGGCTGTACCAGGGATCCATCACGCAGTCGTGGCCGAAGGCCACGGGCACGCCGGCGGCCAGCAGCTCGGGCACGCGCGTCATGCCGCGGCGCTTGGGATAGGTGTCATGGCGGCCCTGCAGCGTGATGTTGATCAGCGGGTTGGCAATGGCGGCTACGCCGGCTTCTCGCATCAGCGGGATCAGCTTGGAAACGTAGTAGTTGTCCATGGAATGCATGGACGTCAGGTGCGAGCCGGTCACGCGGCCCTGCAAGCCCAGGCGCTGGGCATGGTAGGCCAGCGTTTCGATGTGGCGCGACAGCGGGTCGTCGCTTTCGTCACAGTGCATGTCCACGCGCAGGCCGCGTTCGGCGGCCAGTTCGCAGAGGATGCGCACCGATTCCGCGCCGTCCTGCATGGTGCGCTCGAAATGCGGAATGCCGCCCACTACGTCCACGCCCATGTCCAGGGCGCGCTTGAGGTTGTCGAGGGCGCCGGGGGCGCGCAGCACGCCGTCCTGCGGAAAAGCCACCAGTTGCAGGTCCAGGTAAGGCTTGACCTTCTCGCGCACGTGCAACAGCGCTTCGGTGGCCAGGAGGCGCGGGTCGCACACGTCCACGTGCGAGCGGATGGCCAGCAGGCCGCGGGCAACGGCCCAGTCGCAATAGGCCAGCGCGCGCTCGACCAGCGCTTCCTGCGTCAAGAGCGGCTTCAGTTCGCCCCACAGCGCGATGCCTTCGAGCAGCGTGCCCGACTGGTTCACGCGCGGCAGTCCGAAGGACAGCGTGGAATCCATATGGAAGTGCGCGTCCACGAAAGGCGGCGACACCAGCTGGCCGCCCGCGTCCACGGTCTGCGCGGCCTCGGCCTTCAGCGCCGGCTCCAACGCCACGATGCGGCCATTGGCGATGCCGATGTCAATATTCTGCCGGCCATCGGGCAGCGTGCAATGTCTAAGAATCAGATCGAGCATGGAATTCCTTGCGGAAGGTTTCTGTTGTTCATGGTACTGCGCCCCCGCCACAGCAAACCGGCGTACCCGATCCGGGTCGCACGGAGCCGGCTCCGCCGGTCCGTAGCGACGCCCCCTTGAGGGGGAAGCGCGCAGCGCTTCGGGGGTGGGCCCTTCTCTATCTTTCGCCTTTGCGGTAGGGCTTCATCAGCGCTTGCGGGTAGGCGGCGCGGCGCGCCATCACCACCAGGGCGAGGATAGACAGGACGTAGGGCAGCATCAGATAGACCTGGTACGGCAACTCCGGCAGGCCGGGCAGAGCTGCGCCGCCTTGCTGCATGCGCAATTGCAGCGCGTCGAAGAAGGCGAAGATCAGCGCGCCCAGCAGGGCTTTGCCGGGCCGCCATGAGGCAAACACGACCAGCGCCACGCAGACCCAGCCGCGGCCGTTGACCATATTGAAGAAGAAGGCGTTGAATGCCGCCAGCGTCAGGAAGCTGCCTGCCACGCCCATGAGCGCCGAACCGGCAACGATGGCGCCCATGCGCAGGCGCGTCACCGACAGGCCCTGCCCTTCGGCCGCTGCCGGATTCTCACCCACCATGCGGATCGCCAGGCCGACCGGCGTGCGGTTCAGTACCCAGGCCAGCAACGGGACCGCGGCCAAGGCCAGCAAGGTCATGGGCGTCTGTCCCGCGAGCACCGGTCCGATGATGGGAATGCCATCCAGGAATTTCATTTCGGCGAACGGCGTGATCGTGGGCGGCGTGTTCACGCTGGGGAAGGTGACGCGGTATGCGAAGTAGCTCAGGCTGGTGGCCAGCAGCGTCACGCCCAAGCCCGACACGTGTTGCGACAGGCCCAGCGGAACGGTCAGTACGGCGTGCAGCAGCCCGAACACCGCGCCTGCCAGTGCGGCGGCGAGCACGCCCACGTATAACGGCGCGCCCAGGTACACCACCAGCCAGCCCGTAAAGGCGCCAGCGGCCATGATGCCTTCGATGCCCAGGTTCAGCACGCCCGCGCGTTCGCACAGCAGGACACCCAGCGTGCCCAGTATCAGCGGCGTCGCCAGGCGCAGCACCGCCACCCAGAACGCCGAAGAACTCATCAGATCCATCCATTCCATGGCGCGCTCCTCAGGCCCGGTTGCGGCGCAGGCGGTACTGCGCGAATAGCGTCGCGACCAGCATGGCGAGCAACGAAGTGGCGACGATGACGTCGGCGATGTAGTTCGGCACCGCGATGGCGCGGCTCATG
The DNA here is from genome assembly GCF_035282245.1 of Achromobacter sp. D10. Taxonomy (NCBI): domain Bacteria; kingdom Pseudomonadati; phylum Pseudomonadota; class Betaproteobacteria; order Burkholderiales; family Alcaligenaceae; genus Achromobacter; species Achromobacter sp. D10. The sequence continues at coordinate 666,784 of NZ_JAYJLE010000001.1, forward strand.
CTGTCCGCGCCCACCAGCATGCCGGCGACGAACAGGCTGGCCAGGATCACGCCCAACGGATGCAGGCCGGCAAGCATGGCGACCACCACGCCGGTGTAGCCATAGCCCGGAGACATGTCCAGCGTGACGTAGCCCGTGCGGCCGGCCACTTCGATCGCGCCGGCCAGGCCGGCCAGCGCGCCCGACAGCATGGCGGTGCCCAGCATCACGCGGTTCACGGGCAGCCCCAGGAAGCGGGAGGCATGCGCATTGGCGCCGACCGCGCGCATCTGGAAACCGAATACCGTGTAGCGATTCAACAACCACAGTCCCAGCGCCAGGCCCGCCGCCCATAGCAGGCCGGTGTGGGCGCGCGTGCGCTCGATCAGCTTGCCGAGTTCCAGATCGCCATTGAGGGCCACGGACTGCGGCCAGCCCATGGCCATGGGATCCTTCATGGGGCCGTCCAGCATCATCGATACGAACAGCAGCACGATGAAGTTGCCCAGCAGCGTCGTCACCACTTCATCCACGCCCAGCCGGGTCTTGAGGAGGGCGGGAATCAGCAGCAGCAAGGCGCCAGCCAGCGCCGCCGCCAGCATCATGCCGGCAAAGAGCGCCGGCACGGGCAGGTCGAAGCCTGTGCCGTCGTGCAGGCCGCCCACCGCGACCGCGGCGAGCGCGCCCAGGTACAGCTGGCCTTCGGCGCCGATGTTGTAGAAGCGCGCGCGGAACGCCACGGCGCAAGCCAGGCCGGTCAGCATCAGCGGGGTGGCTCGGGTCAGCGTTTCCGACAACGCGAAGCGCGAACCGAACGCGCCTTCGAACAGCAAGGCGTAGGTGCGGCCCACGGGGGCGCCGGCCCAGGCCACCAGAAGGGTGCAGACCGCCAGCGTGAAGGCGATGGCCGCGAAGGGCGCCACGGCCAGCGCCAGGCGGCTGGGCTCCGGACGGCGTTCCAGGATCAGTTTCATGCGAGTAATGCTCGATAGGAGGTGGAGTCGCGCGGAAGGGAACGGGCTGTCATCCCCGTGTGCCTGTCATGGCCAGGCCCACCGTGGCGGGCGTCCATTCGGACACCGGTTTCACGGCGATCAGCTTGCCGCCGCAAAGCACGGCGATGCGGTCGGCAAGCGCGAAGATCTCTTCCAGGTCCTCGGAGACCAGCAGCACGCCAGCGCCGCGCGTGCGCGCCGCCAGGAGCTGTTCGCGCACATAGGCAACCGCGCCGATGTCCAGGCCCCAGGTGGGCTGGTCGGCCACGATGAAGCGCGGTTCGCGCGCGAGCGTGCGGCCCAGGATCAGCTTCTGCATATTGCCGCCGGACAGGCTGCGCGTGCGCACGTCGAGCGATGCGGCGCGCACGTCGAACTGCTTGGCCAGGGCCTGGGCGTAGGCGCGGCCGGCGCGCGCGCGGATCAGGCCCCAGCGCGCGAAGCGCGGGTCCTTCAGGTCTTCGACGATGGCGTTTTCCCATAACGGGCTGTCGCCGATCACGCCTTCGCCGTGGCGGTCTTCCGGAATGCGGCCCACGTGCGCGGCGGTCCAGCCGGCCGGCGTTGTGGGGGCAGCCGCATGTTCGGGGCCCAGGCGGATTGTGCCGTCCGTGGGTTGGCGCAGGCCGGTCAGCACCGACACCAGCGCCTGCTGGCCGTTGCCGGCCACGCCCGCGATCGCCACGATTTCATGCTTGTGGATAACCAGGTCCAGGCTATCCAGGCGCGTCGCGCCGTCGCGGCCGTCGCGCACGGTGACTTGCGACAGCGTTACCACAGGCGCAGCCTGCTCGGCGGCGGCCACGGCTTCCGCATGCGGCATGACAACCTTGCGGCCCACCATCAGTTCGGCCAGTTCTGCGGGACTGGTGCTGGCGGTCTCGCGTTCGGCCACCAGCTTGCCCTGGCGCAGCACCGCCACGCGGCTGGACACCGCCATTACCTCGTCCAGCTTGTGCGAGATGAAGATCACGGCCAGGCCTTCGTCGACGAAGCCGCGCAAGGTCGCGAACAGGTCCTGCACTTCCTGCGGCGTGAGCACGGCGGTCGGCTCGTCCAGGATCAGGATGCGCGCGCCGCGATACAGCGCCTTCAGGATTTCCACCCGCTGCTTCTCGCCGACCGACAGCGTGCCCACGCGCGCATCCGGATCCACGCCCAGGCCGAAGCGTTGGCCGAGTTCGACCAGGCGCTGCCGCGCCTTGCCGCGCCCGGACGCCAGCTTCCACAGCGATTCCGTGCCGACCATGATGTTGTCGAGCACGGTCAGGTTGTCGGCCAGCGTGAAGTGCTGATGCACCATGCCGACGCCGGCCGCCAGCGCGGCGTCGGGCCGGCCGGCGGGCAGGGACAGGCCGAAGACTTCGATACTGCCCGCGTCGGCCACGTAATGGCCGAACAGGATGGATACCAGGGTCGATTTGCCGGCGCCGTTCTCACCCAGCAAGGCCAACACTTCGCCCTGGCGCAGCGTGAGCGATATGTCGTCGTTGGCCGTCAGGCTGCCAAAGCGTTTGGTGATCCCTGCGAGTTGCAGGGCGAGAGGCGCTTGGTTCATCGTGCCGAGGACTTGGGTTCTTTGTCGTTGACCTTGACGGCGAAGCTGCCGTCCAGGATGGCTTTCTGCTTGGCCTGCACCTTGGCGATCAGGTCGGCGGGGATCTTGCTTTCGAAGGTGCCCAGGGGGGCGAGCGAGGAGCCCTTGTGCTTCATCAGCGAGTACTGGCCGTAGTCATCGGCCTTGAACGTGCCGGCGCGCACCTGCTTGAGCGCTTCTTCGATGGTGGGCTCCATGCTCCACAGCGCCGAGGCCACCACGGTTTCGGGATACTGCTGCTGCGTGTCGATCACGTTGCCGATGGCCAGCTTGCCGCGTTCCTTGGCGGCGTCGGAAACGCCGAAGCGTTCGGCATAGAGCACGTCCGCGCCCTTGTCGATCATGGCGAAGGCGGCTTCCTTGGCCTTCGGGGGATCGAACCACGAACCGATGAAGGTTACGGTGAATTCGCTCTGCGGGTTCACTTCCTTGGCGCCTTCGATGAAGGCGTGCATCAGGCGGTTCACTTCGGGAATGGGGTAGCCGCCCACCAGGCCGATCTTGCCGGTCTTGCTCATGCCGCCGGCGATCATGCCGGTCAGGTAGGCGGGTTCCTGGATGTAGTTGTCGAACACCGAGAAGTTGGGCTGCTGAGGCTTGCCCGAAGATCCCATCAGGAAAGCGGTTTGCGGATAGTCCTTGGCCACCTTGCGGGCAGCGGCTTCCACCGCAAAGGCCTCGCCCACCACCAGCTTGTTGCCCTGTTCGGCATACTGGCGCATCACGCGCTCGTAGTCGGCGTTCGTGACGTTTTCCGAGAACGTGTATTCGATCTCACCGCGATCGCGCGCCGCGACCAGCGCCTTGTGGATACGCGACACCCATTGCTGTTCGACCGGCACCGTGTAGATGGCGGCAACCTTGGTCTTGGCGGGCGCCTGGGCCTGGGCTGCGCCCGAGAACAGCAGCGCGCCAGCGGCGGCCACGGCCAGCTTGAGCAGGCCGCGGCGGGCGATGCCGGCGACGGACGGGGTGGAAAAGGCTTTCATGCGGGTGACTCCTACGCGGGGAGGGAAAGGGAAAGGGATAGGGATTGGAGACGATGCGCGCTTGGCGCCGGCCCGCGCGCGGCGTGAGCGCGCGCGTTGCCCCGGCCCGGTTCCATAAGACGGTCGCCGGCAGGCGTGCCGGGACTAGCGTACGGAAACGAAGGCGTGGGATCGGTCATCGGATGGGAGCGCCAGGAGACGCGCCCCATCCGAATGGTCGGGTTCGCAGCCAGCCCTGGCGAAGCAAGTTGTATGCCATGGGGCGTTCCCGCGACAAGTCGGGGAAACCTGATGGCCGGGCAGGATTATAGGCACCCTGGCGGGGATTGGTGGCACCACGGCGGTGCGCGCCGTCCCACGGGGTGGACAGGACGCGCGTGGAACGCCCCGTTGCGGCCGCCAGCCCCCCCATCCAGGGTCCGCGCGCCTAAAATCGCATACATGAGCCGCGCGCGTGGCGCGGCAAGCTGGAAGACCCGATGCAAGATATACAACTGCTGCTGGAACAGTACGGCGGGTGGCTGGTGTTCGCCAATGTGCTGGTCGAGCAGGCCGGCCTGCCGGTGCCCGCCTACCCCATGCTGATCGCCGCGGGGGCGCTGGCTGGCGCGGGCGGGTGGCTCACTCCCTGGCTGGCCGCCACCGTCGCCTGCCTGCTGGCCGACAGCCTCTGGTATGCGGCGGGCCAGCGCTACGGCTCGCGCCTGCTGGGCGTGATCTGCAAGATGTCGCTATCGCAGGATTCCTGCATCCGGCAGACGCAGCGCCTGTACTTGCGCATCGGCGTGCGCGCGTTGCTGGTGTGCAAATTCCTGCCGGGCGCGGGCGCCTTGTCCACGGTCATGGCGGGACTGACGGGCACGCCCTACCGTCGTTTCCTGGGCTACGACCTGGTTGGATCCCTGATCTGGTCGGGCTCGGCCCTGCTGCTGGGCGGCCTGTTCCATAACGTGGTGAATGACGTCCTGGAGATCCTGGGCACCTACGGCGCGATGGGACTGGGCGTGCTTGCGGCCGTGCTGGCGCTGTACATCCTGGCGCGCTTCCTGCGCCGGCGTATCCTGCTGCGCAGCCTGCGTGTGATTCCACGCCTGTCGGTGGACGAACTGATGCAATGGCGCCAGGACGGCCGCAACGCGCTGGTCTTCGATGTGCGTCCCGAAGCGTTGCGCGAAGAGCAGCGCATCCCCGGCGCCATCGCCGTGGATCTGAAGGCGCCCTTGCCGTCACTAAATGCCGAGGCGCTGGATTCGGACATCGTCGTGTACTGCGCCTGCCCCAACGAGGTGTCGGCCGCGCTGCTGGCGTCGCGGCTGCGCGCCGCGGGCTATCCCAAGACCTGGGCCTTGCGCGGCGGTTACCAAGCCTGGCAGGAGCACGAACACCCGCTGCCCCCGCAAGGCGCATAATTCCGCCATGAGCCCGCGCGGACGGCGGGCAGCCAACACGGAGAGACAGGCATGCGGATTTTGTTCTTGGGCGCCGGCGGCACCGGCGGGTATTTCGGCGGGCGCGCGGCCCAGGCGGGCGCGGACGTGACCTTTCTGGTGCGCGAGCCGCGCGCCGCACGGATCCGCGAACAGGGCCTGCGCATCAAAAGCCCGTTGGGCGACGCCACGCTGCATCCTCAGCTGGTCACGCACCAGACCCTGCAAGGCAGCTACGACGTGGTGGTGCTGAGCTGCAAGGCCTATGACCTGGCCAGCGCCATCGAGGCCATCCGCCCCGCGGTCGGTCCGGATACCGCGGTGCTACCCATCATGAACGGCGTGCTTCAGTACGACGTGCTGGACCGCGAGTTCGAGCCGCACCGGGTGCTGGGCGGCCTGTGCCAGATCAACGCCACGCTGGGCGCGGATGGCGAGGTGGTGCACCTGGGCAAGCATGCCAGCATCGTTTTCGGCGAGCGCGCCGGCCCCGCCCGCAGCGCGCGCTGCGAAGCATTGGAACAGGCCCTGGCCGGCGGCGAATACGTCAGCCGCCTGAGCACCGACATCTACCAGGACATCTGGGAAAAATACGTGTTCCTGACGACGCTGGCCGCGGCCACCTGCCTGATGCGCGGCACGGTCGGACAGATCGCTTCCACCGACGACGGCATCGACATCCTGACCGGGCTGCTGCAGGAATCGCAGGCGGTTGCCGCCGCCTCGGGCCATGCGGTGCGCGCGGAAGCGGACGCGTCGGCGCGCAAGCTGCTGACCGACCGCACCCAACCGATGACGGCCTCGATGTTCCGCGACCTGAGCCAGGGCCTGCCCGTCGAGGCGGATCACATCGTTGGCGACATGGTCCGCCGCGCCCGCACCCTGGGCGTGGACGCGACCGCGCTGCGCACGGCATATGCGCATCTGCAGGTCTACCAGGCGCGCCGCGCCGCGGCTTGATGCCTGTTCCCGGGGGCCCCTGTTCAACCGGGGCCGCCGGGAGCACACTGGCACTGGCAGGCGTGGTCCGCCCCGGCAGACCGCCGCTTTGTCCCGTTCCATCCGCGCTTTCCCGCTATTGATGCACAAAATGCAAAAAACTCGTCCAGTTTTACGGGTTTTTTGATCGGATTTGAACGAATAGTATGGCTTTGCCTGAGCCGGGGCGCGTAACGCCGCAAGTCGCGGCGGCCCGGGCTTTCCCTTCCCAAGGAGCAAGACCATGAAAGTTGCATTGATCGGAATTACCGGCCGCGTGGGCTCGCGCGTGGCTGACGAATTGCTCAAGCGCGGTCATCAGGTCACGGGCATCGCCCGCAACCTGTCCGACGTGAATCCTCAGCCCGGCCTGACCGTCAAGCAGGGTGACGCCACCGACCCGCAAGCGCTGACTTCGTTGCTGACGGGCCACGACGCCGTCATCAGCGCATCCCGCTTCGTGTCTTCCGATGCCAAGCCGCTGTTGAGCGCGGTGAAGGATGCGGGCGTGCCGCGCCTGTTGGTGGTGGGCGGCGCGGGCAGCCTGCTGGTCGCGCCCGGCAAGATGCTGATCGACACTCCCGAATTCCCCGACGCCTACAAGCCCGAGGCCCGCGCCGGCGTGGTCTTCCTTGACGCCTTGCGCCAAGAAAAAGTGCTGAACTGGACCTTTCTGTCGCCTTCCGCGCTGTTCGAGCCGGGCGAGCGCACCGGCAAGTTCCGGCTGGGCGACGACACCTTGCTGGCCGATGACGAAGGCAAGAGCTGGATCTCGATGGAAGACTACGCCATCGCGCTGGTCGATGAGCTTGAAGCGCCCAAGCACTCGCGCCGCCGCTATACCGTCGGCTATTGATCGGTCAGCCGACAGCAGCCTGCAAGCAGGAAGAGGCCTCGATGAGAGGCCTCTTTTTCATTCGGGGTAAGGGCCGGAATCCATGTTTTTGTTTGTAAACTGGCACACCGCCAGCCGGCGTTCCGACACCTGAGTTTGCTCCGTATGCGTATGAAGTTGAAATCGTTGGCCCTCTGTATGCTGGTTGCCGTCTCGTGCGTAGCGGCCGTGCCTGCAAGCGCCGCGCCGCCTCAGTCCAACAAGGACCTCGTGGTGGCGTTCTTTCGCATGATGTTCCAGGATCGCGACATCGACGAGGCCGTGCGCCTGTACGTGAGCCCGAACTACACGCAGCACAATCCCTACATGCAGGACGGCGTCGGACCGTTGGTGGATTTCTTCCCCGCGTATTTCGAGCAGCACCCGCAGTCCATCGTCGAGATCAAGCGCGTGATCGCCGAGGGCGACCTGGTGGTTATCCACAACTTGTGGCGCGATTCGCCGGAAGACCGCGGCCAGGCCGTCATGGACATCTTCCGTGTGGATAACGGCAAGATCGTCGAGCACTGGGACGTGAGCCAGGAAATCCCCGAGAATCCGGCCAACAAGAACGGCATGTTCTAGGAAGCGCCGCATGTCCAGCATCGAACCCGTAGAACTGTCCCGCGCCTATCTTCTGCTGAACCACGGTCCCACGGTGCTGGTGACCAGCGCGCACGGCGATGCGCGCAACGTCATGGCGGCGGCGTGGGCCATGCCACTGGATTTCAGTCCGCCCAAGATGCTGGTGGTTGTGGATAAGAACACCTACACGCGCGGCCTGATCGAAGCGTCGGGCGAATTCGCGCTGTGCATCCCGTCGCGGGCACAGGCCCGCGCCACGCTGCTGGTGGGCACGAATTCCGGCCGCGACGAAGATAAGTTCCAGGCCAGCGGCCTGACGACTTTTCCCGCCAGCAAGATCGGCGCTCCGCTCATCAGCGGCTGCCTGGGCTGGCTTGAATGCCGCGTCGTGCCCGAACCGCACAACCAGCAGGCCTACGATCTCTTCATCGGCGAAGTCGTGGCGGCGTGGGCCGCGCCGGAAGCGTTTTCGGGCAACCGCTGGCATTTTCCCGACGACGAGCGCCGTTCCGTGCACTACGTGGCGGGTGGCTCTTTCTTCGCCACCGGCGAAGCCTTTAACGTTTCCGATCCGGAGTAATCGTCATGCGCAGCGTGTATCTGGCGGGTTTCGACGTGTTCCTGCCCGATGCGGCGGCGCACGGAACGCGTTTGAAGGCGCTTTGCGCCACCTATGGGTTCGAAGGCCTGTTTCCGTTGGACAACGAGGCGCCGCAGGATCTGTCCGGGCTGGCGTTGGCGCAATGGATCTATCGCGAGAACGTCGCCCTGATCCGGCGCGCGGATATGGTGATGGCGAACCTGAATCCGTTCCGCGGCGCGGAGCCTGATTCCGGCACCGCATTTGAAGTCGGTTACGCGATTGCCTGCGGCAAGCCCGTGTGGGGCTATACCGGCCAAGCGGGCACGCTGATAGACCAGGTTGCGGTGGGGGCGGCGGCCGACGATGGCGTGTCGCGCATGGTCGATGCGCACGGCTACACCGTGGAAGACTTCGGCCTGAACCTGAATCTCATGTTGGCGTGCAGCGCCCGCATTGTCACGGGCGGCGCCGCCGACTGCCTGGCGCAGATGGCCCGGGCGCCAGGGCGCTAGGCCCCGTGCCCGTGCACGGTGGCGGCTAGCCGCGGGCCTTTGCCGTCTTGCGCGGTGCGGCGCGCGGGGCGGGTTCGCCCAGGTATCCCATCACCGCATCGACCACCGCCTGTTCCAGCTGCTGTGTCGAGAATCCCGCGGGCGGTTCCAACGCCGCCGCGTGCACCAGTGACTCCATGATGCGCAAGACGACATAGGTCGCCAGATCGCGGTCCTGCTGCGCGATTTCGGCGCGATGCAGTTCCAGAAGATGGCGCATGCGCCTGTGGATATCCTGGTCCGCGCGGCTGTGCTCATGCGACTGGTCGAACAGTGGAAACTCCCGTTCCAGCACGCGGTGCAACGCGGGCTCCAGCAGGTGGGCGTGCAGCATCGCTTCGACGATGGCGGCGACGCGCTCGCGCAACGTGGCGGCGGGATTGCTGTCCAGGACCGCGTCGATGACATCCAGCATCTGGTTGTCGTGGCGGTTATGCAGCGCCGCGATCAGGGCATTCTTGTTGGGAAAGTACTGATACAGCGAACCGACGCTGACGCCGGCGGTCTCCGCGATCAGGTTGGTGTTGGTGCCCGCATAGCCGTGCGTGGCCAAAACGCGAGCCGTGGCTTGAAGAATCGTCTCTACGGTGTGCTGGGACCTGAGCTGGCGTGGCGATTTCCGGGGCTGGGGGATGGCGGTCATGGGTACTGTGAAAGGCGAGTATCGAATATGAGCAATGGCTCATAAAATTTCCGGCAGGCAATCCGGTTCATCGCCCGCACACGGCGATTATGCCATCGGCGGTTTTCTAACTGGTTCCGGATTGCGCATCTCTCACTTAAGGAAATTCAATGTCGCATTCATCGACGGCCGGGGCCATGCCCGCGGCCCAGGGGCCCGTGCGCTCCGTGTTCGCGCAAGTGCTGCCGCTGGCACTGGCGGTATTCGTCGGGTTCTTCATGATCGGTCTGCCGATGCCGGTGCTGCCACTGTACGTGGACGGCACATTGGCGTTGGGCGCGCTGGTCGTCGGCGTGGTGGCGGGCCTGCAATTTGCCGCTGCCTTGTTGTCGCGCGCCTATGCGGGCTCGCTGGCCGACCGCCGCGGCGCCAAGCGCGCGGTAGTGGGTGGTTTCGCGCTGGGCTCGGTCGCGGGGCTGTGCTATCTGCTGGCCGATGACCTGTCGGCCAGGCCGCAGGCGGCGCTGGCCGCGCTCTTGGCGGGACGCGCGCTGATGGGCTGCGCTGAAAGCCTCATCGTTACCGGCGCCCTGAGCTGGGGCGTGGGCCGTGTGGGCCCCCAGAATGCGGGCCGCGTGATGGCCTGGGTCGGCGTGGCGATCTATGCCGCCTACGCGCTGGGCGCGCCGGCCGGCATGCAGCTATATGGCGCCACCGGTTTCGCCGGTATCGCCTGGGCCACCGCGTTGATTCCACTGGTGGCTCTGGCCCTGGTGCTGCCCCTGCGAGGAGTGCGTGCCGCCGGAGGCGCGCGCACGCCCTTCTATCGCGTGCTGGGACTGGTGCTTCTGCCCGGCGCGGGGCTGGCCCTGGCCAGCGTCGGCTTCGGGGTGATCACCGCGTTTGTGAGCCTGCTGTTCTCGCAGCGGGGCTGGGAGGGCGCAGCATGGATGTTTACCGCCTTCGGCGCGGGCTTCATCCTGGCGCGTGTGTTCTTCGCGGGCCTGCCCGACAAACTGGGCGGCGCGCGCGTGGCGCTGATCTGCGTGCTGATCGAGGCGGCGGGACAATGGCTGATCTGGACCGGCTCCACGCCCGCCTGGGCCTATGCAGGCGCGCTATTGACGGGCGCGGGCTACTCGTTGGCATTCCCGGCCTTTGGCGTGGAAGCGGTGCGCCGTGTGCCCGCGGCAAGCCGTGGCACTGCCATGGGCGCATACGTGGCTTTCCTGGATATCGCTTTGGGGCTGAGCAGCCCTGCGGCCGGTTGGTTGGCCGGGGCGCAAGGCTACGGCGCGGTGTATGCGTTGGGCGGCGCGTGCGCGCTGGCGGCAATGGTCGTGGCCATGGCGCTCAAGGGACGGCGTTGATACCCAAGGCGGCGCAGACTCGGCGCCGCCTGCCCGCGGATCAGACCGTCGCGGCCATCTCCAGCACTTCGTCGTCGATGGCTTCGGCCTGGCCGTCCTTCAGCTGTTGCAGATGGTCGGCCAGTTCGGCGATGGTCAACGCCACCAGCCCGTGCTGGGCGGCATAGCGCTCCAGGGCCGCGCCGCGCATCATCGTGCCATCGGCATTCATCAGTTCGCACAGCACGCCGGCCGGGCGCAGGCCTGCCAGCACCGCCAGGTCCACCGAGCCTTCGGTGTGGCCGCGGCGGGTCAGCACGCCGCCCGGCTGGGCGCGCAGCGGGAACACATGGCCCGGGCTGACGATGTCGTCGCTTTGCGCCGTGGGCGAGATGGCGGCGCGGATGGTCGTGACCCGGTCCACGGCCGACACGCCGGTGCTGACACCCTCGCGCGCCTCGATGGACACGGTGAACGCGGTGGCAAAGCGGCTCTGGTTACGCTGGACCATGGGTGGCAGTTCCAGCCGGTCCAGGGTTTCGCCGGGCAGACACAGGCAGACGATGCCGCTGCCGTCGCGGATCAGCTGAGCCATGACGGGCACGGTCAGCTTGTCGGCGGCCACGATCAGGTCGGCTTCATTCTCGCGGTCGAAGTCGTCCATGAGGATGATCGGGCGGCCCAGGCGCAGATGATGCAGGGCGCGCTGCAAGCGGGCGGCAAAGGGCTGCGAAGCCAGGCTGGGGATGGGAGACTGCGGGGTAAGGGTAACGTTGGACATTTGAAACGCTCTCGCAAGTTAATAGGGGCGAAAAACGTTTCAGGGCTACTCGACAGCCGAACGCAATACGGCAGTCCAGGCGCAAAGGCGCCCGGTGCTACCGGGGTTGTGCCGGCACATCTTCTCTCATCCGGACTATGACCGTCGGCCCTGGCATCTCACCAGATCTGCTGACCCCGGTATCCATAAAGGACGCCGGGCGCTCGCGGGCTCGCCACATTGCATGGCATACCGCCGGTGGGGAATTTCGCCCCGCCCTGAAGACGTACTGCATGTCGTGTTAACGACCTGCGGAATTGTACGCCTGTCTGGAGCGGAGCCGGCAATACGCGTGCTGCGCCTGGGGTTTTCAGCGGTGGCGGGGTCCGACCCCGCACCGATCAGGCGATGGCTTCGGCGGTTGCTGCGTCTTCGGGCTTGTCGGCCTTTTCTTTCTTCTTCTTTTTGGCCGGCAGCGCCAGCATGGTGCCCCGGCACGGCGGCGTGCCACAGAGGCAGCGGTAGCCTTCCTTCAGCTTCTTGGTGATGCGGCCGTCCAGCACCAGGCCGTAGTCGTACGACAATTCGGTGCCGCGCGGGATGTCCTGCAGCGCGACGATGTAGACCCGCTTGCCGTGCTTGCCTTCCTGCGCTTCGCAGTTGGGTTGGCAGGAATGGTTGATCCAGCGGGCGTCGTTGCCGTTGTCGCCGCCGTCGATCACGCGGCCGGTACTGAGCGCGAAGAAGAAGGTATGGAAGGGGTCGTCCGGATTGGTCGGGTGACGGCGGTCGGCTTCCTTGGCGCTGATGCGCTCGCCGCCGTACTCGATGATGCGCGTACCCGCGGGAATCTTGCGCGCGGCGAAGACGCCGTTGCCGTGCAGCTTGGAGCGGCGGACAACATACCAGGGCTTGATCGGGGTGTCTTCGTTGGTCATTGCTCGATGGAAGTGGCGGTGAGACGAAACAGAATTATATCGACGCCTATTTGACGGTTTGATAGGCGTATAGTGTGCGCCGCCTTGTTCCTCCTGGTTAACACCATGATTGTCCGTCCGCGTCCTTCCGCGCTGGCTTTGTTCTTTATCTTGCGCGGCTCCATCGTCCCGCGAATCCTCAGCCGCATCCTGGTCATCACCGCGCTGTCGTGCTTCGTGGTGTGGATGTTCCACCGGGAATGGTTCTCGCCCGCCCACTTGTCGGCGGTGCCGTTTTCGTTGTTCGGTCTGGCCCTGTCCGTGTTCATGGGCTTTCGCAACAACGTCTGTTACGACCGCTGGTGGGAAGCGCGCAAGCAATGGGGAGAATTGATCGTGCAGGCGCGCAGCCTGGCGCGAGAAAGCGCGGTGCTGCTGGCGGCCAGCACCGCCAATCCGGTGCAGGAGCGCATCGTGCGCCGTTGCATCGGCTTCGGCTATGCGCTGGCGGCGCGGCTGCGGCAAGAGGATATGGCCGTCGCGGCGCGGCCCTGGGTGCAGCAGGACGAGGCCGAGGCCCTGGCCGGTTGCCGCAACGTGCCCGACGCCCTGCTCATGGCCATCAACCGCGACCTGGCGGCCTGTCTGCGGCGCGGCGAGCTGACCGACATCCTGTACCAGGCCCTGACCCAGCGCGTGGCCGCCTGCGCCGCGATCCAGGCCGCCTGCGAGCGGATCAAGTTCACGCCTTCTCCCTTTGCCTATTCGCTGCTGCTGCATCGCACGGCCTGGCTGTTCTGCCTGCTGCTGCCCTTTGGCCTGGTGGGCACGCTGGACTACATGATGCCGGCGGCGGTCACCATCGTTGCCTACACCTTCTTCGGTTTGGATGCGGTGGGCGACGAACTGGAAGACCCGTTCGGTAACGACGAAAACGACCTGCCGCTGTCGGCGCTGGCCCGTGTTATTGAAATCGACCTGCTGGAAGGCCTGGGCGTGCGGCCCCTGCCCGAGCCCGCCGTCCCGGTGGATTTCGTGCTGCGCTGAAGGACGCTTATTCCGCCAGACCCGTCAACGGCAGCTTGGTTTCCTTCAACCGGCGCAATACGAAGCAGGATTTGCTGTGGCGAATCCCCGGAATGCGGTAGAGCTGTTCTCGCAACAGCCGCTCGTAGTCGCGGGTGTCGCGCACGGCGATACGGATGTAATAGTCATAGTCGCCCGAGACCAGAAAGGCTTCCAGGACCTCGGGAATCTGCGCCAGCGCCCGGCCAAACTCGTACAGCGTCTCCTCGCTGTGGCTCTCCAGGGTGACGTGGACGATTACCGTGTCCATGAAGCCCAGGCTGGCCGGGTCGATGTCTACGGTATAGCCGCGGATCACGCCGGCGCTTTCCATGCGTTTGATGCGGTTCCAGCAGGGCGTGGACGACAGGCCGACGGCCGCGCCGATGTCGTTCAGGCTGGCGCGCGCGTTGTCCTGCAGCACCTTGAGTATGGCGAGATCAAACTTGTCCAGGTTCATTTTCTTTGATTCCTTAAAATCAAAGATAAATTTACTCCGTCTATCGGTTATTCGTGGAAAAGAAGATAAATATTCTTCCGATCTACGAATAAGATAGATAGCATGAACGATCGCCTGCACCCCACCGCCGCCGCCGCGCTTGCCGCTACTGAACGCCCCGCCGACAACGGGGCGAAAATTCTGCTCGATACGCTGATTGCGTGCGGTGTGGATACCATTTTCGGGTATCCCGGCGGCGCGGTGCTGCCGCTGTACGACGCGCTCTACGCCGAGCCGCGCCTGCGCCACGTGCTGGTTCGCCACGAACAGGCCGCAGTCCATGCCGCTGAAGGATATGCGCGCAGCACCGGTCGCCCGGGCGTGGTCTTCGTTACGTCGGGTCCCGGCATGGCCAACACCACCTCCGGCCTGCTTGACGCCATGTGCGATTCGATCCCGGTGCTTTGCATCAGCGGCCAGGTCGCCACGGCGGCCATCGGCACCGACGCCTTCCAGGAATGCGACGCCATCGGCATCTCGCGTTCGGTGACCAAGTGGAATACCCAGGTCCGCTCGGTGGATGACGTGGCCAGCGTGGTGGCGCGCGCCTTCGAACTGACCCGCCAGGGCCGCCCCGGCCCTGTATTGGTGGATTTCCCCAAGGATGTGCAGCTGGCCGTGCCGCGCGACGCGGACGACGATGCGCTGGCCTTGCCTTCGCAGCAGAAGTTGGCCGCGCTGCGCGCGCGCCGCCAAGCTGGCAAGCTGGCTCCCAAGTTGCCGCAATCGGCCGTGCGCCGCGCCGCCGCACTGATTGCCCAGGCCAAGCGGCCCATTTTCTACGGCGGGGGCGGCCTGGTGAACGCCGGCCCCGAAGCCTGCGAGGCCTTTACCGACCTGGTGCGCCACACCGGCGCGCCTTGCACCCTGACCTTGATGGGCCTGGGCGCCTTTCCCGCGTCCAACCCGCAGTTCGTCGGCATGCTCGGCATGCACGGCACGGTTGAAGCCAATCTGGCCATGCACAACGCGGACCTGGTGGTCTGCATCGGCGCCCGCTTCGACGACCGCATCACGGGCAAGCTGTCGGAATTCTGCCCGCATGCGCGCAAGATCCACATCGACATCGATCCCGCCTCCATCAATAAGGTGGTGCGCGTGGATGTGGCGCTGGTGGGCGATTGCCTGCCGCTGGTGCGCGCGTTGCGGGCAGAGCTGGGCGACGAGCCCCTGGACGCGGCGCGCCTGGCGCCCTGGTACAAGCGCATCGACGCCTGGCGCGCCCAGGACTGCCTGGGCTATACCCCGGCGGCCGATGCGATCCTGCCGCAGCACCTGATGTCGCGCCTGAATGCCGCGCTGTCGGACCGGGACGCCATCGTTTCCACAGACGTGGGCCAGCATCAGATGTGGGCCGCTCAATACCTGCGCTTCGACAAACCCAACCGCTGGTTGACGTCGGGCGGCGCCGGCACCATGGGCTATGGCGTGCCTGCTGCCATCGGTGCGCAGGTCGCCCATCCGGACAAGACCGTGGTGTGCGTCAGCGGCGACGCCTCTGTGCTGATGAACATCCAGGAACTGTCCACCGCCATGCAGCACCAGACCCCCGTCAAGGTCGTACTGTGCAACAACGGCTACATGGGCATGGTGCGGCAGTGGCAGGAACTGATCCATGGCGGCCGCTACAGCCACAGCTACAACGCGTCGCTGCCCGATTTTGTGGCGCTGGCGAAAGCGTTCGGCTGGGGCGCTGCCCGAGTGGACGACCCCGCCAAGCTGGACGAGGCGCTGGCCGAGTGCCTGGCGCACGACGGCCCTTACTTCCTGGACGTGGCGGTCACCGCGCAGGAGAACTGCTTCCCGATGATGCCCGCCGGGCATGGGCATCAGAAGATGATGCTGGCCGAAGGCGTCTGGTACCAGGACGAAACGACCTGATCAGACGGTGCGGTGGGGTGTC
The DNA here is from genome assembly GCF_035282245.1 of Achromobacter sp. D10. NCBI lineage: Bacteria > Pseudomonadati > Pseudomonadota > Betaproteobacteria > Burkholderiales > Alcaligenaceae > Achromobacter > Achromobacter sp. D10. The sequence continues at coordinate 682,457 of NZ_JAYJLE010000001.1, forward strand.
TGGGTTGTTTCTGTCCGGGGTTCTTAGCCGCCGAGGCTGCCCTGCGCCATTCCGATGCTCGCCCCCCTGGGGCTGCGCTTCGGATGGCTCCGGGGTCCTCGGCTGACAGCGGCCTCATGCCATTGTTTTGCCCCCGACTCATGGGCAGATGCCGATGGCCTTGAAGCTCGCTCATGGGGCAGATGCCGTGAGCCGGAGGCCGGTCGGAGGGATCCGAAGCGCAGCCCCCCTGGGGCGAGCATCGGAATCCCGCAGTCCGGACGCCGGCGGCCTGAGAACCCCGACCTCACAACACCACAGGTCAACAATCCAAGCAGAAATGCCCTAGAACTGGATGGACAGCCCGCCATCCACCACCAGCACGTGACCGTTCACGTACGACGCCGCGGGCGAGGCCAGGAACACGGCGGCCCCGGCGATTTCTTCCGGTTCGCCCCAGCGGCCCAGCGGATTGCGCGTAGCGACGCGCGGCCCGACTGTCGGGTCCGCGACCATAGCCGCGTTGGTTTCCGTGGCGAAGGTGCCCGGGGCGATGGCATTGCTGGTGATGCCATGCGGGCCGAACTCCGCCGCCAGCGCGCGCATCATGCCAGTCAGGCCTTGCTTGGCCGCCGGATAGACCGCATCGCCCGAGCGCGCCAACTCGCCCACCACCGACGTGATCGCGATCAGGCGGCCGTTGCCCTGCCGCATCATGCGCTCGGCAGCGAATTTGGCGAGCAGCATGCCGGCGACCAGGTCGGTGTCGATCAGTTCGCGGATCTCGGCGGGGCTGGTGTCGCGCAAGGTCTTCCGATTGCGTGCGCCGACATTGTTCACGAGGATGTCCAGGCGACGGTGCTCGCGGTCTATGTGTTGGAAGGCGCGCTCCATTTCGGCATCGTCGCTGATGTCGAAGGGCAGCGGATGCGCGTCCAGGCCTGCCTCCACCAGCTCGCTCGCCGCCGCGGCGACGGCCTCGGTGTTGCGGCCATTGATCAGCACGCGCGCGCCGCAGCCGGCCAGCGCGCGCGCAATGCAGAAACCCAGCCCGCGGGCCGAGCCGGTCACCAGGGCGACTTGCCCCGTCAGGTCGAAGTTGCGCAGATACGGTAGCGTGTTCATGTCAGTGGTCCTCAGCCTTCTCGGAACTCGGGCGCCCAGTGCAGCAGCCGGCGCTCCAGCCAGGTCACGCAATACACCAGCGCGATGCCCACGATGGACAGCAGCGTTACCGCCGCGAACATGTCGGTGGCGTTCAGGGTCGCCAGTGCCGTAATCATCAGGTAGCCCATGCCCGTGGTCGACCCAACGAACTCCGCCAGCACCACGCCGATCAACGCGAAACTGATGGCGTTCGGCAAGGCGGCGAAGGTCCACGCGGCCGCGGTCGGGATGCGGACCCGCCACAGGATCTGGCGCGGCGAACCGCCCAGCGTCCGGCAGAAATCCACCAGTTCGCGTTCCACACTGCGCCCGCCCTTGTAGGTATTGAAAAACACCAGGAAGAACACCACGAACCACGACGTCACCACCTTGGAGGCCAGCCCCAGCCCGAAGAACATCGTGATGAGCGGCACGAAGGCGATGCGCGGCATCGAGTTGAACGCCACGATGAATGGGTTGAACACGTCTGCCAGGAAGCGGCTGCGGCTGAGCGTCATGCCCACCACGAAGCCGCTGCCCACGCCCACCAGCAGCCCCACCATGGTGGCCTGCAGGGTCAGCCACAGGTGCGGCCAGACCGAGCGCGGGCCGGGCTGCAGCCATTCCCATAGCCTGACCGCCACGCGCGAGGGCTGGCTGATGAAAAACGGATCGAACAGCGTGTTCTGGGCGAACCAGGGGATGCGCGTGAGTATTTCCCAGGAACCCAGGATGAAGGCAAGAATCAGCACTTGCCACAGCGTGATGCGCAGCCGGCGCGCAATGCTTGCGCGGCGGTCCAGCCGCAGCTGGTCCTGCAGGGAGTCGGCGGAATAAGTCGGGGTCATGACGCGTATCGGTTCAGGCGGCGGCGCGGAACTGCTGTCCCAGCACACTCCAGAGGCTTTGCACGTGAGTCACGAACTGCGGCGTTTCGCGCAGCGTGAAGACGTCGCGGGGATGCGGGATCTCGATGCGCTCGTCCAGCAGCACGCGGCTGGGCGGCCCGGAAAGCACCACCACGCGGTCCGACAGCAGGATGGCTTCGTCCAGGTCGTGCGTGACCATGACGATGGTCTGGCCCAGCTTGCGCCAGATCTCGATGAGTTCGCGGTGCAGATGCGTCTTGGTGTGCGTGTCCAGCGCGCCGAAGGGCTCATCCAGCAGCAGGATGCGCGGTTCCACCGCGAGGCTCATCAGCAGGGCCACGCGGCGCCGCATGCCGCCGGACAGCTGATGCGGAAAGGCGTCGGCGAACTGGCTTAGGTGGCCCATTTCCAGCAGCTCGGCCACGCGGCGCTCGATCTTGTCGGCGGACACACCCTGGAACTTCAGGCCCAGCGCCACATTTTTCCTTACGCTGAACCAGGGGAGCAGGGTGTCCTTCTGGAAGATATAGCCCAGGGCCGGCGGCACCTGCCCATCTACGATATTGCCGTCCACGCGGATCGTGCCCGTGGTGGGACGCAGGAAACCCGCGATCATGTTCAGCAGCGTGCTCTTGCCGCAGCCTGACGGCCCCACGATGGAAACGAACTCGCCTTCCGGGATCGTCAGGCTGACCTCGCCCACCGCGTGGGTGGTGGCCTGGCGCGTCTGGTAGGCCTTGCCCACCTTGTCCAGCGTGATCATCAGAGGCCCCGGGCGCGGCGCACGAAGCTCATGTTCACGCAACGGTCGTAGGGCACGGTCTTGAGCTCATCGTTGGAGAATTGCCGGCCGTCGCCCATGATGGCCGTCATGCGGTCATAGGCGTCCTGGGTGATGATGTTGTCCTTCAGGAACACCGTTTCCTTGTAGACGCCCAGCGTCTTTTCGATGGCCGCGCGCGGGAAGGCGTTCAGATAGTCGTCGTAGATGGCGTCGGTGACGGCGGCCGCGCTGTTGGCGCTGATGAAGTCCTGGGCCCGGACCAGGGCGGTCACGAAAGCCTGCACCACTTCGGGGCGCTTCTGGATGGTGTCCTGCAAGGTCAGGGCCGCGATACCGGGCACGTCCCCGCCCATGAACTCGTTCCACGAGCTTTCGGTGGTGGCATCGAAGATGGGTACGCCCCAGCCTTCCTGCTTGGCCTGTTCCATCATGGACATCGTGGCCATGCTGGCAGACACGGAACCTGTCTTGAGCGCGCCCAGCATGGTGGCCAGGTCGCCGAGCGGGCGGATGTCCACCTTGTCGGCCACGCCAGCCTTCTGCATCAGGTACAACGCCATCAGCCAGGTGCTGGACTGCGGCTGCGTGGCGCCGACGCGCTTGCCCGCCAGGTCCTTCAGGGATTTGATCTTGCCGCTTTCGAAGTCCTCGCGGCGCACGATGACGTTGGCATAGGTGAGCTTGCGGTCAAAACCGAACACCAGCGTGGCGGGCTTGCCCGCGAGGGTCAGCGCGGGAGCGGCCGTGGCGGCGGTGGCGCCGAACACGATCTGGCCCGCGGCCAGCAACTGGTTGGTGCGCGGACCGCTCTGCGAATTCAGGTATTCGACTTCCAGCCCGCCTTCACCGAAATAGCCCTTCTTCAGCGCGACATAGCCGGCGGCGAAGAACGGGTCGATGCTGCCCTGGCCATAGACGACGCGGCCCAGCTTGGGTTGCGCGAACGCGACGCGGCCATTGACCAGGCTGATGCCGGCCAGGGCGCCTGCGGCGGCCAGCACACGGCGGCGGGTGGTGAAGTCGGGGCTGTTGCTCATGTCATCCTCGGGATAGGTCTGGTTGCAGCTGTTTGGCGTAGACAATACCCCAGCAACTGGCGTCCAACAATGGAAAACGCCCGGTTGCCCGGGCGTTGTGCGCGATTGACGGGAGCCGGCGCGCAAGGCGCCGCTCGCGCGTTATGCGGCGGTCTTCTTAGGCGCAGCCTTTTTCACAGCTTTCTTGGCGGCCGTTTTCGTGGCCGTCTTGGTGGCGGTCTTGGTTGCGGTTTTCTTCACTGCGGCCTTTTTGGCCGGCGCCTTCTTGGCGGCGGTCTTGGTCGCGGTTTTCGCCGCCGATTTAGCCGGCGCGCGGCCTGGCTTTTCAGGGCGCGGCTCAAATTCGAAACCGATCTTGCCGTCCGGCTGGCGGACGAGGAAGGCCTTGAACTTGCGGTTCGTGCGGCTGGACACAAAGCCGTCGAGCAAGTCGGTGCGGCCATCGGTCAGCAGCTTTTCCATTTGCTCGCGCGAGATTTCCTGCTGCAGGATGACCTTGCCCGAACGGAAATCGCAGGTCTTTTCGGGACCGACGGATTTCTCGCAGACGTAGCTCATGCCGTGCTCGAACACGCGCGACTGGCACTTCGGGCATTTGCCCACCGGCGTGTGGCCCGAGAAGTCCACGGCCTCGGTGTCGTCTTCGTCGTTCTGGCCGAAGTCGAACTCCAGCTTGTATTCGTCGCTGATGCGCAGGATGGCGGCGAAGGGACGGCCCATCTTGCTGATGAAGCCTTGCAGCGGACCGATTTCGCGCTTGGCCAGCAGTTCTTCCACTTCCGGGAGCTCGAAGGTGCGGCCGCCCGGGTGTTTACCGATGGAGAAATCGCAGGCGGTGCAGGCGAAGCGGCGATAGTTCTCCTTCACCACGGCGCCGCACTTGGGGCAAGGAGTTTGCAGCGTGGCGTAGTCGCCCGGCACCGTGTCGCGCTCGTATTCCTTGGCGCGCTTGACGATGACTTGGGTCATCTGCGCGATTTCGCGCATGAAGGCCTCGCGGCCCAGACCGCCCTGCTCGATCTGCTTGAGCTTGTGTTCCCATTCGCCCGTCAGTTCCGGCGAGGTCAGTTCGGTCACGTCCAGGCCGGACAGCAGCGTCATCAGCTGGCGGGCCTTGGCGGTAGGCACCAGGTCGCGGCCTTCGCGGCGCAGGTAGCTTTCGTTGAGCAGGCCTTCGATGATGGCGGCGCGCGTGGCAGGCGTGCCCAGGCCGCGCTCGGACATGGCTTCGCGCAACTCCTCGTCGTCCACCAGCTTGCCCGCGCCTTCCATGGCCGACAGCAGCGTGCCTTCGTTGAAGCGCGCCGGCGGCTTGGTGGTGAGGCCGACGGCCTCCACGTCCTCGGTGCGCACGGTCTCGCCGTCCGCCACGGGCACGAGGTTGGCGTCTTCGCCCTGGGCTTCCTTGCCGTAGACGGTCAGCCAACCGGGGTTGACCAGCACCTTGCCATCCGTGCGGAAGCGGTGCCCCTGCACTTCGGTCATGCGCGTGGTGACGCGGTATTCCGCGGCGGGGAAGAACACCGCCAGGAAGCGCTTGAGCACCAGGTCGTACAGCTTGGCCTCGGCTTCGCTCAGGTCGTGCGGGATCTGCAGCGTGGGAATGATGGCAAAGTGGTCCGACACCTTCTTGTTGTCGAAGATGCGGCGGTTGGGCTTGACCCAGTTTTCGCTCACCACCGTGCCGGCGTGGCGGGCCAGGCCGCCCACCGCGTTGGAGCCGCCTTGCGCCAGGGCGCGCATGGTTTCCTTGACGGTGTTGATGTAGTCCTCGGGCAGGTAGCGCGAGTCGGTACGCGGGTAGGTCAGCGCCTTGTGGCGTTCGTACAGCGTCTGTGCCAGCGCCAGCGTGGTCTTGGCCGAAAAGCCGAAGCGGCCGTTGGCTTCGCGCTGCAGCGAGGTCAGGTCGTACAGGGCCGGCGACATCTGGGTCGACGGCTTGGATTCCTCGGTGACGTGGCCCGGCTGGTCGCGGCAGGCGGCGACCACGCTCTGGGCGGCGGCCTGCGACCACAGGCGGGATTCTCGCTTTTCGGGGTCGCGTTCGTCTTTCTTGAAGTCCGGGTCGATCCAGCGGCCTTCGTACAGGCCGGCGGCCGCCACGAATTGGGCGCGTACTTCCCAGTAATCGCGCGGCACGAAGCGGCGGATGCGTTCCTCGCGCTCGGCCACGATGGCCAGCGTGGGCGTCTGCACCCGGCCGACCGGGGTCTTGAAGAAGCCGCCGTCCTTGCTGTTGAAGGCGGTCATGGCGCGCGTGCCGTTGATGCCCACCAGCCAGTCGGCCTCTGCGCGCGAACGCGCGGCCGCCTCCAGCGGCTTGAGCTGCACGTCGTCGCGCAGGTTGGCGAAGGCTTCGCGGATGGCGGCCTGGGTCATCGACTGCAGCCAGAGGCGCTGGATCGGCTTTTTCACGCCCGCATACTGAATGATGTAGCGGAAGATCAGTTCGCCTTCGCGCCCGGCGTCACAGGCGTTGATGATGGCGTCGACGTCCTTGCGCTTGGCCAGGCGGACCAGGAGCTTAAGGCGTTCGGCGGATTTCTTGTCGGTGGGCCCCAGTTCGAACTCAGGCGGAATCACGGGCAGATGCGTGAAGCTCCACTTCCCCTTGACCGGATCGTTGGGCGCGACCAAGCTGAGCAAATGGCCGATGCTCGACGCAAGTACGTAACGTTCGCTTTCAAAATAGTCGCCCTCGCGCGCAAAGCCTCCCAAGGCGCGTGATATATCGAGGGCTACCGAGGGCTTCTCGGCAATAATCAGCGTTTTATTCATGTGTATCCAGTGGCGGCAGTCCCGCCGTAGTAGCGCGGATAATAAGATCGGAGATTCGCCAGATGCAAGTCGGCACTGAAAGACAAGCGGGATCCGAACTACACGCTTGGCGTCAATTTCTGGCGCGCAGCACCCTCTGGCTAGGCGTTTTGCTGCTGGGCAGCGCCGCGGTTTGCTGGGTTGCCGCCAACTGGCAGGACATGACAAAAGTGCAGCGCTTCGCCGGCGTTCAGGGCCTGCTGGCGGTTTGCGCGCTGGCCGCCGCCTGGGCCGGATTGCGCCTGCGGGCCAGTCCCGGCGTGCGGCGCACCATACCAGGCGCCCTGCTTGCCCTGGCCGGGATTCTGCTCGGCGCACTTCTCGCTTTACTAGGCCAAACTTACCAGACCGGCGCCGATACCTGGGAGCTGTTCGCCTGGTGGGCGCTTTTGCTGCTGCCCTGGGCGCTGGCCGCCGGCAGCCAGGCTGTCTGGCTGCTGTGGGCGCTGGTGCTGAATGTGGCCGTGGCCTTGTGGCTGGGCGAGCGGGTGTTCTCCTGGATGCTGATATTGGGCGGCCCGGGCGTGCCCGGCCTGATGATGGCCGGCTTGAACCTGGTGCTGCTGCTGGGCTGGGAGTTGGCTGCCCGCCGCTGGCGCGCCAGCACCCTGGTCGGGCCGCGGGTCCTGGCCGCCCTGGCGATCAGCGCGCTGGTGGTGACCCAGATGCTTGGCGACTTCCTGGGCCGCGGCCTGGGCCTCTATAACGGCATCGCCTGGGTCGCGGTGACCCTGGGCTTGGGCTTCTATTATCAGAAGGGCCGGCGCGACCTGGTCATCCTGGCCATGCTGGCCGCCGGCGTCATCTGCGTGTCGCTGCGGGTGGCGGGCGAATGGCTGCTGCGCCTGGAACCCGGCGTGTGGGCTGCGTTGCCGCTGGCGGCGCTGCTCATGGCCGAAGCCGTCTGGGCCGCGCGCTGGCTGCGCCGGCTGGCCGGCGATCCGCAGGCGGCCGTGGCGCCCGTCGCGGACGCAGAGCCCGCCGCGGCTTCGGCCGGCAATGCGGTGGACCCGGCGGATACCGGTGCGCCCGTGGCGCAACTTGCCCCCACGCCGACGCCGCAGTCGGATCCCCCCTGGTATGTGCAATGCCTGCTGGGCCTGAGCGCCTGGCTGTCGACCTTGCTGCTGCTGGTGTTCATCGCTTTTTCGGGCTTCATCACCACGGAAGGCGGCGCGCTGGTCGCCGGGTTGGTGCTATGCGCGGCCGGCGTGGCGGTGCTGCGCAGCGACGCCGGCCCGTTCTGGCGCCAGTGCGGCACGGCCATGGCCTTCGCCGGGCAGATCCTCATCATCTTCGGGCTGTCCAGTTCGACCTCGTTCGCCAGTGCCTGCGTCTTCGTGCTGCTGATGGCCGCCACGATCTACGCCGTGGGACCCGACGTCATCCTGCGCTTCCTGAGCGGCCTGCTGATCGCCGCGGCGGGGGCGGGCCTGATCTGGCGCGTCCTGTCGCCCGACTTGGGGCAGGAGGACCTGTTGGACGCCTGGATGGCCTTCGATGCCTTGCGCGCCACCTTCCTGTGGCTGCCGATCGCCGTGACCGGGGCCTGGGCCACCGCAGTCATCTTTACCGTCAGCCACCGCCTGGGCGGCAAGCGCGCGCATGCGCTGCAACCGCTGGGCTGGGCGTTCCTGCTCTCGGTGCAAGGCATGGTGTGGCTGGCTAGCGGTATCTCCATCAAGCAACTGCCCGCCATGTGGCAGCTGAATCCACATACGGCCGTGCTGGTCGCGGCTGGCGCGCTGCTGCCCGTGGCGGCTGCCTTCGCGGTGCTCTGGCCGCGCCGCCACATGCTGACGCCGGGCGTCACCTGGGGCGTTCCGATCGGCCTGCTGATCCTGTCTTTGTTCTGGCTGCCCAGTCCCGGCGTCGGCTTTGCGCTGGCCTGGCTGCTGCTGGGCTTTGGCTTGAACCAGTCGCGCGTGGTCGTTTTCGGGGTGGTCAGCCTGCTGGCTTATCTGGGTGTCTATTATTACCAGCTGGACGTGCCGCTGCTGCAAAAGGCTTTGTGGCTGGGCGGCGCCGCGTTGCTGCTCTTCGTGCTGCGCGCGATGGTGTGGCTGGTGCCGCGCCTGATGCGCACCTTGCCGCCCAGCCGGCGCGCGCCATTGCCGCCGGTGTCGGCTCCGTTGCGCTGGCGCACGCTGGCCATCCTGGGCGGTCTGGCGCTGGTGCTCGCGGTCGCCAACGGCGGCATCTGGCAGCGCGAAAAACTGCTGGCCTCGGGCAAGGTGGTCATTCTGGAACTGGCGCCCGTGGATCCCCGGTCGCTCATGCAGGGGGACTACATGGCGCTGAACTTCGCGGCCAGCCGGGAAGTCACGCGCTTGCGGCTGGGGGGCGAACGTCCCCAGGCCGAGGAATCGGTCATGGGCTACGAGCCGGATGGCTACGTGATGCTGGTGACTGACGCACGCGGCGTGGGCCAGCCCCTACGCATTCAGCCGGACACGCATCCGCATACCGAGACGGAAGTGCCGTTGCGTTACCGCATCCGTGACAACAGTGTGCGCATCGTGACCAACGCCTATTTCTTCCCGGAAGGCCAGGCCGAGCGTTATCAGGTCGCCAAATACGGCGAGTTGCGCGTGGCGGAAAACGGCGAGGCGCTGCTCGTCCGGATGCTGGACCAAGACCTCAAGCCGCTGTAGCGGCGGACAGCGGGAAGCGCCGCGCCCATTGCGCGGTGGCTTCGCGCAGGAAATGGCCGGCGTCCGAGGTGTCGATGGCGCCGAAGCCCAGGGCACGCCAGGCGGCCATCAGCGCCGCCAGGGGCGCGCTGGTGTCGATGGGCGGGGCGCCGTTCTGCTTGGACAGTTTCAGGCCGCTGGCCGGGTCCAGGATCAGCGGCACATGCAGGTAGCGCACGGGCGGCAGCCCCAGCAGCCGGCCCAGCACGCGCTGGCGCGCGGTGGAACTCAGCAGATCCGCGCCGCGCACCACATCGGTCACGCCTTGCGCGGCGTCGTCCACCACCACCGCCAACTGGTAGGCCCACAGGCCGTCGGCCCGCCGCAAGGCGATGTCGCCCACGGCCTGCGCCACGTTCTGTTCCTGCGGGCCCAGCCAGCGGTCCACGAAATGTTCCACGCCGTCCGGCATGATCACGCGCCAGGCTCGGGCCTGGCGCCCTTCCGGCAGGCCGTGGCGGCAGGTGCCGGGATACGGGCGCTCGCCGTCGGCGCCGGGGGAGGTCTGGCCGCGCAGTGCCGAATCGGCGATTTCGCGCCGGGTGCAGCCGCAGCCGTAGATCAGGCCCTGCGCCATCAGGGAGTCGAAGGCGGCCTGGTAGGCATCGCCGCGGCGCGACTGCCACATGATTTCGCCGTCCCAGGCCAGGCCCAGCGCGTTCAACTGGCCCATGATGACCTCGGCCGCGCCCGGCACCGTGCGCGGCGTGTCCACGTCTTCGATGCGCAGCAGCCAGCGTCCGCCCTGGGCGCGCGCGTCCAGCCAACTGGCCAGCGCGGCAACCAGCGAGCCCGCATGCAGCGGGCCGCTGGGGCTGGGGGCAAAGCGGCCGACGTAAATCACGATGGGACGCCCGCGCGGCATCGCGCGCGGGTATGGGCAAGCGGCATCAAGCGACGGAGATGCCGGTCAGTGCAGCAAGCGCGTGCCGTCTTCGTCCAGCAGCTCTTCCAGGACCAGATTGTCGATCTCGGCTTCCTGGCTCCAGAGAACCATGAGGGCGATGATCTTGATCTTGGACAGCGGCACGGGCGTTTCGGGCGAAGCCAAGCCCCGGTCGATGACGATCTCGCGCAGCGGCGCGGGCAGCACGCCCGCCGATTCCAGGAAGGCGATGAAGCCGATGGATTCGGTGCCGAGCTGCTGATATTCGTTGTCGGTGTAGATCCGGGTGCCAGTGGCGGGAGCCTGGGCGAGATCGACGCAACGTTCGGTGGTTTCGGCCAGGCCATACAGCCAGCCGAGCGCGTCGTCGATGTCTTCGTGCTCGAAACCGGCGGCGGCAAGCCGCTTTGCGAGCACGTCGGCCGCAGGACAGGCTTGCGGCGTGTAGTAATTCTCGTACAGATAAACCAGGATATCGAACATATGGCGCAGTTTTGTGCCTGTTTGCACAGTCGGCCCGCATATCGGCAGACCAGCAAACATGAATTTTACTTTACGCTGATTTATAGGGCCGGGCAACCGGCCGTAAGGTGGAATGTTGTATGGCGTCACCCCGCCGCAACAGGTCCGCATTTTCGCCCTAAATGCTGCCAATATTCATGATTCAACATAAAAAGGGGCGGACTTTTGGGGTCCGCCCCTTTTTTATGCGGCTGGATTCGTCAAGCGGTCTTGGGCGCGTTCTCCAGCTTCAGTTGCGCCAGCTGGCGCATGAAGACCGGGATGCAGATCGCCAGCCCGACCAGGCCGCTGGTCAGCCCCGGCAGGATCGTCAGCAAGGCGCCGATGGTGCACAGCCAGCGCTCCCAGCTCTTCATGCCCACCAGCATGTAGCGCGAGAACGCCGCCGACAGCAGCACCAGGCCGACCATGCAGCCAAACAGCGTGACGAAGAAGTCGTACCAGGTGAAGCCCTGCACCGAAATCAGCAATGACGGCGAAAACACGAACACGAAGGGCACGATCAGCTTGGTGATGCCCAGCCTGAAGGCCGTGTTGCCCGTCTTGAACGGATCGCTGCCCGCCATGCCGGCCGCCGCATAGGCCGCCAGCGCCACGGGTGGCGTGATGTCCGCCAGGATGCCGAAATAGAACACGAAGAAGTGCGCCGCGATGGGCTGCACCCCCAGCTGGACCAGCGTGGGGGCGGCCACGGCCACCATGATCAGGTAGTTGGCAGTGGTGGGAATCCCGCAGCCCATCAGGATGCAGACGATGCCGGTCATGATGAGCGCCGCGATCAGCGTGAGCGTCTGCATATTGGCGATGGTGTCCGGAATCACCGCTGCCGCGCCGCCGGCGATTGCCTGGGCGGCCGAGATCACGATGTACGAGATCTTGAAGCCCACGCCCGTCAGCGTCACCACGCCGATCACGATGCCTACCGTGCCCGCCGCCGCGCCCACCGCCAATGCGTACTTGGCTCCGGTTTCGAAGGCTTCGTACAGGTCGCGCCAGCGCAGCCGCTGGAACGGATTCAGCAGGCCCACGATGATGCAGCCCGTGATGCCGGCAAACGCCGCCAGGTAGGGTGTGCGGCCGCTGGCCAGCACGCCGATCAGCAGGATCAGCGGGATCAGCGTGGGCCAGCGCATCTTGAACGATTGCTTGAGCTTGGGCATTTCTTCTTCGGTCAGCCCGCGCAGGCCCTCGCGCTTGGCCTCGAAGTGCACCTGCATGAACATGCCGAAGAAATACAGGAAGGCCGGGAAGATGCCCGCGATCGCGATCTGCTGGTACGGAATGCCCAGGAATTCGATCATCAGGAAGGCCGCGGCGCCCATGATGGGCGGGGTGATCTGCCCGCCCGTGCTGCTGGCGGCTTCCACGCCAGCAGCGAAGTGTCGCGGGTAGCCGATGCGGATCATGGCGGGGATGGTCAGCGAACCCACCGTGACGGCGTTGGCTACCGACGAGCCCGACAGCATGCCGAACATGGCCGAGCCGAACACCGATACCTTGGCCGGGCCGCCGGCATAGCGTCCGGCGATGGTGGAAGCGACGTCCAGGAACAGCTGGCCCAGGCCAATTCGGGTCGCGAGCACGCCGAACAGCACGAAGTGGAACACATAGGTCGCCACCACCCCCACCGCGACGCCATACACGCCTTGGCTGGTCAGGTACATGTGGTTGACGATCTGGGACCAGTTATTACCCGCGTGTTGCAGCAGTCCGGGGAAATACGGACCGAACATGGCGTAGGCCATGAATACCAGCGCAATGATGGGCAACGGCCAGCCCATGGCGCGCCGCGTCGCTTCCAGCAGGCCGATCAGCAGGATCGAGCCCATGAACACGTCAATGGGCAGCGGATTGCCGACGCGGAAGGCCAGATCCTCGAAGATGTACGGGATATACAGCACCGATAGGGCCAGTGCGATCGCGATGATCCAGTCATATAGCGGAATGCCGCCGGGTGCGTACCAGGTGGACTTAGGCTCGTGCGTGTAATGCGACTTGGAAAAACCAAAGACCAGGAATATCAGGCTCAGCACGAAGGCCAGGTGGACCCCCCGGTGCGTGGCCTCGCGCAGCAGGCCGAAGCCAGCCGTGTAGTAGTGGAAGATCGAAAGCGTGACCAAGAGGCCGGAGACGATCCAGGTAGCCGTCTTGTCCAGCGGCCGGAAGCGGATTTCCGAGTCGTATTTCTCCGCCAACTGCTGGGTTTTTTCGTGATCTATTTCCATCGCCGTGATTCTCAGGATGATTCAACAAGCAGGGCCGCTCATGGCGGCCCTACTCAGTTGCAGCGCAGGCATACGCACTTCAATTTGGCTCCCGCGCCACGCGGCACGTCGGCCGCATTACCTCATCGCCCCCAGCGCGGCCGTGTGGATCCGGCTCTGCCGGTCCACTACGGCGCTCCTTGAGGGGGAGCGCCGCAGGCGCCTCGGGGGTGGGCCTACTTCAGCAAGCCAATTTCCTTGTAGAACTTCTCGGCGCCGGGGTGGAACGGAATGCCGGCGCCCTTGATCGCGTTGTCGCGGGTAATGAGTTTGCCCTTGGCGTGGCCGTTATCGAGGGTTTTGCGGGTGGCGTCGCTGTACAGGGCCTTGGTGACGTCGTACACCACTTGTTCCGGCAGCTTGGCCGAGGTGACCATCTGTGCGTTGACCGAAATGGTCTTCACTTCACCCACGTTCTGATAGGTGTTGGCGGCGATGGTGTCGGGAGTGAAGAACTCCTGTTTGGCGCGCAGCGCATCGATCTCGGGGCCAACCAACGGCACGATTTCGATACCGGCGCCGCTGGACGCCAGTTCGGCGATGGCGCCTGCCGGGGCGCCGCCCACGAAGAAGAATGCATCCAGTCCGCCATCCTTGAGCTTGTCGCCCGCCTGGTTAGGCTTCAGGTATTCGGCCTTGATGTCCTTGTCGGTCATGCCGTAGGCGCCCAGGATCAGACGCACGTCGACCAGGGTGCCGGAGCCCGGCTCGTCCATGGACACGCGCTTGCCCTTCAGGTCAGCCACGCTCTTGATGCCCGCGCCTTTGCGCGCCACCAAGTGGATGCTTTCCGGGTACAGCGTGGCGATCAGGCGCAGGTCTTGGGCCTTGGGCTTGCCTTCGAAGGTGCCGGTGCCGCTGTAGGCCCAGAAAGCCACGTCGGATTGCGTGAAGCCGGCTTCGAAGGAGCCCCCCATGATGCCGTTGATGTTCGCCACCGACCCATTGGAGGCAACCGCCGTGGCGACCAGCTTGCCCGGTTGGGACACCGCGTTGGCGATGATGCCGCCAATCGGGTAGTAAGTGCCGGCCGTGCCGCCGGTGCCGATGCGGAAGAATTGCTGCGCCTGCGCAGTGCCGACGGCGCCGACGGCGGCAACCGCGAGGGTCAGGGTGGTGATCCAGTGCTTCAGTTTCATGCGGGCTTCTCCGTGATTTTGCTGACGGTATGAATGTTGTTTCGTTTTTGCCGGAACGCATCGCGGCACCGGCAAAAACGCGCCTCCCCTCGGGGGCTTTCTTTATGATGAAATTCTGTCATGCCCACCCCCTGTAGCCAATGATTACAGGGCTATCGTTTTCCAGGGGGTGACATCGCCCAAGGTTATGGGTGGTCCCGCTTTGGTTATGTGTGCGGTTACATCCCTGCAGTGCTGATAACGGAGTTGCCAAGATGTCCCAGGAAGTCATACGCGGCATAGCGCTGCCCCCCGCCGCCCAGCCGGGCGATCCCCTCGCCCGCGTCGATACGCCCAGCCTGGCGTTGGACCTGACGGCCTTCGACGCCAATCTGCGCGCCATGCAAGCCTGGGCGGACCGCCACGAAGTGGCCTTGCGGCCGCACGCCAAGGCGCACAAATGCCCGCAGATCGCGCTGCGGCAGGTGGCCCTGGGCGCGCGCGGCATCTGCTGCCAGAAGGTCAGCGAGGCCCTGCCTTTCGTGGCCGCGGGCATCCGCGACATCCATATCAGCAACGAGGTGGTGGGCCCCGCCAAGATGACGCTGCTGGGTCAGCTGGCGCGTGCCGCCAAGATCAGCGTCTGCGTGGACAGCGCCCAGAACCTGGCGCAACTGTCGGCCGCCATGGTGCAGGCTGGCGTTGAAATCGACGTGCTGGTGGAAGTGGACGTCGGCCAGGGCCGCTGCGGCGTGTCCGACGACGCCACGGTGTTGGCGCTGGCGCAGCAGGCGCGCGCCTTGCCGGGCCTGAATTTCGCGGGGCTGCAGGCATACCACGGTTCAGTGCAGCACTACCGCACGCGCGAAGAACGCGCCACGGTATCCCGACAGGCCGCGCGCATTGCCGCGTCCTATGCACAGCTGCTGCGCGAAAGCGGCATCGCCTGCGACACCATTACCGGCGGCGGCACGGGCAGCGTGGAATTCGATGCGGCCAGTGGCGTCTATACGGAATTGCAGGCGGGTTCCTATGCCTTCATGGATGGCGATTACGGCGCCAACGAATGGGGCGGTCCGCTCAATTTCCAGAACAGCCTGTTCCTGCTGTCCACCGTGATGAGCACGCCGACGCCTGACCGCGTGGTGCTGGACGCCGGCCTGAAGTCGGCCTCGGCTGAATGCGGCCCGCCCGCCGTCTACGGCGAATCCGGCCTGACCTGCATCGCCATCAATGACGAGCACAGCGTGGTGCGCGTGGAAGCCGGCGCCGCCGCACCCGCCCTGGGCAGCGTGCTGCGCCTGGTACCCGCGCACGTGGATCCCACCTTCAATCTGCATGACGGCCTGGTGGTGTTCAAGGACGGGGTGGTGCAGGACATCTGGGAGATTTCCGCGCGCGGTTTCTCGCGCTGAGCCGTGATGCAGCAGCCCGTCTCCTTCGACTGGAAGATATCCCTGTCTGACGTGCTGGGCACGCTCAGGAAACTCTACTCGGCCCGCTATCCGGCGCTCGCGTCCGTGCGCCTGGACCTGTTGCGCTCCGCCATGCGCGACGACCGCGCCGACGACTTCCTGCCCGTGCTGGGCCAGGAGCTGGAGGCGTTGGGGCTGGCGCTCATCGAACAGCGCGAAGAGGACGACGCCATTCGTCTGCTGGTCGTGCCACAGGCCGAGGCGGACGGCATCAAGACGCGGATACATGCGTTGGGTTGGCAGGCCGTCGCGCATCGCCAGGAAGGCGCAGCGCCAGGCGTCCTGGCTGCTCTGCCCAAGCCGGCCGCGGGCCCCCTGTGCGGTCCTGAGGATTATCTGGACATCCCCTATGCGGTGGTGGTGGCGCCGGGATGGGCCTGCGCCATAACGGCGGACTGGGATACTCCGACGCTGACCGACCTGCGCGCATGGCCGGTACTGGGCGCGGTCGCCGGCAAGTTTCCGGCGCGGCGCGGCCTGCTGGCTTCGTGCGTCAATTCCGATGGCGCGCATGCCTGGATCGAGCAGGGCCCGGACGGACTGTCCAGCACACCCTATGCGCGGCTATTGCATGCTGCCCAGGTCAACCTGCCGCCTTCAAACCAACCTGGCGCGCCATTGCCGCCGCGTGCCGCGCAAGCGCAGCGCCGGACGCCGGAGTTCAGCCTGGGTTTTGCGGGGGACGATCTGCTGCTGGTGGATCGCGGCATGGTCTTTCTTTATCCGGGCTACGCGCAGCAAGCAGGAGATGCCGCGGCGGAGCCGACGCTGCTGCACACGGCGCCACAGCAGCGTCGTCCCGTCAGCGACAGGTCGGCCGTCATCCAGACGCCGGACGGCCGCAGTTGCGTGCTGTGTCGTGGCCAACTGCTGGAGTTCCGCGAGGGCCGCCTCCAGCTCTTGGCGTTGACTTACTCCGCCCCATTGTCGGGCGACATCTCGCATCCCTCGGCCTTGGGCAACAGTGCCATTGCGTGGCTGGAGGACGACAGGCTTTGCCACGCGAACCTGGACGAAGGCATGGTTCACGAACACAAAGTGCAGCATCTGCCGGCCGGCGGCATGACGTTGCAATCATTGCAAGGCGGTTGGCTGTTGCTGGGCCACTGGCATGCGCCGCATCGCAGCTTGGACCTGGGTCAGCTTTGGCATCCGGCGTCGGGCCAGACGCTTCGAATCCGCTACGGCGCGGTGGATCTGGATAGCGGCATCCAAAGTTGGATCGACTTGCCCGGGGGCGAGGTCGTGGTGGGCGGTCAGACCCGGTACGCGCGGCTGGGTCGTTTCGAGGCCTTGCTGGGCCGCCTGGCCGCAAGCGCGCAGTAAACGCAAAACGTAGACGCAAAACGCAGACGCAAAAACGGCTGGCGCGCCATCGGCGCGCCGGCCGTCAAGGCAGGCTACCGGAACGGGACTTACTGGGCTTTCTGCTGGATCTTTTCCCCGCCACGTTCGATGTCCTTGCCAGCGCCTTCCATCGTGTTGCAGCCAGCCGATATGGCGGTTATCGCCAGCATCAGCGCAAGCCAGATTCGACGAGTCATTTTTTTCTCCTTAGGGCGATCAGGGGCATAGCGGGGTGCCGACAGGCAGCCGCGCTATTTCTTGTTCAGCAAGTCCCGTGCCTGATCCTTGGCCTCGCCTACGTTACGCTGCACCTTGCCCACGGTTTTCTCGGCTTTGCCTTCGGCTTCCGTGTCGCGGTTGCCGGTCAGCTTGCCAGCCGTTTCCTTGATGGTGCCTTTGACTTCCTTGGCAGCACCCTTGATGCGGTCGTTGTCCATGTGTCGCTCCTCGATTCAGGTTGCGTGAAACCGCGCCGGACAGGCCTGCGGGGCCTGGGGCTCCGGCGGCGGACGAAACCACTATAGGAAGCGCATGGCGCGCGCGTAAGAAGCGCGCGCATCAGATGGGCTGGTACTTTTCTACCGGTTCTTGCGGGGCGGCGTTCGCTTCTGCGCGGGCTTTTGCGCCTGTGTCTGCGCCGGCTTGCGCGCTGGTTTTTCGTACCCCACGATGCCGCGCTGCCGCGCCCAGATGATCGCGGCGCTGCGCCGGTGCACGTCCAGCTTGCTGTACAGCGCGGCCACGTGGTTGCGCACCGTGTTGCGCGACAAATGCAGGCTGGACGCGATTTCCGCGTCCGTATGGCCTTGGCACATCAGGCCCAGAATCTCACGCTCGCGCGGCGTCAGGTCGGCCAGTTCGCCCTGCCCCTGCGGCGCGCCTTGCGGGGCGCGGATCTGCGCCAGCTTTTCGATGACGGTCCGGCTGAACCAGGAGGTGTCCTGCATAACCGTTTCGATGGCCTCCATCAGCTCGACCTCGCTGCGCTTGCGTTCGGTGATGTCCTGGATCGCCGCCAGCACGCAGGACTGGTTCTGGATGGACACCGGCGCGGCCGACACCAGGCAGTCCAGCAGCGCACCGTCGCGCGTGCGCAGCGTCATTTCCTGGCTGCGCACGCTGGCGCCCTGTTCCAGCGACCCCATGGCGCGGTCGTAGGCTTGCGGGTCGGTCCACAGCTGCGCCAGCGCATCCTCGTCGCGCGCCAATGTCTTGGCGTCATAGCCCGTCGTGGCGATGAACGCGTCGTTGACCTCCAGCAGGACGCCTTCCGTGGTGCTCAGCGTCATCGGCACCGGCGCCAGCCGGAACGCCGTGGCGAAGCGCTGCTCGCTATCGCGCAGCGCGGTTTCGGCCTTGCGGCGCGCTTCCAGGTCATTGAAAGTGAAGAGCATGCAGGGCTGCTCCGCGACCTCGATGGGCTGGCCCGCCACCACCACCAGCTTGGTGCCGCCATCCCGCACGGCGATGATGCTCTCCATCTGCGGAATGGTCCCCCCTTCCGCCAGCCGCTGCAGTGCGTCTTCACGCTGCGGCGTATCGCCCAGCACATCCAGTTGGCGCAGCGTCTTGCCCAGCACTTGCTCGCGCGTGTAGCCGGTCATGGCCAGAAAACCGTCATTGACCTTGATGTGGCGCAGGTCCGCCAACGAGCAGATCACGGCGGGCGCGGGGTTGGCGTTGAAGGTGCGTTCGAAGCGCTCTTCCGCGTTGAATTGCTCGGTCACGTCCAACAACACCAGCACCATGCCTTCGGTGGCGCCCTGCGCATCGCGCAGCACCAGATTGCGCACCTGATGCATGCGGGTTAACGCCGGATCGCGCCGGCTGGTCACCTCCACCACCACATCCTTGTAGGCTTCGCCCGCCAGCGCGCGGTCCAGTGGATACTGCGCCGCGCGCAGCGCCCGATGGTTGCGATAGCGCAGCGCAAATGCCTTCCGGTAGCCGGCGGCGGTGCCGCCCAGCGCAGCCAGATTCGTCACCCCGTGCATGGCCAGCGCGGTGTCGTTGGCCCAGACAATACGCTTGTCCTGATCCAGCAGGATGATGCCTTCGATCAGGCCATCGATGATTTCAAGCAGATGGCGGCGTTCCGTCGTGAACGCCGTTGCAGTCTTCTTCATTCAGGCTCCTGGTTCAGCAAGAGATAGGAAGAAAGTACTAGATAAAGTCGTCTCGCGTGATCTGGGCGGGTGCGAACATGGCTTCTATTGTGGAACTGCACGATACGCGTGCCGCTGCGCGTGTAGCGCTACACGTGAATCTTCAGGAGACATCCATGAACCCGAACCAGAATCCCGGCGATCCCGCCACCCAGACCGGTATCGACCCGTCGCCGCGTCCCGGCCAGGAACCGAACGACGCGCCGGAAAAACAGGCGCCCGGGCAGGTGCCGGGCAAGCCCGGGCCGGACGATACCGACCCCAACCCCAACCCCGACCCCGGCCGCACGCCGCCGGAAGTGCCCGGCAATCCGGGCCAACCGTCAGAGACCCCCAGGCAACCCGGTGAGCCCGGGCGTCCGGGCCAACCCGGCGATCCGGCCTGAGCCGGGGGCGGCTGCGCTGCATTGAGCGCGGCCGACCCCGGTATGCGACTGGGTCGCGTGAGGTCACGGCGCGCGGTTACGTCACGCCGCGCCCGGCAACCCGCGCCTGCGCCCGCTGTGGCGCCTGGCGCGTCTATATCAGTCGACCTGGGCGCCCGACTGCTTCACCGCTTCGCCCCACTTCTTCACTTCGCCCGCAATGAAAGTGCCGGTCGCTTCGGGCGTCTGCGGCATCGGCTCGGCGCCGCGGTCGCGGAAGAACTTCTGCATGTCCGGCGAATTAAGCACCTGGCCGATCTGCTTGCTCAGGTAGCCAGTCACCTCGGCCGGCGTATCGCGCGGTGCCAGCACCGCTGCCCAGCCGATGGCCTCGAAACCCGGATAACCCGATTCCGCCACGGTCGGCACGTCCGGCAGCTGCGGCAGGCGCTTGGCCGTCGTGACCGCCAGCGCCACCGCCTTCTTGTTCTGCACATGCGGCAGGCCCGCGGTCACCGAATCCACCATCAACGGCACCTGGTGCCCCAGGAAATCCGCCTGCGCCGGGCCGCTGCCCTTGTACGGGATATGGCGGATGTCGATATTCGCGGCTGCCTTGAACATCTCGGCCGACAAATGCTGCGTGCCGCCGATGCCTGCGCTGGCGTAGGCCAGCTCGCCCGGATTGGCGCGCGCCTGCGTCACCAGTTGCTTGAGCGAGGTAATGCCCGAAGCCGGCGTTGCCAGGAACATCAGCGGCACCGAGAACACCCCGGACACCGGCGCAAAGTCCTTGGTCAGGCTGTAGTTGATGGTCTTGTACAGCGTCTGGTTGACGGCCGCCGCGCTGCCCGCGATCACCAGGGTGTAGCCGTCCGGCGTTGCGCGCGCCGCTTGTTCCATGCCGATGTTGCTGCCCGCGCCCGCGCGGTTCTCCACCACAATCGGCTGCTTCACGGCCGCGCCCAGCTTTTCGGCCAGCGCGCGCGCAAAGATATCGGTGGCCTGTCCGGGCGGGAACGGCACGATCAGGCGGATGGGGCGCTCGGGGTAATCGGCATGCGCGGTGGCGGTAGCCGCCGCCAGCGCCAGGCCGGCGGCAAGACTGGAAAGAATACGTTTCATGATTGGTCAGTAAAAAGCGACAAAGGGCTGCGCGCGGGGGCGCGCCTGTTGCATAAAATAGAGCGCCCGCGCTGGCGGCCCTTTTGAGGCGGCCCGGGGCGGATCGGCAGGGGGTGCGTCACGATAGCATTCCCCCGTCGGTGCTAAATTCGCCTATTGGCATCGTCCAATCACTTTTAACCCCCTGTTCTCTCATTCCGCAGGAACCGCCATGGAATTCAGCCAGTTCAACACCAACGCCCTCATGGAGATCACCTCCCGCCCGGACCTCGTGTTCGTGCGAGGCCAGGGATCCTGGCTGGAGGATCACGCGGGCAAGCGATACCTGGACTTCGTCCAGGGCTGGGCCGTCAACACCCTGGGCCACTGCGCCCCGGAAATGCAGAAGGCCCTGCTGGAACAGTCCAAGCTGCTGATGAACCCCTCGCCGGCGTTCTACAACCTGCCTTCCATCGAGCTGGCCGAGCGCCTCACCGGCGCCTCGGTGTTTGACCGCGTGTTCTTCGCCAACAGCGGCGGCGAAGCCAACGAAGGCGCCATCAAGCTGGCGCGCAAATGGGGCCAGGTCAACAAGAAGGGCGCCTACAAGATCATCACCATGAACCACGGCTTCCATGGCCGCACGCTGGCAACCATGTCCGCGTCTGGCAAGCCGGGCTGGGACAAGATGTTCGCCCCGCAAGTCGAAGGCTTCCCCAAGGCCGAAATCAACGACCTGGAATCCGTGCGCAAGCTGATCGACGACCAGACCGTCGCCATCATGCTCGAACCCGTTCAGGGCGAAGCGGGCGTCATCCCCGCCAGCAAGGAATTCATGCAAGGCCTGCGCAAGCTGGCCGACGAGCACAAGCTGCTCTTCATCGTCGACGAAGTGCAGACCGGCATGGGCCGCACGGGCACCATGTTCGCCTACCAGCAATCCGACGTGGTGCCGGACATCATGACGCTGGCCAAGGGCATCGGCGGCGGCGTGCCGCTGGCTGCTCTCCTGGCGCGCCAGGAAGTCTGCGTGTTCTCGCACGGCGACCAGGGCGGCACGTACAACGGCAACCCGCTGATGGCAGCCGTCGGCGTCGCCGTGTTCGACGCGCTGGCCGCGCCGGGCTTCATGGAATCCGTCAACGCCCGCGCCAAGCAACTGTCCGAAGGCCTGCTGGCCTTGTCGGCCAAGTACGGCATGAAGGGCGAGCGCGGCATGGGCCTGCTGCGCGCGCTGGTCATGGACCGCGACGACGGCCCCGCCATCGTCGAGGCTGCGCGCAACCTGTCGCCCAACGGCCTGCTGCTGAACGCGCCGCGCGGCAACCTGCTGCGCTTCATGCCGGCCTTGAATGTGACGGCTGAGGAAATCGACACGATGCTGACGCAGCTGGATGGCTTGATTGCGCAGGTGCGTAAGGCGTAATCGAAGCGA
The DNA here is from genome assembly GCF_035282245.1 of Achromobacter sp. D10. NCBI lineage: Bacteria > Pseudomonadati > Pseudomonadota > Betaproteobacteria > Burkholderiales > Alcaligenaceae > Achromobacter > Achromobacter sp. D10. The sequence goes on from NZ_JAYJLE010000001.1 coordinate 704,463, forward strand.
TACGTTAAGCAGTGACGATAAGGGCCGCGTAATGCGGCCCTTATCTATTGGGACTGTCAGCCAGTCGTCTGATATCGATGCTGTTTCGTGCGTGGACGTCGAGCGTCTCGACACAATGACGGGCGGGAAAAACAGATGCTGGTTTGGCACGAGTGCTGTGCCACTCGGCGGTTCTTTCCTGCCGTGTCTCGACCGACCTTCTATCTCAGTTGTTTTTTATACGTTACTTGCGTACATTTCATGGAAGCCCTGTTCATAGAGCTACCCGCCTTCGCCCGCTATCGGGCCGAGTATCTCGACGACGACGGTTTTCGCGTTTTGCAAACCACCATGATGAAGTACCCATGCGCTGGGGACGTGATCGAGGGCACAGGCGGCCTACGAAAATTGCGCTATGGCGATCCACGCCGCGGCAAGGGCAAGCGCGGTGGTTTGCGGGTGATCTATTACTGGTGGGACGGTGGCTCGCAGTTTTGGTTGTTCACCCTGTATGACAAGGATGAAATGCAGGATTTGAACGCCAGGGAAAAGAAGGCGCTCAAGGATATGCTGGAAGCAGAACGAGAGGCTAGACGATGAAAAAACGGAATCTTTATGCGGAGATTGCCGAGGGCTTTGACGCACTGTCCAGCGCGCGCAAGGGCAAGCGGACACTGCGCACGCACAAAGTGGAAGTCAAGCCGGCCCCCGAAGTAACCGCCGAAGAGCTGCTCGCGCTACGTGAACGGCTGCATCTGTCACGCCAAGTGTTTGCACACTACCTGCGCACCAATCCTCGCACTGTGGAAAATTGGGAGCAGGGCCGTGCCAAGCCCAATGCCCAGGCCGCACTGCTGATTCGTCTGGTGGCGAAATTTCCCGACACGGTGGAGCGGCTGGCGGAAGTCTAATCTTCTACCAACCGTCTCAACCAAGCCCAAACCCTAGGCGGCCCAACAAGCCGAGGCCCGCCGGGCCTCTCTGCCTTAACCAAAGTGTCCGGGAAATCGGGGTTAGTCCAGTCCGACACCATTATTACGACGAACCGTCGCTATCCCGTCATGTCAAAACACTTATAGAAACCTCAGGTTTATTCATTGGGCGTACATGCCCGATCTCCCCATAATCATCCCGCAGGCTTCAAACGCCAGCCGTCCATTCGCGACGCATTTGATGATTCATGGGGATGACATGTTGAGGACATTACTGGGACGCAGCGACGTCGCAGCAGGAATCGCGTGCCTGCTTTTCGCAGGCGTCAGCGCAGGCGCCGCGGCCGGGTATCCGGACAAGCCCATCAAGCTGGTCGTGCCGCAGGCCGCCGGCGGCGGCACGGATGTGATCGGCCGCTTGTGGGCGGACTACCTTGCACGGCAGCTCAAGACGCCGGTGGTCGTTGAGAACCGGCCGGGTGCCAACGGCATCCTGGCATCCAGCTACGTCGCCAAACAGCCGGCCGACGGATACACGGTGCTGGTCAGCGGGGTGTCGTACCTGGCCTTCAATCCGCACATGTACAAGAACATGCCGTATGAGCCGGCGCGGGATTTCGACGGTGTCAGCCTCTTGGTGAATACGCCCTTCTTGCTGGTCGCCGGTACGCAGACGGGGATCCGGTCGTTGGACGCACTGGTCGCTCGCGCCAAGGCCGAGCCCGATTCGCTGAATTTCGCGTCGGCGGGCAAGGGCAACTCCACGCATCTGGTCGTTGAGATGCTGGCACAGAAGACGGGCATGAAACTCACGCATGTTCCGTACAACGGCGCGGCTGCCGGGCTGACCAGCGTGATGGCCAACCAGACCCAAGTGATGGCCGACGTGCTGAACACGGGCGCCGTGCAGGCCAACGCGGGCAAGGTGGTGCCCTTGGCCGTGGTGGGCAACAAGCGCGCGGCAAGCGTGCCGGACGTGCCCACGCTGGCCGAACTTGGCTTCAAGGATTTTCCGATGCCGGGCTGGTATGCGCTGGTGGCGCCCAAGGGCACGCCGCCGCAGGCCATTGCGCGCCTCAACGCCGAGACACGGCGCTTCTTCGACGATCCCGCGGTCAAGGCGCGTCTGCAGGAGCTTCAGCTTGAGCCCCTGCCCTCGTCGCCCGAGACCGTAGCCGAATGGACCGCGCGCGATAGCGCCACCTGGGGCCCGCTGATTCGCCAGCTGGGCTTGAGCAACGACTGAACACCACGACAAAGGACACACCATGCCCAAACTCACCCAGGCTGTCTGGCAGTACCGGTTCGACAAGATGACGTCCATGATGGACGAGCTCGCCGTCGATGCCGTCATCTTCACGTCGGCGGACTTCTTCCAGTTCGCCACCAATTTCCACACCGACGTGTTGCCCTGGGAACGGCCGATCTTTGCCGTCGTGCCCCGCAACGGCACGCCCTTTCTGGTGATGAACGAGCTGTCCACGCATCACATGCAGTTCTCGCAGGAACAGGGCAAGATCTGGATCACCGACATCAGCTACTACGCCGAGCATCCACGCGTGCAGAACCGGCTGCCGTTGATTACGCAGTTGCCCGAGGTGCTGGCGGCCAGGTTGAAGGCGGCAGGCCTGGCGCGATCGCGCATCGCTGTCGAAGGCGGCAGCCCGGTGCTGGCGCAGTTGGCGCGCTTCCTGCCCGACCTCGTCTTGCGCAACGCCACACCCGAGTGCCGCGCCCTGCGTTGGCAGAAGCATGACGAAGAGCTTGCCGTGATGGCGGCCGCCGCGTCCATCTCCGATTGGATTCAGGACCGCTACCGCGAAAACATCCGGCCCGGCCGGCTGGTGCAGGAACTGGACTTCGCCATGGCGTCGCTGTTCGTGCAGGAGGCCGCCGAGCGCTTTCCGGGCGAGCACTTCGAGGTGATCCGCTGCTGGACCCTGAGCGGCCCCGCGTCGGCCTCGCCGCATGGCGATGGCGCGTCATGCGGCGCGCGGATCCAGGAAGGCGACGTGCTGGTGAACATCGTCATTCCGCGCTTGAACGGCCTGACGATCGAGAACGAACGCACCTGGTTTTGCGGCACGCCCTCGGCCGAGCAGGTGCGGCTGTGGTCCGCGGCCAAGGCGGCCAACGAGGCCGCCATCGCCGCAGCGCGCACGGGCAACCCCGTTTGCGCGATCGACGCTGCTGCGCAGGCCGAGATCGAGAAGGCCGGGTACGCGGACTTCATCCGCCATCGCACCGGACATGCCGTGGGCATCATTCACCACGAGTACCCGGAAGACATGGCCTTCAACCAACGTCCTTTGCTGGAGAACGAGGTGTATTCGGCCGAGCCGGGCATCTACGCCTACGGCATCGGCGGCTTCCGCCTGGACGACACGGTCGTGGTCGGGAGCACGCCACGCGTGCTGACCCACACGCCCAAGACGCTGGAGTACGCGACCGTCAAGTAGCCGCGTCGCTGGCGGCGCTGCCCTGGGAGGTGCGCTGCGCCTCCTGGCGCAGCGTTTCACGCAAGGCCGGCAGCACGATGCTGGGCGAGTCGGCCGCCCACAACATGCCGATGGGACCGAACTCCAGGCGGGACGGCGCGCGCACGATGCTGATGAGCTGAAGCCGTTCGTACATGTGCGCGACGGAACTTGCCAAGGTGGCGATGTAGTCGCGGTCCTGCAGCATCGACAACAGCGCAACCAGCGAACTGGTCTCGACGGAAGGCTTCGGGGGCGGCATGCCCGCATCCACCACGGCCTGATCCAGCCGTGCGCGCGACAGCGTGCCCAGCGGCGGCAAGATCCACGGATAACGCTGGGCGTCCTCCCAGGAGGGCGTATCCAGCTCCGCCAGCGGATGCCCGCGCCTGGCCACCACGCTGAAGGTGTCGGTCATCAGCCATTCGGTGCACAGGCCGGAACGGCTGGCGCGCACGTCCAACGGCCCGATGATGAGGTCGATCTCGCGGCGTTCCACGCGCTCAATCAGGGGTTCGAGCAAGCCCTCGACCAGTTCGATCTGCACGTTCGGCGAACGCTGGTGCAGCGCGGCGATGGCGCGCGGCAACAAGACCGGTGCCGCGGAAAGAATAGTGCCGATATGCAGATGGCCGGCCACCCCTCCCTTGACCGCTTCGATCTCCTCGCCGGTGCGCGCGGTGTCGCCCAGCACGCGGCACGCATAGCGCCAGAGCGCGCGCCCGGCTTCCGTCAGTTCAAGCGACCGGCCGCGCAGGAACAGCGGTGTGCCGACCAGGTCTTCCATGTCGCTCAGCCAATGCGACAGCGCGGGCTGCGTCATGTGCATGGCTTTGGCGGCGCCGGTGACGCTGCGCGCGGTTTCCAGGGCGGCCAGCACCTGCAAGTGCCGAAGCTTGAGCCGGCGGGTCCAGGGCGGGTCGATCGAGGTGGCGTCCATGCGGAAATGGTAATGGATCTCTCAGGTTTATTCATTAGCCTCGTATGGCCGTTGGCAGCCAAAATGCCTTTCCCGATAGACGAGGCAAGCGGTGACGAACGCAACAGAAAACATGGCGCAGACGCGGGCGTTAAGCGACATGGCGCAGGCCCTGGCCGCCGCGCCCCAACCCGAATGCGGACTGCAGGCGCTGGCCCGCGCGCTGGCCGCGCGGATCGGCTATCGGCTGTTTACGGTGTTGGTGCTGGATCGAGAGGCGGAGCAGAGCCTGCGGTATTTCTCAAGCCAACCCGAGGCCTACCCGCCAGGCGGCGCCAAGCCCATCCGCGAAAACAGCGAGTTCTACGCCACGGTCGTGCTTGAGGGAAAGGCGCGGATCTGCATCGACCGCGCGGAATGCGCGCGCGCATTTCCAGACAATGAGCTCATCCATTCACTCGGCTGCGAGAGCGCCGTGAACGTGCCGGTCCGATGGGACGGCCAGACCATTGCATCGCTGAACCTGCTGCACGAGGCCGGCTGGTACCGCCAGGACATGCTGCCGGAACTGAGCGGGTACGCCGCGATGGCCATTCCCCTCATTCAAAAGATCATTCATACCACCCGCCCGTAGGGAGAGAAAACGATGACACGCCTTTGCACCGCCATCACCGCATTGCTGCTGTCGGTGGGGCTGACACCGGCTCATGCCGCGGACGCCTACCCCGCCAAACCGATCACGATAATCTACCCCTACGCGCCGGGGTCGGCGTCCGACACGATGACCCGCCTGCTGGCAGAAGCGATGTCCAAGCGCCTGGGGCAGCCCGTGATCGTCGACGGCAAACCCGGCGCGGGCGGCTCGATCGCCACCGAGCACGTCGTGCGCGCCGCACCCGATGGCTATACGCTGCTGCTCAGCGCAAGCGGCACCGTCGCCGTCAATCCGCATATCTACAAGCTGCGCTACAACCCCGTTGAGGACCTGGCGCAGATTTCGATCGCCGTGGAAGTCCCGTTCGTGTTTGTCGTGGGCAAGAATTTCCCGGCGCAGGATTACGCGGCATTCAAGGCGTTAAGCAGCACGAAGCCCGGCGGGCTCTCGTCGGCGAACGCCGGGCTCGGCACCCAGGCGCACCTGACGCAGGCGGCTTTTGCCAAGCTGGCTGGGGTGAACCTGAGCATCCTGGGCTACAAGGGAGCCGCGCCCGCCGTCAACGACATCCTGGGCGGGCACGTGGATTCCATGATGGACAACGCCGCCTCGCAAATCCCGTACGTCACGTCGGGCAAGACGACTGCGTTGTTCGTCACCAGCGATTATCGGTTCGACGGTTATCCCCGGGTGCCCACTGCGAAGGAACTGGGCATCACGGGGCTGGTTCCGACCGGGTGGTTTGGTCTGGCGGCGCCCAAGGATACGCCGCCCGCGGTCGTTGAAAAGATACAGGGGGCGGTGGTTGCGAGCCTTAAGGATGCCGAGATGCAGCGCAAGCTCAAGGAGTTGGGCTGGGTGATCGTGGGGAATACGTCGCAGCAGGCCACTGAACGGGCTCGCACGGACTACGAGCTTCTGGGGAAGGTGGCTCGGGATATTGATTTGAAGCCGAATTGAGGGGTTTGTAGCAACAAGGGCCGCCTGCCTATGCGGCCCTTGTGCTTTCCGGGCAATGGACCTGCATCCCGGGTCCCTGAACAAGGCTTAGAACGCGTACTTCGCCGTCAACAAAAACGACCGCGGCGCGCCGAAGTGATTATTGTCCTGGTTGCTGCCGATCGCCTGGTAGTAATACTTGTCGAACAGGTTGTACACATTCAAGCGCAGATCCAGATTCGGCGACGCCCGATACGCCACCACCGCATCCCACACGCTGTAGCCGGGCTGGCGCACGTTGTAGGCGGGCAAGCTGATCGCGCTTTGCACGCGCACCGCCCCGCCTACCCGCCACGCATTCAGCGCGCCGGGCAAGGTGTACATGGTCGAGAGCTTGAACAGATGGCGCGGGGTTTGCGTGTCGTAGGCCGCGCCCGCCCGCAGGTTGCCCGAATCCTCCAGGTACTTGGACTGGTTGTACGTATAGCCGGCTGACACCTGCCAGCCCGGCGTGATCGCGCCCGCCACTTCGAACTCCACCCCCCGGCTTTGCACCTTGCCCGACGGCGCATAGCATTCGATCACCCCCGGGCCGCACGCGGACGTGGCCAACGCAACCGGACGGTTGCGTTGGCGGATCTGGAACACCGCCGCGCTGGCGTTGAGCCGGCCGTCGTAATACTCGCCTTTGATGCCTGCTTCCAGATTGGTGCCGATGACCGGATCCAGCGGGGCGCCGCTGGCTGATTGGTAGTTTTGCGGCTGGAACACGCTGGTCCAGCTGGTGTAGACGGAATGGTGGCGGTCCAGGTCGTAGATCAGGCCCGCGTAGGGTGTCAGCTCGTGCTTGACCTTGTAGGCCGCGGGCGGGCTGACGTAGTCGCCGGACTTCAGCGTCATGTCGTATTCATACCAGTCCAGCCGCGCGCCCAGCATCAGCGTCAGCGGATCGGCAAGGCTCAGGCGGGTGGTAGCGTAGCCGCTCATCTGGCGCTGGTATCCCTTGCGCGACCAGGGGTAGACGAACGCAGGCTTCTCCACGGCGCTGGAGTCCCAGTGTTCCGGGTCGACCGTCATGTTGTAGTCCAAGGGCCAGCCGCCGGGGCCGTCGTCGTCCTCGTTCTTCAGGAAGCTGCCGCCCAGCACCAGTTCATGCGTGCGCCCCAGCAGCGTGAAGGGGCCGCTCAGGTAGCCATCCACGCTGTACTGGGTCTTGTCATAGGCATACTGACCCAGGCCCTGCCCGAAGAACGTCGAGTCTTCCAGGGGGTACAGATAGCTGCCCAGCATGTTCATCTTGGCGCGCAACGTGCGGGCGGTCAGCTTGCCGGACCAACCGTTCTCGAAACGGTGATCGAGCTCGGCGAAGAAGCTGGTGTTTTCCTTGTTCCAATAGGCCCAGTCCGGCGACAAGCGGATCGAGCGATTGAAGTCGTAGAAGCTGCCGTCCCGGCGCGTGGGCAGCCCATTCCAATCCGCGCCCGGATTGTCTTCGCGGTTGTAATAGCCGCCGATGCTGAGCGTGGTGTTGGCCGTGAGATCGGCCTCGATGGTGCCGTAGAAAAGCTGGCGCTGGTGCTCGTAGGCCTTCTTGAAGGTATTCGAATCCTGATAGGCCACCACGCCCCGGGCGCGCAAGGTGCCGGCCTCGTTCAGCGGGCCCGAGCCGTCCACTTCGCCCCGGTAATTGTCCCAACTGCCGGCGCTGGCCGTCACCGAGAACTGCGGCACCGCCGTGGCGCGCTTGCGCACCAGGTTGATCGTGCCCGAGGGATTGCCGGCCCCCGTCATCATCCCGGCCGCGCCGCGCAGCACCTCGACGTGATCGTACATGGCCAGCGTCGCCACGCCCTGCGTGTCGTAGTCGTAGCCCAGCGGCACCCCGTCAGCCAGGAACGAACTGATCTCGAAACCGCGAGAGAAGAACTGCGTGCGTTCCCCGCCGCCGATCTGGCGCGTGGTCAGCCCGGTCGTGTCGCGCGCCACATCGTCCAGCGACTGAAACCCCCGGTCCTCGATCTGCTGGCGCGTCACCACGCTGACCGACTGCGGCGTCTCGCGCGGAGACAGCGCGAACTTGGTGGCCGTGGACATGACCGGCGTGGTGTAGGAATGGGTGCCCTCCGTCACGCCCAGCGTGGCCGCCTCGACCGTCACCGGCGCCAGCGTGGTCGTGCTGGCCGGCGCCACCGTCAGGCTGCCGTCCGGCGTGCGCCGCAGCTCCAGGCCGCTGCCGGCCAGGGCGCGAGCGGTGGCTTCTTCCAGGGACAACTGGCCGGAGACGGCCGGCGCGGACTTGCCCGCCACCAGATCCGCCCGAAACGAGATCACCGCGCCCGCGATGCGCGCGATCTGGGTCAGCGCCACATCCAGCCGGCCCGCGGGCAAATCGTATTGGCGCAACGCCTGGGCATGGGCGGTGCAGGCGGCGGCTGCGATGACGCAGGCGGCCGGAAACCTCAGGGAAAGCATGGAACACTCCGTGGATGCGTGAGCACGCGTTCCCTGTATGTGCATCGGCGCTGGCAAAAAAACACCTGGCGCAGAAAAATTTTCAAGCAAGGTCGATCATGACGTACCAACTGCTTAGACGTTGCAGCCGGATGGGCAGCGTATGCGTGAGCGCCGCCAGGGCGCGGTCGCTATCGTCCAGCGGGAACAGGCCGGTGACGCGCAGGCGGGACGCCTGGGGTGAGGCTCGCAGCCAACCCGGCCGATAGCGGGCCAGAGCAGCGATCACGGTCTGCAACGGTTCGTCGTGGACTTCAAGCTCGCCGTTGCTCCAGGCGGCGGCGTATCCCTGGTTGTCCTGCACCGCATCGATCTGCTGCGCGTCGAACCAGACGCTCTGGCCAGGCGCCAATTGCCGGTGGATACCGGCAAGTGTGGAGACCTGGGCCGTTCCGCTCAGGGCCAGGCAGAAGCTGCGTTCGGACGCGCAGCGCACCATGGCGCGGCCTTGGGCGAGGCGGACTGCGCCATGGGGCAGATGCACTTGCAGCCCCTGGCCTGCCGCCACCTCAAAGATGGCGGCCCCAGAAGACACCTGTACGCCATACTGCCCGTCCAGTGTGGCGGCGCTGCGCGCGTCCAGCTCCATCATGTTGCCGTCAGGCAAGGCCACGCGCCGGCGTTCACCGGTGCGGGTCACATAGCCCGCCGTCAGATGCCGCAGCGGCACATAGCGGTCCGCGGCACCGGCGCCGAGCAGCACGGTCCCGCCCGCCAGGACGAGCTTGCCCAGCCTGCGGCGCTGCGCGAGTTGCGGCCCGACCAGCGAACGCCGTAGCGGGTTGCCGTCGGCCAGCAGTCCGGGCCGCAGGCGATGCAGCGTGCCGTCCAGCGCCGCGTTCAGCCGCTGCCAGGCCGCGCCGTGGCTCGGGTTTTCCGCCAGCCACTGATCGAAGGCCCTGCGGTCGGCATCGCTGGCTTGGCCGCTGGACAGACAGACCTGCCATTCGATAGCGGCCTCGCGGCTGCGCATGTCCAAGGGTGTCATACGCCAAACACCTCGCAGCAACGGCGCAGGGCCTGGACGATGTATTTGCGGACCATGGTGGGAGAAACCTTCAGCCTTGCGGCGATCTCCACATGCGTCATGCCGTCGAGCTGGCTGTAGAGAAAAGCCATCCTGGCCTTGGAAGAAAGACCGTCCAGCGCCGTGTCGAGCGCCTGCAAGGACTGCAGGGTCTGCACCCGCTCTTCGGCCGAGGGCTCCAGGGGTTCGGGCTGCAAGCGCAGCATCTCCAGCCACGCTTGTTCGAGTTCACGCCGGCGCCACAGCCGCCATGTGATGCGCCGCGCAATGGTGATGAGCATCGCGCGGGGTTCGTTCAATTGCTCCAGTGCTGGGAGGCAGAGCAACTGGGTGAAGGTCTCTCCGGCGACATCCTCGGCATCCTCGCGATTGCGCAGGCCGTTCTGGAGACGGCGCTCCAGCCAGGGATGGTCGCTTTTGTAGATGCTGGAGAAGCAGGTGTCACGCGTTGAGTCCACGGCTTGTGCTGTGAATAAATAGGAATCGTTATCAATTATTGCATGATGGGTTCTGGAAAGCTAAAGGGGGGACTTATGCGCGCAGGGGGCTCACCTTGGTTCACTCCTGATGGATTAATCCTCGCCCAGACCGCGCGGGTTCGTTATTAAATGTGCGGCAAGCCCCACTATCCCGTTCAGGTGGTTGAATAAAGCGAGGTGTACCTATGCCGCACACTCGATTCATCCAGCACGCTTTGGCCACCACTGGAGCCTTGCTCATGGCGCTAGGCGCCACCGCTCAAGCACAAGGCACTGGGCAGAACGCCCCGGTTCCAACGCCGCTGGCGCCAGCGAAATACTGCGAATGCCGCTTCTCATCCGGGCAATACGAGGCCTATAGCGTCAACGGGACATGCACCGTTCAACGCTATGCCGGCGGACGCAAGTGCGAATATGGTTTCTCGGGTATCGGGGCCAATCCGGCGGTTCTTACTTCCATCCTTGGACAGGACGCGTACCAAGCGCAGCTGCAATCCGCGGCGCAGATCTTCCCCCGCTATCTGGCGTTTGCGCAATCGGGAGACACGTCGGCCTTGAGCGAGAGCGGCTTCATTGAGAGTGCCCTGCCAGTCCTGGCGCGAGGCAGCTTGTTTCGACAGGCCGTCGTCATCGCGGAGTTGCCAGTCAAGCAGATCGATAACGAGATCGTTGTTTTCTCCAGGAAGTACAGCAACGTCATAGCGGAAGTATTCCAAGGAAAAAGGCCGCCGCTTTCGGTGACATGGACGGAGGACTTCCAGTTTGAGATCGGGCGAGGCTATGTGCTGATGAATTACAAGCAAGCGTCGCAATTGCTAGTGTTGTTCTTCTCCGACGAGAAACGGTGATCAGCCATGGATTTGACATGCATGCGAGAATTGCCCGGATTGGATTGGGCCGTGCTGCTTGTTGCCGTGGTGGTGGGCCTGATCTTGTTTGTGCTTGGGATTTACTTGTTGCTTCGACCCAGGCCCTCCCCCACGCCAAACACCAAGCATGAGGTGGAAACGACCATCGACAAATATGGCTTGAAAGGGCCTGCCGGCGTGTTCTTGATACTTCTGTCTATCGCCCTGTTTGGAGGGCTTTATTGGCAGTTGAACAGCAGATTCCCCGCCAACGCGGAAGAATTCTCAGGGGCGCCCCGCACACTCGGTTCCATCGCCGAAGGGCTACGCCGGAACTCCAGCGCCGATATCCTGTTGAAGGGGGGAGCTGAGACCGTGGTGATCTCTCAACCGGTCAGCGGCGCCTGCTGGTCCGCGCTGGTGGACAAACTATGCGCGGCGCATCGGGAGACGTTGACGTGCAGCCGGGATGGCGACCGGATTGTCATCGACCGCAAGCCTTGAAGCAGCGCGCCACATGAGCGGAAAAGGTATGTCAGACTACGCCCATTCACGGCTATTGGGTACGAGCACCCGCTTTCCGCATGAACCTCAGCGACCGCCTGAAAACCTGGGCCAAACGCATCAAGCGCGACGGCCTGACGCTATGGTTTGCCGGCAAGCACGCTCGTACGCCCTGGTACGCCAAGGCGCTGGGCCTGTTCGTGGTGGCCTACGCGCTCAGTCCCATCGACCTGATTCCCGACTTCATCCCCGTGCTGGGATACGTCGATGACGTGTTGCTATTGCCCGGCCTGATTTGGCTGGCGATCAAGCTGTTGCCGCCGGACGTGTTGCAGGAATGCCGGAGCCAGGCGGATGCCTGGATGCAGTCGCAGGGCAAGAGACCGCGCAGCCTGGGCGGGGCGGTGATGATCGTGTTGCTCTGGGTGGGGATAAGTATTGCGGCGTGGTTCTGGCTTGCGCCGTACTTTCGATAGCGCGCTGATTGCAGCCTACGCGCCGGGCGGCGTTGCGCCCTCTTCCACGAATCCCAGCGCGCGGAGTTCCGTGATTGCGCCTTTCTCTTCGTCCCGCCGTGCCTTGGGCGCGGCCAGCGATGCCGTGAGCAGGATGGACTGCTGGGGAGATTCGTCGAAGCTTTGCAGGACGCTGGCGGTGCCCGGGAATGCCTTGGCGAAGTCCGCGCCCAGCGTCTGGTATCCGCGGTAGCGGCCCTGTTTGTCGACAATGACTTGCGTGTGCGGATCGCGCCGGATCAGGTGCAGGGGCACGCCTTCGCAGCGCAGGCCCAGCAGCTTGGCTTCGCTGATGTCCAGGGCCCAATCCGTCTCAGCGTAGAAGGCGGCGCGCGCGATTGCGAATTGTTCGAGAAGGCGTTCGTCCTGGCAGAACGCGGTGGGCGTCAGGTTGAGGTTGAGCTTGCCGATTTTGCCTGTGAGTTTGACGCGCCGGAAGAACGAGGCCCACACCAGCAGGATGGGGTTGGTGGATAGGTCCTCTATCAGCACGTCTTCGAAGAGGCAGGGGTGGATCATCGAGTTCACGGCGCGGCATTTGGACAGTCGCACGTTCCGTACCCGCGACATGCGCTGGGGATACTTCACCATGGACAGGGCGCAATTGTCGAAGGCGCAGTCGTGAAAGTGCAGATCGCTGAACTGCGAGTTGCCCTTGTCGTACGCCATCAGAAAGGTTGCGCCTTCGGTTTTGTTCATGGGTCAGGTGTCGGAATATGATTGCGCCCGGGAAAGTGTAGTCTGACACCATTTTTGTAGAACATTGCGCCCACGGGCCGTTGCGATGGCGGATTGTCGTCCGGCCCCCGGCACTGTCCTTGTCGGCTTGCAATAGGAATGACGATGCGTCTTGGCTTGCTGTTGGTGGTTGCGTTGTTCGCTACGGCCGCTCATGCCGCGAACTATCCCTGCTCCGGAAAGAAGGGCGGTGTGGAGCGTTGCATTGGAGAACAGTTCCTGTGCCGCGACGGGTCCATCAGCGCGTCAAAACGCGTCTGTTCCACTTCGGAGGCCAGCGCGTCGCCACTCCTATCCAAGCCCTCGGCTTCCGGTTCGGATGGCGCGTGCAGTTGCCGTGACGGCAAATATTGCACCGGACCACGGGGTGGAACCTTTTGCTATACCGACAGCGGGAAAAAGTCCTATTTCAGGAAATGAGCGCCGCGACACGCTGCGGGAAGCTACTTCAATAACTGCCCGCAGGCATCACATCCGTCAAATAGGCGGCGGTATCCGGATCCTCGCGCAACACATGCCGCATCCAGGCCCCACGCTCGTGCGCGGTCACTTGCAGTTCCCATACGCATGCAATGAATGGCCCCTGCACGGGCCGGAACCGGTCCGGTTCGTCCAGCGCTGCGGAATACATCTGTTGGCACAGGATGCCGCCAGAAATCCACCAGTCCACCAGCAGCCAGACGGCTTCTTCGCCAACGTGGACGATGCAAAAGCCCAGGCCCGTGGCGCGCGCGTCGCGGGCGTTGTGCTTTAGCGTGGCCATTGCGGTCTTGCGGGCGGCTGCGGCTACCTCGGGCGAGAGCAGGGGCACGGTCGGATCCGGATTGCGCTGTATCGCATAGGCCTTGATGGCCAGGCCGTCTTCGTTCCATTGATCAAGGAACGCCATGCGGCGCGGGGCGTAGGGCTCGGCGGGAATGGTGGGTAGCGGCATGATTTGCGGCGAGGGCTGGTCTTTATGATTCCCGAGGGAAATACGCTTCCGGCAGTCCGCTAGGCCAGCAAGGACAAGGCCTGGTTCAGCGACAGCACAGTGGTGCGCGATTCGAAGGCGGTGGCGAACAGGTGTTCATGCACGACCGGGTCCGGGTCGTAGCAGCAGTCCTTGACCGTGAAGAGGCGGTAGTCCGCGTCGCTGGCATGCGCGATGGACGACAGCATGACGCCGGTGGAGGCGACGCCGACCATGATCAGGGTGTCTATGCCTTGCGCCGACAGCCGCGGTTGCAGGTCGGTGCCGAAGAACACGCTGGCGCGGTGGGCGATGATGACGGGTTCGTCTTCGCGGCGGCCGAGTTCGGGCGAGATGCGGTCATGAACAAAGAGGCCCAGCTGCTTGATGCCCTGGCCATTCTTGTTCAGGAGGCTGACTTCGGGGTAGCCCGGGCTGAAGTGGATCTTGGCGAAGTAGACGCTGACGCCGGCGCGCCGTGCGGCGTTGCACAGTTGCTGCGTGTTGCTGAGCAAGCCGGGCGCGACCGACGGGAACAGGTCCATGATGTCGGTCTGGTAGTGCATGACCAGCAAGGCGGTACGCGCCGGGGTGATAGCCGGGGTCTGGGTGTTCATGCTCCGCTCCGCAAAAGGATAGAGGTGCGACGGGAATGACGCACGACTCTACCACGGCGGTTACCGGCGAAACGATGTCCAGCGCGTCGCGGGAGGACGGTGGTAATTTGTAGTCCCCCCCGCCGTCTGTCGCGGGACGGCTATGCGGTATTCGTGCATTCACGGCGCTCGGTTGACGCCGGCGAAGCCCTGGTGTCGGACTACCTGACCGGCGAGGTGCTGCTTTCCGATGGCGGACTCAACCTGACCTAGCCCTACTTTTCTACGTATTTCTTGGTGGCCGTGTCGTAGGCGTAGGTGAGCGTATCGCCCGCGCCAAGCTGGCGGGTCTTGTCCGGCCCGGCGATCTCGGTGCCGCTGCGCTTGACCGTCACGCGAGGCATATCGCTGCCGCCATGCGCGGAAAAGACCAGTTCGCCCGAGCTGGCCACGCAGGGCATGACGTCGCCTTCGGCGCAGGCCGCGCTATTGTCTTCGCCGGTATTGATGCTGCCCACATAGGTCCAGCCCGCGCCTTCGTCCGGGCCCGCCGGATTGAAGACCAGCAAGGCATAGCCGGTAAAGCTGATGCCGTTGTCGAAGCCTTCGGTGGGCACGGCAAGCAGCAGCTTGCCGCCGGGTGTGCGGAAGTCCACCGGCTTGCGGCGGGTGTCCAGGTCCTCGGGTTTCTCGTAGGCGCCGAATTCGCCGACGGAGTGCTTCATGCCGCGGAACTGCCAGGGGCGTTCGGGCGAGGAGCCCGTCTGGGTGTAGGTGGCTTCGGCCAGGTTGACCTGGGTGCCGGGGCCGACCTCGTCTTCGCCGGGCTTGCCGTATCTTTCGCGAGTGTCCCAGGTGAAGCCGGTGTAGTAGCGGGTGCCGCCCAGTTCGAAGGCGTGGCCGAACCAGAAGGTGGCGATGCTGCCGTTGGCGACTTCGTAGGAGTCGGCGCCCTTGCCGTCGATCTGGTAGATGGAATACATCACCGTGGACACATCGGGCGGGGCGAGGGCGGCGGCATTGGCGGTGGGCGGCAGCGCGGCGGCGCCGGCCGGTTCAGCGGCCGTTGCGGCTGGGCCGAACGCGGCCGCCAGGGTGCTGGCCAGCAGGCAGGCCATGGCCGTGCGGCGCAGGCGGCCGCGGGTGCTGAAGGAGGAGTTGGCTTTCAGAGTGGTTTTCATGTTTTCGTTGTGGGTCCTGATGACGGCGTGCCGCTGTGCGCGGCGTCATGCTAATGGGCTCCCGCTGCGTGCATCGGACAACAATTTGCCAATTGTGTCGGACTGCAAAGGCGCCCGCCTTGCTATGCTCTGGTCCAGCCTTACAGCAGATTGCCACGCCCGAGTCCCGCACGGCAACGTTTGCCGTGGCGCGGGACGCCGCCCAGGAGCCGTTCCGCATGCCATCGCTTGCTGAAAGCACCACCGTCCCATCCTCGCTTGGCGATGGCCTGCCGGTACGGCAGCGCCTGTGGGCGATCTCCACATTGATTCTGGGCAGCGCGATCGCGACGCTGGACACTTCCATTGCGAATACCGCATTGCCGACGATAGCGGCGGATCTGGGCGCCACGCCCGATGACTCGATCTGGATCATCAACGCGTATCAGATCGCCATGGTAGCCACTTTGCTGCCTTTTGCGGCGCTAGGCGACATTGTGGGGCATCGGCGCATCTATCTCTATGGGGTGCTGGTGTTTACGCTGGCTTCGGTTGCCTGCGGGCTGGCGGATTCCCTGCCGATGCTGATCGCCGCCCGCGCCTTTCAGGGCGTGGGCGCGTCGGGCATTCTGGGCGTCAGCGCCGCGCTGATACGCCTGACGTTCCCCAGCAGCCAGATCGGCCGCGCCCAGGGGCTCAATGCGCTGACGGTGGCGGTGTCGTATGTCGTCGGGCCTTCCGTCGCGTCGGCCATTCTTGCCGTCAGCACGTGGCATTGGCTGTTCCTGATCAACATTCCGCTGGGTGTGCTGGGCATGGCGATGGCGTGGCGCACGTTGCCGTACAACGCGCCGCGCCGCACGCCTTCGCGCTTCGATGGCCTGGCCGCGCTGTTGCTGGGGGCGACTTTTGCATTGGCCGTGCTGGCGCTTGGCGATGCGGCGCACCTTGCGGGCTGGCCGCGCGTTCTGCTGGAGGCCGGCGCGGCGGTGCTGTGCTGCGCGCTGCTCTTGCGCCGGCAGCGCGCGCATCCCGCGCCCATGCTGCCGCTGGATCTCCTGCGCCGGCCGCTCTTCGCCATGTCGGTGCTGACGTCGATCCTGTCGTATGCGTCGCAGGGACTGGCGCTGGTGGCGCTGCCTTTTCTGCTGCAGATGAGCCTGGGCCGTACGGACGTGGAGACAGGCCTGTTGCTTACGCCCTGGCCCATCGTCGTGGCGTTCGTCGCGCCCATAGCCGGCTATCTGTCGGAAAAGCGCTCTGTGGCGCTGCTGGGCGGCGGCGGGCTTTTCGTGCTGTGCCTGGGCATGGTCCTGGTGGCGCTGCTGCCGGCGCAGGCGTCGGACGCAGACATCATCTGGCGCCTGGCGTTGTGCGGCGCGGGCTTCGGGTTTTTCCAGGCGCCCAATTTGAAGGCGCTGACCATGAGCGCGCCCGCGGAGCGCAGCGGTGCGGCCAGCGGCGTCATCCCCACCGCCCGCCTGATCGGCCAGGCAAGCGGGGCGGCGCTGGTGGCCGCGTGCTTCACGCTTGCGGGCGATGGCGGCGCCGGCGTCGCGCTATGGATAGGCGCGCTGATCGCGGGCGTTGCGTGCGTGGTGAGTTTCCTGAGGGTGCTGGCGCGCGAGTAAGGCGGACATCCCTTTCAAGAACCCGCCTTCGCGCATCAGTACGTCGCCCGCAGGTTCAGCATCACACTGCGCGGCTCGCCATAGTAGTTCGACCCATAGGCGGCCCACACGCGCTGGTAGTAGACCTTGTCGAACAGGTTGTTCACCGTCAGCGTGCCTTCCAGGTGCTTGTTGAAGCGGTAGCCTGCTTGCGCGGACACGGTAGTGTATGGACGCTGCTCGAACTTCACCGGGCCGTTCAGCCGGTACATGCTGCTGACGCTGCGCACGCCCGCGCCCAGCGACAGGCCTTCCAGCGACCCCGTGGCGAAGGTGTACTTGGTCCACAGATTGAAGGTGTGGCGCGGCGTAATGAAGGCGTACTGCTGCGACTTCTGCTCTTCCGTGCCCTTCAGGGTCTTGGTGGTGGTGTAGGCATAGCCCGCGGTGATGTCCCAGCCCGGCGCGGGGCTGCCGCTGATCTCGGCCTCGAAGCCCTGGCTGCGCATCTTGCCTGCCGCCATGGAGAACAGCGGATTATCCGGGTCCGTCATGGCGCGGTTCTCGTCTTCCATGCGGAACAGCGCGGCGTGGCCGTTCAGGCGCTTGTCCAGGAACTCGCCCTTCAGGCCGATTTCGAACTGCTTGCCGGTGCGCGGGGCCAGCAACTGGCCATTGACGTCGGTGGTGGTCTGCGGCGTGAAGATGCTGGTGTAGCTGGCATAGGCCGACAACTGCTCGTTCAGGTCCACCACCAGGCCCAGGTAGGGCGTGAACTTGCCATTGATCTTGTCGCTGGTGTCGGTGAATTGGTTGAAGTAGGCGTTGCGGTTCTGCGTGCGGTTTTCCCACCAGGTGAAGCGACCGCCGGCGATGATGGTGGCGGCGTCGGTCACGCGCAGATTGGTGCGCGCATACAGGCCGTACTGGTCGGTCTTGCTGTCGTTGCCGTTGGTGAACTGGTAGTCCGGCTTGGGGATGTTGTTGTTGGGGTGGTACAGATTGGTGTCGGCGTTGTCGCCGCCGCCGTATTGGAAGTTCTTGTGGACATTGCGGTAGTCGGCGCCCACGGTCAGCTCGTGCTGACGGCCAAAGGCTTCGAACGGCGTGGCCACGAAGGCGTCCAGGCCGTAGGTTTTCCAGTGGCTGCGGTACTTCCAGCTGACCAGGCAGGTGTCGCCGGTGATCGGATCCACGGCGCAATCGGACCAGCCGAATTCGCGGCTGGGCTCGTCCTGTTCGCGGTAGACGCCGCTGATCTTGATGCGTCCGCCATTGGCCAGGCGGTGGTCCACGTCCGCGAAGTACTCGGTGATTTCTTCGGTGATGTGGTTCCAGCTGGGGTCCAGGTTGGTGGACCGGCGCACGTCCAGCAATCGGCCGTCGGTGTAGCCGGGCAGGCCGAAGAAGGGGCGGCCCTTGTATTGCTGGTAAGTGGCGCCGGCGGTAAGCACCGTGTCGGGCGTCAGGTCGAAGCTCAGGGTGCCGTAGAACAGCGGCTTCTCGGTGTAGACGCCATCGACGAAGGATTTGCGGTCGTCATAGGATGCGACCAGGCGGCCGCGCAGGCGGCCGTCGCTGTCCAGTGGGCCGGTGATGTCGGCTTCGGTGTAGTAGCGGTCCCAGGAACCGGCCATGACTTGGCCGCTGAAGGCGAATTCCTTCTGCGCGCGCTTGCGCACCAGGTTCACCGTGCCGCCGGGATCGCCCGCGCCCTGGTACAGGCCAGACGGTCCGCGCAGCACTTCGATATGGTCATAGATGGCCAGGCCAAAGCCCGAGGACAGGTCATTGCCGGTGCTGGCCGGCGTATTCACGCCATCGACCTGGATCGTGTCCAGCGCATAGCCGCGCGAGTAGAAATTGCCATGGTTGCCGCCGATGCTGCCCGCTTCCACCGTAATGCCGGTGACGGTGCGCATGGCGTCGTCCAGATTGGTCAGGTTCTGGTCGTCCAGCAATTGGCGCGTCACCACCGAGACCGATTGCGGGATCTCGCGCAGGCTTTGCGCGTTCTTGCCGATGGTGACGGCGGACGCGGCGTACGAGCCCGTGCCTTCGGTCACGGCGAGGTCGCGGCCGGTGACCGTCACGGGCGCCAGGGTGGTGGCATCCGTGGCCGATTGCCCGGCCGGCCGCCGCACCACGAAGCCCGAACCGCTTTGTACGGCTACCAGGCCGCTATGCGCCAGCAGGCGGTTCAGCGCGGCCTGCGGTGTCATGGCGCCGGACACGGCGGGGGCGCTCAGGCCGGCCACCGCGTCGGGGCTGAACAGCACCTGCAGTTGCGCTTGGCGGCCCAGCGCCACCAGCGCGTCGGCCAGGCTGCCGGCAGGCAGATCGAAGGTTTGCGCGGCGGCGCCTTGCGCATGCGCGGCGGATGGCGCCAGCGCCTGGACCGCCAAGGCGGCGCTCATGGACAGCGCGCACAGCAGCGCGTAACGGCCGGCGCTCAGCCGGCGATGGAAATGGCTCTGCGCCATGGACTTTCCCCAGTCTGGAAGTGGATCTTCAAACGGGGAAGACGCGCCAGTCGCCAAAACCCGAACCTGTCGAATTAAAAATAATTCTTAATTTCGATGATCAGCGGCTGCCGATCACCACGGCGCCATCCGGCCGTCGGGTCAGCGTCACGGGCAGCAGGCCGGGCAGCATGTCCAGGACGGCGTCGGGCTGGCGCAGGTCCAGCGTGCCGGACAGGCGCAGCGCGCGGGCGCGTTCGTCGGCAAAGCGCAGCGGCGCATCTCGATACAGGGCCAGGTAGCCGGCCAGTTGCTGCAGCGTGGCCTCATGCATCACCGCCACGCCGCCCTGCCAGGCGCCGATCTCGCTGGCGGACACCTGCTGGCGCCGCAAGAGCCGTGCATCCGCGCGCGACAGCAATACCGTGTCGCCGGCCCGCAGGGTCTGCGCGGCCGGGGCGTTTGCGCCCTGGGCGTTCAGCCGGACTTCGCCGCTGCGCACCCCCACCTGCAGCACGTCGGGCAGCAGCAGCACATTGAATTCCGTGCCGATGTCGCGCAGTTCCGCTTCGCCCGCGGCCACGATCAGCGGCCGCCGGTCGGGCGCGGCATCGATGTAGACCTCGCCGGCGTCGACGCGGATATGACGTTCGGCCAAGGTGTAGCGCACGCTCACGCGGGTGCCTACGTTGGCATGCAGGCGGGTGCCGTCGGGCAGGTCCAGGCTGCGCGTCTGGGTGGACGCGTTGGCCACGGATTCGTAGCTGACAGGCACGTGCTGGTAGGCGGCCGCGGCCGTCAGCACCAGGGCGGCCAGCGCGCCGCCCCAGCGCAGGAAGGCCGGGCGGCGGGGTTGGGCAGGCGTCCGGACCTGAGCCGGTTCCCGCTTGGGAGCAGGCGCGGCGGCTGGACGCGGCAGGGCCGCCATGTCTTCCCAGACCTGTTCCAGCCGTTCGTATTCCCGCCGGTGCTCGGGCGCTGCTTGCAGCCAGGATTGGAAGGCCTGTTCGGCGCTGGCGTCGGATGCGCGCGCCCGGCGGCGCATGAACCATGCGCTCGCGGCCTCTTCGACAGCGGACAAGGGTGAGGATCGGGTCATGGCGTTTCGCCGTGGACGCGGCGCTTGCAATGCGCCAGCGCCAGTTGCAGGTGCTTTTCCACCGCCCGCACGGAAATGCCCATGCGTTGCGCGATGTCCTCGCAACGCAGCTCATCATACCGATAAAGCAGGAAGGCCTCGCGTTGGCGTGGCGGCATCTCGTCGATGGCGGCCTGAAGCAGGCGCAGGCGCTGGCTGGCGTCTGCGCGCACTTCCGGTTGCAGGCCGGCGGGGGCGGCCAGGCCGATGGCCGTGGACTCAAAGCCCTGGTCGTCCAGGCTGGCCACCACGTGCCCGTCGCGCACGTTCTCGCGGCGCCAGTGGTCGCGCAGCAGATTGCGCGCGATCTCATACAGATAGGCGCGCGGCTTGTCCGGCGGCTCGGCGCCCTTGTGCGCCGCCAGCCATTTGGCGAAGGTTTCCTGCGCCAGATCCTGGGCGGCCTCCGGCGAACGCTTGAGCTGCCGGTTCAGGAAACCGACCAGCTCCGCGTTCCATGCCTTGTATGCCTCGGCGATCACGCCGAAGAACCGCTCCCCCATGATGCCCCTGTCGATGTCCGGCGCCCGGTTCAATGTCCGGGACGCATAGGCATGGCTTTAATTAAATGATAATGATTCTTATTGTATCAATAATATCCGGCGGCGTAGCGTAGGGCCGCGAGGGGCACGCCTGCGTGGCCGTGGCGACGCTGGGAGGCCATGGGCAATTCATCCTCTCTAATGTCGACTATTAGATTTGCTTAAGGTGCGGGCGGTTCTTTGACCGGTCTTCCGAGCATTCTTAGCATCACTGATAGGAGACAACATGGGCGCACTAAAAAACGATTCCAGCCTGGATATCCGCATGCTGCGCATCTTCGCCGCGGTGGCGGCGGCCGACAGCCTGTCGGCGGCGGCGCAGGCCTTGAACATCACGCAGTCGGCCGTGTCGCAGACGATTTCGCAGATTGAAAGCACGCTGGGCATGCGCGTGCTGGACCGGTCGCGCAGGCCGTACCGGCTGACACCGGCCGGGGTGACGCTGCACCGGCAGTCGCGCCAGATCGTCGAGGATGTGGACCGCCTGATCTCGCAGGTGCGCGAGGCCGATCTGATGAACCGGCCGGCGATCCGGATCGGCATGATCGATTCCTTCGCGGCGACCACCGGCCCGGCCATCGTCAAGCGCCTGACACAGAGCGCGAGCCAGGTGCTGGTGTGGTCGGGGCTGGCCTATGGCCACGCGCAGGCGCTGCTGAACCGGCAGGTCGACATCATCGTTACTACCGACGCCCTGGACGACGTGGACGGTCTGGCGCGTCGCGCCATCCTGACCGAGCCCTTTGCGCTGGTGGTGCCCGCCGCGCGAGCTGACGAGTTTGCGCGCATGGATCTGCGCCAGATTGCCCAGGCCGCGCCCTTCATCCGCTTTAGCGGCCGCTCGCATTTCGGCGCCATGATCGAGCGCCACCTGCGTCGCTGCAGCGTCACCGCGCCGCCGTTCCTGGAAATAGACACCAGCGACGTGGTCATGGCGATGATCGCGGCCAATCTGGGGTGGGCGCTGATGACGCCGCTGTGCCTGTTGCAGGGGCGCTCCTGGCTGGACCAGGTGGCGGTGCTGCCGCTGCCGGGGCCGGGCCTGGCGCGCACGCTGCACCAGGTGTCGCGGCAGGACGAGTTCGAGGAGATGGCCGACATGTTCTGGCAAATCAGCCGCAAGGCGCTGGAGACGGAGATCTTTCCGCAGGTAAGTGCGCATCTGCCCTGGCTCGGACGGCAGATGCGGCTTTGTTGATCACAAAAAAGGAGAAGGACATGCAGGAGACCAGACGTAGATTCATCAAAGGCGCCGCCATGAGCGCCGCAGCACTGGCGCTGCCGATGGCCGGACGGGCCTGGGCAGCGGACGTCCAGGCCGTGCGCTACGGCGGCTCGGCCTGGCTGGGGCACTATCCAGCGTGGCTGGCGATCCAGGCCGGCTACTTCAAGAATGAAGGGCTCGACGTGGGTTGGGAGTCTTTCGGCACCACGTCGGCTCGCGTCAGCGCCCTGCTCTCAGGCAACATCGACATGGCGGTCACCGCCGCGCCGGCCGCGCTGGCGGTGATGTCGCGCGGCTCGCGCCACTTCGCCATCATCGGCGTGCCCGAGAATTTCGGCCGCGTCGAAGGGCTGATCGTGCGCGACGGGGTGCAAAGCCTGCAGGACCTGAAGGGCAAGAAGATCGGCGTCACCTTCGCCTCCAGCGCGCATCTGCTGGTGCTGAACCTGTTGGACGAAGCCGGCCTGAAGGCAGGCAAGGACGTGACGGTGTTGAACGTGCCCGCGCCGGAAATGCCCGCGGCCTTCCAGGCGGGACAGATCGACGCCGCGGCAGCCTGGACGCCACAGTTCAACGCCATCCGCAGCATGCCGGGCGCGCGCCTGCTGGCAGACGACACGCAGTTCTCGCTCTACAAGGAATACGGTGTCACGCCGGGGCCCGACGTGCTGGTCGCGCGCCGCGCTTTCCTGGAAAAGCATCCCGAGGCCGTCAAGCGCTTCCTCAAGGCGTACTTCCGCGCCAACGAGCAGTTGCGCGCACAGCCCGACAGCACGGTGGCCGCCTTGGTGGAACTGACCAAGCTCGCGCCCGCGGACCAGCTGGAAATGGTCAAGGGCGCCGATTGGTATGGCGCATCGGAGCAAGGGCAGCTGCTGGCGCCGGGCAGCAAGTACATCGACGGCCTGCAGAAGCTGGCGGAAATGATGGTGCGCTACGGACAGATCGACAAGGCGCCGGCCGTGCGCGACTGGGTCGATCCCGCCTATCTGTAATCGGGAAGGCGCCAGACGCCTGGACGTCAACGGCGGGCGCGCACCGCCCGCCCTACTTTCTGTCAGGAATTGAATGATGAATGCATCACAACGTCAGCGTCGTCCGGACCTGCTGCTGATCAGCAGTGTGTCCGTGATCGCGTTGCTGCTGTTCTGGGAAGGCGTATGCCGCCTGCAATGGGTGGATCCGCTGTTCCTGCCGCCGCCCTCGTCCGTTTTCTCCCGCATGGCCGGCATGTGGGAGCAGGGGGCGTTGATGGACCACATCCTGGCCTCCGCGCGCCGGGTCATGGTGGGCTTTGCCGCCGCCACGGCGCTGGCGATTCCGCTGGGAATTTTCCTGGGCACCTCGCTGCGCGCCCGCGCGGCCTTCGACCCCATCCTGTCGTTCCTGCGGCCGCTGCCTTCGATGAGCTGGATCCCGTTGTCGCTGCTGTGGTTCGGCATCACCGAAACGCAGAAGTACAGCATCGTGTTCATGGGCACCTTCGCGCCCGCGCTGCTTTACGTCATTGAAGCCACGCGCAACATCGATCCGCTGCTGATTCGCGCCGCCCGCAACCTGGGCGCCACGGGCCCCCAAGTCATGCGCATGGTGATTCTTCCGGCGAGCCTGCCGCAGATCTTCAGCGGCTTCAAGGTGATCCTGGGCCTGTCGTGGACCTGCGTCATCTCCGCCGAGCTGGTCGCCGCCAAGGAAGGCCTGGGTTTTCTCATCATGAACGGCAAGGAATTCTTCCAGACCGACACCGTGGTGCTGGGCATGGCGCTTATCAGCGTCACCGTGCTGGTGACCGACGTGGTCTTCCGAATCATTGAAAACAGGGTGTTGGCATGGTCGCGATAAACCACGCGGAGAACGATACGATGATCTCGATCGAAGGCATTTCCAAGTCCTTCGGGTCCTTTCATGCCCTGCAGGGCGTGGACCTGCAGGTCAAGCGCGGCGAGTTCCTGGTGGTGCTCGGCGCCTCGGGTTGCGGCAAGTCCACGCTGCTCAACCTGATCACCGGCTTTGAAAAGCCCAGCGCCGGACGCATCGTGGTCAACGGCCGGGAAGTGCGCGACGTGGATCCGCATTGCGGCATGGTGTTCCAGCAGTACGCGCTGTTTCCCTGGCTGACCGTGGCGGAGAACGTGGCCTTCGGCCTGACGCTCAAGGGCGTGCCCGCCACCGAACGCCGCGCGACCGCACAGAAGTTCATCGAGATGGTCGGCCTGAAAGGTTTCGAGGAAGCCTATCCCAAGGCCTTGTCCGGCGGCATGCGCCAGCGCGTGTCCATCGCGCGCGTGCTGGCCAACGATCCGGACGTCATCCTGCTGGACGAACCTTTCGCCGCGCTGGACGCGATGACCCGCCAGGTGCTGCAGGAAGAACTCACCCGCATCTACGAACGCAGCGGCAAGACCATCATCTTCATCACGCACTCCATCGACGAGGCGCTGCTGCTGTCCAACCGCATGGTCATCATGAGCGCGCGGCCTGGCCGCGTCGCTTGCGATATTCCCAACGACCTGCCCTATCCGCGCAACGCCGACGTGCAGCTTTCGCCCCGCTACATCGAGCTCAAGTCGCAGATCTGGGGCATCGTGCAGAACGAAGTCATGCGCAGCCTCCAGGCCCGCGCCGACCAATGATTCGCCAACCGCAACACTGAACCCATCATGTCTCACCCCTCAGGGCAATCGCAGACTTATCCTCAATACCAGAGCGGCTCGGGCTGGAACGCCATGTTGCCCGTACGCGCTCCGCGCGCCGCCGCGCCGCCGCACACCCGTTACAAGCACGTGATCATCGGCGCCGGCTATACGGGCCTGGCAGCCGCGCGCCGGCTGGCCGAGTTGCAGCCGCAGGAGCGCATCCTGGTGCTGGACGCCACTGCCGCCGGGGAAGGTTCCGCGGGCCGAAACTCCGGCTTCCTGATCAACCTGCCGCACAACACTCGCATGAGCGGCCATCACAGCCCGCTGCAGGTGGCGCGCAAACAGATCGCGATGTACCAGTCCGGGCTGGACTGGCTGGCAGAACTGTCGGAACGGGGGGGCTTCGACTGTGGCTGGGACATTGCCGGCAAGTATCACGCCGCGGCAACGAAGCTCGGGCGCAGCACCCTGAGCGCATCGTTGGCGCAATACCGCGACTGGGACGTCGCGTATACCGAACTGGACCAGGACGCGCTGCACGAACAGCTGGGCACCCGTTACTACGAGTTCGGCTACCACTCGATGAACAACGTCTTCGTGCAGCCGGCCGCGCTGATCCGAGGCTTGGCCGATACGCTGCCCGAGAATGTCTGGCTGATGGAAAACAACCCCGTGCTGGCGGTGAATGGCGCCGGTCCGTACACCGTGCGCACCCGCGGCGGCGATTTCACCGCGGACAACGTGGTACTGGCCAATAACGCCTTTGCGCGCAAGCTGGGCTTTCTGCGCAGCCGGCTGGTCACCATCTTCACCTACGCCGGGGTTACGCCCGTCCTGAGTCCCGCGCAGCTTGCGCTGCTGGGCCAGCGCGACCAGTGGGGCGTCATTCCGGCCAACCGCCTAGGCACCACGCTGCGCCGCATCCGTGGTGGCCGTTTCATGGTGCGCAGCGCGTATTCGTACGAGGCCGAACAGCCCTTGGAGCGCATGGAGCAGTTGCTGCGCGATTCATTCCAGCGTCGCTACCCGGAGCTGGCATCGCATGATTTCGAGTACGTCTGGAGCGGATCCACGGCGTTGACGGGCAATGGCGCATCCTTCGTCGGTCAGGTGCGTCCGGGCCTGTATGCGGCCGTGGGATGCAACGGCGCGGGCGTGATCAAGGGCACCATCCACGGCAAGCTGCTGGGCGAGCTCATCGCCGGCAGGCGCAGCCCCATGCTGGACGACCTGGAAGCATTTGAGAAGCCGAACTGGCTGCCGCCCGATCCGCTGCGCCGGATCGGGGTCATGATTGCCATCGCCAATCAGGCCAAGAAGGCGGGGCTGGAGCGCTGATCCGGCCGTGCGGCGCGCCCGCTCAGGGCGCGTGCAGGCTTTTCAGCTTCCGCAGTTCCGGGAACCAGCGCATCCACAGGCCGGCCACGGCAATGGTGCCGATACCGCCGATCACCACGGCAGGCACCGCGCCGAACATCGCCGCCATGACGCCGGATTCAAACTCGCCTAGCTGGTTCGACGTGCCTACGAACAGCGTGTTCACCGCGCTGACGCG
The DNA here is from genome assembly GCF_035282245.1 of Achromobacter sp. D10. Classification (NCBI taxonomy): domain Bacteria; kingdom Pseudomonadati; phylum Pseudomonadota; class Betaproteobacteria; order Burkholderiales; family Alcaligenaceae; genus Achromobacter; species Achromobacter sp. D10. Next base: position 730,865 of record NZ_JAYJLE010000001.1, read on the forward strand.
GCCCAGCATGTGGTCTGGCGTGTTCAGCTGCACTAGCGACGAACGCACGACCACGCTGACCGCATCCGCGGCGCCCAATACCACCAGCGCCGCGATGGACAGCGGGATCGAGGTAGACAGGCCGAAGACCGTGGTGGCCAGACCGAACACGATCAGCGCGCCGAACAGCAGGCGGCCGACGTGCTCGCCCAGGCTCAGCCGAGCCAGGGTCAGCGACATCAGCGCCGCGCCGCAGGCAGGAGCGGCGCGCAGCGCGCCCAGCGCCCACGGGCCGGCGTTCAGGATGTCCTTGGCGAAAATGGGCAAGAGCGCGGTGGCGCCGCCCAGCAGTACGGCGAACAGGTCCAGCGACAAAGTGCCCAGCAGCAGGCGCCGCTGGAAGATAAAGGTGATACCGGCGAACAGGGTGCGCCAGGTGGTGGGTTCTTTGCGCGGTGGCGCGCGCTCGATGACGAGCGTGGCAATGGACGCAAAGGCGGACAGGTACAGGGCGGCGGCCACGCAATAGATCCACCCGGCGCCCAGCCCGTAGCCCACGCCGCCCAGCGCCGGGCCCGCGATCTGCGCGATCTGGCCGCCCGAGGATGCCAGCGCGGTCGCGCGCGGCAGCCACTCGCGCGGCACCACGGCGGGGATCAGGGTGGCCAGGGTGGGCGCCTCGAAGGCGCGTGCCGAACTCATGATGATGATGGTGGCGTAGATCAGCGTCTTGCCGCCTACGCCATTCAGGGCGGCGATTGCCAGCACCAGCGTGGCCAGCGCTTCCAGCGCCATGCACACCGCCACGATCTTGCGGCGGTCGTAGCGGTCGGCTACGTGACCGACCACCAGGGTCAGCACCGCCATGGGCAGGAACTGCGCCAGGCCGATCAGCCCCAGGTCCAGGGCGCTGCCGCTCAACGCATAGATCTGCCAGCCCACCGCGACCGAGACGATCTGGAAGGCCAGCGATGCGCCGATACGCGCAAAGAGGTAGTGCAGGAAGGCGGGTCGTTGAAGCGGACTGGGCGAGTCGGGGGCAGGCATGGAAGGGTGGGCAGGGATTTGGCGGCTGGGCCGGATCCGGCATTCTAGGGACAATTCGCTGACGGGAAACTAAGAGACTCAGGGCATACCGGGGGGGCCTGGCCGGATTGATGCGTGAAATGGCGCGTGTGTGCCTATACTGCGATGTCGCGCATTGCCACTTCCGATGGGTAATCCAGCCATGGCCACGCTTCCCGATCTGCGTTCTCGCGAGCTGCAGGCAATTTGCACGCTCGCCGAATGCGGCAGCTTTGTCGCCGCGGCGTTGACGATGAATGTCTCACAGCCTGCGCTCACGCGCATGGTGCAGCGGGTGGAGAAGGTGCTGGGCGTTGCGCTGTTCCAGCGTTCCACGCGGCGCGTGGAGACCACGGCTGCGGGCCAGGAATTCGTAACGCTCGCGCAACGGGTGCTGGCCGATCTGCGCATTTCGGTGGAGAACATGCGCGAAATCTCCGACGAACTGCGCGGCCGCAGCATCGTGTCGGCGGTGATGTCGGTGGCTTATACGCAATTGCCTCGCATCGTCGCCCGGTATCGCGAGTCGCGTCCGGGCATCGAACTACAGGTGCGCGAAGGCGTGCACGGCACGGTCATGGACGACGTGCGTAGCGGCGTTGCGGACATGGGGATTACCTATATCGACGACGTGCCCACCGAATTCGCGGTGGTATCACTGGGCCGCGAGGCCTTTCATGTGGTGATGCCGCGCAATCATCCGCTTTCCGCGCGGGCCGGGGTGACGCTGGAAGCGCTGGCGGAGTACGCCCAGGTGTCGCTGCCGCGCGAAGCCCAGACCCGCCGGCTGATCGACAGCCATGCGGCGATTGCTGGCGTTCCCTTGCGGCACACGGTTACCGTGAGCCAGTTCGCGACCGTGATGCAGTTTGTGTGGGCGGGCGTGGGCGTGGCGATTGTGCCGGGCGGCGCGGTGCCGGCTGCACTTAGCGCTGACTTGGTAGCCCGCCCGTTGACCAGGCCGGCCCTGAGTCAGGCGATTGGCGTGGTGTTCCTCAAGGAACGCGGCCTGACCCCAAGCGCCAACGGCTTTCTCGCGCAACTGCGCAGCGATTGGGTTCAGGTTGTTGCGCCAGCGCGTAAGCTGCGCCGCTAAGCGCTATTGCAACCGGATGCCGGCAAGTTTCACCAGTTCCGCATAACGCTGGGCCTCGCTGCGGCAGTACGCGTCGAAGTGTTCCGGCGTATCGCCTATCGGCATGGCCTGCGCCTCGATCAGGCGGGCGCGCACGTCGGGTTGCTCCAGTATGCCGCTGACAGTGCGGTAAAGGCGCGCGATCAGATCCGGGGGCGTTTTCGCCGGCACCCACATGCCATACCAGGTGCTGAGATTGACGGTCGGGTAGCCGAGTTCGGCAAAGGTCGGCACATCCGGCAGCGCGGCCACGCGTTGCGGCGCGGTGACCGCCAGCGCGCGCAGCTTGCCGCCCTTTACCAGGGCGATCGATGACGGCATGGAGTCCAGCATATAGGTGACCTGGCCGCCGACGACATCCGTCAGCGCGGGGGCGCTGCCTTTGTACGGCACATGCGTGACGTCGAGTTTGGCGGCGGCCTTGAACGCTTCGCCGGCCAGATGGCCGGGCGTGCCATTGCTGGACGATGCGAAATTGTGGCGGCCGGGTTGAGAGCGGACCAGGGCGATCAGGTCCGCCACCGAACGCACGGGCGAATTGGCGCTGACGATCAATTGGATGGGCGTGGAGGCCAGATTGGTGATGCCGCTGAAGTCCTTCAACGGATCATGCGACATGTTGGTGTACAGCGCGGGATTGATCAGCTGCCCCGACACATTGATGAGCAGCGTATAGCCGTCAGGCGCGGCCTTGGCGACCATGTCCGCGCCTATCATGCCGCTGGCGCCCGGGCGGTTCTCGATAACGACGGATTGGCCGAGCTTATCGGACAGCGTGGCCGAAACGATGCGCCCGACGATATCGGTCGGGCCGCCCGGGGGATAGGGGATGACGACCCGCAGCGGCTTGGACGGGTAATCGGTTGCCGCCAGCGCCCTGGCGCCGCCGCCGATCGCGGCGAGTGCCGCGCCGGCGGTGCCGATGAGCAGGCGGCGCCTGGCAGGACTGACGACGGCCTTTGTTTGAACGGATGGTTCCATGGTTTGTCTCCCTTGTCGCTTTCTTGTGTAGGAACAGCTCAGGGTTCGACCGCGATCGCGCCATCGCGTCGCAGGTCGGCAAGCGCCTGCGGCGCCAGTCCCAGCACTTCGCGCAGCACGGGTTCCGTGTGGGAACCCAGCACCGGCGGAGCGCTGCGGTATTCCACGGGTGTCGCGGAAAGATGCAGCGGATTGCCCACGAGGTCGGCGCAGCCCGCCTGCGCGTTCGGCATCGGCACGCGCATGCCACGTTGCAGGACCTGCGGGTCGGCGAATACCTCGGCCAGGCCATTGATGGGACCGCAAGGCACGCCTAGCGCCTCCAGCTCGCGCAGCCAGTGCGCGCTGGGGTGCAGCGCCATCCGTTCCTGGATCAACGGGATAAGCGTGCCGCGCGAAGCCAGCCGCGCGGTGTTGTTGGCGTAGCGCGGATCGTCCGCGAGATCCGGCAGGCCGAGCGCGCCGCAGAACTTGCGGAATTGCGTGTCGTTGCCCACGGTGACGATGACGTAGCCGTCGCGGGTGGCGAAGTCCTGGTACGGCACGATGTTGGGGTGGGCATTGCCCAGGCGCGCTGGTTCGCGCCCGCTGGCCAGGAAGTTCATGGCCTGGTTGGCCAGCACGGCGACCTGCACGTCGAGCAAGGCCACATCCACGTGTTGGCCCTCGCCGGTGCGGTCGCGATGCGCCAGCGCCGCCTGGATCCCCGCCGTGGCGTACAGGCCGGTCAGGATGTCGGTGAGCGCCACGCCCACCTTCAGCGGCCCGGCGCCGGGCTGGCCGTCTTCGCGCCCGGTGATGCTCATCAGGCCGCCCATGCCCTGGACCAGGAAGTCGTATCCGGGGCGGGAAGCATAAGGCCCGCTCTGCCCAAAGCCCGTAATGGAGCAGTACACCAGGCCAGGATGCTGGCGTTTGAGCGTGTCGTAGTCCAGGCCGTAGGCACGTAGTCCGCCTACCTTGAAGTTCTCGATGAATACGTCGCACTGCGCCGCCAGCGCCGCCACCAGGCGCCGGCCTTCGGGCATGGCGATATCGATGGCGACGGATTTCTTATTGCGGTTGGCGCCTGCGAAGTAGGCGGATTGCGCCACGTCGCCCCATTGCGGATCGCTGATCCACGGCGGTCCCCAGCCGCGAGTATCGTCCCCCAGGCCCGGGCGTTCGATCTTGATGACTTCCGCGCCCAGGTCAGCCAGCAACTGGCTGGCCCAGGGGCCGGCAAGCACGCGCGAAAGGTCCAGCACCCGCAAATGCGACAGTGCGCCCATTGTTCCCCTCCCCGTTTGCGTAGCGCCGCGAACGGCGCCGCTACGTAACGCCGCCGCTATTGAAGGGCCACGCGCAGCGCCATCGGCGCTTTGGTGCCCAGCCAGACCTGTTGGGCCTGTTCCTTGATCTGCGCCACGCGCTGCGCGATTTCATCGGCAGTAATGGAGCTGACCGGATGCGCGATGACCACGGGCTCCAGCGTTTTCATGCCGATGGCCTGCCGCGTCAGTTCGGTCTCGCGAGCGAACTCGGTGGTAATGATGACCGCGCTGGGCAGGCCCAGGCGTTCCAGCGCGATGGAGTCGCGTACGCAAGCCGAGCAGCACGAGCCGCAATCGCCGATGGCGGTCAACACGATGTCGTTTTCGGCCGCTATGCGCTCGATCAGTTCAGGCGCTGCGTCTTTGGAAAAACTGTGCTTGACGTAGTAGTTCACCTCGGCGAATCCAATCTCTTCGCCCAGGGCGGCGGCGGCGCCGCGCAGCAGCTTGTTGGCGTTCCATTTGGAATTGTCCAGAATGCCCAGGCGCAGGCCGGCCAGGCCTTTCTTGCGCGCCGATACCGGCGCGTCCTCGAAGCGCAGCGCACCGCGCGGATCAAACACCGCAACTTTTTCCGCATCGTTCATCAACATGTCTCTCTCCTGGTTTTGCGGGCTGCCGCCCTAGATGGCGCACGCGCCGCTGGTGCAATCGGCGCTCTCGGCGTTTGCGCCGTCTATCGCGCGCAGCACTGGCGTGCTCATGCTGCCCCAACCCGGGATCAGCACGGAGAAGCGGCCGGCTTCGCCGCCCATCACGAAAAGGTGGATGTGCTCGGGACTGTGCACGATGGGAATGCGGGTATCGTCCTCGCGCTTGTAGTACTTGGGCAGGTTGCGGTTGTAGACCTTGCCGTAGCGGTGGCCGTAAGCCAGGTCGATGAAGCGGTTGCCGTGATTGACGTAGAGATAGTTACGCACGTCGGCCCGCGACCAGCCGTGTTTACCGATGGTCTGTGCGTGCTCAAGGCCCAGCACGACCGCGATGTGGCCGCCCAGCACCGCGCTGTTGGAGGCGATGGTGCTCATGGCCGAGCACATCGTGTCGAGTATGCCCTCGGGGTCGTTGGATATGTGGTTGGTGACGCTGTGCGGCGCTTCGGCCGCCAGGGCGAACACGGTGGAATCGTCGGCCTTGTAGCCATGCTCCACGTGATAAGGAGCCAACGGGCTTTGCAGTTCGTTCTCGCAGACGCAGTAGGTGTACTTGCCGGGGTGACCCAGCGTGCTCTTGTCCAGGTCGCCTGGCCAGCCTCCGCCCACGTTGAGCATGATCAGGCGCAGCGCGCGGCCGATCGTGGCATTGGCGCGGTTGCCCGAACCGAATGCATTGACGCCGCCATTCATGCCGATTTCGCGGGCGATCGGGCCGTTTACCACGAGCAAGGGGGAAGCGACGTGCGTGGTGGCCTGAACGCCATTCAGGTTGAAGGCAGGATCGGTAATGGCCTTTACTGCTGCCAGCACCACCGGCGCGTACTCGGGCTTGCAGCCGGCCATCACCATGTTGATGGCCAGCACCTCGCGCGTCAGTTCGCCCCAACGCGGCGCCACCCGCGCTTCGACAAAGCTTGCGTCGCCGCCCAATCGGGCCACGATCTCGTCGATTTTCTCCTGAGTGGGCGGAACCACCGGCAGGCCGTCGGTGAAGCCGCGTTCGTAGTAGTACTCCACCAGGTCCACGCCGGCAGGCACCATCGTCACCGGCGACGTCTTCGCTTGCAGAACCGCACTCATCGAAATCTCCTCGTGGCTGTCGAATGACCTTGCGACGAGCATAGGAGTCCTTGCTTATTGATAACAAGGACAATCTATTTCGATAAATGATTGCGAAAAACGCATAAGTCGCGGAACGCGCAGGCGCCGCGCGCTACACCTTGGGCCAGTATGTCCCGAAGCTCCATAGATTGCCTTCCGGATCGCGGCAGGCGAATTCGCGGCTGCCGTAGGCGGTGTCATACGGCGGGGTTTCGATGGTGGCGCCTGCGGCCCGTACCTGCCCATGCAAGGCGTCAGGGTCGTCGACGGCCAGGTACAACGCATCCGTGCGGCGGCCTTGCAGGTCGCCCACCAGCTTGCCGTAGTCGTCGTCGCGGTGTTGTCCCAGCATCAGGAGGGAACTGCCGTAGGCGAGTTCGGCGTGGAGCACGGCGCCGCCTTCGCGATAGACGGCGTGTTCAGTGAATCCCACCACGCTGGTCAGCCACCGTATCATCGCGTCCGCATCGCGGCAGCGCATGGTCGGAAACAGCCGGGGCGCAGCGGCTTCGGAAGAATTTGCGTTCATCACGGGCCCTCCTGTCGAGCACAAGGAATGGCCCATGATGAACCCGCGCATGGCGCGGGGGGTTGACGATTTGTTACCCCGGCCGGCCTATTCGCCGATGGCGACCAGCTCCGCGCCTTCCGTCACCTGATCGCCCACGCCGTAGAACACCTCCGTGACCTTGCCATCCGCAGGCGCGGAAATGGTGTGCTCCATTTTCATGGCTTCCATCACCAGCAGGGGCTGGCCTTTTTCCACCGCATCGCCGGCCTTGACCGAGATCGAGATGATCTTGCCGGGCATCGGCGCCGTCAGGCCGCCGCCGTGGTCGCCCTGCGTGTCCTGGGAATGCGCCAGGGGATCGTACAGGTCCAACACGTGTACGCCAGCCCCGCCGAAGACGTGGGCGCGGTCCGCATGGAGCACGACCGTGCCGGCGCTTTCGTGTCCGTCCAGCGTGATGCGCAGGCCGTAGGCCAGGTTGGGGTTGGCGCTGGCGTGGGCGCGCCACAGGAAAGCTTGCGGACCTGCGCCGATGTCCAGGGTCCAGGCGCCGCCCTGGCGGGCGACGGTGGCGTGGCGGGTTTCGCCGTTGTCCACCCATTGCAGCTGGCGCGTGTAGCGGCCGCCCAGGCGCCAGCCGTCGCGGGCGTCCCAGGGATCGGCAGGTTGCTTGCCGCCAAGCGCGCCGGGCTGCGCCAAGCCCTGGCGCACCAGTACGGCGGCGCAAGCCAGCGCCAGCGTGGCGGGGGTGGCGGGCTGGGGTTCGGGCAGCAGCGTGGCGCGCTGGCGTTCGATCAGGCCCGTGTCCAGGTCGGCCGCGGCGAAGGCGCTGTCCTGCATCAGGCGGGACAGGAACGCCACGTTGGTCTGCACGCCGACGGCCTGGGTCTGGGCCAGGGCTTGCAGCATGCGGGCGCGCGCCTGGTCGCGGTCGGCGCCGTGCACGATCAGCTTGGCGATCATGGGATCGTAGAACGGCGTGATCGTGTCGCCCATGCGCACGCCGCCGTCGACCCGGATATCGCCGTTGGCGAACGCCGTGTGCGCCGGCAGGCCCAGATAGGCCAGCGTGCCGATGGACGGCAGGAAGCCCTTCTCGGGATTTTCCGCGTAGATGCGGGCCTCGATGGCGTGGCCCTGGATGCGCAGGTCTTCCTGGCGCGCCGGCAGCGGCTGGCCGGCGGCCACGCGCAACTGCCATTCGACCAGATCATGTCCCGTGATCATTTCGGTGACCGGGTGCTCGACCTGCAGGCGTGTGTTCATTTCCATGAAATAGAAGCGGCCGTCAGGTTCGGCGATGAATTCCACCGTGCCCGCGCCCACATAGCCCACGGCGCGCGCGGCAGCCACGGCGGCTTCGCCCATGGCGCGGCGGCGCTCTTCGGTCATGCCGGGCGCGGGAGCTTCCTCGATGACCTTCTGGTGGCGGCGTTGCACGGAGCAATCGCGCTCGAACAGGTAGACGCAATTGCCGTGCTTGTCCGCGAACACCTGGATCTCGATGTGGCGGGGCTTTTGCAGATAGCGTTCGATCAGCACGCGGTCATCGCCGAAGCTGGACGCGGCTTCGCGCTGGCAGGAGGCCAGCGCGTCCAGGAAAGCGCCTGACGATTCGACCACGCGCATGCCCTTGCCGCCGCCGCCGGCGCTGGCCTTGATCAGCACGGGGTAGCCGATGCTGTCTGCCTGGGACTTGAGGAATTGCGGGTCCTGGTTGTCGCCGTGGTAGCCCGGCACCAGCGGCACGCCGGCCTTTTCCATCAGCGATTTGGCGGCGGACTTGCTGCCCATGGCGGCGATGGCCGAGGCCGGCGGTCCGACGAAAGCGATGCCGGCCTTTTCAGCGGCTTCGGCGAAGGCTTCGTTTTCCGACAGGAAACCATAGCCGGGGTGGATGGCGCCTGCGCCCGTGTCGCGCGCGGCCTGCAGGATGGCGTCGGCGCGCAGGTAGCTGGCGCGCGGTTCCGAGCCGCCGATATACACGGCCTGGTCGCAGGCGGCGACGTGGCGGGCGTTGGCATCGGCGTCGGAATACACCGCAACGGTGCGGATGCCCATGCGGCGGGCGGTGGCGGCCACGCGGCAGGCGATTTCACCGCGGTTGGCAATCAGCAAAGTGTCGAACATGGATGTCATCCAGGCTGAAATTATTCTTGAACTGCGCTGCGGACGGCTGCGCCGCCCTACATGCGGAACACACCGAATCGGGTGTCTTCAATGGGGGCATTCAGCGCGGCCGACAGCGCCAGTCCGAGCACGCGCCGCGTGTCGGCCGGCGCGATGATGCCGTCGTCCCACAGCCGCGCGGTGGCGTAGTAAGGATGCCCTTCGCGTTCATATTGTTCGCGGATGGGCGCCTTGAAGGCGGCTTCCTCGTCCGTGGACCACTGGCCGCCGCGGGCTTCGATGCCGTCACGCTTCACCGTGGCCAGCACGCTGGCGGCCTGTTCGCCGCCCATCACCGAGATGCGGGCATTGGGCCACATGAACAGCATGCGCGGCGAATAGGCGCGGCCGCACATGCCGTAGTTGCCGGCGCCGAACGAGCCGCCGATCAGCACCGTGAACTTGGGCACGTTGGCGGTGGCCACGGCCGTCACCATCTTGGCGCCGTGGCGGGCGATGCCTTCGTTTTCGTACTTGCGGCCCACCATGAAACCCGTGATGTTCTGCAGGAACACGAGCGGGATCTTGCGCTGCGCGCACAGTTCGATGAAGTGCGCGCCCTTCTGGGCGGACTCCGAAAACAGGATGCCGTTGTTGGCCACGATGCCCACGGGCATGCCGTGGATGTGCGCGAAGCCCGTGACCAGCGTGGGGCCGAAGCGCGCCTTGAACTCGTCGAACTCCGAGCCGTCCACGATGCGCGCGATGACTTCGCGCACGTCATAGGGCTTGCGGGTGTCGGCGGGGATGATGCCGTTCAGCTCGCTGGGGTCGTAGCGTGGCTCGCGCACCGGGACGGTGGCCAGCGGTTGGGGTTTTTTGCGATTGAGCCGGGCAACCGCGTTGCGGGCCAGCTGCAGCGCGTGCATGTCGTTGGCGGCCAGGTGGTCCGCCACGCCGGACAGGCGCGTGTGCACGTCGCCGCCGCCCAGGTCCTCGGCGCTGACTTCTTCGCCCGTGGCCGCCTTCACCAGCGGCGGGCCGCCCAGGAAGATGGTGCCCTGGTTCTTGACGATGATGGACTCGTCGCTCATGGCGGGCACATAGGCGCCGCCCGCGGTGCAGGACCCCATCACCACGGCGATCTGCGAAATGCCCTGCGCGGACATTTGCGCCTGGTTGTAGAAGATGCGGCCGAAGTGTTCGCGATCAGGGAAGACTTCGTCCTGCTGAGGCAGGTTGGCGCCGCCCGAATCCACCAGATAGACGCAGGGCAGATGGTTCTGCGCGGCTATCTCCTGCGCGCGCAGGTGCTTCTTGACCGTCATCGGGTAGTAGGTGCCGCCCTTGACCGTGGCGTCATTGCAGACGATCACGCATTCCGTTCCCGCGACGCGGCCAATGCCCGTGATAACCCCTGCGCCGGGCGCTTCCCCGCCATACATGCCATGTGCGGCCATGGGCGACAGTTCCAGGAACGGCGTGCCCGGGTCGATCAGGTGTTCGACGCGGTCGCGCGGCAGGAGCTTGCCGCGCGCCACGTGCTTGGCGCGCGCGGCTTCGCTGCCGCCCAGCGCGGTATGGGCCAGTTGCTGATTCAGATCGTCCAGCTGCGCCTGCATGGCCTGCGCATTGTCGGTGTAGTCCTGCGACCGCGGATTGATGCGGGATTCGATGATGGGCATGGGGTTCCACCCGTCCTGCTTGTTGGAAATTTGTAGGCGCTCGTGGAGCGGTTTGTCTCGTTGCCCGGTGGGCGGAAGGATGAAACCCCCACGCCGCGCGCGCTTCGCGCGCTTGCTGCCCCGCCGAGGGGGCGGCCCCGCGGCGGGGCGGCAATTCTTGCGGAGGTTTCGCGCTGCGCGCCACAGCACATTTGCAGGCGCGCAGCGCCAGGCCTTAGATCATCTCGATTGCCATCGCCACGGCTTCGCCGCCGCCGATGCACAGCGTGGCCACGCCGCGCTTGCCGCCGGTCTTGCGCAGCGCGCCGACCAGCGTGGCCATCAGGCGGGCGCCGGACGCGCCGATCGGGTGGCCCAGGGCGGTGGCGCCGCCGTGGATGTTGACCTTCTCGTGCGGCAGCTTGAAGTCGGTCATGGCGGCCATGGTGACCACCGCGAAGGCCTCGTTGATTTCGTAGAGGTCCACGTCCTCGGCCTTCCAGCCGGTCTTGGCGAAGAGGTTCTTCAGCGCGCCCACGGGGGCGGTGGTGAACCAGTTCGGCTCTTGCGAGTGCTGGCTGTGGGCGACGATGCGCGCCAGCGGTTTGACGCCGAGCTTTTCAGCGGTGGATGCGCGCATCAGCACCATGGCGGCCGCGCCGTCGGAAATCGACGAGGAGTTGGCGGCGGTGACGGTGCCGTCCTTCTTGAAGGCGGGCTTGAGCGTGGGGATCTTTTCCGGCATGGCCTTGGTGGGGGCTTCGTCGGTGTCGATCACCGTGTCGCCCTTGCGGCCGGCGACGGTGACGGGCGTGATTTCCCACTTGAAGCTGCCGTCTTCCGTGGCGGCGCGGGCGCGGCGCAGCGATTCCAGCGAGAACGCGTCCTGCTGTTCGCGCGTGAAGGAATACTTGGTGGCGCAATCTTCAGCGAACACGCCCATGGCCTTGCCCTTGTCGTAGGCGTCTTCCAGGCCATCCAGGGCCATGTGGTCGTACACGGTGTTGTGGCCGTAACGGTAGCCCTGGCGGCCCTTGAGCAGCAGGTAAGGGGCGTTGCTCATGCTTTCCTGGCCGCCGGCGACGACGACGTTGGCGGAGCCCGCGGCGAGCAGATCATGGCCGAACATGGCGGCCTTCAGGCCCGAGCCGCAGACCTTGTGGATGGTGGTGCAAGCCACACCCAGCGGCAGGCCTGCGCCCAGCGCGGCCTGGCGCGCCGGGGCCTGGCCCTGGCCGGCTTGCAGCACGTTGCCCATGATGACTTCTTCGACTTGCTCGGGCTTGATGCCGGCGCGTTCGACGGCGGCCTTGATGGCGATCGAGCCCAGCTCGTGCGCGGCCAGGCCGGACAAGGCGCCCAGCATGCCGCCCATGGGCGTGCGGGCGACGGAAACGATGACGATGGGATCTGACATGGCTAGCTCCTGTGAGGGTCGGGACAGCTCTGGGGTTACGAGGCCGCGTGGGCGCCTGGAGGGCGTTCCGGACGCAGGCGTCTGTCCGTATCGTAAGGGAAAAATTCTTCAATCCGGCCTTGCGCCACGTGGGCCCGGCAGGCCTGCCACCACTCCGGTTCCAGCAGGTCGGCATGGTGACGCATGAAGGCGCCGCGCACGCGCGCATCGCCCAGCAAAAAGCGTCCGAATTCCTCGGGGAAGACGTCGTTCGGACCGATGGCGTACCAGGGCTCGGAAGCCAGTTCCGCCTCTTCGTTGGGGGCGGGCGGGATGCGCCGGAAATTCATTTCGGTCATGCGCTGGATTTCGTCGTAATCGTAGAAAACGACCCGGCCCAGGCGCGTCACGCCGAAGTTCTTGTACAGCATGTCCCCAGGGAAGATATTGGCTGCCGCCAGTTGGCGGATAGCGTCCCCGTATTCGCGCACGGCGGGGTCCAGCAGCGCGTCGGGCGCCTGGCGCAGATAGATGTTCAGGGGGGTCATGCGCCGTTCGATGTAGACATGGCGGATGACCACCGTGTCCCCGGATTCCTCTATCAGGCTGGGGACCAGCCTGCGCAATTCTTCCAGCAGCGCGGGCGCGAAACGCGCGCGCGGCAGCGCGACCTGCGAGTATTCCCAGGTGTCCGCCATGCGGCCGACGCGGTCGTGCAGCTTCACCATCTGGTATTTGCGCCGCACGGTGGCGTGGTCCATGCCGTCCTTGTCGATGCGGTCCTTGATGAGCTTGAACACGTAGGGATAGGACGGCAGCGTGAACACGCACATCACCATGCCCTTGATGCCGGGCGCGATGTCGAAGGCGTCGCGCGAATGGGCGAGGTGATGCAGGAAGTCGCGGTAGAACAGCGTCTTGCCCTGCTTTTGCAGCCCGATCATGGTGTAGAGCTCGGCCTTGGGCTTGCGCGGCAACAGGCTGGACAAGAAGTTCACCACCGCAGCGGGCGTTTCCATGTCCACCAGAAAGTAGGCGCGCGTGAAGCTGAACAGTGTGCTCAGGTCGTCCGCGCCCAGCAGCAGCGCGTCCAGCACGACCTGGCCCGCGGGGTTGCGCATCAGCGCCACGGCAAAGGGATACACCGTGCCCTGGTTGATCAGGCGGCCGACGATATAGGCGCCTTTATTGCGGAAGAACAGCGAGCCCAGCGCATGGATCTGGCAGTCGCTGGCGATGCGGCGGCCGACGTGGCGCGGCAGGATGGCGCGCAACTGCTTGATCGCGGCGCGTGCCAGCAATCGGGTGTCGCGCGGCAGGTCTTCGAAGGGCAGCGCCAGGCCGAAGTCCGCGACCATGCGGATCAGGCTTTTCTCCAGTCCGTCCGTGGCCGGGTAGTACACCCGATACGACGGGATGGTGCTGTCCAGGTAATCGGTGGCGATGGCCGGGCGGACGAACAGGAACGCGTTGTGGAAGTAGTCGCGGTGCAGAATGCGGCAAGACACCGAGTTGAAGAAGGTCTCGGCGCATTCGGGCTGGCGGTGATCGCCCAGTAATCCCACGAATTCCTGTTTGATCTGCTGCCAGAACGCAGTCTGCTCATCGCTCAGGGCGGGCGCGGCGCTGCCATTGGCGCCCACCGCGCCTTCCGGGCGGCCGCGCAGCACGCCTTCCAGTTGGGTGGCGCATTCGCGCACCCGCATGTCGTAGTACTCGATGCGCTCGCGCGACAGGCGCTGGATGCCATGCCAATCGCCGGATTCGAACAGTGCCTTGGCGCGCTGGGCGCTATAGCGGAACAGCGCGTAATGGCGGTCAAAGCCCGCCAGGATCAGCCGCGCGACGTCCAGCGGCAAGGGCCCGGGAGCGGGCGCCTGCTCGATGTGCTGGACGTCGGACATGCGGATCATGGCGGGGGCTCAGGCGGTTTCGTTGAACAGCTCGCGGCCGATCAGCATGCGGCGGATTTCGCTGGTGCCGGCGCCGATCTCGTAAAGCTTGGCGTCGCGCCACAGACGGCCCACCGGATACTCGTTGATGTAGCCGTTGCCGCCCAGGATCTGCACGCCCTCTCCCGCCATCCACGTGGCTTTCTCGGCCGTGTACAGGATCAGCGCGGCGCAGTCCTTGCGCACCTGGCGCACGTGTTCGGTGCCCAGGCGATCCAGATTCTTGCCGACCTGATAGCAGAAGGCGCGGCTGGCCTGCAGCGTGGTGTACAGGTCCGCGACCTTGCCCTGGATCAGCTGGAATTCGCCGATGGCCTGGCCGAACTGCTTGCGGTCATGGATATAGGGGACGACCACGTCCATCACGGCTTGCATGATGCCCACCGGTCCGCCGGACAGCACGGCGCGCTCGTAGTCCAGGCCGCTCATCAGCACCTTGACGCCGCCATTGACCTGGCCGAGCACGTTTTCCTCGGGGATTTCGCAGTCCTGGAACACCAGCTCGCCGGTATGGCTGCCGCGCATGCCCAGCTTGTCGAGCTTCTGCGCCACGGAAAAGCCCTTGAAACCCTTTTCCACCAGGAAGGCGGTGATGCCGCGCTGGTGGGCCTCGGGATCGGTCTTGGCATAGACCACCAGGGTGTCGGCGTCGGGGCCGTTGGTGATCCACATCTTGCTGCCGTTGAGCACGTAGCGGTCGCCCTTCTTGTCGGCGCGCAGCTTCATGCTGACCACGTCGGAGCCGGCGCCCGGCTCGCTCATGGCCAGGGCGCCCACGTGTTCGCCCGAAATCAGCTTGGGCAGGTACTTGGCTTTCTGAGCCGCCGTGCCGTTGCGGTTGATCTGGTTTACGCACAGATTGGAGTGCGCGCCGTAGGACAGGCCGATGGAAGCGCTGGCCCGGGAGATTTCCTCCATCACGACCATATGGGCCAGATAGCCCATGTTGGCGCCGCCGTATTCCTCGCCGGCCGTCATGCCGAGCACGCCGAGATCGCCGAATTTGCGCCAGAGGTCCATGGGGAACTGGTCGCTGCGGTCGACTTCTGCGGCGCGCGGCGCGATTTCGGCCTGCGCAAAATTGCGCACCGCATCGCGCAGCATGTCCAGATCTTCGCCCAGGTCGAAGTTCAGGCCGGGAAGGTTCATCGCTGTCTCCGTGATAGTAGGTACTTACTATTTTGTGGGCGCCAGTCTCCGGCGCCGGATTGCCGCGCGTGGCTCATGATGCGCCGATCGGCCATCGCTGCGCAATGATGCACCGCAAATATTACGTTTACGTAAACGTAAATTGGAGTCGGGTTATCCCTAGGTAATTGCGGACTGCCGAGGGAGTTGCGCTGAGTAATATGCCAGCCGATCCTTGAATCCTGAATCATTGCGATGGAGTCTGCCGTGCTCGAACTATCCAATCTGGACGAAATTGTGGCGCTGCGGCGCGATATCCACATGCATCCGGAGCTCTGCTATGAAGAGCACCGCACGGCCAAGGTCGTGGCGGACACGCTGCAAGGCTGGGGCATCGAGACGCACACCGGCATCGCCAAGACCGGGGTGGTCGGCGTGATCAAGCGCGGCAACTCGGACCGCGCCATCATGCTGCGCGCCGACATGGACGCGCTGCCCATGCAGGAAGAAAACCAGTTCGAGCACCGCTCTCGCCACGACGGCAAGATGCACGGCTGCGGCCACGACGGCCACACGGCCATGTTGCTGGCCGCGGCCCGCCATCTGCAGACCGAAGGCGGATTCGACGGCACGGTGTATCTCTGCTTCCAGCCAGCCGAGGAAGGCGGCGCGGGCGGTCGGGCGATGATCCAGGACGGCTTGTTCGAGCGTTTCCCTTGTGAAGCGGTATTCGGCATGCACAACTGGCCAGGACTGCCCGCCGGGACCTTCGGCGTCTGCGCCGGCCCCATGATGGCCGCCGCCAACGGCTTCAAGATCACTGTCCGCGGCAAGGGCGGCCACGCCGCCGCGCCGCAGGACTGCAACGACCCGGTGCCGGCGCTGTTTGCCATCGGCCAGTCGCTGCAGACCATCCTCACGCGCAGCAAGCGTCCGCTGGACGCCGCCGTGCTGTCGATCACGCAGGTGCAGGCTGGCGGCAGCGTGATCAACGTCATTCCCAACAGCGCCTGGCTAGGCGGCTCGGTGCGCGCCTACAGCACCGCCGTGGTGGACCTGATCGAACGCCGCATGAACGAAATCGCCGGCAGCATCGCGGCCGCGCATGGCTGCGAAGCGGACGTGTTCTTCGAGCGCCGCTATCCGGCGCTGGTGAACACCGTGGCCGAGACCGAATTCTGCATGGAAGTCATGCGCGAGGTGGTGGGCGAGGACCGCGCGCAGGTCATCGAGCCGGCGATGGCGTCGGAGGATTTCGCCTTCCTGCTCCAGGAAAAGCCGGGCTGCTATGTGTTCCTGGGCAATGGCGACGGCGAGCACCGCATGGCGGGCCACGGCCTGGGTCCCTGCATGCTGCACAACGCCAGCTATGACTTCAATGATTCCCTGATTCCGGCTGGCGCGTCGTACTGGGTACGCCTGGCGCAACGCTACCTGGCCTGATGTGCTTCACGTTTCTCGTTTTATCCGACGCAGTGCCACGCAACATAACCAGGACGATATGAAAAAGAAGACATTGCTGATCAAGGCCGCGGGGGCGGCCTTGGCGATCATGGCCAGCGGCGCCATGGCGCAAGACTGGCCGGCCAAGCCCGTCACGCTGGTCGTTCCCTACACCGCTGGCGGCAGCGCCGACGCGATCGGACGCCGCCTGGGCGACGTCCTGCGCAAGGAAAGCAACGTAACGGTCATCGTCGAGAACAAGCCCGGCGCGGGCGCGTCCGTGGGCACGGACTTCGTGGCGCGCGCCCAACCGGACGGCACCACCTTGCTGCTGGCCTCCACCAGCCCGCTGACGATTTTCCCGCATCTGGCCAAGACCAACTACGACCCGATGAAGGATCTGACGCCGGTGGCCAGCGTAGCCGTTGCGCCCGTCGCCATCGTCGCCACCAAGGCTCTCCCGGTGCAAGACTTCGCCGGCCTGATCGAATACGCCAAGTCCCATCCGGACGGTGTGCGCTATGGCACGCCGGGCCAAGGCACCGTGGCCCACATCGGCATGTCGGCCGTGACGGCGCAAACCGGCACCAAGATGCTGCACGTGCCGTACCGCGGCAACAGCCAGGCGCTGACCGACGGCCTGGGCGGCGTGGTCGAGCTGCTGGTGGTCAACAGCGACGTGGTGCTGCCGCACGTGGCCAGCGGCGCGCTCAAGCCGCTGGCTGTGATGGCGCCGCAACGCCTGGCCGCCTGGCCCGACACACCCACCATGGCCGAGCTGAAGATGCCGCAGGCGCAGTATTACTCGAACTTCGGCGTGTTCGCGCCCGCCAAGCTGCCCGCCACGGTCGCCCAGCCCCTGCAGGCCGCGCTGGCCAAGGCAGTCGCCAGCGCTGAGTTCCAGGACCTGCTGGCCAAGTCCTACCTGCAGCCGGGCACGGCCACGGGCGAAGCCTTCGCCAAGCAGGTGCAGGCCGAATTCGCGAACAACGCGCGGATCATCAAGGAAGGGAACATCAAGGCCGAATAAGCCTGTCCCCCGGCGCTAAAAAAGCAGCTAGCCCGCGCAGCGGGCGCGGCGTGGGGGCCCTTTTTGCCGCCGGGCCGCCCCAAGGCAAAAAACGCCCCCTCGGGGGGCAGCTAGCCCGCGCAGCGGGGGCGGCGTGGGGGCCCTTTTTGCCGCCGGGCCGCCCCAAGGCAAAAAGCGCCCCCTTGGGGGGCAGCTAGCCCGCGCAGCGGGGGCGGCGTGGGGGCCCTTTTTGCCGCCGGGCCGCCCCAAGGCAAAAAGCGCCCCCTTGGGGGGCAGCTAGCCCGCGCAGCGGGGGCGGCGTGGGGGCCCTTTTTGCCGCCGGGCCGCCCCAAGGCAAAAAGCGCCCCCTCGGGGGGCAGCTAGCCCGCGCAGCGGGCGCGGCGTGGGGGCCCTTTTTTGCCGCCGGGCCGCCCCAAGGCAAAAAACGCCCCCTTGGGGGGCAGCTAGCCCGCGCGGCGTGGGGGCCCTATTTGCCGCCGGGCCGCCCCAAGGCAAAAAGCGCCCCCTTGGGGGGCAGCTAGCCCGCGCAGCGGGCGCGGCGTGGGGGCCCTATTTGCCGCCGGGCCGCCCCAAGGCAAAAAGCGCCCCCTTGGGGGGCAGCTAGCCCGCGCAGCGGGCGCGGCGTGGGGGCTCCCCCTACCCGCTGCGCGGCCCGAACATGATCACCAGCATCCCGGCGAGGCACAGGCCTACGCCCAGCCAGTCGCTCATGCTGGGCCGCACGCCGTCCACGGCCCATAGCCACAGCAGCGCCATTCCTATGTAGACGCCGCCGTACGCCGCATACACGCGGCCCGAAGCCGTGGGGTGCAGCGTGAGCAGCCAGGCGAACAGCGCCAGGCTGGCCGCGGCGGGGGCGAGCAGCCAGATGGAATGGCCCTTGCGCAACCACAGATAAGGCAGATAGCAGCCGACGATTTCGGCCAGCGCCGTCAGGATGAACAGCGCGAGGGTCTGCAAAACGCCCATGTCGGCGTGCTTAAGGCTTTTGCGCGAGCAGCTCGCGGCATTGCTGTTCCTGCTGCGCGATCTCGCGCAGGGTATCCTCGATATCGCGGCGCTGTTGTTCCAAGGTCGCGCGGTGCTGTTCCAGCACGGTCAGGTATTGGCGCAGCTGGACCTCGGTATCGCCCGGGCCGTCATACATGTCGATCAAGGTCAGGATCTCGGACAACTGCAGGCCCAGGCGCTTGCCGCGCAAAGCCAGCTTCAGGCGCGTGCGGTCGCGCGGCCCGAAGATGCGGTTGCGTCCTTCGCGCGCCGGGCTGACGATCCCTTGGTCTTCGTAGAAGCGGATCGTGCGGGGCGTGACGTCGAACTCGCGTGAGAGTTCAGAGATGGTCCAGGTTGACGGGGACATGCGACGTGTGGCAGTTTACGTAAACGTAAATTATGATGACTTGACCCGATCGTCAAGCGTGGAGAAGAGGCAATGAACCCCAACGAGCAGAAACTGCAGTACCCCTGGGCCGATTTCCAGCCTGAAGCCGGCCGTTCGCACGTGGTGGCGGAAGGGGTCAAATGGATCAGGATGCCTCTGCCGTTCGCGCTGGATCATATCAACCTCTGGCTGCTGCGCGACAACATCGACGGCCGCGAGGGCTGGACCATCGTCGACTGCGGCATCACGCGCGACGAAGTGAAGACGCTGTGGGAAGCGGTGTTCGAGAACGAGCTGGAAGGCCTGCCGGTGCTGCGCGTGATTGTCACCCACATGCACCCGGATCACGTGGGCCTGGCGCATTGGCTGTGCGAACGCTGGGATGCTCGCCTGTGGATGACGATGACGGACTTCATGGTGGCCTCGCTGTGGTCTTCGCGGCGCGGCGAAGGCGGCGCCGGTCCCGGCGGCCAGTCGGCGGTGGACCACTTCGCGCGCCATGGCTTGACCGACCCGGACGCGCAGGAACAGATCCGCCAGCGCGCCAACTATTACCCCAACCTGGTGCCGGCCATGCCTGCGCGGTACACGCGCATCCTGCACGGCGACGCGGTGCGCATAGGCGGGCGCGACTGGCGTGTGATCGTGGGCTATGGACACGCGCCCGAGCATGCCTCGATGTTTTCTCCCGACCTGCGCGTGCTGATCTCGGGCGACATGGTGCTGCCGCGCATCTCCACCAACGTCAGCGTGTTCGACTACGAGCCGGACGCGAATCCCCTGCCTTTGTACCTGCGTTCGCTGGACGGCTATGCCGACCTGCCCGAAGACACGCTGGTGCTGCCTTCGCACGGCCGGCCTTTCAAGGGCCTGCATGAGCGCATCGCGCAACAGCATGAACACCACCGCGACCGCCTGGCGGAAGTGCTGGAGGCCTGTGCGGTCCAGCCGCAATCGACCACGGACATCGTGCCGGTGCTGTTCAAGCGCAAGCTGGACCTGCACCAGCTGACCTTTGCCATGGGCGAGGCGCTGGCGCACCTGCATGCCCTGTACTTCGAAGGCAAGCTCAAGCGCGCGCAAGGCGCGGATGGCATCGTGCGGTTTTCGGCGGTCTGAGTCCGCCAGGCGGCCGGAAGGCAAGGCGGCGCCTGGGCCGCCGCCATACGCCAAACCCCAGCGCCAAGCCTTAGCGCAAGCCTTAGCGCGAGGCCGTTGCCAGCCGCACGGCCAGGCCGACGAATACCAGCGCGGCGATCCGGTTCAGCCAGCGCTTTGCCGTCACCGAGCGTTGCAGCAGTTCGCCGAACGCGCCCGAAAAGAATGCGATGGCGCCGAACACCAGCAGCGTGGACACCATGAATACCGCGCCCAGCTGCATGGTCTGCAGGCCCACTGGCCCCAGCGCCGGAGAGGTGAACTGCGGCAGGAAGGCGAAGAAGAACAGCAGCACCTTCGGATTGGTCAGGTTCATGACGATGCCGCGGCGGTACAGCGCGCCGGGCTTCATGGGTTCGGGGCGCTTGCCGTCCTCGGCGCCGACCGGTGCGCGCAGGATCTGCCAGGCCAGATAAGCCAGATACGCGGCTCCGGCCAGCTTGAGCACGGTGAAGGCCATGGGCGAAGCCGCGAACACGGCGGCCAATCCGACTGCCACCGCGGCTGTGTGTCCCAGCAGCCCCGTGCACAGCCCCAGCACCACGAACATGCCGGCCTTGCGGCCCCAGATGGCGGACTGCATCAGTACGAACAGGTTGTCCGGCCCCGGAGTCAGGGCCAGCAGCACGGCAATGCCGAAGAATGCGATCAGGGTATCGATGGGCAGCATGAGGGTTCGCCTGGAACGGTTCGGCCGCCCTGGGGAGGCCGAAAGTGGCATCATAAAGGCAAAGACGTGCCCATCATGCATGCGCATGCGTCCCGGGACGAGGCGCCTGCGAACCGACCAGGAGAGACAACCGCCATGCCCCCCACCGCCATGCCGCGATCCCCGGAACCCCAGCAAGACGGCGACGCGCGCCCCGATGCCGCGCTCGAAGCGTGGCTGCATGCGCGCCACAGTTGCCGCGCCTTCCTGCCCGAGCCGGTTGCGCGCGGCACCATCGAACGCATCCTGGCGCTGGCGCAGCGCGCCGCGTCCTGGTGCAATTGCCAGCCCTGGCACGTAACGATCACCGAAGGCGCGGGCACGGAACGCTTGCGCGGTGCGTTGCAGCGCCGGGCGCAACAGTCCGGCTTCACTCCGGATTTCCCGTTTCCACGCGAATACCAGGGCGAATACCTGGCCCGCCGGCGTGAGTCGGGGTTTCAGCTTTACGGCGCGGTCGGTGTGGCGCGCGGCGACCGCGAGGCATACCGCCGCCAGGAAATGCGCAATTTCCAGCTGTTTGACGCGCCGCACGTGGCCATCGTCACCACCGACGAGGCGCTGGGTGAGTACGGCGCCATGGATTGCGGCGGCTATGTGGCCAATTTCCTCCTGGCGGCCCAGGCCAACGGCGTGGCCACCATCGCCCAGGCGTCGCTGGCCATGTACCCGGAAGTCCTGCGCGAGGAACTCGGCATTGCGGCCGATCGCCGCGTGGTCTGCGGCATTTCCTTTGGTTATGCGGACACCGAGCACCCTGCCAATAGCTACCGCACCAGCCGGGCGCCGCAGTCCGAGACCGTTACCTGGGTCGGCGAGTAAGGACAGGCCGCGCCCGGCCTGATATGGTTCACCCTGATCGCTTCTATCCCGCTCCTGTCCATTCGCAAGCAGTCCTCTGAAGATGCCAAGCAAACACATCGATACGCTTCTGCAGCACGCAGGCACCGCCCCGTTCAATCCCGAAACCGGCACGGCGCCGGTGCCTCTGCCGCCCATGCGCGCCAGCACCGTGCGCTTCGAGAACCTTGCCGCGCTCGAAAAGGCCCAGCGCAGCAAGGCGGCAGGCGGACGCGCCTCTACCTACGGGCGCATGGGCATGGACACGCATGCCGCGCTGGAGCAGGTCTTTACCCAGCTCGAAGGCGGCACGCATTGCTATCTGGCGCCCTCGGGCCTGTCGGCCATGACCATGGTCATGCTGGCCCTTTGCTCGGCTGGCGACCACGCATTGATTTCGGACTGCGTATACGGCCCGATGCGCGAGCTGGACGACGCGGTGCTCAAGCGCATGAACATCGAGATCACCTATTTCGCGGCCGGCGAAGACCTCGAAGAACTGGTGCGTCCGAATACCAAGCTGCTGTACGTGGAATCGCCGGGATCCCTGCTGTTCGAGATGCTGGACATGGGCGCCATGGCGGCCTTCGCGCAGAGCCACGGCCTGGTGCTGGCGACCGACAATACCTGGGGTTCGGGTTACATCTACCGACCGCTGACGCTGGGCGCGCAGGTGTCCGTCATCGCCGGCACCAAGTACGTGGGCGGGCACTCCGACCTGATGCTGGGCGCCGTCGTCACCAATGACGAACAGGTCGCCCGCAAGCTCAATCGCACGCAGTACGCCATGGGCTATTCCATCAGCGCGGACGACGCTTGGCTGGCCTTGCGCGGCGTGCGTACCATGCCCATCCGCATGGCGCAGCACGCGCGCCATGCCATGCAGGTGTGCGAATTCTTCAAAGGCCGCCCCGAGACGGTGCGCTTGTTCCATCCGGCCTGGCCGCAGGATCCGGGCCACGCGTTGTGGCAGCGCGATTGCACCGGCTCCAATGGCATGCTGTCGGTCGAACTGCGCTTGTCGCCGGCGGCCGCGCGCGTGTTCGTGGATTCGCTGACCCTGTTCGGCATCGGCTTTTCCTGGGGCGGCTACGAAAGCCTGGTGCAGCTGGTGTCGGGCAAGGACCTGGCCAAGCACCGCTACTGGGGCGAAGGCGACAACGCCCTGGTGCGCCTGCACATCGGCCTGGAATCCCCGGACGACATCATCGCGGACCTGACGCAGGCGCTGGAGAAGGCCGCGGCCGTCCAGGGCTGAGCATCCGCCCGGCGCGGCGCGCTCAGGCCGCCGCGCCGCGTATCCAGGCGCCGATGCGGGCGGCGATATCGTCGCTGTTGTCGTCCATCATGGGCATGTGCGAATTGCCGGCAATGCCCATGTCCGCCAGACGCCATGTTTCCACGCGCGCGCCCTGCCGCGCCAGCTCGTCTGCATAGGCTTGGCCGGTGGCGCACAGCTTCTCCCAAAGCGGCGTTGCGTCCAGGTAGTCGCCATAGACAAACAGGAAGGGCTTGTCGGCCACGGCGCCAGCCGCCACCTCGGACGAGAAGCCCGACGGCTCGATGCCGATGACGCCGCGCACCAGGTCGGGCCGTGCCTGCAGCGCGCGATAGGCGACCTCGCCACCGTGGCTGTGCGCCATTACCAGGCATGGTCCCACGCGTTCCAGCACCGCGCAGAATCCCCGTAATGCAGCATCGTTGTTGCCCAACCAGCGTGGCACCGCAAGGCGGATGAAGCTGTCGAACGCATCGACCGGAAAGCGCAGGCCCGCAAAGGGATGGCGCGCCGCGTAGTCTTCGGCGCGCCCGAAGCGGAACAGCGTCCAGCTTTCCTCGGCATTGCGGATGATGGGCGGCTCGGGCCAGACTTCCTTGAAAGGAGCCCAGCCCGCGCGGCCGCGCTCGACGTTGTCGACCACGTACACCGCATGCCCCTGGCGCAAGAAATGCTGCATCCAGCCGGGCCGGCCGTCGGGGGTCTGCTCCCACATTGCGCCCGTCATGCCGCCGCCATGCAGCAGCACGATGGGCAGCGGATGCGCCAGCCGGGCGGGGATGAAGTACTGCACGTAGGCCTGCTCGAAGTGATACAGGCCGTTCGGGTCATAGGCGAGCGAGGCGCTTTGCGTGAACGCGATGTCGCGCACCGGGAGGCCGCCGATGCGCACCTGCCGGCCTCCCGCGTAGAAGCTGCCGAAGTCGGCCAGCGTCACCGGCTGCGTCATGGCTTGACCAGCGGGCATTGGCTTTCCGACAAGGGCCAGGCCAGCGTGGCGCCGGGAATGTTGCGTACGATGTTGTAGTAATCCCAGGGCGCCTTGGACTGCTCCGGCGTCTTCACCTGCGCCAGCATCATGTCGCGCACCACCAGGCCGTCTTCGCGGATGCGCGCATTCAGGCTGAAGGGGTCGTCGATGGGCAGCGACTTCATCTTTGCCATGACGGCATCGGCGTCCACCGTACCGGCGGCCTTTACGGCTTGCAGATAATGGCGCACCGAGCCGTAGACGCCGGCCTGCAGAAAGGTCGGCGGACGCCCCACGCGGGCCTCGAATTTCTTGGCGAAGGCGCGCGTTCCGTCGTTCATGTCCCAGTAGGATGGAACGGTCAGGTAGGTCTTCTGCGCAGCCGACAGGCCCAGGCTGTGCACGTCGGTGATCAGCAGCAGCATGGCGGCCAGCTGCTGTGCGCCGCCGATGCCGAATTCCGCCGCCTGCTTGATGGCCGAAATCGTGTCGCCGCCCGCATTGGCGATGGCGATGATCTGCGCCTTGGAGGCTTGCGCCTGCAGCAGGAAGGACGCGAAGTCGGATGCGTTCAGGGGATGGAAGACGGTGCCGACGACCTCGCCGCCATTGGCCTTGACCACGGTTTCGGTGTCGGCTGCCAATTGCTTGCCGAAAGCATAGTCGGAGGCCAGGATGAACCAGCGCTTATTGCCCTCGTTGACTACTGCCGTCGCCGTGCCGCGCGATAGCGCGTACGTGGTGTAGGTCCATTGCACGCCATAGGGCGAGCACTGGGCCTGGGTCAGCGCCGTGGTGCCGGGGCTGGAGAACAGCACGATCTTTTTCTTTTCGCGCGCGATACCCTGCACCGCCAGCGCGACCGACGAGTTGGGCACGTCCACGATCACGTCCACGCCGTCGGTGTCGTACCACTTGCGGGCCATGCCGCTGCCGATGTCGGGCCGGTGCTGGTGATCGCCAGAGACCAGGGAAATGGGCTTGCCCAGCAGGGTGCCGCCCATTTCCTCGATGGCCAGGCGGGCGGCTTCGACAGAACCCTTGCCCGTGGCGTCGGCGGTGACGCCGGCCATGTCCGTGAGTACGCCGATCTTCACGCCATCGGCTTCATTGGCTTGGGCCAGGCTGGCGGCCACGGCCAGGCACAGGCTCAGCATCGCGCGGCTGCGCGGGAATCGCTGCTTCATTTGTCTTCCACCCATTGTGTGCCGCTGTCGCGGCGATTTGTTGTGGGGAAAGTGTAGCGCGGGCCCTGGCCGGGGCTCCAAATAAAAACGCCCCGGCCTGGCGGCTCGGGGCGTTGCGGATTCCGGTTGCAGCGTGTCAGTTGCGCGCCATCGGGATCAGGCGGCTCACTTCCTTGAGCGCGCCCTCGTAGCTGTTGCCGGCCATGACCGGCGAGGTCATGAACTTGCCGCCGACGGCAAACGACGGGGTGCCGTCGATGCGGTAGGCATCGGCCAGCTGGTTGGCGCGCTGTACCTGCGTCTGCACGCTGAACGAGTCGAAGACCGAGTCGAATTTCTCGCGGTCCACGCCCTGGGTCGCGATCCATTCGCCCATAGCCTTCTTGTCGAACAGGCGCTTGTGCTCGCCGTGGATGGCGGTGAACACCTTGGCGTGCAGGTCGGGGCGGTCCAGGGCCAGCAGGGTGTAGTAGAGCTGCTGCAGCGGCTTCATGCCGGCGTTGAAGGCGATCGGCACTTGCTTGAGCACCACGTCCGGGGGCGCGGTCTTGGCCCAGTCCTCAACCATGGGTTCCATGGCGGCGCAGTGCGGGCAGGTGTAGGCAAAGAATTCCAGGACCTCGATCTTGCCCGGGGTATCCGACGGCAGGGGCGGATTGATGGGCACGAATTGCTGCGCGCCTTGCGCGTGGCTTGCCGGGCTGAAGAATGCCGTGGCGGTCAGCGCGGCCGCGGCCAGGATGCGGATTATCTTGGGGGACAGCATGGATGAGAGGTTCCTGAGTAAAAAGTTACAGACCGACCCAGGGCCGGATAAGTTCAATGCTCGTGTCCGTGGCGGCGCGCATTACTGGCGCACCACGGCGGTCTCGATCTTGTTTTCGCCCAGGCGGCCGCGGGCGCGATTCATGTCGTCCAGGCGCGCAAACGGCCCCACCCTGACCCGGTTGATGGGCTTGCCGTTCACTTCGGCCTTTTGCACGGCCACCGGCAGGCCCAGCAGGATGATGCGGGCCTTGAGGGATTCCGCATCGTTTTCGCCCCGGAACGCGCCGGCCTGCAGGTAGTACGTGCCGTTGGCCGCGGACGCGGTGGCCGCCGGCTTGGGGGCAGGCGCGGGCGCCGCGGCGGGGGCGGACTTGGATATCGGCGTGGGCGCCTGGCTGGGCGCGGCGGCAGGCGGCGCGGAGGCCACGGCAGGCGCCCTGGTGCTGGGCAGGGTAGCGATCAGCGCGCCCAGGTCGTCCAGTTTGGCGGGCGTGTCATCACCCTTGGAGACGGTGGGACCCGTGGCCGGGCCGGTGCCTGCACCCGGCAGCGGCGCGGGCGCGGTGGCGGTCGGGCCGGTGGACGGGACGCCGGCGGCGCCATCGCGGCCGTACAAGCCGGCATTGGGGTCCGGCGCCTGGCGCGGGTCGGGCAGCTTGCCGTTGTCGCCCTGGCGGCTGGCCCGGTCGACGAATGGCACGGGAGCCTTGGTGACGTAGAAGGCGACGACGGCGGCCACGATGAGGCCGAGGAGCAAGCCGGCCAGCGCGCCGTACAGGGTGCTGCCGCTTTCGCCGGAGGACCGGCGGGTGGTTTTGCGCTTGGTTGCCATGAACCGATGTTACATCCGCTCGGGCGCGGACACGCCCAACAGTTCCAGGCCGTTGGCCAGCACCTGGCGCGTGGTCGAGGCCAGGCGCAGACGGGCCAGCTTCAGGGCCGTGTCGTCGACCAGCACGCGTTCAGCGTTGTACCAGGCATGGAAATCCGAGGCGCAGTCGCGCAGCCAGAACGCGATATGGTGCGGCGACAGATCCTGCGCCGCCAGCGCCACGACGCTGGGGAATTCGGCCAGGCGCTGCATCAGCGCGAATTCGGTCGGCGCGGTCAGCAGCGCGGCATCGGCCTGGGCCACGTCGGCGGCCGGCATGGCGGCGTTGTTCACCACCGAGCAGATGCGGGCGTGCGCATACTGGATGTAATAGACGGGGTTCTCGTCGCTCTTGGACAGTGCCAGGTCCACGTCGAACACGAATTCCGTGTCGGCGCGGCGCTGGATCAGGAAGTAGCGCACCGCGTCGCGGCCCACCCAGTCGATCAGGTCGCGCATGGTCACATAGCTGCCGGCGCGCTTGGAGATCTTGACCTCTTCGCCGCCCCGCATGACTTTGACCATTTTGTGCAGCACGTAGGCGGGGTAGTCCTTGGGAATACCCTCTTCCAGCGCCTGCAGGCCGGCGCGCACGCGCGCCACGGTGCCGTGGTGGTCGCTGCCCTGGATGTTCACGGCGCGGTGAAAGCCCCGTTCCCATTTGGCCTTGTGATAGGCCACGTCAGGCACGAAGTAGGTGTAGCCGCCTTCGCTCTTCCTCATGACGCGATCTTTGTCGTCGCCCGTGCCCAGTTCGGTGGTGCGCAGCCACAGGGCGCCGCCTTCCTCGTAGGTATGGCCGCCGGCGATCAGCGCCTTGACGGTCGCTTCGACCCGGCCGGAGGTGTAGAGCGAGCTTTCCAGGTAGTAATTGTCGAACGCCAGGCCGAAGGCCTGCAGGTCCAGATCCTGCTCGCGGCGCAGATAGGCCACGGCGAAGACGCGGATGTCTTCGAGGTTGTCGACATCGCCCGTGGCGGTGACGGCCACGCCGTCGGACTGGATGGTCGCGCGGGCTTGGAAATCGCGCGCGATATCGGCGATGTAATCGCCCTTGTAACCGTCGGCGGGCCAGTCGGGGGAATCGGTCGTCAGGCCGCGGGCGCGGGCTTGCACGCTGATGGCCAGGTTCTGGATCTGGTTGCCGGCGTCGTTGTAATAGAACTCGCGCGTGACGTCCCAGCCGATGGCGTCGTACAGGCGGCAGATGGCGTCCCCAAGCGCAGCCTGGCGGGCGTGGCCCACGTGCAGCGGGCCGGTGGGATTGGCCGACACGAACTCGACCAGGATCTTCTCGCCGTTGCGCGGCGAGCGGCCGAAAGCGGCGCCCTGCTCGGCCACGGCGGCGATGACGGCCTGGCGCGCGGCGGGGGTGATGCGCAGATTGATGAAGCCAGGGCCGGCGATCTCGGCGGCCTCGATGAGGTCGACGGCGCCAGGCTGCGCCATCAAGGCGTCGACGATGGCCTGGGCCAGTTCACGCGGGTTGCGGCGGGCGGGCTTGGCCAGTTGCATGGCCACGTTGGTGGCGACGTCGCCGTGGGCGGCGACCTTGGGGCGCTCCAGAAGCACGTTGGCCCGGGCCGTATCGGCCTGGGCATCGGGCAGGCTTTGCGCGACGGCGGCCTGGATCAGGGAGATAAGCTGTTTTTGTTGCTCGAGGAGCATGGGCGTCTGGAGAAGTTCTGAGTTAGTGACGGACGCGCCCGCACAGGTCAAGCCTGTCGGGCGGAGCGGACAGGGGGCGGCATGGCCGGGCGGACCGCGCGTGCCGGATTCATGGCCGCGGATTCATGGCCGAGTCAGGCCCCGCTGTCACGGGAATCTCCTGAATGATAGCTTGATTTGGCCTTTGATCCGGCCCGGACCCAAGCCCGACGCCCGGCGCCGGCTGGTCTTGGGGACGGATCATGACGGCTGTCGGACCCGGTTCCCCAGGCCAGTTGGCAGCCCCCGGGTGTTGCGGTAGTGTATGTAAGTAATCAATGTGGGAGACTGGAATATGCTGATCACCTTTCATTCCAAGGTCGTGGCCGAGGTTCTGATGCTGACCGACCATGCTGGCGCGTTGCTGCAGGCGGCGGGCAAGTCGTTCAAGGACAAGATCCCGGAACGCGGCGTTTTCACCGTCGAGCAACTGGGGCCGGCCATCAGCGGCATCGAACGCGCGATCGAGGACTACCAGACCGCCCATGACGGCACCGAGGAAGAAGACGACGACAAGGCCCCGGCATCGCCCATGGCCCGCATGGTGGGCCTGAAGGAACGCGCCTTCCCCCTGCTGGACATGATGCGCCAGTCCTTGGCGGCAAACGCTGAAGTCACCTGGGAGGTGTCGCGCGGCTGGTAAGCCGGCGAGCCCAATGTCGCCGGGCGGACAATCTGCCCGGTGTTTTTTGCCTACCCTACTCGGCTGACGCCACCCCCAAGGAATCACAACATGCGCAGCGATATCACCATCGTTTTCGACTCCCGCCGTTCGCTCGACCTCTCGGCCAGCGTCGAGCCCTCGCCGCAGCGCCAGAGCGACGCGCGCGACTGGTTCGACAGCGCCTGGGAAACGCTGGGTTGCGAGCCGTTGCGTCCCAGCGGCAAGGTCCTGCTGCTGGACAAGGTGCTGGGCGTGGCCGATGCCCTGGGCTACGAGACCCTCTCCTCCGACGAAAAGGAAGCCCGCGAGTTCGCGGAGCACCTGGCGCTGGCGCTGGAGCGCCCGCGCATTACCGTGGATCTGCCTGGGCTGACCGTAGGCTACTGAGCAACCAGGGCTCATTTCAAAAAAATACTGCCCCGGAAGGGGCAGTATTCATTTGGGCCGATCCCGTCCGTGCGTTCTAGCGGATGCCTGCGCGCATAAACGACTGCACAAACTGGCGCTGGAACAGCAGGAAGGCGATCAGGAGCGGCGCGGCCGACATCAGCGTGGCCGCGGTGATGACCGACCAGTCGATGCCCTGGTCGGTCGACGAGAACACCTGCAGCCCCACCGTCAACGGCCGCGATTCGACCGAATTGGTGATGATCAGCGGCCACAGGAAGTTGTTCCAATGGTGGCTGACCGACACCAGCCCGTAGGCCACGTATATCGGCTTGGCGAGCGGTACATACACCTTCCACAGGACCTGCAGGGCGTTGGCGCCTTCCATGCGGGCGGCCTCTTCCAGTTCGCGCGGCACCGTCTTGAAGGTCTGGCGCAGCAGGAAGATGCCGAAGGCCGACGCAAAGTACGGCAGGCCGATGGCGAACACCGTGTCGCGGATGCCCAGTTGGCTCATGGAGCGGTAGTTTTCCACCAGCAGCACGTCCGGCATGATCATCAGCTGCAGCAGCACCAGCATGAAGACGAAGTCGCGGCCGCGGAACTCGAAGCGCGCGAAGGCGTAGCCGGCCAGGGTCGACAGCACCAGTTGCGCCGCCAGCACCATGGTGACCAGCAGGAAGGTGTTGAGGAAATAGCGCGGGAACGGCGCCGCGTGCCAGGCGCGCACGAAGTTGTCCAGCGTCAGCGGCGCGAACAGGTCGAAGCGGGTCGCATAGGCGGGCGGATGGAACGCCGCCCACATGGCATAAGCCAGGGGCAGGATCCACAAGAGACCGAGCGCCCAGGCGCCCAGGGTATCGAGCTTGTCTTTCATTGATAGTGCGTCCTGCGGTCCAGCCAGCGGAACTTGATCAGCGCGGTCAGCGCCAGCACCACCAGCAACACGACGGTCAGCGTGGCGGCGTAAGCCGTGTCCCAGAAACTGAAACCCACCTGGTAGATGTAGTACAGCAGCAGCGTGCTGGCGTTATCGGGCCCGCCCCGCGTCATGACCACCACATGGTCCACCAGCCGGAATGCGTTGATCAGGGCGTTGATCAGCACAAAGAGCGTGGTGGGCATCAGCAGCGGCCACAGGATGCGGCGGAAATACTGCCAGCGCGATGCGCCCTCGAGCATCGCGGCCTCGCGTAGCGACGGCGATACCGTCTGCAGCGCAGCCAGGTAGAAGATCATGAAGAAGCCGGCTTCCTTCCAGACCGTCACCAGCATCAGCGCGGGCAATGCGGTCTCGCGGTTGCCCAGCCAGTTGGGGCCGGGCGAGCCGAACAGCTGCATCACCTGCGCAATCAGCCCGTACTGCGGCGTGTAGAAGAACAGCCAGATATTGGCCACCGCCACCATGGGCAGCACCGTGGGCGTGAAATAGGCCATGCGCAGGAAACCGCGTCCGCGCAGGTTGCGATTCACCCATAGCGCCATGATCAACGCGATGCCGATCGAGGTGGGGATGGTGCCCAGCGCGAACCACAGGTTGTTCCATAGCGATTGCCAGAACACCGGGTCATCGCGCATGACGGCGTAGTTGTCCAGCCCCACGAAGCGCGCGGGGCGCGCGCCCTTGGGGGTGGAGAAAAAGCTGTGCCATAGCGTCGCCACCGCCGGGTAATGCGTGAAGGCGGCGAGCAGCACGATGGCTGGCAGCAACAGCAGCCAGCCATAAAGCGCGTTTAAAGAGCGGCTCATCGTGCTTACGGCCTGTTTACTTGTAGGGACGCAGTATGCGATCGGCCTCGCGTTGCGCGTCGGTCAGGGCCTGCTGCGGCGTCTTGGAACCGGTCAGGGCGGCTTGCAGGGCGTCGTTCAGGGTCTTGGTGACGCGCTGGTTTTCATGCGTGGAGAACTCCGCCACGCTGACTTCCAGCTGGTCGCGCGCGACCGCGGCGGCCGGTACTTCCTGCGCGTACTTCTTCATCTTTTCGGTCTGCCAGGCGGCCGGGGTCACGGCCACGTAACCGGTGGCGATGCTCCAGTCCGCGGCGCGCTCGGGCGTGGTGACCCATTGCGCGAACTTCAGCGCGGCCTGCTGCTGCGCCGGCGTGCCGCTCTTGAAGATGTAGAAGTTGCCGCCGCCGGTGGGGCTGCCGCCGCGCTTTTGCTGCGGCATCATTGCCACGCCGAAGGGGAAGTCGGCGTTCTTGCGGATGTTGGTCAGGTTGCCGGTCGTGGTCCAGACGATGGCGGCCTTCTTTTCCAGGAAGTCCTTGGGCGTGGTGCCCCAATCGATGGTGCCGGTCGGCATGATCTTGTGTTTGGCGGACAGGTCGCGCCAGAACTGCGCGGCTTCCACCACGGCCGGCTTGTCCAGGTAGACCTCGTTGCCGGCTTCGTTCATCAGGATCGCGCCGTTCGGAGTGGTCAGCGCCTGGAACAGCCAATAGGCGAACGCGCCGCCCGACGGAATCTCGATGCCCCATTGCGTCGTGTTGCCGGAAGCATCCTGCTTGGTCAGCTTCTTGCCATAGTCGACCAGTTCGGCCCAGGTCGCCGGCGCGCGTTCGGGATCCAGCCCGGCGGCCTTGAACAGGTCTTTGTTGTAGTACATGACGATGGTCGAACGCTGGAACGGCACGCCCCAGGTGTGGCCGCCGGTACGGCTGTTCTGCATGAAGGCGTCATAGAAGCCGCCCAGCCACTTCTTATCGGCGTCGCTCTTGGCCAGGCTGTCGATCGGAACGATGGCGTCCTCGTCGATCAGCGTGAACATGTCGGTGGACAGCAGCACCGCCAGCTGCGGCGGCGTGCCGCCCTTGAGCGCGGTCAGCGCCTTGGCGATGGAGTCCTGGTAGGAGCCGGCGTAGATCGGCTTGATCTTGATGTCCGGATTTTCCTTGTGGAAATCCGCCACCATGTCGTCGACGATCTTGGTGATCGGGCCGCCGACCGCAACGGGGTAGTAGAACTCCACTTCGACGGGCTTATTCTGCGCCTGCGCGGGCAGCGACAGGCAGGCGGCGGCCAGGCTGGCGGCCAGGGTTTTCAGTACGGTACGACGCATGTTGGTTTCCTTTCCTGTGTACGGGCCCTAGCGGCCGGCGGAGTTGATGACCGCCGTGTCGGCGGCAAAGAAGTGCTGCTGGCTGTCTTGCCAGGACAGTCCCAGTGTTTCGCCCACGCTGGCGCGCAGATGGCCGCCCACGCGCACGGCCACGCCGCGGGTGTCGCCGACGCGGCACACCAGAATGGAATCGGCGCCGAAGTACTCCACGCTTTCCACGGTGGCGGGAATGCCGTTGGCGTCGATACGGATGTGTTCGGGGCGCACGCCCAGTTTCACGGCGCCTGTGGGGGCACCAGAGATGGCGGGGCTTTGCGTGCCCGCGATGACCATGGCGCCCTGCGCAGGGGCCAGGCCGATCAGATTCATGGGAGGCGTGCCGATGAAGCGCGCGGCGAATTCGGTGGCGGGACGCGCATACAGGCCGTCAGGCGTGTCGTGCTGCTCGATCTTGCCACCACGCAGCAGCACCACCTGGTCGGCCATGCTCATCGCTTCGGTCTGGTCGTGCGTCACGTAGACCATGGTGATGCCCAGGTCCTGCTGCAACGCGCGGATTTCGCGGCGCATTTCATGGCGCAGCTGCGCGTCCAGGTTGGACAGCGGCTCGTCCATCAGGCAGACCGGCGCTTCGGAAATCACGGCGCGGCCCAGCGCCACGCGCTGTTGCTGTCCGCCCGACAACTGCGAGGGCTTGCGGTCAAGCAGGTGATTCAGGCCCAGCAGGCCCGCCACGCGCTGCAGGCGGCGGTCGTAATCGCGCGCCGGCTCCTTGCGCACCTTGAGCCCGAACAGGATGTTCTCGCGTACGGACAAGTGCGGAAACAGGGCGTACGACTGGAACACCATCGAGATGCGCCGTTTGGCGGGCGGCAGCTGGGTGACGTCGCGGTCGCCGATGCGTATGGTGCCGGAGGTCGGCGTGTCCAGTCCGGCAATCATGCGCAAGGTGGTGGATTTTCCGCAGCCCGACGGTCCCAGCAGGACCGTGAAGCTGCCGGCGGGAACCGTAAAGCTCACTCCGTGGATCGCGGCGGCGTTGCCGTACTGTTTGGTGAGGTTATCCAGGACGATGGATGACATGCTGTCTCGAAGATCTAATAGTTAGATCCGCATTGTTGCCTGTTATGAAAACCTTTTCATTGTGCAGCGCAAACATGACGGATGTATGGCAAGGCAAACTTTCGTAGTCTATGGCCTCAGGCGAAAGGATATGGGCCGGGGTATTCCCCAATGACCGCATGATGCGTGACCAGGTTCTTGCCCTGCCACCAATGCAGCTGATAGCCCGGCGGTTCCATGATGTATTGCAGCGTCGGGCGCGGTCCCAGCTCCAGCGCGAGCTGATGCGCAGTACCCGGACAGGTGGATGCGATCGTGCCGCCGAAGCGCTGGAATATCGTGCGGTGCAGGTGGCCGCAAAGAACGCGCTCCACGTTGGGAAACCGCGCCACGATGCGTTCGAGTTCAGGCGCGCCCGCCAGCAGGCCGATGGCGTCCATGTGCTCGATGCCGGTCAGGAACGGCGGGTGGTGCATCAAGACCAACGTAGGGCGCTCAGGTTGTTCCGCCAGGCGGGCGGCCAGCCAGTCCAGGCGGTCCTGGCATAGCTCGCCATGGCTCTTCATGGGCACCACGGTGTCCAAGGCCAGCATGCGCAGCGGATAGGTTTCTATGGCGTACTGGATAAACGGTCCTTCCCCTTGCAGATAACCATGGTCAGGGAAGGCAGCGCGCAACTGGGCGCGGTCATCGTGGTTGCCGGGCAGCAGGAAATAGGGAATCTCCAGCGCTTGCAGGTGGTCCCGCAATGCCTGGTACTCGTGCGGACGGCCCAGGTCCGTCAGGTCGCCTGTGATCAACACGCAGTCGGGCCGCGGCGTCAAGGCGTTGAGCGCGCGCACTGCCGGCGCCAGGAAGGCCGCGGGATCGATGATGCCGTAGGCCTTGTCGCCAGGGGTGCGCATATGCAGGTCGGTGATTTGTGCGATGAGCATGACGCGTAGACAAGAAAATGGTTGTTGTAGGGATATGCCTTAACGGCGCACCGGCGCGGCGGTGCCGCCGACGACGATGCAATGCGGCAGGCGGTCCGAGTGTGGGGGCTGGCCTTGTATCTGCGCCAGCAAATTCGAGCAAGCCGTTTCCCCGATGCCGTCGCTGGGTTGGGCCACGGTGGTCAGGGGCGGGGTGAGCAAGGCGCCGAAGCGCATGCCGTCGAATCCGCATACCGAGATATCGGCGGGCACGGAAAGCCCCAGACCCACCAGGTCGGCGATGACTGCGGTTGCCAGCAGATCGTTGGAGCAGAACAGGGCGGTGG
The DNA here is from genome assembly GCF_035282245.1 of Achromobacter sp. D10. NCBI lineage: Bacteria > Pseudomonadati > Pseudomonadota > Betaproteobacteria > Burkholderiales > Alcaligenaceae > Achromobacter > Achromobacter sp. D10. Next base: position 765,633 of record NZ_JAYJLE010000001.1, read on the forward strand.
GCGCCTGCTTGCCGCGCAGCGCGGCCTTTAGGGCCTCCAGGTCGCTGCCTGTGTGCGAACTCATGGAAATGTGCTGGATGTCGTCCAGGCCCAGCCGCTTGGCGCAGGCACGCGCGCCGGTCAAGCGGCGGCGGGCGCGATCCGATGCGGTCAGCGGGCCTGTCACCAGGGCGATGCGGCGGTGGCCCAGCGCGGCCAGATGGGCCACCATGTCGCTGGCGGCCGCGCGATTGTCGACGGACGCAAAGGGATGGGCGCCGGACTCGTTGTAGACCAGCACGTAGGGAATGCCCGCGTGGTCCAGGTCGTCCAGCGTGGCGCTTTTGGCGGCGTCCGCGACCGTCAGGATCAGGCCATCCACCTGGTGGTCCATCAGGCCCTGGACCGCCGCGGATTCCACCGCGGGATCGTAGCCGGTGGCGGTCAGCATGACGCTATAGCCCGATTCCCGCGCGCGCCGCTCCGCGCCTTCGAAGCATTCAGCGAACACGGGATTGGACAGCGTGGGCAGTATCAGGCCGATGGTGCGCGTGCTGCCCGAGCGCAGGCTGCGGCCCACGCGATTGGGTCGGAAGCCCGCGCGCTTTGCCACGTTGCGGATGTGCGCGAGTGTGTCGGGATGCACGATCTCGGGCTGGTTGAACGCGCGCGAAACCGTCGCCGGGGAAACCCCGGCCTTGCGGGCCACTTCAATAATGGAAAAGCGGGGCGACGAGCGCGAAGCCATGGCAGGATTGCTGTCGGGTTTCGTGAAAACGATTTCATCTTACTCGACAAATATGACCTTTGTGTTGCACGGGTTTGCGCTATGCTGATACCGACGCAACAATAAATCGCCATGGCGCGGCACGCGGTTTTTCCCGGGAAAATGCGGATTTTTTGGTGTTTTTCCTAATTGACGCGACGCGCACAATGGCAGGAGTCGGTCCAACCGGACTGCGCGGCAATATGCCGCGCATAACGGCGGATCCTCGGTCAAAGGGGACCGGGTGCGTATTTTGCTGCCGTGCAAGACGCGCGGTACCGGTAAAGAGGAAAGGACCATGTCTACTGCCTTGAACAGACTTGGCGCGCTGGAAGCCGCGCGCAAGCTGCAACGGCGCGAACTGACCGCGGAGCAGCTGGTGCGCGCCTGCTTTGCGCGCATCGAGCAACGCGAAAGCACCATCCATGCCTGGACCGCGCTGCAAAAGCAGGCCGCGCTGGATCGCGCGCAGGAACTGGATCGCGGCGCGCTGCGTGGCGTGCTGCATGGCCTGCCCATGGGCGTGAAGGACCTGTTCGACACCGTCGACCTGCCCACGCGTTACGGCTCGCCCATCTATGAACGCCACCATCCGGGCCTGGACGCGGCCTCGGTGGCGCTGTGCCGCGGCGCAGGCGCGATCGTCGTCGGCAAGACCGTGACGACCGAATTCGCCACTTATCAGGCGGGTCCCACGCGCAACCCGCGCAACGAAGCCTACTCGCCCGGCGGCTCGTCCAGCGGCTCGGCCGCGGCGGTGGCCGACGACATGGTGCCCTTCGCGTTGGGCACGCAGACCGCGGCTTCCATCATCCGGCCCGCTTCCTATTGCGGCATCGTGGGCTTCAAACCCACCTTCGGCAGTATTTCGCGCGCGGGCGTCAAAAGCCTGGCCGAGTCCCTGGACACCATCGGCGGTTTTGCCCGTTCGGTGCCGGACGTGGCGTTGTTCGCTTCGGTACTGATGCGCGATCCCCGCATGCTGGACCTCGCATACGACGGCAAGCCGCGCATCGGCATGTACCGCAGCCTGCAATGGCGGCATGCTTTGCCCGAAACCAAGGAGGCCTACGCACAGGCCGCGGCCATTCTGTCGCGCGCCGGCGCCGTGGTCGAAGAATTGCCGCTGCCGCCCGAGCACTGCGTTCTGGTGCAGCTGCATGCGGACATCATGGCGTTCGAAGCGTCGCAGGCCCTGGCCTATGAGCGTCTGGAGCATGCGGCGCAGCTCAGCCCCAAGATCCAGGCCATCCTGGAAGCGGGCTCGCGGATTACGTCGGAAGAGCACCAGAAAAACCTGATGCGCGTTGCCGAATCCCGCGCGCGCGTGGATGCCTGGTTCGACAAATACGATGTGCTGCTGGCGCCAAGCGCGAGCGGCGAGGCGCCGTTTGCCGACCTGGGCACGGGCGATCCACAGTTCTCGCGTGCCTGGACGGTATTCGGCCATCCCAGTCTGAGCCTGCCGTTCGCCACTGGCCCGCAAGGCCTGCCTGTCGGGCTGCAACTGGTCGGCGCGCGCTACAGCGACCATCGCACGCTGGCGCTGGCGGCATGGGTCCATCAGCGGCTGCTGGCGGCCACCGCGCCGGATATCGGCGCCTCCGACATCTGGCCGCGCGGCTGAGCGTCGCCCGTCCGCGCGCGGGCGTGGACTGCGCGTGCGCGGCACGCGCCCGAAGAAAAAGCCAGCCCGATAAGGCTGGCTTTTTTACGCCGGATCGCGGATCACGCGGTCTCAGCGGTTTCTTGCTCGGTTGCGGTCACCGCGCCGGCATTGATGTGGCGGTTCACGGCGCTCAGCACGGCCTGGAACGAGGCGGTCACGATGTCGCGGTCGATGCCCACGCCGAAGCCGGTGCTCGATTCGCCGACACGCAGTTCCACATAGGATGCGGCGCGGGTGTCGGTGCCGGTGCCGATGGCATGCTCGTGGTAGTCCATGATGCGCACGGGCACGTCCAGCGCTGCCACGAAGGCCGAGATGGCGCCGTCGCCCTTGCCCGTCACGATGCGGCGTTCACCGTTGTATTCCAGTTCGGCTTCGATGCTGAAGTGCTGGCCCTCGCCGGCAGCCGGATTGCCGTCGATGCGGTGGCGCACCAGCTTCCAGGGCGACTTCTGTTCGAGGTATTCGCGGTTGAAGATCGTGTGCACGTCGTCGGCGGTGACTTCGCGGCCGGTCTCATCCGTGACGCGCTGGATGGCGCGGCTGAACTCGATCTGCAGGCGGCGCGGCAACACCAGGCCATGTTCCTGCTCGAGCAGGTACGACACGCCGCCCTTGCCCGATTGGCTGTTCACGCGGATGACGGCATCGTAGCTGCGGCCAAGGTCGGCGGGATCGATGGGCAGGTACGGCACTTCCCAGACGGCGTCGGCCTTCTGTTGGGCAAAGCCCTTCTTGATCGCGTCCTGATGCGAGCCCGAGAATGCGGTAAACACCAAGTCGCCCGCATACGGATGGCGCGGGTGGACCGGCAATTGGTTGCAGTATTCGGCGCAGCGGCGCACTTCATCGATGTCCGAGAAGTCCAGTTCCGGATGCACGCCTTGGGTGTAGAGGTTCAAGGCCAGCGTGACGAGGTCGACGTTGCCGGTGCGTTCGCCGCTGCCGAAGAGGCAGCCTTCGATGCGGTCGGCGCCAGCCATCACGGCGAATTCAGCGGCGGCCACGGCGGTGCCGCGGTCATTGTGCGGGTGCACGCTGAGTACGATGCTGTCCCGTCGCGCCAGATTCTTGTGCATCCATTCGATCTGGTCAGCGTACAGATTGGGGCTGGTGGCTTCGATGGTGGCGGGCAGGTTCAACACCATCTTGCACTCGGGCGTGGGCTGCCATACGTCGGCCACTGCGTTGGAGACTTCCAGCGCGAATTCGGGTTCGGTCGTGCTGAAGACTTCGGGCGAGTACTGGTAGCGCCATTGCGTTTCCGGATGCTGCGCCATGTACTGCTTCACCAGGCGCGTGCCGGTGGTGGCGATGTTCTTGATTTCGTCCTTGCTCATGTTGAACACGACCTTGCGGAACGCCGGCGCGCAGGCGTTGTACAAGTGGACGATGGCTTGCTTGGCACCCGCGGCGGATTCCACCGTGCGGCTGATCAGGTCTTCGCGCGACTGGGTCAGCACGATGATGGTGACGTCATCGGGGATGCGCTTTTCATCGATGAGCTTGCGCACGAAATCGAAGTCGGTCTGGGAGGCCGAGGGGAAGCCCACTTCGATTTCCTTGAAGCCGATCTTCACCAACTGCTCGAAGAAGCGGAGCTTGCGCTCGACGCTCATCGGTTCGATCAAGGCCTGGTTGCCGTCACGCAGATCCGTGCTCATCCAGATCGGCGCCTTGGTGATGCGGCGGCTGGGCCAGGTGCGTTCGGAGTAGTCGCGGGTAAAGGGCGCGAAGGGGACGTATTTGGTAGCGGGGTTGGCAAGCATCATTACTACACCTCGATCGGTTTCTTTTGAATCCCGGGAGTACTACCCTCGGCGGCTGCGCGACCGGATGGCGGTCTTGTGCCAGGATTTGCCGTGATTGACCGGCAGGATTCAGAGATAAAAGGGGGAAATCGCGTGTGGCAAGCGTGGCTGCCGAGCTACCACGGGGACACTAGGCCCGGCAACCGATCGGTAGGTATAGCGATAGCGCGATGGCGGAGGAACGAGCGCGCAGGCCGGCGACCGGAGCGTCGAAGCGTCCGGTGGCAATCGCGAAGGGGGTGCGGTGAGCGGCCATAGGTTGCTAGTCAAACATATTTTTGCCGCCAGCGCAACTGAATACTCTTTTGTGTGGGGGTGAGATACAGGCTGCAGGTAGGCCATTTCGCTGAAGAAAATTCAGCAAAAACGGGGTTGGATAGTTTTCGGCTTACGCGTCGCTATGGGGGGCAAGGGACCAAAACAAACAGGCCGCCCGTGGGCGGCCTGGTCTGGGAGGCGGGAGGACGAACTTACCGGGCTGGACCGATGCGCGGTTCCACATAACGTTCGGTGCGGCCTTCAGTGCGCGCTTCGCGGCGGACTTCGTCGCGAGGATCACGCGGCGCGCGGTCGGACAATTCCAGGATGCGGGCCTGTTCCGCAACCATGGCGATCTTGCCGGCGCGATTGTGGCGAATTTCAGACAGGGCGCGGCGCAGATCGCCCACCGTAAAGGGTTCCTGGCGGTCGCCCCACGTCCAGCGCAGCACGCCCAGGGTCTCCTCGGACAGGTTGGGCGCCAGGTCCGCCAGCACGCTGGTTTCGACCGGCGTGGCGCTGCCGGAAGCCAGGCTGGCGGACAGCCAGGCGCGCAGCGTGAAGAACACGATCAGGGTCCAGATGCCGGCCACCACCCACCAAATATAGGGGTTGACCTTCTGCACCATGTCCATGGTCGGCTGGCCCAGGGAATGCAGGAACTCGTAGTTCACGGTGCGTCCGAAATTCAGTATCCAGTTGGCGGCCAGATACCAGACGACCAGGGCGACGGCGATGACAATCGCACGCAGTATGAGTCGAGGAAGCGCCAGTTTGAGCAGGGTCTGGCCGATCAGGCGGCAGTCCTGGCGGACGCTTGCGGGCGAAGTCAGATTCATCATGCAAAATATTGTACCTATGACCCGCCCAATTTTAGAACTGCGACCTGGTCAGCATTTGACGCTGACGCCACAACTGCAGCAATCGATCCGATTGTTGCAGCTGTCCACGCTCGACCTCGAAGCCGAGATCTCGCAAGTGCTGGCGGAGAACCCGCTGCTGGAGCGCCAGGACGAAGCGCCGTCGGCCGAGGCGCCAGCGGAATCCGACCGCGAATCCTCCGTGCAGGACGACGAACCCGCCGCTGAGCGCGAGACGCCAGTGGATGAGATGCCGGGGTCCGGCGGCGTCTATCCCGACGAGGACTCCAGCCGGCCCGAGGCCGCGCGCCCCGACACGCTGCGCGAGCATCTGCTGGGCCAATTGGGGCTGACGCGGGCCGCCCCGAGGGACGTCGCGCTGGCCGGCCTCCTGATCGACGAACTGGACGAGAACGGGTATCTGGGATCGCCGCTGGAGGAAATCCTGGACTGGTTGCCGGCGGAACTGGAGCCGGACCTGGATGAGCTGAAGGCGGCCCTGTCGCTGCTCCAGTCCTTCGATCCCCCAGGCATCGGCGCGCGCGACATGGCGGAATGCCTGCTGTTGCAGCTGCGCAACCCGGACCTGGAACAACTGCCTGAAGCGGCGGATGCCGCGGTATTGGCCTGTGCACGCCAGATCTGCGCGCAGCACCTGGCCCTGTTGGCGACGGGCAACGCCGCGCGCCTGTGCGCCGCCGTGGGCTGCGATGAAGCCACGTTCCGTTCGGCCCATGCGCTGATCCGGCGCCTGGAGCCGCGTCCGGGGCGCGCCTGGACCGTGCCCGCGGCCGACTACGCCGTGCCCGACGTCATCGTGCGCAAGACCCGCGGCGGCTGGCAGGTGACCCTGAACAGCGCCGCCGTGCCCAAGCTGCAGATCAACGGGCTCTACGCCCAGATGCTGGGGAATCAAAAGGAATCCGCGCACGCGGGGCTGCAATCGCAGCTGCAGCAGGCACGCTGGATGATCCGCAATGTGGAGCAGCGTTTCGACACCATCCTGCGCGTAGCCCAGGCCATCGTGCAGCACCAGACGGCTTTTTTCAGCCAGGGGCCTGCCGCCATGCGGCCGCTCATCCTGAAGGACATCGCTGGCGAGCTCGGTTTGCACGAATCCACGATTTCACGGGCCACAACACAGAAGTACATGCTCACTCCGTTTGGCACGTTGGAGCTCAAGCGCTTCTTTGGCACGGGCGTGTCGACGGACGGCGGGGACGCCACCTCGGCCACGGCGATACAGACTTTCATCCGGCAAATGGTGGCGGAGGAGAACCGGGCCAAGCCTTTGTCCGATAGCCAGATCATGCAAAAGCTGGCCGATCAGGGGATAGTCATCGCCCGTCGGACGGTGGCAAAGTACCGCGAAGCGCTGCGGATAGCCCCGGCGGCATTGCGCAAGGCCCAGGCGGCCGCCCGTTGAGCATGCTTCGGAAATCAGGGACGGAATAACGGAAATTCGTCCCTATTTTCAACGACTTGCGTGACACTTCGGTTGCAAATTTATTTGCGCGCGGGGCTTGCCAGTAGCAGAATAATTTTCGATAATTATTCTCATGTACATTTGCGTATGTAATGCCATCACCGAACGCCAAGTCCGCGCCAGCGTGGACGCAGGCGCGACGACGCTTTCCGACCTGCAATTCGAGCTGGGCGTAGCCACGTGCTGCGGCTGCTGTGCGGCTACCGCTACCGAATACCTGCCAGGCGGCCGCTGCTCCAGCGTGTGCGACGTGCGCTCCATAGCGGTTCCGGTCAATCCTCCGGCCACGCTGGTCGAGTCGGGCGCGCCCGCTGCCAACAGCAGCTTCCCGATTCCCCTCGTCGCTACCGCCTGAGGATAGTCGTCTATCTCCGGCTCGCTGCCGTCACGCAGCGAGCCGCATTGCTTCTTTCTCGCAAAACTCCCGGACGGTCATCGCCAATTGGCGTGCAGGCTCGCGCACCGTGTCGGCGAGGCATAGCGCCAGTTCGGTCGACGGTATCGGTGGCAGTCCTGCATCGATGACCCGATGGTCCGGCAAGAGGCAACGCCGCTCCAGCAGTGCCACCCCAAGTCCCCCCGTCAATGCGGCCTGCAAGCCCATGAGGTTCGGGCTTTCGTAGGCGATCCGCCAGTGCCGGCCCGCGGCTTCCAGGGCGTGGATGGCACGGTTGCGGTAGATGCAGCCCTGCGGGAATGCCACCAGCGGCACCGGCTCGGTCGGTGCGAGGTTCAGGCCGGGGCCGCAGATCCAATGCAAATGTTCGGGCCAGGCGGCCAAGGCGGCGCCAGCGCCCGGCTCACGCTTGAGCAGCGCGACGTCCAGGTCGCCCCGTTCCAGCGCGCGCGTGAGCGCGGAGGTCAGATCGCAGCGGACCGATAGCCGCACGCCCGGCCGGGACCGTGCGAACTCCGCGACCACCATGGTCAGCTTGTCGGCCGCGAAATCGTCCGGCACGCCCAGCCGGATGACGTCCACGCGCTTGCGCCCGCTGACGGCTTCCCGGACTTCGGTTGATAGGGCCAACATCCGCCGCGCATAGCCCAGCAGGCGCTCGCCATCCTCGGTGAGCGAAACCTGCCGGCCCTCACGGATGAACAGCGCGCATTCCAGGATTTCCTCGAGCTTGCGGATTTGCTGGCTGACGGTGGACTGGCTGCGGTGCACCCGTTCGCCTGCCGCCGTGAAGCCGCCGGCGTCCACCACGGACACGAAGCTGTGCAAAAGGTCGAGATCTGGCATCTGCGTGCTCCATGCATTCATTTTTCAAATACTTTCGATCCGAATAAAGAGTTTGTCAATGGATGAAAGGCCGCGCAGAATTCCTACATCCGCCGCAACTGCGGCAGCGCGTCCACCTCGGATTCCCCCCATGAAGGCCACCTCGACCCTGTCTGCCACCGCCATATCCGCCCCAGCCTCGCCGGGCATCAGCTGGGCTCCCATCGCGGCTTTCTGCTTTCTTTGGAGCTCGGCGTTCGCGGCAGCCAAGATCGCGGTGCGGGACTGTCCGCCGCTGACCTTGTTGACCATCCGCTTCCTGATCGCGGGCGCCCTGATGCTGGGCCTGGCAGCGGCCAGCGGCCGCTGGAAAATGCCGGGCGGGCGCGATCTGGTGGCGCTAATCCTGCTGGGCGTGCTGAACAACGCTCTATACCTGGGGCTGAGCTGGTCAGGCATGACAACGGTGTCGTCCGCATTCACTGCGGTGCTGATCAGCACCAACCCGCTGCTGATCGGCGTGCTGGCAGGCCCGGTACTGGGTGAGCGCCTGGGCTGGCGCAAGCTGCTCGGCCTGTGCCTGGGATTGGCGGGAGTGGCGCTGGTGCTGCGTTCGCGGCTGTCGGGCATGCAGGAGGACCTGCATGGCACGTTGCTGGTGACGGGAGGCCTGGTGGCGCTGGTGGCTGGCACGCTGCTCTACAAGCGTCTGAAGCCCTCCTCGGGCTTATGGACATCCACGGGCATACAGTCGCTCGCGGGCGCCGCGGCCTTGCTGCCCTTTGCGCTGATGCACGAGAGCATCGGCGACGCGCGCATGACCGCCAGCCTGTTCTGGAGCATGGCCTACATGATCGTCGCGGTCTCGATGGGCGGCTATTACCTGTGGTTCATGATTCTCGGCCGTGCCAGCGCCACGGCCGCCAGCGCGCTGCACTTCCTGATGCCGCCACTGGGGCTGCTGTTCGGATGGCTGGTGTTGGGCGAACACGTGTCGTGGCTGGACTTGCTGGGCATCGTGCCGATCGCGTTCGGCATCTGGCTTGCGACGCGGCGGGCCGCATAGCGTGGACTTGCCGCACCGTTGCCGCGCAGTTGTCGATCTGCAACTAAAGGGCCCGCGCGTGTCGCGCGCCCTTTCCGGCGGGCGCCGCCGCTGATTGGGGCCGGATCTCGCGGCATTCCGAGGCGCAATCCGCAGACTTGCCCGCGCACAGGCCGCATGGATGCTGTGCAGTGCATGCAAGGTATCACGCACGCATACTCATTCTCATTTTCCTAACGCTTTCTTCTTGTGGTCCTAAAGCGGTTTACCAAATGCAGCGCAAGGCTAGGCGCGGCCCTCCGGCTGGTGGTAGTCTGCCGGGGTTGCGTACGCGCGGCATCGTGCGCTCCTTTGTCGCGATGCATCTGCGTCGCGCCTGACTGCAAGGAGTCCATCATGAAAGGCGACAAAACCGTCATCCAGTTTCTGAACAAGCAACTGACCAACGAACTGACGGCCATCAACCAGTATTTCCTGCATGCCCGCATGCTGAACCATTGGGGTTTCGACAAGCTGGGCAAGCACGAGTACGAAGAATCCATCGGCGAAATGAAGCATGCGGATCGCCTGATCGAACGCATCTTCATGCTGGACGGCCTGCCCAACCTGCAAGACCTGCACAAGCTGCTGATCGGCGAAGACGTGCCGGAATTGCTGGCTTGTGACCTGAAGCTGGAGCAAGGCGCCCAGGCGACCGTGAAGGAAGCCATCGCGCATTGCGAATCGGTCCGAGATTACGTTTCGCGTGATCTGTTCCAGGATATCCTGGACGACACTGAAGAGCACATCGACTACCTGGAAACGCAGATCGACCTGATCGACAAGGTCGGCATCCAGAACTACCTGCAAAGCCAGATGTCCGTGCCGGAGTAATGTTCCGGTCATGAAAAATGGCGCCCCGCGGGGCGCCATTTTTTTGGTGTTGCGCGCGTTGCGCCGCAGGCCGGCCTTATTGCGGGCGGGCCGGGCACTCGGCCATGGTGCCCCAGGCGCGGTTGGGGCCGCAATACTTGTTGCGCGCGGCCCAAGAGCACGACGGGCGCTCGAAGAAGCCCTGCGTGGCGCAATGCGCCAGTTCACGCTTGAGCGCATCTTGCCAGCCCAGGGCGCCAGGCGCCTGCGCGGTGTTGGGGGGCGGCGCCTGGACCATTTGCGGCGTGCCGTAGCCACTGGCCTGGACCTGGCCGCCGCCGTTGATGGCGGTGGACGTGCCCGGCGCTTGCAGATCCAGCGTGCTGACGTCCGAAGGGCCCGAGGGTAGCGGCACGTGCGAAGCCGCCGCGATTTCGCGGGCCTGGTCGGGGCTGATGCGGTCCCGCGAGATCTTCACCGACGGATCGCTGACGGTGTCGAACAGCGAAACGGTATTGACCTGCCATTCGCGGTCGGCGGGTTTGTCGGGCACGCCCAAGGTACCGTCGATGCGCGGTTGCGGAGGCTGGGCCACATAAGGACGGCCATTGGCATCCAGCACGGGCTGCTGGGAAGCCGCGGCATCCTGGCCAGGAGCAGGCGCGGCCACCGGCGCATGCGCCACCAGCCAATCACCCAATTGAATACCGCCCCAGGCCGACGCGCCAAGCGCGATCAGGAGCGTTGCGAATAAGAAACGCCAAGACATTGCTACCCTCATCTGCCGTGCGGAACCCGAACGGGTCTACGCTTTGTCTCCGAAAACCTTGCCGCCGTGCTCCCGCATGGCATGGAATTTCACATCGGGATACAGTTCTTCGGCTACGCGCAACTGCGCGGGAGAACCGATCAAAAACGCCGCCGCATCCACAACATCATAGGCGATATGGGCGGCATTGGCATCCATGAACTTGCGCAGCGCCTTGGGGTTTTCAGACGTAATCCAACGTGCCATTGTGTAGCGGGAAGGCATCATTCGCGCGTCCACGCCGTACTCGGTCTTCAGCCGGTGGGCGACCACTTCGAACTGCAGTTGGCCGACCGCGCCCAGCAGCAGGGAGCCGCCGGACGCCTCGGGACGGAACACCTGGATGGCGCCTTCCTCGCCCAATTGGGTGAGGCCCGTGCGCAACTGCTTGGTGCGCAGCGGATCCTTCACTTCCACCGCCTGGAACAACTCGGGGGCAAAGAACGGCAGGCCGGTGAACTGCAGCGTCTCGCCTTCGGTCAGCACGTCGCCCAGCTGCAGCACGCCGTGGTTGGGAATGCCGATCACATCGCCGGCATAGGCCTCATCCAGGAGCTCGCGCCGTTGCGACAGGAACGACACCACGTTGTTGGGGCGCATTTCCTTGTTGGTGCGCGCGACCTTCAGGCGCATGCCGCGCTCGAAGCGGCCCGAGCTGACGCGCACGAATGCAACGCGGTCGCGGTGGGCCGGGTCCATGTTGGCCTGCACTTTGAACACGACGCCGGTGAACTTGGGTTCTTCAGGCTGCACTTCCCGCTGCATGGCCGTGCGCGGGCCAGGGGGCGGCGCCTGTTCTACCAGCGCATCCAGCACTTCCTGCACGCCGAAGTTGTTGATGGCGGAGCCGAAGAACACGGGCGTCTGCTTGCCGGCCAGGAATTGGTCGCGGTCGAAGGCGGGCGCGGCTTCGTTGATGAGCTCGATTTCGCCGCTGGCCTGCTCGAACGCCGAGCCGAAGCGCTGCGCGATTTCCGGATTGGTCAGGCCTTCGATGAAGTCGTCGTTGTCGGAACGGCGTTCCTGGCCAGGGCGGAACACGCGCATGCGATCGCGGCGGATATCGAACACGCCGCCAAACGCCTTGCCCATGCCAACGGGCCACGAGAACGGCACCGCGTCCATGCCCAGGTGGCCTTCGATCTCGGACAGCAGCTCCAGCGGCTCGCGCACTTCGCGGTCCATCTTGTTGATGAACGTGATGATGGGCGTGTTGCGTGCCCGGCAGACCTGCAGCAGGCGGATGGTTTGAGGTTCAACGCCGTTGGCGGCATCGATCACCATGAGCGCGGCGTCCACGGCGGTCAGCACGCGGTAGGTGTCTTCGGAGAAGTCCTGGTGCCCCGGGGTGTCGAGCAGATTGATGACGCAATCGCGGTATTCCATCTGCATCACCGAGGACGCCACGGAAATGCCGCGTTGCTTTTCGATTTCCATCCAGTCGGATGACGCATGGCGCGATGCCTTGCGCGCCTTGACGCTGCCGGCGATCTGGATCGCGCCTGCGAACAGCAACAGCTTTTCGGTCAGTGTCGTCTTGCCCGCGTCGGGGTGGGAAATGATGGCGAACGTACGGCGCCGCGCTACTTCGTGAGGGATGTTCATGATCGGAAGGATTTTACTTGGCGCCGCTGTATCGCCCGGCGCGGTCCGGTATCGGGCATGAAAAGGCGCGGGGCATGCGCCGTCGCCGGCGCATGCCCCGCGCGTAGGTTCAGGAATGGCGGCGGAACGATGCCAGGAACACGCCTGCCAGGATGAACAGCGAACCGAAGGTGCGGTTCATCCAGCGAATATGCTTGGCGTCACGCAGCAGGCGCAGCACGCGCGCCGCCAGCAGCGTGTAGACGCCCATGGCCACCAGGTCGGTGAACGCCAGCGTGCCGGCCAGGGCCGCGTACTGAGGCACCAGCGGCAGCGAGGTGTCCACGAACTGCGGCACCACGGCCAGCAGGAACACCGTGCCCTTGGGGTTCATGGTGTTGATCAGGAAGCCGCGCAGGACCAGTTCACGGATCGAGGCGCGCTTGGGATCGCCCGCGTCCACCGCGACCGGCGCGGCGTCCGTGCGGATCTGGCGCACGCCCAGGTAAATCAGATAAGCCACGCCGAGGTACTTGACCACGTTGAAGGCCATTTCGGACGTGGCCAGCACGGCACCGAGGCCCACCGCCACCACCACGAACTGGAACAGGATGCCCATGATCAGGCCGGCCGTGTTCCAGTAGCCGCGCGCGAAGCCGTATTTCAGGCCGGACGACATCGCCGAGATCGCTCCCGCGCCAGGCGAGAACGAAATGGCCCAGGAGGCCAGGAAGAACGTCAACCAGGTGGATAAGGGCATGGCGCGGATCCGTGGGTAGCGGTAGCGGGATATTACTTGCTCAGCAGCGCGGCACGCGGGGTGCCGGCAGGACGTCCGGAACCGCCATTGCCTGCCGGGCGGGCGGACCCTTCCGGACGGCGGTGGTTCTGCTGCGGACGGCCTTCGTTGCGGCCAGCGTGGGCCGGACGGTCGGCGGGCTTGCCGTCGCGGGGGCCGTGGCTGGCGCGGCCTTCGCCGCCGGCACGGGCCGGCGCCGGGGCGCGGTTGCCTGAAGCTGCGCGTGGCTGGCCCTGGCCCTGGCTTTGCGCCGGACGCGAGCGGCCGCCGTTGCCATTGCCGCCGCGACCGCCATTGCGGCCGCCGCCGCCGCGCGGGCTGCGGTTGTCTTCGTCGCGTTCCTGGCGGTCGTAGGCCGCGGCGGTCGTGGCCGGCGGCGTCCAGCCTTCCACGGCCTTGCGTTCGATGGGCTTCTTGATCAGGCGCTCGATGTCCTTGAGCAGCTTGATTTCGCTATTGTCGACCAGCGAGATCGCGGCGCCGGTGGATCCAGCGCGGCCGGTGCGGCCGATACGGTGCACATAGTCTTCAGGGACGTTGGGCAGTTCGAAGTTCACCACCTGTGGCAACTGGTCGATGTCCAGGCCACGCGCGGCGATGTCGGTCGCCACCAGCACCGTCACGGTGTTGTCCTTGAAGCCGGCCAGCGCGCGGGTGCGGGCCGATTGGCTTTTGTTGCCGTGGATCGCGGCGGCGGTCAGGCCATCCTTGACCAGCTTTTCGGCCAGGCGGTTGGCGCCGTGCTTGGTGCGGGTGAATACCAGCACCTGGTGCCAGCCGCTTTCGCGGATGATGTGGCTGATGAGGTCGCGCTTGTGGTGCTGTTCCACCAGGTGCACCGTCTGGGTGACCAGCTCGGTCGCGGTGTTGCGCGGGGTGACCGACACTTCGCCGGGGTTGTTCAGCACGCCGCGCGCGAGGGTGCGGATTTCGTCGGAGAACGTTGCCGAGAACAGCAGATTCTGGCGCTGCTTGGGCAAGAGAGCGAGGATCTTGCGGATGTCGCGGATGAAGCCCATGTCCAGCATGCGGTCGGCTTCGTCCAGCACCAGGATCTCGACGCCGGACAGGTCCACCGTCTTCTGGCCGCAATGATCCAAGAGGCGGCCGGGCGTGGCGACCAGGATGTCCAGCGGCTTTCTCAGCGCGGAGATCTGGGGATTGATATTGACGCCGCCGAACATCACCATGGACGACAGCGGGGTGTACTTGCCGTACGTTTGCACCGATTCCTCGACCTGCGCGGTCAATTCACGCGTCGGGGTCAGGATCAGGCAGCGCGGCCGGCCAGGCTTGCGCTGCTCGGGTTTTTTCTGCATCAGCAGATGCAGGATGGGCAGCGTGAAGCCGGCGGTCTTGCCGGTGCCGGTCTGCGCGGCGGCGAGCAAATCGCCACCCTTGAGGACCTGGGGAATGGCCTGGGCCTGAATGGGAGTGGGTGCGGTGTAGCCGGTCTCGGCAATGGCGCGCAACAGGGAATCAGCCAGCCCGAGGTCGGCAAAAGGGGAAGAGGTAGTCAAAACAACTCCAGCGGCAGCCCGTCGCTCAAGTTGAGAGACTCCAATCCAGGCGGACGAATAAGGAGAAAAGGGAAGCGCCCTGATGGGCGAAGCTTGGCAGCGAAGGGCCTAGCGGACGTGTGCAGATTGGCAAAGCACACGAGGCGATTGTAGCTGATGTGGCGTGGCGGTACCGGCCGGGAGGGATGGCCCTGTATCAATAAGCAACATATTGCAGCGCCTTTGCACGAAATAAGTGTTTTCCCTAGGCTGTAATACCTATAATCCGTCCGCTTTCATCCATTTGAAGAATAAAGGATTGCAATGAAAAAATCGGCAATTTTGGGCCTTGTCGTCGCGCTGGGCGCGGTCTGGACCGGCACGGCCTGGTACACGGGCCAGAAGGCCGAGGCTTTCGTCAAGCAATCGATCGAGCAAGCCAATGTTGAACTGAAGAAGTTCGGCGAAAAATGGGGTGTGACCCCCGTGGTTGAGCTGGTGTCATTCGACCGCGGCGTGTTTACGTCCACCGAGCGCTACCGCGTCAAGTTCACCGAGCCGGCTGCCGACGGCAAGCCGGCCCAGGATCACGAACTCGTATTCGTCGAGCACCTGGACCATGGTCCTTTCCCGCTGTCCAACCTGAAGTCGGGCTCCCTGGCTCCTGCCATGGTGGCCAGCCGCTTCCAGCTGGAAGAGACGCCCCTGGTCAAGGAATGGTTTGCCGCCGCCAAGGGCGCGGCGCCCCTGTCCGGCGCCTATAGCGTCAGCTACGCCAAGAACATCACCGGCAATTTCGACATGGCTCCGGTGGAATTCGCCAAGGACGCCAATAGCCTGAAGTTCTCGGGCATGAAGGGCGATGTGACCTACGCCACCGGCAGCAAGCACGGCACGGTTGCGCTGAACGCCGACAGCCTGGTGCTGGCGGGCGAATCCGAAGACAGCGACATCGTCAGCATGGCCATGTCCGGCCTGACCTTGACCAGCGACATGACGCCGGCCTCGAACGATATGTACGTGGGCAGCCAGAAGGTCGGCCTCAAGAACTGGACGATCACCTCCAAGGAAAAGCCGCCGGTCCAGCTCAAGGACACCGCCATCACCGTCGACATGACGGAAGCCAATTCGCTGATGGGCGTGAAGATGGCCATGGATTTCGGCATGATCAACGTGCAGGACAAGGACATGGCCGGCCTGAAGCTGGTCCTGGACGCCCAGAAGCTGGATTCGAAGGCCTTCAAGGCGTTGAACGACGTCTATGAAGCCGCGTCGCGCCGCATGATGCAGAGCAAGGACGAGGAACAGGCTCCCCAGTTCACGGATGAGGAAAAGCAGGTCATCAAGACCAACGTCGAACTGCTGTTGGCTGGCAATCCGACGCTGGCGGTGTCGCCGCTGGAAGTGCGCACGGCCAATGGCACGTCGACCTTCAACCTGGACCTGGACATGGCCAAGCCGGCCTCGCTGGACGGCGAATTCGCCGATACGTTGATGCAGACGATCCGCAAGCTCAACGCCAAGCTGGTGCTGTCCAAGGGCAACCTGAGCGACCTGATGGCCATCGAGCCGCAGGTGCGTGGCGTGCCGGCCGAGCAGGCTCAGCAAACCGCCAAGGGCCAGGCTGAAATGGTGGGGACCATGGCTACCGCCATGGGCATGGCCAAGGTCGAGAACAACAACATCGTGACCTACCTGAACTACGCCGACGGCCAGGTCGACTTCAATGGCAAGAAGATGCCTGTTGAACAGTTCCTGATGATGGTGATGAGCGGCGCGATGGGCGGCGCTCGCTAAACCGGGCGAACCGCCCGCAGCAGAGGCGGTATCGAAGGCCGCCGCGCCCAGGGCGCGGCGGCTTTTTCATTTGCGGTTCCGGGCCGGGGTCGGCTCAGAGCGGCAAGGCGCCGGCCGCGACTTCCCCGTTACGCAGTACTGCGACGTGGAAACGCTTGTCGGCCGCTTTCGTGATGTCTTCGGTGGGATCGCCCTGCACCAGCAGCAGGTCGGCCACATTGCCATCGGCGATGGCGCCGTGCAGGTCCATGCCCATCAGGTCGTGGCCGCGCGACGTACCGGCAATCAGGGCATCCACGGGCGTCATGCCGAACTCCACCATGTAGGCAAGTTCCATGGCGTTCTCGCCATGCAGGTTGAACGGGGTGCCGGCGTCGGTGCCCAGTGCGATGCGTCCGCCTGCCTTGTAGTACATCTGAAACGATTCGCGGTGGCGCTGCTCCACCGCGCGCGCCTTTTCGACGGCATAGGCGGGGATGCCGTTGTCGGCATTGGCGATGATGTTGCGCACGGCTGCGATGGTGGGCACCAGATAGGTCTGGGCGTCCAGCATCTCGCGCAGGCACTCATCGTCCATGAAGATGCCGTGTTCGATCGAGTCGATGCCGGCGCGCACCGCATTCAGAATGCCCAGCGTGCCTTGCGCGTGGCTAGCGGTGCTTTTGCGGAAACGCTTGGCTTCATGCACGCCAGCCTTCATTTCATCGAAGCTGTAATGCGCGTCCATGGGGCTGACGCCCGGCGTCATGACGCCGCCCGTGGCCATGATCTTCACCAGGTCGCAACCGGCGTGCACCTGCTCGCGAACGGCCTTGATCACGTCTTCACAGCCATCGGCGACACGGCCGATGCGGTTGCCGTGGCCGCCCGTCATGCAGATGATGCGGCCCGAGGCCTTGATCGTGGGCCCTGGAAACACACCGCGCGCGATGGCGTCGCGCACACCGAACTCCAGGTAGTCCTTGCCGCCGCAATCGCGCAGCGCGGTGACGCCGCCGCGCAGGCTGGCCTGGGCGTTTTCCAGCGCGGTCAGCGTGATCTGGGCCGGACCCTGCTTGCTCAGTTGGGCGTTCGGATCGGCCCCGCCCGTGTAGACCAGGTGGACGTGGCAGTCGGCCAGGCTGGGCATCAGGGTCATGCCGTCGGTGCGTACGGTGATGCCCGCATACCCGGAGAACTCACCGGCCGGCGCCACGCGCGCGATGTGCCGGTCTTCGACCAGCACGCCGTGGTTGGGCAGCAGCTTGCCCTTGCCGTCGAAAACCTGGCCGCCTATGAACAGGGTCTGTCGTGTTGCCGTCATGTCTCGCTCCGGATTGCGCCTGGCGCTACTCCGCCACGTCCAGGCCCTCGCGGGACATGGATTGCAGGCGGGGCATGAGGCCAAGCAGGTGTTGGCTGTAGGGATGCTGCGGGCGTTCGAAGAGGTCTTCGGTATCTGCCACTTCCAGGAGCTCGCCATAGCGCATTACGCCCACGCGGTCGCACATCTGGCGGATCACCGGCAGATCGTGGCTGATGAACAGCATGGTCAGGCCGAGTTCCTCTTGCAGGTCTTTCAGCAGATTCAGGATCTGCGCCTGGATCGAGACGTCCAGCGCCGACGTCGGTTCGTCGCAGATCAGGAAGCGGGGGCGCGTGGCCAGGGCGCGGGCGATGCAGATGCGTTGACGCTGTCCGCCTGAAAATTCGTGCGGGAAGCGTTCGGCGGCGCGGTCGCCCAGGCCTACCACGTCCAGCAAGTCGGCCACGATGCGGCGTGCTTCTGCTTCATTTGCGGCGAGCTTGTGGAAGCGGATCGGTTCGGCCACGATGTCCAGCACGCGCATGCGCGGATTGAGCGAGGAAAACGGATCCTGGAAGATCATCTGGATCTGCCGCCGGAACGGGTTCAGCTGCTTTTCGCCCTTGAGCGCGGTCAGGTCGGTGCCACCAAAATTGACCGAGCCTTCACTGGGCGTGTACAGGCCGGAGATCAGCCGCGCGACGGTGGACTTGCCGGAACCGGACTCGCCCACCAAGCCGAATACCTCGCCCTCGCCAATCGAGAAGTTGACGCGCTTGACCGCGTCCAGCGTGCGCTGGTTGCGCTTGAGCAGCGCGCTCTTCAAGACGAAGCGCATGCTCAAGTCGCGCACCTGCACCAGCGGGCCGTCAGTGCGCGCGCCGAAGTCGCGGCGCTGCCCGAGCCAGTGCGTGGCCAGGTCCAGCGGTTGCGCGGGCTTCTTCACGTCCTCGATGTAAGTGACCAGCGGGAAGCGCTTGAGCTTGATATCGGGACGCGGCACGGCCGAGATCAAGCTGCGGGTGTACGGATGGTCGGGATCGCCCAGGATCTTGGCGGTAGGACCCTGTTCGACCAGTTTGCCGTGATACAGCACCGCCACGCGGTCAGTCACGTCCGCGATCACGCCCATGTCGTGCGTGATGATGATCATGCCGACCTGCTCTTCACGGCAAAGCTTCTTGAGCAGTTCCAGGATCTGAGCCTGGATGGACACGTCGAGCGCGGTGGTGGGCTCGTCGGCAATGATGACTTCGGGTTCGCAGCACAGTGCCAGCGCGATCACCACGCGCTGCCGCATGCCGCCGGAGAATTGATGCGGGTACTGTTTGACGCGCAGCTCTGGCTTGTCGATGCCGACTTGCGCCAGCAACTGCACGGCGCGCTTTTGCGCTTCGGCCTGCGACAGGTTCAGGTGTACCTGCATGGTTTCGACCAGCTGGCTTTCCACCGTCTGCAGCGGGTCAAGCGAGGTCAGCGGATCCTGAAAGATCATGCCGATGCGGCGGCCGCGAACTTTGCGTTTTTGCGCGGGATTGAGCGTGTCGATGCGTTCGCCGTTCAGCAGCACGGCGCCGCCAGCCAGGCGGCCAGGCGCTTCCAGCAGGCCGATCACGGCATTGCCTATGGTGGACTTGCCGGCGCCCGATTCGCCCACCACCCCGAGGATCTCGCCCTTTTCCAGCGAGAGCGAGACGCCGTCCACGGCCACCAGCGTGCCGCGGCGACTGGGAAATTCGATGCGGATGTCTTCAATGTTCAACAGGGCCATGGCGTCCTCAGCGCAGCTTGGGGTTGAGCGCGTCGCGCAGCCAGTCGCCCAGCAGGTTGACCGACAGCACGAGCGCCACCAGCGCGATGCCGGGGAATATGGAGATCCACCACATGCCGGAGAAGAGGTAGCTGTTGCCGATGCGGATCAATGTGCCCAACGACGGCGCCGTGGGCGGCACGCCCACGCCCAGGAACGAAAGCGTGGCTTCTGTGATGATGGCGATGGCCAGGTGGATGGTGGCGATGACCAGCACCGGCCCCATGACGTTGGGCAGGATATGCCGGCGCAGGATGGTGAAGGGACCAATGCCGATGAGGCGGGCTGCCTGCACGTATTCCTTGTTGCGTTCCACCAGCGTGGAACCGCGCACGGTGCGGGCGTATTGCACCCAGCCGGAGATGCCGATGGCGAAGATCAGCACGTATAGCGCCAACTGGTCGTGCATGTCGCGCGGCAAGAGGCCCCGCGCCACGCCGTCGATCAGCAGCGCTACCAGGATGGCAGGGAACGACAGCTGCACGTCGGCGATGCGCATGATGAAGCTGTCCACGCGGCCGCCGGCGTAGCCGCTGATAAGGCCCAGCGTCACGCCCAGCACCATAGAGAACAGCACTGAGGCAAAGCCCACCAGCAACGACACGCGCGAACCGTACAGCACGGCCGACAGGATGTCGCGGCCCTGGTCGTCGGTGCCCAACAGGAAGTCGGGACTGCCGCCCTCTTCCCACGACGGCGGCGTGTTGGCGTCCATGATGCTCAAGGACGCCAGGTCGAAGGGGTTGTGCGGCGCGACGACAGGCGCAAACAGCGCACCCAGCAAGATGGCCAGCGTGACGATCGCGGCGATGATCGCGCCCGGCGAACGCTTGAAGCTGTGCCAGAGGTCACTGTCCGCCGCGCGGGTGAAGAATGGAGCGATGCGAGCAATCATATGATTTCCTTTTTTACCGCCGGGCCGTCCCAAGGTAAAAAGCGCCCCCTCGGGGGGCAGCAAGCCGCAGGCGCGGCGTGGGGGTTATTCATCATTTGCTCTGCACGCGCAGACGCGGGTCCACGGCGAAGTACAGCAGGTCGACGACCAGGTTGATGAGCACGAACATGAAGGCGATCAGCACCAGGTAGGCGGCCATGACGGGGATGTCCACCATGCTGATGGCCTGGATGAACAAGAGCCCCATGCCGGGCCACTGGAACACCGTCTCGGTGATGATGGCGAAAGCGATGATGGAGCCCAGCTGCAGCCCCGTGATCGTAATCACGGGGACCATCGTGTTCTTCAGGGCATGGCGGAAATTGATCAGGCGTTCCGGCAGGCCGCGGGCGCGCGCAAACTTGATGAAGTCGGCGCGCAGCACCTCCAGCATCTCTGCGCGCACCAGGCGCATGATCAGCGTCATCTGGAAAAGCGCCAATGTGATGGCCGGCATGATCAGCGCCAGCCAGCCGGATTTGGTCAGGAACCCCGTGGTCCACCAGCCCAGGCTGACTACGTCGCCGCGCCCGAAGCTTGGCAGCCATCGCAGCTGCACCCCAAAGACCAGGATTAGCAGGATGCCGATAAGGAACGTGGGCAGTGAGATGCCGGCCAGTGAAATTGCCATGAAAGTCTTGGACAGCACGCCGTGGCGCTTGAGCGCGGTGTAGATGCCCATCGGGATGCCAAGCGCCAGCGCCATGACGGCGGAGACGAACGACAGTTCCAGCGTAGCGGGCATGCGCTCTTCAAGCAGTTCGCTGACTGGCCGGCGCTGGCGGTATGAAATGCCGAAATCACCTTGCGCAGCGTTGCCGACGAAGCGCGCAAACTGGACCACGAAAGGGTCGTCCAGGCCGAGTTCGCCGCGCAGTTGCGCGCGTTGTTCAGGCGTGGTGTCCTGGCCGACCATGCTGGCTACCGGATCGCCGACATAGCGGAACATGGAGAACGCGATCAGCGCCACCGTCAACATCACCAGCACCGACTGGATAAGCCGTTGCGCAATAAAGGAAAGCATTATCGGGAGCCCTCGTTTGCAGATGACGCCGGGCCGCGTTTCCGTTGCAAGCGGGAAGCGGGGCTGGGCCGGGCGCGCCCGGACGGCTTGCGCCATCCGGGGCTCACATCGTCAGGGATTTACGGCAGGACGACGTCGCGCAAGTCGAGCACGTCGTCGGCGCGCTGGATGACCTTGATGTTGTCCTTCACGCCCCAGGACATGGGTTGCTGGTGCAGCGGCAGGTAGCCGAAGTCGCTGCGCACGATGCCGAAGGCTTCCTTGATCATCGCGTTGCGCTTGGCCTGGTCGGTTTCCACGCCGATCTTGTCGGTGAGCTCGTCGACCTTCTTGTTGCAGTAGCCGCCCAGATTGAACTGCCCGGCCGCGGTCTTGGCATTGCGGCACGAGGTGAGGTTCAGCAGCGTGTTGTGCGCGTCGGTGGAGCTGGGCGTCCAACCCAGCATGTACATGCTGGTCTGGTTGCCGGCCTGCAGCAGGATCTTGCCGAAGTACTTGGACTTGGTCTGCGCCAGCAGGTTGATCTTGATGCCCACACGCGCGAGCATGCCGGCCACGGCCTGGCAGACCTTTTCGTCGTTGACGTAGCGGTCGTTCGGGCAGTCCATGGTCACGGTGAAGCCTTTGGGATAGCCTGCTTCGGCCAGCAGCTTCTTGGCGCGTTCGGGATCCGGCTTGTACGGCGCGCCGAAGGAATCGTCATAACCGTTGATGGCGGTGGCGATGAGCGAGCCCAGCGGCTTGGCCGCCCCGCGCATGATCTTCTCGTTGATGGCCTTGGTATCCACGGCCAGCACCACGGCTTCACGCACCTTGGGATCCTTGAAGGGGTTCTTGCCCTTCACGTCCGAGAACAGCAGTTCGTCGCGGTCCTGGTCCATGCCGATGAAGATGGCGCGTGCTTCGGGCGCGGTCAGCGGTTTTACGCCCTTGGCGTCTTCGAGACGTTTCCAGTCCTGCACGGGCACGGGCTGCACCAGGTCCATTTCGCCGGAGATCAGCGCCGCGACGCGGGTGGCTTCCTGCGTGATCGGCTGGAAGATGACCTCGTCCACGTTGGTCTTGATGTTCTTGTTCCAGTAGCCGTCGTAGCGCTTGAGCACCGTCTTCACGTCGGGCTGGCGCGAGACCAGCATGAATGGGCCAGTGCCGTTGGCGTTGAGGTTGGCGTAGTTGCCCTGGTTGTCGCCCTTGACGTTGGTGGCTTCGGTGGTCTTGTTCTTTTCAGCCCACGACTTGCTCATGATGTACAGGAACACCCATTCGCGCGGCAGGATTGGGTTGGGCGTGGGCGTGGTGACCTCGATGGTGTAGTCGTCGACCTTCTTGATGTCCGAGGCCTTGGCGCCATAGCCCTTCATGTCGGAGCCCGGCGTCAGGCTGCGCTTCCAGGAGAAGATGACGTCGTCCGCCGTGAACGGCGAACCGTCGTGGAATTTCACGCCCTTGCGCAGCTTGAACACCCATTTGGTGGGTTCTGGGTTTTCCCAGCTTTCCGCCAGCAATGGAGTGAGTTTCAGGTTGCCGTCGTAGCCGGCCAGCGTTTCGTAGATGTTGCCCTGGAAGCCGAGCGTGAACGTTTCGTTCAGGGCCATCGGATCCATGGACGTCGCATCGCCTTGGTAGGACCAATGAAAGGTCTTGGCGGCCGCGCCGGCGCTGAATGCCAGCGAGGCGGCGACGGCGGCGGCGAGCGCAGCTTGCTTCAGGTGGGGAATAGTACGCATAGCCCTCATGCTCCGTTGGTGCGCGGATAGCGCGACAGAAGTGACAGGGCCCCGGCCCCATGGGGAACCGGGGCATGGCGTTGCTGCTTACGACGAAATACGGATCGGGGTCTGACAAGACGCGGCGCCAGCCGCGCGCGGGCCGCCTACGATGGCGCTGCCGGGAATCACTGCGCAGGACTTCGACTTCACGATAGACCCAACCCCTTGTGATTATCATGACGGGGACGGACCCACGCCGATGCAGAACGAATCTTATAGACCCATTCGTTTAAGCGTCAATCGGTTTGGATTGGGGTTAGTCCTTGCTTGCCGGCGGCGGGGAATGGTGCGTGCGCCAAGACGTACGCTTGCGCGCTCAGGCGCCTGGCGCCGGCGCGTCGGCAAGGGTTTTCGCCAATTCGCGCACCACGCGCTTGCGGCGGTCGCTGTCTTCGTAGTGCTCGCCCAAGGCGGACCATTCAGGCCGGCTGCGGGCTTCTTTCAGCGCTTCGGGCAAGGGCCCCTTGCGCCAGGCTTCGTCCTCCGGATGGTCTAGTCTCAATGGGTCGCGCGCGGCGTGGCCGCGGCGCTCGAGTGCCTCGATCAGTTGGCGCTGGCGCAGGGCCAGGAGGCGCAGCACCGCGTCATCCACGCTGATTTCGCGCCAGCCGCGCAGCTTGCCGGCCACGCGCTTGCCCAGCTTTTCCACGCCTTGCCACAGGCCGCCGGCGGCGGCGCCGATCAGCATGCCTGTGCCCAGGCTCAGGCCGGCGCTGAACAGGTCCACGGCGGCTCCGGCCATGGCGCCGGCGGCGGCCCCCATGCCGACCTGCACGCCCATGTCCTTCAGCGCCTGGGGATGGAACAGGTCCATGCCCCAGCGCTCGCCTTGCAGGGGCAGCGCGTCGTCGGTGAAATCCGCCGCGCGGAAGTTATAAAGCGCCAGCAGGGCATTGACGCAGGTCTGTTCGCGCTGGCGCACGTGATCGCGCAGCTTGCCCGATGCGGCGGCGAGCGCCGTGTCGTCGCTGGCGCTGGATACGTGCAGGGCCGCCACGTCGATCAGCAGATCGGCGAGCAGCTCGTAAGCCGCGTTGCGGCGCGCTTGGCGCTGCGCGGCCAGGCTGGCGGACAACCGGGCCAGCGCGGGCGCGTGCCGGTCCAGCAGCACGCCGAGCTTGGCGTAGAGCTGCTGTTCGCCATCCAGCGGCGGCGCGACGGTGTCGAACTCCACGACGGCGTGCAGGCCCAAGCGCGCCATGGCGGCGCGCCATTCGTCGGCGCGATGCGCGGGAGCGTTGACGAAATTCAGCACCGGCAGCAGAGGCCGGCCGCAGGCGGCCAGGATGGCGAGCTCGTCGCGGTGTTTGCCCAGCACCGGATCGCGCGCGTCGATGACATACAGCGCGGCGTCGCAGTCCAGCATCTTGGCCAGCACGCGGGCTTCCTGTTCGTAGCGGCCGTGTGCTTCGGGCGTATCGAGGAAGCGTCGGATGCGCGCCGGTCCGTCCAGGCGCTCTTGCGGGCTGTCCAGTTTTTCCAGGTATTCCAGCAGCGAGATGCTGTCTTCCATGCCCGGCGTGTCGAACCATTCCAGCACGGCCCGCCCTTCAAGCCGCAGGCGCGCGCCTTCGACGTGGCGCGTGGTGCCGGGACTGTCGGCCACTTCGCCGAAAGTGGTGTCGCGCGTCAGGGTGCGCAGCAGCGACGTCTTGCCGGTGTTGGTATGGCCGACCACAGCGATTTTGATGAGCTCTTCAGCCATGGCCGGACTCCAGCCAGCCGAACGGGGCGACGGGCGCTTGCAACACGGCATCGGCAGGCAGGCCGAGCGCAAGCAGGCGTTCGCGCCATAACGCTGCGCGGGTGGGCGGCGCATCGGCGCCTGCGCGCGGCGAGACCAGCCACACACGGGTCTGCTCCGCATGCGCGGCCAGTTCGGCGATCAGGGACAGTGTGCCGCGGTCCGGCGTCTGGCGCGCATCGCAGGCGATGAGCATGCGCGTGGCGGCCTTGCTGGCCAGCGCGTCCAGCACCCGGTTGCGTTCTTCGCGGGTGTCCAGATTGCCGGCCTGCTGGATGCCGCCCGGCATATCGGCGGGCGGCCATGCCAGGTCTGGCGGCAGCTCCAGACCCAGCAATACGGGCTGGCCGCCGAGGCCCGCCAGCGATGGCGCGCCGACTCGCGGTTCGTGCAAGGGGTCGACCGGGCGGTCTATGCCGGTGGACAGGGCGGGCGGTTCCAGACGGTCGCGCAAGGTGGAAAAGCCAGGCAAGGACGGATCGATGCGAAGGCCGCGCAGGGCGCGCAGCGAGCCGGCCACGCATAACGCGCCAGCCAGCAGGCGGGGCAGGATGCCGTAGACGACCAGCACGCCGATCAGCCAGAGCGACCACTGCACCTGCGCTTGGGCGGGCAGGGTCTGGGCGCCGTCGCTGGCGCGGATCATGGCCGCGTCCGGCATCGGAAATCCCAACTGCGCCGGCAGCCAGCCTATGGCCTGTGTCAGGCGCACGAAGGTGTCGGGCGCCAGCAAGGTGGTGGCCCAGATGAAGCGGTAGCTGGCAGTGGACAGCACGGCCAGCAGGACCGCCAGCGCGGCGCACAAGGCGGTGAGCCACAACAGGTGACTGATGCCGCCGAATAGCCAGCGCAACGCGCCCGCGCGGGCCAGCAGGTTCAGGAAGGCCTGCGGCACGAGCGCGCCGTCGGGGCCGCGGGCCAGCTTGCGCGTGGCCCAGAGCCAGACGCGCCCCAGTCCCGTGATGGACGAGGCCCGCAGCAAGAAGCTGGCGAGCCAAAGCACAAGCGTGACCGCATGCAGGCCCAGCAATGCGCCCAGCGCCCACAATACGTTGACCGGCCGTGATCCGTCGCCCAATGCACCCAGCGCGGCGCCGGCGCCGGAAAGCGCGGCCAGCAGGAACAGGGCGGCGAGGATGGCCAGGGCGCTGCGGCGCCAGGTGTTGACCAGGGATATGAGGTTGTCGCGTTGCGCCAGCAGCGCAGCGCGCGCCAGGATGCGCGAGGGCAGATCAACGTCCTGCTGCCGCACGCGGCGCACTGCGTCCGCGTCTTCCAGCGGTCCCCAATGGGCTTCGCGCAGGCGGATCAACTCGGCCAGCCAGTGCGCGCGCACGGGGCCGGCGTTCACGGGGTCAGCCGTAGGGATGGAATCGCGAGAGGTCGTAGACGGCATCGCGTCGGGCAGCGGTACGGTCAGGCCCCTGGGGGCGGTGGACCATTGTAGACCGGGCGGGCCGGGAAACGGGGCCGTAGCGCCGGCTCAGTGCCTGGCGCGCGCGCTGCGGTATTGTCCAGGCGTAACGCCCACGGCGTCACGGAAGACCCGCGCCAAGTGGCTGGCGTTGCCGAAGCCGCTGGCCTGGGCGATGCCGGCGAGGTCGCCCTTGCCAGCCTCCAGCAGTGTGCGCGCATGCGCCAGCCGCCGTGCCCGCACCCAGGCGTGCGGGGGCTCGCCGAAAGAGGTGTGGAACATCCGGGCGAAATGGTAGGTCGAGAGCGCCGCCACGCCGGCCAATTCGTCCAGAGTCAGCGGTTTGGCCAGATGCGCGTCGACATAGTCCATGATGCGCCGGCGCACGGCAGGCGCCAGGCCGCCTCGCAGCGGTGCTCCAGGCTTGCGTGCCACGCCCTGGTTGAGCAAGTGGTGCAGCACGGTTTCGGCCGCGCTGCTGGCCGCCAGCCGGTCGGCGGGCTGGTTCCAGTCGGTGCCCATCAGTTGCCGGCACACGTCGATCAGCGACTCGTCATGGATGTAGGTGCGGTCGCGCAGCTCCAGCGTGCGGGGCTCGCAGTCCAATCGCATGACGGCTTCGCGGGCCAGGCGTTCCGGCGCGATGTACAGGTGCAGGAAGTGCACGGTGTCGTTCATGCTCCAGCGCGAGTAGTGCTCCGAGGGCAGCACGCAGAACTTGCCCGCGCCGCCATGCAGGGTGTCCTGACCCACGCGGAACGACTTGTCGCCGCCGTGCAGGTAGAGCGACAAGGTGTGATGGCCGGGGTTGTCGTAGCCCAGCGTCTCGCGGGCGCTGCGCGACCATTGCGAGATGGCGAGGCCCTCGCCCAGCGTGGCGGCGCGCCCCAGCGTCGCGGTGGAGCTCGACAGGGTGCGGAAAACAGAGAAATCGGCCGGAGCCGAAGCGACGGTAGCCATATGGATGGAATGCTACTGCGATCTCGCGCGCGACGCGCGCGCGCAAGCAAGAAAACCGCAAGAACCGGCAATCCTGGCCAGCCGGGCGGGCGCACACTGGCTTCCCGGACCGCCCTTCCGCGTCCCTGTTTCAGCACAGCATCGTGAACCTCTTCCTGTATTTTCTTACCGTCGTCATCTGGGGTACCACCTGGATCGCCATCAAGCTTCAACTGGGCGTGGTGGCCATTCCGGTCTCCATCTTTTACCGGTTTGCGCTGGCAGGCATGGTCCTGTTCGTGGTCCTGGCGCTGACCCGCAAGCTCCAGAAAATGGACCGGCGCGGCCATGGCCTGTGCGTGGGCCAGGGGCTGTGTCTCTTCTGCCTGAATTTCCTGTGCTTTTACACGGCGACGCAATGGATCCCCAGCGGCCTGGTGTCGGTGGTGTTCTCGGCGGCGACGCTATGGAATGCGTTGAACGCCCGCCTGTGGTTTGGCACCCGCATTGCGCCACGGGTGATGGTGGCCGGCGGGCTCGGCTTTTCCGGGCTGGTGTTGTTGTTCTGGCCGGAACTGGCAGGCCAGGAGGCCAGCCATGAAACCTTGCTGGGCCTGGGCTTCGCCTTACTGGGCACATTCTGCTTTTCGACGGGCAACATGCTGTCATCCCTGCAACAGCGCGCGGGCATCCGGCCCTTGACCGGCAATGCCTACAGCATGCTTTACGGCGCGACCATCCTGCTGGTGGGCTGCTTGGCTGCCGGCCTGCCGTTCGAATTCGATACTTCGGCTTCCTACGTGGGCGCCCTGCTTTATCTGGCCATCCCCGGGTCCGTGATCGGCTTCACCGCCTATCTGACACTGGTGGGCCGCATGGGGCCGGCGCGCGCAGCCTACTGCACCGTGTTGTTTCCGGTCGTGGCCCTGAGCGTGTCCACCTTTGCCGAAGGCTATCAGTGGACGGCGCCGGCCCTGCTGGGCCTGGCGCTGGTGATGTTGGGCAACCTGCTGGTCTTTACCAAGTGGACGCCTTACGCGCGGCGCACCGCGGCCTGCGATGCATAGGCACGCGCAGGCTAGCGGGCCAACGCGCGCAAGCCTTGCAGCAAACGGTCGATCTCCGCGTCATTGGTCAGATAGCTGACCGACGCCCGCGCGATCTGCGTCAAGCCTCGCGCTTGCATATCCAGCGGGGTGTAGGGCACGCCGTTGCTGCCGATGGTGATGCCCTGCGCGGCCATGGCGCGCTGGACCGATACCGCGTCCTGGCCGGCTACGTTGAAGGACACCAGGCCCGAGCGTTCCCGGCCCTGGTCCAGAACCGTGATGCCCGGGATGGCGGCCAGTTCCGTTCGCAGTGACTCGGCCGTGGCGTCGATGCGCGCGCGTATGGCTGGCAGGCCGATGTCCAGCGCTTCCCGCAAGGCGTTGGCCAGGCCGCAGCGCAGCGCCAGCGAGGCTTCCGCGGATTCCAGGCGAGCGGCATCCGGGCGCAGCACAGGCTCGCCGTCTGCGCCCAGAGGCGCGGAGTGGGTGTCGACGAAGGCGGGTGTGAGCCGATCCAGGAAGCCGCGCCGCACGTACAGCAGGCCGGTGCCGCGCGGGCCGCGCAACGCCTTGCGGCCCGCGCCGCTCAACACGTCGCAACCGATCTGGGCCACGTCCACCGGCAATTGGCCGACCGCCTGTGCCGCGTCCACGAAGTACGGGATGCCGTGGCGGCGTGCCACGCTGCCGACGGCGGCGGCGGGATTGATCAGGCCGCCATTGGCCGGCAGCCAGGTCAGCGCGATCAGGCGCACCCGTTCGTCCAGCATGGCTTCGAGCGCCTGGGCGTCGACGCAGCCGCTATCGTCTGAAGGGATGGTCTCCAGCGTGGCGCCAGCGCGCTGCGCCTTGAGCCGCATGACGGCCAGGTTGCCGCCCCATTCGTGGCGGCCAACCAGGAGGCGGTCGCCCGGGAGCCAGGGTTCCAGCGCCGCGAACGCCGCTCCCCAGCCGGGCGAGTTGCCACCCGTCAGAGCGACTTCGGCCGGGTCCGCGTTCAGCAGTCTCGCCGCCAGCGCGCGGGCTTTCTCCGTCAGTTCGCGGGATGCCACGCCCGCTTCCATGGGCCCCTGCGTGGCTTCGCGTTGCAGGTGCGCCTGGATGGCCTGCAGCGTCGCCGCCGAGGGCAGCGATGCTCCTGCATGATTGAAGTGGACGGTGGTCTGCGTACCCGGCGTCTGGGCGCGCAACGCCTCTATGGTGCTGGCGGTCAAGGGGGCGGACATGGCGGCTCCGGCGGGAATCAGGCTTGCGTCAGGGCGATCACGGCTTCGACTTCCACTGCCACGCCCTGCGGCAGGGAGGCCACGCCGACGGCGCTGCGCGCATGGCGGCCTGCGTCGCCGAAGACCTCGACCATCAGGTCCGAGGCGCCGTTGGCGATGGCGCTTTGGCGATTGAAGTCCGGCGTGCTGGCCACGAACACCCCCAGGCGCACGACGCGGGCCACGCGATCCAGCTTGTCGCCGGTGGCGGCGGCAATTTGCGACAGGAGGCCCAGCGCCGACAGGCGCGCGGCTTCCACGCCGTCGGCATCCGAGACTTGGTCGCCCAGGCGTCCCAGATACGCTGCCTTGCCGCCCTTGCGGGATATCTGGCCCGAGATATACAGCAGGTTGCCTTCCTGCACGAACGGCACGTAGTTGGCAGCCGGCGCGGCAGCGGCTTCGAGGGTCAGGCCAAGTTCGGCCACGCGGCCGGAGATCGAGCGGGTCATGAGGGACTCCTGGATTGGGAAAAAAAGGGCAACCCCCATGCTATCGGCCGTGACGGAGCCTGACCAATCAATTTTCACGCAGTACGCATGAGTAAAACTAATGTGTTTCGTCCTGGGCCGCTTGCGTAAGCCATGCATGGAAGCGCTGGGCCGCAACGCCCAGCGCGCCGCGGGGCGTCACGTACCACCAGCCGATGCGGGGAGCTTCCAGCGTGGTCCCCGGCAGGGCCTCCACCAGCGCGCCGCTGGCGAGCTGGGCGCCTATGAGGCGGTGGCGGCCCATCGCCATGCCTTGCCCCGCGAGGGCGGCTTCCACCACGATGTTGTAGTCGTGCAGCCGCACGGGCTGTACTCGCCCCAGGTCGACACCATGGTGCCGCGCCCAGGCGTCCCATTCGAAAGGATGGCGGGCATGCGAGGCGAGCAACGGGAAGCGCAGCAGATCCTGCGGCGTGCGCGGACGTTTCCTGCCCGCGATCAGCGCGGGGGCGCAGACCACCGACAGCCGCTCGGTCATGATCAGCCGCGCGCGCACGCCGGGCCATACGCCGCGCCCGTAGCGGATGGCCACGTCGACCTCCCCGCCCGCGACGTCCGCCAGGCCAATGTCTGGCTGCAATTGCAGATCGATGTCCGGATGCGCGGCGCTAAACGCCGCCAGGCGAGGCGCCAGCCAACGCGTGGCGAACGAGGCCAGCAGCCCGACACGCAGCGTCTGGCGCACCGCTTCGGGAGCGCGTATCTCATCGGTGCCCTGGCGCAGCAGTTCGAAGGCCGCATGCACGCGTTCGTAGTAGGACTGCCCGGCCGCGGTCAGCGCCACGGCTCGTGTGCGCCGCTCGAATAGCGCAACACCAAGCTCGGCTTCCAGGCGCTGGATATGGTGGCTGATGGCGCTTTGCGTCACGAACAGTTCTTGCGCGGCCAGTGAAAAGCTCATGCGCCGCGCAGCCGCTTCAAAGGCGCGCAAGGAGACCAACGCAGGCAGGGATCGCACAGAACGCATGGGACTAGCGGTAGTGGTGAGATGAAGTGCGCACCATCGTACGCCGCGCGCGGCGCCAATAGGCCGAAGCGCCGCGTCCAAATGCAAAAGGCCCGCAACAAGTTGCGGGCCCTTCAGTACTGCATTCTTTGGCTCCCCGAGCTGGGCTCGAACCAGCGACCTGCGGATTAACAGTCCGTCGCTCTACCGACTGAGCTATCGGGGAACAGGTAGAGGGGGCGAATTATGCACAAAAAATCGAAAGAATGCAAAACGGGTTGGCTGCGCCGATTCAAGTGCCCTGTATGGCCTGCGCGGTGCGGAAGAGCTGGGGCACGATGTCGCGCAGCAGGCGGTCGACGGGGTAGTCGTGGCGCGGTGCGCTGACGCTGATCGCGGCCAGGGGCAAAGACTGTGCGTCGCGCAGCATGACGGCGGCGCCGACCTGGTTTTGCAGCACCTGGTCTTCGGTCAACGCATAGCCGTCATCGCGGGCCTGGCGGATCAACGCCATCAATGCTTCCGGTTCGACCACGGTGCGCGGGGTGAAGGCGCGCGGCGGTGCGCGCAGCAGCGCCTGGCGTACCGCCGCGTCGTCGCGCTGCGCGAGCAGGATGCGTCCCGCGCTGTTGCACCACGCAGGCATGCGGCGGCCGGGCAGCATTTCCGCCAGGGTCATTTGCCGGCTGGGCAGGCGCAGTAGATAGACCATGTCGCAATCCGCCAGCACGCTCATGTGCACCGCCAATCCGCAGCGGTCGCGCAGTGCGACCAGATGCGGCGCGGCCATGGAGACGAGGCGGTCGCTGCGCAGGAAAAAGTAGCCCAGTTCGACGACACGCGGACCAAGGCGGTAACGGCGCGACGCTGGGTCCTTGACCAGATAGCCCAGGCGTTCCCAGGTATGCACGAAGCGCTGCGCGGCGCTCTTGCCTAGTCCCGTCTGCGTGGCGATGTCGGTCAGGCCCAGTGAGTCATTGGCATCCCGGAACGCCTCCAGCACGCGCATGCCTTTCTCAAGCGACGCGACATACAGGGGATCGTCCGCTGGATCGGACGGAGACAGCGATGCCGTCGATTCGGCGGGGGTGCTGGAGGGCTGGCGCGTTTTCATGAGGGTTTCTCGCATGCGGGGAAGCGATTTGGCCGCCGCGAGTGGCCGCCAGCGCTAGTTTCCCCGAATTGTCCCGTACAGGAATTCCCACTATAAAGTTGATTATTCAATACTTTGTATTGCATAGCAATACTAATGCGGGACAAATGACATTTCAATCGAACCTGTGCGACATGACTGCCGTCGCCTTGCGTGCAGAAATCGCAGCCGGGCATTTGAGCGCCCGCGAAATCGTGGCAGCGCACCTGCAGCGCATCGAGACCTGGAACCCGCGAATCAACGCCATCGTGACGCTGGATGCCGAAGGCGCGCTGGCCAACGCCGCCCGCGCCGACGAGCGCCAGGCTCGCGGCGAGACCCTGGGTTTACTGCATGGCCTGCCCGTTGTGCATAAGGATTCGTTCCTGACGGCGGGCATGCGCACCACCTATGGATCTCCGCTATACCGGGATTTCGTCCCGGAGCGTGACAGCCTGATCGTCAGCCGCCAGCGCGCCGCCGGCGCCATCACCCTGGGCAAGACCAATCTGCCCGAATTTGGCGCGGGTTCGCAGACCTTCAATACGGTGTTCGGTGCCACCCGCAACCCCTACGACCCGCGTTTGACCGCTGGCGGCAGCAGCGGCGGCGCGGCCGCCGCGCTGGCCGCCCGCATGGTGCCGCTGGCGGATGGCACCGACATGGGAGGCTCTCTGCGCAATCCGGCGTCCTTCTGCAATGTGGTGGGCCTGCGGCCTTCGCCGGGGCGCGTGCCGCAATGGCCCACGGCAAGTCCCTACAACACGCTGACCGTGGCAGGTCCGATGGCGCGCACGGTGGCTGACGCAGCCCTGCTGCTCGCCGCCACCGCTGGGCCGGACACCAGGGATCCGCTCGCCATCGACCAGGACCCCGCCAGCTTCCTGGGCAGCCTGGAGCGCGATTTCAAAGGAGTGCGCGTTGCCTATGCGCCGAACTGGGGAGGCTTGCCGGTGGAACCTGGCGTGGTCGACGCGCTGGAACAGAGCTTGCCGGTCTTCGCGGAGCTGGGAATGCATCTGGAGCACGCCTGCCCGGACTTCACCGGCGCGGACGCTTCGTTCCAGGCATTGCGCGGACAGACCTTCGCGGTGGGTTATGAGACCGCGCTGCGCGAGCACCGGCATTTGTTGAAGGACACGGTGGTCTGGAATATCGAACTCGGCCTGCAACAGCCGGCGGCCGCCGTGGTGCAGGCCGAAAGGGATCGCGCGGCGCTCTTCGCGCGCATGCATGCATTCATGCAGACCCATGAATTCGTTGTCGGCCCCGTCAGCCAGGTACTGCCTTTTCCCGTCGAACAGGAGACGGTCAGCAGCATCGAGGGCACGCACATGCGCAATTACATCGATTGGATGCGTTCGGGCTACTACTTGTCGCTGACGGGCCACCCGGCCATTTCGGTGCCCTGCGGGTTCACGGCAGAGGGGCTACCCGTGGGCATCCAGATCGTCGGACGGTATCGCCAGGAGCGCGCATTGCTGCAAATGGCGCATGCGTTCGAACAGGCCACGCAATGCTGGCGCCGGGCCCCGGTGCTGGCTGACTGAATACTCATAACCTACACAAGGGGAATTTCGCATGATCAAGCACCTCGCCAAGGCCGCATTCTTGTGTGGTCTGGCCGCCGTGCCGGCCCTGGCGCCGGCCCAGGACTACCCAAGCAAGCCAATCACGATGGTCGTGCCGTTCCCGCCGGGAGGCTCCACGGACGTCATTGGCCGCCTTTTCGCCGCCAAGCTCGGCGAGCGCCTGCGGCAGACCGTCGTGGTCGAGAACAAACCCGGCGCCAACACCGGAATCGGCGCTGCGGCAGTCGCGCGAGCCGCGCCTGATGGCTATACGTTCATGATTACGGGGGCGCCTACCTTTACGCTCAATCCGCTGCTGTACCCGAATCTGAACTACGACCCGATCAAGAGCTACGAGTATGTGGCGATCGCCGGCAGTACGCCTTTCGTGATCCTCACCAATGCGCAAACAGGCATCAGCACCGTTGCCGACATCAAGAGCAAATCTGGCGCGCAACCGCTGAGCTTCGGTTCCTTCGGCAATGGCTCCACGCCGCACATCGCGGGCGAATCGTTGGCCCAGCGCACCGGCGCCAAGCTGCTGCACGTGCCCTACCGCGGCAGCGCTCCCGCGATGGCAGACCTGCTGGGCAACCAGATCCCGCTGTCGATCGACACGCTGGTCGCCGGCCTGCCGCAGATCAAGGCAGGCAAGGCGCGTGCGGTGGCCCTGACCGGCAGCGCCCGCTCCGCCCTGGTGCCCGACGTGCCCACGGTCGCGGAAAGCGGCCTCGCGAACTATGACTTCGAGACGTGGTTCGGCGTGGTCCTGCCGAAAGGCACGCCGGCGCCTATCGTCGCGCGCCTGTCCAAGGAGATCGAGGCGGTCATGGCCGAACCGGATACGCGGGCCAAGCTGGAACAGCTGGGATTCGACGCCACATACGCGGATCCCGCAGCGTTTCGCCGCAAGGTCGAAACCGAACTGGAACGCAACGTGGCCATCATCAAGGCCGCGGGAATCAAGCCGGATTGAACCAGGCGCCTACGGGGGCAAAGAAAAGGCCGACTCGGGGAGTCGGCCTTTTCATTCAATCTTGGTGCCGGTGAAAGGAATCGAACCCTCGACCTTCTCATTACAAGTGAGCTGCTCTACCAACTGAGCTACACCGGCGCTGCGTGCCGGGGCACGCGCAGGGTCTGCATTGTAATGAAAAAAATGCAGGTCCTGCGTGGGATGGCTTATTTGACGATGGTCAGGCGCGGACGCTTGGGTTCGTCGTCGTCACCGCCACCGTCGCCAGGAGCTGCGTCGGCGTCGGAGCCTTCCGGCGCGGCGGTGACCGTGGCGCCTTGGGCGCCCGCTTCCGGCGGTTCGTAGGGCTGCACTTCGAAGCCCATGCCGGCGCCGGTTTCGCGCGCGTAGATGGCGCTGACGGCACCCACGGGAACGTAGACGTTTTCGGTCACGCCGCTGAAGCGGGCTTGGAATTCGATGAATTCGTTGCCCAGCACCAGGCGGTTGGTGGCCAGCGTGCCCACGTTCAACGTGATCTGGCCGTCGCGCACATGGGCGACGGGCACCATGGTGTGCTCGTCGACCTGCACGGTGATGTAGGGCGTGTAGCCGTTATCGGTGCACCATTCGTGCAGCGCGCGGATCAGGTACGGTTTGGTCGAAGTTTCACCCATCACGCAACCAGCCTTAGCGACGCATCACTTTTTCCGAAGGCGTCAGCGCTTCGATGTAGGCCGGACGCGAGAAGATGCGCTCGGCGTACTTTTGCAGCGGAGCCGCATTCTTGGGCAGTTCGATGCCGTAATGGTCCAGGCGCCACAGCAGCGGAGCCACGGCCACGTCGAGCATGGAGAATTCCTCGCCCAGCATGTACTTGTTCTTCAGCAGCATGGGGGCCAGTTGGGCCAGGCGATCGCGGATGTTCTGGCGCGCGTTGGCGAGCTTCTTCTCGTCGGGCTTGGCGCTGCGGTCTTCCAGCGTCGAGACGTGCACGAACAGTTCCTTTTCGAAGTTGTAGAGGAACAGGCGGGTGCGGGCGCGCATGACCGGGTCGGCGGGCATGAGCTGGGGATGCGGGAAGCGCTCGTCGATGTACTCGTTGATGATGTTCGACTCGTACAGGACCAGGTCGCGTTCGACCAGAATGGGCACTTGACCGTACGGGTTCATCACCGAGATGTCTTCGGGCTTGTTGTACAGGTCGATGTCGCGGATCTCGAAATCCATGCCTTTTTCGAACAACACGAAGCGGCAGCGTTGCGAAAACGGACACGTGGTTCCGGAATAGAGCACCATCATGGCGGTAAGTCCTTTATTGAAAAACGAAAGGCCAGCGCCTTAATCTAGCAGGCGCTGGCCCCAATTGCCAGGCGGGATAGGCGTACAGCCCTATCCGCCGATACCGTCCCCATTTGCAATCGGGGGCGGATAAAAACCTGGCGGGGCGTTGCGGTTAGCGCACGTGTTTCCAGTACGAGGCATTGAGGCGCCAGGTAACCAGGAAGAACAGCAGCAGGAACAACATGACACCGACGCCGAGACGGACGCGGAATGTCTGGACGGGTTCGGCCATCCAGGACATGAACGCCGTCAGGTCGGCGACGTCGTTGTCGTATGTTGCGACTTGGGCCGGGTTGGCGGCCTTAAATTTGGCATCGAAGGTGGCATGGCCGTGGTAGTTGGCTACCGGCTCGGCCTTGACCGTGGAAAAACCCTGTGCATCGTACACCGTGGTGACGCGTTCCCAGGTTTTGGGGGCGCCTTCCTTGCCTTCCACCTCGTGCATGGCAACGGTCGTGAGCTCGCGCGGACCCTGCACTTCCCACAGCGCGTGGGGCATGCCCACGGCCGGGAAGACCAGATTGTTCCAGCCCGTGGCACGCGACGTGTCGCGGTAGAAGGTGCGCAGGTAGGTATAGATGTAGTCGGCGCCCGAGGGGCCGGCGTTCACGGATTTGGCGCGCGCGATCACGGACAAGTCCGGGGGCGTCGTGCCAAACCACTGCTTGGCGTCCTTCGGGTTCATGGCGACGTTCATCATGTCGCCGACCTTTTCGCCGGTGAACAGCAGGCTTTCCTTGATCTGCTGGTCGGTCAGCCCGATGTCCTTGAGCTTGTTGTAGCGCATCGAGGACGCGCTATGGCAGTTCAGGCAGTAGTTGACGAACAGCTTGGCACCGTTCTGCAGCGACGCCATGTCGTTGACGCGGTACGGGGCCTTGTCCAGGGGATAGCCGCCTCCGGCGGCGAGGGTGGCGGTACACGTGAGCATCAAGGCCACGGCACCAATCAGCTTCTTGATCATGGTTAATCCGTTATCTGGTGGGCTCAGTGGGCGTGGAACGTGACGCGGTCAGGCACTTGCTTGAAAGTGCCCAGGCGGCTCCAGACCGGCATCAGGAAGAAGAATGCCAGGTACAGCAGCGTGCCGATTTGCGACGTGACGTTCAACGGCGGACTGGGCGGCTGCGTACCGATGTAGCCGAGCACCAGGAAGTTGACCATGAAGATGCCGTAGATCCACTTGTGCCAGGTCGGACGGTAGCGGATCGACTTGACCGGGGAATGGTCCAGCCACGGCAGGAAGAACAGGATGACGACCGTGCCGCCCATGGCGACCACGCCCCAGAACTTGGCGTCGATCACGCGCAGCAGCACGGCCACGACGATCAGGATGCCGGGGACGGCGATGCGCATGAAGCCCTTCAGGTTGCTCTTGACGAGCAGCGCGATGGCGCCCAGCACGGAAGCGCCCGCCAGCACCCAGGTGAACTCGTCGGTGGTGGCGCGCAACATCGAGTAGAACGGCGTGAAGTACCAGACCGGAGCGATGTGCGGAGGCGTCTTCAGCGAGTCGGCGGGGATGAAGTTGTTGAACTCGAGGAAGTAGCCGCCCATTTCCGGCGCGAAGAACACGATGAACGCGAACACGAGCAGGAAGCCGGCCACGCCCATCAGGTCGTGCACCGAATAGAACGGGTGGAACGGGATGCCGTCCTTGGGACGCCCGTACTTGTCCTTCGGGCCTTGCTTGATCTCGATGCCGTCCGGGTTGTTCGAGCCGACCTCGTGCAGCGCCACCAGGTGAGCCGCGACCAGGCCCACCAGCACCAGGGGGATGGCGATGACGTGGAAGGCGAAGAAGCGGTTCAGCGTGGCGTCCGACACGACGTAGTCGCCGCGGATCCAGATGGACAGTTCAGGGCCGATGAAGGGAATGGCCGCGAACAGGTTCACGATCACCTGGGCGCCCCAGTAGGACATCTGGCCCCAGGGCAGCAGGTAGCCGAAGAAGGCTTCCGCCATCAGACAGAGGAAGATCGCGACGCCGAAGATCCACACCAGTTCGCGCGGCTTGCGGTAAGAACCGTAGAGCAGCCCGCGCAACATGTGCAGGTACACGACGACGAAGAACATCGACGCGCCGGTGGAGTGCATGTAGCGCACCAGCCAGCCCCACGGGACTTCGCGCATGATGTATTCGACGGACTGGAACGCGCGTTCGGCGTCCGGCTTGTAGTGCATGACCAGGAAGATGCCGGTCACGATCTGCAGCACCAGCACCAGCAGGGCCAGTGAGCCAAAGAAATACCAGAAGTTGAAGTTCTTCGGCGCGTAATACTCGGACAAATGGGCTTTCCAGGTGGAGGTCACCGGGAAGCGCCGGTCCAGCCAGCCCAACAGGCCTGTCGTCTCGACGGTTTTCTCGCCAGCCATGTAACGGCTCCTTCTCTCACGTGGCGTAATGCGGATTTACTTACGTAATTCGGGAAAATAGCGCGACGCGAGCGTCAGGCCTTGTTGTCTTCATCGACGCCCACGATGATGCGGGTGTCGGTGAGATATTGGTACGGCGGGACTTCGAGGTTGTCAGGCGCGGGCTTGTTCTTGTAGACACGGCCTGCCAGATCGAAGGTGGAGCCGTGGCAAGGACAGAGGAAACCGCCTTGCCAATCGGCGCCGAGGCCGCCGCCTTTTTCGAAGTGAGCCGTGGGCGAGCAGCCCAGATGGGTACAGATGCCGACGCAGACGAAGATCTCAGGCTTGCGCGAGCGGCCTTCGTTTTCGGCGTATTTGGGAGTGAAGCCGGGGCGCTTGGACTCGGGGTCCGCAAGCAGCGGGTCCTGAGTCTTCAGGCCGGCGAGTTGTTCAGGAGACCGGTGGATGATCCAGACCGGCTTTCCGCGCCATTCAACCGTCTTCATGGTGCCGACGGGAATGTCGCCGACGTCCACTTCAACGGGAGCCCCGGCAGCGCGGGCTTTTTCGGAGGGAGAAAACGTGCTCACAAGCGGCACTGCCGTTGCGACACCTGCTACGCCACCCACAGCACAGGCGGTGGTAACCCAGAAACGTCGCGAAGGATCAGGTGGCAGGTTGGGATCAACCGCACCGTCATCATCGTGCACCAGCGTATCCTGACTCATCTTCCTATCCTTGTTGATGCGCCCGCTCTACGAGTAGCATCACCTCTGCGGCATCGGGTTCGCGGGAATTTGTAACAACATAGCAACCGCGTATTATAGCGCCAGCCCACTCACGGGCGTATCACGAAGGGAGTGCTTTTATGAGCAAAGCGACTGGTTTCGTCAAAGAATTTCGAGATTTCGCTGTCAAAGGCAACGCAGTGGACCTGGCGGTCGGTGTCATCATCGGCGCGGCGTTCGGCAAGATTGTCGATTCGCTGGTCAAGGACATTGTCATGCCGCTGGTCAACTTCATCCTCGGCGGCTCAGTGGATTTCTCGAACAAATTCCTGGTTCTGTCGATGCCGGCCGGCTACAACGGCCCCATGACCTACGCCGATCTCACCAAGGCCGGCGCCAACGTGTTTGCGTGGGGCAACTTCGTCACGATCATCATCAACTTCGTGTTGCTGGCCTTCGTGATTTTCTGGATGGTCAAGGCCATCTACAAGGCCCGCACCAAGGCCGAAGAGGCGCCGGCGCCCGCTGCCACGCCCGAAGATGTGGCCCTGCTGCGCGAAATCCGCGACCTGCTCAAGAAGCCCTGATTCGACTATGCCGCAGGCCCGGGTTCGGCGCAGACGCGCGGGTCCGGGCCTCGGCGAGCGGTCGTTCCCGCCGGCGCATGCCGGCCTCCGCTGAACGACACGCTGCCTGGTCTTTTTCCCCGTTAGTCCCGCCCCGCAGCCATTTGCCGTTCGATGCGACGCGCGAACATGGCGAAGCTTGCGCGCACGATGCTGGGCTTCAGCAGGAAGTCGTGCGATTCGGCTGCCAGCGCATCGTTCACCGGCTTCACCTCGCCATACGCGGCGGCGGCCTGCAATTGGTTGCGGGCCGCGCGCTCGATCAGCACCGACAGGTACAGCGCTTCCTCGATGCAGGATCCGGCGGCCAGAAAGCCGTGGTTTGCCAGCAGAATGCTGCGCTTGTCGCCAAGCGCCGCGGAAATGATTTCACCCTCCTGGTCGGCGATGGGCAGGCCGGGCCATTCCTTCAGGTGGGCGCAATCGTTATGGAATGGCGTGGCGTCCATGTGCGCGACGACCAGCGGCTGGCCCGTCATGGACAGCGTCGAGACATAGGGTGGATGCGTGTGGATGATGCATTGCACGTCGGGCCGCTGGCGATAGACCCAGAAGTGGAAACGCACGGCCGGGTTGGGCGTGCCCGGGCCTTCGAGCGCCTCCATGTTCTCATTGATGCGGATGACCGAGTCCGGGACAATTTCATCGAAGGCCTGGGCCATGGGCGTTGTCAGGAACGTGCCGTCCTCCTTGCGCACGGTGATCTGGCCCGCCAGGGTTTCTGAATGGCCTTCACTGGCGAGAATGCGGCAGCTCAGGGCAACCTTTTCCTTCTCGCCCCAGTTCCCGAAGTCGAGCTTGTTCGCGGAGCGCGCAAAGAAGGCGTCGGCATGGGCTTGTTTTTCCAGCATGGGGTCTCCTTGGGGATAATGGCTTAATTACACGCCCGCCTCCGCTGCCGGCGATTGACCGATCACGAACGTGGGTTGATCCAAAGCGACAGGACGGTGGGCGCTTTTCGGCCATTGTTGGCCGGCCCGATCGAGTGTTCCGAGCATGCCACGCGCCAGCCACACCGCCCCTCATTCCGTCCGGCCCGCCTGTACCGAGGCGGACCTTAACTTCGCGCCGCAATTCCGCCCTTTCTATGCGCAGGAGATTGCCGGCTACGAGCGCGAACTGGACAAGCTGGTGCTGCCGGGCGAATTCCGGGCCTTGACCGAACATCCCCGCCTGCAATTGCAGGCCTGTCGCCTGCGCGCAGGCGGATTGGTGGTGAGCCTGGAGTCCACGCCGATCAGCGTGCAGCACCGCGCGGAGCACGCGGCTGATCTGGAACATGCGGAATTCCTCGCAAGCTTCGTGATCGCGGGACACGGCGTCATCGTCCAGAACGAGGCCACCCTGCCGCTGGAACCTGGCGACATCATTTTCCGGACGACCGCGCTGCCGTCCGAGATCCGGATGTACACCGATTCGCGCATCGTGGTGGTCAAGGGGCCGCTGTCGCGCCTGTTGGGCGCGCATAGTCTTGCGATGTCGCAGTTCACCGCGCAGCGCGGCGTGGCCGGCCTGCCCATGGTGCAAACCGCCCATCGCTGCCTGCATCATGTGTTCTTCGACAAGGCGGAATCCAATCCCACCTCGTCGCTGTTCGCCGAACAGGCATTGTTGGCCTTGCTGGCGTCCATCTACACCAGCCAGGCGTTGGAAAAGATACCGGGAGATGCGCGCGCGCCCGCGGATAACTGGCAGGTGCTTGCCAGCTATATCGACGCCCATATCACCGATCCGGAACTCTCGGTGCAGGCAGTGGCGGATGTGCTGCGCGTGACTACGCGCTGGGTGCACCGCTTGTTCAAGATGCGGTCGCTGCAATACACCAGCTATGTGCGCGAACGCCGCCTGCAACTTGCGCGGGAAGCGCTGGAGGATCCTCGGCGCTCGCACGTGGAGATCAAGGAAATCGCTGCGTCTTGCGGCTTTCAGCATGCGAGCCATTTCATCCGGCGCTTCCATGAACGTTTCGGCATGTCCCCCGCCGTGTATCGCAAGACGGCCGGAAGCGGCGGCGCGTAGTTCCGCGCCGCCGGCACAGGGCCGGATCCCGCGCGTCAGCCGCGGCGCAGGTCTTGTTGCGTGGGCTTCATGAGGAAGGCCGAAGTGCCCGCGACGATACCCAGGAACGCGAGATAGACGCCGACCGGCAGGATGCTGTCGAACTTCTGGACCAGCGTGGCCGAGATCAGCGGCGCCAGGCCGCCGCCGATGGCTGCCGAGAATTGGACGCCGATGGAAAGTCCGGAATAGCGCAGGTCCGCGGGAAACTGGGCGCTGTAAAGGCTGGACTGCGGCGCGATCATGATTGCGTAGTTGAAGGCCATGGCGATGAACACGGCAAGGCTGTATGCCACCAGCGACCCGCTGCCCACCGCGAGAAAAATGGGAATGGCCATGACACCCAGGAACATTCCTCCCCAGCCGCAGACGCGACGCGCGCCAATGCGGTCGGCCAGCACGCCAAACAGCGGAATGGTGAACATCAGCACACCGGCGCCATACAGCAGGGCATGCAGCGCGTCGGCGCGGCTGAATCCCAGCTTGGAGACGGCGTAGGACACCGAGAAAACGAGGAAGGTATAGATCAGCGTGACTTCGGCGATCTTGCAGCCTATGCACAGCAGCAGCGATTTGCCGTGCGCGCGCAGCAATTCTCCCAGCGGCATTTTGTCTTCCAGCGACTGCCTGGCCTGCGCCTTTTCGCGTTTGACCTGTTCGAACTCAGGCGACTCGTCGATGCCGTGGCGGATGAAGAGGCCCACCACGATGAGCACGGCACTGGCGAGAAACGGCAGGCGCCAGCCCCAGGACAGGAAGTCCTCTTCCGGCAACCGCGTCACCAGCGCGAAGGAGCCCACCGACAGCAGGATGCCCAAGGGCGCGCCTACCAGCGGCAGGCTGCCGAAAAACGCCTTCCATTTTGGCGGCGCGTGTTCGACGGCCATCAACATCGCACCGCCCATCTCGCCGCCGAACGACAGCCCCTGGCCGATGCGCAGCACCACCAGCAGCACCGCCGCCGAAATGCCGATCTGTTCGTAGGTCGGCAGCAGCCCGATGAGCACCGTGCATATGCCCATGAGCAGCAGGCTCAGGGTCAGCATGGACTTGCGGCCGATGCGGTCGCCGAAGTGGCCGAACAGGATGCCGCCGATGGGCCGCGCGAGCATGCCGCTGGCAAACGCGCCGAACGCGGCCAGTGTGCCGGTCACCGGGTCGAATTGCGGAAAGAAGATCTTGTTGAACACCAGTGCCGCGGCGGTGCCGTAGGCGAGAAAGTCGAAGGCTTCGACGGCGGTGCCGATGACGGTCGCCACGGCGACCCGGAACAGGTTCGGTTTTCGATGTGATTGGGCAATAGGCTGCGCGGCCTGGATGGCGTCCATGTCATTCCCTCTTGTCTTGTCGTAATGGTTGTTGTCGTAGCGCGCGGGCTCACGGGCCCGGCGGCACGTACCCGGGCAACTGCTGAATGCGCTTGCGCCATGCCGCGATGGCGCGATAGGCGGTCATGTCGATGTCGGCTTCTTCCGCCAGCGCCGTGTAGCCGTAGCAGGCAATGTCGGCTACGGTCGGTGCATCGCCGCCAGCCAGCCAGGTGTTCTCCGCAAGATGCTTTTCCATGCGGCCCAGGACGCGGTCCGTGCGGGCCTGCATCCCGGGCACGTCGAGCAGCGCGTCGCTGACGCCCAGGTGATGGGCCGCTTCGGCGTTGCTGACGACACGCGTCAACCGCAGCGGCTGCAGGCTGTTTGCGATTTCGTTGGCCGAGACCGAGATCCAGGCATGCATGGCGCCCAGGCGGGACAGCGGCGCCAGCCACTGGGGGGCGTAGTGATGCGCCAGGTGCAGCAGGATGGCGTGGCTGTCCCAGATGGCGGTGTCACCGTCGGTCAGCGCGGGGATCTGCTGGAAGGCGCTGATGCGCTCGAACGCATCGGTCTGGTTCTTGCGGGCCAGCACGTCGACGAAGGTGCTTTGGTAGTCTTTACCGATGAGCGCAAGAAAGAGGCGAACCTTGTAGCAGTTGCCGGAGCGTGGGTGGTCGTAGAGTGTCAGCATTCAATGGCTCCGCAGGGAGGATGCCCAGCCGGGACAGGCCCGGCCGCGGGCGGCTGCATGGAATGCTAGGGCGGCGGATTGCGGCCGGAATTGACAGGGAGAGAACCGCGATTGACCAGATGCGACGCACAGGCGTTGCATTGATCGCGCACTCTGGTTTTCCCGTAGCTGAGTCGGGCCAATTCGGGCGGCGAGGCGTTCCAGGCCACCCTGGGTGCCATGAAATGAAAACGCCCCCTTGCGGGGGCGGTTGGCGGGTTGTGGGCGGTGCCTGTCAGGCCGGGTTGTCGATGTCGACGAATTCGACCTTGATGCCGAAGCGCTCCGCGACCGCCTGTCCCAATGCCTGTGCGCCGTAGCGCTCGGTGGCATGGTGGCCTGCCGCGATGAAGCCCACGCCGGTTTCGCGCGCGAGATGGACCGTGGATTCGGAGACTTCACCCGTGATGTAGGCGCTGGCGCCCGCGTCCACGGCGTCGCCCAGCATGCCTTGCGCGCCGCCCGTGCACCAGGCCACGCGCGCCAGCGGCAGGCCGGGATCGCCCACCACCAGCGGCTGGCGCCCCAGGCGCTCGGCCACGCGTTCGCCCAACTGGCCCAGCGTAGCCACGCCGTCGGCAGCCCCGAGCCAGATCAGGTTGTCGGGGCCACAGGTTTGGGGCGCGCCATCGTCGCGCAGCGCGGGCGTCAGGCCCAGCACGCGCGCCAACTGCGCGTTGTTGCCCAGCGTGGGATGCGCGTCCAGCGGCAGGTGGTAGGCGTACAGATTGAGGTCGTTTTTCAGGGCCAGGGCCATGCGCGCGCGGCGGGTGCCGATGACGCGGCGATCTTCGTTGCGCCAGAGCCAGCCGTGGTGCACCAACACCGCATCCGCGCCGCGCTCGACCGCCACGCGCAGCAGGGCCTCGCTGGCCGTG
Organism: Achromobacter sp. D10; assembly: GCF_035282245.1. Taxonomy (NCBI): domain Bacteria; kingdom Pseudomonadati; phylum Pseudomonadota; class Betaproteobacteria; order Burkholderiales; family Alcaligenaceae; genus Achromobacter; species Achromobacter sp. D10. The sequence continues at coordinate 810,431 of NZ_JAYJLE010000001.1, forward strand.
ACTCCGGCGATAATGTGTGCGATTTCGGATCGGCCTTCCACCTGCAGCCCGTTGGGGCAATAGTCTTTGAAGCGCGCCGCTTGCAGGGTGTCGTCCAGCCAATTGGCCAGGACGTGGGAGTCCACTTTACTCATAGCTAGTCCTATCAGAATCATGCGCCGATATTGGCTGATCTTCGCTCAGGCCGTCACGGTCTGCCTGGGTATTCTATTCGTGGTGACGACCTTGCGGCCCGACCTGCTGCGCCTGGCAGGGCCGGCGGCCGGCCCGCAGCCCGCAGCCGCCGCGGCAAGGCCGCCTGCCACACGCGCCGCCGCCGCGGCGTCCTATGCGGATGGCGTGGCTCGCGCGGCGCCCTCCGTGGTCAACGTATACACCACCAAGCACGTGAACGTGCCATTGATCCCCTTGCCTGACGATCCGGTGCTGCGCCAGTTCTTCGGCCAGGTGCCGGGCGTGACGCGGCGCCAGGCCTCGACGAGCCTGGGGTCTGGCGTGATCGTGAACCAGGACGGCTACGTATTGACCAACTATCACGTGGTGCAGGCGGCGGACGCGATCGAGGTCGCGCTGGCGGACGGTCGCCGCGACGCCGCGAAGGTGGTGGGCGCGGATCCGGACACCGATCTGGCCGTGCTGAAGCTGGCCACCTTGCGCGCCCTGCCCGCGGCCACGTTGGCGCCGGATCGGGGCTTGCGTGTGGGCGACGTGGTGTTGGCCATCGGCAATCCGTTCGGCGTGGGACAGACGACGACTCAGGGAATCGTGTCGGCGCTCGGCCGTAACGGGCTCGGCCTGAACACATACGAGAACTTCATCCAGACCGACGCGGCGATCAATCCCGGCAATTCGGGCGGCGCGCTGGTCGACGCCGCGGGCAACCTGGTCGGCATCAACACCGCCATCTATTCGGAATCGGGCGGGTCGATGGGCATAGGCTTCGCCACGCCCATCGAGATTGCGCGCAAGGTCATGGATGAGATCGTCAGGACGGGCGGGGTCAAGCGCGGCTGGCTGGGTGTGGAGCCGCAGGACGTGACGCCGGAGCTGGCGCGCGCCTTCGGGCTGGACCGCGATACGACGGGCGTGATCATCGCGGGGGTGATGCGCGACGGACCCGCGGCGCGCGGCGGCTTGCGCGTGGGCGACATCGTGCAATCCGTCAACGGCAAGCGCATGGCCGACACTACCAGCCTGTTGTCGGAGATTGCGCAGCTGCCGCCCGGCCAGAGCGCCAAGCTGGGCATATTGCGTGCGGGCAAGCCGGCAGAGCTGGCGGTAGTGGTGGGGACTCGTCCCGGAAAACCACGCTAGGACGAGCGTGGCCCGGGAGCGGGTGCGGCGGGCGGCTTCACCATGAGGCGTACCGCCGACAGGATGGTTTTCTTGATGCTGTCGGGCTGATGCCGCAGCAGCGCGGAGATTTCCGCCAGGTAGCCGTCGGTGGCGATGTCCAGGGGATTGGCGCTGCTGGGAGGCGCGTCCCCTTCCGGACCCACGCCATCCGTCAGCCAGGGCACGCTGGTGTCCAGCGCGCGCGCCAGCCGCAGCAAGGTGGTGCGCGACGGCGAATAGCGATCCTCGCGCACGAGGATCCGATGAATGCACGATTGCGGTACGCCGGAGATGCGCGCCAATTGATTTTGGCTTTTGATGCCGCGCCACCGCATCAGGGTGTGCAGCCGTTGGGCGAGTGACATAAGGGCAATGTAGATTCGCCGCGGGTCGCCCACAAGGTGAAACGGTCCTGCTTCGTGGGCAGGACCGTCGGTGCAGGTCAGTGGCGTTCAGTCAGCGAGTCCGAACCGGCCTCGCTTTGCGCATCCGGTTTTGGCGTCACCATGCGAGCGCAGATCAAGCCGACTTCATACAACAGGCACAGCGGCACGGCCAGCATGAACTGGCTGACCACGTCGGGCGGGGTGACCACGGCGGCGATGATGAAGGCGCCGACCACCACGTAGCCGCGAGCGGCCTTCAGCTTGGATAGTTCGACCACGCCCATCTTCACCAGCAGCACCACTGCCACGGGCACTTCGAACGTGATGCCGAAGGCCATGAACATCGTCATGACGAAGCTCAGGTAGGCCTCGATATCCGGCGCCGGCGTGATGGATTGCGGGGCGAACGTAGCGATGAAGTGGAACACCGTGCGGAACACCACGAAATAGCAGAACGCCATCCCCGCGATGAAGAGGAAGGTGCTGGAGATGATGAGCGGCAGCGCCAGGCGCTTTTCGTGCCGGTACAGGCCGGGTGCCACGAAGGCCCAGGCCTGGTAGAGCACCACGGGCAGTGCGACGATGAACGCGGCCATCATCGTGACCTTGACCGGCACCATGAATGGCGTGATGACGCCGGTGGCGATCATGCGCGTGCCTTCCGGCAGCGAAGCCAGCATGGGCTGGGCCAGCACGTCGTAGATGGCCGACGCGCCGGGGTAAATGAACAGCACGATGAATACGCCGATCACGGCGGCAGCGGCGCGCAGCAAACGGGTGCGCAGCTCGACCAGGTGGGAGATGAAGGTCTCCTGCTGGCCTTCTTCTTGGGAGGCGTCCTGGGTCACGTCGGGGTTCCGGAGGGCGCGACGGGCTTGGCGGCGGGCGCGGCGTCGTCGGCCTTGGGCGCGCTGGGCGCGGGTTGTTCAGTGGCAGCGGGGGCAGGTGTCTGCACCGCAGGCAGATCCAGATCCAGGCTATGGTTCTGGCCGGGCGGGGGCGCGATGCTGCGTTCGGGTTCGGCCGGGGGCGCGCTGGCGGCGGCTGGCTCGGCCTTGATGCTGGCTTCGCGCGCGACTTCGTCGAGTTCCGCGCGGAATTGCTGGACGGGTTCCTGCAGCGAGGCCTGGGTTTCGTTCAGCGACTTCTGCACGCCCTGGGCGGCATCTTCCATCTCGCTCTTGAACTTGCGAAGTTCGTCGAGTTCGATTTCCCGCTGGATATCGGATTTCACGTCATTGACGTAACGTTGCGCGCGCCCGAGCAGGTGGCCGACGGTGCGGGCAACCTTGGGCAGGCGTTCGGGGCCGATGACGATCAGGGCAATGACGCCGATCACCATCAGTTCAGTGAAGCTGACATCAAACATTCGACGGCCGCTCGGGAGTGGATGCAATAAGGGCCGGCCTGTTCAGGACGGCCCGGGAGCCGAGCAGGCGCTCAGGAGTTGGATTTTTCCTTGGCCTGCACGTCGATGGTTTCGCCGGAGACGCGCTGCTGCGCGATCGGTTCGGCCGGCTTGTCGCCGTTGGCGTCCTTCATGCCTTCCTTGAAGCCCTTGACCGCGCCGCCCAGGTCCGAGCCGATGTTGCGCAGCTTTTTGGTGCCGAAAATCAGCGCCACGATGACCAGGACAACCAACCAATGCCAGATGCTGAAACTACCCATGATGTTTCTCCGAATTACGCGGTGGGGGCCACGCGCCCTTTCCAGGGACGCGAGCCGCCGATGATGTGGAAATGCAGATGCGGGACTTCCTGGCCGCCTTCGACGCCAGAATTGATCATGATGCGAAATCCGCCATCAGGGCCCGGACGGCAACCGTTTTCGGCGGCTAGCCGCGGCGCTAACGACATCATTCTACCCAACCATTCTGCGTCCTCCCCCTTAATATCCTGCATGGATGTGACATGACGTCGAGGGATCAGCAATAAATGTACCGGCGCGGCCGGATTGATGTCGTGGAACGCAACAAAGTCCTCGTCCTCGTAGACTTTCTTGGACGGGATCTCGCCAGCGGCGATCTTGCAGAAGATACAGTTGTCGCTCATTTTTCCGGGTTCCGTGTTCAGTCTTGCGGGCGGCTGGCCTTTTCCACCAGGCCGGACAGGCCTTCGCGGCGGGCCAGTTCGGCCAATACGTCTTCGGGCCGCAGCCTGAAATGCGTCAAGGCCACCAGGCAATGGAACCACAGGTCGGCGGTTTCACTGACGATGCGGTCCGGCACGCCATCCTTGGCGGCCATGACGAGTTCGGTGGCTTCCTCGCCGATTTTCTTGAGGAAGGCGTCCGGGCCCTTGGCCAGCAGCTTGGCGGAATAGGAGGCTTGGGGATCGCCGCCGTTTTCAGGGCGGCGGGTTTCCAGGGTATCGGCGATGCGTGCCAGGATTTCGGCGGCGCTTGCGGCTTGAGCGGTCATTTGTAGATCAGTTCGGGGTCTTTCAGCACGGGGTCCACCGTGATCCAGGAGGCCTGGTCGGTCTGGCCTTCCAGGCGGCGGTAGAAGCAGCTGGCGCGTCCGGTATGGCAGGCAATGCCGCCCTGCTGGTGGATCTTGAGCAGGATGACGTCGCCGTCGCAGTCCAGGCGCAGTTCATGGACCTCCTGGGCGTGGCCGGATTCCTCGCCCTTGCGCCACAGGCGCTCGCGCGAACGCGACCAGTAGACAGCTCGCCCGGTGGCGGCCGTTTCGGCGAGCGATTCGCGGTTCATCCAGGCCACCATCATGATCTGGCCGTTTTCGGCGTCCTGCGCGATGGCGGGTATCAGGCCGTTTTCGTCGAAGACGACGTCGGCCATCCAGGCGGGTTCGTTGCTCATCTCATTCATCCGTTGTCCTCGCGCGGCGCCTTGCAGGCCGCCACTGGCGCGTGGGGACTCATAATCTTACGGCAATACCTTGTTGCACGCCTGAGAGGGGCGTCCCAAACTGATCCAGACTATCCCCAATTCAGCCCGGCCGAGCCGGGTTTTTCATTGCGCGCCAAGCAATCTGGCCTATGTAATTCGAGGTGCTGCCGCAGCGGGGCCGCGTGGATCCGGCTCTGCCGGTCCGCCGCGGCGCCTCCCTGGGGGGAAGCGCCGCAGGCGCTTCTGGGGGGTCACATCCGTACAGGAATGCCCTGCCCAGCCATGAAGCGCTTGCACTCGCCCACGGTGTGCTGGCCGAAGTGGAAGATACTGGCGGCCAGGACCGCGCTGGCGCGGCCGGTGGTGACGCCGTCGGCCAGATGCTGCAGGTTGCCCACTCCGCCGGATGCGATCACGGGCACGGGCACGGCGTCCGAGACGGCGCGCGTGAGTTCCAGGTCGAAGCCGGACTTGGTGCCGTCCCGGTCCATGCTGGTCAGCAGGATTTCACCGGCGCCATAGGCGGCCATGCGGCGGGCCCAGGCCACGGCGTCCAGCCCGGTGGCCTTGCGGCCGCCGTGCGTGAAGACTTCCCAGCGGGCGGGTTCGCCTTCGGCCGACACGCGGCGAGCGTCGATGGCTACCACCACGCATTGCGAGCCGTGGTAGTCCGAGGCGGCCCGGACCAGCTCCGGATTGGCCACGGCGGCGCTGTTGATGCTGATCTTGTCGGCGCCCGCGTTCAGCAGGCGCTGGATGTCGGACACCTGGCGCACGCCGCCACCTACCGTCAGCGGAATGAAGACCTGCGACGCGACCTGCTCGATGATGGGCAGGATCAGGTCGCGGCCGTCGCTGGTGGCGGTGATGTCGAGGAAGGTGAGTTCGTCGGCGCCCTGTTCGTTGTAGCGCCGCGCGATTTCGACGGGGTCGCCGGCATCGAGCAGGTTGACGAAGTTCACGCCTTTGACGACGCGGCCCGCGGTAACGTCAAGGCAGGGAATGATGCGGCGGGTCAGCGCGCTTTGCGTGGGCGCGCTGGCCGCGGGGGTGCTGCTGGAGGTGGTCATTTTGCCAATTCGTCGGCGCGCGCCTGCGCTGCCTGGAAGTCGAGCGTGCCTTCGTAGATGCTGCGGCCGAGGATGGCGCCTTCGACGCCTTCTTCTTCGACGGCGCACAGGGCTTCGATGTCCTGGATGCCGGCGATGCCGCCCGACGCGTAGACGGGGATGCGCACGTGCTGGGCCAGGCGGACCGTGGCTTCGACGTTGACACCCGAGAGCATGCCGTCACGGCCGATGTCGGTGTAGATGATGGCTTCGCAGCCGTAGTCCTCGAACTTCTTGGCCAGGTCGAGCACGTCGTGGCGGGTGAGCTTGCTCCAGCCGTCGGTGGCGATCTTGCCGTCGCGGGCGTCCAGGCCGACGATGATCTGGCCCGGAAAGGCGCCGCAGGCGTCTTGCAGGAAGCCGGGGTTCTTGACCGCGGCCGTGCCGATGATCACGTAGGAGATGCCGGCGTCGAGATAGCGCTCGATGGTGTCGAGGTCGCGGATGCCGCCGCCGATCTGTACCGGGATGTCGTCGCCGACAGCGTCCAGAATCGCCTTGATGGGGGCTTCGTTCTTCGGTTTGCCGGCGACGGCGCCGTTCAGGTCGACCAGATGGAGGCGGCGCGCGCCTTGGTCCAGCCAGCGGTTGGCCATGGCGGCGGGGTCTTCAGAGAACACCGTTGCATCGTCCAGGTCACCCTGGCGCAGGCGCACGCAGCGCCCGTCTTTGAGATCGATGGCGGGGATCAGCAGCATGGTGGGCAGCGAAAAAATATAGGGGTTGAAAGGGCTGGCGGGCGTGGGCTCGGAGCCTACGGCTGCCAGTCTACAAAATTGCGATACAGGCGCAAACCGTGCTCGGCGCTCTTTTCGGGGTGAAACTGCACCGCGAAAATGTTAGCTGCCGCCACCGCGCAGGTAAAGGCGAGGCCATACTCGGTTTCACCAACAGTCAGGTCCGGATCTTCCGGGTCGGCGTAGTAGCTATGGACGAAATAGAAATGGGTGTCGTCCGGAATACCGGCCCAGATAGGATGAGAGCGCGTCTGGCGGACTTTGTTCCATCCCATGTGCGGAACCTTGAGGCGTTCGGGGCGGGTATCGGCCAGTCCGGCCGCGCCGGTGTCGGCCACGCAGGCGTCGTCGCTGCCCACGGGCTCCGCGAAACCCGGGCCCGAGAAGCGGCGCACCACGCCGCGGAACAGCCCCAGGCAGGACGTGCCGCCTTCCTCGCTGGAGTCGAACAGCATCTGTTCGCCCACGCAGACCCCCAGGAGGGGCTTTTCGCGCGCGGCGCGCACGACGGCGTCGCGCAGGCCGGATTCATTCAGGGTGCGCATGCAGTCCGCCATGGCGCCCTGGCCGGGAAACACGACGCGGTCGGCCGCGGCGATTTCCTGGGGCTGGCTGCAGATGCGGATGTCGGCATCGGGGGCGGCGTATTTCAGGGCGCGGGCGACGGAATGGAAATTGCCCATTCCGTAGTCGACGATGGCGATAGTGGTCACTTCTTTCTGCCTGCTGCGGGAGGGGTGGCGGACGTTACAGCACGCCCTTGGTGGAGGGCACGACGTCGCCCATGCGCGGATCGACTTCCATGGCCATGCGCAGGGCGCGGCCACAGGCCTTGAAGACGGTTTCCGCCTGATGGTGGGCATTGACGCCACGCAGGTTGTCGATGTGCAGCGTGATCAGCGCGTGATTGACCAGGCCTTGGAAGAATTCGCGGGTCAGGTCCACGTCGAAATCGCCAATGCGGGCGCGGGTAAAGGGGATGTGGTATTCCAGACCCGGACGGCCCGAGAAGTCCACCACCACACGCGACAGCGCTTCGTCCAGCGGCACGTAGGCGTGGCCGTAGCGACGCAGGCCGGCCTTGGTGCCCACCGCCTTGGCAATGGCCATCCCCAGCGTGATGCCTACGTCTTCGACGGTATGGTGCGCGTCGATGTGCAGGTCGCCTTCCGCCTTGATGTCGAGGTCGATCAGGCCATGGCGCGCGATCTGGTCCAGCATGTGGTCCAGGAAGGGCACGCCGGTGTCGATCGTCTGCTTGCCGGTGCCATCGAGATTGACGGCCACGCGGATGCGGGTTTCGTTGGTGTTGCGGGTGATCTCTGCGGTACGCATGTTAAGCACTCAAAATCTCTTGCAAGGCGGATAGCAAGGCGGCGTTTTCAGCCGGGGCGCCCACCGAGATGCGCAGGCAGTCGGCCAGCAGCGGATGGGCGTTGGAGAAGTTGCGAATCAATATTTTGCGCGTTTTCAGGGCAAGATGCACGGCGTTGCCGTCCAGCTTGCCGGAAAAGCGGGCAAGAACGAAGTTGCCGGCGGAAGGGAATACCCGCACGCCGGGCAACTGGGCCAGCGCGGCCGCCAGCGGCCCGCGGTCCGCGCGCAGGCGGGCGGCCTGTTCGTCCAGCACCGGCTTGTGCCGCAATACGGCCGACAGCGTGGCCTGCGTCAGCACGTCCAGGTTGTAGGGCGGGCGGACTTTATTCAGTTCCGCGATCCAGGCCGGGTGGCCGGCCAGGTAGCCGAAGCGCAGGCCGGCCAGGCCTATCTTGGACACCGTGCGCATGACGACTACGTTGGGCGCGTCCAGCACCTGCGGCATCCAGGTGCGGTCCGCGAAAGGCTGGTAGGCCTCGTCCAGCACGACCAGGCCGGGAGCGGTGGCGATGATGGCCTGCACGTCCTCGTCGGACCAGAGGCCGCCCGTGGGGTTGTTGGGCACCGCCAGGAACACGACCTTGGGCTGATGTTCGCGGATGGCGGCCAGCATGGCCGGCAAATCCAGAGTCAGGTCAGTTGTCAGCGGCACGCCGATGAAGCGGGCGTGGTCGAAGCGCGCGGCCATGTCGAAGTAGACAAACGACGGCCAGGGCGAGAGCACTGCGTCGCCCGGATTGCAGCAGGCCTGGACGATGATGTGGATGAGCTCGTCCGAGCCATTGCCAAACAGCACGTCCGCCGCGTCGGGCACGCCGAAGGCGGCTTTCACGGCCTGCTCCAGCGCCGACAGATCAGCGGCGGGATAGCGGTTCAGCGGCGTGTCGCGCACGGCGCGGGCGATGTCCTCGCGTACTGCCTCGGGCAGCTCGTAGGGGCATTCCATGGCGTCGAGCTTGATACAGCCCTCGGCATTGGCCACGGGATACGCGGCCAGCTCGCGGATGTCCGCCCGGACGGTGCCGGCAATGCGGCCGGCGATGCCTGCCGCGGGAGCGGCGCTCACCGGACTGCCTTCGTGTGGCGCGTTCCGGTAGTCGCCTTCGGGGCGGCCTGGCAGGCTCATGGCTGGTCGATCCGGTACTGGGCGCTGGCGGCATGCGCTTGCAGGCCCTCGCCCAGCGCCAGTTCGGCGGCGATGCGGCCCAGCTTCTGGGCGCCCTGATGCGAAACCTGGATCAGGCTGGATCGCTTCTGGAAATCGTAGACGCCCAGCGGCGACGAAAACCGGGCCGTGCGCGAGGTCGGCAGCACGTGGTTGGGGCCGGCGCAGTAGTCGCCCAGGGATTCGGAGCTGAAGCGGCCCATGAAGATCGCGCCGGCATGGCGGATCTGCGCGGTCCATTTCTCGGGATGCTCGGTGGAGATTTCCAGGTGTTCAGGCGCAATGTCGTTGGCGATCCGGCATGCCTCTTCGAGGTCCTGCACCAGGATCAGCGCGCCGCGGTTGGCCAGGCTGACGCGCAGGATGTCGGCGCGCGGCATGGTGGGCAGCAGGCGTTCGATCGAGGCCTGGACTTCTTCGATGAAGGCGGCGTCCGGGCACAGCAGGATGGATTGGGCGAGTTCGTCGTGCTCGGCCTGCGAAAACAGATCCATGGCGATCCAGTCGGCCGGCGTCTTGCCGTCGCAGATGACCAGGATTTCGCTGGGGCCGGCAATCATGTCGATGCCGACCACGCCGAACACGCGGCGCTTGGCGGCGGCGACGTAGGCGTTGCCCGGGCCGACAATTTTGTCGACGGCCGGCACGGTGGGGGTGCCGTAGGCCAGCGCGCCCACGGCCTGCGCGCCGCCGATGGCGAAGACGCGGTCCACGCCGGCGATCGCCGCGGCAGCCAGCACGATGGGATTGCGCGCGCCGTCGGGCGTCGGCGTGACCATGATCAGTTCCTGCACGCCCGCGACCTTGGCCGGAATGGCGTTCATCAGCACCGAGGACGGGTAGGCAGCCTTGCCGCCCGGCACGTACAGGCCCACGCGGTCGAGCGGCGTCACCTGCTGGCCCAGCATGGTGCCGTCCGCGTCGGTGTAGGTCCAGGTCTCGGCGCGCTGGCGTTCGTGATAGCTGCGCACGCGGTCGGCGGCCGCTTCCAGCGCGTTGCGTTGCGCGGCCGGCAGCGCGGCCAGGGCAGCCTGCCATTCGGCTTTGGGGATCTCCAGCGTCTGGGCCGATGCGCCGGGCATGCGGTCAAAGCGCTGCGTGTATTCCACCAGCGCGGCATCGCCGCGGGCGCGTACGTCGGCCAGGATGCCGGCCGCGGCGCGGTCGATGGATTCGTCCTCGGTGGCCTCGAAGGCCAGCAGCGTGGACAGGGCGGATTTGAATCCGGGATCGCGGGAGTCGAGACGATTGATCAGGGCCATGGCGTCATGGGGCAAGCAGGTAGCGGCCGCCGCGCGTCGCGGCGGGCGAAGGTCAGGCGTTGCGGGAGGCGGCTCTCTCGAAGGCATCCAGCAACGGTTGCAGGCGGTCGCCGCGGGTCTTGAGGGCGGCCTGGTTGACGATCAGGCGCGAGGAGATCGGCATGATGTCTTCCACCGCGACGAGGTCGTTGGCGCGCAAGGTTCCGCCGGTGGACACCAGGTCCACGATGCAGTCGGCCAGTCCCACCAGCGGCGCCAGTTCCATCGAACCATACAGCTTGATGATGTCCACGTACACACCCTTGGCCGCGAAGTGTTCACGGGCTGACTGGACATACTTGGTGGCCACGCGCAGGCGCGCGCCCTGATGGACGGCGCCTTCGTAGTCGAAGCCCTTGCGCACGGCCACGGCCAGGCGGCACTTGGCGATGTTCAGGTCGATGGGCTGGTACAGGCCGCCGGGCTGTTCCTTGGCGTGCTCGATGAGCACATCCTTGCCCGCGATGCCGAGGTCGGCCGCGCCATACTGCACGTAGGTGGGCACATCCGAGGCGCGCACGATGATCAGGCGCAGGCCGGGGTCGCTGGTGGGCAGGATCAGCTTGCGGGAGCTTTCGGGATTCTCGGGGACTTCAATGCCTGCCTCCGCCAGCAGGGGCATGGTCTCTTCGAAAATGCGCCCTTTGGACAGCGCCAGGGTCAGGGGGGGGATGACGGGGGCATTGTTCATCGCCGAGCCGCCTCAAGATAGACATTCCCCATCGGGGGGCAGTAAGCCGAAGGCGCAGCGTGGAGGCTATTACTTTTCATGCCTGTTCCTTGCCGGTAACGCGTTGGATGTTCGCGCCCAAGGCGCGCAGTTTGACTTCCATCTGGTCGTAGCCGCGGTCCAGGTGATAGATGCGGTCCACCAGGGTTTCACCGTCGGCCGCCAGGCCGGCGATGACCAGGCTGGCCGAGGCGCGCAGGTCGGTGGCCATGACCGTGGCGCCCGACAGCTTCGGCACGCCGCGCACGATGGCGGTGTGGCCGTCGATGTCGATGTCCGCGCCCATGCGGCGCAGTTCCTGCACGTGCATGTAGCGGTTTTCGAAGATGGTCTCGACGATCACCGAGGTGCCTTCCGCCACGGCGTTCAGCGCCATGACCTGGGCCTGCATATCGGTGGCGAAGCCCGGGTATTCCAGCGTGCGAAAGCCCACGGCGCGGGGGCGCGAGGACATGGCGCAGCGGATCCAGTCCGGGCCGGTCTCGATGGCAAGGCCGGCTTCGGTCAGTTTGCTCAGGGTGGCGCCGAGGATGCCCGCGTCCGTGTTGCGCAGGACGATGTCGCCGCCGGCCGCGCCCACGGCGCACAGGAAAGTGCCGGCTTCGATGCGGTCGGAGATGACGCGGTGTTCGGCGCCATGCAGGCGATCCACGCCGTCGATAACGATGCGGCCGGTGCCGTGCCCCTGGATGCGCGCACCCATTTTGATGAGCAATTCAGCCAGGTCCACCACTTCGGGTTCGCACGCGGCGTTCTCAAGCACGGTCTGGCCCTCGGCCAGTACCGCGGCCATCAGCAGGTTTTCAGTGCCGGTGACGGTGACCATGTCGGTGCGCACGGAGGCGCCCTTCAGGCGTTTGGCGCGGGCCACCACGAAGCCGTGTTCGATGCTGATTTCCGCGCCCAGTGCCGCCAGGCCTTTGATGTGCTGGTCCACCGGGCGCTGGCCGATGCTGCAGCCGCCGGGCAGGCTCACACGGGCCTCACCGAAGCGCGCCAGGAGCGGACCCAGTACCAGGATCGAAGCCCGCATGGTCTTGACGAGCTCGTAGGGGGCTTCCAGCTTGTCTACCTGGTTGGCCTGCAGCGTGACGGTGCCGTCCGCGCCGCGCTCGGCACGCATGCCCATGCGGCCCAGCAGGCGCAGCATGGTGGCCGTGTCGTTCAGGTGCGGCACGTTGCTCAGGGTGAGCGCGTCGGAGGTCAGCAGGCCGGCGCACAGGATGGGTAGGGCCGAATTCTTGGCGCCGGAGATGGAGATTTCGCCGTGCAGGCGCGAACCTCCGGTGATGCGTAGCTTGTCCATTATTTGCCTGCTTGCTGGTATTCGGCGGGAGTCAGGGTGCGCATGGACAGAGCATGGATCTCGGCCTTCATGCGATCGCCGAGGGCGGCATAGACCAATTGATGGCGCTGGATGAGGCGCTTGCCTTCGAAGGCGGTGCTGACGATGACCGCGTCGAAATGCGAGCCGTCGCCTTGCACGTCGAGATGTTCACAGGGCAGGCCGTCCGCGATGTATTGGCGGACTTGCGCGGGAGTGGGAAGCATGGACGTCAGTTCCTGAGTTTGTAGCCGCTGGCCAGTAGCCGCAGCGCATAGAGCGATAGCGCGAGGAACACCCCCGTCACCACCGCCAGGCTGCGCCAGGGGGAGACGTCCGACACCGAGAAGAATCCGTAGCGGAAACCGTCGATGGTGTAGAAGATGGGGTTCCAGTGGGACACGCCCTGCCAGAAGGCGGGAAGCGTATGGATGGAATAGAACACGCCGGACAGGAAGGTGGCCGGCATGATGAGGAAATTCTGGAAGGCGGCGAGCTGGTCGAATTTTTCGGACCACAGGCCGGCGATCAGGCCCAGCACGCCCATGATGCCGCAGGCCAGCACCGCGAAGACGGCCAGCCACAGCGGGTGAGCCGGAATCAGCGACACAAAGAACAGCGCCACTACCCACACGCACAGTCCGACCGCGAGGCCGCGCACGATCGCCGCCAGCACATAGGCGGCGAAGATGTCCCGGTGCGACAGCGGGGGCAGCAGCATGAAGACCAGGTTGCCCGTGATGCGGCTCTGGATCAGCGAGGACGAGGGGTTGGCGAAGGCATTCTGCAGCATGCTCATCATCATGAGCCCGGGAATCAGGAACGCCGTGTAGGGTACGCTGCCGTACACCATGACGCGCCCTTCCAGCACGTGGGCGAAGACCAGCAGGTACAGCAGGGCTGTGATGACGGGCGCGGCGATGGTCTGGAAGCTGACCTTCCAGAAGCGCAGCAGTTCCTTGCGCAGCAAGGTCGGGAAGCCGGACCCCGCATCCAGGCGGGGTTGCACCAGCGGCTGGCTGGCGGTCGCTGCGGGCTGGGTCATGACGAGATCTCTTCGGGTTCCAGGGCGGGCGCGGGCTTCTCGTCGCCTTCGTGCATGATGCGCACGAAGGCGTCTTCGAGATCGACCCCGCCGACGCGGGCCATCAAGGCCTGGGTGGTGTCCAGGGCCACGATGCGGCCGCGCTTGAGCATGGCGATGCGGCCGCACAGGGCTTCCGCTTCTTCCAGGTAGTGGGTGGTCAGCATGATGGTGTGGCCGGCCTTGTTCAGGCGCGAGATGAACTCCCACAGCGTGCGCCGCAGGTCCACGTCCACGCCGGCGGTGGGCTCGTCCAGCACGATCACGGGCGGTCGGTGCACCAGCGCCTGCGCCACCAGCACGCGGCGCTTCATGCCGCCGGACAGCGCCCGCATATTGGAGTTGGCCTTGTCGGCCAGCCCCAGGTTGAACAGGATTTCATCGATCCAGTCGTCGTTCTTGCGCAGGCCGAAATAGCCGGACTGAATGCGCAAGGTCTCGCGCACCGTGAAGAACGGGTCGTAGACCAGCTCTTGCGGCACCACGCCCAACGCCCGTCGCGCCGACTTGTAGTCGGCCACGACGTCATACCCACAGACCGTGGCGCGGCCCGAGGTCGCGTGCGCCAGGCCCGCCAGGATCGAGATCAGCGTGGTCTTGCCGGCGCCATTGGGGCCGAGCAGGCCGAAAAACTCGCCGTGCTCGATGTTCAGGCTGACATCGTTCAGCGCCTGGAAGCCGGCCGCGGGCGCGCGACCCAGCAGCTTCTGCCAGCCGCGCTGGCGCGGGGAGTAGATCTTGGAGACGTTTTCTAGACTGACGGCGGACATGACGGGGGGAGATGGCCCGAAAAGAGCGAATTGATCATTATATAAGCGCGCGGCTGCGGCAAAGGCCGCGGGCCCCGGCATTTCCCGGTGCGCGCGACTGGTCCGTCCCTAAAATAATCGGCCCGGCGGACCCCAAAGGGTGCGCCGGGCCGCCATAGCCGCAAGGACGGTCACTGGTTGCGCTGGTTCAGCGCCTGGATCAGGCCGTCGATGCCATTCTGGTTGATCTGCTGTGCGAACTGGTTGCGGTAGTTCTCGATCAGCCAGATGCCTTCGACGTTCATGTCGTAGATCTTCCAGCCCTGCGCGGTCTTTTCCAGGCGGTAATCCACGCCCGTCGGCTGGTCGTTGCCTTGGGTGATCAGCGTGCGCACGACGACGTCGTCGGCCTTCGGGTCGCCGCGGAACGGCAGCGCGCGGACCGAGGTGCTGGACGTGACGCGGGTCAGCGCGCCGCTATAAGTGCGCACCAGCGTGCCGCGGAAGGCCTGGGCCAGGTCCTTCTTCTGCTGGTCGGTGGCCTGGCGCCAGTAGCGGCCGGTGGCCAGGCGCGTGGTCTTCTGGAAGTTGACGTAGGGCAGGATGTGCTCGTTGACGACCTGGTTGATGCGGGCGGTGTTGCCGGCCTTGACGGCGCCGTCGGCCTTCAGCACGTCCAGGGCCTCATTGGCAGCGGCGAGCACGAATTGCTCGGGAGGGCCATTGGGGTCGGGTTTGGCCTGCACGCCCGCGGTCAGGCCCAGGCCCAAGAGGCCCGCGAAAACCAGACGCTGTAGCAGGGAAACAAAGGAAACTCGCATCAAAACTCCTTACTTGCACTGATGACGCAACGCTGCGGCTTACTTGGCCGCAGGTTGCGCCGCGGGTTGCGCCGCCGGCTGGGCAGCCGGTTGCGCAGCGGGGGCGGCATCGTCCTCGTCGTCTTCATAGTTGGGCAGCGTGGACTCGTCGTCCACCTTCTGGCCCAGCACCATGGCGGCGCGGCGTTGCAGATAGGCGTCGCGCACGAAGCTGTAGGGATCGAGCGCAACGCGGTCGATCGTGTCGGTGGCGCTCAGCAGGCTGGCGCGGGTGTCGACCACGCGCAGACCCCACAGCGAGTTGCGCAGGCGGACGTTGTCGATGGAGTCCACGCCCATGTAGCCGTAGGTCGTGCCGGCGTAGTCGCCCATCAGGCCGACGCCATCGCGTACGGACGACGAGCCGAAGAACGGCAGCACCAGGTACGGACCCTGGCTGAAGCCCCAGACGCCCAGCGTCGTGCCGAAGTCGTTCGGAATGCGGCGCGCGCCATTGGCCGAGGCAACGTCGAAGCAGCCGCCCACGCCCATGGTGGTGTTGAACAGGAAGCGGCCCAGCGTGTTGACGAAGTCGTGGCCGCGGCCTTGCAGGAAGCTGTTGGCGCCGGACCAGAGGTCGCCGACGTTGCTGAAGATGTTGTGCACGCAGCTGCGCACCGGCTGCGGCGTGACGAAGGTGTAGGCCTGCGCCACCGGCTTGAAGACGGCGCGGTCGACCGTATCGTTGAACTTGTAGACGCCCCGGTTGAAGCCTTCCCAGGGGTCGCGCGGATCCGGGTTCTGCGGTGCGGCGCAGCCTGCCATCAGCGCGCCCGCGGCGGCGACGGTGGCAATCCTGCAAATAGCTTTCTTATTCATGATCAGGGCATCCCTATCAACGATTCTTATGATATTGCGTACCTTGGACGCGCAGCTGTTACCGCGTCTGTCGCATTGTCTTTAATTTGGCGTTTTCGCGGCGGGTTCCGGCGCGTTCGATCCTTGCTTCTCCGCCGACCCGTACAGGAACTGGCTGATCAGTTGTTCAAGCACCACGGCACTTTGCGTGTAGCGGATCTTGCCGCCGTCGGCAAAGTTTTCCTCTTCGCTGCCCGCGGTCAGGCCCAGGTACTGTTCGCCCAGCAGGCCAGACGTCAGGATGGACGCCGAAGTGTCCTTGGGGAACTGGTAGGCCGTTTCCAGGTTGACCGAGACGATCGCCTGGAAGGTCTTGTCATCGAACGAGATACCGGCAACCCGGCCCACGACGACCCCGGCGCTCTTGACGGGCGCGCGCACCTTGAGGCCGCCTACGTTATCGAAGTTGGCCGTCAGCGTATAGGTCGGAGCGAAAGAAAAGGTGCTCAAGTTGCCGGCACGCAACGCCAGGAATGCCAGCGCGACCGCGCCCAGCAATACAAACAGGCCTACCCAGAAGTCGGTTTTTTCGCGAGACATGATCGATCCGTATCAATTTCCAAACATCAAGGCGGTGAGCAGGAAGTCCAGCCCAAGTACCGCCAGGGAGCCCACCACCACGGTGCGCGTGGTCGCGCGGGCAACGCCTTCAGGGGTGGGTTTGGCCTGCCAGCCTTCGTAAAGCGCGACCAGCGTCACCGTGACGCCGAAGACCAGGCTCTTGATGACGCCGTTGGCCACGTCGGCCCAGACGTCCACGCCGTTCTGCATCTGCGACCAGAACGCGCCGGCATCCACGCCTATCATGAGCACGCCCACGACCCAGCCGCCCAGTATGCCCACCATGGAGAACACCGCCGCCAGGATGGGCATGGCGATGATGCCGCCCCACAGGCGCGGCACCAGCACGCGTCGTATGGGGTCCACGGCCATGACTTCCATGGCCGCGAGTTGTTCGCCGGCCTTCATCAGGCCGATTTCCGCCGTGAGCGATGTGCCCGCGCGGCCCGCGAATAGCAGTGCCGTGACCACGGGCCCCAGTTCGCGCACCAGCGACAGGGCTACCAGCAGGCCCAGCGCTTCTTCCGAGCCGTAGCGGTTCAGCGTGTAATAGCCCTGCAGGCCCAGCACGAAGCCCACGAACATGCCGGACACGGCGATGATCAGCAGCGAATAGTTGCCGATGAAATGGACCTGCTGCGACACCAGGCGCGGACGCGACAGCGCTATGCCGCTGCGCGCCAGCATGGCGCCGAAGAACCGGGTGAAGTAGCCGATGCCGGAAACGCGGGTGCGTACCCAGCCGCCCAGCGCGCCGATGGCATTGTTGGATCCGCTCATGCGCGGCGGCCCTCCTGTTGCGAAAGCCACTTCTTGAAAGCGGGCGTTTCCGGGTATTGGAACGCGACCGGGCCGTCGGGTTCCCCTTTGAGGAACTGCTGCACGTAGGGGTCCTGCGAGGCCGATAGCGTTTCCGGCGTGCCTGCGGCGGCAAGCTTGCCCTGGCCGACCAGGTACACCTGGTCCGCGATGGAAAAGGATTCCTGCACGTCGTGCGTAATCAACACCGAGGCGCAGCCGAGACGGTCGGCCAGGCTGCGGATGAGGCGGGCGGTAATGCCCAGCGAGATCGGGTCCAGCCCGGCAAACGGTTCGTCGTAAAGAATGAGTTCGGGCTCCAGCACCACGGCGCGGGCCAGGGCTACGCGTCGGGCCATGCCGCCGGAGATCTCCGCCACTTTGAGGTGCGCGGCTGCGCGCAGGCCCACGGCGTCGAGCTTGTCCAGCACGCGCTCGGTGACTTCCGGTTCCGCCAGTTGCGTGTGTTCGCGCAGTGGGAACGCCACGTTTTCGAACACGTTCAGGTCGGTGAATAGCGCGCCTTGCTGGAATAGCACGCCCATGCGCGTGCGCAGCGATTGCAGTTCGGCGCGGGTGACGTTGGCCATGTCCTGGCCGAAGGCCAGCACCCGGCCCCGCTGCGCGGTGAGCTGGCCGGTGGCCGCGCGCAACAGCGTGGTCTTGCCGGAACCCGAGCCGCCCATGATGGCGACCACCTGGCCGGCGCGCACGTCCATGGAGATATCGCGCAAGACGGTGAAATCACCGTAGCCTAGCGCCACACCTTCCAGGCGCAGGGCGAATTCCGTGGTCTTGCTGGTTTGAGCGGGCATGGGCAACGAAAGGGTGTTTCGGCGGCGGAGCTTGCCCTGCTGTCCGGTCGACGCGTCCGGCAATGCATGCGGCCGGCGCGGCGAAGACAGGCGGCGTCGGGAAGCGCCCTGTTACTCATATGCCAGGGGCGAGGTCGGGCCTGCGCTCCCAGCGGCGAGGCGCCATTGTAGCCCGCCGCTACGCAATCACAACGCGGGGGGGCGTTAGTGGAACAGTGTTTTCGGTTGCGGGAACAATACGCTCAGCGGCGAGCCTGCGCCGTAGCGGTCTCGCGCGCCAGTCGCCGGACCAGGTCGGCGGTGGTCTCGCGTCGCGCCAGCGGGGCTCCCTGGCCGGCCCACAGGGACAGCACTTCGGTGTCGCCCGCCTTGCCGCCTGCCGTGCGCATGGGACGCGTCAACGCATTCTGCAACGGGTACGGCAGGATGTCGGCCGCGATGGCGTCTGCCTCGCGCATGAAGGCGTTTTCGATGCCGCGGGCCGGTCTCCCCGAAAAGGCCCGGGTTACGCGGGATTGCTCCGCCCGGGAGGCGGGCAAGAGGGCCTTGTAGGCTTCATTGATGCCGGATTCCTCGGTGGTCAGGAAGGCCGTCCCCATTTGTGCCAGATCGGCGCCCAGGGCCAGCGCGGCAGCGATGCCACGGCCGTCCATGATGCCGCCGGATGCAATAACGGGGACGGAAACCGCGTCGACCACTTGGGGTACCAGCGCCATGGTGCCGATCAGCGATTCCTCGAAACCGCCCAGGAATGTGCCGCGGTGGCCCCCGGCTTCGGCACCCTGCGCGACGATGGCATCCACGCCGTCCTGCTCGAGCGCGACCGCTTCGCGCACCGTGGTCGCGGTGCCTACGGTCAGAATGCCCAGCTCGCGGCAGCGCGCGATGGCGGCGGCCGGCATGCGGCCGAAAGTAAAGCTGAAGACGGCCGGACGCACGCGCAGGATGGCTTCGATCTGTTCCGGCAAGGGATCCGCCTGCGGGCCCGGCGCGGTGGGAGGCGTCAGCCCCAATTGCTGGTGGTAGCGCGCCATCAGCGCCAGCATTCGATCCGTGTCGCCGCGCACGGGTTCTTGCGGCACCGACGCGAAGAGATTGATGGCGAATGGCAGCGGCGTGCGCGCGCGAATGTCGCGCGCGGTCGCTTCGATCTGCTCGGGGCTCATATAGGCCGCCCCGAGAGACCCCAGGACTCCCGCCTTCGATGCTTCGGATACCAGCTCCACCGTCGTGGCGCCGCCAGCCATGGGCGCCTGGACGATGGGATGGTGCAGCTTGAGCAGATCAATCAGACGGGAAGCCATGGGAGAACTCCTGGTAGGTTACTGAAGCTGGATGTTTCCAGCCTTGATGACGTGGGCCCACTTCTCGGTTTCGCTCTTGATGAAAGCGCCGAATTCCTCGGGCGTCCCGCCGCCGGCCTGGCTGCCGGTGTCGGCAATGGCCTTCTGCACATCCGGTTCCTTCAGGATGCGGTTGAACTCGGCGTTCAGCTTGGCGATGATGGGCGCGGGCGTGCCGGCCGGGGCGACGATGCCCTGCCAGTTATAGGACTCGAAGCCCGGCAGTCCGGATTCGGCCATGGTGGGCACGTCGGGCAACACGGCCAGGCGCTTGGCGGACGTGACCGCGATGGGGTGGATCTTGGCGCCCTGGATCGCGGGCAGCGCTGAATAACCCATCTCGAACATCATCGAGATATGGCCGCCCATGAGGTCGGTTGCCGCCAGGCTGCCGCCCTTGTAGGGGACGTGGACGATGTCTATCTTGGCCTGTTCGCGGAACATTTCACCCGACAGGTGGTGGGCGCCGCCCACGCCGGACGAGCCGAAGGACAGCTTGCCGGGTTCCTTTTTGGCCAGCGCGATCAGATCCGCAAGCGTCTTCACGGGCAGGTCGTTATTCACGCTCAGCACCAGCGGGCTGTTCTCGATCAGGATGATGGGGGCCAGATCCTTTTGCGGATCGTAGGGCATGTCCTTCATCAGCGTCGGGTTGACCGCCATGGGCGCCAGATTGCCCGTGCCTATGGTGTAGCCGTCCGGCGCTGCGCGCGCGATCAGGTTGGTTCCGACCACGCCGCCCGCGCCCGCCTTGTTCTCGACCACAATGGGTTGGCCGAGCGTATCACCCAGCTTGCGCGCCAGCAGGCGTACCCGGGTATCGGCGAAGCCGCCCGGCGCATAGGGAACGATCATGGTGATGGGCTTGGCCGGCCAATCAGCGGTCTGGGCCTGGGCGGCGCCACTGAAAGCGGCAGCAGCAGCCAGGACGGCAATCAGGGGGCGTAACGGTTTCATCCAGATGACTCCTAGTTAGTTATGGTTCTGGTGCGCGCAGCCCCGCGGGCCGCTCGCGATCGCATTATGCCCAGCGCCATTGCCATCTGTCGTGATCTTTCCCAAACGCCATGCGGACAACGCCAGCAGCGCGGCGCTGGCCGCCAGCGCTTGTGGCAGGTCCGCGCCCCAGTGCGCTGCCCAGGACGCCGCCAGCGGACCCAGGATCTGGCCGGCGGCAAAGGCCGCGGTCATCAGGGCGGCTGCGCGCGGCCCCGACGTACCCGCCGCACGCCTGGCCGCCAGCATGCCCGCTTGCGTGATCACCATGAAGGTGCCGCCCACCAGCACGGCGGCCAGGATCACGGCGGCAATGTGGTGCCACACGGCGACGGTCAGCATGCCCAGCGCCATCAGGGCCTGCGCGGCGCGCCAGATTTGCACGCTGTCGCCGCCCCGCGCCAGCCGCGGCACCAGCAGGCAGGACACCGCGGCCGCCAGGCCGAAGAGCGGCCAGGCCCAGCCAAAGATGGCCGGGTCGGGAATGATTTCCTTGGCCATCGCGGGCAGGAAGGTGGCGGGAATGATGTAGCCGACCCCGAAAGCGCCATAGTGCAGCGCCAGGGCGGGGATAACCCGCGGCAGCCGGGCGGCGGGCGCTGCGCTTGCCTTCCGCGCAGGGGTTGGCGCAGCCTGGCGGCGCAGTCCCGGCCAGGCTGCCGCGGACAGCGCCAGCGCCAAGCCGCCCAGGACCATCCAGACCGTGTCGGCGCGCGCGTCCCACGCCGCCAGCGCCAGACAGGCCAGCCCCGTCAGCGCAATGCCCGCGCCCACCCCGGCGTAGGTCACGGCGGATGCCTCGGCTTCGCGGGGATCGCCCGCCGGCACCGCCCGCCACGCTGCCACGCAGATGAAGGCGCTGGCGCTGGCGTAACCGGCGGCCAGGCGCAGGGCGCACCACGCCGCCATGTTGTGCCAGAGCGGCATGGCAAGGGTGAGCAGTGCAACCGCCAATAGGCTCATCGCCAGTGCGCCGCGTGGCCGGCGGATGGGCCAGGCCACGGCGGCCAGCGCGCCCAGCAGGTAGCCCGCATAGTTCGCCGAGGCCAGCCAGCCTCCCTCGGAGAGCGACAGGCCGGCCTCTTGCGCCATCAAGGGCCAGACAGGCGTGAATGCAAACCGGCCGATCCCCATGGCGGCCGCCAAGGCCAACGCCGCCGGCCATGCCAGGGCGGCGGCGCTGCGCGAGTGGGAGACGGAAGGGTAAATGGGCGTTGACATGGCCCCTACTCTACGGCTGTACTAATATCTTTAATAGTGAATTATTAAGAACTTGAGTTCTTGAAATGAGAAACTTGGATCTTGATGCGTTGCAGATTTTCAAGGCGGTCGCCGACCAGGGCGGGGTGGCGCGCGCTGCGGCGCACCTGAATCGCGTGCAGTCCAATGTGTCGACGCGGCTCAAGCAATTGGAGGCTTCGCTGGAGGCCCCGCTGTTCCGGCGCCAGAATCGCCGGTTGGTGCTGTCGGACCAGGGGCGCGTGCTGTTGTCCTACGCGGACCGCCTGCTGCGGCTGGCTGACGAGGCTCAAGCCGCCGTGCGCGACGGTTCTCCGCAAGGCGTGCTGCGCATCGGCACCATGGAGAGCACGGCGGCTGCGCGCCTGCCCCCTATTCTGGCGGCCTATCACGCGGCCTGGCCGCAGGTACGGATTGAACTCGTGACCGGCACGTCGGCGGCGCTGGCGGCCAAAGTGCGCAGCTACGAGATCGAGGCGGCGTTCGTGGCCCAGCCCTTTCCGTCCGAAGGACTAGCGGCTGTGGATGCGTTCAAGGAGGAACTGGCGTTGATTTCGCCGCTGGCCTGGGACCCCATTGCAAGTCCCCGCGATCTGGGCGACCGCAGCGTCATTGCATTCGCGTCGGGATGCTCATATCGGCGCATCCTGGAATCCTGGTTGAACCAGGAAGGTATCGCCCCGGGCAAGGTGATGGAATTCGCGTCGTATCACGCTATCGTCGCCTGCGTGGCGGCGGGATCGGGCGTGGCTATCGTGCCGCGTTCCGTGCTGGCGGTGCTGGGGGCGGAGCATACCGTGCGCGTCGGCGCCCTGTCCGGCTCGCATGGCCGGGCCCTCACCCAGCTGGTCTGGCGCGCCGACGACGACACGCCAGCCTTGCAGGCCCTGCGGCACAAACTCCAGGCGCTGCAAGGCTGAGGAAGGCCGCGCACTGCGCGCGGCCTTGAGGCGTGCGCTTCAGAAGCGGTAGCCGACGCCCAGTGTCGCCACCCATGGGTCGATGCGGGCGGTGCCGATGTGTTGGCCGTCCAGCTTTACCTTGGAGCGGATGTCGATGTAGCGGATATCCGCGTTCATGAACCAGCGGTCGTTGATCTTGAAGTCCGCGCCCAGTTGCGCCGCGACGCCCCAGGAGTCGCCCAGCTTCAGGTCCGAACCCTTGAGGGCGCCTTCCGCCTTGGTGTCGAAGAAGTGGGTGTAGTTGATGCCCACGCCGATGTAGGGCTGGATCATGCTGTCGGGCAGGATGTGCCATTGCAGGCTGAGGGTCGGGGGCAATTGCTTGGTGGAGCCGATCTTGCCCAGGCCGCTGCCGCTGACGTCATGCTGGAAGGGCCAGGCACCCAGCAGTTCGATACCGATATTGCGCGTGGCCATGTAGGTCAGCGTGAAGCTGGGCCGCACATTGTTGTTCACGTCCAGGCCGACGCTGCCATTGAGCACGGTGCCGTTGTTGGAGGAGGGGCGGACCTGCGTCACGCCGACCTTGAACAGCACGTCGCCTGCTTCGTGGGCGTGCGCGGGGGCGGCGAGCGTGCCGGCGGCGATCAGTCCGGCAATGGCGGTGGCGCGGATACGCCCGTTCAGCGAAAACATTCTCTTCTCCGATCTTTCCAGTGGTTGAGACCACAGGTTCTCAAACCTGGCGTCCGGCCCGCTTGATGTGTGTCAAATCGTGAAAAGACCGCAATTGAAAAGTGGTTATGTTGCAACAGGCCAGCGCTGCCTGGGCGGCGGCAAACAAAAAAATCGCCGCCGGCGCATGCGCTCGGCGGCGATCTTCTGGCTGAAGCCAGGCGGCGGGAATCAGCGCGGCAGTTCGCTGCTGCCCATCAGGAAGGCGTCCACGGAGCGCGCGCATTGGCGGCCTTCGCGGATGGCCCAGACCACCAGGGACTGGCCGCGGCGCATGTCGCCGGCCGTGAAGACCTTTTCGACGTTGGTGCGGTAGTCGTCGGTATTGGCGCGCACGTTGCCACGCGCATCGCGATCCACGCCGAAGGCGTCCAGCACTGTCTGAACCGGGGATACGAAGCCCATGGCCAACAGCACCAGATCGGCCTTGATCTCGAATTCCGAGCCTTCGACCTCTCGCATTTTCATCTGGCCGGTGGCTTCGTCCTTGAACCATTCGACGCGCGCGCCGACCAGCTTTTCGACCTTGCCGTTGCTGCCCGCAAGCAGCTTGGTGGTCACCGACCAGTCGCGCTCGCAGCCTTCCTCGTGCGAGGAGGACGTGCGCATCTTGAGCGGCCAGTACGGCCAGGTCATGGCCTTGTTTTCGGACTCCGGCGGCTGAGGCATCAATTCGAACTGCGTGACCGAGGCCGCGCCATGTCGGTTGCTGGTGCCGACGCAGTCGGAGCCGGTGTCGCCACCGCCGATCACCACCACGTGCTTGCCTTTGGCCAGCGTCTGGTTGGTAAGCCGGTCACCGGCCACCGCCTTGTTCTGCTGGCGCAGGAAATCCATGGCGAAATACACGCCCGAGAGCTCACGGCCAGGCACCGGCAGGTCGCGCGGGGTTTCCGAGCCGCCGCTCATCACCACGGCGTCGAACTCGGCCAGCAGCGATTCCGGCGTGCGGACGGTCAGGCCGTCGGCCACGGGGTCGCTGGGATTGCCAATGTAGGTCGACGGCGCGAACTCCACGCCTTCGGCTTCCATCTGCGAGATGCGACGGTCGATCTGGTGCTTTTCCAGTTTGAAGTCGGGGATGCCGTAGCGCAGCAGGCCACCGATGCGGTCGCTCTTTTCGAACAGCGTCACCGAGTGGCCAGCGCGGGCCAGCTGCTGCGAGCAAGCCAGGCCGGCAGGGCCGGAGCCCACCACCGCGACCTTCTTGCCGGTCTTGCGAGCCGGCACCTGCGGCGAGACCCAGCCTTCGGCCCAGCCCTTGTCGATGATCGCGTGCTCGATGGACTTGATGCCCACGGCGTCGCTGTTGATGTTCAAGGTACAGGCGGCTTCGCACGGCGCCGGGCAGATGCGGCCGGTGAACTCGGGGAAGTTGTTGGTGGAGTGCAGCACGTCCAGCGCGCGCTTCCAGTCCTGCCGGTACACCAGGTCATTCCAGTCCGGGATGATGTTGTTGACCGGGCAGCCGTTGTTGCAGAACGGGATGCCGCAGTCCATGCAGCGCGCCGCTTGCTGCTTGGCCTGATCGTCGCTCAGGTGCAGCACGAATTCACGCCAGTTCTTCAGCCGCTTCTGCGGGGCCTCGGAGGCCTCCTGCAGACGCTGAAATTCCATAAAGCCGGTTATCTTTCCCATGGTATCCCTCACGCAGCCAGTTGTTGCGGGTTGGCTGCACGCCACATTTCACCCAATGCGCGGCGGTAGTCCGTCGGCATGATTTTCACGAATTTGCCGCGCGAGGCTTCCCAGTCGCCCAGGATTTCGCGGGCGCGGAAGCTGCCGGTGTAGCGGAAGTGGTCTTCCACCAGGCGGCGCAGGATGGCTTCGTCCGTTTCGCGTTCACCGCCGCGCTGCGCGCTGTGCCAGACGTCGATGTTGTTCTGGGCGACCTGCTCGGCGTGCGGCACGATGCTTTCCAGTTCAACCATGGACAGGTTGGCGCGTTGCTTGAGCGTGCGCTCCGGATCCCACACGTAGGCCACGCCGCCGGACATGCCGGCCGCGAAGTTGCGGCCCGTGGCGCCCAGTACCACGACGGTGCCGCCGGTCATGTATTCGCAGCCATGGTCGCCCGTGCCTTCCACGACGGTGGCGGCGCCCGAGTTGCGAACCGCGAAGCGTTCACCGGCCACGCCGTTGAAGAAGGCTTCGCCCGCCAGCGCGCCATACAGCACGGTGTTGCCGGCGATGATGTGATCGGGGCCGAAACCGCGGAAGTCATTGGGCGAGCGCACGATGATGCGGCCGCCCGACAGGCCCTTGCCGACGTAGTCGTTGCCTTCGCCCACCAGGTCCATCGTGATGCCATGGGCCAGGAACGCGCCGAAGCTCTGGCCGGCGGTGCCGTTGCATTGGATGTGGATGGTGTCGTCCGGCAGGCCGTCATGGCCGTAGCGCGCAGCCACCGCGCCCGACAGCATGGCGCCGATGGTGCGGTTGCGGTTGCGTACCGGCACGATGAACGAAACCTTTTCGCCGCGCTCCAGCGCGGGCTTGCTGCGTTCGATCAGCTGGTGATCGAGCGCGCCGGCCAGGCCATGGTCCTGCTCTTCGGTCTGGCGCACTGCCGCGTCGGACTGGGTCTGATGGAACACGCGGGCGAAATCCAGGCCCTGGGCCTTCCAGTGTTCCACGCCCGAACGCATGTCCAGCAGATCGGCGCGGCCGATCAGGTCGTCGAACTTGCGGATGCCCAGCTGGGCCATGATTTCGCGGACTTCCTCGGCGATGAAGAAGAAGAAGTTCACGACGTGCTCGGGCTTGCCCTGGAATTTCTTGCGCAGGACGGGGTCTTGCGTGGCCACGCCCACCGGGCAGGTGTTCAAGTGGCACTTGCGCATCATGATGCAGCCTTCGACGACCAGCGGAGCGGTCGCGAAGCCGAATTCGTCAGCGCCCAGCAGCGCGCCGATGACGACGTCGCGGCCGGTCTTCATCTGGCCGTCGGCCTGTACGCGGATGCGGCTGCGCAGGCGGTTCAGCACCAGCGTCTGCTGCGTTTCAGCCAGGCCCAGTTCCCAGGGCGTGCCCACGTGCTTGATGGACGACACCGGCGAGGCGCCCGTGCCGCCGTCATGGCCGGCGATCACGACGTGGTCGGCCTTGGCCTTGGCCACGCCTGCTGCCACGGTGCCCACGCCCACCTCGGATACGAGCTTGACCGAGACCGAAGCCTTGGAATTCACGTTCTTCAGATCGTGGATCAGCTGGGCCAGGTCTTCGATGGAATAGATGTCATGGTGAGGCGGGGGCGAAATCAGGCCCACGCCGGGGACCGAATAGCGCAGCTTGGCGATGTATTCCGACACCTTGTGGCCGGGCAACTGGCCGCCTTCGCCGGGCTTGGCGCCCTGCGCCATCTTGATCTGGATCTGGTCGGCGGACGACAGGTACTCGGCGGTCACGCCGAAACGGCCCGAGGCCACCTGCTTGATCTTGGAACGTAGCGAGTCGCCCTTCTTCAGTTCGACGTCCGCTTCGATGCGGTCCGAGCCCAGCACGGACGCCAGCGTGTCGCCGTCCTTGATGGTGCTCTTGCCTTCACGCATTTCGGCGCGGTAGCGCAGTTCGTCCTCGCCGCCTTCGCCGGTGTTGGACTTGCCGCCGATGCGGTTCATGGCCACGGCCAGCACCGAGTGCGCTTCGGTGGAGATCGAGCCCAGCGACATTGCGCCCGTGGCGAAGCGCTTGACGATTTCCTTGGCGGGTTCAACGTCGTCCAGCGGAATCGCCCGAGACGGATCGAAGCGGAACTCGAACAGGCCGCGCAGGGTCATGTGACGACGGCTCTGGTCGTTGATGATCTGCGCGTACTCCTTGTACGTGCGGTAGTTGTTGGCGCGCGAGGCGTGTTGCAGCTTGGCGATGGAATCCGGCGTCCACATGTGCTCTTCGCCGCGCACGCGATAGGCGTATTCGCCGCCCGCATCCAGGTCGTTGGCCAGCACCGGATCGGTGCTGAAGGCGGCGCGGTGCTGGCGCAGCGCTTCTTCGGCCACCTGGAAGATGCCGATGCCCTCGATGTTGGAGGCAGTGCCGGTGAAGTACTTGTTCACCAGGGCGGTCTGCAGGCCCACGGCTTCGAAGATCTGTGCGCCCGTGTAGGACATGTACGTGGAAATGCCCATCTTGGACATGACCTTGTTCAAGCCCTTGCCGATTGCCTTGATGAAGTTCTTGACCGCCTTTTCGGGGTCGTTCATCTTGCCCAGCGATTCCAGCGCCAGGTAGGGGTGGATGGCTTCGGCGCCGTAGCCGCCCAAGAGGGCGAAGTGATGGACTTCACGCGCCGAGCCGGTTTCCACGACCAGGCCGGTATTGGTGCGCAGGCCGGCGCGGATCAGGTGCTGGTGGACCGCGGACGTCGCCAGCAGCGCGGGGATGGCCACGCGTTCGCTGTCGACCAGCCGGTCGGACACGATCAGGATGTTGTAGCCGCTGCGAACCGCGTCGACGGCGCGCGCGCACAGCGCGGCCACACGGGCTTCAATGCCTTCGGGACCCCAGGCGGCGGGATACGTGATGTCCAGCTCAAAGCTGCGGAACTTCTTGCCCGTGACCTGTTCGATGTCGCGGATCTGCGCCATGGCGGCGAAGTCCAGCACCGGCTGGGAGACTTCCAGGCGCAGCGGCGGATTGACGTTGTTGATGTCCAGCAGGTTGGGCTTCGGCCCGATGAACGACACCAGTGACATCACCAGCTGTTCGCGGATGGGGTCGATCGGCGGGTTCGTGACTTGCGCGAACAGTTGGCGGAAGTAGTTGTAGAACGGCTTGGCGCGGTCGGACAGCACGGCCAGCGGCGCGTCGTTGCCCATCGAGCCGATGACTTCCTCGCCTGTCGTGGCCATGGGTTCCAGGATGAACTTGTAGTCTTCTTGGGTCCAGCCGAAGGCCTGCTGGCGGTCCAGCAACGATACGGACGACTGCGTGGCGACGGCGGCCTGGCGCGGGGCCGGCAGCGATTCCAGCTTGATCTGCAGGCGTTCGATCCATTGGCGGTACGGACGGCTGTTGGCCAGTTGCAGCTTGATCTCGGCGTCGTCGATGATGCGGCCCTGTTCCAGGTCGATCAGGAACATCTTGCCGGGCTGCAGGCGCCACTTCTTGATGATGCGGTTTTCGGGGATCGAGAGCGTGCCGGCTTCCGAGGCCAGGATGACCATGTCGTCATCGGTGACCAGGTAGCGGGCCGGGCGCAGGCCGTTGCGGTCCAGCGTGGCGCCGATCTGGCGGCCGTCGGTGAACGCGACCGCGGCGGGACCGTCCCAGGGCTCCATCATGGCAGCGTGGTACTCGTAGAAAGCGCGGCGGCTTTCGTCCATCTGCGTATGTTGTTCCCAGGCTTCCGGGATCATCATCATCATGGCGTGGGCCAGCGAGTAGCCCGAATTCACCAGCAGTTCCAGGCAGTTGTCGAACGTTGCGGTGTCCGACTGGCCTTCGTAGACGATAGGGTACAGCTTCTTCAGGTCCTCGCCCAGCACGGCCGACTGCATCATGCCTTCGCGGGCGCGCAGCCAGTTGAAGTTGCCCTTGACCGTGTTGATTTCGCCGTTGTGCGCAATCATGCGGTACGGGTGGGCCAGCGGCCAGGCCGGGAAGGTGTTGGTCGAGAAGCGTTGGTGGACCAGCGCCAGCGCCGACACCGTGCGCGGGTCGGCCAGGTCGCGGTAGTAGCGGCCGACCTGGTCGGCCAGCAGCAGGCCCTTGTAGACCACGGTGCGCACCGAGGCCGAGGGCACGAAATATTCCTTGCCGTGCGCCAGGTGCATGTTCTGGATGGCGTGGCTGGCGGTCTTGCGGATGACGTACAGCTTGCGCTCCAGCGCGTCCGGCACCATCACGTCGGCGCCGCGGCCGATGAACAGCTGGCGGATTACCGGTTCGCAGGCACGCACGGCGGGCGACATCGGCATGTCGACGTCCACCGGCACGTCACGCCAGCCCAGGACGACCTGGCCTTCGGCACGCACGGAGCGCTCCAGTTCCTGTTCGCAGGCCAGGCGCGACGCCGTTTCCTTGGGCAGGAACACCATGGCGACACCGTACTCGCCGGGAGGCGGCAGGGTGATGCCCTGGTGGCCGAGTTCGTCGCGGTAGAGCGTATCGGGGATCTGGATCAGGATGCCCGCGCCGTCGCCCATCAGCTTGTCGGCGCCGACCGCACCGCGGTGGTCCAGGTTTTCGAGGATCTTCAGACCCTGCTGGATGATCGCGTGGCTCTTCTTGCCCTTGATGTGGGCCACGAAGCCGACGCCGCAAGCGTCATGTTCGTTCTTGGGGTTGTACAGGCCCTGCGCGGAAGGCAGCCCGATGCGGCTGGCATCGATGGGGGTCGCCTTGGGCGGGGGACAGGAGTCGATCGGGGTAATTTGGGGCATGGCGCGCTCCGCAGTGGGCCTGCGTCGTAATGTTGCAGTGCAGGAGACGGACAATACCCCCGACGGGAGTAGGGCGCAATAGGAATAAATAGGGTGTGTCCCTATTTATAATTGGGATGTGTCATCGGCAAGAAATTCGGTGACGCATCAAGAGCCGCGCCAAACGGGCTTTGCCAAGGGGGTCTGCACCAAGTGGGTGCGTCCGCAGCAGCCAAATGGTCATTTTTGGCTTTATGCGTCCCTATTTAATCAAGCGCTTTCAGTACATTTTCGAGTCGTCGGCCGTTGCGTGAATGCAAAGGTGCGCCATTGAAAATGCGGAACCCGCCGGATGGGCGGGTTCAAGGTCAGGATGAGGTCGACGTGGGGGGGGTCGACGGAGGCGACGAGTTCGGCTCTGTGTCGGCAGGGGTCGCGGCGGCAGGCTTTTTGCGCGGACGCCCGCGCTGGCCCGGGGCGACCCGGCGGCTCGCGGTATGGGCGAGGCTGGCAATGAAAGCCGGACCGCCCAGTGCCCATTGTCCGGAGACCGCCTGGTCGATGCGCTGGGTTTCCTCGCGCGACAGGCCGTCCTGCAGACGTTTGCGGTAGTTGGCTTGGCGGTCAAACGGGGTGTTGCCACAGGCCCAGTAGTCCGCGTGATCCGACTGCCATTGCGCGGGGGCCGCGGTGGTGTTGCCGGTATGGCTGGAAGCCGAGGACCAGGGCCAGGAATCGGGATCCTGGGAGGCGCCGCTGCGCACCGGATAGGTTTCGAGCCAGACCAGGGAGGGCAGCACCCAGGCGCCCGGCTCCAGCAAGGCGGAGCGGTAGCGTCCCGCGAAGACCCGGCCACCGCGCAGGCGCGCGGCCAGGTTGCGGCCCAGCGTCTGCATCAGGCGCGGCAGGCCTTCCTCGTCCGCGGGCGTGGCCAGCAGCAAGATGCGGTCGTTGGCCAGCAGCCAGCCGTGAACCGAGACCCGATGGCGTTGGGCGGATTCGCCCAGCCACGTGGCCAGCTGGTTCAGGATGTCGGCTGGCGCGGGTTGCGACGGCGCCGCCAGCGGCTGGATGAAGTTGGCCTGCACCAGTTGGGGCAGCCCAGGGGCGTACAGACGGGGCAGACGGGCCATAGTGTCAGGACTTGCGTATCTGGAAGAACGGGTTGTCTTCGCTCACGGTATATAAATAGTGCCACGGTGGGCGCCGGTCAAGTCCCGTGATCATGGTCGGGGCATGAAATCGCTTTTTTTTCTGCCGTTCGTACCCCATAAAGCCCAGGTTAACATTCGGCGACGGAACGTCGTACCGTGGGTATCCCCTAGTCCGCGGACGTTTTTTCCCATCTACGACCGGAGGAAAGCAATGGCAGTCGCCCTGGAACTCATTTCGCAGCATCGCTGCTTCGGCGGCTGGCAGCGCTATTACCGGCACGAGTCCGCGGAGATCGGCCTGCCGATGCGCTTCTCCGTCTATATCCCGCCGCAGGCCGAGCAGGGGCCGGTTCCTGTGTTGTTCTACCTGGCGGGCCTGACCTGCACGGAAGAAACCTTCATGATCAAGTCGGGCGCACAGCGCCTGGCCGCCGAACTCGGCGTCATGCTGGTTGCCCCTGACACCAGCCCGCGCGGGGCCAATGTGGCCGGCGAGGACGAAAGCTGGGACCTGGGCACGGGCGCGGGCTTCTACGTGGACGCCACCACCCCCGCCTGGCGCGGCCATTACCGCATGTACAGCTATGTGACGCAGGAGCTGCACGGCATCGTCACGGGCGAAGCGCTACCCGGCGACGCATCGCGCACCGGCATCTTCGGCCATTCCATGGGCGGACACGGCGCGCTCGTCCTGGCGTTGCGCAATCCCGGCAAGTTCCGTTCGGTATCGGCATTCGCGCCTATCGCCGCGCCCAGCCTGTGTCCGTGGGGCAAGAAGGCCTTTGGCGCCTACCTCGGCGACAAGGTCGAGGACTGGGCCGCCTATGACGCTTCCGAGCTGATGCGCGGCGCCACGAACCCCTTCCCGGCCGGTATCCTCATCGATCAGGGCGAGTCGGACCAGTTCCTGGCTGAACAGTTGTATCCCGAGGTATTCGAGGCGGCGTGCGCCGCTGCGGGCCAGCCGCTGAACCTGCGGCGCCAACCGGGCTACGACCATGGCTACTATTTCATCTCGACCTTCATTGAGGATCACATCCGGTTTCACGTCGAGCGGCTTGGAAAACCGGCGCCCTGAGGCCGCGCTTCTATACTGGCGGGCCTGCCGAGGCGGGCTTGCCTGCGCGCGCGTCGGCGCGCCGCCCGCGGTTTGTGCTCAAAAGGAACGCCTGATTTGATCAACGGAATCGCTCCCTTCGTCTGGATCCTGCTGGGTGCCGTGGTCGTCCTGCTGCCCGGGATCGTCATGCTGCTGGGCCGCGGAGGCCCGCGCGACGAACGTGGCCGCAGGATGTTTCAGTTCCGGCCGGTGCGCCGCCTGTTTGGCCTGATGCTGGTGCTGTTGGGATGCGTATCCGGTCTGTTGGCGCTGTCCCTGGTGCAGTTTTTCCGCTTGACGACGGACGAGCCTGTCGCGCGCATCGAGGTTCGCCAGGTGGCCGACGGCCAATTCCAGGTCAGCGCCAGCGCGCCTGGCACCGGGACCAGGCAGTACGTGCTCTACGGCGACCAGTGGCAGATCGACGCGCGCGTCGTGCGCTGGCGTCTGCCTGCATTGATGGCTGGCGTGCCCCCGCTGTACCGGCTGGAGCGGCTGTCGGGCCGCTATAGCGATGCGGCGCGCGAAACCTCGGCCACGCGTTCGGTGCATGCGCTGGACGACTGGCCGGCGCCGGATCTGGCCTCGTTGAAGAAAAATTTCCCGAACTGGTTCCCCTTTGTCGACGTCCAATTCGGCAGCGGCGCCTACATGCCCCTGTTCGATGGCGCCCGCTATCAGGTCCTGATGGATCCGCGGGGGGCGTTGTTCATCCGCCCGGATGGCGAATCCACTGCCGAAGGGCTGAAGCGCCTGGGATGGTAGCGAAGGCGCCCATCGCGCCAGCGGCACCCCGCCGCTAAAAAATAAATGGGGACATATAATGTCAAAGGAAACTTTGACGCGCCGCAATAGTCGAATTAGCACTCCCAATACTAGAGTGCTAACATCGAATCCATGTCGTTATCCCTTCGCCATCCGGAGATCCCCGCTATGAAGCAACCCAGTACCTCGTTGGCCGCTCCTGGCAACGCTCTGGCGTTGGCCATTGCCAATCCGGGCGCACTTGGCACGATCGACGCTTATATTTCCGCGGTTAACCGCCTGCCGGTCCTGTCCGCGGAACGCGAAACCGAGCTGGGCCGCCGTCTGCGCGACCAGGAAGACCTGGGCGCCGCGCGCGAACTGATTCTCTCGCACCTGCGCCTGGTGGTGTCGGTGGCCCGTCAGTACCTGGGCTACGGCTTGCCGCATGCCGATCTCATCCAGGAAGGCAACGTGGGCCTGATGAAGGCCGTCAAACGCTTCGATCCCGAGCGCGGCGTGCGCCTGGTGTCGTTCGCCGTGCACTGGATCAAGGCTGAAATCCACGAATACATCATCCGCAATTGGCGCCTGGTGAAGGTCGCGACCACCAAGGCCCAGCGCAAGCTGTTCTTCAACCTGCGCAGCATGCGCCCGGACGGTCAGACGCTGGATCCGGACCAGGTCGACCACATTGCGCGCGAACTGAACGTGCGCCGCGAAGACGTGAGCGAAATGGAAGTGCGCCTGTCCGGTCGCGATATGTCGCTGGAAAACCAGGACGACGACGATGACAGCTACGCGCCCATTGCCTATCTGTCGGACGAGGGCCGCCAGGAACCGACCCGCGTGCTGGAACGTGCCGCCCGCGACCAGCTGCAAAGCGCCGGCCTGACCGACGCGCTGGAAGCGCTGGATCCGCGTTCGCGCCGCATTGTCGAGGCCCGCTGGCTGCAAGACGACGGCGGCGCCACGCTGCACGAGCTGGCGCAGGAGTTCGGCGTGTCGGCCGAGCGCATTCGCCAGATCGAAGCGGCCGCCTTGAAGAAGATGCGCGGCAACCTCGCGTCTTGATTCCTGATCGACCTACGCAAAGGGCCGCAATTCGCGGCCCTTTTGCTTTGTGGACAGAGGGCGGCGGCGCATGAATAAATTGATACAAATTCGAGCGGAAATTTTGCGCGGCGCGAGAAACTTAATGCGGAAGGCGCCGCCTAACTTCATGTAGACCGCGAACTTCGGTTGGCCGTCTTGTCATCCGTCTCGGCTTCTCCTCTTTCCCCTCCCCTATGAGACGGATGCTTGCGGGGCACCATGCATATCTGGTGCCCCGTTTTTTATGGTGCCCCCACGCTGCGCAAGCTTTGCTTGCTTGCTGCCCCCGAGGGGGCTGGCCCGCCTTGGGGCGGCCCGGCGGCGGGCCGGCTATTTTTGCGGAGGCTGTGTTCACCCCCACGCTGCGCAAGCTTCGCTTGCTTGCTGCCCCCCGAGGGGGCTGGCCCGCCTTGGGAGGTCTCCACTGCCTACGCCGCTTGCGCTTTGTCCTGCGAGGTCAAGGCGGGATGCCACAGCGCATCCTGCACGCGGCGCACGCCTGTCGCCATCGAACCGTCCTGGTACAGCTTGATCCAGCGGTAGCCGGGGGCCATGTTGTCCACCACATGCTTGCCGTCGCGGATGCTGAACTGGAAGCAGGTCGATGGCGTGGCCAGCATGCGCAGGTTGTGGCGGCGACGGTCGAATTCGTGGTGCACATGGCCCCACAGCAGCACGCGGACCTGGGGCCAGCGTGTCAGCAGTTTGAATAGCGCCTGGGGGTTGTCGATCATCATCGAATCGTGCCAGTGGCTGTCGATCTGCATGGGGTTGTGGTGCATGGCGATCAGCGTATGGCGGCCCGGAGCCTCGGCCAGCGCGGCCTCCAGCAGATCGAGCTGGCTCTGCGGCAGGTGCCCGGCGTTGGAGTTGGGCACGGTGGTGTCCAGGGCGACCACGCGCCATGCGCCCACGTCGGTCACCGGAGCGGACCATTCAGGCAGCTCCTGGCGCATCACCGCCGGCAGGTCATGGTTGCCCGGCAGGCAGCGGATGCAGGCTTGCTCCAGGGCGGGCGCTTCGGACAGGACGCGCGCCAGCCGGCGATAGGCCGCGGCTTCGCCGTCCTGGGACATGTCGCCCGTGGCCAGCAGCAGATCGGGGTGCTTGCCGTCGGCTTCGATCTGGCGCAGCACCGCGCGCAGGCTGGCGTCCGTATTGACGCCCAGCATCGAGGTTTCCGGCTCGCCGAACAGATGGCTGTCGGTCAGCTGGACCAGCATGGCGGGCGCGTCGTCGCGCCGGGTCAGGGAATGGATCCGGGCCAAGTGCCGCTCCTGCAAAGTTTGTGCGATTCCACATTACCCAAAAAACATGGGCCGACGCGTATCGCAGGTCCGCATTGGGGTAACGAAACGTGCATTCTCCACGATTCCTGACGGTTTCCGGCCCGGTCCGACGGGAAAAAGCCGCTATTCTTGTGAAACTTCACACAAGCTCCACCAACAGACCATGGATGTAGGTTTTCTCGTATTCGGCTTGGCCGGTTTGTTAACGCTGGTCTGTTTCATGCCGCCGCTGGCCGGCCGCCTCAAGCTGCCCTACTCGGTGCTGCTGGCTATCGTCGGCTGTCTGCTCGGCATCATCGTGCACGTGCATGGCTGGGCGCCCAGCTGGATCGGCGATTTCCTGGATTCGCTGGAACGTTTCGAGATTTCGTCCGAAACCTTCCTGATGGTGTTTCTGCCGGTGCTGCTTTTTGAAACCGCACTGTCCATGAACGTGCGGCGCCTGATGGACGACATCGGCCCCATCCTCATGATGGCGATCGTGGCCGTGGTGGTCTGCACCGTGGTGGTCGGGGTCACGCTGGACGCCATTTCGTCCTACGGCCTGGTGGTCTGCCTGCTGCTGGGCGCCATCGTCGCCACCACCGATCCCGTGGCGGTGGTGGGCATCTTTCGCGAGGTGGGCGCGCCCAAGCGCTTGACCACATTGGTCGAAGGCGAAAGCCTCTTCAACGACGCGGCCTCCATCGCCTTGTACTCAGTGCTGCTGGCCGTGCTGGGCGGCCATGGCGAACTGACTGCCAGCGGTATTTTCAACGACTTCATTGTGCACTTCATCGGCGGAGGCATCGCCGGTTTCGCCATGGGTCGGCTGGCGTGCTTCCTGTTCGCCTGGCTGCGCGGGTTTCCCACCGCGGAGATCACGCTAACGCTGACCCTGGCCTATCTGTCTTTCTTCATTTCCGAGCACTATCTGAACGTATCGGGCGTGGTGGCGACGGTGATTGCCGGCCTGGTGGTGGGGTCGACCGGCCGCACCCGCATGTCGCCCACCACCTTCGAGTACCTGTCCAGCGCCTGGGAGCAATTCGGGTTCTGGGCCAATTCGCTGATCTTCCTGTTCGCCGCCATGCTGATCCCCAAGCTGATGGCGGCCGCGGATTGGCAGGAATTGGCGTTGGTGGCGGCGGTGTTCGTGGCGACGCTGGTGGCGCGCGCTATCGTCGTTTTCGGGTTATTGCCTTTGTTGGGATTGACCCGGCTGGGCACCAAGGTCAGTAATCCCTACAAGGTGGTCATGCTGTGGGGGGGCTTGCGCGGCGCCGTGTCGCTGGCGCTGGCGCTGGCCGTGACGGAACAGACCGGCGTGGCCGAAGAGGCGCGCCAGTTCATTGCGGTGGCCACCACCAGCTACGTGCTACTGACCTTGTTCATCAACGGCATCAGCCTGCGTCCCCTGATCCGCATGCTGGGCCTGAACCAGCTGTCGCCGGTGGAACGCACCATTCGCAACCAGGCGCTGGCCGTGGCGTTGGAAGACCTGCAGGGCAAGACCGAGGATGTTGCCCGGGCCGAGCATATCGGAACCGAAGTCCGCGATCGCATCCGCGCCGTGTTTGACGCCAGCCTGACCAGCGTGCATGACGGCCAGGTCAGCCAGATGACGGACGACCAGCGCGTGGCGGTGGGCCTGGCCATCGTGGCTCAGCGCGAAGAGGAAATGTTCTTCGACATCCTCAAGGCGCAGATCGTGGACTGGCGCATGGCCGAAACCCTGCTGGCGCGCGCGGAACGGCTGGAGGATGCGATCCGGCTGGGCGGGATCCCGGGCTTCGAGCGGGCCATCGTCGCCGACGTGCGCTATTCCACCGGCTTCCGCCTGGCCCTGCGCCTGCATTACCTGTTCGGCTTCCAGGGTTGGCTGGCGCGCGAACTCGGCCAGCGCTTCGCCAACCTCATGAGCAAGCGGTCGGTGGCGCAACGCCTGATCGCCTTCGCGCGGGAACAGATCACACCGCTGCTGGGCGAGGAAGCCACCCAGCGCATCGTGTCCCTGCACCAGCGCCGACTGGACCTGATAGAAAACGCCATGCAGGCCCTGAACCTGCAATATCCGTCCTACGCGCAGTGGCTGCAGGAAAGCTACCTGGGCCGCGTGGCGCGCGAAATGGAACGTATCCGCTACCGCGACATGCTCGAACAGTTCCTGATCAGCGGCGAGGTGTATGCGGACCTGATGGCGCAGTTGAAGAGCCGCTGGGCGCATATCGACAAGCACCCGCCGTTGGACATTGAAATGAGCGCCGCCGACCTGATCAAGCGCGTGCCGCTGTTTGAAGGCCTGTCCGCCGATTCGCTGCGGGCCATCAGCAAGCTGCTCAAGCCGCGCCTGGCCCTGCCGGACCAGCGCGTGCTGACCAAGGGCCGGCATGGCGAGGAAATGTGTTTCGTCGCGTCAGGCGCCGTGGCGGTGCACCTGCCCGACCACACCATGATTGAGCTGGGCAGCGGCGAATTCTTCGGAGAACTGGGCCTCTTGGGCGAAGAACAATTGATGCCCGAGGTGACCTCGCTGGGCTACAGCAAGCTGCTGATGCTCTCCTCGCGCGATTTCCACGCCCTGCTGGCGCGCGATGAACACCTGCGCGAACGCATCCAGGTCGTGGCCAAGCAGCGCCTGCGCGCGATTGAAGTGTGGAAACAGTTTTCGCAGGCCAATGCCGCGCCCGCGCCGGTATCGCCGCCGGTGTCGGCGCCGAGCCCCGCCCAGGCCGCCGAGGCTGCCGAAGCGGCAGGGGCTTCGTCCGGCACCGACGCGCAGGCGGCCAGCGAGGTCCGCGACGCGCAAGCGCCGGCCCAGAACGGCGCGCCGGACGCGCCATCGCTGGGAGAGCCCGGGGTCGTGCGGCCCTAGGCCGGGATTTCGCCGGCCGCGCGGCGCTGCATGATGTCTTCGATGATCACCAGCGCTGCTTCCAGCGTGAATTCGCCTTCCGCGACCTGGCGCACGGCGGTGGCCGCGTCGATAGTCGCGATCTCCATAACCTCGCCGTCCCGGTTGGCGGGTCGGACGTCGGCCGACAGCACGCAGGTGCTGGTGAGGACGTCTTCGACCTGATAGCCCTCGGGCAGGCGGCGATGGATGCGCAGGATCGTGCGCAAGGGCGAGCGCTGCGTCAGGTCGGGTTCGTCCAGTCCTGCTTCTTCGCCGCATTCGCGCACCAGCGCCAGCTCCAGGTCTTCGCGGCTGCTCGCCAGCCCGCCGACCAAGGTGTCCCACATACCGGGATCGGTGGATTTGCTGAGCGCGCGCCGCGCGACCCACAGCCGGCCATCCGGGGTCCAGGCGTTCAGATGCACGGCCTTGGTCAGCAGGCCCAATGGGCGCACGGCCGCGCGTTCGATCACGCCCAGCGGTTCGTCTCCGTCCAGAACGTCCAGCAATTCGTCGCGCCAGCCGCGCAGGCAGTTGGCTTGGCGCAACAGTTGCGCGGCTTGTTCGAGCACGTCGTTCAGGTTTGCGCCGGGTTGCAGGTCCGAGCCGATGCGCAAGGTGTCACCGTCCGCCGCGATACCGGGCGCGTCGCGCAAGGCGTCGCATGCCGCATGCGTGGCCCAGCCGCAGCGACGCCCCGCTATATATAAAGCGCGCGCGCCTTCTGGGGCGGGCTCTTGCGCGCGAGCGCACAAGTCGGCGTACAGGTCGGACAACTGCTTGGGCATCGTGAAACCGTAGTGATGAAGTTGCCGAGGATTTTATGCCACCCTGTTTGCAGCGCTTGGTCAAGGGGGCGCGGCCAGATGGGGGCAGGCCCGATGAATTCAAGGGCACTAACTTACATCTATTTGCGCGTCCGCTATAATCCGCCAGTTTCTTTGTGATTTCGAGTGGGAACGACAGGGGCCGCTCTATCTCCCTGCCACGCCCTACCATCTAATAATTGCGCGTTGCCCGGTTCCGGTGACTTCCGCCACTAGCGAACGGACCTTCGCGCCGTGTTTCGAGGTAAGCATGAAGAAGTGGAGAGGGATACTGGGGGCTTGTGCGATGCTGATTGGCAGCGTGGCAGGTGCTCAGGTGCAAGACATGCCCGGCGGCCCGAAGGTCAATCAGCTCAACCTGCATGAAGGCGTGACGGCAATCTCGCGCGACATCATGTGGTTGCATTGGATGTTGCTCACGATCTGTATCGTGATCTTCATCGGCGTCTTCGGAGTGATGTTCTACTCCATCTGGGCGCACCGTAAATCCCGTGGCCACAAGGCCGCGACCTTCCATGAACATCTGGGCGTAGAAGTCGCCTGGACCGTCATCCCGTTCATTATCGTCATCGCCATGGCGTTGCCCGCCACCAAGACGGTGGTGGCGATGAAAGATACCTCCAGCGCCGACCTCACCGTGAAGGTCACCGGCTATCAGTGGAAATGGGGCTACGAGTACCTCGATGGCTCGGCCACCGGCATCAAGTTCCTCTCCACGCTGTCGACGCCGCGCGCCCAGATCGAGAACCGCGAACCCAAGGGTGAGTTCTACCTGATGGAAGTGGACAACCATCTGGTCGTCCCCGTGAACAAGAAGATCCGTATCGTGCTGACCGCGGCCGACGTCATCCACTCCTGGATGATTCCGGACTTCGGCGTGAAGCAGGACGCCATTCCGGGCTTCCTGCGCGATACCTGGTTCAACGCCGACAAGCCCGGCATCTACCGTGGCCAGTGCGCGGAACTTTGCGGCAAGGATCACGCATTCATGCCCATCGTCGTGGAAGTCATGGCGCAAGCCGACTACGATAAGTGGGTTGAAGACCAAAAGAAGAAGATGGCGGCAAACGCCGACGATCCCAATAAAGAGTGGACGGAAGCCGAACTGGTTGCCCGCGGCGAAAAGGTTTTCGCGGCAAATTGCGTTGCCTGTCACCAGGCCAACGGCAAGGGCATCCCGGGCAGTTTCCCCCCGCTCGACGGAGACAAGGTTGTTCTGGGCCCGAAGGCGGAACAGATCAACACCGTGCTGAAGGGCAAGCCCGGCACCGCCATGGCGGCATTTGGCGGGCAGCTCAACGATGTCGAGATCGCAGCGGTCATCAGCTATACGCGCCATGCCTGGAGCAACGCAGGCAAGGGGCAGGACCCGACGGTTCAGCCGAAGGACGTGATGGCTGCGCGCTGATTGCGCGCGCCCAGTCACACCCTCGCAGAACCGGTTCCGTTTAGTTAGAGATACCCTGCCGGCCCCGTGGATCGGGCCCGGCACTCAGCAGGAAGGAGTCCATCATGAGCAGCGTCACTGTAGACCACGTGTCGCCGGGCCACGGCCACGGTCACGATGACCACCACCACGCCATCCCCACCGGCTGGCGCCGCTGGCTTTTCGCCACGAACCACAAAGACATCGGGACGATGTATCTCATCTTCTCGTTCGTCATGCTGCTGGAAGGCGGCACCCTGGCACTGCTGCTGCGCACCGAGCTCTTCGAGCCGGGCCTGCAGTTCTTCCGCCCCGAACTCTTCAACCAGTTCACCACCATGCACGGCCTCGTCATGGTGTTCGGCGCGGTCATGCCGGCGTTCGTGGGCTTCGCCAACTGGATGATCCCGATGCAGATCGGCGCCTCCGACATGGCGTTCGCCCGCATGAACAATTTCAGCTTCTGGCTGCTGCCGGTGGCCGCGATCATGCTGACGGCATCGTTCTTCGTGCCGGGCGGCGCCACCGCGGCCGGCTGGACGCTGTATGCGCCTCTGTCGCTGCAGATGGGCCCGGGCATGGACCTGGCGATCTTCGCGCTGCACATCATGGGCGCCTCGTCCATCATGGGCGCGATCAACATCATCGTCACCATCCTGAACATGCGCGCGCCCGGCCTCACGCTGATGAAGATGCCGCTGTTCTGCTGGACCTGGCTGATCACCGCCTTCCTGCTGCTGGCCGTGATGCCCGTGCTGGCCGCCGCCATCACCATGGTGCTGACCGACCGCCACTTCGGCACGGGCTTCTTCAACGCCGCCGCTGGCGGCGACCCGGTCCTGTACCAGCACGTGTTCTGGTTCTTCGGGCACCCCGAGGTCTACATCATGATCTTGCCGGCGTTCGGCATCGTGTCGGCCATCGTGCCCGCGTTCGCCCGCAAGAAGCTGTTCGGCTATGCCTCCATGGTCTACGCCACGGCTTCCATCGCCGTGCTGTCCTTCATCGTGTGGGCGCACCATATGTTCACGACCGGCATGCCGGTGACGGGCCAACTCTACTTCATGTACGCCACCATGCTCATCTCCATCCCGACCGGGGTGAAGGTGTTCAACTGGGTTGCGACGATGTGGCGCGGTTCCATGACGTTCGAGACGCCCATGCTGTTCTCGATCGGCTTCATCTTCGTGTTCACCATGGGCGGCTTTACCGGCCTGATCCTGTCGGTGGCCCCGATCGACATCCAGGTCCACGACACCTACTACGTGGTGGCGCACTTCCATTACGTGCTGGTGGCGGGCTCGCTGTTCGCCCTGTTCGCCGGCGCCTACTACTGGGTGCCGAAGTGGACCGGCCGCATGTACAGCGAAAAGCTGGGCAAGCTGCACTTCTGGTCGACGCTGATCTCGTTCAACGTCACCTTCTTCCCGATGCACTTCCTGGGCCTGGCAGGCATGCCGCGCCGCTATGCCGACTACGCCGGCCAGTTCACGACGTTCCACCAGATGGCCACCATCGGCGCGTTCTGGTTCGGCCTGTCGCAGCTGATCTTCCTGTGGGCGATGGTGCGTTGCTACATGGGCAAGGGTGAGCCCGCGGCGGCCAAGCCGTGGGACGGCGCCGAAGGCCTGGAATGGACGGTGCCCTCGCCGGCTCCGTTCCACACCTTCGAAACCCCGCCCGAAGTGAAGTAAAGCAGCCTTTCATGTTCCAGGTAGCACAGCAATGACACCCGAGCAGCGCCGCCGCAACAAAATCGCAGGTCTGGTCCTGCTGGCTTTCGTCATTGCCGTGTTTGCCTGGACCGTGCTGCGCGGCTCGGCCCTGCTGTCCGGCGTCGCCGTCAATTAGGCGCAGGCCATGAGCGACGACCTGCGCGAAACCTCCCAGCGCAAGCTGAGTTTCCTTCAGACCATGAAGGCGGTGGCGTGGGGGTTCTTCGGTGTGCGCAAGGGGGCGGGCCACCGGGAAGACGTCGCCAAGCTCAATCCGGTCCACGTGATCGTGGCGGGGCTGCTGGCAGCGGCTATCTTCGTTACTGTGCTGGTATTAATTGTGCGTTGGGCCGTTTCCAGCCTGACTTGAATCACTTAATTCTATAAATCTGTACCAGGGAGAAAGCCATGAGTGCAAGCCACTCGGTTCAAGGTAAAGAGGCACCGTACTACTTCGTGCCCGCCGATTCGGGTCATCCCGTGCGTACGGCTGTGGCGCTGCTGTTCATGGGCCTGAGCGCCGCGGCCTGGATCAACGGCGTCAGCTGGGCCAAATGGACCCTGCTGGCAGGTTTCATCGGCTTGATCGTGGTGCTGTACTACTGGTTCGGCGACGCCATCCACGAATCCGAGATCGGCCTGAACAGCAAGCGCATCGACGGTTCCTACCGTTGGGGCATGAGCTGGTTCATCTTCTCGGAAGTCATGTTCTTTGCGGCGTTCTTCGGCGCCCTGTGGTACACGCGCACGATCACTACGCCGTGGCTGGGCGATATGGATCACCGCCTGATGCTGTGGCCCGACTTCCAGGCCGTGTGGCCGAACTTCGGCCCGGCTGGCGTGGTTGAGCACTTCCAGACCGTCGGGCCCTTCTGGCTGCCCACCATCAACACCGCGCTGCTGTTGAGCTCCGGCGTCACGCTGACCATCGCCCACCACGCGCTGCGCGAGAACCATCGCGGCAAGACGATCTTCTGGCTGCTGGCCACGGTCGTGCTGGGCTTTGTCTTCGTGGCCTGTCAGGCTTACGAATACCACCACGCCTATACCGAACTGAACCTGAAGTTCAATTCGGGCGCCTATGGTTCGCTGTTCTACATGTTGACGGGCTTCCACGGCTTCCACGTGCTGCTGGGCGCCACCATGCTGACGGTCATCCTGATCCGCCTGATCCGCGGCCATTTCACGGCCGACCATCACTTCGGTTTTGAAGGCGCCGCTTGGTACTGGCACTTCGTGGACGTGGTGTGGCTGGGCCTGTACTTGTTCGTGTACTGGTTCTGATCGTTACGCGGAACAAATGAAGCGCGCCAGTTCTTATGCGAGAACTGGCGCGCTTTACTCATCTGCAATCGTCATGCATTGCCGGGAACCCGCGCCCCGGATGCCTATCTAAGGCCTGTGCTTTCGATCCAGCCCATGTGATGGGCGAACAGCACGAACAGAAACAGGGCCACCGATAATCCGATGCGCACCGTCAGTGCGTTGACCGTGCGGCTGGTGGTTCCTTTGTCCCGCATCAGGTAGACCAGGGCCGATGCCAGGCTGGCCAGAATCCCGATAAAGGCCAGGACGACGAAAACGCGCATGGTGGTCTCCGGACGAATCAGAGTAGTTAGTGTAGAAATATGGCCCGACCGCATTCAACCCGATACACGGTAGCCGCTTTGCTGCTGCTGGGTGTTGCCGTGATCATTCTGGCATCGCTGGGGCAATGGCAATTGCGCCGCGGCGACGAGCGACGCGCCATTCTGGCCGCTATCGAAGCGGGCCGCAAGCAAGCGCCCTTGCCCCTGACCCCGGCGACCGACCCCGCCGAGATGACCGCTTGGCGTTCGGCCCAGGCCAGCGGGGTATGGCTGCCGCAATTCAGTGTACTGCTGGACAACCGCAACCACGACGGCAAGCCCGGCTACTGGCTGGCTACGCCGCTATTGCTGGATGCCGATGCGCGTTGCGCGGTGCTGGTGCTGCGGGGCTGGATTCCGCGTGTCATGGGCGTCCAGGGCCAGGGCCCCGCGCAACCGCAGTTGCCCGCCACGCCCGAAGGGCCGCAGACGGTGACGGGCGAGCTGTCGCCGCGGGTTCCGCGACTGTTCGAGCTTTGGTCGCTGGGCGGTCCCGAGCAGTCCGCCTTGCCGGCATCGCTGCCAGCGGCCGGCGGCGCGCTGCCGCAGGTGCAGAACCTGCCGCTGGACGCCTACGCTCGGGCTACCGGCTTGGCCCTGCTGCCTACCGTGCTCTCGCAGGCCGACGGCAGCGCGGACGATGGCCTGGTGCGGGACTGGCCGCAGCCGTCCGTGGATTTCCAGCAGAACACGTCTTACGCCGTGCAGTGGTTTGCTTTTGCTTCGATTGCCGCCGTCGCGTGGCTGGTGGTGCTGGGGGGCGCCATCCGGCGCATGCGGCGTGAAAAAAACACGCTAGGCGCCTGACCGGGGCGCCGACTCTTAACCCGCAAGACGACAGGATACAAAGTGGCTCGCGACCTTTCCTCTACCAAGCCAGCACGTAAGCGCTCTTTGATGCCGATGCTGCTGGTGTTCCTGTGCTCGTTGGCGCCCATCGTTGCGGCGGTCGTGGTCTACA
This sequence comes from Achromobacter sp. D10, assembly GCF_035282245.1. Taxonomy (NCBI): domain Bacteria; kingdom Pseudomonadati; phylum Pseudomonadota; class Betaproteobacteria; order Burkholderiales; family Alcaligenaceae; genus Achromobacter; species Achromobacter sp. D10. The sequence continues at coordinate 854,863 of NZ_JAYJLE010000001.1, forward strand.
TGAACCCGCAATGGTGGCCCGATGAATCCAGCAACTACGGCGCGCTGGTGAACCCGCAGCGGCCCATGCCCGTGGCCGGCGAACTGGGCCTGACGACGCTGGATGGCAAGGCCTTCGATCTGCAGAGCTTGAAGGGCAAATGGCTGCTGGTGGCCGCGGATGGGGGCGCCTGCCCGGAAAGCTGCGCCCGCAAGCTCTTCATCGCGCGCAATAGCCACGCCAGCCAGGGCAAGAATGTCGACCGGCTGGCGCGCGTCTGGTTCATTACCGATGATGCGCCCGTGCCGGACAAGGTGCTGGAAGCCTACAAAGGCACGATCATGGTGCGCGCCAACCCCGATCAGCTGGCGCGGTTCCTGCTGGCGCGCGATACGGCCGCAGGCCAGCCCCCGCTGGAGGCGCCGATCTGGGTGATCGATCCGCTGGGCAATCTGATGATGCAGTACCCTGCCGAGGCTGACGGGGTGAAGGTGCGCAAGGACATCAGCAAGCTGGTCTACAGCTCGAGGATTGGGTGATATCCGACCCCGGAGCGCCTGCGGCGCCGGATCTGCGCGGCCTTGATTGGAGTGGCGGCGTTTGCATGCGGGGGTGCATATTGCCGGCGTGGCAGCGGGGCTGCTGGTTAAACGTGTTGCGGGATCCGCGCGGCGCGGCAAAGTAATGGTTTATGGAAATGGAACGCATCAAATCGCGGTATCGCAAGCTGGTTTTCTTCACCTGGTTCCTGACGCTGGACCTGATCATGTTCGGCGCCTTCGTGCGGCTGACGGATTCGGGCCTGGGCTGTCCCGACTGGCCTGGCTGCTACGGTAGCGTGACGCCGTTAGGCGCGATGGGCGACATCCATGAAGCATCCCAGGCCATGCCTTTCGGTCCGGTTACGTTGTCCAAGGCCTGGATCGAGATGATCCACCGCTATGTGGGCACCATCCTGGGCATGCTGATCATCGGCATCGTCTACATGGCGTGGCGCTACCGCCGCCAATTGGGTCGCTCGCCGGCTCTGGCCATCGTGACGCTGATCGCTGTTTGCGTGCAGGGTGCGTTCGGCGCCTGGACCGTGACGCACAAGCTCATGCCCGTCGTCGTGACCTCGCACCTGGTGTTTGGGTTGTCGGTGCTGGCCCTGATGACCTGGCTGTCGGCGCGCGAACGCCCGCATCTGGCCGTGGCGGCAGCGGCCGCGCGCTGGAAGCCCTGGGTGGCCGGGGGCTTCGCCCTGTTGCTGGTGCAGGTAACGCTGGGTGGCTGGGTCAGTACCAATTACGCCGCGCTGGCCTGCATGGATTTCCCCAAATGCCATGGGGCCTGGGTGCCGGAAATGGATTTCCATGGCGGCTATTCCATCATCCGCGCCCTGGGTGAACTGCCGTCGGGCGAAATGATTTCCCAACCGGCGCTGACCGCCATCCACTGGGTCCATCGCAACTTCGCCTTCGTGGTGTTCCTGTATCTGGGCATATTGGCCGCGCGCCTGCGCGCCGAGCCCGGCCTGCGGGGGCCGGCCACGCTGATGCTGGCGCTGCTGGGCGCGCAGCTGCTGACAGGCCTGACCACCATTTTTTTCCAGTGGCCGCTCTTGATCGCGGTGCTGCACAATGGAGGGGCCGCCGGCCTGACCCTGGCCGCGGTGGTTTTGATGGTGCGTTTGTCCACGGCAGGGCGCCCGCCGGCCGGGGGCTACGACCCCAATTCGGTGCGCGTTTAAAATAGGGCCCACTATGACCAGTATTGCCGCTCCCCAGCCCGGATTGTTCCGCCAGTATTTCGTCCTCACCAAGCCGCGTGTGACGCAATTGGCGGTGTTTTGCGCCGTGATCGGCATGTTCCTGGCGGCGCCGGGCATTCCGGACATGCGCCGCGTGCTGTTCGGCACGCTGGGTATCTGGCTGCTGGCCGCGGCGGCCTTCGCCATCAACTGCCTGATCGAACAGGAAATCGACGCCCGCATGCTGCGCACCGCACGCCGCGGCACGGCGCGCGGCACGATTTCGGCGTTCCAGGTGCTGAGCATGTCCGGCCTGCTGGGCGGCGCCGGCATGTTCGTGCTCTATCACCTGGTCAATCCGCTGACCATGTGGCTGACGTTCGCCACCTTCGTGGGCTATGCCGTCATCTATACCGTCATCCTCAAGCCGCGCACGCCGCAGAACATCGTCATCGGCGGTCTGTCGGGCGCGATGCCGCCGGCCCTGGGCTGGGCCACCGTGGCGGATTCGGTACCGGCCGAAGCCTGGATCCTGGTGCTTATCATCTTCATCTGGACGCCGCCGCACTTCTGGGCGCTGGCACTCTACCGCAACCACGACTACGCCAAGGCCGGCCTGCCGATGCTGCCGGTCACGCACGGCAACCAGTTCACGCGCCTGCACATCCTCTTGTACAGCGTGGCGCTGGTTGCCACGACGCTGTTGCCGTACGCCATCCGCATGAGCGGCGAACTCTACCTGGCTTCGGCGCTGGTGCTGGGCGGCATGTTCGTGTCCTACGCGTGGCGGCTGTATCGCGCCTACAGCGACGAGCTGGCGCGCAGCATGTTCCGTTTTTCCATTCTCTACCTGGCGTTGCTGTTTGGCGCCCTGCTGGTGGACCACTGGGTCGGCCTGTTGCGCTGATCCCCTGGAGGTTGTCGATGTCCGTGTTTTCCACCAGCCGTCGGCTGGTCCTGCGCCTGGGCGCTGCCGCCGCTTTTACCGCTGCCTTGGCCGCCTGCGGCGACAGCGCTCCCGTATTCAAGGGCAGCGACATCAGCGGCACGCAGTTGGGCCGCGGCATGGAGCTGGTCGATTACAACGGCAAGACGCGTCAGTTGTCGGATTTCGCTGGCAAGGTAGTCGTCGTGTTCTTCGGCTTCACGCAATGCCCGGACGTGTGTCCCACCTCGCTTGCCGAACTGACCGAAGTCATGAAAAAGCTCGGCCCGGATGCTGACCGCGTGCAGGTGCTGCTGATCACCGTGGACCCCGAGCGCGACACGCCTGAAGTCCTGAAGCAGTACGTCACCGCCTTCGATCCGCGCTTTCTGGGACTGACGGGCTCGCCCGATCAGGTCAAGAAGGCCGCTGCCTCGTTCAAGGCCTATTACGCCAAGGCGCCCACCAAGGACGGCAGCTACACGATGGATCACACGGCCGCGTTCTACCTGCTGGACGGCAAGGGCGAATCGCGCGTGCTGGCCAACAACAATATCGGGGTGGATGCCCTGACGCAGGACATCAAGGCTCTGCTCAAGGGTTGAGCGGCCAGGCCACCTTGTGGTGGCGGCGGCCGGGCTTACTTGCCCGCGGCCGCCCAGCCGGCCAGCGCGGCGCGGGCCTGGTCGCTCAGTTCGGTGGCGGAGATCTCGCGCCGGTGCGCCATGATCATCAGCGCGTAGGGCGTGGCCAGCGCGGCAGCTTCGGGGCACAGGCGGGATTCGTCGCCTACCGACGGCGAAATGTTGCGCCAGTAGTTGATGGCCTGTTCGAGCTGGGGCAGGGTAATGGGATCCATCCGTCTATTGTCCACGAATGGAAGGGGCTGTCCACCGGCCCGCTTCCTGCAAAGAAGCGTCACCATCGCAACACGCCGAAACCGCGCCCGGGTGCTATACCACTGCCGGTTAGTAACGATGGAGCATCGTCATGAATACATCCTCGAAAATCGAAGCCGCGCGCCGCGGCCTCCATCCTCTGGTTGCCGCCGCGGCAATCGCCGTCATCGTCATGTGTACCGTGGGCGTGGCCGCCGTGATGGGCTGGCTGCCCTCGCCTTCGGCCAATCCGCATGCGGACGAGCCCGTGGCGGAGGCCGGCCCGGAAGGCGCCAACCTGGCACCCGCGCCGCAAGCCGCCGTGCCGCCCCCGCCTGCCCAGCAAGGACGCCAGCCAGCCGCTCCCGCGCCGCGCCCGCAAGCCCAGGCTCAAGCCCAGACGCAGGCGCCGCCTCCTCAGGCCTGCCAGACCTGCGGCGTGGTGGAGTCGATCCGGCAAGTGCAGGTGCCCGTCAAGGACAATAGCGATCACCTTATCGGCACCATCGGCGGCGGCGTGGTCGGGGGCGTCGTGGGCAACCAGTTCGGCGGCGGCAGCGGCAAGACGGCGCTGACCGTGCTGGGCGCGGTGGGCGGCGCTTTGGCAGGCCGTGAAGTTGAGCGTAATATCAGACAGCAACAAACGGTGACGCACTATGAGCTTACGGTGCGCATGAGCGACGGCAGCACGCGCCAGTTCCGCAGCGCGCAGCCTTTCGCCTTTGCGTCCGGCGACCATGTGCGCGTGGAGAACAACCAGCTGGTGCGCGGATGATCCCGCCTGCCGGCGACCATCATCTGTCTTAGGGGAGACCAGGAATGAGCGACCAACACACCAACCCGTTCGTCCTGCCCGGTATGGGCCAGAATTCCGATCTTTCGGGCAATCCGCTCCTGGCCAGCATGGAAATGATGCGCCAGGCCTGGGCTGGCCTGACCGGACCTGGCGGGCTGGCCAGCAGTCTGCCCATGGCTCCCCCGATGAACCTGGAAGACCTGGATCGCCGTATTGCCGAACTCCGTTCGGTGGAAAACTGGCTGCGCATGAACCTCTCCATGCTGTCCAGCACGATCCAGGGCATGGAAGTCCAACGTTCCACCATCAGCACGCTGCGCGCCTTCGTCGACAGCGCGGCCAACCTGGATATGGGCGCCTTCCAGGACAGCGGCGCGGCGTCGCCGCTGGAGGTGGTGCTGGGCCTGAAGCCCGGGCCCAAGTCCAGCGCGAAACCCGGACCGTCGAGTCCTGCCGCCGATGGCGGCAAGGCCAAGGATGAAGCCTCCGCCAGCGCGGCAGGTCAGCAGCAATCCGCCACGCCGGGCATGAGCGAGCAGATGGGCGCTGCGGCGCAATCGGCATCCAAGGCCTGGTGGGACCTGCTGCAGCAGCAGTTCAACCAGATCGCCGCCGCCACCGCGGCGTCCATGCCTGCGGCACCTGCCGCGGCGCCAGCCGATGCGGCGGCCAAGCCCAAGCCGGGCGAGTCCAAGGCCGCGGCCGCGCCTGCAGCCAAGGCGTCCAAACCCGCGGCCCGCAAGTCGGCGGCGCCCCGCAAGGCCGCCAAGAAAACCGGACCGGACGCCAGCTAGCGGCGGTCCTCTCGATCAATCGTCGCGCGAGACGGCCGCAAGGCCGCTCGGGCGTCACTCAACATAATGGAACCTATGCTTAACGTAGTAATTCTTGCCGCCGGACTGGGTAAACGCATGCAGTCCGACCTCCCCAAAGTTCTGCACACCCTGGCTGGCAAACCGATGCTGGGCCATGTGCTGGACAGCGCGCGCCAATTGAAGCCGGGGCGCATCATCGTCGTGGTCGGCCATGGCGCGGACCGCGTCAAACAGGCTTACGAGGGCCAATCGGACCTGCATTTCGTGTTGCAGCAACCGCAGCAAGGCACCGGCCATGCCGTGCAGCAGGCCGTGCCGCTGTTGCTTGAAGGCGATGGCAAGGATGACGTGACCCTGGTGCTGTACGGCGACGTGCCGCTGGTGCAGCCCGAAACCCTGCGGCGCCTGCTGGAAGCGCGTGGCGCCGGCGCCGCCGTGCTGACCGAGGTGCTGGCAGATTCCACCGGTTATGGCCGCATCGTGCGCGATGCCAGCGGCAATGTGTGCCGCATCGTCGAGCACAAGGACGCTTCGGAAGCCGAACGCGAAATCAAGGAAGTGAACACCGGCATTCTTACGGCGCCGACCGCAAAGCTGAAGGATTGGCTGTCCCGCATCGACAACAACAATGCCCAGGGCGAGTACTACCTGACCGACGTGGTTGGGCTGGCGGTGGTCGACGGCGTGCCGGTGGGCGCGGCGCAGCCGGGCGCTTCCTGGGAAACGCTGGGCGTGAACAGCCGTGTGCAGCAGGCCGAACTCGAGCGCCGCTGGCAGGCCGAGCAGGCCCGCCGCCAACTGGAAGCCGGCGTCACGCTGGCGGATCCGGCGCGCTTCGACGTGCGCGGCTCGCTTACTTGCGGCCGCGACGTGTTCATCGACGTGGGCTGCGTCTTCGAAGGCCAGGTGACCCTGGCCGACGGTGTGCGCGTGGGCCCGCACTGCGTGTTGCGCGACGTCAGGGTCGGCGCGGGTACGCATATCGAGGCCTATAGCCATCTGCAGCAGGCCCAGGTGGGCCGCGACGCGCGCGTCGGTCCCTACGCGCGCTTGCGCCCGGGCGCCGAACTGGGCGACCGCAGCCACGTCGGCAACTTTGTCGAGATCAAGAAGAGCGTGCTGGGCGAGGACAGCAAGGCGAATCACCTGGCCTATATCGGCGACGCCGACATCGGCGCGCGCGTGAACGTGGGGGCGGGCACCATCACCTGCAACTACGACGGCGTGAACAAGCACCGTACCGTCATCGAGGACGACGCCTTCATCGGTTCCGACACGCAGCTGGTGGCGCCGGTGCGCGTCGGCCGCGGCGCCACGCTCGGCGCCGGCACGACCCTGACCCGTGACGCGCCGGCCGAAAAACTGACGGTATCGCGCGCCAAGCAGGTCTCCGTCGACGGATGGCAGCGCCCGGTCAAGAAATCGTGACGGGGCAGAGCGGAGAGGCGCCGGCAAGCGGCGCCAAGCCCGCCCAGCCCGACGGCCTGCCTACGCCGCGCCGCTATTGGGCGGCGGCAACCGTGATGACAGGCATCAGCCTGTCGGTCCTGGACACCACCATCGCCAACGTGGCGCTGCCCACGATTGCCGTTGACCTCAACGCGTCCCCGGCCCAGGCGGTCTGGATCGTGAATGCCTACAACCTGGCGGTGGTGACGATGCTGCTGCCATTGTCGGCGCTGGCCGAGCGCATCGGCTTTCGCCGCATGTTCACCTTCGGACTGATGCTGTTCACGCTGGCCTCGCTGGGCTGCGCCCTTGCCGGCACGCTCTGGCAGTTGACGGCGGCGCGGGTGTTCCAGGGCATCGGGGCGGCGTCGCTGATGTGCATGTTCGGCGGGCTGGTGCGCAATATCTATCCCCTGAAGCTGTTGGGACGCGGGATCAGCCTGAACGCCACCACGGTGGCCATTATGTCGGTGCTGGGGCCGACCATAGGCTCTGCCATCCTGTCGGTGGCGCCCTGGCCATGGATCTTCGCCGTCAATCTGCCGATCTGCGCTTTGACGATGCTGGGCCTGCGCCATCTGCCGGAAGTGCCGCGCAACAACGTGAAGCTGGACTGGGTCAGCGCCCTGCTGTGCATGCTGACGCTGGGCATCTTCATTTCGGGCGTGGACATGATGGGCATGGACCTGTTGCGCGGCATCGGTCTGGTGGCCATAGCGTCGGTCATCGGCTTCGTGCTGGTGCGTCGCGTCGGCAAGCAGCCGGCGCCGCTGGTGCCGGTGGACCTGCTGCGCATCCGCCCGCTGGCTTTCGCGGTGGGCGCCTCGGCCTGCACCTTCGCGGCGCAGATGGCGTCCTACGTGTCCTTGCCGTTTTATTTCCAGCAGGTGCTGGGCCGGCCCTACCTTGAAGTCGGCATGCTGATGGGCGCGTGGCCCGTGGGCACCGCGATCATCGCCCCGCTGGCGGGCCGGTTGTCCGACCGCTATTCGGCGGCCACGCTCAGCGGCGTGGGCGCGGCGGCAATGGTGGTCGGCATGCTGTGGCTGGCGGCGTTGCCCGCCACGGTATCGAATTGGCCCATCATCGCGGGCATGTTCGTGGCAGGCATGGGTTTTGGCTTCTTCCAGACGCCCAACAACCGGGCCATGCTGTCGGCGGCGCCCCGCTCGCGCAGCGGCGCTGCCGGGGGCTTGCAGGCCACCACCCGGGTGTTCGGGCAGAGCTTCGGCACGGCGCTGGTCGCGATTGCGTTCAGCATCAGCCTGGCCCACGGCCCGGGCCTGGCGCTGGTGCTGGGGACCATCTGCGCCGCGCTGGCGGTCGTGGTCAATACCGTCCGCTTCAGCAAGCTGCGGACCTGACGGCCTGTCCCGAGGGCCGTCCGGGCCCGCGCGGCATACCCTTGTGGCGCCGGCGCGGGCCCTGTCCCCGGCCGCTTCTATAATGACGGCCGGCGCTGGATGTCCGTCATCCGGCGCAACGATTACCTATTTTGAAGGCGTTCAGGCATGAAGATCACGGTCGTGGGTACCGGTTACGTGGGGTTGGTGTCGGGGGCGTGCCTGGCCGACATGGGCAACGACGTCATGTGTCTGGACGTGGACGCAGCGAAAATCGCATTGCTGCGCCAGGGCGGCATTCCCATCTACGAGCCCGGTCTCGAAGACCTGGTGCGGCGGAACGTGCAGGCGGGCCGGCTGCATTTCACCGATGATGTCGCGCAGAGCGTGGCATTCGGGGACGTGCAGTTCATCGCCGTGGGCACCCCGCCCGGCGAGGACGGCTCCGCCGACCTGAAATACGTACTGGCCGCGGCGCAGAACATCGCGCGCCACATGACGGCGCGCAAGCTCATCGTGGACAAGTCCACCGTGCCGGTGGGCACCGCCGACAAGGTGCGCGACGTGGTGGCCCGCGAGCTGGCCGCGCGTGGCGTGGATATTCCGTTCAGCGTGGCGTCCAACCCCGAATTCCTGAAGGAAGGCGCCGCCATCAACGACTTCATGAGCCCGGACCGGGTCGTGGTCGGTGCGGACGACGACTACACGATCGGCGTCATGCGCCGTATCTACGAACCCTTCCAGCGTACCCATGACCGGCTGATGGTGATGGACGTGCGGTCCGCCGAGCTCACCAAGTACGCCGCCAACGCCATGCTGGCCACGCGTATTTCCTTCATGAACGAAATGGCAAACCTGGCCGAAGCCCTGGGCGCGGACATCGAACAGGTACGCCGAGGCATCGGCGCGGATCCCCGCATCGGCTACCACTTCCTATACCCCGGCGCGGGCTACGGCGGCTCGTGCTTCCCCAAGGACGTGCAGGCGCTGGTCAATACGGCTGCCGAGAATGCCTTGCCCATGCGCGTCATCGAGGCCGCCGAGGCCGCGAACCATGCGCAGAAGTTCCGCTTGTCCGAAAAGCTGGTCGCGCGTTTCGGCGAAGACCTGAAAGGTCGCAAGATCGCGCTGTGGGGCTTGTCCTTCAAGCCCAACACGGACGACATGCGCGAAGCGCCCAGCCTCACGGCCATCGCCGAACTGACGCGTCGCGGCGCCGAGGTGCGCGCGTACGACCCCGTCGCCATGCACGAGGCGGCCCGCGTGCTCGCTGGCAAGCCCGGCATCAGCTTCGCCACCGACATGTACGACGCGCTGGACGGGGCCGACGCACTGCTGATCGCGACCGAATGGAAGGTCTTCCGCGCGCCCGACTTCGAACGCGTCAAGGCTCTGCTCAAGACGCCGCTCATCATCGATGGCCGCAACCTCTACACGCCCGCGGACGTGCGTGGCCTGGGCTTTGAATATTCGGGTATCGGCCGCGCATGAAGATCCTGCAACTGAACTTCGAAAAGGGCTGGCGCGGCGGCGAACGGCAGACGCTGTATTGCATGCGGGCGTTCCGCAAGGCCGGCCACGACGTCGAAGTGATGTGCCGCGAAGGCGCGCCGCTGGCCGAGCGCGCGCGCCAGGAAGGGTTCGTGGCCCACACCCGCCGCAATGTGCCCGGACAGCTTGCCTTCCTGGCTGGCGCCGGCCGCTACGACATCATCCACGCCCAGACCGCCAACACCATTACCTGGGCGGTGCTGACCAAATGGCTGCATCGCCGTCCGGTCGTTTTTTCCCGCCGCACTTCTTTCGTGGTCAAACCCGGCGACGAATGGAAGACCGGCTTCAAGTGGCGCCATGCCAATCTGTTCGTGGCAATCAGCGAGATGGCTGCCGGCGAGCCGCGCCGCCTGGGAATCGAGCCCGTCATCATCCGCAGTGCGGTCGAGCCGCACCAGATCAACGCCGAGAACGTCGCCAATCTGGTCCGCGAATTCGATCTGACTGGCAAGAAAGTCATGGCGACCTCCGCCGCGCTGATCCGAGACAAGGATCCGGTCACGCTGGTGCGCGCGGTGGGCGAACTGGCCAAGGCGCGCCGCGATTTCATATTCCTGCACTTCGGCGCCGGCGGCGACCGCGAGCAGCAGGCCAAGGACGAAGCCCGCAAGCTCGGCATCGAGGACGTCTACCGCTTTGCCGGTTTTCGCAAGGGCGTGGAAGATTTCTACAGCATCCTCGACGTGTTCGTCATGAGCTCCGAGGAAGAAGCCCTGGGCAGCAGCGTGCTGGATGCCTTCCTGCAACGCGTGCCTGTGGTGTCCACCGACGCTGGCGGCTTGAAAGAGAGCCTGGCCGACGGGCGCGGCGTGCTGGTCGCCGTGGGCGATTCCCATGCCATGGCGCAGGGCATGGCGCGCTGCCTGGACGACGCGGCCTTCCGCCAGGAAGTCACCGAGCGCGCCTACGAATACGTCCGCAACGAGCACGACGTGCAGAAAATGGGTAACCGCTACCTGGCGCAATTCGAGCGACTGGTGGGCCGCGCCTAGTCCACGGCCAGTGCGGGTTCAGGCCCGCACGTCTATCCGCGTTTCGAACTTGGCGCGGTGCACCGAGAAGAACGTGCGCACGTTGCGCACGTTGGCCTGCGCGGTAAAAGCCCGGTGCACCAGCGCATGATAGGCCGGCATGTCCTTTACCTGCGCAATCACCACGAAATCCGGCCCGGGCGACACCCGGTAGCACTGCAGCACCGCGGACTCGGTCAACATGCTTTGCTCGAACGCGTCCAGGCTCTCGGCTGCCTGTACGTCCAGCGTGATTTCGACGATCGCGGTCAGCGTGCTGCCGAGTTTTTCCGCCGCCAGGATGGCCACCTGCCGGTCGATCACCCCTTCGTCCACCAATCTCCGTACCCGCCGCAGGCAGGTCGGGGGCGAGGCGTGTACCCGTTGCGCCAGGTCCTGGTTGGTCAGGGAGCTGTCTTCTTGTAACTGTTCAAGAATGCGCCGGTCCAGATCGTCCAGCTCCGGCAGCGGAATTGGTGCGTTTTGCATGATTAATTTCAAAAATCCGGCAGTAGAGAAATATTATTTAATCACAAACATGTAAGGGAATTAACTTGCATTTGTTGTTCCATAAAGAAATCAAATTTCTTGCAGGGACGAGCACAATGCGTCCGTACATGAACTTCTCGGAGCACTATCCTATGTGCGGCATTGTTGGCGCCGTCGCCCAGCGCGACATCACCCCGATTCTTGTTGAAGGCCTCAAGCGCCTCGAATACCGCGGCTATGACTCTTGCGGCGTCGCCGTCTACGCTGACGGCCACCTGCGCCGCACGCGCAGCACGCAACGCGTAGCCGAACTGGCCGAGCAAGTGGCGCAGGACAAGGTCAGCGGTTTCACCGGCATCGCCCACACCCGCTGGGCCACCCACGGCGTGCCCGCCACGCACAATGCCCACCCGCACTTTTCGCATCTGGGCAACGACGAACCGCGCATCGCGCTAGTCCATAACGGCATTATCGAGAACCACGACGAACTGCGCGCCGAGCTGCAGGCCGTGGGTTACGTGTTCGAAAGCCAGACCGACACCGAAGTCATTGCGCACCTGGTCAACCACCTGTACGCCGGCGACCTGTTCGAAGCCGTGCAGAACGCCGTGCGCCGCCTGCATGGCGCCTATGCTATTGCCGTCTTCTGCCGCGACGAGCCGCACCGCGTGGTCGGCGCGCGCCAAGGCTCGCCGCTGGTGGTGGGCGTGGGCCAGAACGAAAACTTCCTGGCTTCGGACGCGCTGGCCCTGGCCGGCACCACCGACCAGATCATCTATCTGGAAGACGGCGACGTCGTCGACCTCCAGCTCTCGCGCGTCTGGATCGTGGACGCCAGCGGCAAGAACGTGAACCGCGAGGTCCACACGGTGCACGTGCACACGGGCGCGGCCGAACTCGGCCCCTACCGCCACTACATGCAGAAGGAAATCTTCGAGCAGCCGCGCGCCGTCGGCGACACGCTGCAGGACATCGAGGCCATCACGCCCGAACTCTTCGGCGACCAGGCCTACAAGATCTTCAAGGACATCGATTCCCTGTTGATCCTGGCCTGCGGCACCAGCTACTACGCCGGCCTGACCGCCAAGTACTGGATCGAATCCGTTGCCAAGATTCCCGTGGCGGTGGAAATCGCCAGCGAATACCGCTATCGCGACAGCGTGCCCAACCCGCGTTCGCTGGTGGTCACCATTTCGCAGTCGGGCGAAACCGCCGACACGCTGGCTGCGCTCAAGCATGCCCGTTCGCTGGGCATGGACAACACGCTGACCATCTGCAACGTGTCCACCAGCGCCATGGTCCGCGAGTGCAAGCTGTCGTACATCACGCGCGCCGGCGTCGAGATCGGCGTGGCCTCCACCAAGGCTTTCACCACGCAGCTTACCGCGCTGTTCCTGCTGACGCTGACGCTGGCGCAGGTGCGCGGTCACCTGAGCGACGAGCAGGAAGCCGAACACCTGAAGGCGCTGCGCCACCTGCCCGTGGCCATCGGTTCGGTGCTGGCGCTGGAGCCGCAGATCATGGCTTGGGCCGACCGTTTCGCCTCCAAGGAAAACGCTCTGTTCCTCGGCCGCGGCATGCACTATCCGATCGCCCTGGAAGGCGCGCTGAAGCTCAAGGAAATCAGCTATATCCACGCCGAGGCTTATCCGGCCGGCGAGCTCAAGCACGGCCCGCTGGCCTTGGTGACCGAGCATATGCCCGTCGTCACCATCGCGCCCAAGGATGAACTGTTGGAAAAACTGAAGTCCAACATGCAGGAAGTGCGCGCCCGCGGCGGCGAGCTGTACGTCTTCGCGGACGCCGACAGCAAGATCCAGAGCGCCGAAGGCATGCACGTGATCCGCATGCCCGAGAACTACGGCAAGCTGTCGCCCATCCTGCACACGATCCCGCTGCAGCTGCTGTCGTACCACACGGCATGCGCCCGCGGCACGGACGTGGACAAGCCGCGCAACCTGGCCAAGAGCGTGACGGTCGAGTAAGGCCGGCGGTAGTAGCGAGCAAAAGCCCACCGCATGCGGTGGGCTTTTTTGCTTTTGGGGGACTGTGTGTGCGAATACTCACTGCACCGAGCGCTGGAGTCAGGCTTTGTTATTTCTGAATAATGACTGTAGCCAGCCTGTTTTGGAATATGACATATCCTTGGGCGATTAATAAATAACCCCCTTATGGGGATTATGTTTTTTCATTTTGGTTAAACCGGACCAAGAAAAACCCTTTTATATATTTGCTAACAACCTGGGATTCGGCCCATGTTGCGGTCCATGTAATGAATGTAATTATTTGAGGGATTTCCCTGGGTTTATTGCGGCGAATCTGATTTATTTCCACAGCAACAAAAATATTTAGAAAGAAGTTTGCTGTCGGCGCCCTATACGATTCGTTGGCTCGTCGCTTTGCACGTTTAAGCGCGTATCGAGCTGTAAATATTCTTAAGCAATACACCCGCCCAAACTGGGGCAAACGTACTCGATTTCGAGTCGATTTCATGTCTCAGGGCGTCGATTTCTAGTGTCTACGACACGACGAAAACAGTGAGGTCCCCCGTGGTAAAGAGAATCGCAGTGTGTGGCCTTGGTTATGTCGGCCTTCCCGTAGCCGTCGCATTTTCCAAGCGCTTTGATGTCATCGGCTTTGATGTGGACAAGCGGAGAATCGCACGGCTGAAAGAGGGTGATGACTGGACAGGCGAGATCGAACGCGACGTATTGCTTGCCTCCCCCATGCAATTCACCGACCAGGTAACGGAACTGGAGGGCTGCGATTTCTTTGTGGTGGCCGTCCCGACCCCCGTGGACGAGAAGAACAACCCGGATTTTTCGCTGCTGGTGCGCGCCTGCCGCACCATCGGACCGGTGCTGCGTCCGGGCTGCATCGTCGTTTTTGAATCCACCGTGCACCCCGGCGCCACCGAGGAAATCTGCGGACCGGAGTTGGAGAAGGCCTCCGGCCTGCGCTGCGGCACCGATTTCAAGCTGGGCTATAGCCCCGAGCGGATCAATCCGGGCGACCGCGAGCATCCGCTGGAGAAGATCGTCAAGATCGTTTCCGGGCAGGACGAGGAATCGCTGGAAACCATCGCCGGCGTCTACGAGAAAATCATCGACGCGGGCGTGCATCGTGCCTCATCGATCAAGGTCGCGGAAGCCGCGAAGGTGCTGGAGAACACGCAGCGCGACATCAACATCGCGCTGATGAACGAAATGTCGAAGATCTGCGATCTGGTCGGCATCCGCACCTCGGAAGTGCTGGCGGCCGCCGGCACCAAGTGGAATTTCCTCAAGTTCTCGCCTGGCCTGGTCGGCGGCCACTGCATCGGCGTCGATCCTTACTACCTGACGTCCAAGGCGCAGGAGCTCGGATATCACCCTGAAGTCATTCTGTCGGGCCGCCGGATCAATGACGGCATGGCCAACCACGTCGCTTCGCGCGTTGTCCAGACGCTGGCGCGCAACGGCCGCCTCAATGCCACGATCCGCGTCGGCATCCTGGGCATGACGTTCAAGGAAAACGTGCCCGATATCCGCAACTCCAAGGTGGTCGATCTTTACAACGCCCTTGGCGCATACGGCATTACTCCGGTTGCGTGCGACCCCATGGCCGACGCGGAACAGATGGAGCACGAGTACGGCATCAAGCTGGTCGAACGCGATCAGTTCCGCGACATGGACGTACTGATCCTGGCGGTCCCGCACCGCGAAACCATGGACTCCATCTGGGACGACATGCCTGCCCTGGTCAAGAGCGGCGGCATGGTGTGCGACCTGAAGTCCGTGCTGGACAGCAAACGGCTTCAGTCCGACCTCCTGTACTGGACTCTTTAAGTTCAGGCTCACTATCGATCACTAGAGGAGAGCCTCCGAATGGCTGCTTTTACCACCGCTCCGATTGGCACCTGCCGCATCCATACGCCGCTGCGCGATGCCGTGGGCCGCTACCCGATCAAGCTGCAACTCGGCCGCAACTATGGTTTCGTGCACACCAGCGCCGAGGCGCTGCAACAGGCGCGATTCATGTTTGGCCAAAGTGA
Source organism: Achromobacter sp. D10 (assembly GCF_035282245.1). NCBI lineage: Bacteria > Pseudomonadati > Pseudomonadota > Betaproteobacteria > Burkholderiales > Alcaligenaceae > Achromobacter > Achromobacter sp. D10. Next base: position 869,866 of record NZ_JAYJLE010000001.1, read on the forward strand.
CATTCCGGCCGACGTCCAGCGCGTGATTTTCCGGCCCTCGAATGGCGAGCAGGCGCGCAAAGGCGCGCACAAGCCGGCTGACCTCTACGTGGTCGAACTGTCCTCGCGCAAGCTGCTGACCATAGACGGTTACCCCATTCAGTCCAACTATCTGGTGCGTTACTTCAGCGAATTCTTCGCCGACCGCACGCGCACCCGGATGTTCTGGTCGATGGCTCACGCCGACCGCCTTGCCGAGCGGCGCGCCCTGCTGGATCAGGATCCGGTCTACAAAGGCTTGACCCCTGACGACCGCGAACTGCTCGCCCGCATCGTCAAGCGCGATCAAACGGACGAAGAGATCGAGCAGGAAATGCAGCAGATCGTCGATCTGCTGGGCCGTGACAAAGTGGTGTTCGTCACGCACGTCAATGCCCTGACGCCCGACAACGTGCCGATCGAGCAGCGCGAGCAGCTGATTGCCGCGGTCATCGCCAGCGCGCAGCGTATCGGCGTGCCTTGCTATGACCCGACGCCGTTGATGAACAAGATCGGCCAAGCCGAGGCGATGGAAGACGGCGGGCTCGACCTTACCCACTACACGCCGGTCTTTGCCGAGCGCCTGTGCGCCGAATGGTTCAAGACCTTTATGCGTCCGCGCATGAGCGCGGCTACCACGCAGCCTTCCGTCCCCAAGCTTGCCGCCGACGAAAGCGCCGACCGCATCGAGAAGCTCTGGGATTCGGGCGAACTGCGCGAAGCTTCGCGCCGGGTGCGCGAGGTGTTGCGCCGCCACCCCGGCCTGCCCGACCACACGCTGCTGTTTGCACGCATCCAGGAGGAGCTGGGCGACTACGAAGGCTCGCTGGCGCTATTGAGCAGCGCCGACGGCGCGGTGGCTTCCGGCAGCAAGGCCGAACAGATCCTGATGCGTAACCAGTTCAAGCTGGGACGCTTCGACGTGGCTTACTCGCTTGCCGCGGGGCTGCTGGGCGACGAAATCGAAACCCCGGAAATCGTCCGAATCGCGGCCGTTTCGGCGGGCCACCTGGGCTATGTGGACGAGACCCTGGGCAACTGGAAGCAGCTGTTCCGTATTTCTTCGCCGCAGGACGCGGGCGCGGTGGAAGCGGCTGACACGGTGCTCGCACTGCTGCAGGCCAGCGGCGACATGGAAGCCGCCCTACGTTGGGTCCACGAGGTCCGCGCGGCCATGCCCGCCTATGGCCGGGGCTTCGCCACGCTGTGGCGCGACCGCCTGCTGGCCGGGGATCGCGCGGAACTGCGCAACCTGGCTTCCGAAACACCCGCACTCAACGACGTGGACGCCCTGGAGCTCGTCAAGGAAGCCTCGTGGCGTGGTTGCATCATGGCCGCCGCCACGCTGGCTGTCTCTTGCAAGCTGGCCAGCAGCGAGCAGGAGGATATCGTCGCCTGGCTGCATGGGCAGTCGCAGGCATGGGCCGAGGAAGGCAACCGCGCGTTGGAAGAAGGGCGCTTGCGCGATGCGGCGGAACGCATTTGCGCGCATCGTCTGCTGACGCCCGATGCGTTGGCCGGCGTGCGTGCGCAACGCGCGTTCGAGCGCGCCATGCGCCTGGGAGTGCGGGCCGCGCTCGTCGCCGGCAATCACAAGGAAGTCATCGACCTGACGGACATCGCGATCGACAGTCAGATCGATTTTCCCGAGCTGCACGCCATGCGTGGCCGCGCGGCCGATGCGCTTGGCGACAAGAAGACCGCCATGCGGCATCTCGAACAGGCCGCAGCGGGCGAATCCGCGTCGTTCAGCACGCAACTGCACTTTGCCCGCGTCGCCTTCCACGGCGGCTGGTACGGCGAAGCCATCGACGCCTACAAGGCGGTGCTCGAACACAACGGCGCGGATCAGAGCGCGAAGGACGAAGCGCAGCGTCAACTGGGCCGGCTCGGTCCCCGCGCCATCCGTGGCGCTCGGGAGATTCTCTCCAACGGCGACCATCAGGCGGCCTGGAACCTGCTGGAGCGTGTCGCGCAGTCGTGGCCCGGAATGTCGGAAGTCGACCATGAAAAGCGGCGCATCATTGCCGTGCTGTACGCCGAAGCGCGCGCGCTGGATCCGGCGAGCACGACCGAACGCCTGGCCCTGGGCGAGCGCATCCTGAAGCTGGTTCCGGAAGATCCCATCGGCCTGCGCCTGGCCGCCGTGGGTGCCATGCGTCTGCATCGCTTCGAACAGGCTCTGCCGTACTGGCGCAAGCTGCAGGAGCGGTCCGAGAATCCTGCGCAGTTCGATCACTACATTGAACGCTGCCTCGTGTGGATCGAGAAGATCAACAGGAGGAAGGCAGCATGAATCCCCCATTGATCTCAGAGCAGGAGGAGGCGGCGTCCGATCTCGAAAGGGTGCAAGCCCAATTGGAGGAAATCGTCGCTGCGTCCGTGAGGGTGCAGGTCGCGCAGGAAAACCTGGGCCGTGCACAAGCGTTGGCGCGCGATCACATGGCCGACTCGAAGGTCCGCTTCCTGCTTCTCAGGCTGAAGGAGTCGGCGGGCCTGAACGAGGGCATGGCTGAACAGTGGGCCACGTTGCTGGAAGAATGCCCCGACGACTTCCAGATCGTCCGCTACTGCGCGACGCGCCTGGTGAAGGAACGGAAGATCGACGAGGCTTTGGCGCTTGTCGATCGCCATCTGCCGCCTTCGACGCAGAATCCGAACCGCCTGTTCGCCCGCGCCAAGCTGCTTAGCGACATTCGCGCCCACGAGCAGTCGGACGCGCTGTTTCGCCGGCTGATCTCGGAGAACACTGACCGCAATATGCGTGTCGAGTTCGCCAAGCGCCTGCGCAAGCGCGGTCTGCTGGCAGATGCGTTCGATGCGATTGCGCCGGTGGCGAAGCACCTGGCTCCGGGAAGCAAGGCGGCGGAACTGGCAAATGACCTGGCCAGCGACTATGCCTTCTACCAACGCTTTGCGTCCGAAGAAGAGCTGGCCGGAAGGGACGTCAGGATCTTGTCGATGAAGCACGCGATCCTGCACTTCCGCAACCGGAAGATCGTCGAGCAATCGGCGGAGAAGCCGGTATCGGTGGCGTTGGTGACGGGCAGCCTGGGGCCTGGCGGCGCCGAGCGCCAGCTGACGCGGCTGGCCGGCGAGCTGACCCGTTTGGCGGAATGCCCGGAGCGTCGGCCGGCCGATGTGATCATGATGCCGAAGAAAGTCGAAGTCATGGTTAAGCAGCACACGGAACCCGCGGGCTCCACCAAGAAGCAGGGGCTGGATTTCTTCCTGCCCGTGCTGGTGAAAGCGCAGATTCCGGTCACGGAAATCAACAAGCTGCCCGCGGTTTCAGTCGCTCATCAGGCGGTTCCCGAGGGCAGCCTGAGCCGTCTGCTGGAGCAGTTGCCGCCTCCCGTTCACTATGGCGTGACCCGGCTTGCGCCGGTGCTGCGGGCGAACCCCTTTGACGTGGTGAGCCTGTGGCAGGACGGAACCTGCCTGTTTGGCGCGCTGGCCGCGCTGCTGGCGGGGGCGCCGACCATACACCTGGTGTTCCGCGGCTTGCCTCCCAACATCCGCAAGGATCGTTTCCGCGAAGAGTATCCCGAGCTGTACCAGGCCCTGGCACAGGTGCCGGGCGTGGTGTTCGTCAGCAATAGCTGCAAGGCCGCGGAAGCCTATTCGGAATGGTTGGGAATTCCGATCACGCGTTTCCACATTCTCTACAACGGCGTGCCCGATCTATCCACGGAGGCTTCGGCCACGGACGAGGAAAAGTGGAAGGCGTTCCAGGAAAGCACGAGCGATGCGACGGAGACGATCGGCGGCGTGTTTCGACTGGAGCCCGACAAACGTCCTCAGCTATGGATAAAGCTGGCGGCGATGTATCTGAAAGAGCGGCCTCAAGCGCGCTTTGTCATCGTGGGCGATGGACGCCTTCGAGAGAACATCGAGGCGCTGGCCGAAGAGTTGAACGTGACGGGCAGGCTATTGCTGGTCGGTCTTTCCAACCATGTGGGCTATTGGTATTCGCAGATGGATGCGAGCGTCCTGCTGTCCCGCTACGAGGGCTTGCCCAACGTGCTGATTGAAGCCCAGCTCGTGGGCGTGCCGGTGATATCGACTCCCGCTGGCGGTGCTGGCGAGTGTTTTGTCGAGAACGAAACCGGCCATCTGCTCAGCTGCGTCGATCATCCGGATTTGCACGAGGCATGCGAGAAAGTCGCATCCATGGTGGACCAGGTGCGCAGCAACGAGCAGTTAAGGGAGCACAGCCGTCACCGGGCGCAGAAGCTGTTCTCGCTGGATGCGATGCTGACCAAGTTCATGGGCTTGTGCATGCCCATGGTGTCCGAGAACGACGAACGCATGGATATCGAACCCGTGCGCCTGCTGCAAGCCTGATCGGCGCCCCTTCGATCTCGCTGCTGAAACGAAAGGATCTTATGCATATGTACGTCCCGGGTTCAGGGCTGCGGCGCAAAGCAGCCCTGACCATGGTGGTTCTTGCCACGCTGACTCTCGCGGGGTGCCAGCTGCCCCGTTCCGGCCCGATGTTGAGCGAGATGACGGGCGCGCACGATGACAAGGACGTCATCGTGATGCCCGCGTCGCGCGAACTGGTTCAGGCCAGCCGGGTGCCCGAAGTGGCTGACTTTCCCGTGCGCTACCGCGACCTGACGCAGGCCGGCTTCGACCGCCTGGTGCCAGGCGACGGCATCAACGTGAAGGTATGGGAGCGCGGCGGACTGGGTGTGTTCGCGGCGGACCCCTCTGGCGTGAGCGACTTGGGGAACCAGGAGATAGACCCGTCGGGGAATGTGACTTTTCCCATCCTGGGGAAATTCCACGCGGCCAATATGACGCTGGGACAACTGCATGACGCCGTTGTCGCGCGCCTGGCCAAGCTGGTCGTAGGTGCCGATGTCAGCGTGACACGCGCCGCGGATGCGCGTGGACAAATGGTCACCGTTCAAGGCAACCTGACCAAGCCCGGCATGTATCCGATCACACAGACTTCGCAGCGGCTGAGCAGCGCGCTGGCGCAGGCCGCGCCGGTGCAGACGAACCCTGAGCAGTTGGTCATCAGCCTGCGTCGCGACAATCAGGTGGCGTCGGTGCGGCTGTCGGACATCTACCGCAACCAGAACAACGACATCCTGTTGCGCGCGGGCGATGTCATTACCGCCTACGACTCCAAGGAGTACCTGACCGTGCTGGGCGCGGCCGGCACCCAGGGGCGCGTGGCCATCAGCAAGCGCAACTACAGCGTGCTGGACGCGCTGGCGGATTCGCGCGGCCTGGACGACAAGCTGGCGGACCCGCGTTCCGTGTTCCTGTTCACGCCGGCCAAGGCTGGCGTCGAGGGCAAGCCAGACATGCTGCCCGTGGTGTACCAGTTCGACCTGACGAGGCCGGAGCAGGTGGCGTTGGCGCGCGAATTCACCGTGCATGAAGGCCAGGCCATCTACATCTCCGACGCGCCGTTTACGCAGGTGCAGAAGGTCTTGTCGGCGTTCCGCGTCACGATGAGTGCCGGCTTTAGCGCCACGCGTGCCATCGACAGCGATTCGGGCGGCTCGTCCGGCATAAGCCAATAGCGTGTCGATGAGTAACGAGGACAGGATCAAAGGCTGGCGCTCGCGCCGAAAAGACAGCAGTTATGCGGTTGGGGGCGGCGTTGCGGCCTGGCGTCTGGACCCGGCGGCACTGTTTGAAGCGAAGGCGCCGCCGGCCGTCCTGCTCAAGCCCCTGGTCGCGCGCCTGCAGGGCGAGCCGCACGACTCCGTGGCAGCCCGGCGGGCGGTGTACGACGCAGTGCAGGCCGAGCTGGACGCGGAGATCGAGCGCAGTGACGTCGACGAGACGCTGGCCGATTTTTCGCGGCGCCGCCTGCGCGTCATCGTGCGCCTGCTGGAAATGGACATCCGCGATGGCGTCGAGGTGTTCGCGCCCGGATACATGCCCGCCAAGCTGGTGGCGGAGGACGAACGGCTGGCCGCCGCGCATGCGCGGCGCGTGGAACGCAGAAAGCAGGACGAGGCGCGTGAAGCGCGTCGCCATGCTTCGCGCAACGACATTGCGCTGGAAGTCGAGGTGGCCGAGGATGAAGCCGGCGATCTTGCCATTCTGCGGGAACGCCTGGGGGATCTGCATGAAGGGCACGACCCGAGCCATTCCGTGAAGGTCCGGCCGGTCGGCCGCACGCTGTTGGCGATGTTCATCTACCAGCTGCGCGTGATGCATGGCGAGAGCCGCATCGCCCTGGTATGGGCGCTGGTAGGCCCGGTCGTGCTGCTGACGCTGATTTCGTCCCTGTACATCCTGATGGGCACGCACTACATCATGGGCATGGACGTGCAGACATTTTCCCTGTTGGGAGCGACGACCTGGATCATGTTCCGGCAAATCGTCTTCCGGAGCAGCACTGCCTATGTGTCGGCGCGCGGCCTGCTGAACTTCCAGGGTGTTACGCCATTGATGTGCGCGCTGGTGCAGGCATTCATCTACGTGTCGGTGTATCTGGTGGTGTTCCTGGTGCTGATCAGCGCGGGCCATGCCCTGGAGCTGATCACGTTGCCGAAAAGCTGGCCGGGATTCTTGCTCTATGTCGTACTGATGGGATGTTTCGGGGTTGCGCTGGGCGTGTTGTTCGGGTCGATTGCGACCTTCTGGCATTTCTTTCTCAGGCTGGCGCCGATCATCGAAAGATTCCTCCAGATATTTGCAGCCGTGTTCTTTGTTTCGGAGCAGTTGCCGGAGCACCTGCGCCCCTGGATGCTGTGGCTGCCGCTGGCGCATGGCATGCAGTTGCTGCGTTCGGCCTACTTCGAGGCCTACACCTCGCACGACGCGAGCCTGGGGTATTTCCTGACCTCTTTGGTTTTCTTGATGGTGATTGCGTTGGCGGCCGAGCGTCTGGCCCGTCCCAACGTGCAGCCGATGTAGGGGAAAAGGATGATCCATCTCAATGGCGTCACTGACGAGCCCTATGCATTCGGAAGCAGGCAAGCGCTGCTTTCGAATGTCGATCTGGAAATTCCGGTGGGGCGGTATGCGCTGCTGTCGCCCGCGCCCGAATTGCACCGGCAGATCGTCGATGTGTTGTGCGGACTGCGTCCGCCGCGCCAGGGTTTCGTCAAGCACGATGGCAATGTGTCATGGGCGATAGGCCGTCAAGGCTTCATCCGCGGCAAGGCGAACGGCCTGAGCATGATCGATTTCGTCAGTGAAATGTATGAAATCGACGCGGATGCCACGCATGAGCTGGTCGCCGACCTGGTCAGCGATCCCAGGACCCTGGCCAAGCCCATGGAACATTGGCCGCTGTACGCGCGGCAGGAGTTCTCTTTCGCGCTGGCGCTGGCGCCGGCGTTCGATGTCTATGTCATCGAAGGGGCCATCCCCTTCGAGCCTTGCCGTTTCACCCGCCTCTGGCTCGCCCTGTTCGAAGAAAGGCTGGTCGGCCGGACACTCATTCTTTCCAGTTATCGCCAGAATCAGTTGGCGGACTATTGCTTCAAGGGTTTGATTTATGAACGAAGCGCACTCAGCATCGAAGACGACCTCGACCAGTGCATCCGCAGGTTCCCCCCGAGACGATCAAGGAACGAATCCGGCAGCGCAGGCGACGACGTCCTCGGAGGCGGCTTCGAGGAAACCGGGTTTGGCATCTGAGAGCCGCTCGGAAATCGAACGCCGCCGCCGCGAGCGGCAATCGGCGCTGCGTGAGCGGCGCCGCCACCGCTGGATCAACGTGCTCATTGTGCTGGCGCCGGTGGTGTGCGCTCTTGTCTATGTGCTGTGGTTTGCCACGCCCCGCTACGAAGCGGAGTCGCGCTTCTTCGTGCAATCCGCCTCCGGCCAGCAAGGCGGGGGCGGCGCTGCGGCCAGCCTCCTGACCACGGGCAACGCGGGCGGGATGCTGGGGGGCTTTGTCGACGGCTGGGCGGTCGCCGACTTCCTGAAGTCGCGTGACGCCATGCAACAGCTCGACAAGAAGGTCGGCCTGCGGCAATACCTGATCCACGGTGGCATGGACCCGATGAACCATCTGGCCGAGGATTCCAGCGAAGACGATCTGTTCCGCGCGTACCAGGCTTCGGTCAAGGTCTCTTTCAATGCCCTGGAGCAGATCGACGTGCTGCGCGTGAGCGCCTTTTCCTCGGAGGACGCCGCGCTGCTGTCCCGGGCGCTTATCGAGCTGGCGGAGAACTTCGTGAGCTCCATGAACGAGAAGGGCGTGGCCGACAAGTTGAAGGTGAGCGAGGAGGCGGTCAAGCTCGCGGAGCAGAAGGCCCTTGCCGCGCGGGAGACGCTGACGGCCTGGCGCACCACTCACGGCAATATCGACCCCACGGCCACGGTGACCATGCTGCTGAACCTTTCCAGCCAGCTCGAAGGCGAACTGAACACCGCGCAGATCAACCTCGACAAGATCCGCGCGCTCGGCAACAAGGACCATTTCATGCTGCGGCCCGCGGAAATGCAGGTGACGTCCCTGAAAAAGCGGATCGCGGCGGTGCGCCAACGTTTGAGCGGCGCTGGCAATACGGAAGCAAAACAGCTCAAGTCCTACGAGGCGCTGAGGAATGCCCAGGCCTTCGCGGATTCGAACCTGACGCTGGCGCAGCAGACCTACCAGCAAGCCATGACGGATACCCTGCGCCTGCAGCGCTACCTGTCCATCATCGCGCAGCCGGTGCCCACGGACCGCCCGAGCAGCCCGCGCACGGGCATCCTGCTGCTGCAGGCGCTGGCGCTGGGCTTTGTATTGATGTTCATCGCCCGGGTTGCGATGGCTTTGTTGAGGGGGCTGCGCCATGGTTGATGTGGCAATTGCAAATCGTCCTGCGGGCGCCGAGGCCACCGCCCGGTTGCGGGACGTGATCCAGCAGATCCATGCTTCGGCCGATCCGCTGCATGACATGCCTATGCTGGAGCCGGCGTTGCGGCAGGCCGCCGATGGCTGGCGCGATGCGCGCCGCTTGCTGGTGTCGCCCTTTGTGCGAGAAGGAAAGTTCGCGCCGGCGATCGCCGCGCTGGAGATACTCGTGGCGGTCTATCCCGCGCGCGCGGACGAACGGCGCCTGCTCGCCAGCCTGTTCGGACGCACGGAGCAGTGGGATCGCGCCATTGCCGAGGCAGATGCCGCAGCGGGCATCGAGCCCGGCAATGCGGCGCTGCATGCCGCGCGCATCCAGCTACGCGTGCAGGCCGGCCGGCTGGCCGAGGCCGCTGAGGTCGCCAGCGCGACCCGGAGCATGGCGGAGAGCGAGCCGGGCGAAGCCTATGCCTGGTTGCTGGCGTTCGTGCGCAATGGCGATGCGGCCGCTGCGGCAGGCATCGCGATGCTCCTGGATCCGCGCGAACTGCCTAACGAACGGGTGGCGACCATGGCCGTGCGCGCCTTGCTGGAAGATGCCAGGGTGGAAGCCGCCATCCAATTCGGCGCCAAGGCGTTGGATGCCGGCCTCGACTGCGCAGCCCTGCGTTCGTCCTTGGGGCTTGCGCATCTGCGGCGCGGCACCGAGGATGACCGCAAGGTGCATGCCGTGGCGCATTTCGAGGCAGGGCTGAGCGCTGCGCCCGCCGATGTGAGGCTGCTGACGCTGCACGGCGAGACCCTGTTGCGGGCGGGGCGCTATAAAGAGGCGCTTGCGCCGCTGAAGCAGGCCATCGACCTGGCGCCCGATCTGGAGCAGACGCGCGCGTTCTATGCGCGCGCGTTGCGTTACACGCAGCAGTACGATGCCGCCGCTGACCAGATGATGCATCTGTTGGAGAAATCCCCGGAAAGCCAGCTTTGGCAACGTGGAACCATCAGCGCGCTTTCCCAAGCCGGGCGCAAACAGGAGGCCGAGGCGCTGTTCGGGAAGTATGTCGCGCAGCGCGGCAAGCGGTTGCCGGCGACTTTCCAGGAGGCAATGGCGCAGCTGGAGGAGCGGCTGGACAGCGCGCCGATTCCGCAGGCTCGCCTGGACTGGGCCTGGTCGATGCGTGGGGACACCGGCATCGACCGCGGGCAATGGGAGCGCCGCGCCCGTTGGGGACATCTGGTGGACCATCTGCTGTTCGATTGGCTCGAATGCCGCGAGGAAAGCGTCGAAGAGGCCATGCAGGTGCTGGGCGAACTCGACACCGGCGAACGTTTCTTTGCGCCGCTGCTGGCGGCCGGTAAGGGCGTGGTGGTCGCGACGGCGCATGTCGGTCCCATGTATGCCGGGCTGATGGCCCTGGAGCTGGTGGGTATTCCGTCACGCTGGCTGGCGACCGCGCCCAACATCGCGCAGAGCAGCTACGCCGCCGCCCTGATTTCCACCGCGGACCAGAGCGAGGCTCAAGTCGCAAAGGCCTGCATGCGCGCGCTGAGCTCGGGTTATGTGCTGTGTTTGGCCATTGACGGTGCGGCCAACCCCGCGGCGCCGCGCACTCGCTTCGAAGGGCAGGAAGTGACGTACTCCAGCTTTGCGTCCCATCTGGCGCATCGCATGGGCGTGCCCTCGGTGTTCTACGCGCCCCGCTGGGAGAATGGGCATGTGGCCTACACGCTGGAGATGCTGCCAGCGGTCCAGCCGGGCGAGGACGCCGACGCCTACTCGCAGCGTTGGCAAAAGGCCTACTTTGAACGGCTGAGAGAGCATCTGGCCGGTCCTCCAGAGAACCTGCGCCTGAGCGGAGGCATCTGGCGTCACGTGACTGCCGCCGACCGGTCGGCGCAGCAATAGGAGCGATTGCCGATGAAGGCCGCAATGAAAACCGCGCATTGGTTGCTCGCCCTGGCGATGCTGTATGGCGGGACAGCCGCGGCCGAGGTGCCGTGCCAGAGCCCGGACGAACGCTGTCCGGCGGTCGCGGCGCTGTTGCAGCAACGCGAAGGCTATGGCGCCCAAGCCACGGGCGGCCTGGGCGGAAAGTTCATCGAGGTCTCATCCGACCAGGACGCTGGCCCGGGGACCTTGCGCGCGGCGCTGGCGCAGGCCAAGAAAGGTCCAACCTGGATCCGCTTCGCGTCCGATATGACCATCGTCTTGAAGTCGCAGTTGCGCGTGCCGTCGAACACGACGATAGACGGGCGTGGCAAGCGCGTTACCCTGATCGATGACGGGCTGGGGGTGTACGGCAGCAAGAACGTCATCCTCACGCACCTGACGATAGACGGACGCCTGTCCCGGTTGACGCAGGCCGTCAACGTGGCCAACGGCAGTCGCGATGTGTGGGTGGATCACATGGATCTGTCTCGCATGTCGGACCGGTTGCTCAACGTGAAGAACGGTTCGACGGACGTCACCATCTCATGGACCAAGTTCCATAATTCGAACAAGGTGATGCTGCTCAACAACATTACCTCGAAGAACCTCTACGCCAACTACGACCGCGATTCGATTGCTCGCGTGACGCTGCACCACAATTATTTTCTGAATACCGTGCAGCGCAATCCGCGCGGGCAATTCGGCACGTTCCACCTCTTTAACAATCTGCTGGAAGATTGGGACTTCTACGGCATGAGTTTCAGCCTGGAAGCCAAGGCACTGGTCGAAGGCAACATATTCAAGAATTCCACGCAGCGCAAATGCGTGGAACCTGAATTTTTCCCGACGGTGGAGGGCATCAATGTCAATTACTGCCATTACATCCCCATCGCGTCCAAGCGCAGCGCGTTGGAGAACGGCGAATCGGATCGAGGCGCCTACGAGGACCGCAAGGCTGTGCACGGCTACACCCGGGACTACAAGGCCTTTCTGCGCTTGAAGGACAACCTTTATCTGGGCGATGCGAAGCCGGTGCTGCAGGATTACCGGCCCGAGGCTGCGCCGACGCCGCCATACTGCTACGGCTACGAAAAGCCTACGACGGAGCTGGCGGAGAAGATCCGCAAGTTCGCGGGGAACACGGGAGGCGACACGCCCCTGCCGGTCTCCAGGGTCGGGTCGGATTGTGGGGGATCAGCAGGCCGGTAGTGCCGCGAAGCGGAGCCGGACCATGCGGGTTGAAGCTTGGCGCTATCCTTGAAATACAGCTTATGATTTGTTTTTGAGAAATACAAATCATAAGCTGTTAAAGAACCGCAAATCGCGTTGTGTATTTCAGGTTAACAGCCTAGAATTTGTATATCTGAAATACAGCTTGGGATTTGTGTTATGGATTTCACCGTACGCACCGCGACACAATTGCCGGCCCTGCTCCAGGGGTTCCGCAAAGAGGCCGGCTTGACCCAGGCGGCCACGGCCTTGCGCCTTGGGGTCACACAACAGACCTTGTCCGCCCTGGAGCGCAATGCCGACAAGGTCAGCGCAGACCGGCTGCTGCAGCTGTTGAGCATCCTGGGAGTCGAAATGGTCTTGCGCCGGCAAGGGGCGCAGCCGGGACCCGAAACAACATCCGAACCCAGCTGGTAAAGCCATGGGGCGACGTTCACACACGCAGGTCCTGGGCCTATGGATGAATGGCGCCTATGTCGGAGAGTGGAGCAATCGACCCCACGCCGGCGAGGTCCTGCAGTACGACAAGGACTGGGTCGCCTCCGCGCCGGGCAGGCCATTGTCGCTGTCCCTGCCCTTCACGCCGGGCAATGGCCCGCATCGCGGCGACGTCGTCCGCGCATACTTCGAAAATCTGCTGCCTGACAGCAAGGAAATCCGCGAACGGGTTGCGCGCCGGTTCCGGGCAGGCTCGACCGACGCGTTCGCCTTGCTTGCCGAGATCGGTCGCGATTGCGCGGGCGCCTTGCAGATCCTGCCTGCGGGAATAGCGCCTGCAGACGTGGCGTCGGTGCAAGCCTCGCCCTTGAACGATGCCCAGGTTGCGCAGCTGTTGCGCAGTGTTTTGGCGCCGGCGCCTCTCGGCGGCCTGGCCATCGCTGAGGATGATTTCCGGATTTCCATTGCAGGTGCGCAAGAGAAGACCGCCTTGCTGCGGATGGACGGCCAATGGTGCTTGCCCCAAGGCGCCACGCCGACGACTCACATCCTGAAGTTGCCATTGGGGCTGGTCGGCAATATGAAGTTCGACCTGAGCGAATCGGTGGAAAACGAATGGCTCTGCTCGGAGATCTTGGCTGCCTACGGCATGCCCGTGGCGCGCGCGGAAGTACTGAGCTTCGAAGACATGAAGGTGCTCGCCGTCGAACGTTTCGACCGCCGCTGGTGGGACGGCGAAGACGGAAAGCGCAGTCTAGTCCGCCTGCCCCAGGAAGACATGTGCCAGGCCACCGGCACCCCGCCACACCTGAAGTACGAGGCGGACGGCGGGCCCGGCATCGACCGCATCATGGGCCTGCTCGAAACTTCGCGTCGCTCAGAGCATGACCGGCGAACGTTCTTCCAGGCGCAGGTTCTGTTCTGGATGCTGTGCGCGACGGACGGCCACGCGAAGAACTTCAGCCTGTTCCTGCGGCCGGGCGGGGCCTACGAACTTACACCGCTATACGACGTGCTGTCCGCCTATCCGATCCTGGGCGAGGGACCAGGCAAGCTGTCGCCCGTTCGAGCGAAGATGGCGATGGCCGTGCGTTCGAAGAACCCGCATTGGCGCATGCGCGATATCCAGCGGCGCCACTGGTTGACGGTGGGCGCGCGACATGGCGTCGTGACGCCGGACGGCCAGGGAGTCCAATTCGTCGTTGACGATTTGATCGCGCGTACGCCTGAGGCCGTGCGTGCGGTCCGCGCCAGATTGCCACAAGGATTTCCGCAGGTGCTGGCGGACAGCATCCTGGACGGCTTGCAGGCCGCGGCGGACAGGCTCGCCGCGTAGCTTCGCGGCGCGCGAAGCGACTGCCGCCACTCATGGCTCGCTGAGCACATACCGTCCCGGCGTCTCGCCCGTCATCTGCCGGAAGTAGGCGATGAATGCGCTGTCGCTGGCGAAGCCGAGATCGAACGCGATCGAGGTCACGCTGCGGCCGCAGGCCAGCAGATCCACCGCGCGCAGCAGGCGCCAGAGCTGCCGCCAAGCCTGATAGCTCATGCCGGTCTCGCGCTGGAATATCCGGGTGATGGTACGGGCGCTGGCACCGACGCGGCGGGACAACGCTTCGAGTTCCGGTGGCAGTTCCCCCAGGTCCAGGGCGGCCAGGCGGCGGTCGGTGGGCACGGGCAGCAACATGGGTTCCTGCCTTGCCGCGCGCAGTTCGTCCATGCAGACGGCTAGCAGATTCCGCGGGGCGCCCGCGGACCAGTCCGTGTCGAAGGGCTCCAGGCTGATGCGCTCGAACACCTCGCGCAGCAGCGCAGTCATCGAGAAAATGGCAGGGCCGGTGACGGGAGCGTCGATACGGGCGGGGTCGAGATAAATCGAGCGGTACTCGACTTCGCCACGAATCTGGACGCGGTGTGCAACGCCAGGCGGAATCCACGCTACGCGGATCGGAGGCAGCACCGCCATCAGCCCCGGCATGGCAAGACGGATGGATCCCGCATAGGCGAATAGCAGTTGCCCACGGTCGTGAAGGTGCATCCCGGAATCGTGCTGTATCAGGCGCGACGCGATACCCGTCACCGGTTGCGCCATCGTGTCGGGGTTGAATGCGTCGGTGGGGGCAAGCCTGGCCATTTGTCCGAGTTCCGATGTTTTTTGTCTTCGCTGCTACAACGGCGATGCCGGCGGCCGGCTACAAAACGGGCTCTCCGTTCACCGATGCCGTCATGTTCCGCCGCCCGCCTTTGCCGCTACTCATCCTGCTGCTGAGTTTTCCGCAGATCGTCGAGACGATATACAGCCCGGCGCTGCCGCTGATCGCCGCAGCCTACCAAGCCACGCCCGAGGACGCAGCGCAGACGCTGTCGTTCTGGTTCGTGGCCTTCGCCTTCGGCGTGGTGGTCTGGGGGCGCCTGTGCGATCTCTGGGGCCGCAGGCCGACGCTACTTGCCGGACTGGTGCTGTATGCACTGGGCGCGGGCTGGGCCATGATGGCGGGCGATTTCTGGCAGTTGCTCGCCGCCAGGCTGATCTCCGCCTTTGGCGCGGCCGTGGGCTCAATCGTAACGCAGACCGCCTTGCGCGATAGCTACCGGGGCCGGGACCTGGCCCGCGTCTTTTCGTTGCTGGGGATCGCGTTGGCGGTAAGTCCCGCCGTCGGCATGTATGCCGGACAGGAGATCGCGGCGCTGGGCGGCGCCAAGGGCATCTTCGCTGCTTTGGTCCTGCTTGCCATCGGCTTGTTCGGCGCGAGCGTGCGGCGCTGGGCCGAAACCCGGCCGGCCTCTGCCTCGCCGCCGCCTTTCTTACCCACGCTGCGGGCCATGCTGCGGGACCGGGCCGTCTGGCGCAGCGCGGCGCTTGTCGCCATCTTCAACCTGGCGATCTTCGGGTATTACCAGCTGGGTCCCTTTCTTTTCACCCGGCTGGAGCCGTCCTGGCTGGGCTTCGGAGAAAGCGGTCTGGCGCTGGCTGCGGCGTCGCTATGCGGGGCGTTCCTGAACACGGCGCTGCTGCGGCGCGGATGGGGACCCGAACGTCTGGTGCTGTTGGGCATCGTGCTGCTGGCGTTGGGGGCCGGCCTGGTCGCGGCCTTGATAGAGAGCGCGGCGTTCCTGCTCGGCATGGCCCTGATCGCAGCGGCCTATGCGATTGCGATTCCAAACATTCTCGCCCATGCCTTGCAGGCATATGCCGGCGCTGCCGGCACTGCTGGCGCCATCCTGAGCCTGTTCTACTACAACTTGCTTGGCGCCGCGCTGGTCGTGGCGGGGATGGGGCAGAGACTGGACCTGCTGCTGGGATGTTGCGCCGTAATTGCGCTCGCCGCATATGCGGCCAAGCCTTAGGACTGCGCCTTGGTATTGGCGAATCTGTGCAGGGCTTCCACGTCGAGAATTGCCAGGCCGCCATAGTAGGTTTCCAGCACGCCGGCGCGCGCGAGCCTGGCCAGTGCTGCATTGCAGCGTTGGCGCGAAATGCCGCACAGGCTCGCGATTTCCTCCTGGGAAACTTTCAGGCGTCCGTTCGTGCCGGAATGCCTTTCCGCGTTGAACTGGGCAGCGACCGCGCGCGCGACCGTCGTGTCGACATCGAGCAGCACGTTGGAGGTGTAGCTGCTCATCAGCCAGTCCACCCGTTGCGCCAGGTGCGTCATCAGCGCCTTGGTGAACTCGATGTTGTTGTTCCAGAGGCGTTCACACGTCTCGCGCGGCAATATTACGATCTGGCTGGGCCTCAGCGCGACGACTTCGTACTCGAACCGCTCGCGGCGGATCATGGTGGCTTCGCCGAACCAGCTGCCAGTGCTGAACCCGGCAAGGGACAGGGATTTACCGTCGGCGTTGGGTGAGGACCATTTCACCAGCCCTTGCACCACGCCATACCAGCCGGGCGACCGGTTCCCCGCCCGGAACAGGAATTCGCCCGCCGCAAGCGAAACGACGCGCAGTTCGGCCCGGATCAGGTTGCGTTCGAGCTCAGGCAGGCCCTTGTACCAAGGGACCACGTCGAGCATCCTGTCCACCGCGCCTTGCACGCGCCGCCGTCTCGCGCTCAAGGGTTCGTCACCGGCGTCGGCAAGCCGTTCGCACATGTTTTCCTCCTTCGTAGCCGTGGGGCGCCGCTCAGGTAAACCCTAGGGCGCTTTGTCACCATGATGACTGTCCGCGTCCCGGAGCCGGTACCAGAATACTCGAGGTCCCAGACGCCAAAACCAACAAGAGGAGACAGGCATGTTGCCCATGCAAGGCACGATGTCCCGCACCGCCATGGCCTGCGGCCTGGCCGTGTCGTTGCTGCACGCCCCAGCGGCCCAAGCGCAGATATCAGACGATGTTATTCGAATCGGCTTCATCACCGACATGTCCGGCGTGTACTCGGGGCCGGATGGCCCCGGTGGCGCCGAAGCCATCAAGATGGCCATTCAGGAAATGGGCGGCGAGATCAACGGCAAGAAGATCGAGCTGCTGACAGCCGACCACCAGAACAAGGCGGACATCGCCTCGGCCAAGGCGCGCGAATGGTTCGACCAGGCGGGCCTGGACATGCTGATCGGAGGCACGAATTCCAGCACGGCGCTGGCCATGTCCAAAGTGGCGGCCGACAAGAAGCGGCCCATCATCGTGGTAGGCGCGGGCGCTCCCGCGCTGACCAACGAGCAGTGCACGCCCTATACCTTGAACTACGCCTACGACACGGTGGCACAGGCCCGCGGCACCGGCGCGGCGGTGGTCAAGGCGGGTGGCAAGAAATGGTACTTCCTGACCGCGGACTACGCCTTCGGCAACGCCTTGCAGGCGGACACGACGAAGGTCGTTGAGGCGGGCGGCGGCAGCGTCGTGGGATCGGTCAAGCATCCACTTTCTGCGAGCGACTTTTCGTCGTTCCTGCTGCAGGCGCAAAGCAGCAAGGCCGATATCCTCGCCCTGGCCAACGCCGGCGCGGATGCCACGAATTCGATCAAGGCGGCCAATGAGTTCGGCATCACCAAGACCATGCGGCTGGCGGGCATGATCATGTTCATCAACGACATCCACGCCATCGGGCTGCCAGCCGCGCAGGGCATGTACCTGACCGACAGCTGGTACTGGAACGCCTCGGACGAAACCCGCGACTGGAGCCGGAAGTTCTTCGAGCGGCGCAAGGCCATGCCCTCGTCCCTTCAGGCCGCGGATTACTCCGCGGCGTTGCAATACCTGCGCGCCGTCAAGGCCACCGGCACCGATGACGCCGACCGCGTGCTGGCCTATCTGCGCGAAAACAAGCTGAACGACGTCTACATCAAGGACGGCGTGGTCCGGCCCGACGGACGCGTCGTGCATGACATGTACCTGCTGCAGGTCAAGACGCCGGAACAGTCCAAGGAGCCCTGGGACTACTTCAACGTCGTGCAGGCCATCGATGGCAACCAAGCCTTCACCACCAAGGAAGAGAGCCGCTGCGCGCTCTGGAAGTGACCTCATGAGCAAACGCAAAGTCATCGTGACCATCGCCCCGACCGGCGGCATGGCGTTCAAGACCCAGAATCCGCACCTGCCGACGCAGCCGCAGGAGATCGCGGAAGACGTGTACCGCTGCTACAACGCCGGGGCCAGCGTGGTGGCGTTGCACGCGCGCCGTCCCGACGATCAGGCGACCTGCGATGCCTCCGTGTACCGGGAAATGAACCGGCTTATCCGCGACCGCTGCGACATCGTGCTGAACAACTCCACCGGAGGCGGCGTGCACGGCGACATGGTCAAGGAAACGTCGCCGGGCACGTGGGAGATCCTGTGGGAAGAGCGGATAAAGGGCATGGACGCCGGCGCCGAGATGTGCACGCTGGACGCCACGACGCTGAACCTGGCGTTCGGTGACCGCGAATACCTGATGAACACGCCGCTCACCAAGGCGCGCGAGCTCGCCGCCGGCATGCAGGCGCGCGGCATCAAGCCCGAATGGGAGGTCTTCAGCCCTACGCACATCCTGCAGGACGCTACGACGCTGATCGAAGAGGGGCTGGACGAAGGCCCTCATTTCATAAATCTGGTCATGAACGTCCATCGCAACTTCCAGAACGCCATGCCGTTCTCTGTGCGGCATTTGCAGATGATGGTGGACTTGCTGCCCAGGAACAGCATCTTCTGCGTCAGCGGTATCGGGCCGGCGCAGCTGGAGGCCAACATCGCCGCCCTGCTACTCGGCGGACACGCGCGGGTCGGCCTGGAGGACAACCTGTACTACCGGCACGGAGAGCTGGCCACCAACGTCCAGCTGACCGAGCGCATCGTGCGCATCATCCGGGAGATGGACATGGAACCCGCTACGCCCGCCGAAGCGCGCGACATCCTGGGACTGCCGGGCAAGCGCGGGATCCGGCCCGAGTTTGCGCTCTGACAAGGACACGCCATGAGCAAGTCATTGCAAGGAAAGCACGTCCTCATCACCGCCGGAGCGCAGGGCATAGGCCTGGCGACCGCGCGGAAGTTTCTCGAGGCGGGCGCGGCGGTGCATATCTGCGACGTGGACGTAGCGGCTTGCGAGGCCGCGGCTGCGGCGCATCCAGGCCTGGACGTCAGCGTGACGGACGTGTCCAGCGAAGCGCAGGTCAAGGCGATGTTCGCCGCGCTGTCGGAAAAATGGGGCAAGCTCGATGCCCTGGTCAACAACGCGGGCGTATCCGGTCCGACCAGCCGGCTGGAAGAAACCGCGCTGGATGACTGGCAGCGCACGCTGGACGTCAACCTGACTGGAACCTTCCTGTGCGCGCGCAGCGCAGTGCCTTTGCTGCGCGCCGCGGGCGGCGGTTCCATCGTGAATATCTCTTCCGTCGCCGGCCGCCTGGGCTTCTCGCTGCGCTCGCCGTACAGCGCCAGCAAGTTCGGACTGGCGGGCCTGACGCAGACCTGGGCCATGGAGCTGGGCCCCTCGAACATCCGCGTCAATTCCGTGCTGCCGGGAGTGGTGTCGGGAGACAGGGTGGAACGTATCATCGCCGCGCGTGCCGCCGCCGGCGGCGTGAGCAACGACGTGATGCGGGCGCAACTTGTGGACAAGGTGTCGTTGCGTCGCATGACCAGTCCCGAAGACGTCGCCAACCAGGTGGTCTTCCTGTGTTCCGACGAAGGGGCCATCATCAGCGGGCAGAGCATCTCCGTATGCGGCAATGTGGAGTATCTGGGGTAAGCGCATCGGAGGCGCCGCGCGGCGCCTCCAACGGTTCCAAAAAACCTGACCATCAGTTCGCTTTGAACGAATTGTTCGGCGTTTCCGAAAGTTCTAGACTGGATTCGTACATGCACTGTGTACCGCTGGCTGTCGCATAGCAGTCTTGCAGCGACGGCGGGAGGTCCTGATGAGTCAGGTCGAGACCTTTGCCACCATGCCTATGTGGGCGGGGTTCGTCGGGTTTGTGCTGCTCGTGCTGGCGCTGGATCTGTACGTGCTGGGCGGTCGGCATGCGCATCGCGTGCGGCCCCGGGAAGCCCTGTTCTGGGTAGCCGTGTGGATGACGCTGGCCGCCTTGTTCGGCGCCCTGATGTGGTGGTACCTGGATGCCACCCTGGGGCGAACCGTGGCGCACCGGAAAACGCTGGAGTTCTACACCGGCTACCTTATCGAACTGTCCCTGTCCGTGGACAATATGTTCGTGTTCTCGCTGATCTTCGGCTACTTCGTGGTGCCGATGGAGTTGCAGCGCAGGGTATTGCTGTATGGGGTGTTGGGCGCCATCGTCATGCGGGTATGCATGATCCTGGCCGGCGTGTGGCTGCTGTCGAAGTTCGACTGGCTGTTCTACGTGTTCGGGCTGCTGCTGGTATTCACGGGAGCCAGGATGCTGGCCAAGGCGGACCACCATCCGGACATCGCCCGAAATCCACTGGTGCGCCTGCTGCGCTCCTCCATGCGCATCACCAAGGACTATCACGGAGAATCCTTCTTCGTGCGCATCGACGGGCTGCGGTATGCCACCCCCATGTTCGTGGTGTTGCTGATGATAGAGGCGAGCGATGTCGTGTTCGCGGTCGACAGCATTCCCGCCATCTTCGCCGTCACCACCGATCCGTTCGTGGTGTTTACTTCCAACATCTTTGCCATCATGGGCCTGCGGGCGATGTACTTCCTGCTGGCCGACATGCGGGAGCGCTTCCGCTACCTCAAGCACGGACTTGCCGCGGTGCTCATCATCATCGGCGGCAAGATGCTGGCCGCGCCATGGTTCCATGTGCCGGTGCAATGGTCGCTAGGGGCGGTGGGCCTAATCTTGCTGGCATCCGTGGGCGCCAGCCTGATCCTGCCCAGACGGGCCGCGGCGAAGGCCGCGCGTACCAAGGGTTGAGTTCCACGAACCGGAGATCTGTCATGAACACGATCATTCTTGCCACCGATGGGTCCAGCCACAGCGACGCTGCTGCGCGCTATCTGGTGGAGGGCCCGTTGCTGAATCGGGATTTCACGGTGCACATATTGCATTGCGAGCCCGACGTGACCGGCGACGTCAAGACCTTCATCGGGCAGGCAGACATCGACGCCTGGCATCACGAGGAAAGCGACAAGGCGATGAGGTCGGCGGTCGACATTCTGGCCGCAGGCAACGTGGCGTTCGAATGCCACGAACTCACCGGTCATGCGGCGGAAAAAATCGTCGAGTATGCGGCCAAGGTGAACGCAGCCGTGATCGTGATGGGTTCGCACCACCGCAGCCAACTCCTAGACGCTGTGCTGAGGTCCACATGCGGGCGGATCGTGCAGAATGCCCCCTGCCCCGTGCTGCTGATATAGAACGGCGCGCACGCGGCCGCCCCGGCGGGGCTGTGGCGTGGGGGGGATCCGGCCTCGCAATGCGGCGGGTGTTATCTTCTTCGGATTCCTTGGTAATCCGCTACACCCCATGTCCGACGTCCGTATCCCCGCCGCTCCACCGCCGCCGCCCGGCAGCCCCAAGCCCTTCTTCCTGGATTCCGGCACGAAGCGGACCCTGCATTTCACCGAGAAGGAGATCCAGAGCAGTATGTCCCTGCTGAGCCCCGATGCGCTCGACCTCGAGTACACGCGGATGATGATGGGTTTCGTGCTGTTCAATCCCGAACCCGCCCGCATTCTGATGGTCGGCCTGGGCGGCGGATCGCTGCCGAAATTCTGCCATCGTTACCTGGCGCGCACCGAAGTCGAGGTGATCGAGATCGATCCGGACGTCATCGCCTTGCGGGAGGCGTTCATGGTCCCGCCGGACGGCGAGCGGTTCCAGGTGATCCAGGCCGATGCCGCCCGATATCTTCGGGATGTCGAGGAGCATGCCGACGTTATCTTCCTGGATGGGTACGGCGTAGGCGGAATTCCCGAGCCCCTTTGTTCCGCCGAGTTCTACGCCGACTGCTTCCGCGCCCTGCGGGAGAATGGCATGCTGGTCATCAACTTCCACTTGAACCACCCGGACCATCACGAATACATGGACCGGGTGCGCGCGTCGTTCGGACCGTCGATGTTCGAAGTGGTGGACGATGACATGACCAACAGCATCGTCTTCGCATGCAAGGGCGATCTGCTGGACGACCCGGCGGCCACGGCCCTCACGCGGCCGGCCGCCATTCCCAAGGATGCGTGGCGACAATTGATGCCGACCTTGCGGGTGATCGGGGCGACGCTGGTACTTCGATAAGTGTCGGCGCCCCGGCCGGCTTCGCGCCGACAGAAAGAGCAGAAAAAGAGGACCAATCCCCTATATTTCAATTCGTATCTAAATTGTTCATTTATTTATAATCCAGGCTCGATCAAATAGAGAGGGATGCCGTCTTGCGCTTTGCAAGCGGAGCCGGCTGGAGAGAGCAATGTTGAACAAAGTAGTGAGAATCGGGGCATTGGCCATTCTTTCGGCGGTTGTGGCGGGCTGCGCCACAGAGCGTTCGCAGGCCTTGGCCGTGCCCGCCGTGGCGGCGGCAAGCAAACCCTACCAGGGGGTGCGCAGCCCAATTTCGGTAGGCAAGTTCGACAACCGGACGAACTATCTGCGCGGCGTGTTCTCCGATGGCGTGGATCGCCTGGGCGGCCAGGCCAAGACCATTGTGGTCAGCCATCTGCAGCGCAGTGGCCGGTTCCAGGTGATGGACCGCGAGAACCTTTCGGAAATTGCACAAGAGGCGGGCTTCAACAAGAAGGCAAGCCAGATCAAAGGCGCGCGTTACGTGGTTACCGGCGACGTGACGGCCTTCGGCCGCAAGGTCACGGGGGACCAGCAGCTCTTCGGCATCCTGGGTCGCAGCAAAGAGCAGGTGGCCTACGCCAAGGTCGATCTGAATGTGGTCGACGTCGTGACATCCGAGGTGGTCTATTCGGCGTCGGGCGCTGGCGAATACGCCTTGTCCAACCGGGAGGTCGTCGGCTTTGGCGGCACCGCCGGCTATGACTCCACGCTCAATGGCAAGGTCCTGGACCTGGCCATCCGGGAAGCCGTCGACCGCCTGGTCGACGGTATCGAGCAAGGCGCCTGGCAACCGTCGGCCAATTGAGGAGAGCGTCATGTCGAATTCTCGGACCCGGCGTTCCGGGCGCATTCCCGCGCGTGTTTTCCGCTGCCTGGTGATCGGCGCCAGCGCGGGGCTGCTGGGCGCGTGCGTGCAGCAGCCCAAGCCCATGTATAGCTGGCAGGCCTACCAGCCGTCCGTCTACGCGTACTTGAAGGACGATGGCGCGGACTATGCGGTGCAAGCCCAGGCGCTGGAGAAGAACGTCGAAACCGCGCGTGCCGCCAGCACGGAGCTTCCTCCAGGCTTTCGTGCGCATCTGGGCATGCTGTACCTGAAGATAGGGGACGGCGACAAGGCCTTGGAGCAATTGCAAGGCGAGAAGGTGGCTTTCCCCGAATCGGCGCCGTTCATGGATTTCCTGATGCGCAATGCTGGCAAGCCGCCGGCCGGGCAGCAACTGAGCGCTGCGCCCGCCGCCCAGGCGCCTGCCGCGCAGCCCGCGGCTCCCACGGAAACTCTCACGTCGAAGAAAGGATCATGATGTCCAGCTTATTTCGAATGGGCATGCTGGCGGCCGTCGCGCTGTTGGCAGGCTGCGCAGTCCCGCAGCAGAATGTCGACTACACCGCTTTCCGGGAAAGCAAGCCGGCGTCCATCCTGGTCTTGCCGCCCGTGAACACGTCGGTGGACGTGGCCGCTACCGCGGCCGTGCTGTCCCAGGCCACGCTGCCGCTGGCTGAATCCGGCTATTACGTCGTGCCCGTCGCTGTGATGGACGAGACCTTCAAGCAGAATGGCTTGAGTTCCGCAGACGAGATCCAGGAGCTGCCGGCGGCCAAGCTGCGCGACATCTTCGGGGCGGACGCCGCGCTTTACATGACCGTAAAGCAATACGGATCGACCTACGCCGTGGTGTCCAGCTCGGTGACGGTGGCGGTGGACGCCGAACTGATTGACCTGCGCAATGGCGCCAAATTGTGGAGCGGCAGCAAGCAGGTGGTACAGGCCAGCAGCAGCAGCGGCGGCGGCTTGCTTGGCATGCTGATCCAGGCGGTGGTGGATCAGGTCGTCAATACGCTCTCCGACCGCAGCTACGGCGTGGCTGGCATGACAAACAATTTGCTGCTCAGCGCTGGACAGCCTGGCGGCATGTTGTACGGGCCGCGTTCGCCACGGTACGACACGCAGTAAGCCGGCCCCGGCTGGCGGCCGCTACGACGTCTCCCGCAGGATCGCCGATAGCATCTCCCGCGATGCGCCGGACAAGGCTGTGGGCGCGGCTGGAGCCTTGCCTTTCCCGGCGGGCTCCAGCGAGTCGATCAGCGACGAGAATGCCTGGGTCAGCGATGCGTCGGATTGCGGCACGGGTTTGCCTATGCCCGTGCCCGCCGCTTTCGCCAGGAGCCGCTTTGCGGCTTCCAGTGGTTCCGCGGCCGGGTTGTTTGTGCCGGCAGCGGCTTTGATGCGGTCCGCGATGGCGGACATCAGGTCCGGACCCTTGCTATTGGCGCCGGCTGACTTCAGGGACTTTTTCCTGGCCTTCCATTTTTCCCTTTCGCTTGAATAGGCCGCCAGCAACGCGAAGCGGTCGCGTTCGATCAGCAAAGGCGAACCCGCGATATCTACGGCCAGGGACTGGAATGCGGCGCGCGCGGCCACGGCGTTGTCGCTCAGCAGCGCGGTGGTCGTCTCGGTCCATTTGCGGTGGAATGGCAGTGCCGCGGCGGCGCTGAACATGTCCTCTCCCAAGGTGGGGCGTTGCTCGAAAGCCAGCACCAGGTAATCCACGTCGTTTACGGGCTCCAGGGCGCCGCTGCCATTCTGGCGGTGCAGTACGCCGTCCACCAGCTGCAGGCCCTGCAGCTTGTCCTGAGAGTCGGCGCCGGCCAGCACGCGATAGCCGCTGCGCCGTAGCGCCGCGCCGTCGAAGATGCCAAAACGGATGCTGACGCCATCGGTGCCGAAGAGCTTGCTCAGGGGCTTGAGCAGGCCTTCGCCTGCCTTGACGACGGCGCCGCCCACCGCGCCGCCGAACATGCTGACGGTAGTTGCGACGAAGTCGAGTATGCCGCGAGTGAGGCTGCTGTCACTGAAGCGGCAAAGCGCCGCAAACATTTCCAGGCCGTCGCTGTTGTAGGGTACGTTGCGGGCGATATAGACGTCGCGGAACATCACCCTGCCCCCGCCTGATTGGGGGGCCGCCGTTCCCATCGCCTGCTGGATTGCGTCATAGCCGACGACATACGGAATCTCGCGCTGCGTGCCCGCCTCGGTATAGCGCAAGAAGAAGGCGCACAGGGGCAGGAAGGCCGCGATGTAGTTGCCCGCATCGGTCAGGCGCATTTCGACCATGCGCACGCTGAAATAGCACTGCCCGGGGACGAAGGCTTCGCCGTTGAGCCCGCGCTCGACCGGGGCCGCGCTGCCGGGCGGCGGATCGATCTCCGCGTAGTAGTTGCGCCCTGCGGGCACCGTCGCCATCAATGCGCCCACGCCATCCGTGGAGGTGCCCAGATCTCCAATCTTGCGCAGCATGCCGAATAATGAAGCCATGGTGTCCGATCCTTGGTCGCAGTCAGTCACGCACGACTGCCAGTGCGGAAGCCCAGGTGGGAGATCCCCTTGACTCATCGTGCGAGCCGGCGCAGGCGCGCCGGTAAGCTTCCGCGAATCCCTGGGTGTTGGAGGCGTCGAAGTAGGCCGCATAGAAGCGCCTGATGAAGCGGGCGCAGGTTTTTTCCTCGACTTGCCAGCGGAAGGCCAGCACGCCCATGGCGCCGGCCCGCATGACTTCCAGCGCGGTTCGCACCGATGCGCCGCTGCATGAGGAAAGCACCAGCAGTTTGCAGTTGCCGGCCTTCATCCAGCGGCCGACCAGACGTATCGACAATTGCAGGCCTTCGCCCTCTTCCTCCCCTGGCAACACCAGCATGGTGCTGTCGCGGATCGAATGGGAATGGCCCGAGAAATGCAGGATGTCATAGCCGCCGCCCGTAACCTTGTCTTCCAGGTAGTCTTGCAGCGCGTAGCCAGTCAGCGGCGGGACGTCCTCGACCACCAGCCGCCCGTCCAGGCGCTTGGCCAGGGTTTGCAGATTCGCGAGTTCATCGGCGACGGATTCCAGGGGCGGCAGCGTGACGTTCGGCATGTCGTCGTTGCCGTCTTCGGGCTGGAATGAAATCGTGCCGCTGAAGTTTGCGCCGATGAACAGCAGGCGCAGGGGAGCCGCCGGGCGCGGCTCCGGCTGGCTCCAATCGCTGGCGGAGTCCATGCCATCTATGTGCAGGCGCCTGGCCATGGGAATCCGCTGGCACAGGTAGCGCCGGTCGCTGGCAGTGAGGTTGGTGTTGCAGCTCAACTCGAACGGCAGGCTGAAGAAGGCCGCGCTCTGGCGGTCCGATACGTTGAAATCGAATCGCAAGTCCATCCAGGCCAAGCCGTCGCCGGGCAAGACGCCGTCCTGGTCGCGTGCGCGCTGGATCAGCGTCGCGATAGGCGGGCCAACCGTTTCAGCCACCATGACGTCGAACGCCTGCCTGCCCATTTCGCTGAGCGACTCCAGCCAATCGGCCACCTTCTGATTGTCGAGATAAGGCGAGAATTTGGCCACGCGTATCAGCAACGATTCGATGTCGGATTGCCGCTTGTAGGGCATTTCCGGCGACTTGAATTCATGTGGGCCAAACTGGATCCGGTATCGGACTGCTTTTTCGGCGACTTCTATGACGAGGCGGCGGCGTTGGGTCGCCGCAGCCACGCTGTCCAGCACCAGGGCGAGGTCTGCGCCGCCGTCGCGCTTTTTTCCGATCTCGTTGCTCCACATGAGGCGCTCGGGCCGTTCCAGCACACAGCGTTGTACAGCCTCGGATGGATTCTCCGTCACGACCAGCACGGGCACGGGAGCGTGCTCGGCCAACCAGTTCAGGAGATCGACGACCGCCGCGCCGCTCTTTTTCTTTCCGGGGGTCGGAGGCGGCTTGGCGTCCACGATGATCAGACCCGGCGGGGTTCCATACCGCTCGATTTCCTGTCGCGCGTTCTCTACATCAAAGACGTGCCGGAACGGGGCGCTGACGAAAGGTTTGATCCGCGGGAGCTTCTGCTCGTGCCGGCGCAATTGTTGAATACGGTCGGCCCAGCACTCCTCGTCGGAATCGTCTCCACCCGCAAGCAGGATCCAGTTGCTGTTCTGTGCTGCCTGTTCCATCGTATGTCTCCTTTACCCCGAACGGGAAGGAAAGCGCATGGTGAACGAGCGCCATGGCGGCAGGACCGATTCGTATGCCTCGGAGGGAGCCGCGTAGGATTCCGCCAGCGATGGCTCCGTGGCCAATGTGCCGCCATGGGCCTGCATGGTGCGCACGATCTGCTCGATGGCCAGGCCGGCGCCGTCGTGTGCCGCGCGCTCCGCGTTCAGCAAGGCGTCGTCGGGCACCGCGTACGCGCGCTGCTCTGTGTCCCAATGTTGTTCGGCGCTCAGGCCGAGGCGTACCGAGCATCCGTCGGGATCATCGCTGATGACGATTTCCACGCGAGCCTCGTCGGAGCGGCATCGCAGCAGATAGGCAAGAATGGATCGGAATGCGGTGGACAGCGCCTCGCTATCGGCATGCACCATGGGACCGCCGCCGGCGCGAGCCTGACCCAAGGACGCGATGCGGTCCTGATCCCGTTGCGGGAACGCCGCGATGACCCGCGTCAGCAGTTCCTGCAATGCCAGGCGGGCATGCTCGGGAGGGGCCTGGCGGCGCGCCTCGCTGGCGCTGGCCAGCCGCTCGAACGTAATGTCCGCCTTGCCGATCTCCGCCACGATGCGTTGGCTGAGCGCGTGGGCCCGGGTAACGATGGCCTCGGGCTGTTCGCCACGCGCGGCATCCTCGTGCAGCAGCGCCGTCTGCGTGGTCAGGCTGCAGGCCAGCGCCAGCGACGTCCGGGTCTGGTCGGCGATCTCGGCCACGGTTTCGCGCAGGAAGCGCATATCGCGCGCCCATTTCATGTCCGCGATGTCGGTGAAGAACCAGATCGCCATGTCCAGGCTGGGGTCCAGGTCCGTCCGGGTGGCCAGCACTGAACGGGGTTGTCCGCCCACGCCACGCAGCTCGATGCGTTCCCGTCGCACAGCGGTTTCCGAAGTCAGCAGCGCGTGCGCCGCCGCGTCGTCAGGCAGCGCGAACGCTGTGATAGACACCGGCGTTTCGCCTTCGAGGCAGCGGCCGGGTTCGGCGCCCAGCATGTCGGCCGCGACGCGGTTCATTTCGATGATGGAGCCTTCGCGGCCCACGAACACGACGGCCTGTTCGGTTTCGGCCATCAGGCTCTGCTTGGTCTGCCTGAGCAGATGCTGATCCAGTCCCTCTTCCAGCGATGCGATGATTTCCAGGAGGTCGTCGGCGTCGGGACCTTTGAATGCATGCGACACGGAAGACTCCACATCCAGCAGCCAGCGGATCCTGCCGTTAAGGCGGATCGGCACCGTCATGGCCGAACGTAGCGGCCGGGGCGGCCCGGTGTAGTCATTCCTGGGATCCGCGGGATCACCCACATCGTCCAGGGACAGCAGTTGCCGTTGCCGCAATGTCTGGCCGAGCATGCCGCGTTCGATGGGTTGCAGGTAGCCTGCAGGCAGGGCGAACTCCGGCGCCAGGCTGTGTTGTGTCACGATCTCGTAGCGGCTTTCCTTGCGGTTCACCCGGAGAAGCGCCACGTAATCCCAGGAGAAGAACTGCGCCAGTCTGGGCACGATGTCCTCCGCGGCCTTGCGCAAGGAGGCGGCCGTCATGATCGTCTGCCGCAATGATTCCGCGAACGCGGCGCGCTCGTCATCGCGCTCCTTCTCGAAGCGCATCAGCACCGGCTCCAGGTCCAGGGCGCGCAGTATTTCCAGGTGGTGCTGGCCATATTGCGCCGCCTGGCGCGAACACAGGCTCAGCGCCGAACTGTAGCCGCCCTGACGGGTGACGGGCAGGGTCACGCTGGCCTGCATGCCCATGTCGCGGTAGCGACGCACCACCTCGTTCGCGGGATCAAATTCCTGGTCGCTGACGAAGCGGTTCATGTCCTCGATCCAGGTCTGTCCGGAATCCAGGAAGGATCGGATCGTGGGCGGCAGTTTCATCCAGCGCGCCGGCCACAGTTCCACCCCTTCCGGGCGTACCGCGATGGCGCGGAACAGCGATACCTGTCGATCGTAGATGCCGAACACGGCATGCTCGAATGGCACCAGCGGGCGGATCTGCTCGAGGATGGCATCGAGTTTTGCACGCCAGCCAGCGATGGTGGGATCCAGCGCGATGCGCCGGATTTCTTCGCGGGCTGATTCCAACGCCCGCGACTGGATGATGGCAATCACGCCCAGCAATTCGCCATTAGGTGCGGGATCTGGCGTCATCACCAGCTGGAATAGCCTTTCTTCGCCGCCCAGGCCTGGCATGGCGACGATCACGGCCACCATGGAATCGCCTTCCTGGTTGCGGGCGCAGCACCGGATGGCATCGGCGATACGGGGCGCATCGCTCTTGCGGAAATGGCGGGCCAGCGGCTCGCCGCAAACTTCATCGAGTTTCTGGCCCAATGCGCGCGCCGCTTCGCGGTTGGCGAACCGCACCACGCCTTCAAGATCCAGTCGGAAGACGGCATAGGGCGTGCGTTCGAATCGGCGTGACTCCGCTTTCCTGAAAGGCGTGCCGTCGTTGACCAGCACAACGAGTTCGCCGTTTTCCAGTTCGCACAATGGCACCAGTTGTGCCGGCACGGGCGCGCCGTCCCTGGCCTGGTAGATGCCACCCACCGCGCCGCGGCCCATCGTCAGCGGCTCGCCCAGGCCGTAGGCCTCGGAGGCGCTGCGGCCGCGAAACTCCTGGGCGCTGGGGGCGAGGGTATCGCTGACGCCGAGAATTTCTCCGCCCCGGTCCAACAGCAGGCATGGCACGCCCGCTCGAGACATCAACTGCAGCATTTCTGCCGGGTCACCCGGAATTGAACCGGATGTCGGCACGCGCACTTGCTTGCCATTCTCCAGGTCTGTTTGTGCCTGCGGAATCTCAAACATATCGAAGCCCTCCCTGCCTGCCGCCCTGCCTGGCGCGGCTGCCGGCTCAACGCTTGATGAACGCAATGATCTGCTGCTGGGTGCCTTTGTCGTTGTCGAAGCCGCCGTGCGTGCTGGCGGCCACTGGCGGGCTGGCGGATCCGGGCAACGCACTGCCAGCGGGCGAGACGTGCACGGCATCGCAAGGAAGACCGGCGTCGCGGAAATACCGCTCCATCCCCAGCAGCGGCGTGGTGGTGCCGCCTTCGAAGGACTCGCTCACCAGGTATAGCAACGAACGGCGGTACGGGCCGCAGGTGGGATCGTCTTCCTCGGCCCGGTCGGACAGATGGAATTGCTGATAGCGCTTTACCCGGGTCTTCAGGTTTGGAACGACCAGTCTGCGGAAGGTCTCCAAGGTGACTGCCGGCGCCATCAGGTTGAGCGATTCCAGTTCGCCGCCATCGGCCGCCAGCCGGTGCACGAAGTGGCTGGCGACGATGGCGCCCGCCGAATGGGCGACGATGTGCAAGCGCACGCGTCCCTGGCTGACGTGCGCCTTGAAATGCTTGTACAGCATGATCATGGCCGCCTCTTCCTGCGCCATGCCCTTGGGGGCGGGCTCGCTCATGGCCTGGGCGTTCTGCTTCATTTCTCCCCAGATCACCGTGCCGGGCCGCGCCAGCCAGCGTTCCAGGCGCTGGTTCCACCAGCGCTCCAGCCGCTCGCCCAGGCCGCCGGTGGTGCGCGGAACACTGTGGGCGGCGTCCTGGATGATGTTCTTCACCGTGGTGATGAAATCAGTTTCCCACATCAGGAAGACCGGGAATATTTGCTTTTCATAGAGCAGCGGTATCCATTCGGCGGCGGCCTCTGCCGCGTCCTCTTCGCCGACCAGTCCACCGTGCGCGTAGACGCACACGTCCATGGGTTTGTCTTTCAGGCCCCACTTCTCGCGCGCGGCTTGCATGTGCACGTCCACGATGGCGCGCAGATCGTCGGGCGTGGTCCGGAACGCGCCGCTGTTGCTGAGCTTGCCGTTGTTGCCCACATTGACGATGAAGGGAGAGATCTCGCGGTTGCGCAGCACTGTTCCCGCGGCCAGGGTGACTCTTTTTCCCTCGGTGCGCAGCGTGATGCTGTTCGAGATCTTGGTGTGCTCATGCGTGACCACGCCCAGCTGGACCACCCAGCAATCCATGGCGTTGCGCATCCAGTCGTCATAGGTCAGCACCGCCATGCCGTGGGTGCCCCATTCCTCGCCCCAGGAATTCTGAATCAGGAAACCGTCCTGGGTGTAGCCGACGATGACGAAGGCATGGCCGTCCGTTGCGGTGTCCTGTTTGTCGGGTGGAATGATCCAGAAGGGCTGGGCGCCAGGTGTGGACGGCGCCTTCAGCGGGGTGACGCCGTGGCCCTCGTCCCAGCCGGTGTGGCAGCCCGCGCTGGCATAGAGGATGCCGACCTCGTTGAGCGCCGCGTGCATTTCGACGATGTTGCGCGTGTCGATGCGGTAGTAGGCTCCCAGCGGGCGTTTGACGGCATCCAGCCACCAGTCGTCGGCAGTGTCGTTGGCTGCCGCCGGCATGGTCAGGGTCGGAAACAGTTCCTGGGCGCATGCGCCATGCTTGAACCAGCCCTTGAGCGCACCGCGCAGGCTGGATCCGTTGTCATCGACGGATCCGGGAAACTCGTCGTAGCGCCTGGCCATGGAGTACAGCATGAATGGCGAGATGGCCGGGCGCGGTTCGCGCTCCGATTTGCGCAACAGGTATTCGACCACGGTGGACAGGGCGAAGCCGGTGCAGGCCGAGGTGTCTTCCTGATGCTTCACGGTCAATCCCATTGCCGGAATCATTTCGGTCTTGGGCGTGACCGAGATGTTGGGATGGAACGGGATGTCCCGGACATCGAACGCGTCCGGCTTGGCCGTGCGGCGAAATGGCAGTACGGGGGGCTGCTTGCGGTTTTTGCGCGCCGCAGCCGGCCGGGGCTCCGATGCCGCGGCCGGCCGCTTTGCCGACGTCTTGCGTGCCGGGGCGGCACGCCCTGCTTGCTTCTTTGCAGCCATGGCGTACTCCAATGGGGAGGGCTTTCAACCCTTCCGCGGTATCGACATGCTGGTAGAGGGCGCTCCCGTCGACGATGAAGTGCGGGGCGGAGCGGTTCTGCCGGAAGGCAGCCACCGCGCCGTGGGCGCTGCTGCCTTCCATGGCGTGATGGACGATCTTATGGGGGCCGCCCAGATGCGGTCCGGGAGGTCCGGAGAGGGGTCGCCAAGTCGCGAACGGACACCGTGCCATTGCTTGTATCCTCGAAACGGGCGGCGTTTTCCAGGCAAGACGACATGACGACAGTGATGATTGCGCCCGTAGCTGCGATATATAGGCGCGCCTAAACCAGATCGCTAGTATCCGAAAGGACTACTCCGTGAACTTGCAATAGTGCATGAGCACTATTGAAGGCTTAGTCCCATGCCGCCGCCAGCCCTTGGGGATTGACTTCGCGGCCGTCGCATTCCAACGCCGCGATTTGCGCCATGTCTTCGTCCGTCAGGCGCAGGTCCTGGGCAAGCAGGTTGCTGGCCAGGTTTTCGCGTTTGGTCGAGGACGGAATCACGGCGTAGCCCAGTTGCAAGGCCCAGGCCAGCGCGACCTGCGCAGGCGTGGCGTCGTGGCGTTGCGCGATCTGTCCGATGACCGGATCCTTCAGCACCTTGCCGTAGGCCAGCGTCATGTATGACGTGACCTGGATGCCCTGCTCCTGCAGGAAGGCGGTGAGCTTGCGGTTCTGCAGGTAGGGGCTGAGTTCGATCTGGTTGGTGGCGATCTGTTCGCGGCCCACGGCGGCGATGGCGGCGCGGGTTTCAGCGATGGGGAAGTTGGAAATCCCGATCTGGCGGGTCAGCCCCTGCGTCTTGGCCTCGGCCAGCGCGGTCATGAATTCGTCGATGGAAACGCCGTTGCCGGGGGCTGGCCAGTGGATCAGGGTCAGGTCGACATAGTCGCTGCGCAGCTTGGCCAGGCTATCCTTCAGGCTGGGAATGAGCTTGCCGTGCGCGTAGTTGGGGACCCAGATCTTGGTCGTGACGAACAGGTCGTCGCGACGCACGCCGGATTCGGCGATCGCCTGTCCGACCTCGGCTTCGTTTTCGTAGATCTGCGCGGTGTCGATGGCGCGGTAGCCCAGGTCCAGC
Organism: Achromobacter sp. D10; assembly: GCF_035282245.1. Lineage (NCBI taxonomy): Bacteria > Pseudomonadati > Pseudomonadota > Betaproteobacteria > Burkholderiales > Alcaligenaceae > Achromobacter > Achromobacter sp. D10. Next base: position 902,912 of record NZ_JAYJLE010000001.1, read on the forward strand.
GCGTTGCGCACGGAATCGACGACGGTCTGGCCCTGCAGGCGGAAGGTGCCGACGCCGAAAGTGGGGATGCTCATGTGAAACTCCTTTGGGGTCATGGGTCCGGGCAATGGCGCCCGGGAATGCATGCAGTGTGCCCGTCGGATACTTGCGGAAAAAGGCCGATATGCATGAAAGACTTTTGATATACATGCAAAAATGAAGACGACACTCGACGAAATGCAGGTCCGCGGATTCGAGTAAAAGGGGTTCGTCGCATGCGCAATCTGGATTTCACTTCCTGGCAGGGCCTGCTCTCGACGTTGCTGGGGTTGGCGCTGATTACCTTGATCGGCGTCGGTGTGCGCCTGCTGGTCATGCAGACCATCCAGCAGCGCCGCGCCCGCGAGAACCGGCAGATCAACGAACGCCTGCGAACTCTGATCGCGGCGTACAAGGCACTGGGCGGGTCGTTCACCGGCAATCTGGCGGTGGATCCCAGGCATCTGCGTGACCTGAAACGCGAGGAGGCGGCGGCCGCCGAAGGCAGTGGGCCCGTGCCGCTGCGGCCCAGCGGGGACCGCGCGCGCCGCATGCGCGACGCCACCGAGGCCGCGCTCTCCGACATCATTCTGCTGGGTACCGAAGAGCAGGTTCGCCTGGCAGCCAAGGCGGCGAGCGACCTGGTCGAAGGACGCCCGGTGCACACGGCCGAGCTGGTGGTGTCGTTGCGTGAATTCATCCGCCGGGTGCTGGACCTGGAGCCGGTGCCGCCCACGCTGGATATTCCCCGGCAAGGCCCGGCGCGGCCGTCTTCATCGGCGCGCGGCAAGGTCGAAGGCGGCGCGAAATCGGGCGCAGGCGGCGGAGAAGGCGGTGCCGGTGGCGGCGGCGTGATGATGGGCCTGGGCTTGGGCGAGGACGGGCACCCGTAGGACAAACGAGGCGCTTGCGGCAAGCCCGTCCGATCTACGATGCGGGGCCGGTGCCGTTCACCGATTCATACACCAGCGTGGCCAGCGTCAGGTCTTCCAGCGCGCTGCCCACTGCCTTGAATACGGTGATTTCCTGGTCGTCGCGGCGACCAGGCAGTTGGCCCGCGGCCAGCTGGTGCAGGTCGCCGCGGATGTCCTCGCGCTTGAGCGTGCCGGCCTCGAAGGCGGCCAGCAGGTCGCCGGATTTGGTGGGCGCCTCGCCGGTGTCCACGTAGACGGAAGTGCCGTCGAAGCAGGCCGCGTCCGTTTCGCGCATTTCGGGTTTGAAGCTGCCGATCAGGTCCAGGTGCACACCGGGGCGCAGCCAGGCGCCGTGGATCAAGGGCACCGTGGACAGGGTGGCGCAGCTGATGATGTCGGCCTGGCGAGCGGCGCTTTCCAGGTCGGCGGCGGCTTGGGCGTCGAAGCCCAGGGTGCGCAGTTCGCCGGCCAGCTTTTCGGCGCCGGCCGGGCGCACGTTCCACACCAGCACGCGCCGGATCGGGCGCACCGCGCGCATGGCTTGCGCCACCAGGCCGGCGATGCGGCCGGAGCCCACGATGAGCAGCGTACTGGCATCGGCCCGCGCCAGGTAATCCGCGCCCAGCGCAGCCGCGCCCGCCGTGCGGTAGACCGTGACGACGTCGCCGTCGACCTGGGCAATGGGCACGCCGGTGGTGGCGCTGTACAGGTTATAGGTGGCGTGCAGGCCTGGCAGACCCTGATGGGTGTTTTCGGGGAAGATATTGATGATCTTCACGCCGAAGTAGCCGCGGTCGCTCCAGGCCGGCATGATCAGCGAGGTGCCGTGCGCATTGCCGGACTGGATGGCGTGGACATGCCGGGGCGGCACGGTGGCGCTGCCGCGGAAGGCTTCCCGCAGGGCGGGAATGACGGCGTCGAAGGACAGGGCGTTGCGGGTCTGTTCGGTGTCGATAAAGCGCATGGGTTCTTGCCTGCGGCGGTTCGGTCGATCTGGGGGCCAGCAGGCAGTCTAGCAGCGCAGGCGGCGCCTGCCCGCGCCGCCGCGGGCAGGCATGCGTCTTAGTCGATGGCCGCCGTGGGCAGCGGATCGCCCGCCCCGGTCCGCTCGACGATCAGCTTGTAGTGCTGCGGGTTGCGGTGCTTGGCGAAATTGAACACGTGATCGCGGAAGGCCTGGCCCATGGCCAGATCGATGCGGGCGGTGATTACTTCGTCTTCTTCGCCGCTGGAGCGCGCCACGATCTCGCCCGACGGCGCGACGATCATGGAACTGCCGATCATGTGGTGGCCGTCCTCGTGGCCGCACTTTGCCGCGGCGCCGACCCAGACCGCATTCTGGTAGGCGCTGGCCTGCAGCACGATCTCGTGCGTGGTGGTGCGCAGGTGCGCAGGTTCGTTCCAGTGGATGTTCAGGGACGGCGTGTTGTATCCCAGCACGATCAACTCGGCGCTTTGCAGCGACATGACGCGATAGGTCTCCGGCCAACGGCGATCGTTGCACAGGCACATGCCGATCTTCACGTCATTGGCTTCCCACACGCCGAATCCCAGGTCGCCGACTTCGAAGAACTTTTTCTCCAGGTGTTGGAACGGTGCGCCGATCTTGTGGTCCGAATGGCCTGGCAGATGGATCTTGCGGTACTTGCCGATGATCCTGGCGCTGCGGTCAACCAGGATGGCGGTGTTGAATTGGCGGCCTTCCGGTGTCAGTTCGGCATAACCCAGGTAGAAGCCTATGCCCAGTTCGCGCGCGGTATCGAACAGCGGCTGCACGTCTGCGTTGGGCATGCTTTTTTCAAAGTAGCGCTCCACGGCTTCGGCGTCGTCCATCCAGTAGCGCGGGAAGAAGGTGGTGAGCGCCAGCTCGGGAAAGACGACGAACTCCGCGCGGCGCGCGGCGGCTTCGCGCATCATTTCGACCAGGCGGCGCACCACGGCCGCACGCGAATCGGCAAGGTTCACTGCGCCCATCTGGGCGACCGCCAGGCCCATCTTGCGGGCGGGGTATGCATTACTCACGATGTGGATCTCCAGGCTGAAGCCGCAAGCATGCACGCGCGGGCTGAAATCCGGAACCGCGGACGGCGCCGGGGCCGCAGGCAGCCCCAGGCCGGCCGTTTTTCGCTAAAGCCATGATTCAGCGGGACATTCGGCCCGCCACGCAGTCAGCATCCGGGCGCCATGCATAACGAGGCGTCATGGAGTCCATGCAAAGTTTTATATCGGGTTTCCCCGTATGCCCGCGCTCAGAGAGCCTTGAAGGTCTTGAGATGGATACTGGTTTCGGTAGCGGCGATGCCTTTGAGCGTGCGCAGGCGGTCCAGGACTTCGGACAGCTGGTCGATCGTGGGCACACGGAGTTCGGCCAGGAGGTCCCAGCGTCCGTTGGTGTCGTGCAGGCCCGCCACGCTGGGCTCGCCCATCAACAGGCTTACGATCTTGCGGGTTTCATGGCCTTCGACGGCGATGCTCATCCAGGCGACGATGTCCTCGGTTTCCACTTCCGGACGCAGCCGCACGGTGTAGCCCAGAATGATGCCCCGCTCTTCCAGTTTCCGGATGCGGTTGTCGATGGTGCCGCGCGAGACATCCAGCTTCTTGGCCAGCGTGGCAACCGACATGCGGGCATCGGCGCGCAACAGCCCCAGCAGGTTCTGATCGAGCGTGTCCATTGTTAAAAGTGCTAATTTCGGCTGTCAGAATGGCAGAATCTTAGCGTTTTGTGTGGATTGTTGTCACTATTAATTGGTTTGCCCATCCCCCAGAATTTCTATTCCATAACTCGGGGAGAACAAATTGACGACGCTGCTTTCAACTTCCGACGTGGCGAAGATCGTGGCCTTGCAAGGCCCGCAACAGGTCTTTGCCGGCATGCTGGACTATCTGCTGTCGGACTTTCTTCGATGGCAGGAATTCGACAAGAGCGCGCGGGTCGCCAGCCACTCGGCGACCGGGGTGATCGAATTGATGCCCACCGCCGATAGCGAGTTCTACACCTTCAAGTACGTGAACGGCCATCCCGGCAATCCGCTGGCCGGCCTGTCCACCGTGATGGCGTTTGGCGCGCTGGCGCAGGTCAGCACGGGCGAGCCGCTGCTGATCAGCGAACTGACCCTGACCACCGCCTTGCGCACGGCCGTGACGTCCGCACTGGCGGCCCGCGCACTGGCGCGGCCGGACTCGCGCAAGATGGCGTTGATCGGCAACGGCGCGCAAAGCGAGTTCCAGGCGCTGGCGTTCCATTACATCCTGGGCATCGACACGCTGCACGTCTATGACGTGGACGCAGGCGCCACACGCAAGCTTGAAAGCAATCTGGCTTCAGTGCCCGGCTTGCGCGTGGTGCGCTTCGACAGTGCGGCGGATGCCGTCCAGGGCACGGATATCGTCACGACCGTCACCGCGGACAAAACCTACGCAACCATCCTGACCGCCTACATGGTGGAGCCGGGCATGCACATCAATGCGGTCGGGGGCGACTGCCCGGGCAAGACGGAGTTGCACGCGGATGTGCTGCGCGCCGGACCGGTATTCGTCGAATACGAACCGCAGACGCGCATCGAAGGCGATCTGCAGCAGATGCCGCCGGACTTCGCCGTGACGGAATTGTGGCGCGTGCTGACGGGCCAATCCGCCGGCCGCCAGAGGGCCGAAGAGGTGACGATCTTCGATTCAGTGGGCTTCGCGCTGGAGGATTTTTCGGCTCTGCGCTGGCTGCGCGATGCCGCCGGTCGCCACGGTGTCGGCACCCGTATCGAGGTCGCTCCGCAATCGCAGGATCCGAAAAACCTCTTCGAGGTGGTGCGCGCGGCGCAACCCATGCTGGCGCGGGTCTAGCGTCCCTGCGCCGCTTCTCCGGTTGCTGGCGCCGGCGCGGCGGACCGCGCCGGCGCTTTCCCGATGCCGGCCGCGCAAGCGCCGGCAGCCATCGTCAGGCGCGGCTTGGCGTTTCAACCGGAGGCGTGCCGTCGCGGAACAGCGACTTCAGTTGCGAGCGCAGCTCGGGCGTGTCGGCGTGCTTGTGCACCGTGGTGGCATGCTGCACAGCAGCTTCCAGCAGTTCGTTTTCGGAATCCGCCGCCAGCGCCACCGAGCAGTTCATCTCGCTGGGGTACTCGCGGCAATCGATGTATTTGCGAGTCATAAGGGTCTCCCTGCGCGCAGGCGGTCAGTGCCTGCGCAAGAGCATCCGGCGCGCGGCGCGGGACGTCCGGGCCGTTGGCGCGTCGCAGCGGCGGGGGCGGTCTGAAAAGTATAGATCTGGCGCGGCGGTTGCGGCGCAAATCGCCCGCCGTGGCGCGCACTAGTACGAAGGCACTGGTGCGCAGGCGCTTCAGAAGGTGACGCGCTGCTTCAGCGCCTTGGCGATCATCGCGATGTCGATGTCCTTGCCCGGGTTTTTCAGGCAGAAGTCGTACAGCACGGCGACGTAGGCGTTGCCCAGCAGCTTGGTGATGGTGCCTGCGGTGGTGGCGGCGATGGTGCCGCCCACCGCGCTGCCGGCTCCCGGAATGAACTTCAGCAGTCCCGAGACGACCGATCGCCCAATCAGCGTGGCGGCGGACGCGCCCAACGTGGAGGTGACCAGCGTGGTGATGGCGGTGGTGTCCAGTTCCATGCCGAAGGTGATGCCGATCTTGGCGATCATGCCGACCTGGATGGGCACCAGCGCAAAGGCGTCCGAGAATGGAATGGGTGCGGCGGCGGCCGAGGCGGCCAGACCGGCGGCCACGTTGACCTCTATTTCAGCCCGCTTTTTTTTTACTTCCAGGGCTTTCTTGTTGCGCGTGGACAAAGCGTTGGCGTAGGCGCGTTGCTGCGCCTCGGGAATGTGCAGGGCAGTGGCTTCGATCAGGTTGTCCAGCCCCATGGGCGGCAATTCCGCGTCCAGTTCTTCGATCCATTCCGGCAGCGCGCGCACGGCGACCACCTGCTTGGCGCGCGGCAGCAGCTTGCGCGCTTCGTCGACAAAGGGACTGTTCTTGCGCGCCTTGGTGAGCACCGCGACGACGGGGATACCGGCGTTGGACAACATGTCGCACAGTTCGATTTCCGCGTCTTCGACGCGATGGCTGCTGTCCTGGATGCAGAGCCAGGCCACATGCAGATGCCTGTCCTGGTCGTCGGAGGCGGAGCGTTCCTGGATGAGGTCGGCCAGTTGCTGGCGCGAACGCTCGTAGTCGCCCACTTCCAGGCCCCGCGTGTCGATAATGGTGAGCGGGTGGCCGGCGCGGGTGAATTCCTGGGTGCTCTGGGTGACGGGTTTGCCTGCGCCCGTCTTGGCCAGGTCGCCCCGGAACACGGCGTTGATCAGCGTGCTCTTGCCCACGCCTGTCTTGCCCGCAACCAGGATGTTCACGCGGCCCGCGCCGCGCGTGGCGGTGCTGATGGCGTCCGCGATGGCGTCCTGCAACTGGGGCGTGTCCATGCGGGGTGTGCTCATGAGGTATGGGGGAAGAAAGGCATGGGACGATTCTAGCGAGAAATGCGGGCTGCCATCAGACGCCGCCGGTCACGCCGTAAAGATGGCCCGATTCGGGGAACGCCCGCGTCCGGACCTCTCCCGCATAGGTTTGTGCCGCCTGCTGGATGCGGCCCGCCAGATCGTCATAGCGTTTCACGAAGCGCGCCGTGCGTTCGAACATGCCCAGCATGTCGTCCACCACCAGCACCTGGCCGTCGCAGCGGCCCGAGGCACCTATGCCTATGGTCGGGCAGGCGACCGCCTCGGTGATCGAGGCCGCCAGGGGTTCGACCACGCCTTCGATTACCAGAGAGAACGCGCCCGCATTGGCGATTGCCTCGGCATCCGCGGCGATGCGGGCGTACTCGGCTTCACCGCGGCCGCGCGCGCCATAGCCGCCGAGTATGTTCACGGCCTGCGGCGTAAGGCCCACGTGGCCCATGACCGGAATGCCGCGCGCAGACAGGTACGCGACGGTCGGCGCCATGCTCTGGCCGCCTTCCAGCTTGACTGCGCCCGCGCCCGTCTCCTTCATGATGCGCGCCGCCGAACGGAAGGCCTGCTCGGGGCTTTCCTCATAACTGCCGAAGGGCATGTCGACGACGATCAGCGCGCGGCGCGCCCCGCGTACCACTGCGGCGCCGTGCGCGATCATCATGTCCAGCGTGACGGGCACGGTGGAAGGCAGGCCGTAGACCGTCTGCGCCAGGCTGTCGCCCACCAACAGGGCGTCGCAATGCGGATCCAGCAATTCAGCCATGCGCGCCGTGTAGGCCGTCAGCATCACCAGGGGTTCCTGGCGCTTGCGGGCCCGGAAGGCGGGCACCGTCAGGCGGGGCGGGCTGCCCGTAGCCGCGGCGGCGTTCAGGGTGGCGGTCGTAGACATCGAAATCCTTCCTATCCAGGGGTTGCAGTACTTGAATCGGGATATTGCGATACCCGCATCGTAGCGGAAGGCCGGCGCGCGGCCGCAAGGCGTCGTGGACGCAGGCACCAAACGGCCGCTTTTAGTGTGAACAGGCTCTAACCTTTGCCTCAAAACGTAATCGGAATCTGGAGGGCGCATTGCGCCGCGCTCTGTGGAAACTGCGTTCAATGTATTTGGGGACGTTTTGCAGTGTCCGCAAAAGCGTTACATCTTCACGGGTTCTATCGCGTTTTCGGACGAATGCACTGCGTAGAATTTGCCGCTCATCAGGTTATTTCGCGGCTTCCGCGCAACATTGCTCATGCCTAGTCCCGGGCTCATTCCACGCTTGCTGCGTTCTCGCCCGCTGACCAAGGGCCTGCGCTACTTCTATCGGCACACGCGGCCCGCGGCACACCGACACAACGAAACGCTGTGGCCTTTCGTGATCGTGCAGCGTGATTCGCAGGAGCGGCTCGCGGGTTGCGAACTGCGCGGGGTGCAGGGACCTGGGACTACTCCGCTTGAACAGTTGCCGCGCGGCATTGCCGGCGACGCCCACCTGATACTCAGCGGCCCTTCCGTCGCCCAGATCGACTATGCGCGTTGTCGGCTGGACGTGACGATGGGAGTCAATGGCTCGATCGCGCTGCGGCGACAGCATCCGTCCTTGCGCTTCGACTACTACGCGATGCTGGATGCGGGTTTCGTCAACCGCAGGCGCGAGCTGGTGGCGGAAGTGCTGGCGCAGGATTTGACGTTGTTCGTCACACCCGAGGTCTACCGCTGGATCGGCTTTCTGTTCGACAGCAGGGCCGTGCGCTGCCGCATCGCGCTATTCGAGGAAGTGCACCAGCGCGCGCTGCAGCCCCGCGCTCGTCCCGAGGAGCTGGAGGCGCGGCTGGCAGGCGATCCGGAACTGGTGCTGTTTGACGCGCGCAATCCCGTGCATGCGCACGGCTTCAGCCTGGATCCGCCGCGCGGGCTGTTTGGCGGCGGCACCGTTGCCTACACGGGCTTGCAGCTGCTGGCGTGGCTGGGCGCGAAGACCATTTACCTGCACGGCCTGGACCTGACGGCTTCTGCGGGACCCCGATTTTATGAAAGCGCGGCATCGCAGCTATCCACCGCGCTGGACCGGCAATTCTCTGGACACATAGAACCTGCGTTTCGGCAAGCCAGCAAGCTGCTGGGCGAACGCGGGGTCAAGGTCTACAACCTGTCTTCCGTCAGCCGGCTGGGAGACGACGTGTTCGAGAAGCGCGACTGGAGCTGCCTGCTGCCCGCGCAGCAGATTTCGAATGTGACTCTATGAAGATTCTGTACACCAATTTCCACCAAGGCGACGGCGGTGGCCACACCACCTACGTGATGTCTCTGGCGCGCATCCTGTGCGAAAAGTCGCAAGTGACCGTCGCCGCGCCTGCCAGCAGCCGCTTGCTGGCCGAGGCCGCCGCCCTGCCCGGCGTGCGCACGCTGGCCCTGGAGTTCAAGGGCCGTCTGCTGCAGCAGCTGCGCGCGCTGCGCCGCTTGCGCGCATTGTTGCGAGAGGAGCACTTCGACGTGGTCCACGCCAATGGCTCAGCCGATCACCGCCTATGCATGCTGGCAACAGTGGGAATGGGCGCCAAGCGCCCTTTCATGGTCTACACCCAGCATAATGACCGCAGCGCCAACAGCCTGGGTGCGAGGGTCCGCGCCAAATGGGGCACGAACCGCGTCATCTGCGTGTGCAGCCATACATTCCGACGCATGAAGCAGTCCGTCTTTCGCAACGAAGACCTGCGCATGGTCCACAACGGCGTGGATACGGAAAAGTGCAGCCCGGCTTCGCGCCGAGAGGCGACGCAAGCGCGCGACAGCCTGCTTCCCGACGGCATGCAGGGCCGGTTGGTCATCGGCAGCAATGCCGGCACGGCCGTCTACAAGAATTGGCTGGACATGGTGACCGCCGTGTCCATGTTGCCTGAAAGCCAGCGGCGGCAAGTGGTGGTGTTGATCGCGGGCAAGCTGCCGGATGCGGACCAGTTGCGGCGGGTCGCCGAGCTCGGCATGTCGGACCAGGTGGTATTCACCGGGTTGCTGGACGACGTCGGACCCTTCCTGTCGGCGCTGGACGTAGGCTTCGTGCTGTCGTCAAGGCTGGAGACGATATCCTTCGCCTGCCGCGAGATGATGGCGGCCGGCAAGCCCGTGATCGTCAGCGCCGTGGGCGGATTGCCCGAAAACGTCACCGATGGCCGCGATGGCTGGGTGGTGCCGCCGGCTTCGGTGGACAGCCTGGTGCAGGCCTTGTCGAAGATCCTGGAAAACCGCGAGGTCTTGCGCGTCATGGGCGCCGAAGCGCGCAGCACGGCGCTGCGCGAGTTCTCGTTGACGACGTTCGTCGGCAAGACGGAACGCGTCTACCGGGAAAGCGGCGCGCAGCCGGCCTAGCCGCCGCGCCCGGCGTTCACCGCTATTCGCTGTACGTCTTGGTGCTGTACAGGCTGGTGGGCAGCAGGTTCAGCACCGGCAGCCCGCTGACCGAATCTTTGGCCTGTTTGTCGATATAGGCCTGGAGCACGTCGGCGTCCAGCACGCCGATATCCTGCCGGCGCGAGGCCGGAACGTTGGCCAGAGTCTTGTAGCCATCGCCGCCGGTGGCATTGAAGCTCAGCACGAACAGCTTGTAGCTGCGGCTCGCGTCCAGCGGCACCCAGTTGCCGCTGGCCTGGTCCCGGACCTCGACGTTCGACACGCGGTTGCCTTGGGCCTGAGCCGCGTTCACGTCCCAACGCAGGCCGCCAGCATACGGATACGGGCCGGTGGAACCGCCCGCGCCATAGACGGCCTGCATGCCGTCTTCAAGCATGCTCTTGACCTCGGCGCCGGTCACGTCCAGGCGCCAGAGCATGTTGCCGAATGGCACCACCTCGATCACGTTGGCCGCGGTCACGTTGCCCAGCAGCGGCACGCGGACGCCACCCCCGCTTTGCAGCGAGATGTCGGCTCCGCCATAGCTGGCGTTGGCCACGTCCAGGTAGGCCTGGGCCACCAGTTGCTGGATGTCGCCGCCGCGCAGGCTGACGCTGCCCAGGGTGTTGCAGGCCGCGCTGGAGCGGCTGTAGTCGCGCGAACCGGGGCCGCCCGGCACGCGGCGAGAGCATAGCTCCTGCGGCACCGACGCAACCAGGCTGCGGCTGAACTGATCGACCTTGGCCTTGAAAGGTTGCAGCACGGCCATGGACGGCGCGTCCGGCGTCTGCATGCGCAGGAAGCCGCTGGCCTGCACGTCGGCCTGGATCGCGGCTTCGTCGGCTGCCGAGGGCGCGACGCCGGCCACTTTCAGCGGGCCGTCCATCAGTACATGAGGCGTACCCGCGCAGGCGGTGACGTCGCCGTTGGCGTCGAAGCTCACCTTAAGCTCGCCGACTACCTGCGAATACTCCCAGGCCTGCACCAGGCATACACGCTTGCCATCCTTGTCCTGCAGCACGGTGGGGTAGGCGCCTGCGGGCGTGCCCACGCCATAGTCCGCCATGGAGGCGGGACCCAGCAGAGTGTGAGAGTCGCCACCCACGACGACGTCTACGCCGCTCAGTTGCGCAATCACCTGCTTGTCGTAGTCGTAGCCGATGTGGCTCATCACCACGATCTTGTTCACGCCCTGCGCGCGCAGCGCATCGATCTGTTGTTGCGCCGCCGCCGTTTCGTCCGAGAACACGGTGCCGGTGTCCGGGCTGGACGACTGCTGGGTCTTGGCGGCGATGGTCAGGCCGACCAGACCGATGTCCTGGCCGTCGCGCTTCAGGATCACGGCCGGCTTGACCATGCCGGGCGCGCGCGCCGGATTCAGTGCGGAGTTGGCGGCGAACGTGACGTTGGCGCTAAGCACGGGTGTCTGGCAGGCGCCCGTGTGCAGCAGGTCGATGAAGCGCTTCAGGCCGCTATCGCCCTTGTCGAACTCATGGTTACCCAAGGTCATGGCGTCGAAGCAGACCGTGTTCATCATCGCCGCGTCGGCCTCTCCCGGCTCGCCGGCGCGGTTGAAGTACAGCGTGCCGGTGGTGGCGTCGCCCGCGTGCAGCTTGAGGACGTTGGCCGACTGCGCCGCCAGCGCGTTGATCGCGCCGGTCACACGCGGAAAACCGCCGGTATCGGCATTCACGGCGACGCGCGAGCCGGAAGCGGTCTTGAGTTTCAGGTCTTTTTTCTTGCTGTCCAGGTTGGAATGATGATCGTTGATGTGCAGGATCGTCAGTTCCATCGGCCGGCCGGGCGCCGGCTGCTCGGGTTGCTCGACTGGCGTGTCGTCGTCATCGTCACTGCCGCCGCAGCCAGCCAAAAGTGTCAGGGCGCTCAGCATGGCCGCGCCCGCGTTCCTCTTCCACGTGTTCATTCGCGTGTGTCCCTCTGTCATCGGAGGGCGAATGGTCGCGGGTCAAGATGACGCAGAAATGAATGACAGTGCTGTCATGTCGCGTGCGACATGTCGCACGCCTGTCATGCAAACGCAACGGGCCCGGCGCATGCCGCGTCGGGCCCGTGTTTGCTGCTGGGTTCTTAGAAGTGGATGACGGTGCGGATCGATTTTCCTTCGTGCATCAGGTCGAAGGCTTCGTTGATGCGCTCCAGCGGCAGCGTGTGCGTCACGAACGGATCCAGGTCGATCTTGCCGCTCATGGCGTCTTCGACCATGCCGGGCAGTTGCGTGCGGCCCTTCACGCCGCCAAAGGCGGAGCCACGCCAGACGCGGCCGGTAACCAGTTGGAACGGACGGGTGCTGATTTCCTGGCCAGCCCCGGCCACGCCTATGATGATGCTCTCGCCCCAGCCCTTGTGGCAGCATTCCAGCGCGGCGCGCATCACGTGCACGTTGCCGATGCACTCGAAGGAGAAGTCCACGCCGCCGTCCGTCATTTCGACGATGACGTCCTGGATGGGCTTGTCGTAGTCCTTGGGGTTGATGCAGTCGGTGGCGCCCATGGCGCTGGCCAGCACGAACTTGTTGGGGTTGGTGTCCACGGCGATGATGCGGCCGGCCTTGGCCTGCACCGCGCCCTGGATCACGGCCAGGCCGATGCCGCCCAGGCCGAACACGGCGACGGTATCGCCTTCCTTGACCTTGGCGGTGTTATGCACCGCGCCCAGGCCAGTCGTGACGCCGCAGCCCAGCAGGCAGACCTTTTCATGCGGAGCGGCCGGGTTGATCTTGGCCAGTGAGATCTCGTTGACGACCGTGTATTCGCTGAAGGTCGAGCACCCCATGTAGTGGTAGAGCGGCTTGCCTTCGTAGCTGAAGCGCGAGGTGCCGTCGGGCATGACGCCCTTGCCCTGCGTGGCACGCACTTTCTGGCACAGGTTGGTCTTGCCGGACAGGCAGAACTTGCATTCACGGCATTCGGCCGTGTAGAGCGGAATGACGTGGTCGCCCGGTTTCAGCGAGGTGACGCCTTCGCCGACTTCCACCACGACGCCGGCGCCTTCGTGGCCCAGCACTGCGGGGAACAGGCCTTCAGGGTCGTCGCCGCTGAGGGTGAACGCGTCGGTGTGGCAGACGCCGGTGTGCGTGATCTTCACCAGCACTTCGCCGCGTTGCGGCGGCGCGACGTCGATTTCAACGATTTCCAGCGGCTTGCCGGGTCCGAATGCGACTGCTGCGCGTGATTTCATAGCTAGGCTCCACGAATGTCAGGTGGCGTTATTTCAAATAGGAACGGACCAGGCGCATCAGGAGGTCGATCTCCGCTTCGGGCTCGATCCTGGCGTCCTGGCGTCCGCCCTGGGCGGATTGGAGGAAGGTTTCACGGAGATGGCTTTCCAGTACTTCTGCCATCAGGCCGGTGGCGGCGCCGCGCAGGGCGGCCAGCTGCTGCAGCAGCGCGCCGCATTCCGTGCCCTCGTTGACGGCGCGCTCCAGCGCCAGCGCCTGGCCCTGGATGCGGCGCAAGCGCGTGACGACGCGTTTTTTCTCTTCCGGGGAGTGCGGCACGGCGGGCTCCGATAAATACAGGGGGGGAGTATAGAAAATCTGGCTTCCCACGTCCACTACGGTACTCCCATGCAGAAGGCCGTCTGTACCTGTCTATACTAGGCGCTGACCGCCATCCGTCGCCTGGCGCCGCACTACAGGATCTCTCGTGGCCTCCAATCCTCCCAAATTGCCCATTCAAGCCAACGCGCCGCCTGCTCCGCTCTATGCGCAGGTCAAGCAGATGATCGCGCAACAGATCCGCAGCGGCGCGTGGCCGGAACATTACCGGGTGCCGTCGGAAAGCGAACTGGTCGATGAACTCGGCTTCAGCCGCATGACCATCAATCGCGCCCTGCGCGAACTGACGGCTGAAGGGCTGTTGGTGCGCATGCAGGGCGTGGGTACGTTTGTTGCCCAGCCCAAGGCGCGGTCGGCGTTGTTCGCCGTCAATAACATCGCCGATGAGATCGCCGCGCGCAACCACCACCACCACAGCCGCGTGGTCCGCCTGGCCGAGGAGCCCGCAGGGCCCGAACAGGCGCTGGCGCTGGATATCCGCGCCGGGCAGCCGGTGTACCACTCGATCATCGTGCACTACGAAGACGACGTGCCGATCCAGTTGGAAGACCGGTACGTCAATGTGGGCCTGGCGCCCGATTATCTCAAGCAGGACTTCACGCATAGCACGCCATACGAGTATCTGACGCGGGTGGCGCCGCTGAGCGAAGGCGAGCACGTGGTCGAGGCCATTCTGGCCAAGCCACGGGAATGCCAGCTGCTGCAGATCGAGCGCGACGAGCCCTGTCTGCTGATCAGCCGCCGCACGTGGTCTGGCGATCGCGCCGTTACCTTGGCCCGGTTGATCCACCCGGGCTCCCGCCATCGCCTGGAAGGCAAGTTCACCTCATGAAGCAGCCAGTCGTTCATCATTACCGCGCCGCCGACTACCCGCGCATGTCCTGGCGCAATGGCGGGGGCACCACGCAGGAAGTCGCGTGCAATCCCGGCGGCAGCACCGCGTCGTTCGATTGGCGCCTGTCCATCGCGGACGTCGCCCAGGACGGCGGCTTTTCGTCCTTCGCGGGGTATCAGCGCATCATCACCGTGCTGGAGGGCCGAGGCATCCAGCTCACCGTGGACGGTAACCCGCAAGCGCCGCTGGCGCCGCGCCAGGCCTATGCCTTTGCGGGCGATGCGCAAGTGCAGTGCCGCTTGCTGGATGGGCCGATCCGGGACTTCAACCTGATCTATGCGCCCGCGCGCTTCCATGCGCGGCTGCAATGGGTGGCGGGTGCTGCGCCGTGGTCCTTTCATAGCGCCGCGCGCAGTGTGTTGGTGTTGACGGCGGGCGAAGGGCTGGCGGTGCGCATCAATGACACGCTGCATGCGCTGCCCTCGCGCTACGACTGCCTGCATATCGAGGCGTCGGACGGCTTGGCCGAATACAGCCTGCAAGCCCAGGGTGCGCTGGACGCCTGCGTGATCGAACTGTTGCCCCGCAACGCCTGACCCTGCCTGGCCGCCCTGGACGGCCGTCTTCGCCTGCCCTCAAGAAAGCCGGGACGCCAGTCGTCCCGGCTTTTTTTATACGGGAAATCCCTAGGAAAATTTGACTCATACATGCTTGTATATACAAGCATAGGCATCCTATGATGCAGGCATGCGCCGCGCCCGTATCGGGCGCGCAACCGAACCGATCAAGGAGAGTCTCTTGGAACATTCGAACCGATACCGCGACGTGGTCATCCGCGCGCCGCGCGGCACGCAACTGAACGCCAAGAGCTGGCTGACCGAAGCCCCCTTGCGCATGCTGATGAACAACCTGGATCCGGATGTGGCCGAGAATCCCCGGGAACTGGTGGTCTACGGCGGTATCGGCCGCGCTGCCCGCGACTGGGACTGCTACGACAAGATCGTCGAGTCGCTCAAGAACCTGAACGAGGACGAAACCTTGCTGGTGCAGTCGGGCAAGCCCGTGGGTGTCTTCAAGACCCACGCCAACGCGCCGCGCGTACTCATCGCCAACTCCAACCTGGTGCCGCACTGGGCTACCTGGGAGCACTTCAACGAATTGGACGCCAAGGGTCTGGCCATGTATGGCCAGATGACGGCCGGCAGCTGGATCTACATCGGCAGCCAGGGCATTGTGCAAGGCACCTATGAAACCTTTGTCGAAGCAGGCCGCCAGCACTATGACGGCAACCTTAAGGGCCGCTGGGTGCTGACGGCGGGCCTGGGCGGCATGGGCGGGGCGCAGCCGCTGGCCGCCACGCTGGCCGGCGCGTGCTCGCTGAACATCGAATGCCAGCAGGCCAGCATCGACTTCCGCCTGCGCACGCGTTATGTGGATGAACAGGCGCAAGACCTGGACGACGCGCTGGCGCGCATCGCCAAGTACACCAAGGAAGGCCGCGCCGTCTCCATCGCCCTATGCGGCAACGCCGCCGAGATCCTGCCCGAGCTGGTGCGCCGCGGCGTACGTCCCGACATGGTCACGGACCAGACCAGCGCGCATGATCCGCTTAACGGCTATCTGCCGGCCGGCTGGACCTGGCAGGACTACCGCGCGCGCGCCAAGCGCGAACCGGCCGCCGTCATCAAGGCGGCCAAACAGTCGATGGCCGTGCACGTGCAGGCCATGCTGGCCTTTCAGCGGCTGGGCATACCCACCTTCGACTATGGCAACAACATCCGCCAGATGGCCAAGGAAGAAGGCGTGGCGGACGCGTTCGACTTCCCCGGCTTCGTTCCCGCCTACATCCGGCCGCTGTTCTGCCGCGGCGTGGGACCCTTCCGCTGGGCCGCGCTGTCGGGCGACCCGCAAGACATCTACAAGACGGACGCCAAGGTCAAGGAGCTGATCCCCGACGACGCCCACCTGCACCGCTGGCTGGACATGGCGCGCGAGCGCATCAGTTTCCAGGGCCTGCCGGCGCGCATTTGCTGGGTGGGGCTGGGCCAGCGCGCCAAGCTGGGACTGGCATTCAATGAAATGGTCCGCACGGGCGAACTGTCGGCGCCCATCGTCATCGGCCGCGATCATCTGGATTCCGGCTCTGTCGCCAGCCCCAACCGTGAAACCGAATCCATGCGCGACGGCTCGGACGCCGTGTCCGACTGGCCGCTGTTGAACGCGCTGCTGAACACCGCCAGCGGCGCCACCTGGGTGTCGCTGCACCATGGCGGCGGCGTGGGCATGGGCTTCTCGCAGCACGCCGGCATGGTGATCGTATGCGACGGCACGGACGCGGCCGCGGAGCGCATCGCCCGTGTGCTGACCAATGATCCGGGCACGGGCGTCATGCGCCACGCCGATGCCGGATACGAAGCCGCCATCGAATGCGCGAAGGAGCAGGGCCTGAATCTGCCCATGCTTGCCGGCAAGCGTTGAGACGGCGCTGCCAGAACCAGCGGGCGCAGGCGGCGCCCGCGCCCGTCCACACGCCATGATCGAGGCAATGCAATGACCCAGGACAGCGACGCAGTACGGGGGCCGCTCATTGAGCGGCGCTCGATCGATTTCATTCCGGAAGAGGAACGCCACGGCAAGCTCTACAGCCAGTTCACGCTGTGGATGGGCGCCAATCTGCAGATCACCGCCATCATTACCGGAGCGCTGGCGGTAGTGCTGGGCGGAGACGTGTTCTGGTCGCTGATAGGCCTGTTGGTCGGGCAACTCTTCGGCGGAGCCGTCATGGCGCTGCACGCAGCCCAAGGCCCCAAACTGGGGTTGCCGCAGATGATATCGAGCCGGGTGCAGTTCGGCGTCTATGGCGCCGCCATCCCAATTGCGCTGGTGTGCCTGATGTACCTCGGCTTCACGACAACGGGAACGGTGCTGTCGGGCCAGGCCCTGGGCCAGTTGTTCGGCGTGAGCGATACCGCCGGCATCCTGATCTTCGCGGCGGTGATCGTGGCGGCGACGCTGTTTGGCTACCGGATGATCCATATCATCGGCCGGATCGCGACCGTGCTGGGCATCATCGCCTTCTTCTATCTATTCAGCCGCGTGATCACCGTGGGCGACGTCGGCAAGCTGCTGCAGATCCGCCATTTCACCTGGAGTTCCTTCCTGCTGGCGGTGTCCTTGTCGGCGTCCTGGCAGATTGCCTACGGTCCTTACGTGGCGGATTATTCCCGCTACCTCCCGAGCCGGACTTCTTCGCTCAAGACTTTCCTGGCAGTCGGTCTGGGTTCGGTGCTGGGCGCGCAGATCGCGATGGTGCTGGGCGTATTGGCCGCGGCGATGGCGGCGGGCCAGTTCGCCGGGCGCGAGGTCGCCTATATCGTGGGGCTGGGCGGCACGGGAACCATGGCGGCGCTGCTGTATTTCATTATCGCGTTCGGCAAGGTCACGATTTCGACGCTGAACTCCTACGGCAGCTTCATGTGCATCGCGACCATCGCCAGCGGCTTTCGCGGGCATGTGGAGATTTCGCGCCGCCAACGCGCGCTGCTGGTGCTGGTGATCGTTGCGGCGGCGACCTGCGTGGCGCTGATCGGGCAGCATTCCTTCCTTAACGCTTTCAAGTCGTTCATCCTGTTCCTGCTGGCGTTCTTCGTGCCGTGGAGCGCGGTCAATCTGGTGGACTACTACTTCGTGAGCCGCGAACAATACGACGTGCAGGCGCTGTCGGATCCGAACGGCCGCTACGGCCGCTGGAACTGGCCAGGAATTTTGATCTACCTGTTCGGGGTGCTGGTGCAGATGCCCTTCATCTCGACCAAACTCTACACTGGCCCGATGGTCGAGCGGCTGGGCGGTGTGGATATCTCATGGATTATCGGCCTGGTCGTGCCCAGCATCCTTTACTACCTGTTCGCGCGTCGCAATACCCGGCCGCAAGCCCGTGGCGCGTCGCGAACACCCGTATCGGCCGGCACGCGTTGACCCCCAAACCGCCTAGGAGACCCGGAATGGAATTGCATCTGAAACCCGGCAGCATGACGCTGGCCGACCTGCGGCGCGTTTACCAGCAGCCCGTATGCGTCACCCTGGATCCCGCCGCGGCCGGTCCTATCGAGGCCAGCGTGGCCTGCGTCGAGCGCATCATTGCCGAAGGACGCACCGCCTACGGCATCAATACCGGATTCGGTCTGCTGGCGACCACGCGGATCGCGCGCGAGGACCTCGAAGCCCTGCAGAGTTCGCTGGTGCTGTCGCATGCGGCCGGCGTGGGCGAGGCGCTGGACGACGCGATGGTGCGGCTCATCATGGTGCTGAAGATAAACAGCCTGGCCCGGGGATATTCCGGCATTCGCCGCAAAGTCATCGATGCCTTGATCGCCTTGGTGAACGCCGAGGTCTATCCGCATATTCCGCTGAAGGGATCGGTGGGCGCGTCGGGCGATCTGGCGCCATTGGCGCACATGTCCCTGCTGTTGTTGGGCGAGAGCAAGGCGCGCCACCGCGGCGCCTGGCTGCCCGCTCGCGAGGCGCTCGCCCAGGCGGGTCTGGAGCCCCTGACACTGGCTGCCAAAGAGGGGCTGGCGCTGCTTAACGGCACGCAGGTCTCGACCGCCTACGCGCTGCGGGGCCTGTTCGAGGCCGAGGACCTGCTGGCAGCCGCGCTGGTCTGCGGCAGCCTCAGCGTGGAAGCTATGCTGGGTTCGCGCGCGCCTTTCGACGCCCGCATCCATGCCGCGCGCGGCCAGCCGGGCCAGATCGATGTGGCTGCCGTGTATCGCGACCTGCTTACCGAGGACAGCGAGGTCGGCCATTCACACGCAAACTGCGACAAGGTCCAGGATCCCTATTCGCTGCGTTGCCAGCCGCAGGTGATGGGGGCCTGCCTGACGCAGATACGCCATGCGGCACAGGTACTCGAAATCGAATCGAATGCCGTCTCCGACAATCCCCTGGTGTTCGCTGAACAGGGCGACGTGGTCTCCGGCGGTAACTTCCATGCCGAGCCAGTGGCCATGGTGGCCGACAACCTGGCGCTGGCGCTGGCCGAGATCGGAGCATTGTCCGAACGGCGAATTTCACTGATGATGGACAAGCACATGTCGCAGCTGCCGCCGTTCCTGGTGAGCAATGGCGGGGTGAATTCCGGCTTCATGATCGCCCAGGTGACGGCCGCGGCGCTGGCCAGCGACAACAAGGCGCTGGCACACCCCGCCAGCGTGGACAGTCTGCCTACTTCGGCCAATCAGGAGGATCATGTGTCCATGGCTCCCAATGCCGGCAAGCGGCTCTGGCCCATGGCGGAGAACGTGCGCGACATTCTTGCGATCGAGTGGCTGGGCGCTTGCCAGGGCCTGGACTTCCGCCAGGGCCTGAAAACGGCGCCCAAGCTGGAAAGGGCCCGCAGCCTGCTGCGCGAGAAGGTGGCGCATTATGAACGGGACCGCTTCTTCGCACCCGATATCGAAGCCGCGAGCCAGCTCATTGCGGCGCAAGGACTGACGGCGCTGGTGCCGGCGGGCCTGTTGCCCAGTCTTTGAATCCGCCGCGGCGCGCATCAGGAGCAAACGCATGAGACAGGTCTGGCGCAATTGCCATGTCGCCACCATGACAAACGGCAAGTATGCCGTGATCGAACACGCGGCCATCGTGACGCGGGGGGATCGCATCGAGTGGATCGGCCCTGAAGCGCAGACGCCGTCGGCGGACACGGCGCGCGCGCACGATCTTGGCGGTGCCTGGGTCACGCCGGGGTTGATCGACTGCCATACCCATCTGGTATTCGGCGGCAACCGCAGCCAGGAGTTCGAGCAGCGCCTGGAAGGCGTGGACTATGCCACCATCGCCGCGCAAGGAGGTGGCATCGCCAGCACCGTGCGAGCGACTCGCGCCGCCAGCGAGGACGAGCTTTACGACAGCGCGCGCGTAAGGGCGTTGCATCTGATGCGCGACGGCGTGACGACACTGGAAGTGAAGTCCGGCTACGGGCTGGACCTGCCGAACGAACGCAAGATGCTCAGGGTGGCGCGGCGACTGGGACAGACGCTGCCGCTGACGGTCAGCGCGACCTGTCTGGCCGCCCATGCGCTGCCGCCGGAATACGCGGGGCGCGCGGATGACTACATCGAAGAAGTCGCGCGCCACATGTTGCCGGTGCTTGCGGCCGAGGGCCTGGTCGATGCAGTCGATGCATTTTGCGAGCATCTGGCCTTTTCGCCGGAGCAGGTGGAGCGGGTGTTTCGCGCGGCGCGTGGACTGGGCCTGCCCGTGAAGCTGCACGCCGAACAATTGTCGCCGCTACACGGCGCCACGCTGGCGGCACGGTATGGCGCCTGGTCGGCGGATCACCTCGAACACCTGACCGAAAGCGACGTGCTGGCGATGGCGCAGGCCGGCACCGTGGCGGTTTTGCTGCCCGGCGCGTTCTATGCCTTGCGCGAGACACAGTACCCTCCGATAGACCTGTTGCGCCGCCATGGCGTGCCGATCGCGATTTCCAGCGATATGAATCCCGGCACTTCACCCGTGTTGTCTTTGCGGCTCATGCTCAGCATGGCCTGCACGCTGTTCCGGCTGACGCCGGAAGAGGCGTTGGCAGGCGCTACCGCGCACGCGGCGAAGGCGTTGGGCCTGCAGGCCACCCATGGCGTGCTTGAAGCGGGCAAGTACGCGGACTTCGTCGCATGGGACGTGCAGCATCCCTCCGAGCTGGCCTATTGGATAGGCGGAGATTTGCCCAAGCGCGTGATCCGACACGGCGTGGAGGTCGACGCCGTGTCGCTGTTCCGGGGCTAGGGCCCGGGCAGTGCCTAATCCACGTTGTGCGGAGCGCGGGCGCTCGCAGTCGCCTGCGCCGGCTCGGATGCGTCAAAGCGCAGCCGCGAAAAGCTGGCGACGCAGGCCAGCGCGGCGCAGAGGCAGCCCAGCCACAACGCCGCAATCGCTCCGTGCGTGCTGGAAACGTTGAAACAGGCAGCCACCAGGGCCGCGCCCGACGCCTGGCCCAGTAGCCGAACCGTTCCTATCATGCCGCTGGCGCCGCCGGCTCGCGATGCCGGCGCCGACATCATGATGGCGCGCAGGTTGGGCGACTGGAAGAAGCCGAATCCGGCACCGCAAATGGCCATGCGCCAGCAGATGTCCCAGACCGAGGGCGCAGCCGGCATGATCGCGAGCAAGGCCAGGCCCAGCGCCAGCAGCGCCAGGCCCACGCCGCCCAGGGCGCCCGCCGCGTAACGGTCGGACAGCCGCCCCGCTATCGGCGCCATGATCGCCACCACCACGGGCCAGGGCGTGATCAGAAAGCCCGTCTCCACCTGGCTGTAGCCCAGCATGGTCTGTAGCAGGAAAGGCAGCGAAACGAAGGCCAGCGCCTGTGCCGCGAAGGCACAGACGGCGGTGGCGGCGGACAGGGCGAACAAGGGCCGGCGCAGCAGGTCCACGGCCAGGATGGGCGCGGGATGGTCCGCCTGCCGACGCATCAGCAGCCAGAGGCTGGCCGCGGCCACACCCCATTCCAGCGCCACGCGGGTCAGCGGGGCGGCGTGCGCCAGCTCGTTCGAGCCCAGCACGAACAGACCCAGCGTCAAGGCGCATAGCGCCGCCGCCAGGCCGTCAAAGCGATGTGGGGCGCGCACGGTCTCGGGCAGCTTGCGCAGCCCCAGCGCGAAAGCCAGCAGGCCGATGGGCACATTGATCAGGAAAAGCCAGTGCCAGGAGCCCAACAGCAGAATGGCCGAGGCCACGGTTGGGCCCGCTGCGAAAGAGATGCCGACCACCATGGCATTCAGCCCCAGGCCGCGGCCCAACAGCCGTGAAGGATAGATAAAGCGCAGCAGCGCGCCATTGACGCTCATGACGCCGGCCGCGCCCAGGCCTTGCAGCACGCGTGCCGTTACCAGCGCGGGCAGTGACGGCGCGAGACCGCTGGCCAGCGAGGACAGGATGAAAATCGCCAGTCCCACGATATAGACCCGCCGGTGGCCCAGGATCTCACCCAGCGCCGCGGCAGGCAGCAGCCCCGCCACCATCGCCAGCTGATAGCCACTGACGATCCAGATGGATCCCGCATCGCTGGCCTGCAGATCGCGGGCGATCGTGGGCAGCGCGGTATTGGCGATGGCGGTGTCCAGGCTGGCCATGCATAGCGCCAACATGACGGCCAGAAGCGCGCCGGGGCGCTCGGCTGCCGGCAGGCCGACGCCGGCCGGATAGACGGTATGACGGGAGAACGAGAGCATGTGCAGGACCAACAGGGACGAGGCGCCCGGGCAGAGGGCCGGGCGCCGTGACCACTGATTCTAGAACGTGTTAAGAAAGCCGGCCCGCCGGCAATGCCGAGGACCCGCTTTCCTTGCCGGGCGTTTCTCCTTATCCTCCCGCCACTGCGCGGAGCCGGTCCGCGCCAGCGAGGAGTTGTGGAATATGAAACTTGCCGTATCCCTGGGCCGACGCAGGCTTTTGCCGGCGCTCGCGCTGGGCGCCCTGGGAGCCACGGCGGCAGGGCGTCTGCGAGCCGTGCCCTTGACGCGTATTCTGGTCGGTTTCCCTCCCGGGGGCGGCGTGGATATCATCGCCCGCCTGCTGGCGCGCCAGTTGGAGGCCAGCCTGGGAGAAGTCGTGGTGGTAGAGAACCGGCCCGGCGCAGGCGGTCTGCTGGCGGCGCGGGAACTGCTGGCTGCGCGGCCGGACGGCCATACCCTGCTGTTCTCCAACGAACATACGCTGGCCATTGTGCCGCACATCATGGCGGGGGCCGGCTATGCCTCGCCGGATGACTTTGCGGCGGTGGCGCAGGTGACGGACAAGAGTTCCATCGCGCTGGCCGTGAGGGCGGACTCACCGTTGCACAGCCTGCGCGATCTTTCCATGCATGCGGGCGCGTTGTCGGTGGGCGTGCCGGCGCCGGGCAGTGTGCCGGAATTGGTCGTTGAACTGCTGCGCGAGCGTTATGAGGTGGCGGTTACCGCCGTGCGGTATCGCGGCGGCGCGCCGTTGGTAACCGATTTGCAGGCCGGCTACGTGGCGCTGGGCCTGACGTCCCTGGCTGAACTGCTGGAGCAGGCACGCGCAGGACGGTTGCGCGTGCTGGCTGTTTCAGGTCCCGTTCGGCATCCGGAGCTGGCCGATGTCCCTACCTTCGCCGAACAGGGCTTCGCGGGACTGGAGCGGGGCGGCGTGGCCGGCCTGTTTGCGCCGCGTGGCGTGGCGCCGGCCCGTGTCGAGCAATTGCAGCAGCAGGTGGCGCGGGCGCTGGAGTCCGAAGAAGTGCGGGGCCAGTTGCGCCTGCAGGGTTCGCGGGTGAATTTTGGCGATGCCGCCACGCTGGCCCGCAATATGAATGCCATCCATGACGCCTGGGCGGAGCGCGCCGAGGCTTGGCGCGCGCGATCGGGCGCGGGGGATCCTGAGGGCCGGTCGCAGCCGGCCAGCTAGAACGCCTGAAGGGCTGCGCGCTCGCGCAGCAGCGCGGCCAATTCGGCATGGCAGAGACGGACCGCCGCGCGGGCTTGCTGTTCGGGAGCGCGCGTCATCAGGCAGATGCGCCGCGTGAGTTGCGGGCGCTGCAGCGGCACGATGGCCAGGCCGTCCTGGCGTTGTCCTTGCGTGTACAGGCGCGAGATCAGGCCGACGCGCAAGCCAGCTCGCACGAGGCTGTATAGCGTGTCGGTGTAGTTCAGGGTGTCGGTCGCGGCGAGGTCCGAGCCCTGCTGGCGCAGCGTCGCCACGATCATTTCATAGGTGCTGCCGCGCGACAGCACGGCCAGCGGTTCGGCCTTCAGGTCCTGCCACGTCACCGCCTGGCGGCGCGCCAGCCGGTGGGTGTCGGCCAGGACGGCCACCAGGTGGTCCTCGGCCACGAACGCCGCGGCCACGCCGGGCGTAAGTCCGAAGTCCAGGCCCAGGCCGATGTCCAGTTCTCCGTTGCCCAGCGCGGCCATCAGCTCGTCGTTGAGATGGTCGCTGAGGATCAGCACGATTTCGGGATGGCGCAGACGCCACTGCGCCACCACGGGCGCAAGCAAGTGCATGGTGGAGGGGATGCAGCCGATCCGTACCGTTGCGGCTTGCGTGTCCAGCAAGCGCTGCAGGTCTTCAGCGCCCTGCGTGTAGCTATTGAGCAGCCATTCAATCTGGGCACGCGCGGCATGTCCGGCAGGGGTCAAACGCACGTGATGGGTGCTGCGTTCGAACAGCGCCACGCCCATCAGCGTTTCCAGCTCGCGGATGGCTGCCGACAGGGCGGGCTGGCTCAGCGACAGGGCCTCGGCGGCGCGGCTGAAGCTGGCGTGGCGGGCCACTTCCTTGAAACCGCGCAGCTGGCGCAGCGTGGGCTGGCGTGCCGGCGCGGCGCGGCCGTCGGTAATGGGGGGCTTGGTCATAGATTTATCTGATGAATCTATAAAAATATAGCATTTCAGTTATTACCAGGATCTGGTTAGGATGGCGCCGTCGCCCTCCTCCGCGTCGCCCCCTTCGCGCGCGCGCATTTCGTTCCGATCGTTCCTTCCATGCTCAAACGCCTGTTCCTGTCCGTGTCCGCGCTGGCGGCCGCGCTCTGCCTTGCCCCGGCGGCCAGCGCCGACACTTGGCCCGAAGCCCGGCCCCTGACCCTGATCGTGCCGTTCAGCCCGGGCGGCAACGTGGACACGACGGCGCGCCTGGTGGCGCAGAAGCTGTCGGACCGTCTCAAGCAGTCCGTCATCGTCGACAACGTGGCGGGCGCTGGTGGCGTGTTGGGCGTGGCCAAGGCCGTGCACGCCAAGCCGGACGGCTACACGCTGGTCATGGGTTTCGACGGTCCGATCAGCGTGGCGCGGCTGATCAACTCTGCCGTGAAGTACGACGCCGAGACCGACCTGGCGCCAGTGGCCCTGGTGACTACCGCGCCCGTGGTGCTGCTGGCGCGTCCGGGCCTGCCGGTGCAGAACATGGACGAGCTGATTGCGCTGGCCCGCGACAAGCCCGATACGCTGACCTACGCCTCGTCCGGCGTGGGCACCGTGCTGCATCTGGCGATGGAAGTGATGCAGGATCAGGCCAAGGTGAAACTGGTGCACGTACCCTACCGTGGCGGTGCGCAGATCACCAATGACGTCATGGGCGGGCAGGTCGACCTGGGCCTGCTGGTTACCACCAGCGCCACGCCTTTGGTGCAGCAGAAGAAACTGCATGCGCTGGGCGTGACCTCGGCCGCGCGCGTCGATACGTTGCCGCAGGTGCAGGCGTTCGGCGAGACGCCGGCGCTCAAGGGCTTTGAATTGAACACCTGGACCGGCGTGTTCGTGCCTGCAGGCACCGATCCCGCCGTGGTCCAGCGGCTGAACCAGGAGTTGAACGCGGTGCTGCGGATGGACGAGGTGCAAAAGCGCCTGGCCGAAGGCGGCGCCATTCCCGGGCAGGGCTCGCCGCAGGATTTCGCCGCTTTCCTGAAGAAGGAAAAAGCCTTGTACGCGCACATCGTGAAAAGCGCCAACATTCAGCAGGAATAGGCCTGCCGATTGCAGGAAGCCATGCCATGAATACATCCGCCCGCGGCCCCGTGCTGCCAGAGATCCAGGCCATCCAGGACGAGATGGTGGCGTTGCGCCACCGCATCCACGCCAACCCCGAGCTGGCCTATCAGGAGGTCGCCACGGCCGAGCTGGTCGCCGAAAGACTGGCTGCCTGGGGCTACGAGGTGCATCGTGGCCTGGGCGTGACCGGCGTGGTGGGCACCTTGCGCCGCGGCAGCGGCGCGCGCCGGCTGGGCCTGCGCGCCGATATGGACGCCTTGCCCATCCATGAGACCACCGGCCTGCCCTACGCCAGCCAGAATCCCGGCAAGATGCACGCCTGCGGCCACGATGGCCACACGGCCACCCTGCTTGCCGCGGCGCGCGCGCTGGCCGAACGCGGCCGTTTCGACGGTACCGTGCACCTGATCTTCCAGCCGGCCGAAGAAGGCCAGGGCGGCGCGCAGCGGATGATCGCCGATGGTTTGTTCGAGCGTTTTCCGTGTGACGCGGTCTATAGCTTTCACAATGAGCCGGGTTATCCGGCGGGTCACTTCGGCTTTCGCTCCGGCGTGATGTACAGCTCGTCCGACACGGTCATCCTGACCGTCAGCGGCGTCGGCGGCCATGGCGCCATGCCGCATGTGGCGGTGGATCCCATCGTGGCCGCGGCCAGCATCGTGCTGGCCCTGCAGACCATTGTGTCGCGCGAGATCGATCCCAATGACATGGCGGTGGTGACCATCGGCGCCATCCACGGCGGCGACGCGCCCAACGTGATTCCGAAGACGGTTGAATTGCGCTTGACGGTGCGGGCGCGCCGCCCCGAGACGCGCGCGCTGCTGCGCGAGCGCATCACCGCGATCGCCACCGCGCAGGCCGCGGTGCATCGCGCCAGCGTCAACGTGGACTACCGCTGGCGCTATCCGCCGGTCGTCAACGACCGCGACGCCACGCAATTCGCGGCCGAGGTCGCGCGCGGCTGGCTTGGCGAGCACCTGTTGATCCCTGAGCTGGAACCGCTGCAGGCCAGCGACGATTTCGCCTTCATGCTGGAGGAAGTGCCGGGCAGCTACTTCATCGTCGGCAATGGCGAGGGCGAAGGCGGCTGCATGGTGCACAACCCCGACTACGATTTCAACGACGACATCCTGCCGGTCACGGCAAGCTATTGGGTGACGCTGGCGGAAGCCTATCTGGCTTCCGGCGCGCGCTGACCGGCTGCCGCTTTTTTCCGCGACGCATGACTGCCTCACACGACCTGACCGCCGCCGGCGCGCCGGCTTTCGACGCCACCACCGATTACTGGCAGGAGATCGTCAGCGCCGAGACGCTGGCGCTCCCGGTCGATCCGCCCTATTCCCGCGGCTATCCGGCACGGCTGCCGGACGGCCGCTACCTGGTGCTTCCGTTGCGCGCCGTGCCGGGCGATCCGCAGCGCTGCGTCGCCTCATTGATCGCCAACCATGCGAGCCTGGAGGTGGTCGATGCGCTGGCGGGCTTTATGGCAGAGCGGGCGCGCGCCTTCCAGGCAGAGGTTGTCGTGGGCCTGCCCACCCTGGGGCTGGCTTTCGCGCCCCTGGTCGCGCGGGGCCTGGGTTTTACGCGCTACGTGCCCTTCGGCTATTCGCGCAAATACTGGTACGACGAACGCCTGGCCGTGCCGGTGAAGTCGCTCACCACGCCGGATACCGGCAAACTGCTGTATGTGGATCCCAACCTCGCGCAAAGCCTGGCAGGGCGCCGCGTGCTGGTGGTGGACGATGCCGTCAGCACGGGGCAGACGATGCTGTCCGCGCTGGAGTTGCTGGCGCGCTGCGGCGCCGAGGTGGCGGGCATTGTCGTGGCCATGTGCCAGGGCACGCGGTGGCGCGAGCGGCTGATGCGCGCGGACGGCACGCCGATACCGGTGGCTTGCGCGTTCGAGTCGCCGCGCATGCGCCGCACGCCTGGGGGCTGGGTGCCGGAGGCGGCGGCCTGAAGCGGTCGCGTCCGGCGGCACGGGTGCTTGCCTGCTAGAGGGACTCCGGATCGCGGCGCAGCGAAAAGCCCTGTGCTTCGTTCATGGCCAGGTAACTGACGTTGCGCGACACGACCGGCGGCTTGTCGCCAGCATGCAGCGCGCGCACCTTGTCCAGCACCATCTTGTCCTCCAGCGTCATGCGGTCGATCATGCGCAGGTACTGCATCCAGCTTTCCACCAGGAACACCTCGCGCCAGACACCCTCGCGCTCCAGGTCGCGGAACAGCTGCCATTGCTGCGCGCCGTTGCGCAGCCGCATGAGGCGCAGCGGACGCGCCGCCCCGATCAGCGCGGACAGCTTTTCCTTTTCGATCAGGTATTCCACCGCGACCAGCACGGCGCCGTGCTGGGTGTTGAAACCTACTGCCGCCATCGCCGGTTCGGTGGCGTCGGCGCGCGCAAGCGAGGAAGTGTCCAAATGTTCGGGCAGGCGCGAGCGATACATGAGCGCGACCGTTATGCCCAGGGTGATTCCGGCGGCGGCCAGGGCGCCGGACACCCCCATGGTGCTCGCGAAATGGCCCCACATGAAGGAGCCGGCGGCCAGGCCGCCGAAGATGGCCGTCTGGTACAGCGCCAGCGCGCGCGCCTTGACCCAGTCCGGCACCAGCATCTGGACGGTGGTGTTGTAGGTGGCCAGCACGCCGATCCAGCAGCTGCCGGAAATCAGCAGCGCCGGGAACGCCAGCCACAGGGTGTCGGTCAGTCCCAGGGCCAGCAGGCACGCGGCCAGGAGGCCGGCCGCGACACTGATCAGGCCGCCCGCGCCCAAGGTGGTTTGCACCCGGCGCACGACGGCGCTGCCCAGGATGGCGCCCAGCCCAAGCGCGCCCAGCATGTAGCCATACAGCAGGGCGCTGCCGCCTTCATGCTCGTGCGCCAGCAAGGGCAACAGTGCCCACAGCGCGCTGGCCGACAGCCCGAAGGCGAAAGAGCGCAGCATGACGACGCGGGTAACGGTGGAGTGCTGGGTATAGCGCAGCGCCGCCACCACGCCCTCAAGAATGCCCTCGGGAGGCAGGCGACGCACGGGCAGGTCGCGCTTCCAGCGCCAGATCGCCCATATGAGGCCGCCGTAGCAGAAGCAGTTAAGCAGGAACACCCAGGGCGCGCCCATGGCGCCCAGCAGCAGGCCGCCGATGGCCGGACCGACCGCGCGCGCCACGTTGAAGTTGACGCTGTTCAGCAGCACCGCGCTGCCGACGTGGGCGCGCGGCACCTGCTCGCCCACCGCGGCCTGCCAGGCCGGGGTGACGATGGCGCTGCCGATGGCGATGCAGAAGACGGATGCAATGAGCGTAATGGGATGCAGCAGTCCGGCGAAGGCGAGGATGGTGATGAATACGCCGCCTGAAAGCTCCAGCAGCATCCCGGTAAGCATGACCTTGCGGCGATCGTAATTGTCAGCCAGGACGCCGGTCAGGATGGACAACGCCACCAGCGGAAAGGCGGCAGCCACCTGGATCATGGCAACCATCAGGGGGCTGCTTTGTTCGGTCGTGATGATCCAGGCGGCGGCGACGGATTGCGCCCACGTGCCCAGGTTGGCGAACAGGTTCGCGATCCAGATGATGCGGAAGGCGGGAAACGCGAAGGGAGAGAGCGTGCTTACTCGCAGCACGGGGGCGGCCGGCGCGTCGGCGGGCAGATCGTTGTTGGCCGAGACGGGTTGCAGCATGGAATTCTTCCGGCGCGCCGGGTGGGCGCTCCTGTCGGGCGTAGTCTGGGTCGGGTAATGGTACGCCTAAGCCGCCGATCGATGGGAGCGCGTAAGCCCCTGGCGGCCGCGCCGCCAGGGGCTATTGCCGGCCGGAACCTACTGCTTGGCGGGCGCGGCCGGCGCCGGGGCGGGCGGATAGGCCTGGTTGAGATATTCGACGATCAGCGGGACCTGGTCGGCGGGTATCGGCGCCCCGTAGGTGCCCACCATCTTCTTGACCTCGGCGTCCCAGAAACCCGCTGGCATGGGCGGTTGGGACGATACATAGTCCACCGAATGGCACATCAGGCACAGGGCCGCGTGCTGGGCGCCCGCGCCGGTGCCGGGGTGCAGCGTGGCGGTCTCCTGGGGCAGCTTGATCTCCAACGCCTGCGCGGCGGGAGCCAGGCAGGCGAGTGCCAGCGAGAGCGCCGGCAGGCAGCGACGGAAATGGCGGTTCATGGCGCTCTCCTCAGGCGGCGGTGACACGGACGGCTTCGACCACGTTGCGCATATAGCCAGCCGGGTTCCACAGCGGATCCAGGGGCTGCGTGTCGCCAGCCGTGTTGGTGGCGCGGACTTTCAGCATGTAGTCGCCGGCGGCCTTGGGCGTGAATTCGGCGTGCCATTCGCGGAAGGAGTAGCGGCCCAGATCCTTGCCCAGTTTGGCAGCGTGCCAGGTCTTCCCGTCGTCGGACGAAAACTGCACCTCGCGTATGCCCTTTCCGCCGTCGAAGGCGATGCCGCGCACCTGCACCGTCTTGCCGCGGGCGACGCGCGCGCCTTCGTCCAGGCTGGTGATGAAGCTGCGCACGTTGTAGCGGCCGATCGGGCGCGTCTTTTCCGGCGCCTTGCCCGGCGGCGTGCAGGCGCAATCGTTGTCAGGAATGCGGTAGGCCTTCTGCATCCAGAAGCCGTCGAATTCCTTGTCCAGCACCTTGATGTCGGCCAGATGTTTGACCCAGTAGGTGCCGTAGTACCCCGGCACCACCAGCCGTACAGGATAGCCATTGAGCATGGGCAGGTCGGCGCCGTTCATGGCATAGGCAAGCATGACTTCGCCGTCCAGGGCATGGGCGGCATCCAGCGCCTTGACGAACTCTGGTGTGCCGGGCAGCACCGGGCGGTCCAGGCCTTCGAAAGTGACTTGGCGCGCGTTGGCGCGGATGCCGGCCTTTTCCAGTACGCGCTTGAGCGGAATGCCCAGCCAGCGGGCATTGCCCATGGCGCCGTTGCCCAGTTGCCCGCCGCCCACGCGCGGCGCGAAAAAGCCGCGACTGTTGCCCGAGCACTGGGTGACCGCCACCAGTTCCACCGGTTTGCCGAACTGCTGCTTCAGGTCGGCCAGAGACAGCTCCAGGGGCTTGTCCACCAGTCCGCTCACTTTGATGCGGTAGGTGTTCAGGTCGATATTGGTGGGGATATTGCCCAGGTGATAGCGCACGAAGAAGGCGTCGTTGGGCGTGATGATGTTTTCGTTGAAGACGGAGAACGGCGTTTCCAGTTGCGGCGGGCGCGAAGTCTGGCGGATCAGGGGCCGTTTTTGCGGATAGGCGATCAGGTCGCGCTCGCCATTGGCGAAGGGCAGTGTGACGGTGGCCGGGGCCGCGAGGCTGGTCAGCGCATGGCCAGCCAGTGTGCCGGTGGCGCCCAGGGTACAGGCCTGGCGCAGGAAGCGTCGGCGCCCATTGGGGTCGAATGTGCTCATCTTGGTGTCTCCTCGTTCTTGTCAGCGCCCTGCCCCCGGCGCATTCAGACGAGACTACGCGCCGTGGCCTGACAAATGCGTTAACGTCCGCGCTGCCCGTTCCACTTTCCGCGTTTTTCGTTTCGATGATCCTGACATTCAATAAGCGCGCCTTTGCCGCGCTGCTGGCCGTAACCGCGCTGGAAGCACTCATCGCCACTCTGGGCGCGCCCTATCCCTTCCTGCGGGGGGTCGTGGGCGACGTGGTGGCGGTGGGTTGGGCCTATCTGGTGTACCGCAGCTTCATCCGCGCGGAAGTCTTGACGCTGGCGCTGGCCGCACTCTTCACCGGCTATGCCGTGGAGTTGGGCCAGTACTTGGCTCGTCAATTCGGTTGGCGGCTGGAACAGCCGCTATTGCGCGTGATCCTGGGCAGCGTGCCCGACTGGTGGGACATGCTGGCCTATACGGTGGGGTTCGCGCTGGTGTTGGCGCTGGCCGCCTGGAACCGGCGCGGCGCCGCGTTGCGCGGCGCCTAGGCGCTTTTCAATATTGCTGCCTGGCCACGAGCGCCAGGCCTTACCGGAGATTCAGCCTGCCTGGCAGACCGGCGCGTCGTCGTGCGCGCGCGCGGCTGGCTTGGCCGTGCGCAGCGGTTGCAACTTGGCGTTGCGAAACGGCGCAAAGCACTCGGCCCAGGACGAAGGAAACAGCGGGGTGGCGTGACGCACCGCGTCGCGGCGGGCGTAATGCGTCAGCAGTTGTTGGCCGATCGGGGCGTCTCCCAGGGGATGGCGGGTAGTCATGGTATTTCCGTATTGCATTGAAAGTGTATTCATTGTACCAGCCTATCCGCCCGCCTGCCAGTCCCCGGAAGAGATCCCAAGTCATTGATCTGGAAAGACTGTCCCTGTTTATTCAATCGAATCTAGGAGGATCTTCGGGATTGCCCTAGCAGTCCAAAATAGTAGACGGTATACAATGTTCAGCATGCCCGGGCTAAGACCAGCCTGGAATCCTCACCACTGGACCTGGAGCGCGTCATGGCTGAACTGATGAACCGAGATGAATTCCGTACCGCGTTGGAAAACGCGATCAAGGGCAAGAGCGCCAACGCCTCGCCGTTTTCCATTGCCTGGGCAGAAGGCAAGCTCACCCGAGAGCATCTGCAACGCTGGGCCGAGAATCACTATCACTACGTCGGCCCATTCGCCGATTACCTGGGTTACCTGTACGCCCGCACGCCGGACTCCTATACCGAGGCCAAGGATTTCCTGCTGGCCAATATGTATGAAGAGGAAATCGGCGGCGACCGCCACACGGACCTGCTGATCCGCTTTGCCGAGGCCTGCGGCACCACGCGCGAACGGGTGACCAATCCCGACAACATGTCGCCCACCACGCGTGCGCTGCAAAGCTGGTGTTACGCCGTGGCGATGCGAGAGGATCCGATCGTGGCGGTGGCCGGCTTGGTGGTGGGCCTGGAATCGCAGGTTCCGTCCATCTACCGCAAGCAAACTCCCACCCTGCGTGAAAAGTACGGCTTCACCGACGAGGAAGTGGAGTTTTTCGATCTGCACATCGTGTCTGACGAAATCCACGGCGAACGCGGTTATCAGATCGTGCTGGAGCACGCCAACACGGTGGACCTGCAGCAGCGCTGCCTGAAGATCTGCGAGATCGGCGCCCAGATGCGGCTGCTGTACACGACCGCGCTCTATACCGACTACGTGCAGCAGGAAATCACGCTGCCCGAACTGGGTCTTGCTGCCTGATCAGCGCGCGGAGCCGTCCTGCGCCATGCGCGGGGCGGCCCCGGTCCCGCAGCTCCTGGACTAGAAAACCCATGCCTACCATTGTGTTTCATAAAGGCGGCCAGACCTACACCGATGTGGTGAAGGACAACACCAACCTGGTGGTGCGGGCCGGCATCAAGCAGTTTCCGTATCCGCATCTGCGTTACGAATGCGGCATGGGCAAGTGCGCCAAGTGCGCCTGCCGCGTGTTGGCCGGGGGCGAGCATCTGCCTCCGGTGAACTGGAAGGAAAAGAAGCAGTTGGGCGACCGTATCGAGCAGGGCTACCGGCTGGCGTGCCAGCTCTGGGTGAGCAACGACATCGAACTGGTCCAGGACGTGGAGGCATAGCGGCGATGGACCCGGTATACGTCATATTGACCAGCAAGCCCGGTGTGTTCCGCACGGAAGCGGACGAAGCTGCGGTGGATATCCTGGAAACCTACGATTACGCGTTCTACGGCCGCGCCCTGGCGGTCTACCGCATCGGGCGCCTGCGCGGGGATACCAAGCTGATCGTCACCGAGGAAACGCCGCCCTACGTGGTCAACCGCGTGCCATCCAAATTCCTCGAAAAGTTTGCGTCGGTGGAGGCGGCCCGCAAGGAGCTGGCCCACCTGACGCGCTTTGGCAGCATGGAATCGACTTTGACGCTGCGCCCTGGCGCCGTCGCCGCGGAGCATTGAGCAATATGGTTCAGATTACATTCCTCTCCAATGGCGGCAAAGTCGCCACGGCGCCGGAGAACAGCAACCTGCTGCGCGTGTCGTTGAAGGAAAAGGGCGGCATACCCTTCAAGTGCGGCGGCGGCCTGTGCGGCACCTGCAAATGCCGTATCGAAGAAGGGTTGGAAAACACCGACGCCATCAAGCCAAAAGAGCGCAAGCACCTGCGCCCGGAGGATTTCGAGGCCGGCTATCGCATGGCTTGCCAGACCTTTGTCAATGGCGACGTGAAGGTCTCGTGGGTGATCCAGAATGGCAAGGGCGTGGTGGTCGGCGCGGCGTCCGATCCTGTCGAAGCTGCGCCCTGACGCCCGCCGCCTAGGCCACCGATGCGTGCGGCTGCTGCTGCGCCTCGGTGTAGGCTTTGGCGGCGTTGTGCACGTGCTGGCTGGCCAGCAGCGCGGCCAGGTCGCCGTTGCCGGCGATGACGGCATTGAGGATCTGGGAGTGTTCGTCCCAGTTCTGTTTGGCGCGCAGCATGTTGCTGGGCGCGAACAACAGCGCCGTGCGGTCGCGCAGCGAACGCATCAAGTCAGTCAGCACCACATTGCCGCCGATCGTGGCCAGCATTTCGTGGAACTGGGAATTCAAAGCCAGGAACTTGTCCAGTTGTTCACCGCGGGCGGCTTCCGTGCCTTCGCGCAGGAAAGCCTGCAGCCGTTCCACCGTTTTATCGTCGCGGCGTTGCGCCGCAAGCTTCGCATTCAGGCCTTCCAGGGTGGCGCGGACCTCCACCATGTCATAGGCGACCGCGTCGGACAGCACCGACACTGAGGCGCCGCGCCGCGGTTCGATAGTCACCAGACCTTCGGCGGCCAGGGCTCGCAACGCCTCGCGCACCGGGATGCGCGACACGCCCATTTCTTCGGACAAACGGCCCTCGACCAGGCG
The DNA here is from genome assembly GCF_035282245.1 of Achromobacter sp. D10. Taxonomy (NCBI): domain Bacteria; kingdom Pseudomonadati; phylum Pseudomonadota; class Betaproteobacteria; order Burkholderiales; family Alcaligenaceae; genus Achromobacter; species Achromobacter sp. D10. The sequence goes on from NZ_JAYJLE010000001.1 coordinate 937,396, forward strand.
GTCGCCGGGCGTGAACTCGCCACTGAGAATGCGCTCGCGCAGCTTGTCGCGGATGACGGCGAACAACTGCGGATGCTGCTCGCCGATTTTCAGCGAGGCGGAGTGCTGCGTTTCTGCGGCTTGCGGGCTGACGGGTGAGGTGGTCATGGCGAGCAGGTTTGGCTTAATGGATACAGTCTCCATTGTATTACCGGGTGTAGCTGCGCGGCTTGAGGGTCGAACTGCATCAGTGTCCCCAAAAAGCCTTGCCCAGTACGCCTAGCGCGCCCAAGGCGCACACCGCTAGCAGCACGCCTCGCACGGCGCGCGGAGGCAGGCGGTGGCGCAGCCGGTTGGAGACTGCAAAACCGGCCAGCAGGAAAGGCGCCAGGCTGAGCGCCAGCCCGGCGTGATAGCCCGTGTACCGCTTGGCCCACGCCAGCATGGCAAGCGAGAATATCGATCCCAGGAACAGGACCATGCCGAGGGTGGCGCGCAGGCGCGGGGGCGCGGCGTGCTGCATCACGATGGCGATGGGCGGCGCGCCCACCGAGGTCATGGTTCCCATGATGCCCGAGGCCACGCCCGCGCCCGAGACGCGTCCGGGCGTGGCTGAAAAATGCAGGCCCGCCGCGCTCAGCGCCACGGCGATCAGGATCAGGACCGCGAACAGTACGCCGAGCGCCTGCGGCGCAAAGCGCGTCATGGCGTAGATGGCGATCAGTGTGCCGACGGCGCGTCCTGCAAGAGCGTAGGACACCGAAGGCCAATGGATGGCGGTGCGCTCGCGCAGCGCGGTCAAGAGCGAAATGAAGCCGCCCAGCGTTAGCAGCGGCCCCGGCGCCAACTGGGGGAAGAATATGGCCGCCACCGGCGCGGCGAACATGGCGAAACCCACGCCGCCCACGCCCTGCGCGATCGCGGCGCCGAATACGACGGCGGCCATGGTGGCGTATTGCAGGAGATCGGGGTACGGCAGGGAGGATGTCATGCCTGGAACGTGTCTACTATGTATACGATAGTCTATCCAGGATTTTTACGAATTCCAAAAAATGCTTCAAACCTAGGGTAATCCCCTGATTTATTGGCGCTATTCATGGATTTTTCAGAATTATCGCTTTCCCTAGGCGGTGCATATTTTGATTGGTATAGCCACAAACGAAATATAGTATACCGAACGTGGCGCTACGACAGCCACGCATACAAGGGGAATAGCACATGCAAGCGGACGTAGTGCTCAACGCTGCTCACTGGATGTACCTGATCAGCGTCGCCGCCATCATCCTGACGATGATTTTGCGGGCCAACGTGGTGGTGCCGTCGGTGATCGGCACCTTTCTGGTGGTGCTTGCCATCACGGGCAATCCGATCAGCGCCCTGATAGGCATCTTCTCGGCCAGCTTCGTGGCGGCCAAGGAGCTGTTCAATATCTTTCTCGTGATCACCTTCATGACCGCGCTGCTCAACGCGCTGAAGACCCTGCAGGCGGACGTGCGGATGGTGCAGCCGTTTCGCCGGGTCATGCGGGGCGGGCATTCCTCCTTTCTGATCATCGCCCTCTGTACTTATGTGATCTCGCTATTTTTCTGGCCCACGCCAGCGGTGCCGCTGGTGTCCGCCATCCTGCTGCCCGCGGCCATCGCGGCCGGCCTGCCGCCCTTGGCCGGCGCCATGGCCATCGCCATCGCAGGCCAAGGCATGGCGTTGTCCTCGGACTATGTGATCGGGGTAGCGCCCAGCATCAGCGCCAAGGCGGCGGGCGCGGCGGTCAGCGCCGCCGTGGTCGCCGACCGCGCGCTGGTGCTGTCGCTGATTACCGGCGGGGTCGCGCTGGTTGCGGCCTACCTGTTGATCCGCAAGCACATCGTGCCCGCCGATGCGGCGCTTCTGTCTGCCTGGCAGGCCCGGGCCCAGGATGGCAGCCTGGCGCGCATCGAGCAGTCGGGATCCTTCGACAAGGCCGAGCTCGCTCGCGGCACCATGGGCGCGGATCCCGCGCTGCCCAGCGGCCCGGCCCTCAGCGAAGAAGAGCGCCGCCGCGTGCGCTGGTCCAAGACCTTCGCCGTCGTGACGCCCTTGGCTTTTCTGGCGGTGATCGCCGTCATGGTGCTGCCGCGCCTGTTTCCGTCGCTGCCCGCGTTGCGCGGCGGCGACGCGGCGGCGTTGGTGGGCGGCGTGGCCTTTGTCGTGATGATGCTGGTAACGCTGGCCGCGGAAGGCCCGCGCAAGATGCTGGACGTCTGTCCGGAACACGTCACCGACGGCTTTGTGTTTGCTTTCAAGGCCATGGGTTCGGTGCTGCCGATTGCGGGCTTCTTCTTCGTGGGCGCCAATGAGACCGCCGCGCAGATCCTGGGTGTGCCGCAAGCGCAGGCGCCCGGCCTGTTGTTCGAGGTGATTTCCGCCGGCCAGCACCTGATTCCCGAAAATCATTTCCTGGTGGCATTTGGGGTGCTGCTGGTCGGCATGATCACGGGGATCGACGGTTCCGGCTTCGCGGGCCTGCCCCTGACCGGCACCCTGTCCGGTGCGCTGGGGCCGGTCGTGGGCGTGGACCCTGCGACGTTGGCGGCAGTCGGGCAGATGGGCGCGGTCTGGACCGGAGGCGGCACGCTGATCGCCTGGTCCTCATTGATCGCCGTGGCGGGCTTTGCGCGGGTGAACGTGCTGTCGCTGGTGCGCGCCCTGCTATTGCCCGTGCTGCTGGCGCTGTTCGTTTCGACGATCTGCGCGGTGCTGATCTGGAGCTGATCCTGCTTGTGGGCTGCTTTGGGGCCCTGCGGGGCCCTTTTTTTCTGGATCTGGCCTGGCGAAGCAGGGGTTTACACGTATCGAACCATATTGATTAAAGTATACAATGTTCATAAGCCAACCCGCCCCGGCATTGCGGTAAGCCGGGCGCAGACTGAGGAATAGCTCCCGTGGACGATCTTTCGCAGCAAACGTTCCTGAACCACATCGGCGGCGCCTGGGTGCCCTGCGGTACCGGCAAGACGGCGCCCAATATCAATCCTGCCGATACCGACGACATCGTCGGCCGCTTCCAGGTGTCTGATGCGGAAGACGCCCGCCAGGCGGTGGCCGCGGCCGAGGCTGCCTTCGCGGGCTGGCGTGATACGCCGATCTCCAAGCGCGCCGCCATTCTGTTCCGCGCGGCCCAGTACCTGGAAGACCATGCCAGCGACATCGCGCGCGAACTGACGCGCGAAGAGGGCAAGAGCCTGAATCTGGCCAAGGACGAGGTGTTGCGCTCGGCGCAGACGATCCGCTTCTATGCGGTGGAGGGGCAGTCCTACACGGGCGAAACCTATCCCAACGACGATCCCGACATGGTGGTCTACAGCCAGCGCGAGCCGCTGGGCGTGGTGACGGTGATCTCCCCCTGGAACTTTCCGATTTCCATCCCCGCGCGCAAGATCGCTCCGGCGCTGATCACCGGCAACACGGTGGTATTCAAGCCGTCTTCCGATGCGCCCATGTCGGGCTACCGCCTGACCGAGGCCTTCGTGCAGGCAGGCCTGCCGGCCGGGGTGCTGAACTTCCTGACCGGTCCGGCCGGCGCCGTCGGCGAAGCCATCACGGCGGCACGGGCGGTGCGGGCAATTTCCTTTACCGGCTCCACTGCCGCCGGCGAACAGATCCACCGCACCGCGGGGCTGACCACCCGCACGCAGATGGAGCTGGGGGGCAAAAATCCGCTGATCGTGCTGGCGGACGCCGACCTGGACCGTGCCGTGGACCTGGCCGTGAAGGGCGGCTTTTCGCTGAGCGGCCAGGCCTGCACCGGCACGAGCCGCGTACTGGTGGACAAACGGGTGCGCCAAGCCTACACGGACAAGCTGCTGGCCCGCATCAAGACGCTGACCATCGGCAATGGCCTGGACGGCAACTTCGACCTGGGCCCGCTAGCCACGGCCAAGCAACTGGACAACGTGCTGGGTTACGTGGCGGTCGGCAAGCAGGAGGCCACCCATCTGTATGGCGGCGACCGCCTGACCGGCGCCGGGTTCGAACGCGGCTATTACGTATCGCCAGCGCTGTTTACCGACGTCACCCAGCAAATGCGCATTGCCCGCGAAGAAATATTCGGTCCCGTGATCGCGCTGATCGAGGTGGATGGCTACGAAGACGCCATTGCCAAGGCCAACGACACCGAGTACGGGTTGTCGGCCGCCATTGCGACCACCGACGCGCGCTATGCGCACCGCTTCGCTCGGGATATCCAGGCTGGCACAGTGAAGATAAACCGGACCACCACCGGCAACCTGATCAACGCGCCGTTCGGCGGCCTCAAGCATTCCAGTACGTCCACGTTTCGCGAATCGGGCCGCGTGGGGCTGGAGTTCTACACACAGATCAAAACTGTCTACCGCGCCGGCTGATTCCGCGCGATCCCATAACGGCACTCAGGAGAGGTCATTCCCATGAAGCAGGTCTATCGTCTGGAACTGGAAGAAGCGCGCGCAATGGTGCGCGCTGCCATCGCGAAATCGGAAGAGATCGGCGTGCTGGAGTCGATATGCATCGTCGACGACGGCGGCTATCCGATAGCACTGGAGCGCATGGACGGCGCCCGCATCACCGGCCCGCAGATCGCCTGGAACAAGGCCTTCACGGCGGCGGGGCACAAGCGTTCCACGCACCTTTTCAATACGCCGCCCAACGGCCCGGCGCTGCCCGGCAACGAGGCCTTTGGCATCCAGTGGAGTTTTGACGGCAAGTTCGCCGTGTTTGTCGGCGGTTTTCCCATCGTGGTGAACGATGAGGTGATCGGCGGCGTCGGCCTGAGCGGCGGCAACGGCGAACAGGACACCAAGGCTGGCCTGGCCGCGCTGGCGGCGTTGGCGGCACTGCTGGAGCCGCGCGGCATGAAAGTGCTGGTCGAGGCGGACATCAAGAAATAAGCGAGGCCGGCCATGGCATACCGCGTGCATATCCTGCAAACCGACGAGTCATTCCAGGTTGAAGAAGGCGAATCCGTGCTGCAGGCCGCCGATCGTGCGGCGGTGAAGCTGCCGCACGAGTGCACCTTCGGCGGCTGCGGCACTTGCCGCATCAAACTGGAGTCCGGCGCCGTGGAGTACGAGGAATTTCCCATGGCCCTGACACCCGAAGAAGCCGCCGAAGGCTACGCGCTGGCTTGCCAGGCGCAGCCATTGGGCGATCTATGCATCAGTGTGGCGAGCAGCCGGCAATCGTTTCCGGAACCGCGCCGCTTGCCCGCCACCATTCACCGCATCGAACGGTATTGCGAGGACGTCATCCACCTGACGCTGGCGCTGCCCGAGGAGGGCCTGGACTATGTGCCGGGCCAGTACATGAATGTGGTGCTGCCCGACGGCGAGACACGCAGCTTTTCCATGGCATCCGCGCCTGCCGGGAATCTGGTGGATTTTCACGTGCGCCGCATCCCCGGCGGCCGCTATACCGACCATTGGCTGGGCCAGGCGCAAGCAGGAGCCGACGTGGAGATCGAAGCGCCGCTGGGCGTATTCAGCTATCACGAGGAAGACTGGCGGCCGCTCATCATGATGGCCACGGGCACCGGCATCGCGCCGATCAAGGCCATCCTGGAATCGCTGCTGGACAACGAGGATTGCCCGCCCGTCACGCTTTACTGGGGCATGCGCACCGAGGCGGACCTGTACCTGCGCGACGAGATCGAAAGCTGGGCAGGTCGGCTGTACGAATTTACCTTCGTGCCGGTGCTGTCGCGGGCGGGCGCGGACTGGCAAGGGCGCCGTGGTCACGTGCAGCAGGCGGTCATGGAAGACCACGAAGACCTGTCCGAACACGCCTTCTACCTATGCGGCGCCCCGGACATGATCCACGAGGCCAAGAGCCTCCTGGCCGCGCGCGGCGCGAGCCTGGAACACATGTATTCCGACAGCTTTACCTTCCAGCACGCGCTGGCCGCCGCCTGAGAGGCCAGCGCGGCCCTAACGGTACACCAGCACCGGCAGGCGGGTGCGAGCCAGCACGCGTTGCGTTTCGCTGCCCAGCAAGAAGCCCGTCATGCCGTGCCGGCCATGCGAACCCATTACGATCAGGTCGCACCCCTGGTTCTGCGCCGCCTCGACGATGGCCTCGTGGGGATGGTCGTTGACAGTGACAACCGCGTTGCACGGCACCAGTGCATGGCGCGCTTCCATTTCCAGGTTGTCCAGATAGGTTTGCGCGTTCTTGCGAGCCTGGTCAGTGTGGTGCGCCTGCGTGGTGCCCAGCATCTCGGCCTGATAGACCAGCAGATGGTCCTCCGGGATGGCGCGGATGAGCGTGATGGTGGCGCCCATTTCCTTGGCGAAAACAAGAGCGCGCTTGAAGGCCGATTCGGACAACAGGGAGCCGTCCACGGCGACGAGCAAGTGCTTATACATGTTGCCTCTCCTTTAGGAAAAGGAATAGGGAGCAACTCGCCAATCCAGTATAGGCTTGCCGTTCCCTGCAATCCAGTCCTGCAGAAGGACGAGGCTGGCGGCTTGCGGTAATCCCGCATATTTCCAAAAGAAGCCGAACCCGGCGATCCACATAACCTCATATCGACTAAGTATTTTTCGCCGCCTCGCAGCGATGACAGAATCGGTTCGTCTCCATGAACCCCCCTCCGGAATCGAATTCCCATGTCATCGCTACGTCGCCAGGTCTTCGCCCGAGTGCTCGCCATTGCGGGCAGTCCGTCGCAGCGCTCCCGTTCCTCGCTGTTGCTCCGGCACGCCGCCGGGATCCTGCAATCGCGAGGCCTGGCGGTCGGTGAACTGGGCCTGCGCGATATCCCCGCCGAAGAACTGATCGAAGGCCATTACGCCGGCGCCGCGGCCAACGCGTTGCGCGCGCGGGTGGCGGCGGCCGATGCCGTGCTGATCTCGACACCCGTATACCAGGCATCCTTTTCCGGCGGCTTGAAAGCGGTGCTGGACTTGCTGGACCCCAAGGCGCTGGCGGGCAAGGTGGTGCTGCCCATCGCCACGGGCGGCAGCCCGGCGCATCTGCTGGCGCTGGAGTACGGGTTGAAGCCCGTGCTGTCGGCGCTGGGTGCGCGGCACATCCTGGCGGGCGTCTACGCCACCGACGCGCAGGTACAGGTGGACGAGTTCGGCGTGGGCGAGATAGACGCCGAGGTGCGCCGGCGCCTGGAGGATTCGGTGGAACGCCTGTCCGAACAAACGCTGCCACGCGGCGCCATCGCCCATGAATCCTACGATCTGGGTCGGCTCGCCCTGGCGGGCGGATTCAGCGTCTGACCTATGTTGCGCGCCCGTCCCATCCCTGCTGTCGATACCTGGATCCTGCGCGGGCTGGGGCCGGTGCTGCTGGTGGCGTTATGGCTGGGCAGCGGCGTTGCGCCCAGGCCGCTGCTGTGTGCGCTGAGCTTGTTCCTGCCGGTCCTGGTCCAGACGGCGCGCGGGCTGCGCGCGGTGGATCCGGCGCTGGTCGAGACCGGCCGCTCTCATGATTTGCGTGGTTGGTCTCTTTTTCTGCATGTGCTCCTGCCCGGCGCGTTGCCGTTCATCCTGACGGGGCTGAGGCAGGGATTGGGACTTTTATGGCTGACCTTGATCGCGCTGGAACTCTTCGTGACGCCCTCGGGCCTGCTGCCGCTGCCGGCCGGCAAACCGTCGGGCGCCGCAGCATTGTTGCTGGGCATCGCGCTTTACGCGGCCCTCTGCGCGGCGTCGGGGGCGCTGATTGGTGTTCTGGAGCGCTGGCTGCTGCGCTGGAGGCCGCGATGATGTTCACCAACCCCAACGAGTTCGAGCTGCTGCAATACCTGGAGTCGCACGGCCAGATCGAACCGGATGCGGAGCCCGACGCTGGCGCGCAACCCGCGCTGCGCGTGACCCTGCGCAAGCTGGCCAGGCGTTTTGACGGGCGCGTCGCGCTGCAGGCGCTGGATCTGGAGATCGCGCCAGGCGAGTTCGTGGCCGTGGTCGGGAGCGTCGGCAGCGGCAAGAGCACCCTGTTGCGGCTGTTGGCGGGCCAATTGGCGCCCACCGACGAGCGCGGCGGCGAGCCCAGCCGGTCGCCCCTGTTGTTCGACAACTTTCCCAGTTGGGCGCCCGATAGCCGCGTGCGCCTGCTGCTGCCGGACGCGCGTCTGCTGCCCTGGAAGACCGTGCTGCAAAACGTGGCCCTGGGTCTGGCCGGAACGGCACAGGCGGCCGACGCCTTGCGGCAGGTAGGCCTCGACGGCCACGGAGGCGATTGGCCGGCTCAGGTTTCCGAACCGCAACGCCAACGCGTGGCGCTGGCGCGCGCATTGGCGCGCCGCCCGGGGCTGCTACTGCTGGACGAGCCCTACGCGGGACTGGACGCGCTGGCCCGGATCGAGATGCAACGCTTGCTGGAAGATTGCTGGCGCCAGCAGGGTTTTACCGCTGTGCTGGCAACTCACGACGCGGCCGAGGCCGTGACGGTGGCGGATCGCATCCTGGTGCTGGACGAAGGCGGCGTGGCGCTGGACGAGCGTGTCGGCCTGGCGCGTCCGCGCGCGCGTGGCTCGGCCGCGTTTGCCGCGCTGCAAGCGCGGGTGCTGCGCGCTGCGCTGCGGCAACAAGACACGCCGGATACCGAAAGACCCTTGGCGCCCGTCATCCAGATTCGCCATCTGAAGCTGGCGGTCTGAGGCCGCGCTTCGTGATTCACGCCCGGGTGGCATGGCGCCGCCCATTACTCCAGGAGCAAGACCATGAGCATTCAATCCATCAACGCCCGCAACCAGTTCCGCGGCAAGATCAAGGAGATCATCCTGGGGCCGGTGGTGTCCGAGGTGGACGTGGATACGCCGGCCGGCATTGTGACCTCGGTGATCACGACCCGGTCGGTCAAAGAACTGGATCTGCAGGTCGGCACCGAGGTGCTGGCCTTCGTCAAGGCGACCGAGGTTTCCGTCGCCAAACTGTGACCGGGAATAGATGTGCGCCGGCGCTTCCCCTGCGCCGGTGTTAGGCATATATTGTCAGCGCGATATCCGGCAGTTTCCTCCTGGCTTGTGGCTTCATGCTTTGCGATTCACGGAGAACGGAAAATGCGTCGACTGCAACGGTGGTTCATCGGCTGGTTATGCCTGGGGCTGGCTGTCTGCTTCCCCGCCACGGCGCAGACCAAGCTGGACAACGCGCAACTGGATCAGCTGATGGCGCCCGTGGCGCTGTATCCGGATTCGCTGCTTTCGCAAATACTCATGGGAGCGACCTACCCTGACGATGTCGCGGCGGCTGCCAAATGGTCGGCGGCGCACACGTCGGAATCCGGCGACAAGGCGGTCCAGGCGGTCGAGGGCGAGTCCTGGGATCCCAGCGTCAAATCCCTGGTGGCGTTTCCCTCGGTCATGGATATGATGGGTCGCCAGCCGGATTGGGTGAAATCCGTCGGCGACGCCTTCCTGGCGCAACCCGAGGCCGTCATGGACTCGGTCCAGCGGCTGCGCAAGCAGGCTCAAAAGGCGGGCAACCTGAAGAGCACACCACAGCAGACCGTGAAGACCACGACTGAAAACGAAAAGACCGTCGTGGTGATCGAACCGGCGGACCCGCAGGTGGTGTACGTGCCCAGCTACAACCCGACCGTGGTGTACGGGACGTGGGCGTACCCCTCCTATCCGCCTTACTACTATCCCCCGCCGCCGGGATCGATGTTTGCGACGTCGCTGGTCGCCGGCATCGGGTTCGGGCTGGGGGTCGCGGCCATCAACTCCATGTGGGGCGATGCCAACTGGGGGCATGGCGACATCGACATCGACGTCGACCGCTACAACAACATCAACGTCAACAATCGCATAGACCGCAATAACGTCACCAATAACCGGTCCACCTGGCAGCACAATGCCGCCAATCGCGGCAGTACGCCCTATGCCGACCAGGCCAGCCGCCAGCGCTTCGATAGTCAGCGGCAGGCGGGCCTGCAGAACCGTGCGCAGGGGGCGGGTCAGGGCGGCCGAGCCGCCGCCGCGGCGCCCGCGGTCGGTTCCCGCGACGCCGCCCGCCAGCGGGCGGCCCAGTCGTTTGAAGGTCGCACCGGGCAACCCATTGCCGGTCATTCCGGCCCGGACGGGGCGCGCGGACAGGGCGCGGGCCGGGGCGAAGGCGCCGCCGGCCGTGGACAGGGTCAGGGGCCGCAGGGCGGCCGGGACCGTTCCTCCAGTGTGTCCACGCAGGACAGGGCGCAAGGGCGGTCGGCCGGTGCGTCCAGCGTGTCCACGCAAGACCGGCAGGCCGCGGCCCAGCGCCAGCGCGCCGACGAATCCGCCGCGCGCGACCGCGCGCGTGCGTCCAACAGCCACACCGCGTTGAGCGGTGCGGGCGACGGCGACCGCATGCGGCAGCAGAACCAGCGAGGCGAAATGAGCCGCGGCGGAGGGGGGCATCGCAGCCCCGGCGCGAGCGCGCCGCACCGCGGCGGCGGGGGCGCTCCCCATCGCGGCGGCGGTGGCGGCCGGGGCGGCGGTGGCCGGAGGTAAGCACCATGAACAACGGAGGTCTTATGACGATTGCTCGTTTGCGCGCGCTTTGCGCCGCGTCGGTGCTTGCGCTAGGCTTCGCGGCCCCCTCCATGGCGCAGAGCCTGTATCCCAGTGCCCAGGCGGCCGCGCAGGCATTCACCGACGCGCTGGCCACAAATGACGTCGATGCCCTGGCCAAGGTGCTGGGCCCGAACCACCGGCAGATCGTGCCGGGCGGCGTGGACCAGGAGGATATCTACCGGTATCTCGCGGCCTGGGTGCGTAAGCACGAGATCGTGGCCGACGGCGGCCGCTCCTGGGTGGCGGTCGGCGATTCCGGATGGACGCTGCCGGTGCCGATCGTGCGCGCTGGCCAGGGATGGCGCTTCGATCCGATGGCGGGCAAGGCGGAAATCCGTCGCCGCGCAATCGGGCGCAACGAACTGACGGCCATCGATACATTGCGACAGTTGCAGGCTGCCCAGGCCCGCTACAAGGACGGGGTGGGCCAGGGGCGCTATGCGAGCCGCCTTGTCAGCCGTCCCGGACACCGGGACGGCCTGTATTGGCCAGAGGTGCCCGGCGCGCCGCAGCAGGCCTTCGGCCTGGATGCGCTGAGCATGGGGCCGGAAGTGCCGGTGGACGACGCCTATTACGGCTATCGGTACAAGGTAATACCCGGCCCCGCGGGCGACTCTTACCGCATCGTCGCCTGGCCGGCCCGGTATGGGCAGACCGGCATTGATTCTTTTGTCGTGGGGCCTGAAGGGGGCGTGCTGGAAGCCGACCTCGGGCCCTCGTCCGCAGCGCGCGCAGCGGCGCTGCGGGAACGCGATATCAGTGCCGGAACCTGGACTGACGCCGACGCGCAACCCGTTGGCAGTAAATGATTTTTCCGGCTTCTGAGGTGCAAGCCGTGCACGCCTGTTGCTGGGTCGCAACAGGCGTGTCCGTTTGTCGACCGAGCATGGCGCGACGCGCTTTTGTCAGCCTGCTGTGCCTAAAATGGCGAGCACCGGGACCCTGCCCGATACCCCTTTGCCGGACCTAGAAATTGAATCCCATGCATTTTGTCCGCTACGCCTTGTTCGGCGTAGGGATGGCGCTGAGCGCCGCGGCGGCTTCGGCCCCGATTTTCGTCCTGAACTCCCTGGACGCCAACGTCAGCATCGTTGATCCGAGCTCGTACAAGGAATTGCGGCGCGTGCCTACGGGCAAGGAACCGCATCACCTTTATCTCACGCCGGACGAGAAGTCGCTGATGGTGGCCAACGCCACCAGCGATTCGATCACCCTGATGGACCCCAAGACCGGCGAAGTGCAACGCACGCTGACCGGCATCGTCGATCCCTACCAGCTGCAGTTTTCGCCGGACATGAAGTGGTTCGTGACCGCGGCCAACCGCCTGGACCACATCGACATTTATGCCTGGCAGCCGCTGGAAAAGGGCTTTGACCTGAAGCTGGTCAAGCGCATTCCGGCCGGCAAGACGCCCAGCCACATCATGATCGACAAAACCAGCACCACGGCCTACGTTACGCTGCAGGATAGCGATCAGCTCATCGCCATTGACCTGGCGACGCAGACGCCGAAGTGGACCGTGTCGGTGGGCAAGACCCCGGCCGACGTATTCCTGACGCCCGATCAGAAGACTCTGCTGGTGGCGCTGACCGGCGATTCCTACGTCGAGGCCTACGACGTCAGCAACGGCCCGGCCAAGCTGGTGACGCGCATCAAGACCGCGGCGGGCGCCCATGCCTTCCGCGCGCAGGGCGACCACCGCCACCTGTTCGTCAGCAACCGTACCGCCAACTCTATCAGCCGCATCGATCTGCAAACCCTGGCCGTGACCGACACCTTCGCGGTGCCGGGCGGCCCGGACTGCATGGACGTGCTGGCCGACGGCAAGACGCTGCTGGTCACCTCGCGCTGGGCCCGCAAGCTCACCGTGGTGGACCTGGAGCAGAAGAAGGTGGTCAATCAGGTGCCGGTGGGCAAGTCTCCCCACGGCGTCTGGACCCTGAACCATGCTCCTACAAGATAAAAAGAAAGGGCCCCGACGCGGCGCATGCTTTGCGGGCTTGCTGCCCGGCAAGGCAAAACGCCTCCGCGCAGCGGTCGTGGTCGCGCTGGTTTTGCCCGCGATGGGCATGGCAGCGCCGGCGGTTTGCGATAAGCCGGTTTACCTGACTTTCGATACCGGCCACATGGGCGTGGCGCCGCTGGTTGCCGAGGTGTTGGCCCGCCATCAGGTCAAGGTCACTTTTTTCCTGGCCAACGAACGCACCCTGACCGATGGTTCCAGCCTGGACGACGTGTGGGCGCCGTGGTGGAAGGCGCGCGCGGCCGAGGGCCATGTCTTCGGCTCGCATACCTACGACCACGTGTATTGGCAGGCCGATCTGCCCGGCGGCAAATTCCGCGTCAAGCCCAGCGCCGGCCCGGATGCGGGCAAGCGCGCCGAGTGGACGCCCGAGCAGTATTGCGCCGAAATCAAGCGCTCCGCCACCCGTTTCCACCAGATGACGGGCAAGAATATCCTGCCTATCTACCGCGCTCCGGGCGGCAAGACCTCGCCCGCCCTGCTCAAGGCCGCCAAAGCCTGCGGTTTCGAGCACGTGGGCTGGGCGCCTGCCGGCTTTCTGGGCGACGAGCTGCCCAGCGACAAGTATCCGAACGCCCGCCTGCTGGACCAAGCCCTGCGCACCATCAAGCCTGGCGACATCCTGCTGGCCCACCTGGGCATCTGGTCGCGCCAGGATCCCTGGGCGCCGGCCGTGCTGGAGCCGCTGATTGAAGGTTTGCAGCGCAAGGGCTATTGTTTTGCTACCTTGGACACGCACCCGTCCTACCGCGATTGGATCGCTACTCATCACTGATCATGGATACGCTTAGTCAATTGTTCGGAGAGTGCCAGCAATGGCTCTTCGAAACGGCGATTCAGCCCGCGCTGTTCCACCTGGGCATGAGCAACTTCATCGAAGACGGCTACGACGCCACCATGTGGCTGCTGGTCGGCCTGTTGCAGATTGCGGTGCTGGTCCTGGTGTTCGGCCCCCTGCAGCGCCTGCGCCCCGTGGAACCCGTCACCGACCGTCGGCAGATCGGCATCGACGTGCTGTACACGCTGATCCATCGGCTTGGCGCTTTCCGTCTGCTGTTGTTCTTCACCATCGACCCGCTGTGGGACAGCGTATTCGGACAATTGCACGTTTGGGGATTTGCGCCCTTCCAGCTGGACCAGTACTGGCCGGGCGTGACGGACAAGGCGTGGGTCAGCCTCATCATCTACCTGCTGCTCTTCGATGCGGTGGATTACTTCTACCATCGAGCCCAGCATCGTTTCGGCTGGCTCTGGGCGCTGCATGCCGTGCACCACAGCCAGCGCCAGATGACCATCTGGAGCGACGACCGCAATCATCTGCTGGATGACATGCTGCGCGACGTGCTGGTGGTGTTCGTGTCGCAACTGGTGGGCGTGCCGCCGGCGCAGTTCGTCATGGTGGTGGCCATCACCCAGTTGGCGCAGAGTTTCTCGCACGCCAACCTGCGCCTGCATTTCGGCGCCATTGGCGAACGCCTGCTGGTCAGCCCGCGCTTTCACAGGCACCATCATTCCATCGCCTACGATGCTTCCTCGCCGGGACCTGTGGGCGGCTACAACTTCGGCGCGCTTTTCCCCATCTGGGACGTGCTTTTTCGCACCGCCCGGTTTGGCGTCGGCTATGGGCCCACGGGTATCCATGATCAGCAAGCGGAGCTCGGCGGGCGCGACTATGGGCGGGGCTTCTGGGCCCAGCAGTGGCTCGGGCTCAAGCGCATGGTGGGGCGCGACCGCGAGCCGGCCGCCGTGTCCCCGGCGCCTCCGGCGTCCGCGGAACGCGCCTGAAGTCCGCTGCCACACAAAAAAAACGAGCCCGCCAGGGCTCGTTCTGCTTGGGAGGGTCCGTAAACCCTGTTTCAGGGCTGGGTGTCGTGCGTGGTTTCCCGCTTGATCTCGCCATGCCGGCGTTCCATTTCCTGGCGCAATTCCCGGCGTAGCCGGGCGGCTTCCATGCGTTGCTTTTCTTCGAGGTTGCGCGGTTCCAGCGGCGGCACGGCGGTTGGCGCGCCCTGGTCATCCACCGCCACCATCGTGAAGTAGCAGCTGTTGGTATGGCGCACGAGCTTCTTGCGGATGTCCTCGGTGACGACCTTGATGCCGATTTCCATCGACGTGCGGCCGGTGTAATTGACGGCCGCAAGGAAGGTCACCAGCTCGCCGACATGGATGGGCTCACGGAACACCACCTGGTCGACCGACAAGGTGACCACATACTGGCCGGCATATCGGCTGGCACAGGCATATGCCACCTGGTCCAGGTACTTGAGGATGGTTCCGCCGTGTACGTTTCCCGAAAAATTCGCCATGTCTGGCGTCATCAGGATGGTCATCGACAATTGGTGGCTAAAGGCTTCGTCCATGGCGGGCGTTCAATCTTGGATAAAACACCTATGGTAGCGGGAGGCGCCCGTCATGGTTGCGTCTTTTCGGCGTCTTCGGTGATTTCTTCGGGCGGAGCGTCGCGCTGCAGCGCAGGCGGCGTCCATAGGCCGTCCAGCAACGCGGGCTTGGGCGCATAGACGCGCAGCAGCACGCTAATGGGCCCCGTGGCGGGCAGGGGCAGCCAGTTGGACTGTTGCTCGGGGGCGGGCGGGGCGTGGCTGATGCGCAGGTCGAGCGAACCGTCGGCGTTGTATTGCAAGGGGTCGCGATCGCCGAGCGCGTACCGGTTGAGGGCGTTGGCAAACGGCATGCCCTGCGCGTCATAGGCCGCCAGCGACCACAGCGCCGCGGCGGGCGGCAACTGGTCGCTCTCGAAACGCAGCGTGTAGCCGTGGGCGGCATCCAATGGCGCGCCCTGGCTGTCCGCAGCCAGCAGCAGCACGCTCAGATCCTCGGGCAGGCCCGAACCCGGCTGCGCCTGCGCCGCCAGCGCGCGCCGTAGGTACGAGTTGCCGTAGACGCCGATGCTGGCGGTTTCCTGGTGCCAGCCGTTCACGCTGCGCACCGTGCCGCCGGCAGCCGTGGTCATCCGCTCGCGCGCCGCGCGCAGGCCGCGGCGCAAGCCCTGCTTGACGGGGTGGCCCAGCTTGTCGAAGTCTAGCGGTTGGCCAGCGATCAGCCCGGCGTTGCGCAGCTTCGCGAGCACCGGCTGATCGGTGGGATGCGGCGGATTCTTGCGCAGCAGTTCGGCGGCGTACTCGAAAAAGGCGTCGGTCGGCATGGATTCGACCTGTTCGCGAACTGGAATCTGCAGATTCAGGGAAGGGTCGGCCTTGACCCGCTGCGACTGCGCGGGCAGGTTCCATTGCGCCAGCGGCGTGAGGACGAAGCCATCCTGCAAGGCGTGGACGGCCGGATAGTCGGCGGGACCGTCGACCTGGATCAGGTTCTTTGCCCAGACATAGGCGGTTGGGGCATCGATACGGGCCATGCCCGATGGCAGCACGCCGCTCCAGCCCGGCGGCACGATCACCGTATTCCCCTTGGCGGTGCCGGTACTGCGTTTGCCCAGCGTGGCGAACACATCGGTCCACATGTCCAACAGCGTCAGCGTGTATAGCCGGCCCTGGGTATCCGGGACCGACAGCACCACCGGCCCGGACGTCAGGTCCAGCCAGCCGACGCTGCGCAGCATGTCGGGATTGGCCCAGGGGGTGGCGGCCTGAGGCTGCGGCAGCGCGCGTCCGTGCAGAAAGGCATTGGCCGGCGCGCCTTCGGCGCCTCGCGCTGGATGGATGAACTGGCGGCGGGTCAGGTCCATCGTGACCAGCGGATAGAAATACAGATAGCCTTCCATCGCCGCCTGGGAGGCCGCTTCGGTGGCGGCAGCGGCCGGGGTCGGGACGGGGGGCGTTGCGTGGGCGGGCACCGTCGGCGCCACCGCTGCGACGGCGGCGAAAGACAGGGCCAGGGCAACAAGGCGGCGCATCGGCGCTCCTACGGTCATGCGGAGAGTGGGTGGAAAGCTGGCGGCGGGGCGTCCCCGGATCGGGAGGGCGCCGGCAAGTCCAGGCAGCCGGGAATGGTAGCAGCCGCCAGATCATCCAAAATCTGCGAAAAAACCCGATTTAGCAGCCAATTTTCCGGCATAAGGACGATCTCTTTGGGGCCGGATGCCATGGCGCGCCCGCCGTGCAAAGCCTATACTCGGGAAAATGTCCTTGGGAACCGTAGGGCTTTTTCGCCCGCGGCGAGCCAATGGCTTTCTTCATTTCACCAGGAGAGGAGTGTTTCATGGTCAACATGAATCGCCGCCAGTTCTTCAAGGTGACCGGTGCGACGCTGGCAGGCTCCAGCCTGGCTTTGCTGGGGGCTGCCCCCGGCACGGCCATGGCTGAAGTCCGCCAGTACAAGCTTGCGCGCATGACTGAAACGCGCAACACCTGTCCCTACTGTTCGGTCGCCTGTGGACTGCTGATGTACGGCTTGGGCGACGGCTCCAAGAACGCCCGTGCCAGCATCATGCACATCGAAGGCGACCCGGACCACCCCGTCAACCGCGGCACCCTCTGTCCGAAGGGCGCGGCCCTGATCGACTTCATCCACAGTCCCAACCGCCTCAAGTACCCGGAATACCGGGCGCCGGGTTCGGACAAGTGGGTACGGATGTCGTGGGACGACGCTCTGACCCGCATCACCAAGCTCATGAAGGCCGACCGCGACGCGAACTTCGTCGAGAAGACCGCGGACGGCAAGACCGTCAACCGGTGGCTGACCACCGGCATGCTGGCAGCCTCGGCGAGCAGCAACGAGGTCGGCTACATCACGCACAAGACTGTGCGCAGCATGGGGATATTGGCATTCGATAATCAAGCCCGTGTCTGACATGGCCCGACGGTGGCAGGTCTTGCCCCGACGTTTGGCCGTGGAGCGATGACGAACCATTGGGTCGACATCAAGAACGCGGACGTAGTGCTGATCATGGGTGGCAATGCCGCCGAGGCCCACCCTTGCGGGTTCAAATGGGTCACGGAAGCAAAAGCCCACAACAAGGCGAAGCTGATCGTCGTGGATCCGCGCTTCACGCGCTCGGCATCCGTGGCGGACTTCTACGCGCCCATACGTACCGGCACCGACATCATTTTCCTGGGTGGCGTCATCAAATACCTGCTGGATAAGGACAAGATCCAGCACGAGTACGTACGCAACTACACGGACTTTTCCTTCATCGTGCGCGAGGACTTCGCGTTCGACGCCGGCCTGTATTCCGGCTACGACGCCGAAAAGCGCACCTACAACAAGGCGAGCTGGGATTACGAGCGCGGCGACGACGGCTACGTCAAGACGGACCCGACGCTTGCCCATCCGCGCACGGTCTACCAACTGCTGAAGAAGCACTACTCGCGCTACACCGAGGACATGGTCGAGCGCGTCTGCGGCACGCCCAAGGACAAGTTCCTGAAAGTGTGCGAAATGCTGGCCTCCACGGCCACGACCAACCGCGCCGCGACCATACTCTACGCGCTGGGCTGGACGCAGCACTCCATCGGTTCGCAGATCATCCGCACGGGCGCGATGGTGCAGCTGTTGCTGGGCAATATCGGCATCGCCGGCGGCGGCATGAACGCGCTGCGGGGCCACTCGAACATCCAGGGCCTGACCGACCTGGGCCTGATGTCGAACCTGCTGCCCGGCTACATGACCCTGCCCAACGAGCCTGAACAGGACTACGGCAAGTACATCGAGTCGCGCACGTTGAAGCCCTTGCGGCCCAACCAGCTGAGCTACTGGCAGAACTACAGCAAGTTCCACGTGAGCCTGATGAAGGCCTGGTGGGGCCAGTCCGCCACGGCCGAGAACAACTGGGCGTTCGACTACCTGCCCAAGCTGGACAAGCTCTACGACATGCTGCAGGTCTACGAGCTCATGAACCAGGGCAAGATGAACGGCTACATTGCCCAGGGCTTCAACCCGCTGGCGGCCGCGCCCAACAAGGCCAAGCTGAACGCCGGTTTCGCCAAGCTGAAATTCCTGGTCATCATGGACCCCCTGGTCACCGAGACTTCCGAGTTCTGGCGCAACGCGGGCGAAGCCAACGATGTGGATCCGTCCAAGATCCAGACCGAAGTCTTCCGCCTGCCGACCACCTGTTTCGCCGAGGAAGACGGCACGCTGGTGAATTCCGGCCGCTGGCTGCAATGGCACTGGAAGGGCGCCGAGCCTCCGGGCGAGGCCAAGAGCGACATCGAGATCATGGCGCTGATCTTCACGCGCCTGCGCAAGATGTACCAGGACGAGGGCGGCAAGTATCCGGACCCCATCGTCAACCTGTCCTGGCCTTACGCCAATCCGCAGAATCCCACCGCGGAAGAGTTGGCCAAGGAATACACGGGCCGCGCACTGGTGGAATTGACCGACCCCAAGGATCCTTCCAAGGTCACCCGCAAGGCTGGCGAGCAGCTGGCCGGTTTCGCGGAACTGCGCGACGACGGTTCCACCATCAGCGGCTGTTGGATCTTTGCCGGCGCCTGGGGCCCCGGCGGCAACCTGATGGCGCGGCGCGACAACAGCGACCCGACCGGCATCGGCCAGACCTTGAACTGGGCCTGGGCGTGGCCGGCCAATCGCCGCATCCTGTACAACCGCGCATCCTGCGACGTGGCGGGCAAGCCGTTCGATCCGCGCCGCAGCCTGATTTCGTGGAACGGCAAGTTCTGGACCGGCGCCGACATCCCTGACTTCAAGGGCGACGAGAATCCCGATGGCGGCATGGGGCCGTTCATCATGAACCCCGAGGGCGTGGCGCGCTTTTTCGCGCGGGCGGGCATGGCCGAAGGGCCGTTCCCCGAGCACTACGAGCCCTTCGAGACGCCGCTGGGCTACAACCCGCTGTATCCGAAGGCAAAGGGGGTCACCAGCAATCCGGCTGCGCGGGTCTTCAAGGACGACCTGGCCGCGATGGGCACGGTGGACAAGTTCCCCTACGTGGCCACGACCTACCGCCTGACGGAGCACTTCCACTACTGGACCAAGCACGTCCGCATCAACTCGATCCTCCAGCCGGAGCAGTTCGTGGAGATCGGCGAAGCGCTGGCCAAGGAATTGGGCATCGCCAATGGTTCGCGCGTGAAGGTGTCGTCCAACCGCGGCTACATCAAGGCGGTGGCGCTGGTCACCAAGCGCCTGCGCGCGCTGACCATCGAGGGCAAGACCGTGCACCACGTGGGCATCCCCATCCATTGGGGTTTCGTGGGCCTGGCCAAGCCCGGCTTCCTCACCAACACCCTGACGCCGTTCGTGGGCGACGGGAATTCCCAGACGCCGGAATTCAAGTCGTTCCTGGTGCAGGTCGAGAAGGCCTAAGGAGACCGACATGTCCATGCAATCCCTAGACATCAAGCGGCGCTCCGCCACCACCACGCCGCCGCCGGGCATCCGTGAACCCATCACGGGCTCGGTGGCCAAGCTGATCGACGTCTCCAAGTGCATTGGCTGCAAGGCTTGCCAAAGCGCCTGTATGGAATGGAACGATCTGCGCGACGAGATCGGCACCAACGTGGGCGTCTACGACAATCCGGCCGACCTGACCGAGCATTCCTGGACGGTCATGCGCTTCTCCGAATACGAGAATCCGCAAGGCGACCTGGAATGGCTGATCCGCAAGGACGGCTGCATGCACTGCGAGGATCCGGGCTGCCTGAAGGCCTGTCCCTCGCCGGGCGCGATCATCCAGTACAACAACGGCATCGTGGATTTCCACGAAGAGAACTGCATCGGTTGCGGCTATTGCATCACCGGCTGTCCGTTCAACGTGCCGCGCATCTCCAAGAAGGACCACAAGGCGTACAAGTGCACCTTGTGTTCCGACCGCGTGGCCGTCGGCCAGGAACCCGCCTGCGTCAAGGCCTGTCCCACCGGCGCCATCGTCTTCGGGACCAAGGAAGACATGACGCAGCACGCCGAGGAGCGGATCGTCGACCTCAAGTCGCGCGGCTTCGACAAGGCCGGCCTGTACGACCCGCAGGGCGTGGGAGGTACCCACGTCATGTATGTGCTGCATCACGCCGACCAGCCCGGGCTGTACCACGGACTGCCCAAGGACCCGCAGATCAGCCCCATGGTGTCGCTGTGGAAGGGGCTGGCCAAGCCGCTGGGCGTGGCCGCCATGGCACTGACCGCGCTGGCGGGCTTCTTCCACTACGCCCGCGTTGGCCGCAACGAGGTGTCCGAGGAAGACGAACGCCGTGCCGAAGAGGAGGTGCGCCATGAGTGAAGAACGCCATTACCGCCGGATCAAGCGCTACACGCCGGGTGAACGCACGAACCACTGGATCATTGCGTTTACGTTCATCCTGTTGGCGCTGTCCGGGCTGGCGCTGTTCCATCCGTCCATGTATTGGCTGACCAACCTGTTCGGGGGCGGTCCGTGGACGCGCATCCTGCATCCCTTCATCGGGCTGGTGATGTTCGTCTGCTTCGTCGTGTTCGCCGGCCACATGTGGCGCCACAACCTCATGACGAAGGCCGATCGCCAGTGGATGCGGCAACTGAACGACGTGGTTGAGAACCGCGAGGAAAAGCTGCCTGAAGTCGGCAAGTACAACGCCGGCCAGAAGCTGCTGTTCTATGTGCTGATCCTCTGCATGCTGGGCCTGTTCGTCAGCGGCATCGTGATCTGGCGCGAGTACTTCGCGTTCTACTTCCCGATCTGGGTTATCCGCGCCGCCTCGGTGGTGCATGCCGTCAGCGCACTGGTGCTGATCTGCGCCATCATCGTGCACATCTACGCGGCGATCTGGGTCAAGGGATCGCTGACCGCAATGCTGCGCGGTTATGTCACGGCGGGATGGGCGTGGAAGCATCACCGTGCCTGGTTCCGGGAGCAAATCCGAAAATAGGGGAAAGGCCACCACGGCGCGCGCACTGCGTGCGCTTCCTGCCCCTCACCCATCCGCCCAACGGCTGCTATCCTTCTCTCTGAAGGCTGGCAGCCGTGTTTTTTTATCTGGAGACGCAAGTGCAGCGAATTCTTCCGCGCGGCGAGATCGAAGCGCTAGACCACAACAGCATTCCCCGAGTCAGCCTGCCAGAGCGCGGGTCCGTCTTCGCGGTGCGCGCGGCGCGTCTGCGGCAACTGGCGGCGGACAGCCCCGTGGCCGATTACCTGCTGTTGATGGCGCATCTGGTCGACGCCCAACACCGTGCCTTGCAGGACTGCGCGGCGCCTGAGGCTTCCGAGGACCGTATTTCGCTGGCGCAGGCGCATGGCATGCCCCCTCTGCAGGCGGTGGGCTGGTCGCGCGATCCCCTGTGGCGCGGCATCCTGGGTCAATTGCTTGACCACGTAGCCAGTGCGAAGGACGTGCCGGCCGAGGCTATCGAGGTCTGCAATGGTCTGCGCCGCGCCTTGGCAGAGGATCCGGAGTCGTTGGAAGATCTGGCCGAGGCGGTGCTGTCCGAACAGGACCAGGGCGTCGACGGTGCCGCGGCGCCCTTTGTGATGGCGGCCCTGCAAGTCTATTGGACCGACTTGGCCAGCCGCTTCGACGAAAAGCAGCTCCCGGTGGCCAGCCCTTTCGGCGTCTGTCCGGTGTGCGCCAGCCTGCCGGTGGCCAGCGTGGTACGCGTGGGCGGGCAATTCGAAGGCTACCGCTACCTGTGCTGCAGCCTCTGCTCGACCCAATGGCACATGGTGCGCGTGAAATGTTCGCACTGCGAAGACGTGGAATCGGTGGCCTATCAAGCCATCGAGGGCCGCACGCCCGCCATCAAGGCGGAAACCTGCGACCATTGCCATACCTACCGCAAAATCTTCTATCAGGATAAGGACCTGCAGGTGGAGCCCGTGGCCGACGACCTGGCCAGCCTGATGCTGGACGTGCTGGTGGGCGAGGCGGGCTATTCCCGGGCCAGCGGCAATCCGTTGCTGTGGCATGGAGCGGAGCAGTAATGGACGCACAACCGCCCGAGGGCGACCTGGCCGCGGTATCCGACATTCCCTCGCTGGACCGGCTCCTGAACGCGCCGGCGCTGAGCGCCGCACTGCAAGAACATGGCCGGACCCAGGTGGTCGCCGCCCTGCGGCGCGACCTGGACGCCATGCGCGAGCGCGCGCTGGCCGGCGGACTTCTTCGTCAGGAACTCGATACCGGCGCCGTGGCGGCGCGCGTGGCTGCCGCCTTGGCCAAGGCGTCCGAACCGAAGTTGCGGGCTGTGTACAACCTGACCGGCACGGTGCTGCACACCAATCTGGGCCGGGCGCTGCTGCCCGACGAGGCCGTGGCCTCGGTCTTGCGCGCGCTTACGACCCCGGCCAACCTGGAATTCGATCTGGACACCGGCGGACGCGGTGACCGCGACGACCTGATCGACGACCTGTTGTGCGAACTGACGGGCGCCGAGGCCGCCACCGTCGTCAACAACAACGCCGCCGCCGTGCTGCTGATGCTGAACGCCCTGGCGGACCGGCGCGAAGTCGTGGTGTCGCGCGGCGAGCTGGTCGAGATCGGCGGCGCGTTCCGTATCCCGGACATCATGAAGCGCGCCGGCGCAAAGCTGGTCGAAATTGGTACCACCAACCGCACCCACGCCGCCGACTACGAGAACGCCATCGGCCCGCGCACGGCCATGCTGATGAAGGTGCATTGCAGCAACTACGCGGTCACCGGCTTCACCAAGAGCGTAAGCGTGGCCGAAGTGTCGGCGCTGGCCCATGCGCACGGCCTGCCGGCCACCGTCGACCTGGGCAGTGGCACGCTGGTCGACCTGACTCAGTTTGGCCTGCCCAAGGAAGACACCGTGCGCGAAACCATCGCGGCTGGCGCGGATCTGGTCACCTTCAGCGGCGACAAGCTGCTGGGCGGCCCGCAGGCCGGGCTGCTGGTGGGCCGCGCGGACCTGATCCGCAAGATCAAGAAAAATCCGCTCAAGCGCGCCTTGCGCGTCAGCAAACTGACCCTGGCGGCCCTGGAGCCGGTGCTGGGCCTGTACCGTGCGCCCGAATTCCTGGCGCAGCGACTGACCACATTGCGCCTGTTGACCCGGCCGCAACGCGATATCCAGCCGCAGGCCGAACGCCTGCGCGGCGCTTTCGCGCATGCGGCGGGCGACCTTTACGCCGTCGAGGCCGTGCCCATGTTCAGTCAGATCGGCAGCGGCGCCTTGCCGGTGGACCAATTGCCCAGCTACGGCCTGGCGGTGCGCTACAGTGGCAGCGGCCGCGCCGGCCGGCACCTGGACAAGCTGGAGACGCGGTTGCGCCACTTGCCCGTGCCTGTGATCGGCCGCATCGCCGACGACGCCCTGTGGCTGGACCTGCGCTGCCTGGAAGCGCGCGATGAGGCCGCCTTCACCGCCCAACTGGCGCAGTTGGCGGAGCCGGCATGATCATCGGCACCGCGGGGCATATCGATCACGGCAAGACCACGCTGGTACGGGCGCTGACCGGCGTCGATACCGACAGGCTCAAGGAAGAGAAGGCGCGCGGGATTTCCATCGAGCTAGGCTACGCCTACACGCCGCTGGCTAACGGCGACGTGCTGGGCTTCATCGACGTGCCGGGACACGAGAAACTCGTGCACACCATGGCGGCGGGCGCCAGCGGTATCGACTTCGGCCTGCTGGTGGTGGCGGCGGACGACGGCGTCATGCCGCAGACGCGCGAACATCTGGCCATCCTGGCCCTGCTGGGCGTGGAGCGCGGCGCGGTGGCGCTGACCAAGACCGACCGCGCTGATGCCGGGCAGTTGCAGGCGGTGCGCGCGGAAATTGCCGAATTGGCGGCCGGTACTTTTTTACAGGATGCGCCGGTGTACGCCGTGTGTGCCTCGCAGGCAGGCGATGCGGGCGTGGCGGAGCTGAAAGCCCATCTGCATGCCCAGGCGCAGAGCTTGCTCGGCCGCGACAACGCCGGTCTTTTCAGGCTGGCCGTGGATCGGGTCTTCACGCTGGCCGGCCACGGCACCGTGGTGACCGGCACGGCCCATGCCGGACAGGTGCGCGCAGGCGACGAAGCCTCCGACTTGCGGCTGATGCCCGTCGGCACGCGCGTGCGTGTGCGCAGCATCCATGCCCAGAACCAGGCTAGCGAGACCGGCGTGGCTGGCCAGCGCTGCGCCTTGAATCTTGCCGGCATCGACAAGAACGCCATCGCGCGCGGCGACTGGATCGCGGACGCGCGCTGTTTCCTGCCGTCGCGCCATGTGGACGTGGCGCTGACGCTGCTGGCGTCCGCGGATGCGCCCGTGCGCGCCTGGGCTCCACTCCATGTGCACATTGGCGCGGCGCGCCACGTGGCGCACGCCGTGCCGCTGAGCGCTGAATCGCTGGCGCCCGGGCAGTCAGGCTGGGTGCAGCTGGTATTCGACGAACCAGTCTGCGCCATGCCGGGCGACCGCTACATTGTGCGCAATGCACAGGCCACGCGCACCGTCGGCGGTGGGCGGGTCTTGGACCCGAACGCGCCCGATCGCAAGCGCCGCTCCGCCGCACGCATGCATTGGCTGCAGGCGATGGCGGCGATGCTCGACGGAGCGGACCTGCGCCCGGTGCTGGAACATGCGGCTCTCGGGCTGGACGAAGACGCGTTGCAGCGCCTGACGGGCAAGCCCGTGCGCGAGATCTCCGCGCCGCATGGCGCGCTGTGGCTGGAGGCGCGCACCGCTCAAGCGCCGCGCACGTTGATCCTGTCGTCTCATTGGGACGCGCTGCGCGCGCGCGTCGAGCAGGCGTTGGCGGCATTCCACCAGGGGGCCCCCGACGAGCCGGGACCGGATGGCCCGCGCTTGCGCCGCATGGCCATGCCGGTCGGTCCGCAGGCGCTGTGGTTGGCGGTGCTGGACGACCTGCAGCGCGATGGCCGCGTCGTGCGCAACGGCCCCTGGCTGCACCTTCCTGGCCACACTGCGACGCTGGCGCCAGATGAGTCGGCGCTGGCGGGACGCCTGCTGCCCCTGCTGGCGGCAGGCGCCTTCGACCCGCCTTGGGTGCGGGATCTGGCCCGCACGCTGAGCGAGCCCGAGGACCGTGTGCGGCAACTGCTGCGCAAGCTGTTGCGGCGCGGCGAGGTGGCCCAGGTGGTGAAGGATCTGTTCTATCACCGGGATCAGGTGGCCGGATTGGCGGCGCTGGCGGGAGATCTCGCTGCGCGGCCGGAGGGCGGCCTGAATGCCGCGGCATTTCGCGATGCCACGGGGCTGGGCAGGAAGCGGGCCATCCAGATCCTGGAGTTCTTCGACCGCGTGGGATACACGCGACGGGTACGCGATGCGCATGTGTTGCGCCACGAAAGCGCCTACGGAAGTGCGCGTCAGGCTCAGTAACCGGTATCATGGGCGGCCACTGTGGAAGGCATTCGTGTCCGGTGGCACGGCTGGGCTTCAAACCCAGTTGGGGACGTCAGACGTTCCCAGGTAGGTTCGACTCCTGCTGCCTTCCGCCATTGCGCTTATAAGCCCCTAGGCTCGCAGCATCCGCGTCACCACGCCGCCCACGCGGTCCGATTTCCAGTCCAGCTGCCCCAGGTGCCAATAGCGGACGGATCCGCCGCGGTCCACCAGATAGTTCGCGGGCAGTCCGACCGCGTCCCATTGCTTGGAGACCGTGCTGTTCCTGTCATGCAGCACGGTGCCCGCGACCGGCCACTTTGCAAGAAAGGCGCTGATCTTCGCCGGCGAGTCGCCAACGTTGACTGCCACCAGCCGCAAGCCTTCTTCGCGATGGCGTTTTGCCATGGTGGACATGATGGGAATCTCGTCGCGGCAAGGCTCGCATGAAGTCGCCCAGAAACTCACGATGACCACATTGCCGCGCCAGGCCGACAGTTTTTTCTCGCGGCCGGATAGGTCGGGCAGGGCCAGGGGTGGCGTGGGCGCGTTCCAGGCGGCCCAATCCGGCCCGGTAGCGGTCTTGAGGGCGCTGTCGCTGGCGGCCCGGACGTACCAAGGCAGGGCCGCCAGCGACAGGCCTGACTGCAGGAGTAGGCGGCGGCTGATCATGGCGATCTCAATGCGTGGCCTCAAATGGAAAGGGGCCGGGCGCTGATCTTGTAGCTGAAGCTGTCGGGGTCGAGACTGTCGATGCGGCCGGCCGAGGTCTCGCCGTTGGGATACATGAGGAAGGGAACCGGGCCGTGGGCGGCGCCCGGCAGGACCACGTCGTGGCCATGGTTGTAGGCCACCCAGTTCATCTCCCAGGCGCCGAACAGCATGACGCGCGCGGCGCGCACTTTGGCATCGCTCAGCGGCAGTTCGCCGGGCGGCTCTTCCAGCATGACCTTGCGCACGTCGGCCGGATCCACGGGCACCCAACCGTAGCCGGCGGCATAGAACTCGGCGCGGCAGTGCTGCGCTTTGGTGACGTCGCCCGCCTTGCCCAGGCTCTTGTAGCCGAACTCGGAATCCGCCACGCGCAAACCGTAGGCATCACGGGCGGGAATGCCGGCGGCGCGGGCCAGCGCGACGAACAAGGAATTGATGTCCGCGCACTTGCCATTGAGGTCGTTGGCCGTGAGCATGTAGCGCACGTCGCCCACGCCGCAGCCGCGGGTGGTAGCGGTTCGGCAGGTGTTTTCGACCACCCATTCATAGATGGCGCGTGCCTGTGCCAGATCGCCGCGGTGGCCGCGTGTAATGCGGTCAGCGGTCTGCTTGACGATGCCGTCGGTGGGCAGGAGCGAGGTGGGCTGGAGGAATTCGCGCAGCGCCGCCGCGCTTTCCCGAGGGGCGTCGGCCGCAGGCGGCTGGCTCAGGTCCACGCGCCGGTTCCGGGTCTGAAAACGGCTGGTGACCGTGACCGTGCGCGGCCCTTGCGCATCCGGCCATTGCACGGCCAGCATCTGCACGCCGTATCCGGGCGTCTGCGCCAGCTGCGCGGTGCCGCCGCCGCTGACCTGCCAGGCGCTTTGCGCGCCACGCTGGTAGGCGGTGTCCACAGCATAGGGAACCGGAATCCAGATGCGGGCGTGAGCGCCCGGATCCTGCACGGTAATGTCGGTGGTCAATTCGAATGCGCGCCACCCTGTGCTGATTGGGGCGAGCCCCGCGCCCGCTACCCTGGGCAGTGTCGCGCTGGCGGCGCACAAGGCACCCGAGACACGGAGAAAATGTCGGCGATCCATGAAGCCCTCACTCACGGTGAAGATTGGCTATCGGTGCGCCCGGGGCCGGGCGGCCGTCCGTTGCTGCGTGCTGCCGGATCATCATAGGGCCAATCCCGGGCGCGGTGCTATCCTTTTCCGCTGACCTATGGAGATTCCGATGACCCAGGATGTTGCTAGCGCGGCAGTGCCGCGATTGACTTCGCTTTCGCATGGCGGCGGCTGCGGCTGCAAGATCGCGCCGGGCGTATTGTCCGAACTGCTCAAGCGCTTCGGCCCCGCGGTCAGCTATCCCGATCTGCTGGTGGGCACCGAGACGGCCGACGATGCGGCGGTCTACCGCTTGAACGACGAGCAGGCGCTCATTGCCACGACCGACTTTTTCATGCCCATCGTGGATGATCCCTACGACTTCGGCCGCATCGCCGCGACCAACGCGCTGTCGGACGTCTATGCGATGGGCGGCACGCCCATCATGGCGCTGGCCATCGTGGGCATGCCGATCAACGTACTGCCGCACAGCGTCATCGCCGACATCCTGCGCGGCGGAGAATCCGTCTGCAAGGACGCCGGCATTCCGGTGGCGGGCGGCCATAGCATCGACTCCGTCGAACCGATCTACGGCCTGGCCGCGATGGGCCTGGTGCATCCCGGCCGCATCAAGCGCAATGCCGATGCGCGCGCCGGCGACGTCCTGATCCTGGGCAAGGCGCTGGGCGTGGGTATCTTGTCGGCCGCGCTGAAGAAGAACCGGCTCGACGATGCCGGTTACCGCGCCATGATCACCGAGACCACGCGCCTGAACCGGCCGGGGCCGGCGTTGGCCGCCATGGAGGGCGTGCACGCCATTACCGACGTGACCGGCTTCGGCCTGCTGGGGCATACGCTGGAAATGGCGCGCGGCGCGCAACTGACGGCCCACGTGCGCCGTGATGCGCTGCCCTGGCTGCCGGGGGTGCAAGCATTTGCCGCGGATGGCGTCATCACCGGCGCGTCTGGCCGCAATTGGGCGTCTTATGGCGCTTCCGTGCGCCTGGGCGAGGGCGTGAGCGACACGGAGCGTGCCTTGCTGACCGATCCGCAGACTGCGGGCGGACTGCTGGTGGCCTGCTCGCCGGACGCGGCGCAGGCAGTGCTGGACCTGTTCCGGCAACATGGCTTCGAGCAGGCGGCCGTCATCGGCGATATGCGCGCCGGCGAGCCGGAGGTGCGGGTCGACTGAGTCTTCCTGGCGCGGTTAAAGGGGGACGGCGGTATTGTTGCCGCAGGCCCCTAGGCCGTCAGGTCGCGCGCGGTGGCTTGCGCCTGTTCGATCAGCCAGCGCGCGACGACCTCCGCGTCCGGCGTAGCCCGGCGGGCGTTGCGCACCAGCCAGTAGGCGTGTTCGGTCGCGCTGGCAGCCTGGCCGCCGACGGCCTCCAGGCGCTTGTCCGCCAGCATGGGCGCGATCAGCGCCAGCCGTCCCAGCGCGATGCCGTGCCCGGCCAGCGCGGCGTGCACGATCTGGTCATACTGGTTGAAGCGCAGCATGCCCTTGGCGGGCACGCGCCCGAGCCCGCGCGCATTCAGCCATTCCGACCATTGCAGCCAGGGGCGCGTCGGGTCGTCGAACTCCAGCAGCACGTGGCGTTGCAGTTCCGTGGCGTCCAGCAGGCGGGCCTTGAGCGACGGGTGAGCCACCGGCACCACCGCTTCTCCGAACAGCCAGGCCGCGTTGTCCGGCACGCCATCGCGCAGGCTGTAGCGTATGGCGATGTCCACGCTTTCGCGGTCGATGTCGATCAGCCTGTTGTCGGCGGCCACGCGCACGTCGATATGTGGATGCGCCGCCTGGAAGTCTCCCAACCGGGGCAGCAGCCAGAGCGAAGCCACGCCTATGGTCGTGGTGACGGTGACGGGTGTGCGGCGCTCGGGCGCGCGCAATTGCTCGGTCAGGTCGCCCAACTGGCTCAACCATACGTCGGCCATGCGGAACAGCTGCGCGCCTTCGGAGGTGAATGACACGCTGCGGAAGCCTCGCACCAGCAGGGGCACGCCCAGGTGGGCCTCCAGCGCCCGGATCTGGCGGCTTACGGCCGACTGCGTCACGTGCAGGTCCTGCGCGGCCAGCGTGATGCTCATGCGGCGGCCCACGGCGACAAAGCCTCGGACGAGATCAAGCGGGGGGAGTTTGGCCAGCGGGTATGACATTCACAAAACTCATGCGTGTCGGACGGAAATGTCGCTTGAGCAATAGTACCTCCAGGGCGTTCAATAGCATTCAGACGACGGGTGAGGGGTGTAGAACCCACTGATCCGCCGCGATCGCCGCCGCCGCGGCCCAGGGGTACGCCATGATCCAGGTTTGTTGCACTGCGGGAATGTCATTCCGTTTGGCCGGCGGCTCGACTATGCTGCTCAAGCGCGCCTCGGGCGTCCGCATCGTGTGTCACGCCGGCACCTTGTGGTTGTCCGAGTACCAGTGCTTCGACGACAGCGTGCTTCAAGCCGGTGAATCCATCACCGTCGGCAGCGATCGCGATGTCGTTCTCAGCGGCCTGCCGGATGCGCAGGTCGCGCTAATTTCCTAGTGCCGACAGTTCCCAGCCCGCCCCGGAGCCCTTGTCATGACAGCGCCCCTGCCCGATACGCCCCGCATTGAAATGTGGTTCGATTTCGCCAGCCCGTACAGCTATCTGGCGATAGAGCGCATAGACGCGCTGGCGCGGCAAGCGCGGGTCCGCGTCGAACTGCGTCCCTTCCTGCTGGGTCCGATCTTCCAGGCCCAGGGCTGGAACGACTCGCCTTTCCGGCTGTTCCCGGGCAAGGGGGCGTACATGATGCGCGACATCGTCCGCCTCGCCGAGAAGTATGGCCTGGTCTACAACCGCCCGCGCCTGTTTCCTCGCATGAGCGTATTGCCTGCGCGCATTGCGCTCCTGGGCCAGGATGAAGCTTGGGGCCGCGATTTCTGCGTGG
This sequence comes from Achromobacter sp. D10, assembly GCF_035282245.1. Lineage (NCBI taxonomy): Bacteria > Pseudomonadati > Pseudomonadota > Betaproteobacteria > Burkholderiales > Alcaligenaceae > Achromobacter > Achromobacter sp. D10. The sequence goes on from NZ_JAYJLE010000001.1 coordinate 967,852, forward strand.
CGGTCTTCCGGGCCAATTTCCAGCGCGACCTGGACATTCAGTCCGAGGACGTAGTGCATGAACTGCTGACGGACCTGGACCTGGACGCCGACGCATTGATCGCTCGCGGCAAGTCCGAAGCCGCCAAGGAGGCGTTGCGCCGCCAAGTCGACCGAGCGCGCAACCTGGGCCTGTTCGGCGCGCCCACGTTCTTTGTGGACGGCGAGATGTTCTGGGGCAACGACCGGCTGGAAGATGCGCTGGAATGGACTCGCCGAGAGGCGCCCGCCAGCGCCTGGCCCTCGTCCGCCGCGCGTCCCTGACGGCCACCGCCTCGTGTCAGTTTTTTCCTCAACCCACCTTCAGCAATGAAAAACGCCAGCGGTGCCTATCGCGGCGCGCCCATGCCGGGCGGCCGTTCGTTCACGCAATTCAGGGCTGCGCGCATCCGGCGCGTGTCGTTCCAGTGGAAGCAGGCCGCGGGGTCCGGAATGCCGGACAAAGAAAGCCCGCAAGGCAGCTCGCGGGACCGCTAGGACCCCGCGCGCAATCCTTGGCAGGGGTGGCGGCTAGCCCCTGCTGACCGGCGCCACCCGCGCCCATTCCTCGTCGGAGTACAGCCGCGAACGCAGAAGAAAGCGCTTGCCTTCCGCGCTGTCCAGCGAGAAGGCGCCGCCCCGTCCGGGAACGGCGTCGATGATGAGCTGCGTATGTTCCCAGTAGGCGAACTGGTCCTCGCCCATGTAGAACGGGCATCCCTCCAGCTCGCCCAGCAGCACGTCCGAGCCGCCCACCATGAATTCTCCCTGCGCGTAGCACATGGGTGAACTGCCGTCGCAGCAGCCGCCAGACTGGTGGAACATCAGCGGACCGTGCTTGGCCCGCAAGGTCTCGATCAGGCTGCGCGCCTCGTCGGTGGCGACCACGCGCGGCGTTTGCTCTGCCATGTCAGACTCCTTTGAGGCGCGCCGGGCTTGGCATTTGCCAGCCCGGCCACCGTCGGGTCAGAAGAAACCCAGCTTCTTCGGCGAGTAGCTCACCAGCAGGTTCTTCGTCTGCTGGTAGTGGTTGAGCATCATCTTGTGGTTCTCGCGTCCGATGCCGGATTGCTTATAGCCGCCAAATGCCGCATGCGCCGGATACGCGTGATAGCAGTTGGTCCACACGCGGCCTGCCTTGATGGAGCGTCCCATGCGATAGCACGTGTTGGCGTCCCGCGACCATACGCCCGCGCCCAGGCCGTAGAGCGTATCGTTGGCCAGGGCCAGCGCATCGTCGGCGTCCTTGAAGGTCGTCACGGCCACCACCGGTCCGAAGATTTCCTCCTGGAACACGCGCATCTTGTTGTGGCCCTTGAATACGGTGGGCTGCACGTAGTAGCCGCCTTCCAACGCGCCCTGCATCTGCGCACGCGAGCCGCCAGCCAGCACGTCGGCGCCTTCCTGCTTGCCGATGTCCAGGTACGACAGGATCTTTTCGAGCTGTTCGGTGGATGCCTGCGCGCCCAGCATGGTGTCCGCATCCAGCGGATTGCCCTGTTTGATCTCGGCCACGCGCTTCAACGCACGTTCCATGAATTTGTCGTACAGGGATTCCTGTATCAGCGCGCGGCTGGGGCAAGTGCAGACCTCGCCCTGGTTCAAAGCGAACATGACGAAACCCTCGACCGCCTTGTCGAGGAAATCGTCGTCCTGCGCCGCCACGTCCGCGAAGAAGATGTTGGGCGACTTGCCGCCCAGCTCCAGCGTGACAGGAATGATGTTCTGCGACGCATATTGCATGATGAGCCGGCCGGTGGTGGTCTCGCCGGTGAAGGCGATCTTGGCGATGCGCTTGTTGGAGGCCAGCGGCTTGCCGGCTTCCAGGCCGAAGCCCGTGACCACGTTGACCACGCCCGGCGGCAGGATGTCGCCGATCAATTCCATTAGCAGCAGGATGCCCAACGGCGTCTGTTCGGCGGGCTTGAGCACCACGCAGTTGCCCGCGGCGAGCGCCGGTGCCAGTTTCCACGCGGCCATCAGTATGGGGAAGTTCCACGGAATGATCTGGCCCACCACGCCCAGCGGTTCATTGAAGTGATAGGCCACGGTGTCGTGGTCGATTTCGGATAGCGAGCCTTCCTGGCTGCGGATGCAAGAGGCGAAATAGCGGAAGTGATCGATCGCCAGCGGAATGTCCGCGGCGCGCGCTTCGCGGATGGGCTTGCCGTTGTCCCAGGTCTCGGCCGTGGCCAGGCGCTCCAGGTTGGCCTCCATCACGTCGGCGATCTGCATCAGCATGCGGGCGCGCTGGGCGGCAGGCGTGGCGCCCCACTTGGGCGCGGCGCGATGCGCGGCGTCCAGGGCCAACTCGATGTCGCGCTCTTTCGAGCGCGCGTTGCGCGTCAGCACCTGGCCCGTGACCGGCGTGACGTTGTCGAAGTACTCGCCATCGGCGGGCTTTTGCCATTTGCCGTCGATGAAGTTGTCGTACTGGGTCTTCAGGTCCAGGCGCGTGCCGTACGAGTCGGGGGTGATGCGGGTCGCGATGTCCATGCTTGTCTCCGGTATTGTGGGGTTGCGGCAGTCGGCTGCCTGTCCTGTATCAAGCAAGGAGCGTGCCAGTCGGGGCTTCCCCGCTGGACAGCCCGCGGCTTGCATGCGAAAGTAGGTTTCAGAACGGGCCGGGCCGCCCCAAGGCAAAGAAGCCCCCTCGGGGGGCAGCAAGCCCGCGCAGCGGGTGCAGCGTGGGGGCAACATACTTTTTGTCGCTTTTTGCGACATTGTCGGGAACAGGTGTCGCAGAACGCCTATCCAGGAGACATGCATGGCCACTCATTCCCGTCAGCACGCGCTGACGCAAGCGCGCCTGCTGTTCAACCAGCAAGGCGCGGTGCCAGGCGGCTTGGTTGCCGAGCCCATCCTGCGATCGTGGCGGCGTTGCGCCGACCTGGGCTTTGACATGCGCGGCGTGCGCCGCGCCGAACTCATGACGCAGGGCGAACTGCGCGAGGCCCAGCAGCGCAACGAAGCGCTGCGTCGGCTGTCCGAACCCGCCATGTCTCTGCTGCGCCGCCAGGCCGGCGGCAATGGCGGTTTGGTCATCTTGTCCGACGCCCAGGGCTTGGTGCTGGACTCCGACGGCGACACCGGATTCGCCCAACGCGCGTCCCGCGTCGCGCTGATGCCCGGCGCGCCATGGGACGAGGCCGCCGCAGGCACCAATGCCATCGGTACCGCATTGGTGGAGGGCCGGCCCATCGCGGTGCATGGCGCGGAGCACTATTTCGAACCCAACCGCATCCTGACTTGCGCCGCCGTCCCCATTACCGACAGCGAAGGCCGCACGCTCGGGGTGTTGGACCTGTCCAGCCCGGCAAGGGATCTACGGCCCGATGTGCTGGAACTGGTGCGGGCCGCCGTGGACCTGATCGAGCACCGTTTGTTTGAACAGGCCTACGAGCAGCACGCCGTATTGCGCCTGCACGTGGACCATGCGGGGTTGGGGGCGCCCGGCGAGGGGCTGCTCGCCTTCCAGGGCGACCTGCTCATCGGCGCGAACCGCCGCGCCTTGCAGGCGCTGGGCCTCGCTCCCACTGCCCTGGGCGTATACCGATATGGGGACGTCTTCGACGGCGACATGGAACGCGGTCCCGACGCGGCCGGCAGGGTGCAGGCGCGTTCAGGCGCCGTGTATCACGCGCGTCTGCGCTGGCCCCGCTCTCGCGCGCCCCAGGCGTCGGCGCGGCCAGCGCTGCCGACCGCGACCGGGGCGCGTCCCGCAACGCCGAATTTCGACGCGGCGACCCTTGGAGCGCTGGCGCGTGCCGTGCACCTGTCCGATGCGGGCGTGTCCATTTTGCTGCAAGGCGAAACCGGCGTGGGCAAGGAAGTGTTCGCGCGCGAACTGCATGCCCGGGGCAAGCGCGCCTCGGGGCCATTCGTGGCGGTGAACTGCGCAGCGCTGCCTGAAAGCCTCATCGAATCCGAACTGTTCGGCTACGAAGAAGGCGCCTTCACCGGGGCGCGCCGCCAGGGCAGCAAGGGGCTGCTGCGCCAGGCGCATGGCGGGGTGTTGTTCCTGGACGAGATTGGCGACATGCCGCTGGTACTGCAATCGCGTCTGCTGCGCGTGCTGCAGACGCGTGAAGTCTCGCCCTTGGGCGCGGCGCGGCCGGTATCCGTGGACTTCGCGCTGGTGTGCGCGACCCATCGTCCGCTGGCTCACGAAGGGCCCGACGCGCCGGTGCGCCCGGACCTGTATTTCCGCATCGCCGAATACACCGTCACGCTGGAGCCGTTGCGGGCACGCGCCGACCGTCTTGAGTTGTTGCGCGGCCTGTGGGCGGCGCAAGGCGCGGGACCGGTTCTGCCGGCCGACATTGAAGCCATTCTTGCCGCTTACGCCTGGCCCGGAAACTACCGCCAATTGGTGGCCGTGCTGCGCACGCTGCATGTGCTGGCCGGACCTGCCGGCATGGTCGACATGGACATGCTGCCTGCCGACATCCGCAGCGCGTCGGCGGTGCCGCAGGCCGTCGGCCATGCGGAGCCGGCCAACCTGCAGGCCATGACGGACGCAGCGATCCGCGACGCGCTGGCCGCCCATGGCGGCAACGTCAGCCGCGCGGCGCGCGCGTTGGGCGTGCATCGCAGCACGCTCTACCGCCGCCTGCCGCGTCCGGCCTGACGGCGTCTTCCGGCTTTTCCGCGCGCGCCTACCCGGCTGGGCGCCGCCGCCTGCCGCATGCGCGCAGGGTGTGCACAAAAACTATCTTTTGAAGATAAGTTAACTATCCCAGCGCAAGGGAAGAACTGCTTACGATGCCCCCATCCCCTACAAACCAGGCGATGACATGGCAAGCAACGAGCTGTTCTACGACGACTTCGAAATAGGCCGTCTCTTTCCTCCCTGCCGTTACAGCATCGGCGCCGCCGACAGCGACGCATTCATCGGCACCTTCCAACATTCTCCGATCATCGACGGCAGCGGCCGCGCCGTAGCGACGCGCGGTGGTGCGGCCGTGCGCAGCGTGCATCCCGTTCTGGTCGGTAGCTTCCAGCCGCAGCACGCAGCATTTGCCTGGCCGACGGGCGTACTGCACGCCCGCGAGAAAGTCCGCCTGCTCGCGCCGGTATATCCGGGCGAGGAGCTGGAGGCCAGCGTGCTGGTGAAAGACAAGTACCTGAAGAACGACAAGCGGTTCGTGGTGTTGGAAATCACCATCCGCAAGCTCGAAAACGCGCGCGTGGCCCTGGTGGCGGAACGCAGCCTGGTTTGGCCGAACTGAGGAGGCCCGCATGGAATTCAAGGTAGGCGACACGTTCCGTTCCGCGGCCCGCGGCGTGGCACAGGAAGACATCAACCGTTTCGGCGCCTTGCACGGCACCACCGGCAGGACCCACACCGATCCGGAGTATGCGCGCGATAGCGTTTTTGGCGGCGTCATCGTGCAGGGGGCGCTGGTGATGGCGCCGGTGCTGGACATGGCGGCCGACTTGCTGGGCGACGCAAGGTTCGACGGTTGCGAGATCGAGGCGAAGTTCGTTGCGTTCACGCGGCCCGGAGACGCGGTGGATGTGGAGTTCGAAGTGACCCGGAGCGAACCCGGATGGCTCGAGCTGGCTTATGCCTGCACGCTGCCTGACGGCAAGAAGGTTCAGGTGGGAACCATCACCCACCGCCGCGGCTGAACTCGGCCGCAATACAAAACAAGCATAGGGAGACAATCTTGAAACGCATTCTGCAGAGCCTTGCCCTGTCTTGGGCGGCAATGAGCGCCACGCTCGTGATGGCCGCGCCATATCCCGACAAGCCCATCCGCATGATCGTGCCCGCGGCGGCAGGCGGCGCTGCCGACACGTTGGCGCGCATGATAGGCCGCGGGCTGACGGAAAAATTCGGCCAGCCTGTCGTCATCGAGAACAAGCCTGGCGCGGCCGCCATCGTGGGCATGTCCGCCATCGCCAAGTCGCCCGCCGACGGCTACACCCTGGGCATGACTTTTTCCGGAGCAATGTCCATCAATCCTTCCCTGTACCAGCAGTTGCCCTACGACCCCGTGAAGGACTTCGCGCCCATCACCATCGTGGCGGTATCGCCTTTGGTCATCGCCGTCAGTCCCAAATTGGGGCCGAAGTCCCTGAGCGAATTCCTGGCTCTGGCAAAGAAGGAGCCCGGGAAGCTGACTTTCGGGTCGGCCGGCACGGGATCGACACAGCATCTTTCCATGGAACTGCTCAAGTCGACCGCGGGCGTGGACATGCTGCACGTGCCCTACAAGGGGAGTTCTGCCGCCTTGGTCGATGTGCAGTCAGGGTTGATATCCGCAGTCAGCGACAACGCGATCACGCTGGTTCCACTGATCCAGTCGGGACAACTGGTGCCGCTGGCGGTGGAGACCGCGAAGCGGATCCAGTCGCTGCCGCAGGTGCCTACGGTGGCGGAGTCCGGATATCCGGGATTCCAGGCGGCAGGCTGGTATGGCTTGCTCGCGCCCGCCGGGACGCCACAGCCCATCGTGGCACAGCTCAACGCCGCCCTGCGCGAGATGGTGGGCAAACCCGACTTCACGCAATGGCTGCAGCAGCAGGGCATGGAGCCGCAAACCGATACGCCCGAAGGCTTCGGACGCTACATCGGGCAGGAAAAGGACAAGTGGGCGCAGGTCATCAAGACGGCCAAGGTGCCGCAGCAGGCATCGCGCTGAATACCGGCGGCAATGCGCCGCCATCACTCCAGGAAAACCATGCAAGTCGTATCTTCCACGCTTAGCGGAAACATCCGCGTCATTGTCATTGACAACCCTCCGGTCAATGCCACCTCTCAGGCAGTGCGCGCCGGTCTGCTGCAAGCCCTCGAGCAGGCGGCGGACGATGGCAACACGCGCGCCGTCGTCATCGCCTGCGCAGGCGCGACCTTCGTCGCGGGGGCGGACATCAAGGAGTTCGGCAAGCCGCCGCTGGACCCACACCTGTCGGTGGTGATCCACGCCGTTGAGTCCAGCGCCAAGCCCGTCGTTGCGGCGATCCACGGTTCGGCGCTGGGCGGAGGGCTGGAGCTGGCGCTGGGCTGCCACTACCGGGTGGTGCAGGCACAAGGGCGCCTGGGCTTGCCCGAATCCACGCTTGGCATCATTCCGGGCGCTGGTGGCATCCCCAGGCTGCTGCGCCTGGTTGGCGTGGAAAAGGCGCTGGACATGGCCGGGACCGGCAAGCCCATAGACGCGGCGCAAGCGCTGGAAGCAGGAGTGGTGGACGCGCTGGCGCAGGACGATGTCAGGGCCGCGGCGATCGCGTTTGCGCAGCGCCTGATTGCTCAGGGCGGTGGCGTGCGCCGCACGCGGGAATTGCCCGTGCCGGCCACGCCCGCCGGTGCATTCGAGGCCGCGCGCGCCAGATTCCAGGCCAGCCATCGAGGGCAGTCGGCGCCGCAGGTCTGTGTAGACGTGGCCGCGCGCAGCATTGCCTCAAGTTTTGAAGACAGCGTGGCTTATGGCCGCGAGCGCTTCCGCGAACTGGTGGCCTCGCCTCAGGCGCAAGCCTTGCGTCATGCATTCTTCGCCGAGCGCGTTGCGACCAAACCTGCCGGCTTGCCTGCCGAGGATGCGGCGCCAATCCGCAAGGTTGGCGTGGTCGGTGCCGGCACGATGGGCACGGGAATTGCCATGTGCTTCCTGAATGCAGGCATCCCCGTCGTGTTGGTCGAGCAGAACGACAACGTGTTGGCGTCCAGCGTCGAGAATATTGGCAAGACCTACCGCAACGATGTTGTCAAGGGACGCATCACCGAAGAAGCGCAACGCGCACGGTGCGACGCCCTGACACCTACGCTGCAATACGAATCGCTGCGCGATTGCGATCTCGTGGTGGAAGCGGTCTTCGAGGACATCGAGGTCAAGCGGCAAGTGTTGGCCAGCATCGAAGAGAACCTGCGGCCTGACGCGCTGATCGCTACCAATACCTCGTTCCTGGATGTCAACGCGCTGGCGGCGGGCTTGCGCCGCCCCGAGAACGTGGTCGGCATGCATTTCTTCAGCCCTGCTCACATCATGAAGCTGTTGGAAAACGTGCGTGGCGCGCGGAGTTCGCCGCGGGCGTTGGCCACCATCCAGGCATTGGGCAAGCGCCTGGGCAAAGTCGCGGTCATGGTGGGGGTGTCCGATGGCTTCGTGGGCAACCGGATGCTGGCCAGGCGTACGCGCGAATGCTATTTCATGCTGGAGGAGGGCGCGCTGCCCGAGCAGGTCGACCGCGTGTTGTGCGAGTTCGGCTTTCCGATGGGGCAATTCCAGCTCAACGACCTGGCCGGTCTTGACGTTGCGTGGCGCAACCGGCAGAGCCGGCTGGACCGATTGAGTGAACGCGAAGCCGCCTGCAACATCCTTGATGAAATTGTGGCGGCTGGCCGGTTGGGGCAGAAGACGGGCGCGGGGTTCTATACCTATGACGCCAAGCGTGCCCGGTCTGTGGACCCGGCCATTTCCGAGTTGATCGTGCGCAACGCAGAAAGTCGAGGCATCACGCGGCGCGTCATTTCCGATGAGGAAATCCTGGAGCGCTGCCTCTACGCCATGATCAACGAAGGGGCGCTGATCCTGGAGGAAGGCGTGGCCGCCCGAGCGGAGGACATCGACACGATCTGGCTCAACGGCTACGGCTTTCCCCGGTTTCGCGGGGGGCCGATGTTCCATGCGGACCGGATCGGTGCGGCGCGCATCTGCGAGCGCATCCGCCACTACGCCAGCCAGGCGGGCGAACAGTACTGGACGCCCGCGCCGCTGCTGCTCGCCCAGGCGCGCGATGGCGGCGGCTTCTACGCCCACTGAGGTTTCCCCTTCCGTCATCCACGTACACATTTCCTATGCCTAAGAGAGAACCTCCGCTTAGCGGTATCACCGTGCTGGACATGACCCGCATCATGGCGGGCCCTTGGTGCACCCAGAACCTGGCCGATCTGGGCGCCGAAGTGCTGAAGATTGAACGCCCGCTGTCGGGCGACGATACGCGGGGATGGGGGCCGCCCAACCTCATGGACGCCCAAGGGCGGCGCACGCAGGAGTCGGCGTACTACCTGGCCGCCAACCGCAATAAGCGCTCGGTGGCACTGGACATCGCCAGTCAGGCGAGCGCAGAAGCGGTGCGCCGGCTGGCAGCCAAGTCCGACATCTTCGTCGAGAACTTCAAGGTGGGCGGCCTGCGCAAGTACGGCCTGGACTACGCCAGCCTGCGCGAGCTGAACCCCCGCCTGATCTATTGCTCCATCACGGGCTTTGGGCAGGACGGTCCCTATGCGGAAAAGCCCGGCTACGACTTCGTGATCCAGGCGCTGGGCGGACTGATGAGCATCACTGGCGAGAAGGACGCATTACCCGGCGGCGGCCCGCAAAAGGCAGGCAATGCCGCCGCGGACCTGATGGCCGGCATGTATGCCACCAGCGCCATTCTGGCGGCGCTGCATGAGCGCAGCCGCAGCGGCCTTGGCCAGCACATCGATATTTCCATGCTGGATTGCCAGGTGGCCGCGCTGGGCGTGCAGAATTTCAACTACTTCCTGTCAGGCGACGTGCCGCGGCGCGAGGGTAATGCTCACGTCAATCTTGCGCCCTATCAGGTCTTCGAGGCGGCGGATGGCTATGTCGTGCTTGGGGTCGGCAACGACAGCCAGTTCCAGAAATTCTGCGTGGCAGCCGGACGCACCGACCTGGCCGAAGATGAGCGCTACCGGACCAACACCGGCCGCGTGCTTGCCAAGGGGACGCTCATTCCCGAGCTGGAGCGCCTGTTCCGCACGCGCGGCCGCGACGAGTGGGTCAGTCTGCTGGACGCAGCAGGCGTGCCGGTGGGCGTGATTAACGACATCGCGCAGGTCCACGAGGACCCGCAGGTGCGGGCCCGGGGCCTGAAGTTCTCGCTGCCGCATCCGGTTTGCGGCAGCGTTCCGCAGGTCCGTAGCCCGATGCGTTTTTCGGAAAGCCCCGTCGCATATCGCAATGCGGCGCCGTTGCTGGGTGCCGACACCCACGGCGTGCTGAGCACCAAGCTTGGATGCAGCGAAGCCGAGATCGCGGCGCTGCAGCAGCCCGCCAATCCTGGGGAATCAAGATGAGCAGTGCAGCATCCGCCAATGCGGGCACGCAAAAGCAGTATTTCGACAACCTGGCACAGGGCCGCTTCCTGATCCAGCACTGCGCGGACTGCGCACGGCACGTGTTCTATCCGCGCGAGATATGTCCGCATTGCGGCAGCGACGCGCTGACCTGGATCGCGCCGGCGGGCCGGGCGACTGTCTACAGCTGCACCACCGTCCCGCGTAAGCCCGAGGCGGGCGGTGACTACAACGTATCGCTCGTCGATCTGGATGAAGGCGTGCGGATGATGTCCAGCGTAGTGGGCATGCCGCCCGACCAGGTACGCATCGGCATGGCGGTCAGGGCCGTGATCGGCGAGCGCGACGGCGCTCCGGCGGTGCTGTTCGAGGAGGTGGCGCGATGAACTATCGACAACTGCGGGGCAAGACCGCCATCGTCGGCGTGGGCCACTTTGGCCTAGGCCAGGCACCGGGCTACACCGATATGGAATTGCTGGTGCGCGCCGCCCACACGGCGGTACGGGACGCAGGCCTGGAAATGCGGGACATCGACGGCATCGCGACATCCAGCGTGGCAGCCAGCATGTGGCCGATGTCCGTCATCGAGACCTTGGGCATCCGCCCTACGTATATCGACGGCACCTGCCTGGGCGGTTCCAGCTTCATGTCCTACATTCTGGCCGCTGCCCACGCATTGGATTCAGGACAGTGCAATGCCGTGCTGGTCTGCTATGGCAGCGCGCAGAAGACGGCGGCCGTAGGGCGCTCGGCAATTGCCGCTACGCGCAAGGCGCTGGACCCCCAACCCTATGAAATGCCGTATGAACCGCTGAATCCGCCCAGCGCCTATGCGCTGGCCGCCAAGCGCCATATGCACGAGTTCGGCACGCGTCGCGAGGACCTGGCCGAAGTTGCCGTCGCGGCTCGCCGCTGGGCTCAGCTCAATCCCGAGGCGTACTCTCGCGATCCTCTGTCGATCAATGATGTGCTGAGCGCCCGCAGGGTGTCGGATCCGCTGACCGTCCGCGATTGCTGCCTGGTGACCGATGGCGCGGGGGCATTCGTCATGACGCGGGCCGACCGAGCCCCGGATCTGCCGCAGGCGCCCGCCTATATCCTGGGCAGCGCCACCGCGGTGTGGAATCGCCAGATTTCCTCGATGGAGACGCTGACCACCACGGCCGCGAAGCAATCGGGCGCGTTGGCGTTCGAGATGGCGGGGTGCCGCCCGGCCGACATCGACGTGGCGCAGCTATACGACGCATTCACCATCAATACGATCCTGTTCCTGGAAGACCTGGGATTTTGCGCCAAGGGCGAGGGAGGGGGCTTTGTGCGCGATGGCGGCATCGCTCCGGGCGGCCGCTTGCCCGTGAATACGAACGGAGGCGGCCTGTCCTGCGTGCACCCGGGCATGTATGGGGTGTTTTTGGTGATCGAGGCGGTGCGCCAGCTGCGCGGGCAGGCGGGCGAGCGTCAGGTCAGGGATGCACGGCTGGCGCTGGCGCACGGCAACGGCGGCACGCTGTCCAGCCAGTCCACCGTCATCCTGGGAAGCGCCGAAACCTGCTAGCGGTGCGTCTCAAGAGCCCCGCGCGATCTCGTAGATTTCCTCGATGAGAGCCGCGCGGACCGATTGCCGGTTCCATAGCAACCCGACGCTGCGGTAGTGCTCGTTGCCGGGCAACGAGATTTTGCGCAGGCCAGAGTCCGGCCGCAGCTCACCCGCGCCATCCGGCACCAGGGACACGCCCAGTCCCTGGCTGACCAGCAGGGCGATGACCTCGATGGACGCGGTTTCGATGCGTATCTTGGGCCGTATGCTGTGCTGGCGGAAGTAGTTGGCCGCCAGCTGTCCGCCCCACAGTTTGCGGTCATAGCAGATCAGCGGATTGGCGCGCAACAGCTGGTGCGGATCATCCTCGGTAAGCGACGCGGGGGCCAGGACCACCAGGGGCTCGTCTCGCACCCGCCGCCATTCCAGATTCTTGGGCATCTGGAACTGGGGCTGCAGTATCAGCGCAGCGTCCATTTCGCCATCGCATATTTTGCTGTAGAGATTGACGGAATATCCCTTGACCAGGCTGATCTCCAGGTTGGGATGCCGGTTGATCAGCCGCGCCAGCAGCGTCGGCATCAGCGTAGTCATGGCGGAATCGAATGCGCCCAGGGTCAGGTGGCCGAACACCACCGGCCCCTGAGAGGCCGCCTTCAGGTTGCGGACCTCTTCCATGACGTGCTTGGCCTGCGCCAGGATCTGCGCGCCCTCGACCGTGGGTTTGACGGTGCGGCCGGACCGCACCACCAGTTTGAAACCCAGCTCGTCCTCGACCTTTTTGATGCGCTGATTGACCGCCGCGGGCGTGAGGCCATTTTTGCGCGCAACTTCAGCGATCGAACCCTGCTCGATGACCTGGATGAAATTGAGCAGGAAGGTGGTGTCCATGTGCTCCTGACCGGGCTGTCAGCCCATCAGGCGCGCGAGTTCCGCGCCGGGGTCCTTGGCGCGCATAAAGGCTTCGCCCACCAGGAAGGCGTCTACCTTGTGTTTGCGCATCAGTTGCACGTCTTCGGGCTTGAGGATGCCGCTCTCGGTCACGACACGCTTGCCGGCGGGGATATGGGGCAGCAGGTCCAGCGTGTTCGACAGGCTGGTCTCGAAGGTGCGCAGGTTGCGGTTGTTGATGCCCAGCAGCGGCGTCTTCATCGTCAGGGCGACGTCCAGTTCCTTGGCGTCGTGCACTTCCACCAGCACGTCCATGCCCAGTTCCATCGCCAGGGTTTCATAGTCGCGCAGTTGCGCGGGACTGAGCGCGGCCACGATCAGCAGCACGCAGTCCGCGCCCATCGCGCGCGCGACGATGATCTGGTAGGGATCGATCACGAAGTCCTTGCGCAGCACCGGCAGCGAGCAGGCGGCGCGCGCCTGGCGCAGGTGGTCGTGGGAGCCCTGGAAGAACTGCACGTCGGTCAGCACCGACAGGCAGGCCGCGCCGTGCACCGCGTAGGTGGAGGCGATTTCCGGGGGATTGAAGGGGTCGCGCAGCACGCCCTTGGAGGGCGAGGCTTTCTTGATTTCAGCGATGACGCCTGGCTTGCCTTGGGCGATCTTGTCTTCGATGGCTTGGGCAAAGCCACGCACGTCTTGCCGCGCCTGCGCTTCGCGCAGGACTTCGGCTTCGCTGCGCATCTGGCGAGCGGCGGCGACTTCCTCGGCCTTGACGGCGAGGATCTTCGCGAGAATATCGTTCATTTCAGGAATTTCCGGGTATATGCGCAGAATTCTTCCAGCTTGGCTCGAGCCGCGCCGGTGGAGATAAGTTCAAATGCTAGAGCCAATGCCTCGGGAATGGAATCGGCCTTATTGCCAGCATAGATGGCGAGTCCTGCATTGAGCGCGACGATGTCGCGGGCGGTTCCCTCGACATTTTCCAGCGCCTCGATGACAAGCTCTCGCGATTGTTCGCGATTGGACACCTTGATGCTCCGGTTGGACATCATGGATAGCCCGTAGTCCTCGGGATGGATCTCGTATTCTAGGACTTTGCCGTCCTTGAGTTCGCCCACCATGGTTGCGCCGCCCAGCGAGGCTTCGTCCATGCCGTCCTTGCCGTGCACCACCAGCACGTGGCGCGAGCCCAGGCGTTCCAGCACGCGCACCTGGATGCCGACCAGGTCGGGGTGGAATACGCCCATCAGCTGGTTGGCGGCGCCGGCCGGGTTGGTCAGGGGGCCCAGGATGTTGAAGATCGTCCGTACAGCCAGCTCCTTGCGCACGGCGGCCACGTTCTTCATGGCTCCATGGTGGGCGGGGGCGAACATGAAGCCGATGCCGGTTGCCTGGATGCATTCGGCCACCTGTTCCGGGGTCAGCGTCAGGTTGGCGCCCAGGGCTTCCAGCACGTCGGCGCTGCCGCTGGAGGACGAGGCGCTGCGGTTGCCATGCTTGGCGATCGGCACGCCGGCCGCCGCGGCCACGAACATGGCGGTCGTGGAGATGTTGAAAGTGTGGCTGCCGTCGCCACCGGTGCCGCACATGTCCAGCAGGTCGGCGGGGTTGGGCGTGACCACGGGCGTGGCGAACTCGCGCATGACCTGCGCGGCCGCGGTGATTTCGCCTATGGTCTCTTTTTTCACGCGCAGGCCCATCAGCAGGGCGCTTGCGATCTGCGGCGACATTTCGCCGCGCATCAGCATGCGCATCAGATGCAGCATTTCGTCGTGGAAAATTTCGCGGTGTTCAATGCAGCGCGTCAGCGCTTCGGCGGGAGAAATCGTCACGATGCGTCCTTCTTAGGCGAGGTTCAGGAAATTGCGGAGCAGGGCGTGGCCGTGCTCGCTGAGCACCGACTCGGGATGGAACTGTACTCCGTATAGCGGCAAGGTCTTGTGGCGCACGCCCATGATGTCGCCGTCCGGGGCGGTGGCGGTGACGGCAAGGCAGTCGGGCAGGGTGGCAGGATCGATGGTGAGCGAGTTGTAACGGATCACCGTGTACGGAGTGGGCAGATCGGTGAAGATGTCCGTGCCCGTGTGCGAGATCTGCACGGTCTTGCCGTGCATGATCTGCTGGGCGCGCACGATATCGCCGCCGTAGGCCGCGCCGATGGCCTGGTGGCCCAGGCATACGCCCAGGATGGGCTTCTTGCCCGCAAAGGCCTGGATCACGGGCACCGAGATGCCCGCCTCCGCCGGAGAGCAGGGGCCGGGCGACACGCAGATGCGGTCCGGGTTCATGGCGGCGATCTCTTCCAGCGTGATCTGGTCGTTGCGCGCCACGCGCACGTCTTCGCCCAGTTCACCGAAGTACTGAACCAGGTTGTAAGTGAAAGAGTCGTAGTTGTCGATCATCAACAGCATTAAATTCTCCTGAAGGGCCGTCAGGCGGCCCGGATGTGTCCGTGGGGGGCCGGGCCTCAGATGGGTTCGTCCAGGCCGTGCTGCACCTGCTCCGCCGCGCGCAGCACCGCGCGGGCCTTGGCTTCGGTTTCGGCCCATTCGGCTTCGGGATTGGAGTCGGCCACGATGCCGGCGGCGGCCTGTACGTACAGCGTGCCGTCTTTGATGACGCCGGTGCGGATGGCGATGGCCACGTCCATTTCGCCGCCATAGCTCAGGTAGCCGGCCGCGCCGCCGTAGATGCCGCGGCGCACGGGTTCCAGTTCGTCGATGATCTTCATGGCCTCGACCTTGGGCGCGCCGGTCAGGGTGCCGGCGGGAAACACCGCGCGCAGCACGTCCATGCTGCTCAGGCCAGCGTCGCCGGGCCGCCCCAAGGCGCTGGCAGCCCCCTCGGGGGGCACCTCGCGCAGTGGGCGTGGGGGCGTTTTCTTGGAGCTCAGCGTGCCGGTGACGTTGGACACCAGGTGCATCACGTGCGAATAGCGTTCGATCACCATGGTGTCGCTGACCTTGACCGACCCCACCTCGGCCACGCGGCCCACGTCGTTGCGCGCCAGGTCGATCAGCATTACGTGCTCGGCGACCTCCTTGGGATCGGCCTTCAGTTCGGCGGCCAGGGCGGCATCTTCCTCGGGCGTAGCGCCGCGCTTGCGGGTGCCAGCCAGGGGACGGATGGTGATCTGCGACTTGGGTTCACCGTTTTCCAGCACGCGCTCCTGGCGCACCAGGATCTCAGGAGACGCGCCGACCACCTGGAAGTCGCCGAAGTTCCAGAAATACATGTAGGGGGAGGGGTTGAGCGACCGCAGGGCGCGGTAGAGGGAGAGGGGGGAATCGCGGAAGGGCTTGGCGATGACCTGGCCGATCTGCACTTGCATCAGGTCGCCTGCGGCGATGTGTTCCTTGGCGCGGAGCACGGCCGCCAGATAGTCTTCCTTCTTGAAGTCGCGCCGCTCTTCGGTCTGCATGCTGGCGTGGCTATAGGGAATTTCAACGGGGCGTCGCAGGCGGGCGCGCAAGTCGTGCAGGCGCTGCTGCGCGCGGCTGTAGGCCTCGGGCTGGCTCGGGTCGGCGTAGACCATCAGGTAGATGCGGCCGGCCAGGTTGTCCACGATGACCAGCTCGTCCACGTGCATCAGCATCAGGTCGGGGGTACCGCCTTCCATGCCGGCGGGAAACGGCTTGACCGCGGGTCCCAGGCAGGGCTCGATGTGGCGCACCGTGTCATAGCCGAAGTAGCCCGCCAGACCGCCGCAAAAGCGCGGCATGCCCGGACGCAGGGCGACCTTGAAGCGGCTTTGGTATTGCTCGATGAAGGTCAGAGGATCGCCGTCATGAGTTTCGGCGACCTTGCCGTCGTGCAGGACTTCGGTGCGGGTGCCGCTGGCGCGGATCACCGTCCGCGCCGGCAAGCCGATGAAGGAATAGCGGCCGAAGCGCTCGCCGCCCACCACCGATTCCATCAGGCAGGTCATGCGCCCGCCCTGGGGGCCGGCATGCGCCAGTTTCAGGTAGATGCCCAGCGGGGTGTCCAGGTCGGCATAGGTTTCGGCGACCAGCGGAATGCGGTTGTAGCCTTGTGCGGCCAGGGCCTTGAATTCGATTTCGGTCATGTCGGGTCTCGTAAGCGGTTTATCTGCTATCGGACCAGGCGCGCAATGAAAAAGCCCGGTCCAGGTTACTGGTTCCGGGCTTGGCTCTGTGTTTACACAGCTACGGCACTAGGCGGCATACGCGTCCAGGGCCGGGAGGGATCATCGCCACCCGGAAGACAAACGCCACCAGCGCCACGAGGCGCCGAGCATTTGGTTCTGGATGGAAACGTTCATTGAGCTTTGTTCAGTATTGAATTCGCGGTCAGCCGCCGGGGTGTTCAGGAGCCTGTTTTGGCCGCGTTCTGGTTTTGATTCCAGAGCGTGACCCACTGGGCGGCGGCGACTAGCGTGTCAACTATACCATCGACATCCAGCTCGCGCACGTCCCGTCCTTCGTTGTAACCATAAGGCACCACCAGGACCTGCGTACCCGCGCTGCGGCCCGCCTGCGCGTCATTGATGGAATCACCGATGGTCACGGCTTCGTGCGGGGCCACGCCGAGCAGGTCGCACGCATGCACCACCTGATCCGGATCGGGCTTGCGGCGCTCGCAGGTGTCGCCGCACACCACGGCGTCGAAAAAGCCCGCCAGGCCCGTGCGCTGCAGCAGCGGCAGGGTGAATTCGGTGGGCTTGTTGGTGACGACGGCCAGCTTCAGCCCTTGCTCGCGCATGAGCTTCAGGCCGTCGATGACGCCCGGGTAGATCTGCGCTTTTTCGCCATTGGACAGGTGGTAGTGGCGATAGAAGGCGGCGCGGGCGACATCGAACTCGGCGGCGGTGGGATCGGCCGCCTCCAGGCTGCCGGCCAGGCTGCGGCGCACCAGGTTGTCCACGCCCTTGCCCACGAAGGTGGCCACCACGTCTTCGCGCAGCGGGGACATGCCCAGCTCCACGCGCATGGCGTTGGCGGCGAAGGCCAGGTCGGGGATGGAGTCCAGCAGGGTGCCGTCCAGGTCCAGCAGCGCGGCGCGAAAAACGGTCATGACGGTTCCCGAGGCTTAGATGGCGGTGGTTTCGCCGATGGCGATCTGTTCGCGCATGGACTTGATGATGCCCGCGTAGTCCGGCTTGCCGAAGATGGCGGAGCCGGCCACGAAGGTGTCGGCGCCGGCGCGGCGGATTTCAGCAACGTTGTCGATCTTCACGCCGCCGTCGACCTGCAGCATGATTTCCTGGCCGCCAGCCTGCGTCCAGGCGTCGATCCTGGCGCGCGCCTCGCGCAGTTTGGTCAGCGCGGCCGGGATGAAGCTCTGGCCGCCGAAGCCGGGGTTGACCGACATGATCAGGACCAGGTCGATCTTGTCCATCACGTAGTCGAGGTAGGAGAGCGGGGTGGCGGGATTGAACACCAGGCCGGCCTTACAGCCGTTTTCACGGATCAGCGACAGGGTGCGGTCCACGTGACGGCTGGCGTCCGGGTGGAAGCTGATGTAGTCGGCGCCAGCCTTGGCGAACATCGGCACCAGGTCATCCACCGGCTCCACCATCAGGTGCACGTCGATGGGCACCTGGACGTGGGGGCGGATGGCCGCGCACACCATGGGGCCGATCGTCAGATTGGGGACATAGTGGTTGTCCATCACGTCCACGTGGATCCAGTCGGCGCCGGCGGCGACGACGTTGCGGACTTCCTCGCCCAGGCGGGCGAAGTCGGCCGACAGGATGCTGGGGGTGATGCGGGTGGAAGCCTGTTGGGTAGACATGATGTTCGGGATCGGGGAGGGCATAATGTGCCATTATTGCAGTTTGAGGCGCGGTACCGGGAATGGCCCGGCCCGGCAGGTCCGGGAACCGCGTCTTTTCCAGCGTCCGGCGCCGTACCACGGCCGCCCGCCAGCACTACACAGGGAAGGACTGTGAAACCTTACGACCTGAGCGTCTCTGTCTCTCCGCGCTTCGTGCCCGAACAGTCCGATCCCGGCGAGCAGCAGTTCGTGTTTGCCTACACCGTTCGCATCACCAACACCGGCGAACATCCCGCCCAAGTGATCAGTCGTCACTGGATCATTACCGACGGCAACCAGCGCGTGCAGGAAGTGCGCGGGCTGGGCATCGTGGGTCAACAACCCTTGCTCGCGCCCGGCGAAACCTTCGAATACACCAGCGGCTGTCCCCTGCCCACGCCGGTGGGAACGATGCGGGGCACCTACCACTGCGTCGGCGAGAACGGCATTCCGTTCGAAGTGCCGATCTCCGAATTCGTCCTGGCCATGCCACGCACCCTGCATTGAATGGCCAGGCCGCCCGTCGCCCGTTTTTTCATTTGCTCATGAAGCGCATTCTCAGTCTGTCCGTGCTGTCCGTATTGCTGGCGGCATGTTCCACCCCTTCCGACATCCCCCCCGATTCCGGTTCGTCCGGACTCCCCGGCCCGTCCGCGCCCGCGGCCGACGGCCCTCTGGTGGTGCCGTCGCTGTCGGCGCTGCCCGACTCCCCGCCGCGTGCGCTGGCAGGCAAGTTCAAGGCGGCCAACTGGGCCGAGATGCCCGGCTGGACCAACGACGACCTGTCGCGGTTCTGGCCCTTGTTCCTGCGTAATTGCCGCGGTTTGATGCGGCCGACCAGCGGCAACCTGGCCGCACCCGCGCGTGCCACGCCGCGGGCCTGGCAGCCGGTCTGCGCCGCCGCCGCGGATCCGGCCCGCGCGCCGGCCGCTGGCGACGGCGAAGGCGTGCGCCGCTTTCTCCAGACGTACCTGCAGCCCTGGCGCCTGAACGCGGCCGACGGCAAGCCGGCCACCAATACCGTGACGGGCTATTACGAACCCCTGGTGCGCGGTTCGCGCCGCCAGGGCGGCAGCCATCAATGGCCGCTGTATGCCGTGCCCTCTGATCTGCTGACCATCGACCTGGGCTCGATTTATCCGGAATTGGCGGGTAAGCGCGTGCGCGGCAAGCTGGATGGCAAGCGCGTGGTTCCCTACGACACGCGCGCGGCGATAGAATCTTCGGGTCGCCGCCCGCCCGTGCTGGTCTGGGTGGACGACCCCGTCGACAACTTCTTCCTGCAGGTACAGGGGTCGGGCCGTGTGCAGCTGACCGACGGGCCCGACTCCGGCAAGACCATCCGCGTGGCCTACGCCGACCACAACGGTCAGCCGTACGCATCCATCGGCCGCTGGTTGATCGATCGCGGCGAGCTCTCCGCCGACCAGGCTTCCATGCAGAACATCCGCGCCTGGGCCCAGCGCAACCCCAAGCGCGTGCCGGAAATGCTCAATGCGAATCCGGCCGTGGTGTTCTTCCGGGAAGAGCAGGTGGTCGATCCGGAACAAGGCCCCAAGGGCGCCTACGCCGTGCCGTTGGCGCCCATGCGCTCGATCGCCGTCGACGCCGGTTTCGTGCCGCTGGGCACGCCGGTGTTCCTGGCCACGACCTATCCCGCGTCTGACCGGCCGTTGCAACGGCTGGTCCTGGCCCAGGATACGGGCACGGCCATCCGCGGCGCTGCCCGCGCCGACTTTTACTGGGGCTACGGCGACGAAGCCGGCCAGCAGGCCGGCCGCATGAAGCAGCGCGGCCAGATGTGGGTGCTGTGGCCTAAACAGGCCGGGGAACCGAGCGCAAGATGAGCCATCAGATCGTTGTTTGCGGGGCCGGCATCGTCGGCCTGTCCACCGCGCTGGCGCTGGCCCGCCGCGGCCAGCGCGTGGCGGTGTTGGCGCCGCGCGCCAGCGTGCCGCCGGCCGATGCCGACCGCTACCATCCGCGCGTCTATGCCATTTCGCCCGCCAGCCAGCGCTTTCTGGCCGAGCTGGGCGTGTGGGATGCCATGCCGGCGTCCCGGCTGACCCCGGTCACTGGCATGGAGATCCACGGCGACGCTGATGGCCAGGTAAACCTGAGCGCCTGGCAGGCCGCATTGCCGCAGTTGGCGTGGATCGTCGAATCCGGCGAAATCGAGCGGGTGCTGATCCAGGCCGTCCGCATGTTCGGAATTCCCTGGCTAGAGGACCGCTGCACGGGCTACCGGGACGGCGCCATCGACACCGAAAGCGGCGCTCGCATCGAGGCCGAGCTCTTCGTCGGCGCGGACGGCGCCGCATCGCCGCTGCGCGAGGCCGCGGGCCTGAAGCATGAATCCGTGTCCTACCATGACACGGGCCTGGTGGTGCACCTGGATGCCGAACGTCCGCACCAGGGCACTGCCTTCCAGTGGTTCCGCGACGACGGCGTACTGGCCCTGCTGCCGCTGCCCGACACCTCGGCCGGCCCGCAGGTCTCCATGGTCTGGTCCATGCGCGCCGAGCCTGCCCAGGCTTTGCTGGCCCTGCCGCCCGAGGAACAGGCCGCTCGCCTGGAAACCTTGCTGGCCGATGCCGCCGAAGGCCGCCTTGGGGCGCTGAAGGTCCGTAGCAAGCTGCACGGTTTTCCGTTGACCCTGGAACGCGCCCAGATGGTTGCGCCCGGCATTGCGCTGGCAGGCGACGCGGCGCACCGCTTGCATCCTTTGGCGGGCCAGGGGCTGAACCTGGGCCTGGGAGACGTCGAGGCCTTGGCCCGCATCGTGGCGGGCCGCGAGGCCTACCGCGCGGCGGGCGACCTGCGCGTCCTGCACCGCTATCAGCGCGCGCGGGCCGAACCGGTCCTGGCCATGCGCCTGGCGACGGATGGCCTGCACAAGCTGTTCGCCTCGCGGGCGACGCCGCTGGTCTGGTTGCGCAATGCCGGCATGCACTGGGTGGAACGGACCCCGCTGATCAAGCGCCGCCTGATTACCGGCGCCTCCGCCAACTAGGCGCTTTCGGCGCCGCGGGCGGAACCTCGCCCGCCGGTGGGCTGTCTGATTTACAGGGGGCGCCTGCTCGTGCAGGCCGGATTCGCCCAGGCGCGGATCGGTTACCCTTTCCGCACAAGAACACGATAGACAAGTACAGGAGTACCGATGAATTTCCGCATATCCGCCACGCTGGCGGCTTGTTTCCTGGCCGCGGGCCTGGGCTTGTCCGCCGGCGCGGCGGCCCAGGGAGACAAGTCCGTCTCCACGCAGTCCGTCGGGCAACCCGGCAAGGGCGACAAGAGCTATTCCACCACCCAGGTGGCGCCGGCCGATCCCGTGGCGGACGCGGTCAAGGATCGTTTTCGCCAGCGTTTCGACGGCATGGATGTGACTGCTGTGCGCCGCACGCCCTACGGCCTGTTCGAAGTTCAATTGGGCATGGACTTGATCTACACGGATGAAAAGGTGACGTGGGTCATGGAAGGTCCGTTGATCGATGCCATGACGCGTCGCGATGTCACCCGCGAATCCCAGGAACGGCTGAGCGCCGTATCGTTTGACCAATTGCCGCTCGACCTGGCCATCAAGCAGGTCAAGGGCGACGGTTCGCGCAAGGTTGCGATCTTCGAAGATCCCAACTGCGGCTATTGCAAGCAATTGCGCAAGACCCTGGAAAACGTCGACAACATCACCGTCTACACCTTCCTCTATCCCATCCTGTCGCCGGACTCCAAGGACAAGGTGCGCGATGTGTGGTGCTCGAAGGATCCGGGCGCTGCCTGGGACGACTGGATGCTGCGCGGCAAGAAGCCCGCGACGGCGAATTGCGATGTGCCCGAGGACAAGTTGCTGGCCCTGGGCCAGAAGCTGATGGTGCGCGGCACGCCGACCACGTTTTTTGAAGATGGCTCGCGCGCCAGCGGCGCCTTGCCCCTGGAGCAATTCAAAGCCCGCTTGAACTGACCGGCGCGGTGCGCCGGCCGGGAGGCTGGCGCCACAGGCGCCACGCCACCCGGAGACACCTCTTGAAAATCGCAATACTCGACGATTACCACGACGTAGCCCAGCGCTACGCGGATTGGACCTCGCTGGGCGGTGACGCCGAGGTGCGGATCTTCAACAATTTCATCCCCGAAGGGCAGGTCGAGGCATCGCTCGAACCCTTCGATGTGATCGTCGCCATGCGCGAGCGCACTCCGTTCCCCGCGCAACGGATCCGCGCCCTGCCAAATCTGCGCCTGCTGGTCACCACGGGCATGCGCAACAATTCCATCGACATGCAAGCCTGCGCCGAGCAAGGCATCATCGTTTGCGGCGCGCCTGGCAGCGCCGACGCCAACACCGCCACGGCCGAATTGGCCTGGGCGCATATCCTGGGCCTGTTCAAGCACCTGCCCGCTGAAGACGCGGCGATGCGCCGCGGCATGTGGCAGACTGCCATGCCCGAGCCGCTGGCGGGCAAGCGCCTGGGCGTGCTGGGCCTGGGCAAGCTGGGAACGGCTGTGGCCAAGGTGGGGCTGGCGTTCGGCATGAACGTGGTGGCCTGGAGCCCCAACCTGACGGACGAACGCGCCGAGGCGGTGGGCGTGAAGCGGGTGGACAAGCACGAGCTATTTGCCACCTCCGATGTCGTCAGCCTGCACCTGATCCTGTCCGCGCGCAGCCGGCATGTCGTCGACGCCGCGGCGCTGGCCGCGATGAAGCCCACCGCATATCTGGTCAATACCTCGCGCGCCGGCCTGGTGGACCAGGAAGCCCTGATGGACGCGCTGGTGAAGTTCCGTATCGCCGGGGCCGGCCTGGATGTCTATCCCGAAGAGCCGCTGTCGCCCACGGATTCCGTGCGCGACCTGGACAACGTGATCCTGACTCCGCATCTGGGCTATGTCAGCCGCGAGAATTTCGAAGCCTTCTACCAGAACGCGCTCGAAGCGGTGAAGGCATGGAAGGCAGGCAAGCCCATCAGGGTATTGAATGCCTGATGTAGGCGCCCGCCGGGGCCGCAAAAAAAGGCTGCTTGCGCAGCCTTTTTTTTGCCCGCGCCGGTTTAGCTGCGCGTGAACGTCATCTTCTTCTCGACAATGGCGCCAGGCTCCTGCGCTTGCGGCGCATCGCCGCAGGCTTCCCCCGCATCTTCCTGCGGGTCCTCGGCGTCGAACGCCGTGTCGCCGTTGGCGTCCGGCATGCCGCTGGGCTTCAGGCCCACGAAGTCGAACAGGTCCCGATCCATCAGGTGCGAGGGCACCACGCGCGACAGCGCATTGAACACGTTCCATGAGCGGCCAGGATGCTGCTTGTCCCATTCCTTGATCATGCGGCCTACTTCCTTGCGCTTCAGGTTCTCTTGCGAGCCGCAGAGATTGCAGGGAATGATGGGGAACTGCTTGAGTTCCGCGTAGGCGATCAAGTCGGTTTCCGGCACGTAGGCCAGGGGGCGGATCACCGTGTGGCGGCCATCGTCGGACACCAGTTTGGGCGGCATGCCTTTGGCCTTGCCACCGTAGAACAGGTTCAGGAAGAAGGTGCCCAGGATATCGTCGCGGTGATGTCCCAGCGCGATCTTGGTCGCGCCCAGTTCCGATGCGACGCGGTACAGGATGCCGCGGCGCAAGCGCGAACAGAGCGAGCACATGGTCTTGCCTTCTTCCAGCACGCGCGTGACGATGGAATACGTGTCCTGCGTCTCGATGTGGAAAGGCACGCCCAGCTCCGTCAGGTACTGGGGCAGGATATGGTCGGGAAAGCCCGGCTGCTTCTGGTCCAGGTTGACGGCGATCAGCTCGAACTTGAAGGGCGCGCGCTTTTGCAGCTGAAGCAGGATGTCCAGCAGCGCGTAGGAATCCTTGCCGCCCGACAGGCAGACCATCACGCGGTCGCCGTCTTCGATCATGTTGTAGTCGGAAAGGGCGCGCGTGGTTTCGCGGGCCAGGCGCTTGGTCAGCTTGTTGCCTTCGTGCCGGCGCTTTTCCTCGGCTTCGGTGCGAAAGCGCACCTCGGGGGTAGCAATGTCGTTCATGGTCAACGCGTGATCTGGATTTCCACGCCCACCGCCGCGCAGTCGGAGAAGGCCATGGGCTTGCTGATGCGCAGGCGCAACGCGCGGATTTCCTGGAAATCGGCCAGCAGGCGCGCCGCGACCTGTTCGGACAGGGTTTCGATCAGGTTTACGTGCGCCTGCGTGCACTCTTCCACGATGGCCTCGCGCAGCCGGCGGTAGTCCAGCACGCTATGGATGTCGTGGTCGTCGACCGAGCGCTGGATGTCCACGTCGAAGTCGGCGTCGACATGCAGGGGCTGGGTGGCGCGGCGCTCGTGCTCGAGGATGCCGATGCGGGCGTCGAGCGCAAGCCCGGAAAGAATGATGCGGCGTGTAGGCATGATGAAAACCTGGGTGGGATAGCCCGGAATTGTAAGGCGACAGCGGAACGGGGGCAGCGCGCTGGCTACAATCCGGCCATGTCCGGGCGCCCGCGAGGCGCCGGCGCAGTCAATAAGGGGTGAAATGCAACAGTTGCACGATTCGGTCATTGTAGGCGGCGGCCCGGCCGGCGCCTCCTGCGCCCTGTGGTTGGCGCGCTTGGGCCTGTCCCCGTTATTGGTCGAGGCAGGACCCCGGCTCGGCGGGCTGGGCAATGACAATCCCTTTGCCGACGATTGGATCGCCGTGCTGCCCGGCGTGACCGGGCAGCAGGTGGCCGCCAATATCGACACTAGCGTGCGGGCTGCCGGCGTGCAGGTGCGCTTGCAGACCCGCGTAACGGGGGTGCGTCCCTGCAAGGGCGGCATCGAGGCCACGCTAACCGGCCCGCAAGGCGCGGAATCCCTGGTGCGCGGCCGTACCCTGGTCATTGCCTCAGGCGTGCGCGCCAAGGGGCTGCCGGACCATCCGCCCGGCGCATCCTGGCCCGGCGTGCTCATCGGACCCGGTTCGCCCATCGTGGCGCAGGACTATTCGGGCCTGTCCGTGGCGGTGCTGGGCGGGGGCGACAACGCCTTCGAGAACTACGTCTATGTGCGCAACCGTGGCGCCCGCAGCGTGCATCTCTATGCCCGCAGCGTCCGCGCCCAGCAGCAATGGGTGACGCGCGCCGGCCGCGAGGGCGTGCGCATAGGGCCATACAAAGTAGACCCGGCCACTCGCAGCGTGGATGGCCGGCAGTACGACCTGATCCTGGTCTTCTACGGCTGGGAGCCCCAGGCCGGCTTTGCCGACAGCCTGCACCTGGCTCGCGACGAACGTGGCTACATCCGCACGGACTTTGCCACCGCCGAGACCAGCGTGCCGGACATCTACGCCGTGGGCGAAGTGGCCCATCGCATGCATCCCTGCGTCGTGACCTCCATGGCCGACGGCGTGGTGGCCGCCAAGGCCATCCAGCGCCGCTGGGAGCGCGGCGGCGTGTAGTCGATGGATGGCCTTGCCCGCCGCGGAACGCGGATGGCGGACCTCTCCTCAGGTTGCCAATGGGCGGCGGGTGCGGCGTTCAGCTCAGGCGAAGCCTCTCATCCAGATTCGAGAATGGTCATTTGCCCGCGCGGCGACCACACTCTGTGCCACAAGTTGATCGAACAATGATTGCATTGGGAGACAAACATGTTGCACGCATATCGCTGGCTGGCTGCCAGCGCGATGGCGCTTGCCTTCGCCTGTCCGGCCCAGGCCGCTTGGCCTGAACGGCCGATCACGCTGATTATCCCGGCTTCGCCCGGCGGAACCACCGATATCTCCGCGCGATTGATTGCTGACAAACTTAGCGCCAAGCTGGGCCAGCAGGTCATTGTGGAGAATCGCGCGGGGGCGGCCGGCATCATCGGCGCCCAGGCGCTGGCACGCGCCAAACCCGACGGTTACACCCTGCTGATGGGCAACATCGGCCCTAACGCCATCAACTACGCGCTGTACAAGACGTTGCCTTACAAACCGGCCGACTTCGCGCCGATCACGCTGGTGATCTCGGTGCCCAACGTGCTGGTGGTGAATGAAGCCTCGCCGGTCCGCAGCGTGGCAGACCTGCGGGCAGAAGCGCGGCGGGATCCTGCCAAGGTGTCTTTTGGCAGCTCCGGCGCCGGCCAGTCGCCGCATCTGTCGGCCGAGCTGTTCAAGCAACGCGCGGAGATTTCCGGCACGCACATTCCCTACAAGGGAGCGGGGCCCGCGGTGGCGGCGCTTCTGGGCAGGCAGTTCACCTTCATGATCGACAACCTGCCCAGTTCGATGCCCTACATCCAGTCAGGCAAGCTGCGAGCGCTGGCCGTCACGAGCGACAAGCGCCTGGCGGAACTGCCGGACGTGCCGACCATGGCCGAAGCCGGCGTCAAGGACATGGTGGTCACCGCCTGGTTCGGCCTGGTGGCACCAGCCGGCACGCCACGGGATGTCGTGGACAAGCTCTACATCGCTACGCGCGATGTCGTGCGCAGTCCCGACATCAGCGACCGCTTCAAGGCTATGGGCGGGCAGGCGGGCGGCAACACTCCCGCGGAATTCTCCGCATTCATCGATCAGGAACGCGCCCGCTGGATGCAGATCGTGGATGCGGCGGGCCTGGTCCAGGAGCAATAAGTGATCGACAAGATTCAAGCGTCCTTGGCCGATGCCGTGGCGGTGATTCCGGATGGCGCGTCGGTGCTGGTCGGCGGCTTTGGAGAGGCTGGCGTTCCCTATGAACTGCTTCATTGCCTGGCAGAACTGGGGCGGCGCGAACTCACCATCATCTCGAACAATGCAGGTACGTTCGAACGCGGTATTGCCGCGTTGCTGATCCGCAAGCAAGTGCGCAAGATCATTTGCTCGCACCCGCGTCCGCCCAATTCCGAAGTCTTCGCGCGCGCCTACCGCGCCGGCGAAGTCGAACTGGAATGCGTGCCGCAAGGCACCTTGGCCGAACGCCTGCGCGCTGCGGGCGCGGGGTTGGGGCCTTTCTACACGCCTACTGGCTACGGCACCGAACTGGCCGAAGGCCGCCGCCAGGAGGTGATCGACGGGGTGGGCTACGTCCTGGAACAGCCGCTGCGCGGTGACTATGCGCTGATCCGCGCCCATCAGGGCGATCGCTGGGGAAACCTGATGTATCGGCACGCCGCGCGCAACTTCAACCCGGTGATGTGCATGGCTGCAGGGCATGCCATCGCGCAGGTCGATGAGGTGGTGCCCCTCGGGGCCTTCGTGCCCGAACAGGTCATGACGCAGGGAATCTTCGTGAAGTCCGTCGTACGCGTGGAGGCCTGACATGCAAGAAACCATCGGCCTGACCCGACAGCAGATCGCGCAGTTGCTGGCCAGCGATCTGCCGGACGGCTCCATCGTCAACCTGGGCATCGGCATGCCGACCCTGGTGGGCGACCATCTGCCGCCGGACAAGGACATACTCCTGCACAGTGAAAACGGAATCCTGGGCATGGGCGCCGCCGCCAGCGGTCAGTATGTGGATACGGATCTGATCAACGCCAGCCGTCAGCCGGTCACGCTGCGGGAAGGCGCATCCATCACCGAGCACACGATCTCCTTTGCCATGATGCGCGGCGGCCACCTGGACTATGCGGTGCTGGGCGCGTTTCAGGTGTCGGAACGAGGCGACCTGGCCAACTGGAAGACCGACGCGAAAGACGCCATTCCTGCCGTGGGCGGCGCGATGGACTTGGCGGTTGGCGCGAGACAAGTGTGGGTCATGATGGAGCATCGCGGCCGCGATGGCTCGCCGAAGCTGGTGAGGCAATGCTCGTATCCGCTCACGGGCAAGGGGGTGGTCGCGCGCATTTACACCGACCTGGCGGTAATCGACGTGACGCCGCAAGGCCTGAATGTCCACGCCATGCATTTCGGCATTGATGAAGCCTTCCTGCGCTCGGCTACCGAGGCGCGGCTGCATTTTTCGGCGCCGCGCCGCATCGTGCTGGATGCTGCCGGCACGCCCCGCTACGCCTGATGCCCGGACCCGGACCCCGGACCAAGGAGATCCTGATGATCCGTTCCCTATCGGCAGCAGCGCTGCTCGGCATGGTCTGCCTGGCCGCGGCGCATGCCGCACCCTCGTATCCCGACAAGCCGATCACTCTCTTGATCCCGTATCCGCCCGGCGGCAGCGCGGATATGCTGGCGCGTCCCTTGGGCGCGGAGCTGCAGAAGAAGTGGGGTCAACCCGTCGTGCTGGAGTACAAGCCCGGCGCCGGCGGAACCATCGCGTCCGCACAGTTGGCGCGCGCCAAGCCCGATGGCTACACGCTGCTGATGGTGCTCGCAGCTCACGCGATCAACCCCAGCCTGTATCCGTCCCTGCCTTACGACACGCGTCGTGATTTTGCGCCGGTGTCGCTGGTGGCCACGTTGCCGATGCTGGTGGCGGCGCCGTTGAGCACGCCGGCCAATACCATTGGCGAGTTGGTTTCCTATGGCAAAACCCATCCGGGCAAACTCAGCTTCGCGTCGGCGGGCAACGGCAATACCAGTCACCTGGCTGCCGAAATGTTCAAGAACCAGACGGGAGTCGACATGATGCATGTGCCGTACAAGGGCAGCGGCCCCGCCGTGGTGGCCTTGCTGGGCGGCGAGGTTTCACTGATGTTCGACAGCATCTCGACGTCGCTGCCTCAAGTTCGAGCAGGAAAGCTGAAGGCCATCGCCGTGACGGGGGAGCGCCGCTCCCCCCTGCTGCCCGATGTGCCGACGGTGGCCGAAAGCGTGCCTGGCTTCGTCGTCAACGGCTGGTACGGCGTGTTGGCGCCAGCCGGCACGCCGTCTGAAATCATAGACATCCTGAGCCGCGGCATGGCCGAAGCACTGGCAGTACCCGCATTGAAGCAGCAGGTGGAGGGCTACGGGTATGAGGTGGTGGGCTCCTCGCCCGCAGTGTTTGCCGACCACATCAACCGTGAACTCGCAACCTGGAAACAGGCAGTCGAAACCTCGGGCGCCAAGCTGAACTGATCGGCGTGGGCTCAGGCCGCGAGCAGAAACTCCACCACTGCGGTCTCGAACGCCTCCGGCACTTCGATGTTCGGCATATGCACGGCCGGCAGCGTCAGCAGTTTGGCGCCGGGGATGGTCGCGGCTATCTGTTCTCCATGACTGGCCGCGGTGACCGTGTCGTGCTGGCCAGCGATGACCAGTGTCGGGTTGGGAATAAGGGCGACGGTGCGGCGCAGGTCGGCGTCCCGCACGGCGGCAAACGCACCCGCCAAGCCATGCTTGTCGATGCCCAGCAGCACCGAGCGGAACGGTTCCAGGGCGGGGTGGCCGGCTTCGATCCATGACGAGGGAAACCAGTTCCTGAGGAAGGTCTGCGCCGTTTCCGACATGTCCTGAGCCCGTAGTGTGGCGGCGATGCGCTCGTCCCATTGCGGCGCCGGCCCCAGATAGGCCGAGGTATTGCTCAGGATGAGGCGGTCGATGCGCTCCGGCGCATGCACCCCCAGCCACTGGCCGACAATGCCGCCCAGCGAGAGCCCCAGGAAATGGGCGCGCGCGATGCTCAGCCCATCTAGCAACTCCAGCACGTCGCGGCCCAGGCGGTCCAGCGAGTAGGGGCCCTGAGGCACGCTGGATGCGCCATGGCCGCGGTAGTCGTAGCGCAGCACGCGGAAATGACGGGTCAGGGCCGGGATCTGAGCATCCCACATATGCAGGCTGGTGCCGATGGAGTTGGCCAGCACCAGCGTGGGCAGGTCTGCGCGGCCATCGTAACGGTAGGCGATGCGGGCGCCGTCGCCGGCGGTGAAGAAGGAAACGTCTTGCATGATGGTGTACCTCGCGTTTGACAGGTGTGAGGCAAATCGTAGTTGCGCGCCCTAAAAGAAAAAATTACAAAGTTCGCACAATCATTGTTTGGAAAACGGACATGAGCGAATTCACGTTGCATGATCTCCAATGCTTCGACGCCGTGGTGCGCGCCGGTGGCTTCCAGGCGGCCGCGGCATCGCTGCACCGGTCGCATCCGGCCGTATTCGCCGCGGTCGCGAAGCTGGAGCGGCAGTTGGGCTTGGCCCTGCTGGACCGCAGTGGCTATCGCGTGGCCCTGACTGCCGCGGGGCAGTCCTTCCATGCGCGCGCGCAGTCGCTGCTGCATGAGCTGACAGCTTTGCGCGCGCACGCCGAACAGCTCGCCATGGGAGATGAAACCGAGCTTCGTGTCGTGATCGGCGATTTCTGTCCGCGCCCGTATGTGCTGGGTTTGCTGAGCCGCTTTTTTGCGGACTGCCCCGCCACCCGCCTGGATCTTTACTTCGAGGCGGTGTCCGGCCCGCAGGAACGCCTTCATGACGGCGAGGCCGACCTTATCCTGCATCGCGTGGACAAGAAGGATGCCCGCATCGAATGGGTGGACCTCGCCAAGGTGTCTTTCGTGCCCGTGGTAGCGCCGGGCTTTCTGCGCGAGCCCGTGCCACGCGTCCTCCGGCCCGCGCTGCTGCGCGACTACACGCAATGCGTCATGCGTGATACCGCGAGGCACACGCCGCCGCAAGACTACTTCACGGTGGAAGGCGCGCGCCAATGCACGGTGGCGGATCAGTTGATGAAAAAAGAGATCATCCTGCAGGGCATGGGCTGGGGGCACTTGCCGCGTTTTCTCATCGAAGACGAGCTGCGTGATGGCAGCTTGCTTTCCATTGCAAACCGCCAACTGCCGGGCAGCGTCGAAGAACTGGTCATGGCGCGGCGCGCAGATCGGGCGCAAGGCCCGGTCTCGACCCGCTTGTGGCAATACCTGCGGGACGCCGCGCCAGCGCTGCGCCGCGCGTTGGCATCGAGCCGCGGCCGCTAAGGGAAAATACGCATGGCATAGCGCCACACGCTTCTTCAGAATGCCTTCCAGACGCGAGTTCGTCTTCAAATTTTCGCCGACTGCCAGTGTTGCCAGTCAGGCGTAGGGCAAAAAGGCCCGAGCCGGAATATCCGGCTCGGGCCTTTTCGTTTTCCGTTTGTCTATCGCTTTTCTTCGAATGGCGTTTCGATGCGCCGTGGGCGGAGCTTTGCCTGAAGAAACGAGGACGCTGCGGGCGGACGGCAGTCGTCGTGATGTGGTCGGCAAAGGCGCCTGCCCAATCCCGGGCAGCTCAGGGCTTGCTTGCAAGCCCTAGCCGGAGGCTTGCCTTCAGAAACGCACAGGAGCGCAATGATGAGCGTATACAACCGCCGCCGCTTTCTGCAGCACAGCGGCTCCATGGTCATACTGAGCGCCGCGTCGGGGATGGCAGCCTTGCCCCGCCAGGCATACGCCCAAGACACCGTCAAACTGGGCCTGCTGCATTCGCTGTCCGGCACCATCGCCATTGCCGAGGCGTCTCTGGTGGATGCGGAGAAATTGGCGATTGAAGAGATCAACGCCGCTGGCGGCGTGATGGGCCGCAAGATCGAACCGGTGGTCGAGGACGGCGCCAGTGAAAACGCCGTGTTTGCCGAAAAGGCTCGCAAGCTGCTGGACCGGGACAAAGTCGCGGCCATCGTGGGCTGCTACACCTCGGCCTCGCGCAAGGCGCTGCTGCCAGTGCTGTCACGCAGCAAGGGCCTGCTTTACTACCCCACCTATTACGAGGGACAGGAGCAGGACGCGCGAGTGTTCTACCCGTCGCAGGAAGCCACGCAGTCCGTGATCGCGGCAGTGGAATGGATGGCGCGTGAAAAGGGCAAGACCTTCTTCCTGGTCGGCTCCGACTACATCTATCCGCGCACCTGCAACAAGATCGCCAAGCCGGCCATCGCCCGCATGAACGCCAAGGTGGTGGGTGAAGAATACGCACCCCTGGGACATACTGAGTTCTCTTCCATCATCAACAAGATCAAGGCAGCCAAGCCAGAGTGCATCTACAGCACGGTGGTGGGCGGCTCTAACGTGGCGTTCTACAAGCAGCTGCGCGCAGCCGGCCTGGATGGCACGCGTGTCGTGCTGCTATCCACGGTGGTTTCCGAGAATGAGATTGAAGGCATCGGCAAGGACAATGCCGCGGGCTACTACGCTTGCATGGGCTATTTCCAGAGCCTGCAGAATCCGGCCAACGAAAAATTCGTCAAGGCCTTCAAAGCAAAGTACGGCCAGGACCGCGTCATCGGCGATCCCATGGAGGTCGCCTACAACAGCGTCTACCTGTGGAAGCTGGGCGTGGAGAAGGCCGGCTCCTTCGAACCCGACAAGGTGATCGCGGCATCGGCGGGGCTCACGCTGCAGGCGCCCGAGGGCACCGTGCGCGTGCATGAAACCAACCATCACGTCTGGAAGAAGGTGCGCGTGGGCCGGGCGCGGCCCGATGGGCAGTTCGACATCGTCTGGGAGTCGGCGGATCTGATCGAACCCAATCCCTTCCCGAAGCTGTAGACCACGCCTGCGCGGATATGCGCCAGGCCCTTGGCCGGCGGCCTCGCCGCCGGCGCAGCCAGGAACCCGACCATGAATCTCGATATCGCCGCAATGCAGCTTTTCAACGGGATCAGCCTGTTCAGCATTCTCCTGCTGATGGCGATCGGCCTGGCCGTCGTGTTCGGGCTGATGGGCGTCATCAACATGGCGCATGGCGAGTTGATGGCCATGGGGGCCTACACGACCTATCTGGTTTCGGTCGCGTTCCAGCACTGGGCGCCGGGTTGGATGGACGTCTATCTGTTCGCGGCCATTCCGCTGGCGTTCCTGGTTACGTTCGCATTCGGCTATGTGCTGGAACGCGGCTTCATCCGCTGGTTCTACAACCGTCCGCTGGACACGCTGCTGGCGACCTGGGGGCTAAGCCTGATCCTGCAACAGGCCTACCGCTCGATATTCGGGGCGCAGGAGGTCAGCGTGCCGCTGGCTTCCTGGCTCAGCGGCGCATGGGAGCCGACCCCCGATCTCCAGTTTCCGCTGAACCGCATCTTCATCCTGGGCCTCACGCTGCTGGTGGCCGTAGGCGTGTATCTGTTGCTCTACCGCAGCGCGTGGGGACTGCGCGTGCGCGCCGTCACCCAGAACCGTGCCATGGCGGGCGCTGTCGGCATCAACACGCGGCGCGTGGATGCGCTGACTTTCGCGTTGGGCTCCGGGCTGGCGGGCATTGCCGGGTGCGTCTTCACCATGATCGGGTCGACCAATCCCGGCACTGGCCAGCTCTATATCGTCGATTCGTTCATCGTGGTGGTGTTCGGTGGTGTGCAAAGCCTGCTGGGAACGGCATTTTCCGGCCTGGCCATCGCGCAATCCCAGACCACGCTGGAATACCTGATGAGCGGCTCGATGGCCAAGGTCACGATCCTGGTCCTGGTGATCCTCGTGCTCTATTTCCGCCCGAACGGGCTGTTCGCCAACAAGACTCGGGGGTGACGCAATGAAGGCCCTGCATCGGAGAACCGAAGAACTCGCGATCCTGCTGGTCGCGGCGTTGATCCTGGCCGTCCTGCCGCTGTCGCTGGATCCGTTCCGGCTGAATCTGGTCGGCAAGTACATGGCGTTCGCATTCGTCGCCATCGGCATCGTGCTTACCTGGGGCTACAGCGGCGTGCTGAGCCTTGGACAAGGCATATTCTTCGGCCTGGGCGGGTACATGATGGCCATGTTCCTGAAGCTGGAGGCCTCCGCGCCCGAACTGCCCGACTTCATGGTGTGGAGCAGCGTGGAAAGCCTGCCAGTGTGGTGGCAGCCGTTTCATTCGCTGACCTTGACGCTGCTGTTGATCGTGGCCTTGCCTGGCCTGGCCGCCTATCTTTTCTCGCTGGCCATTTTCCGCAAGCGGGTAAGCGGCGTGTATTTCGCCATTGTGACCCTGGCCTTGGCGATGACGCTGACCGTGCTGATCGTCGGCCAGCAGGGAGACACCGGCGGCGCCAACGGTATCACCGACTTCCGTACGCTCCTGGGCTGGGACATCGTCGGCGACGAGGGCAAGCTGGGCTTGTACTTCATCGAGGCCGGCGCGTTGGTCGTGGCGATGTTGGCGGCGCTGGCGATCGTGCGCAGCCGGCTCGGCAAGATCCTGATCGCGATCCGCGACCGCGAGGACCGCGTGCGCTTCTCAGGCTACGACACGGCGCACGTCAAGGCCTGCATCTTTTGCGTGGCCGCCGTCCTGTCTTCCATCGGCGGCGCCTTCTTCACCTTGCAGGTGGGGCTGATCTCTCCGGGAGCGATCGGCGTGGTGGCCTCGATAGAGATGGTGATCTATGCGGCGGTCGGCGGCCGCCTGTCGATTCCGGGCGCCGTGGTCGGTGCCTTGCTGATCGGCTTCCTGAAGTCCTATCTGTCCGAGACCTTTCCGGAAGTGTGGCTTTACTTCCTGGGAGCCATCTTCATCGCGGTCGTCGTGATCATGCCTAATGGGCTGGCCGGCGTCTTCGGCCAGATTCAGGCGCGCCGCGCCGCGGGGAGCGCACGATGAGCGCCACCCTGGACCTGCAGGAGCCCGCCAGCATGAATATGAGCAGCGACCGCCCGGCGCCTGGCGCCATCCTGAGCGTCGAGGAGCTGACCGTTTCGTTCGATGGATTCCGGGCAGTGGACGGCCTGAGCCTGCGTGTGGCGCAGGATGAGCTGCGCGTCATCATCGGCCCGAATGGCGCGGGCAAGACCACGCTGCTGGACATTATCTGCGGCAAGACCAGGCCGTCCGCGGGCCGCGTGATGTTCCAGGGCCGCGACCTGGTGCGGATGGCGGAATTCGACATCGTGCGCGCCGGCGTGGGGCGCAAGTTCCAGACGCCCTCGGTCTACGAGGACCTGACGGTGCTGGAGAACTTCGAGATCTCGCTGCCTAACGCGCACGGGGTGGTTCGTTCGCTGCGGTTTCGGCGCACGCAGGAAATCCGCGAACGCATTCAGGACATGGCTGGACAGGTGTTCCTGGAAGACCGCCTGGCGGAGAAGGCGGGACGGCTGAGCCATGGCCAGAAGCAATGGCTGGAGATCGGCATGCTGCTGATGCAGAACCCGCAGTTGCTGTTGCTGGACGAGCCCGTGGCCGGCATGAGCCCGCGCGAACGCGAACAGACGGCGGAATTGCTGGCGCGTATCTCGCGCGGAAAATCGATGGTGGTCATCGAACATGACATGGACTTCGTCAAGCGCATCGCGCACAAAGTCACCGTGTTGCATCAGGGGCGTTTGCTGAGCGAGGGCACGGTGGCCGAGGTGCAGGCCGATCCCCGCGTACTGGACGTGTACCTGGGCCATTGAAGAGGAGGATGCGCCATGTTTCAGATCGACAGGCTGAACGTGAGTTACGGGGAGTCCCATGTCGTCCACGACGTGTGCTTCGACGTGGCGCCGCGGGAATCCGTGGCCATCATGGGCCGCAACGGCATGGGCAAGACAACCTTGCTCAAGGCACTGATCGGCATGCTGCGCTCGGGCTCGGGCAGCATACGGCTGGACGGCGTGGAGTTGGCGGGCATGGAGAGCTACCAGCGCGTGCGCAACGGCCTGGCCTTCGTGCCTCAGGGCAGGATGATCTTTCCGTTCCTGACCGTGGAGCAGAACATCCTGGCGGGCGCCGAACGCAGCGGACTGAAAGCCGTGCCGGATTACCTATACCGTTTTTTCCCTGTGTTGCAGGAGATGCGGCGGCGCAAGGGCGGCAATCTGTCCGGAGGACAACAACAGCAACTGGCGATTGCCAGGGCGCTGATTTCCAACCCGCGCGTCCTGATCCTGGACGAGCCCACCGAGGGCATCCAGCCTTCCATCATCAAGGACATCGCGCGGGTCTTGAACGCGTTGCGCGAGGAGCGCGGCTTCGCCATCGTCGTGTCGGAGCAGATGCTGAGTTTCGCTTTGGATCTGGCCGACCGGTTCCTGGTGATCGACCGGGGCCGAATCGTGCACGAGGCCTGCCGCGAGAGCCTCGACCAGGACAAAGTCAGATCTTTCCTGACGGTATGACCGTCAATCACCGAGGAGCATTGTCATGAGACACGGAGATATCTCCAGCAGCAACGATTGCGTGGGCGTGGCCGTCGTGAACTACAAGATGCCGCGGCTGCATACCCGAGCGGAGGTGATGGAGAACGCCCGCAAGATCGCCGACATGGTCGTGGGCATGAAGCGCGGCCTGCCCGGA
This sequence comes from Achromobacter sp. D10, assembly GCF_035282245.1. Taxonomy (NCBI): domain Bacteria; kingdom Pseudomonadati; phylum Pseudomonadota; class Betaproteobacteria; order Burkholderiales; family Alcaligenaceae; genus Achromobacter; species Achromobacter sp. D10. The sequence goes on from NZ_JAYJLE010000001.1 coordinate 1,004,127, forward strand.
ATGGATCTGGTCATTTTCCCCGAGTACTCCACCCACGGCATCATGTACGACGCCAAGGAAATGTACGAAACCGCGTCGGCGATTCCGGGCGAAGAGACCGCGGTGTTCGCCGATGCCTGCCGCAAGGCCAACGTGTGGGGCGTGTTCTCGCTGACGGGAGAGCGCCATGAAGAGCATCCGAACAAGGCGCCGTACAACACGCTCATCCTGATGAACAACAAGGGCGAGATCGTGCAGAAGTACCGCAAGATCATGCCGTGGGTGCCGATAGAGGGCTGGTACCCGGGCGACTGCACCTATGTATCGGAAGGTCCCAAAGGCCTGAAGATCAGCCTCATCATCTGCGACGACGGCAATTATCCGGAGATCTGGCGCGACTGCGCCATGCGCGGCGCCGAACTGATCGTGCGCTGCCAGGGCTATATGTACCCCGCCAAGGACCAGCAGGTCATGGTGTCCAAGGCCATGGCGTGGATGAACAACGTCTACGTGGCGGTGGCCAATGCCGCCGGCTTCGACGGCGTCTACTCCTATTTCGGCCATTCCGCCATCATTGGCTTTGACGGCCGCACGCTGGGCGAATGCGGCGAGGAAGACATGGGCGTGCAGTACGCGGAGCTCTCCACCAGCCTGATTCGCGACGCGCGCAAGAACATGCAGTCGCAGAACCATCTGTTCAAGCTGGTGCACCGCGGCTACACCGGCAAGATCAATTCGGGCGAAGAAGCCACAGGCGTCGCGGCCTGCCCATACAACTTCTACGCCAACTGGATCAACGATCCGGAGGGCACGCGCAAGATGGTCGAGTCCTTCACCCGGTCCACGGTGGGCACGCCGGAGTGCCCCATGGACGGCATTCCCAACGAGGCCGCCAAGCATCGCTAGGCGCGCTTGCCCACTATCCCGTCCGTCCGGCCTCCCTCGCTGGACGGGCGCTTGCCGAGGACTTGAACCGTGCCGTCTCCGCTCGATACCTACCGGATTGCGCAAGAACCCTTCTATCGCTCCACGGGGCGGGAAACCGCGCTGTATGAGCATGCATACGCGCATCGGTTGCCCATGATCCTGAAGGGGCCCACCGGCTGCGGCAAGACACGCTTCGTGGAATACATGGCCTGGAAGCTGGGCCGTCCGCTGGTCACGCTGGCATGCAACGAGGATATGACGGCCTCCGATCTGGTCGGCCGCTATCTGCTGGATGCGGACGGCACCGCGTGGCACGACGGCCCGCTGACCTTGGCGGTGCGCCATGGCGGCATCTGCTACCTGGACGAGATTGTTGAAGCCCGCCAGGACACCACGGTGGTCATCCATCCGCTGACCGATGCGCGGCGCATCCTGCCTCTGGACAAGAAGGGCGAGGTGGTGCGGGCCCATCCTGATTTCCAGTTGGTGGTCTCGTACAACCCCGGCTACCAGAGCAGCGCCAAGGATCTCAAGCCTTCCACACGGCAGCGCTTCGTCGCGCTGGATTTCGATTATCCGGAGCCCGCGCGCGAGGCGGAAATCGTGGCGCACGAAGCCGGGATCGATGCTGAGCTGGCGGACCGGTTGGTGCGGATCGCGCATAGTTCGCGCGAGCTCAAGCGCCACGGCCTGGACGAAGGAGTATCGACCCGCATGCTGATCTACGCCGGCATCTTGATCCGCGACGGCGTCAGCCCCGCCGAGAGCTGCGACATGACGATGACGCGTGCCCTGACCGATGATCCTGACATGGCGGCGGCGCTGAGCGCGCTGGTCGACGCAAACCTGGAATGAACATGCGAATCGTCCTGTCCCAGGGGGAAGGGGCCGGCACCGGCGGTCGCCTGACAGGCGCGCTGGACGAAAAGCTGCGTCGCCTGGCTGCGCGCAGCGGCGAGGATCAGGCGGCCGAGGCTCGACGTTGGATTGAAGCGCTGTACCAAGAGGACGCCGAATGCGGCGCGGCGGTGGTTGACCGGCTTGACCAGCTGATGGCCACGCTTACGGCCGGCGGGCTGGGGCGCTGGATGCTGGCAGGCCTGAGACGCTATGAACGTCAGCCTGGCCCCCTGCGCGCCTACTTCGAGTTGCGCGACGCCTACGCCCGCGAGGCTTTGAATGGCGAGGCGGGCGCGCAGGAGCTGGAAGCCGCGCAGGCGAGGCTGTCATGGCTGCTGTGCGGCCTGTCGGGCAGGGCGATGACCGTCGAGGCCTTGCGGCGTCCGGCGCTGGACGGTCCGCCCTCGCGTCCCATTCTTGCGCAGGCCCACCTGTTGGTGCCGGACAGCTATACCGTGCTGGACGGCGCCGACCGCTGGGCGCTGTATCGCGCCGCCGTCGCGCATGCAGCGGCCCATCTGCGTTACTCGCCGGCGGCTCAGCCGGTCCTGAGCCTGAAACCCATGGGCGTGGCAGTCGTATCCGCCATCGAGGATGCGCGGGTGGAGCGGCTGCTGATGGCGGACTATCCCGGCGTGCGCCGCTGGTTCCTGCCTTTCGTGCCGCCTCCGCCCGAGCCGGCCGACCTGGGGTTCGCAGCGCTGGTGCAACGCATGAGCCGGCTGTTGATGGACCCGACGCTGCGCGATGACAACCATTGGGTGAACAAGGCGCGGATGCTGTTCGAGGCGCAGTCAGCCAATCTGCGCGATGTGGCGGCTTTTCGCGGCCTGGCGTCGATACTCGCGAACGATCTGGGCCAGATGCGGGTGCGCTTCAATCCGCAGCAGTACGCCGTGCCGGTTCCCTACCGTGACGACAACGCCTATCTGTGGAATTACGGGGATGCGGCCGAGCCGCCGCCCGCGCTGGCCTTGGGCACGCAAGGGATCGCGCCCCAGCGTGGCGATGCGGCGCCGCAGGACCAGGAGGGCCTTCCGCAAGCCGGCGGAGAAACGGAGTTGGGCCGCTATCGCTATCCCGAATGGGATTACAAGCTGGGTCGCAACCGCCCGGACTGGTGCACCGTGATCGAGAAGCTGCCTGGTTGGAGTGGCGCTTCGCCGCCCACGCCGGCCGGTCGCGCTCACCGCCTGGCCTTGCCGCAGTCGCGCCGGCTGAGCCGCGCGCGCCGCCTGAGGCGGCAGTGGGAAGGGGATGATATCGACCTGAACGCCGCGATAGAGGTCCTTATCGACCGGCGCCTGGATCTGGCCCCGGACGCGCGTTTCTTCATGCGGCCAGGGAGCCAGCCCTGCGCCAGCAGCACCCTGGTGCTGTTGGATCTTTCGGCATCCGCCAATGACCGGGCGGCGGATGGCGGCGTCACGGTGCTGGACCTCGAGAAGCAGGCGGCGATGTTGCTGGCGCAGGCGACATCCGGAGAAGGCGACCGGATCGCCGTGCATGGATTCTGCTCGGATACGCGGTCGGCTGTGTACTACTACCGTTTGCTGGATGCCGGCGACCTCGTAGCCGCGGCGTTGGATCGCATCGGCGCGGCCCAGGCCCGCTACTCGACGCGCCTGGGCGCAGCGTTGCGGCATGCCGGCGCGCAGGTGCTGCTCGTTCCGGGAGAGCGGCGCGCCATCATCGTCGTGACCGATGGCGAGCCTTCCGATGTCGATGCGCATGATCCGCGCTATCTGACGGACGACGCGCGCGAGGCGGTGCTGGACCTGCGCCGCCAGGGGGTGAGCGTGTATTGCGTGGCGCTGGACGCGAAAGCCGAGCCCCAGCTACGCGCCATGTTCGGGTTCCGCGGCTACCGCATCGTGACGAATCCGGCGGCGTTGCCGCAGGCTTTGGTTCGTGCGTATGCCAGGACAGCGCAATGACGACCCCAGGAATCCACGTGTTGACGGCGGCTGCGACTGTGCTGAAACTGATGAACTCGAAAAAGGATGGATGGCCGCGGCAGCGGCCGTCTCGATCATGGCAAACAAAGATCCTATCCGCGTAGGCGTGTTGTTTTCCGAAACAGGGGCCACATCGACGATAGGCCGGTCCCAATTGCATGGCACCTTGCTGGCCATCGACGAGATCAATGAGGCGGGCGGGGTCGATGGCCGCGAAATCGTGCCGCTGCGGTACGACCCGAGGTCGGATCCCGCCACCTACAGCGTGCTGGCGGAACGACTGATCACGCAAGACCGCGTGAACGTCATATTCGGCTGTTATATGTCCAGCAGCCGCAAGGCGGTGCTGCCCGTGGTCGAAAAGTGGAACCGCCTGCTGTTCTATCCGACCCTGTACGAAGGGTTCGAGTTCTCGAACAACATCATCTACACCGGCGCCGCGCCGAACCAGAACAGCGTGCAGTTGGCGGAGTTCATGACCGCGAACTTCGGCGCCCGGGTCTATCTGATCGGGTCGGACTACATCTATCCCTACGAGTCCAATCGCATCATGGGCGAGCTGGTGCTGCAACGGCAGGACAGCGCCAAGCTCGGCGAACGCTACGTGCCCTTGACCGCGACGGAACGCGACTACCGGGAGATCCTGGACGACATCCGCAACAAGCGGCCGGACTTCATTTTCTCCACCGTGGTGGGTAACTCCACGGCCTGCCTGTATCGCGCCTACGCGGACGCGGGCTTCGATCCGAAGACGATGCCTATCGCCAGCCTGACGACGTCCGAGGCGGAAATCTCCCAGATGGAACCCGAGGTGGCGGCCGGCCACTTCACCTCCGCGCCTTACTTCCAGTCCATTGATTCAGACATCAATCGGCGTTGCCTGGAACGCTTGCGCCGGCGCTTCGGCCACGACTGCGTGCCCAACCTTTGCTGGGAAGCGGCATATTTCCAGATGCACATCTTCGCCAACGCCTTTCGCGACACCGGCACCGACGAAATCGCGCAGATCCTGCCGCGAGTGCTGCAAAGCGAATTCCAGGCGCCGCAAGGCCGCGTGCGCATCGACCCGACCAATCACCACACCTGCCTGTATCCCCGTGTCGGCCGGGTCAACGCCAAGGGCCAGTTCACCATCGTGCGCGAGGCTACGCGGCCCGTGCATCCCGATCCGTACCTGGTCACCCATTCGCTGGGCGATTGGACGGCCACCTTGAGCTCGCTGGATATCTGATGGGCGATACCGCCAGCCGCCAACGCGCGGAGCGCGCGACGCCTTCCTTGCTCAAGGACCTGCGCACGCTGCGGATCGCCGTCTATCATCCCGACGATGCCGACGGCCGCCAATTGACGCAGCAGTTGCAACGGATAGGCTGCCAGGTCCAGACCTTCTGGCCGCCGGCGCCCACGTTGCCGGTGGGGCTGGATGCCGTGTTCCTGGCAGTGCGTCCTGACGTAATAGACCTGGGGTTCGAATGGGCCAAGAGCGAAGACGCGCCCATGGTCATCGCTATTGTCACGTACGAGAATCCGACCATCGTCGAGGCGGTGCTGCGCATCGGCGCAAAGGCGGTGTTGCCGTCGCCGGTGCGCTCATTCGGCCTCTTGTCTTCGCTGGTGGTGGCGCGCCAGGTATACGACGACATCAAGTCGCATGCCCGGCGCCTGCGTAAGCTCGAGGGCAAGCTCCTGGGCGTGCGCCGCATCGCGGAAGCCAAGAGCATCCTCATGCGCACGCGCAACGTCACCGAGGATCAGGCCTACGACCTGATCCGCGAGCAAGCCATGAATAAGCGCGTCACCACCGAGGAGATCGCGGGCGCCATCGTCAACGCCAACGAGATCCTGTCGCTGGGCAAGTAGGACGCGCCGCGCGGGCTTAGTACTTGCCCGTGAGCAGTTCGCCCGCGTTGGGCACGCGCGCTTCCAGGTCCAGCACCTTCAACATCCGGTAGACCGTTGCCGCGGCTGCGGTCAACACCGGCAGGCCCAGGCGGTCCTGTACCGGCTGGATCGACGCCAGCGATGGCATTTGCACGCAGGCGGACAGCACCACGGCATCGACGCCGCGCGTGTTCAGGCGCTCTACATGGCTGGCCGGTGCCATCGGATCCTGCGCGCCGACCTTCAGATTGTCGGGAATTTCCAGAGACAGGCTGTCCTGCACTTCGATGCCTTCGTTTTCGATGTAGTCCACCACCAGCTTGGTCAGCGGCTTCATGTAAGGCGTCAGGATGGAGACCTTGCGCGCGCCAATGGCGTGCAGGCCCTCTACGAGCGCTCCGGCGCTGGAGATCACCGGCGCCGGCGCGCCGTTGTCCACGGTGGCCTGGTGCAGGCGCTCTTGCGAAACGCGGTGGTAGCCCAGGCCCTGGCTCATGATCGCCACCAGGCAGGCGTAACCCAGCACGTCCACGCGCGCGTCGGACAACTCCTGCGCGCAACGGTCGGACTCGCGGTCCATCGAAGCCAGTTCCGCAGCCGTCACCTGTTTCATGCGCATGCGGCTGGAGTGGAACGTGAAGCGCTCGGGCGCGATGGTCTCGCGCAGGCGCAACATGGCCGGGATTTCCGTTTCCATGGTGGTGTTGGAACTGGGCACGATCTGGCCGATGCGCAGGGCGCGGGGAGATGTGGTCATGGCGATGCTCCTCGGAAGGCGTAAGAGGGCCGGCTCGCCGCGGTGCGCGGGCAGCCAGCTGCGAAATGCGGGTATCACGGGGGCAGTGCCTGCGACGGCACGCGCTTGTCTTGTTGCAGGTCCCCGGATGTTGTCGTGTGCACTATTGGCAAGACTTATTCTGGTCGCCGGGAACGATATTTTCCAATATAGTTTTTATCTGGTTTGATATCTTTTCCAAATAACTGGCCGCCATGGAAATCCGCCAACTCCGTTATTTCGCCGTGCTGGCCGAAGAGCTGAACTTCACCCGGGCCGCGGCGCGCCTGCATATTTCGCAACCGCCGCTCAGCCTGCAGATCGCGCAACTGGAGCGCGAACTCGAGGTCAAGCTGTTCGACCGCAACAACCGTCGCGTAACCCTGACCGAGGCCGGCGAAGCCTTCCTGAACGACGTGCGCGCGCTGCTCACCAGCCTGAAAGACGCCACCGTGCGTGCCCGCGCCGTGGACCAGGGCCTGGCCGGCCGCATCGAGGTCGGCCTGTCCGGTTCGCACTTCATGGGCCCCGTGCCGGCGCTGATCGCCCGCTACAAAGCCTCCCATCCCCAGGTCTCGGTCCTGCTCAACGAAATGAACCCCGCCGCGCAACTGGACGCGCTGCGTGGGCACCGCATCGACGTCAGCATCTCCCGCACCGCCGTCGACGACGAGGAACTGCAGTCCATCCCCCTATGGCCCGATCCCGTCGTGGCCGTGCTCCCCAAGGGCCATACTCTGGCGACACGCAAGCGGCTGGAACTGAGCGACCTTGCGGGCGACGCTTTCGTCATGCTGCGCCAGGACACCTCCGCGTTTGCCCGAGCTCTGGCCCAGACCTGCGCCCGCGCTGGCGTGACCCTGTCAGTCGCGCAAACGGTCGCCGAAGTCCCGGCGCAACTGGCCTTGGTTGCCGCAGGCTTGGGGGTGGCCCTGGTCCCGCGCTCCACGTGCCGCCACGCTACCGACCGCATTGCCGTCTGCACGCTGCCCGCCGACATCGCCCGCGCCATGGTCTACGCCGTGACCCGTCGGCAAGGACGTAGACGAGCGCTGGATACGTTCCTGCAAACCGCCGCGCAAATGAAGGAGGCATGATGGCAACCGCGCAGCGTCCTCCGAAACTGCAAGACCTTGCGTAAGCCCCCAAAGGCCGCCCGCGCGGCCGGCCGGGGGCGGGCCCCGCAAGATCTTCGCCGCCATAGCAGACCGAGGCGAGAACCCGAAGCACACGATACGTCCCGGCGTTCGCGAAGATTCAAACAACCGAGTCTGGCGCGGCGGCCCGCCCGGGGGCGCGGGGCGTCGATAAGCCCAAGGGAATCCGTAGGGAGCCGAAGGCGGACGATGACGCAGGGGCAGTCCGGAGCGAAGGCTCCGGACCGCAATCGTTGCCCTGCGCCACCGGGCGGGCCGCCGTGCCGGACGGACCAAGAAAAAAGGGCCGCCCAAAGACGGACCCTCCCAAAAAACCCGCAATCTCAACTCGTCAACACACAATCCAACGCCTCCGGCGCACCCAACCGCACCCGGAACTCCCGCAACTCATCCCGCCGGAACACATGCACGGTCACGCGATCTCCCGCCCGGTACTGCGCCAACAGCAGTTCCAGCCCGGCCGGCGCATCCACCCGCAAGCCATCCACCGCCACCAGCACATCCCCGGCCGACAATCCACCCTTGTGCCCCGCACCGCCTTCCAGCACCGTGGCCAGCACCAGCGATTCTCCCTGCTTGCGCGTACGCACATCCAGTGAAGGAATATTGGCCGTGGGCTTCCATTGCAGCTTGATGCCCTGGGGCTCCAGCAGTTCCGCCAAAGGCACATCCGCCGTCCCGTAGGCGTGGCGCGCGATAAAGCGGCGCGTGTCCACGCCCGTGGCTTCCAGAATCAGCGCCGGCAGTCCATCCTCCGGCAACCCTTGCGGCTTGCCCTGGTAGAAGTCACGCCCATAGCGGCTCCACAGCAGACGCATCACGTCGTCCAGCGAGCGCGCGCCGTCCGTTTCCCGGCGGATCAGCAGATCCAGTCCCAACGCCACCAGCGCGCCCTTGGTGTAATAGCTGACCAGGGAGTTCGGCGAGTTTTCGTCCTGCTTGTAATAGCGAGTCCAGGCGTCGAAGGAACTCTCCGCCACCGATTGCTTCTTGCGGCCCGGCGTGCGCGCGACGCTGGTGATGGTCTTGGCGAGCAGGCGCAGGTAGTCGGGTTGCGTGATCGCGCCCGAACGCAGCAGCAGCAGATCGTCGTAATAAGACGTGAATCCTTCGAACACCCACAGCAGCCGCGTCAGGTCGGGTTGCGAAAGATCGTAGGGAACAAAGGCTTCGGGCTTGATCCGCTTGACGTTCCACGTATGGAAATACTCGTGGCTCACCAGGCCCAGAAAGCCGCGGTAGCCTTCGCCCTGACCCTGTTGGCCGATTACGGGCAAGTCCTTGCGGGCGGTCATCAGCGCCGTGCTGGCACGATGCTCCAGTCCGCCATAGCCGTCGCCCGTGACCATGGTCATGAATACGTAGCGGTCTGAACTGTCCAGGAAGGGTGCGCGCTTGCTGCGCGGCTCGAAGAATGCGATCTGGGTTTCGCAGATCTTGCGCACGTCTTCGGTGATGCGGGCCAGGTCCAGATTGGGCGCGACCCCGGTGAACACCAGTTCGTGCTCGGCGCCGTGCGCCACAAAGCGCGACACCTGGGGCGTGCCCATTTCCACCGGATGGTCGATCAGCGCGTCGTAGTCCGGTGCCAGATAAAGCCCGAAGCCGTGACGGCGGGCGGCGCCCTTGTGGCCGCGGGCTTCCGGCAGGCTGGTGTAGACCTTCCAGTCTGGAGTCGAGCGTGGCGGTGCCAGGTCTATCAGGCAGGGCAGATGGTCCTGGCCGTGTACGCGCAGGAACACGCTGGTGCCGTTGAAGAAGCCGTGGGTTTCATCCAGATGCGCGCCGCGCACCGACAGGTCCCAGGCGTAAACCTCATACTCCACGCGCAGCGGACCCTCGCAGGGCGCGGCTTGCCAGGTGTGGTTGTCGAGCTTGTCGACAGGCACGCGTCGCGTGCCCGAATGGGCCGTCAGCGATTCAATCTGGCGGGAGAAATCCCGGATCAGGTAGCTGCCCGGAATCCAGGCCGGCAGCGACAGGCGCTGACCGTCGGGGGAGGGGGCTGCGATGCTTAGGGTTATCCGGTAGCGGTGTCCGGCCGGATCGTGGGGCGCAAGGCGGTAAAGTAGCGGCAGAGCGTTGTCTTTTTCCATGGCCATATCTTACTTTCATACTTCTTCGGAGACATCAATGAGCGAGTCGTTTGTGCTGGTCGAAACCCGGGGCCGCGTCGGCCTGCTGACGCTGAACCGCCCCAAGGCCCTGAACGCCTTGAACGATCAACTGATGAATGAGCTCGGCGCGGCGCTGCTGGCGTTTGAAGCCGACGCCGATATCGGCGCCGTCGTCATCACCGGCAGCGAAAAGGCCTTCGCCGCCGGCGCCGACATCGGCGCCATGAAAGACTGGTCCTACATGGATGTGTATGGCAGCGAATACATCACGCGCAACTGGGAAACGCTCAAGCGCATCAGGAAGCCCGTGATCGCCGCCGTGGCCGGGTACGCCCTGGGTGGCGGCTGCGAACTGGCCATGATGTGCGACATCATCATCGCCGCCGATACCGCCAAGTTCGGCCAGCCCGAAATCAAGCTGGGCGTGATCCCGGGCGCCGGCGGCACCCAGCGCCTGCCGCGCGCGGTGGGCAAGGCCAAGGCCATGGATCTGGCGTTGACCGCTCGCATGATGGGCGCCGAGGAAGCGGAACGCGCCGGCCTCGTGTCGCGCGTGGTCGCGGCCGACAAACTCATGGAAGAGGCCATGGACGCGGCCACCGTCATCGCCTCGATGTCGCTGCCGTCGGTCATGATGGCCAAGGAATGCGTCAACCGCGCATTCGAGGGTTCGCTGAACGAGGGCCTGCTGTTCGAGCGCCGCGTGTTCCATTCGCTGTTCGCCACGGAAGACCAGAAGGAAGGGATGGCCGCTTTCACTGAAAAGCGCAAACCGGACTTCAAACACCGTTAATCCTTGTTACGCCCGGGTCCGCTGCCCGGGCGACTCTGGATTTGCCCCCCGCGCCCTGCCAGGGCGCGTTTTCTTTTACGCGACTCCTCGCCCGGGCGTTGCGCCTTGAAACGGTTCGGCAGCACCTTGTTGCAGTGTTCGGTCCTATCCTGAAAAAGCGTCACCTCGAGGTGCCGCGCCAGAGAGGCTTGCCCGAACTGGCAAGTCCGGCGCGGCGGCTCGCTTGCAGACAAAATCAATAAGGAGCCTTGCATGCGTACATCTATCGCTACCCGCCGGTGGTCCGCCGCGGTCCTTGCCGGTGCGCTGAGCGCCTGCTTCCTGAGCGCCGCCCAGGCGCAATCGCCGCGTCCGTCCCTGCGCCTGGTGTCCGAGACGCCGTACCCGGCGGCCTCCGCGCCCGCGCCGCAGATGAGCGAGCAAGAGCTGCGCGATATCGCCATCGACGCCTATGTCTACGCCTATCCGATGGTCCTGATGGAATTGGCCCGCCGCAAGGCGACGGCCGTGCAGACGCCACTGGATGGCAAGGCGCCGGTCAATCAGTTCGGCCACAAGGCCGCCTTCCCCGATCCGCGCGCGGGCGACACACCCTGGCCCAGCGCCGACGCGTTGTATTCCAGTCTGTGGTTTGACGTGTCGCGCGCGCCGCTGATCGTGAACCTGCCCGCGACCGGCGACCGCTATATAGTGTTGTCGGCGCTGGACATGTGGAGCGACGTGTTCGCCTCGCGCGGCACGCGGACCAATGGCAATGGCGCCCAGTCGTTCGTGATCGTCGGTCCGGGCTGGCAGGGCAGCGTGCCGCCCGGCATGGACGTGATCCATAGCCCCACCGCCACCGGCTGGCTGATCGGCTGGACCCAGGCGGGCGGTCCGCAGGACTATGCGGCCGTGAACCAGATCCAGGCCGGCATGACCGCCAGCCCGCTGGCTGCAACCGTCACGACCCGGCCCGCCGGCATGCGCAATTCCCGTAGCGCCTATCCGCAGACCGGGCCTGGCGTCGGCTCGGCGCCGATCGGCAGCGACCTGCCGCCGCCCATGCCCGTGACCGTGCCCGACGGCACGCCGGCCGAACAGGCCGCCGGCATGGACGCAGCCTCGTTCTTCACGCTGTTCTTCGACGTGCTGCGCAACAACCCGCCGCACGCCAATGACACGCCGATCCTGGACCGCATGCGTCGCATCGGCCTGGATGGCCGGCAGCCTTTTTCCTACGGCCGCCTGAGCCCGGCAGTGCAGCAGGCCCTGACGCAGGCGCAGCCGCTGGCGGGCCGGCGCATCGCCGACGGAGTGTCGCGCCTGGGCACGCCCATGAACGGCTGGAGCACGGTCCTGTCGGGGATCGGCACCTATGGCACGGACTACACGCGCCGCGCCGCCATTGCCTACGCAGGCCTGGGCGCGCCCACGCCCGAGGATGTGCTGTATCCGGTGACCGTGTCGGATTCCAAGGGCCGCGCGCTGAACTCCAATGAGGACTACGTGCTGCATTTCGACAAGGGGCAACTGCCGCCGGCCAATGCTTTCTGGTCGCTGCACGTCTACGACGAAAAGCACGGCTTCGCCGACAATCCGGCCAACCGCTATGTGCTGCGCAGCACCGACGGCCTGAAGTACAACGCCGACGGTTCGCTAGATATCTACATCCAGCGCCGCGATCCCGGCGAGCGCAAACGCTCGAACTGGATCGCCTCGCCTGCCGCCGATGCGCCATTCCTGCTCAGCATGCGTCTGTATTCGCCCCAGGACACGGCGCTGGACGGCCAGTGGGCGCCGCCGCCGGTCAAGGAAGATTGATCCCGTTTTGATGGTAAAAAGCGCGGCCTCCATTGCGGAGGCCGCGTTGCATCGCGCAGGGTTTGCGCAGCAGGCCGCGCAAGCTGATTCGCGTCCCTAATTTCGTTCCAACCAAGCGTTGTTTGCACCTTACAAACGGCCGAAAGTTCATTTGCTAGGGTAAAAAGAATCACGCTATACTCTGCGGGTTTGACGCTTGCGGGATAAGAACACGTAGCGGCTGACAAGTAGCGGGTGGCGCATTGAAAATGCTTTTGGAATCAATGCGAAAGCCAGTGCAAGAGCACGGCACGCCGGCTATGGGAGGCAGCTACGGGCAGCAGCTACAGGCAGCAAGGCAGCGCCGGTTCTGATAGGGGCAAGAAGCAAAGCGAGGAAGTTTGATGCAACAGAACTCCATGCAGCAGGAAGTGCGGCAGGGTCCGGTTGAAGGTCACGGTCATAGGCAAGCAGTGTTTGACCACGACATGACGGATAAAGTTCTGGTTCTCAGTGACGCGGATCGCGCGGCGCTGGATGCTCAAGCAAGCCGCGGGCTCCTGTTGGCATTGGCAGCGCAAGGTGCCATGGGGCTCGCAGCAGCAGTGATTGCGGGGGTTGTCGGAGGGGCGGCGGCGGGTTGGTCGGCGCTGGCGGGGGCGGGAGCGTATTTCATTCCCAATGCGTTGTTCGCATTGCGCCTTGCTGTCAGCGTACGGACCGGTAAAGCCAGTCCCTTTACCTTTCTCTCTGGTGAGTTGATCAAGTTGTTCGCAACGGCATTGCTGTTGTGGCTGCTTTCGCGTGTGGCGCAGGATAGCCTCGTATGGCCTGCCGTGCTGCTCGGTCTGATACTCACCTTGAAGGGATATCTCCTGCTCATGATGTTCCGCAAGTTGTCATAGCGCCGAGCAGGTTTGCGGCAAACGAAATCGTGGAATCGTCCGGTTCGCAAGGGCCGGGCATACAGCAAATAGGGTAGGATTCAAATGGCTGCTGCCAGCGACGTGTCGCCTCAGTCCGCGTATATTCAGCACCACCTGGTGCATCTGAACAATACGGGTGAGAAACAGAGCGCTATCGCTCAGTTCGACATCATCAACTACGACTCGTTGTTCTGGTCGGGCCTGATGGGTCTGATCGTCATTTTCTTCCTGTGGCGCGCCGCGCGCCGCGCCACCAGTGGCGTTCCGGGCCGTTTCCAGGCCTTCGTGGAAATGATCGTCGACATGGTCGACGATCAGGCCAAGGGCATCGTCCACAATGCCAAGAGCCGCCTCTTCATCGCCCCGCTGGCCCTGACCGTGTTCCTCTGGATCATCCTGATGAACGCGCTGGACCTGCTGCCTGTCGACCTGCTGCCCTCCATCTGGCGCCTCACCGGCCTGGGCGCTGAGCACGGCGACCCGCTCTACTACCACCGCATTCTGCCGACCGCCGACCTGAACGTGCCGATGGGCATGTCGCTGGGCGTGCTGCTGCTGATGTTCTATTACGGCATCAAGATCAAGCACCCGGGCGGCTTCGTCAAGGAACTGTTCACCGCGCCGTTCCACGCGCACGGTATCGGCGCCATCGTGCTGGCCCCGTTCAACCTGCTGCTGAACCTGATCGAATACGCCGCCAAGTCCGTGTCGCTGGGCATGCGGTTGTTCGGCAACATGTTCGCCGGCGAACTGATTTTCATGCTGATCGCCCTGCTGGGCGGCGCCTGGACCGGCTTTAACGCCTCCAGCATCGGCTTGGGCGTCGGCCACATCCTGGCCGGCTCCATCTGGGCGATCTTCCACATCCTGATCGTCCTGCTGCAGGCCTTCATCTTCATGATGCTGACGCTGGTTTACCTCGGCCAGGCTCACGAAGGCCACTGATCCCCCGAATTTCCCGCGCTGGCCACCCGGCCAGCACGGGATAGCAAGATTATCTTGCATTGAGCAGTACCCCTTATTTTTTAATTTTTGACTTCAGATTTCTAACCAAGGAGTTGTCATGACCAACGTCGCTTTCGTTGCCCTCGCTTGCGGTCTTATCATCGGTCTGGGCGCTATCGGCGCTTGCATCGGCATCGCACTGATGGGCGGCAAGTATCTGGAAGCCTCGGCTCGTCAGCCTGAACTGATGAACGCTCTGCAAACGAAGATGTTCCTGCTGGCTGGCCTGATCGACGCGGCATTCCTGATCGGCGTGGGTATCGCCATGCTGTTCGCCTTCGCCAACCCGTTCGTCGGCTAAGGCACCGCCCGCCGGCGAAAAGGCGGGTCATGACGCTGGCGGCGATGCGGGTGCAAGCTCCGTCGCCGCCAAGCAAAGTATCGAGTGCTCCGTGACGCCCCTTTCCGGGTGCGGTCGGAGCCGCAAGGTGTTAAAGGAACGACCGTGAATCTGAACGCGACGATCATTTTCCAGATGCTCGTGTTCTTCGTTCTGGGCTGGTTCACGATGAAATTCGTGTGGCCTCCCCTGACGAAGGCGATGGACGAGCGCCGCCAGAAAATCGCCGACGGCCTGGCCGCCGCCGAGAAGGGCAAAGCCGATCTGGCTCAAGCCCAGGCGCGCGTCAGTCTGATCGAGGCTTCTGCCAAGTCCGAAAACCACGCCCGCATCATCGAGGCCGAGAAGCAAGCCGCCTCCCTGATCGAGCAGGCCCGCCGTGAAGCGGAAGCCGAGCGCGCCCGTATCGTGGCTCAGGCTGCCCAGGATGCCGCGCAGGAAGTCCAGCGCGCCCGCGACCTGCTGCGCGACGACGTCGCTGCGCTGGCCGTCAAGGGTGCTGAACAGATCCTCAAGCGCGAGGTTGACGCCCGCGCACACGCCGAGCTGCTGAACCAGCTCCGCGCGCAGCTTTAATCCGGGACCGTCATGGCTGAACTTTCCACTGTTGCCCGGCCCTACGCTGAAGCGCTCTTCAGCGCGGCATGCGACGACAAGGCCGGCTTGCCGGCCTGGTCCGACCTGGTCAGCGAACTGTCGCAGGTCGCCTCCAACCCCGATGTGCGCGAGGCCATGGCCGACCCGCGTCTGGGCGACAAGCAGCGCGTCGAGCTGTTCTCCGGCCTGGTAAAGGCCGAACTGCCTCAAGCCGCCCGCAATTTCATCGAGCTGCTGGTCGAAAACGACCGGCTGCTGCTGCTGCCCGACATCGCCACGCAATTCGCGGCGCTGCGGAATCGTCACGACGGCACGGCGCAGGCGGAAATCACCAGCGCGTTCGAGTTGAGCGATGCCCAGGTCAAAGAGCTGGTTACCGCGCTCGAACAAAAATTCGGCCTCAAGCTCAAGCCCAGCGTCACCGTTGATCCGTCGCTGATCGGCGGCGTGCGCGTGGCCGTCGGTGACCAGGTGCTCGATACTTCCGTACAAGCCCAATTGGCCCGCATGCGCGATCAGCTCGCCGCTTAAGGCAACTAACAGGATTCCAGGAGTCAATATGCAACTCAATCCCTCCGAGATCAGCGAACTGCTCAAGAGCCGCATCGAGGGCCTGGGCGCTTCGGCTGATGTCCGTACTCAGGGCACCGTCGTGTCCGTGACCGACGGTATTACCCGCATCCACGGCTTGTCCGACGTGATGCAGGGCGAAATGCTCGAATTCCCCAACAACGTTTTCGGTCTGGCGCTCAACCTCGAGCGTGATTCCGTCGGCGCCGTTATTCTCGGCGACTACACGGGCGTTTCCGAAGGCGACCAGGTCAAGACGACCGGCCGCATTCTGGAAGTCCCGGTCGGTCCGGAACTGAAGGGCCGCGTGGTCAACACCCTGGGCGAGCCGATCGACGGCAAGGGCCCGGTCAATGCCAAGGCTACCGACATCATCGAAAAAGTGGCGCCTGGCGTTATCGCCCGCCGCTCGGTGTCGCAGCCGCTGCAAACCGGCATCAAGGCTATCGACTCGATGGTTCCCATCGGCCGTGGCCAGCGCGAACTGATCATTGGCGACCGCCAGACCGGCAAGACCGCCGTCGCTGTCGACACCATCATCAGCCAGAAGGGCAAGGGCGTCACCTGCGTGTACGTCGCTATCGGCCAGAAGGCTTCCACGATCAACAACGTGGTCCGCAAGCTGGAAGAGCACGGCGCGATGGAATACACCATCGTCGTGGCCGCTTCGGCCTCCGACTCGGCCGCCATGCAGTACCTGGCCGCCTACGCCGGCTGCACGATGGGCGAATACTTCCGCGATCGTGGCGAAGACGCCCTGATCGTCTATGACGACCTGACCAAGCAAGCCTGGGCCTACCGCCAGGTCTCGCTGCTGCTGCGCCGTCCGCCGGGCCGCGAAGCCTACCCGGGCGACGTGTTCTACCTGCACTCGCGCCTGCTGGAACGCGCTGCCCGCGTGAACGAAGAGTACGTCGAGAAGTTCACCGAAGGCGCCGTCAAGGGCAAGACCGGCTCGCTGACCGCGCTGCCGATCATCGAAACCCAGGCTGGCGACGTCTCGGCCTTCGTTCCGACCAACGTGATCTCGATCACCGACGGCCAGATCTTCCTGGAAACCGACCTGTTCAACGCCGGTGTCCGTCCCGCTATCAACGCCGGTATCTCGGTGTCGCGTGTGGGTGGCGCTGCTCAGACCAAGGTCGTCAAGAAGCTGTCCGGCGGTATCCGTACCGACTTGGCGCAGTACCGTGAACTGGCCGCCTTCGCGCAGTTCGCTTCCGACCTGGACGACGCGACCCGTCGCCAGCTGGAACGCGGCAAGCGCGTGGTGGAACTGCTCAAGCAGCCTCAGTACCAGCCGCTGCAAGTGTGGGAACTGGCCGTCACGCTGTATACGGTCAACAACGGCTACCTGGATGAAGTGGACGTGGCCCAAGTGCTGTCGTTCGAGAAGTCGCTGAAGGATCAACTGAAGGCCAAGCATGCGGCCCTGATCCAGCGCATCGAAGACACCAAGGAACTGTCCAAGGATGACGAAGCCGAATTGGCCGCCGCCATCCAGGAATTCAAGAAGCACGGTGCTTTTTAAGAAAGTGATGGGTTAGGCGTCCGCGACGCCTCACCCATCCTTCCCGGATGGATGAGGCGCCAGCGGAACCCATCGGCCAGTCTTCACAGGAAAGCGCAATGCCCGGAATTAAGGAAATCCGAACCAAGATCAAGAGCGTGCAAAACACGCGCAAGATCACCAAGGCGATGGAAATGGTCGCCGCATCCAAGATGCGCAAGGCGCAGGAACGGATGCGTGCTGGCCGTCCGTACGCCACCAAGGTGCGCGAGATTGCTGCGCACCTGATGCAGGCCAACCCCGAATACAGCCACCCGTACCTGGTCGAGCGCGACGTCAAGGCGGTCGGCGTGATCATGGTCACGACCGACAAGGGCCTGTGCGGCGGCTTGAACACCAACATCACCCGCGTGACGTTGGCCAAGCTGAAAGAGTTCGAGAAGAACGGCATCGCCGTGCAAGCGACCGCCTTCGGCAACAAGGGCGTGGGCGTGCTGACCCGCATCGGCGCCAAACTGGTTTCCCAGGAAGTGCAACTGGGCGACAAGCCGCAACTCGACCGCCTGCTGGGCGCGATCAAGGTGCAGCTGGACGCCTACCTGGAAGGCCGCATCGACGCGCTGTACGTCGCTTCGACCCGCTTCGTCAACACGATGAAGCAGGAGCCGATGTTCTTGCGCCTGCTGCCGTTGGCCAGCGGTTTGGATGATCCGTACCAGACGGGTGCTGAGAACCTGGCCAAGACCTCGGAAGTGAAGTCGGAATACAGCTGGGATTACATCTACGAACCCGACGCCCGTAGCGTGATCGACGACCTGCTGCAGCGTTACGTTGAAGGCCTGCTGTACCAAGCCGTGGCCGAGAACATGGCTTCGGAGCAGTCGGCCCGGATGGTCGCCATGAAGGCGGCGTCGGACAACGCCAAGAAGGTCATCGGCGATCTGCAACTGGTCTACAACAAGACCCGTCAGGCCGCGATCACCAAAGAAATTTCGGAAATCGTAGGGGGCGCCGCCGCCGTTTGAGGCGCGGCATCCCGTCAAAAGCTATCAAGCAAGGAATCGACATGAGCAACGGAACCATCGTTCAGTGCATCGGCGCCGTGGTGGATATTCAGTTCCCCCGCGATCAAATGCCCAAGATCTACGAAGCGCTTACTCTGGCCGACGAGGGTTCCTCGTTCGCCGAAAAGGGTCTGACGCTGGAAGTGCAGCAGCAGCTGGGCGACGGCGTGGTGCGTACCATTGCGCTGGGCTCCAGCGACGGTCTGCGTCGCGGCATGAAAGTCACCGGCACGGGCGCCCCGATCTCGGTGCCCGTCGGCACCGGCACGCTCGGCCGCATCATGGACGTGCTGGGCCGTCCCATCGACGAAGCTGGCCCGATCCAGCACGACGAGAAGCGTGGCATTCACCAGCCGGCTCCCCGTTTCGACGAACTGTCGCCGTCGGTGGAACTGCTGGAAACCGGCATCAAGGTTATTGACCTGGTCTGCCCGTTCGCCAAGGGCGGTAAGGTCGGCCTGTTCGGCGGCGCCGGCGTGGGCAAGACCGTCAACATGATGGAACTGATCAACAACATCGCCAAGCAGCACAGCGGCTTGTCGGTGTTCGCCGGCGTGGGTGAGCGTACCCGTGAAGGCAACGACTTCTACCACGAAATGGAAGAGTCGAACGTTCTGGACAAGGTTGCGATGGTGTTCGGTCAGATGAACGAACCCCCGGGCAACCGTCTGCGCGTGGCGCTGACCGGCCTGACCATGGCCGAGAAGTTCCGCGACGAAGGCCGCGACATCCTGTTCTTCGTGGATAACATCTACCGCTACACCCTGGCCGGTACCGAAGTGTCCGCACTGCTGGGCCGTATGCCGTCGGCGGTGGGTTACCAGCCCACGCTGGCCGAAGAAATGGGTAAGCTGCAAGAGCGCATCACGTCGACCAAGACCGGCTCGATCACCTCGATCCAGGCCGTGTACGTCCCTGCGGACGACTTGACCGACCCGTCGCCTGCCACGACCTTCCAGCACTTGGACTCGACCGTCGTGCTGTCGCGTGACATCGCCGCCCTGGGTATCTACCCGGCCGTGGATCCGCTGGATTCGTCCAGCCGCCAGCTCGACCCGCAAGTCGTGGGCGAAGAGCACTACGCCGTTGCCCGTGGCGTGCAGCAAACGCTGCAGCGCTACAAGGAACTGCGCGACATCATCGCGATTCTGGGCATGGACGAACTGTCGCCGGAAGACAAGCAGGCCGTGGCCCGCGCCCGTAAGATCCAGCGCTTCCTGTCGCAGCCGTTCCACGTTGCGGAAGTGTTCACCGGCTCGCCCGGCAAGTACGTCCCGCTGGCCGAAACCATCCGTGGTTTCAAGATGATCGTGAACGGCGAGTGCGATGCGCTGCCGGAACAGGCCTTCTACATGGTCGGCTCGATCGACGAGGCCTTCGAGAAGGCCAAGAAACTGCAATAAGGAACCGATATGGCTACCCTGCATGTGGATGTCGTCAGCGCAGAGGAAGCGATCTTCTCCGGTGAGGCGAAGTTCGTGGTGCTGCCCGGCGAAGCGGGTGAACTGGGCATTCTGCCCGGCCACACCCCGCTGATCTCGCGCATACGCCCCGGGACGGTCAAGATCGTTCGTGCCGACCAAGGCGAGGAGAACATCTTCGTCGCCGGGGGCATTCTGGAAGTGCAGCCGGGCAGCGTGACGGTTCTGGCGGACACGGCCATCCGTGCCGCCGACCTGGACGAAGCCCGCGCCCTGGAAGCGCGCCAGAAGGCCGAACAGGCCCTGGCGAACGCCAAGGACAAGGCCGACATCGCCGTGGTCGAAGCCGAACTCGCCATGCTGGCTGCGCAAGCCATCGCGGCGCGCAAGCTGCGCCAAGGCGGCCGTTCGCACTAAGCGGCGAAGCTGTGCCCCGGGGTTCGCCCCGGATTCGAAAAAGGCGGCCCCCGGGCCGCTTTTTTCATGCCCGCCGCCCGGCATTGCGGGCACGCTTGCGCTAGCCGCAATGCGACCACTACGAATGGCAAGGCGACAGTCGCAACAGTAGCCTTCAGCTTTCCTGGTCAAGCAGAGGAGGAAAGCGTGCGAGAAGTCCTGGATTGCGGAGTCCTGTTGGCGCCTGGTCACGAAGGGGCGATGCGCGACCTGGTCGCGAGGCATCCGGCCAGACAGACGCGTGTGCGGCTGCACCTGGTGTCGCTGAGTCCGATTCGTTACGCGGCTGCCGGTCAGGCGCCTGAGGGGGATGCTGCCGCGGCGGGTGTCGAGGCTCCGGTGGACAGCCCAGCCGCGGGCGCGGATGTGCAGGCGCTGGCCCGGTTGGCGGTGGCGCTCAAGCGCTATGACTGCTGCATCCTGCCGGTCGCGCCGGCCTCGTTGTCCTGGGCGCGAACGGCCTTGCAGCAAGCGCAGCCCGCGCTGGCCACGCCGGTGCTGCTGCTGATTTCGGACGTAAAGGCCCCCGCTATCGAAGACCTGTTGAACCTTGGCGCTTCAGATTTCGTGGCGCAGCCGGTCTGCCTTGAAAGCTTGCGGGTGCGCCTTGGTCGCCTGGCCAGCCACGCGCATCGGCGTGGCGTGCCGCACGCAGGCATACGCGAGCCGGCGGCCGCCTACCGAGAGGCTGCGCCACGGCCGGGTACGGCGGGAGCGCAGCGCCCCGGGGCCTTGCGTGCCCGGGTGTCGCCTGATCTGGTCGAGCAGACTCTGGCCGGCTGGCGCCATCAGCATCTGCGCGCCGCGCATGAATCCTTCAGAACGGCGAAGGCGCGGGTGGTGGACGGCTTCGAGCGCGATTACATCCGGCTCGCGTTGTCTCGCCACGGCGGCAACGTGGCGCAGGCGGCAAGGGCTTGCTGCAAGCACCGTCGGGCGTTCTGGGCGCTGATGCGCAAGCACGGCATCGAGGCGGCGCCATACCGCCAGGCGGCGCAGGAGCGGGAAGCCTGACACATGGGCAGGCGTCGCGATTCCCCGGCACGGCAGGGCGCTATTCTTGGCTTGGGGCCCGCCCTCGCACATTGAAAGCGCCTCGCTTGCGCGCGGGCAAGTCCCGCGCTAAGGCTTCCCACGACTTGTCAGCCAGGGGAAGTAAAATCACGGCTTCCGATCATCGAGGATAGTCGTGTCTGCTTCCGTACTGAAGAACGATGTGTTCTTGCGCTCGCTGCTGCGCGAGCCCGTGCCCTACACCCCGATCTGGCTGATGCGCCAGGCCGGCCGCTACCTGCCCGAGTACCGCCAGACGCGTGCCCGCGCGGGTTCCTTCATGGGCCTTGCTCAGAACCCGGACTACGCCTCGGAAGTCACGTTGCAGCCGCTGGAGCGCTTCGACCTGGACGCCGCGATCCTGTTCTCGGACATCCTGACGGTGCCCCATGCCATGGGTCTGGGCCTGGACTTCGCAGAAGGCGAGGGGCCGCGTTTCGCCCGGCCGGTGCGCACCGAGGAAGACGTGATGCGCCTGGAAGTGCCTGATATGGACAAGCTGCGCTATGTCTTCGACGCCGTGCGCACGATCCGGCGCGACCTGGACGGCAAAGTGCCGCTGATCGGCTTTGCCGGCAGCCCGTGGACCATTGCCTGCTACATGGTGGAAGGCCAGGGCAGCGATGACTACCGCCTGATCAAGACCATGCTGTACTCCCGGCCCGACCTGCTGCATCGGATCCTCGAAATCAACGCCGAAGCCACGCTGCAGTATCTGAATGCGCAGATCGCCGCGGGTGCTCAAGCCGTGATGCTGTTCGACAGTTGGGGCGGAGTCCTGGCGGACGGCTTGTTCCAGCAGTTTTCGCTGGCCTACACCCGGAAGGTGGTGGCCGGCCTGACCCGAGAACATGAAGGCCGCCGCGTGCCAGCCATCGTCTTTACCAAGGGCGGCGGCCAGTGGGTGGAAGAGATCGCCGCTTGCGGCGCGGACGCCGTAGGCCTGGATTGGACGGTGGACTTGGCCGCAGCGCGCCGTCGCACAGGGGATTCGGTGGCGTTCCAGGGCAACCTGGATCCCATGGCGCTTTTCGGCGGTGCCGCCGCCATCCGCGCCGAGGCGCGGGGGGTGCTGGACGCCTTTGGACCGGTGGGCAAGGGCGGCCATGTGTTCAATCTGGGTCATGGCATTTCCCGCTTTACTCCGCCAGAAGCAGTAGCCGAATTGGTGGATGAAGTCCACCGGCACAGCCGTTCGCTGCGGGGGTAAGTGAGTGGACGCTTCGGTCCCGAGGGCCGAAGCGGGAGGGCCCCGTTAGACACTTGTGCACAGCAGGATTGCTCTCGGGGAAAACCCTTTAGAAGCTAGTTTACAATCTTGGAAGCCGCCATAAGTTATTGTTTTTAATAATGAAAAGGTGGTTTTCCACAAGATTTCGCAAGTTTGCGCAATCTTGTCAAATTCCAATTTCCGATGTTGCTCCAGCCTTTTCCCCAAAGTTATCCACAGGCCAGGGACGGAGCACGCCGGCATCATCCGGGATCATCCTTCTACATGCTCCGTCCTAGCACCCATGTCTGACGCCTTGCCGAATACGCCCTCCGCGGTTTGCTGGGTGCGGGTGGCGCTGGACGTGCCGCTGCCAGGCCCCTTCGACTATCGCAGCGAGGCGCCGGTGACGGTGGGCCTGCGGGTCATCGTGCCTTTCGGTCGCCGCAAGTT
Source organism: Achromobacter sp. D10 (assembly GCF_035282245.1). NCBI lineage: Bacteria > Pseudomonadati > Pseudomonadota > Betaproteobacteria > Burkholderiales > Alcaligenaceae > Achromobacter > Achromobacter sp. D10. Next base: position 1,027,001 of record NZ_JAYJLE010000001.1, read on the forward strand.
GATTGGCGTAGTGGTGGATAACCCGGCCGAGCCGTCTTTCGATCCCAAGCAAATCCGGCCGATAGAAGAGGTGCTGGATGACTTGCCGCCTTTCGACGAGGACTGGCTGCGTCTGGCGCGCTTCGCGGCGGACTACTATCAGCGGCCACTGGGCGAGGTGATGCTGCCGACGCTGCCGCCGCCGTTGCGCAAGCCCACGGCCTACCAGGGCAAGCGTTCCGCTGGCGGGCCGGTGGCGAGGCTGGACTCGCGCAAGCGCAAAGCCGCGAGGACGCCAGCCCAGGCTGACCAGCCGCCGGAGCTCAACGATGCCCAGCGCGAGGCGGTGGACACCATCGGCGCCCTGGAAGGATTCAAGCCCGTCCTGTTGCACGGCGTGACCGGCAGCGGCAAGACCGAGGTGTACCTGCGGGCGGCAGAGAAGGTGCTGGCGGCCGGGCGCCAGGTGTTGTTGATGGTGCCCGAAATCAATCTGACGCCGCAGCTGGAAAACGCGCTACGCGCTCGCCTGGAGGCCTTGGTCGGACCCGAGGGACTGGCGGTCATGCATAGCGGCCTGTCCGACGGTGAACGGCTGCAGGCCTGGGCTCGCGCCCAACGCGGTGAGGCGCGCATGCTGCTGGGCACGCGCATGTCGGTGTTCGCACCCCTGAGCCAGCTGGGCCTGATCGTGGTGGACGAGGAGCACGATGCGTCCTACAAGCAGCAGGACGGCCTGCGCTATTCGGCGCGCGACCTGGCCGTGTGGCGCGCCCATGACCTGGGTATTCCGGTGGTGTTGGGATCGGCCACGCCGTCGCTGGAAACCTGGCAGCACGCCGAGCGCGGTCGCTACTTGCGCCTGACCCTGCCGGGCCGGGCGCGCGCCAGCAGCCTGCCGTCGATGCGCTTGGTGGACACGCGCCGCCTGCAGCTCAAGCAAGGCATGTCGCCGCAGTTGCTAGACGCCATCGCGCAGCGGCTGGAGCGCAAGGAGCAGTCGCTCATTTTTCTGAATCGGCGCGGCTATTCGCCGGTGCTGCATTGCCAGTCCTGCGCTTGGGTCAGCAATTGTCCGCGTTGCACGGCGTTCACCGTCCTGCATCGCACTGACGGCCGCGGCCACCGCCTGCAATGCCATCACTGCGGTTATCAAGCCCCGGTGCCGCGCGCCTGCCCCGAGTGCGGCGACCAGGATCTGGCGCCCATGGGGCGTGGCACGCAGCGCGTCGAAGAACACTTGGCAGAACTGTTTCCCGAGGCTCGCATCCTGCGCATCGACGCCGACAGCACGCGCAAGAAAGGCAGCGCCGAGGCGTTGTTTGCGTCGGTGCATGCCGGCGAGGTGGACATCCTGGTCGGTACGCAGATGGTGGCCAAGGGCCACGATTTCGCGCGCCTGGGGCTGGTGGGAGTGCTCAATGCGGACTCGATGCTGTTCGCGCACGATTTCCGGGCGCCGGAACGCCTGTTCGCGCAACTGATGCAGGTGGCGGGGCGGGCCGGCCGTCACCAGGGCAACGGCGAGGTGCTGATACAGACCGGATACCCGGAGCAGCCGGTCTACCAAGCCCTGTTGCGGCACGATTACGCCGGCTTTGCCCGCCATGCCTTGCACGAGCGCGAAAGTACCGGCCTGCCGCCTTTCGTCTATCAGGCGCTGCTGACCGCCGAGGCGCGCGAACTGAAGGTGGCGCTGGAGTTCCTGGAGCGGGCGCGGGCGTTGCCCGAGGGCGAGTGGTCGGCCGATTTTCCGGGCCTGGACGCCATCATGCTGTACGACCCGGTGCCCCTGCGCGTGGTGCGCGTGGCCAACATCGAACGCGCGCAGTTGCTTGCGGAAAGCAGCTGTCGCCCCGCGCTGCAGGCGTTCCTGGCGTCCTGGTCGCACCATTTGCCATACCTGGCCAACGAGGCGCGCGTGCGTTGGCAGCTGGAAGTCGATCCGCTGGAAATCTGATCTCTGCGGCAAGGGCCGATGCGCCCTCGACCTGATTGTTCTATGATCTTTCTCCTCTATCGCGCCGGCGCGGCAGGCCTGCTGCGCCGGCTGCGCCCGTCCCCTTTTTCTCGCGTCGTACCGGCCCGCTGACGGGCGGCCGCAAGCCCTGCGCTTGCGGGCTGCATCTTCAATGCGGCTGCCGCGATGCTCGATCACCTGACTCAAATGTCCGCAAGCGAACCCATCGGCCATGGCATGAACCCCGCTCAACGCGAAGCGGTGCTGTACCTGGACGGCCCCTGTCTGGTCCTGGCCGGCGCTGGCAGCGGCAAGACGCGCGTGATCACGCAGAAGATCGCCTACCTGCTGCGCGAGTGCGGCTACATGGGGCGCAACGTGGTGGCCCTGACCTTCACCAACAAGGCCGCGCGCGAAATGGACGAGCGCGTGAAGACCCTGGTGGACCGCAAGCTCTCAAAGGGCCTGATCATCAGTACCTTCCATTCGCTGGGCGTGAAAATGCTGCGCGAGGAAGCGCGCAACGCGGGCCTGAAGCCCACGTTTTCCATCCTGGATGCCGACGACGCCATGGCGATCATCCAGGAACTGCTGAACACCACCGACAAGGCCCGACTGCGTCATGTGCAGGGGATCATCTCGCTGTGGAAGAACGCGCTGATGGAACCGGACGACGCCGCGCGCGAAGCCATCACGCCGGGCGACGTGGAAGCGGCCAACGTCTACCGCAGCTATGCCGCCACGCTGGCCGCCTACCAAGCGGTGGATTTCGACGACCTGATCCGCATTCCCGCGCTGCTGCTGGCCAATAACGAAGAGGTGCGCACCCGCTGGCAGAACCGCGTGCGTTACCTGCTGGTCGACGAATACCAGGACACCAACGTGTGCCAGTACCGCCTGGTGCAGTTGTTGACGGGCTCGCGCGCCATGTTCACGGCGGTGGGCGATGACGACCAGGCGATCTATGCGTGGCGCGGCGCCACCATCGAGAACCTGGCCAAACTGACCACCGACTATCCCAATATCAAGCTCATCAAGCTGGAACAGAACTACCGTTCGGTGCAGCGCATCCTCGCTGCCGCCAACCAGGTCATTGAAAAGAACCCGAAGCTGTTCGACAAGAAGCTCTGGTCGGATCTGGGCGTGGGCGAACCGATACTGGTGTCGGCCATGGATGGCGAGGAGCAGGAAGCGGAATCGATCGCCATGAAGGTGTCGGCCTCGCGTTTCGAGCGCCAGGCGCAATGGAAGGATTTCGCCATCCTGTATCGCAGCAACCATCAGTCGCGCATCCTTGAGCAGGCGCTGCGCAACCTGAAGATTCCGTACACCATCTCTGGCGGCCAGAGCTTTTTCGACAAGGCCGAAGTGCGCGACGTGCTGGCTTATCTGCGCCTGCTGGCCAACGACGATGACGACCCCGCATTCATCCGCGCGGCCACCACGCCCAAGCGCGGCATCGGCCAAGCGACGCTGCAGACGCTGGGCCAGTATGCCGCCAGCCGCGAACTCTCTCTGCTGGCGGCGGTGGCCGAAACCGGCCTGGAAAGCCTGTTGGCGCCTCGCCAGCTGGAACCCCTGCGCACTTTCACCGAGTTCATCCGCCGCATGCAATGGCGGGCTGGACGCGGCGCGGCCGATGGCAAGAACGCTCCAGCCGCCGAACCCGCGGGCGTGCTGCTGGACGATCTGCTGGAAGCCATCCAATACGAGCGCCATCTGTACGAGCTGTTCGAGGAGCGGCCCGCCCAGACGCGCTGGCAGAACGTGCAGGAGCTGACCGGCTGGCTCAAGCGCAAGGCGGAAGAAGACAACATGACGCTCTTTGACCTCGTGCAGCACGTGGCGCTGGTCACCATGCTGGAGCGCGGCGAAGAAGAAGAGCCCGACGCGGTGAAGATGTCCACCCTGCATGCATCCAAGGGCCTGGAGTACCCGCATGTGTACCTGGCGGGCGTCGAAGAAGGCCTGCTGCCCCACCTGGGCAAGGACGACGAGGTCGGGGACCCGGCGCGCGCCGCCGAGAACCTGGCCACACGCATCCAGGAAGAGCGGCGGCTGATGTACGTGGGCATCACGCGCGCGCAGCGCAGCTTGAACCTGAGCTGGTGCAAGCGCCGGCGCCGGGCCCGCGAGGATCTGGTGCGCGAGCCGTCGCGCTTCATCGAGGAAATGGGCCTGGGCGACGTGCGCATGCAGGAAGACGAAGCCACTGCGGCGATGAATCCCAAGGAGCGCATGGCCATGCTGAAGGCGCTGCTGAAGAAATAGGGGCGGGGCGGCGGCTTGTGGAAAGCCGCGGGCTGCTCCTACACTGGGTTGCGCCCGTCCCGTGGTTCGTCGGGGCGCGGCAACCTCGCAGATCGAAGGAGCGCGCCATGTGTCGCTGGCTGGCTTATACCGGTAGTCCCATACAGATGGAGAGCGTGCTGTTCAAGGCCAAGCACTCCCTGATCGACCAGAGCCTGCACGCGCGGCTGGGCCCCACGACTACCAACGGCGATGGCTTCGGCTTGGGCTGGTACGGCCGCCAGCATGAAGGCCAGCCGCTGGAGCCGCCGTTCCGTTACCGCAGCGTGCATCCTGCCTGGAACGACCGCAATCTGCGCGAGGCGGCGCGCGCCATCCATGCGCCCTTGTTCGTGGCGCACATCCGCGCCGCTACCGACACGCCCGCGCAGGAGACCAATTGCCATCCGTTCCGTCACGGCCAATGGCTGTTCGTGCACAACGGCGTCATCCGGGACTATCCGCTGCTCAGGCGCGACTTGATGCTGATGATCGCGCCAGCGTATTTCGGCTCGCTGGAAGGATCGACGGATTCCGAGGTGATGTTCCTACTGGCGTTGAGTTTCGGCCTGGAGGAAGACCCCCTCGGGGCGCTCGCCCGCATGGTGGGCGCGGTGGAAGAAACGGGCAGGCGGCATGGCGTGGCCCAGCCCATCAACATGACGGTCTGCGCGCTGGACGGCAAGCGCCTGATCGCGGTGCGCTATTCGAGCGAGGCGGATTCGCGCACGCTGTTCCACAATACCTGCGTGCGCCATTTGCGCCAGCTGTATCCCGACAATCCTCAGATCGCGGCGCTGGATGACGACGCCTTTCTGTTGCTGTCGGAACCCTTGACCGAGATGCCTGGCGCCTGGGAGGAAGTGCCCGAAGCCACCGCCATCATCGCAGGGCATGGCCAGGTTACGCATTATCCGTTCGCGCCGGTGCCGCCAGGGGGCTGAGTCTGCCCTGCAAGGCGGAAAGACGGGGGAAATAGGGTCATCAAGCGCGTATCTCCCATATAAGGGAGAATACGGATCGCATGACTTTGCGACGTCCTGGGCCGCGAAAGCACCCTAATTCCAGTAAGGAAGTTGCATGACCGATAGCAAAACCCCGCAGGCCTCTATCGCGCTGGCGGTGTTTAACCATACGGGGAGCACCCCGGATTGCTTTGAGTTGCACGAGCATGGCGTTGTTTGCCGACAAGGCGACTCGCGTACTTACGCCGCATTTGCGGACATCCAGGACCTTTGCCTGTTCGCCTCCGGGCCGGATGCGGCCTCGGGCCTGATCAATAGTTTTGCCTACCGCACCCATCCGGCGCATGGCTGGACTCGCGTGCCCGCCGAAGTAGGCGAATTCAACAAATTGATGGACGCCTTCCGCTCGCGCTATGTCGCGCAGCGCTTGCCTGTGCTGGAAGAGGCCATCGCGGGCGGCGCGCGAGTCGCGTTCCGCTATATCCGCAGCGGCCACTTCCCGGACCTGGATACGCAGGAAATTTCCCTGTCGGCCGAGGGCCTGCATATGGGCGACGCCACCTGGCCGTACGAATCGCTCAAGCGCATCGACCTGAACCAGTGGACCGAGACGATCAGCCTGGAGGACGAAGATGGCAAGACCGTTTTTGCGTGCCCTGCCGTGCGTGTACTCAGCTCGGACCTGTTCGTGAACCTGGTCTACGACCAATTGGGGCGGACGGCGGAATACGCCTGAGCAAGGTAGCCGCCGCAGCGCGGGGTCAATGTCCCGTGTGCAGGTCCGGGTTCAAGGTGCCCCAGGCGGCGGTGCGTACCAGGCATTCAACGGCGCCGGTCTGCGAATTGCGGCGGAACAGCAGGCCTTGCTGGCCCGCCAGCGAGGTTGCCTTCACCACGGCTCCCTCTGGCGTCAGCACGCGCGTGCCCGCGGTGATGTAGCAGCCGGCCTCCACCACGCAATCGTCGCCCAGCGAAATGCCGATGCCTGAATTGGCGCCCAGCAGGCAGCGCTTTCCGATCGACACCACCTGCTTGCCGCCGCCAGACATGGTGCCCATGATGGACGCGCCGCCGCCGATATCGCTGCCGTCATCGACGATGACGCCCGCGCTGATGCGGCCCTCGACCATCGACGCGCCAAGCGTGCCGGCATTGAAGTTGCAGAAGCCCTCGTGCAGCACCGTGGTGCCGGGCGATAGATGCGCGCCCAGCCGCACGCGCGCCGTATCGGCGATGCGTACGCCGCCCGGCATGACGTAGTCGGTCATGCGGGGAATTTTGTCGACGCCGCGGATCTCCAGGATCTGGCCGGAGGCGCGCAGGTGCCAGCGCAGCGCGTCCACCTGATCCACCGCGCATGGTCCGGCCGAGGTCCAGGCCACATTGGCCAGCACATTGAACAGCCCGTCCAGGTTGGCATCATGCGGACGGATCAGACGATGACTGAGCAGGTGCAGGCGCAGATAGGCGTCGTGGGCATCGACTGGCGGTTCGTCCAGCGATGAGATCGCGGTGCGCACCGCGACGATGTCTACCTTGCGGCGTGTATCGCGGATCAGGGCGGTGGAAACGTGTTCGCCCAGCGCGGCGCGGGCTTCCTCTGGCGACAGGTGGCGCGTGCCGGTGGCAGGCGAATTGTCGGCCAACGAGGGGCGCGGATACCAGGTGTCCAGGATGGCGCCGTCGGCGGCCAGCGTGGCGACGCCATAGGCGATGGCGCTGAGGGGCGTGGGGGAGTCGGCCATGATGAAAGGGGAAGTGCGCAGTCTGAGGGAGTAATTCTAAGGCGAAAGGGACGGAACGCAGGCAGGTGTTTTCAGAGGCTGCCAAAGGCCCATCGCAGGCTCAGCGAGCCTGTGTGCTCGCGATTGCCGCCGCCATATTGGCCGCGGTAGGCCAGGCCGACGACGGCTGAGCGGGATACGGCGACTTCCAGGCCCGCGCCAGCCAGCCGGCGCCCGCGTCGAGTTCGCCGCCGCCATAGATGCCGGTGGTGCGCTGCTTGATCCGGGCCAGGCTGGCGCCGCCTTCCAGCGTCTGCCAGTTGTCGACGGCGACGATCCAACCGGGTTGGGCCGGCGCCGGGCTGGAGGGCCGGTTGGCGAGCAGATCCGGGGCCGGCGCGGTCTGTCCGGCATGCGAGTTCGCCGCGCCCGCCGCGATCGCGGCATGCGTGGCGAACGCCCGCGCCAGCAGCCGCCGGCGGACGGCCATCGGTGGCGGCAAGGCTTGCTTACGCCAGTTCTTTCAACAGCAGTTCCCAGAATTTCATGCGCTGTTCCAGCGTCGAAATCAGGATGTACTCGTTCAGGGTATGCGCCCCGTCGCCATCGGCGCCCAGGCCGTCCAGCGTGGGAATGCCCATGGCGGACGTGAAGTTGGCGTCACTGCCGCCGCCCGTCATGGGCGCGTCTTCCAGCAGGAAGCCCGCGCGTTCGGCGTAGCCCTGCACCAGCGCCAGCAGTTCGGCGGCGGCTTCGGTTTTCACCATGGGCGGGCGGTTCAGTTCCACGTCGATGTCCAGTTCGACGTCCGGGCCCACGGCGCACAGTTCGCGCATGCGGCGCAGCACGTCTTCGGCGGCGCCCATGTCGGGCACGCGGAAGTCGACCACGCAACGGCACAGCGCCGGCACCGTGTTGGTCACGGTGCCGCCGGCGATGGTGCCGACGCTGACGGTGATGCCGCGCTCATAGTCGGTCATGGCTTCGAGCGCCAGCACTTGGTGGGCCATTTCGCGGATGGCGCTGCGCCCCTTCTCATGCTGCATGCCGGCGTGGGCCGGGCGGCCCTTGACGTTCAGGTTCAGCATGCCGGTGCCTTTGCGGGCGGTGACGCATTTGCCGCCATTGGGGCGGGCCGGCTCGCAGACCAGCGCATATTTGGCATTGGCCGCGAAGCGTTCGATATGCGCGCGCGAGGCGTGGCTGCCGGTTTCTTCGTCGGGCACCACCAGGAAGTCCACCGGCAGCTGGGTCGCGCCGGGGCGTGCCAGGCCGGACAGCGCGGTCAGCGCCAGGTAGATGCCGGCCTTCATGTCGTAGCCGCCCGGCCCATAGAGGCGGTCGCCTTCGATGCGCACCGGGTTCTCCAGCAGCGTGCCCACTGGGTGCACCGTGTCCATGTGCGCCAGGATCAGGATGCCGGGGCGGGTGTCGCCGGGGGCGCGGTTGGTCGCGTACAGCAGCGGGCCCGTGGTCGGGCCCAGCGACGACAGCTCCACCGTCAGGCCGGCCGCTGCGGCGTAGTCGGCGATGATGCGCGCCATGGCGGCGATGCCTTCGGGGAAGTTCGAAGGCGATTCGCATTGCAGCCAGCTCTTGATGCCGGCGACGATCTGTTCAGTGCTCTGGATGTTGGACATGGCGATAGCGGATTTCTGCAGCGTAAAAATGGGGGCGTTCAAGCGACCTGCTGGCCGGCCAGGCGGGCCAGTTCGGCGGCGTCGGGCATCTTGCCGTCGAACCAGATGCTGGCGCATACGGCGGACATGGCGCGGCCGTCGTGGCCGATGCCGGGCACGACCTGCAGCTTCCAGCCAAATGGCACGCCGCGGCGCTCGGCTTCCTTGCGGCCAAACTCGAAGTAGTTCTGCGCGCGCGCATAACGGTGCGGACCCTGGCGCATGGCGGCGGGTTCGGACGGCAGGTTGGGATCGTCGGTGGCGATGTCCTGGTCGCCCGCCAGGATGGTCATCGGGTAGGCCAGCAGCTTCACCAGGTGGTCTTCGGTCAGGCCGACGCCGTCCATGCCCTCGGGGAAGGGATGGTCGAAGGTCGGCAGCGTGTACCAACCGGGATTGCCGGCGGCCACCGCTTTGAAGGGAGCATGCGACTGGCTGCTCATCAGGCGATGCACGAACTGGCCGCCAGCGGAGTGCCCGAACAGATAGACGTTCTGGCCGTCGGTGATCTCGGCGGCGATCAGGTCCTTGATGACGTTGCCCACCAACGCGTAGGTCCAGCCATCGATATGGCGCGGATTGCCGCCAGCCGAGAACACGCGGCCGTTGTTATAGCTTTCCACGCCGGGCCAGATCTCGTTGGAGAAGGTCAGCGCCACGATCAGCAGCTTGTGCTTGTCGGCGGCTTCCACCCAGAAGTCTCGGTATTCATCGCCATTGCGCAGCACGCCGTGCTGCACGATGACGACCGGGCAATCGGGCGTGTAGCCGTAAGGACGGTAGGTCTGGAGCTTGAACGGACGGTCGGAATTGCGGTCCTCGTCCACATACAGGATGGCATTGCGGCCGGCATGCCCCAGTTCGATGGCGATGCGGTCGACGTTGGACATCTCAGAGGGTTTCATCAGGCGTTCGCCTCATTCAGGTGACAGGCCGACCAGTGGCCTGCCGAGATTTCTTTCAGGACCGGCGCCTGCTCGCGGCAGCGCGGCATGGCGTGGGGGCAGCGGGGATTGAAGGTGCAGCCCGGGGGCGGGTTCAGCGGCGACGGGATCTCGCCCTTGATCGGCGTGAACTTGCGGCCGCGGCGGGCCACGTCCGGCACTTCCGCCATCAGGGCCTGGGTGTAGGGGTGGTTGGCATGCGCGAAGATCTCGGCCGACGTGGAGATTTCCACAATCTTGCCCAGATACATGATCGCCACTCGATCGGAGATGTGTTTGACCACGCCCAGGTCGTGGCTGATGAACAGATAGGTGAAGCCATGCTGTTCGCGCAGGTCCATGAACAGGTTGATCACCTGCGCCTGGATGGAAACGTCCAGCGCGGCCACGGGCTCATCGCAGACCAGGAACTTCGGCGCCACCATCAGCGCGCGGGCGATGCCGATGCGCTGGCGTTGGCCACCCGAGATCTGGTGCGGGAAGCGGTCGCGGTATTCGGGGTCCAGGCCCACTTCCTTCAGCGCCTGGTCGATGCGCGCGGGGATCTCGGCCGCAGGCGCCAGCTTGTGGACCTTGAGCGCTTCGCCCAGGATCTGGCGCAGGCGCTGGCGGGGGTTCAACGAGGCCTGCGGATCCTGGAAGATCATCTGCACGCCCAGCGTATAGGCCAGCTTGTCGGCACCGCGCAGGCGGCGGGCTTCCTGGCCCTGGTACAGCAGTTCGCCCTCAGTCTGGCCATGCAGGCCGGCGACGACGCGGCCCAGCGTGGACTTGCCGCAGCCGGACTCGCCCACCAGGCCCACGACTTCGCCGCGCTGAATGGACAGGTCCACGCCATTGACGGCGTACACCGTGCGGCGGTCAATGGGGCGGCCCGTCAGGGCCAGGATGCGTTGGGCCAGGTCGGGCCGCTGCTCAAAGCGTTTGTGGACGTTCTTGAGCTCGATGACAGGGGTATCGGCGGTACTCATACCGACTGGGCCTCGCGGGTAATCGGCACGTAGCAGCGATAGCTGCGCGAACCTTCGGTGGTGACGGTGGGCGCCTGCTCCGTGCAGCGCGTGACAGCGCTGCTGCAGCGCGGACGGAACGGACAGCCCGAGGGACGGCCGGCGAGGCTGGGCGCCATGCCGTTGATCTGGTGCAGGCGCGCACCCGGCTGGGTGGCGCCGGGCATCGAATCCAGCAGGCCCTTGGTGTAGGGGTGGCGGGGTGAATCCAGCACCTGTTCGACCGGGCCGCTTTCGACGATGCGGCCGGCGTACATCACGGCCACGCGGTCGGCCAGTTCGGCCACCACGCCCAGATCATGGGTGATCCAGATCAGCGCCGTGTTGTGTTCGCGGCAGATCTCCTGCATGCGGTACAGGATCTGGCCCTGGATGGTGACGTCCAGCGCGGTGGTCGGCTCGTCGCAGATGATCAGGTCGGGCTTGTTCAACATGGCGATCGCAATCGCCACGCGCTGGCGCATGCCGCCGGAGAATTCGTGCGGATAGCTCTTCAGCCGTTTTTCGGGCGAGGGAATGCCGACCATGGCCAGCGCATCGCGGCAACGCTCTTCGGCTTCGGCGCGCGGCACGTCTTCATGGGTGAGGATGGCCTCCATCATCTGCTCGCCGATGCGCAGCACCGGATTCAGCGTCATCAGGGGATCCTGGAAGATCATCGCGATGCGGTTGCCGCGCAGCTGGCGCATCTGCTCTTCGCTGAGCTTGCGCAGGTCCGTGCCCTTGAACTTCACCTCGCCGTCCACGACTTCTCCGGGCGGGTCGATCAAGCCCAGCAGCGAGAAGCCGGTAACGGATTTGCCGGAGCCCGATTCGCCGACCAGGCCGACGATCTCGCCGCGGCGCACGCTAAGGTCGACGCCATCGACCGCCAGCCAGGCGCCAGCTTCGGTATGGAATGCGGTGCGCAGGCCGCGCACTTCAAGAATGTTTTCGCTCATATCAGTTGTCCACAGAGGCAAGCCCATCCGCTGCGCGTGCAGCAGGTGTCACCCGGTTGGAATGCCGCGGAGCCGGCTTTGCCGGTCCGCAGGCATGCCCCCTTGAGGGGGAAGCGCGCAGCGCTTCGGGGGTGGGTTTCTCCGCGCGCGGAGCCGGCTTTGCCGGTCCGCAGGCATGCCCCCTTGAGGGGGAAGCGCGTAGCGCTTCGGGGGTGGGTTTCTCCGCGCGGAGCCGGCTTTGCCGGTCCGCAGGCATGCCCCCTTGAGGGGGAAGCGCGCAGCGCTTCGGGGGTGGGCCTCATCTCTTCGGGTCCAGGCTTTCGCGCAGGCGGTCGCCCACGATGTTGATGGAAAGGATCAGCAGCAGCAGGGCGATGCCCGGGAACAGGCTGATCCAGTAGTCGCCCGACAGCAGGTACTGGAAGCCATTGGAAATCAGCAGGCCCAGCGAAGGCTCGGTGATGGGCACGCCCACGCCCAGGAAGGACAGCGTGGCTTCCAGGGCGATCGCGGTCGCGATCTGGATGGTCGCGAACACCATGACCGGGCCCAGGCAGTTGGGCAGCAGGTGAAAGAGCATGATGCGCCAGGCCGGGAAGCCCAGGTTGGCGGCGGCTTCCACGTATTCCTTGCGGCGTTCCTGCAGGGCGCGGCTGCGCATGATGCGCGCATAGTGGCCCCATTGCACCAGCACCAGGGCCAGGATCACCTTGTCGACCCCGCGCCCCAGCACCACCAGCAGCACCAGCGCCACCAGGATGGTCGGAAAGCCCAGGATGAAGTCGACGATGCGCATGAGCACGGTATCGACCACGCCGCCGATATAGGCGGCCACCAGGCCGATTGCGCCACCCACGGCGGTGGCCAGCACCACGGCGGACAGGCCCACCATCAGGCTGATGCGCAGGCCATACAGGATGGCGCTGAGCATGTCGCGGCCCTGGTCATCGGTGCCCAGCCAGGCGATGCTGCCATCCATCAGGGCCTGGCGCGGTGCCAGGCGGCCGTCCATGAGCGAGAGATTGGCCAGGTCGTAAGGGTTCTGCGGCGCGAAGTAGGGCGCGAAGACCACCAGGATGATCAGGATGGCCAGCGCGATGACGGAGCCGCGCACCGTGGGGCGCGCGTGCAGTTTCTTCAGGATGGAGGCGCGCTGGGGCGTGTCAGCCAGGGGCTGGACGGTGCGGGTGCGGCCGGGATTGGGAGATTGAGCCATGGCGGATTATTGAGCGGGAGTCACGAGCTGCACGCGCGGGTCGAGCGTGGCGTACAGGATGTCCACAACCAGGTTGATGATCACGAAGATCAGGGTGACCAGCATCACGTAGGCCACGACGACAGGACGGTCCAGCTGGTAGACGCTGTCGATGAGCAGCTTGCCCATGCCTGGCCACGCGAACACGGTTTCGGTGATGGTGGAGTAGGCGATGAGGGTGCCGAACTCCATGCCGATCACGGTGACCACGGGGATAAGGATATTGCGCAGGATGTGGCGGCGCACGATGCGGCCGGGTTTCACGCCCTTGGCGCGCGCGAACTTCACGTAGTCCTGGCTGCGTGCCTCGACTACGCCGGACGCGGTCAGGCGCAGCACCAGCGCGATGTTGGCCAGCGCCAGGTTGATGGCGGGCATGATCAGGTGCGACCAGCCATCGGCCGTCAGGATCGACAGACGCACTCCCAGCACGGTGACGGTATCGCCGCGGCCCGTGGCCGGCAGCCAGCCCAGCCACACCGCGAACAGCAGGATCAGCATCATGCCCTGCCAGAAGTTCGGCAGGGAAAAGCCCAGCACCGAGGAAGCCATGATGCCGCGGCCCAGCGGCTGGTCGCGGTACAGGCCCGCGATCAGTCCCAGCGGAATGCCGAACACACAGGTCAGCATGATGGCCACGACCACCAGCTCGAACGTGGCCGGGATGCGCTGCACGATCAGTTCGATCGCGGGAATGCCGTGGACGAAGGAGGTGCCCAGGTCGCCGTGCAGGGCGCGCCACAGGAATCCTGTGTATTGCTGCCATACCGGCAGGTCCAGGCCCAGGCGGGCGATCATCGCCTCGCGGGCGGCCTGGCTGGCTTCGGGGCTGACCAGCAGTTCTATCGGGTCGCCCACGGCATAGACCGCGAAGAAGACCACGACCGATACGGCCAGCAGCACGAACAGACTCTGTATCAGTCTGCGTAGGATGAACAAGGCCACGAGATTATTTCCTTGGTGGGCTCAGGGTTTGCGGGCGCCGCGTATCGACTTACTTGGCGGGCTTGGCCGACATGGCCAGGGTGTACTGGTCGGCGCGGCCTTCGTAGGTCAGTCCCTTGCGGAACGCCCAGATGCTGCTTTCGAAATGCAGGGGGATGCTGGGCAGGTCGGCCAGTGCAAGCGTCAGCGATTCCTGCAGCAGCTTTTCCCGCGCGGCGGGGTCTACGGTGACCAGGGCGCGCTTGAACACGCGGTCGAACTCGGGGTTGTCATAGCCGCCGTAGTTGCTGGTGCCCAGGCCGTGCTCCTTGTCGAACGCGCTGACCCAATACTGCAGGAAGGACGAGGCCTCTCCCGTTTCGGACGACCAGCCGCCCATGGCGAAGCTGAACTCGCGCTTGGCGCGCTTGGGGAAGTACACCGAGCGCGTCATGGTGTCGACGGTGGTCTTGATGCCCACGCGGGACAGGTATTGCGCCACGGCCTGCGAAATCTGCGCGTCGTTGATGTAGCGGTCGTTGGTGGACGACACGGTCAGCTCGAAGCCGTCCGGGTAGCCCGCCTCGGCCAGCAGCTTCTTGGCGGCGGCGGGGTCGTACTTGAGTTCAGGCGGGTTGGGCAGGGTGCCGAACATGCCGTCGGGCAGGAACTGGTTGGCCGGGGTGGCGGCGCCGTCCATGATGCGCGCGGCGATGGTCTTACGGTCGATGGCCAGCGAAATCGCGCGGCGCACCCGCGCGTCCCGCAACGGATTCTTGCCGTCCGCGGCTTTCACTAGGGGGCTGGGGTTGCGGCCCACGTCGGGCTGGAAGTACACCACGCGCACCGACGGCGTGATGACGTGGCCAAAACCCGGCGTTTCCGAAATGCGCTTCACGTCGCGCGCGGCGGGATTTTCGATCAGGTCGAAGTCGCCTGCCAGCAGGCCCGTCAGGCGCGGGCCGGCAGCCGGCACGGGCACCAGCTTGACGTTCGCCCAGGCCGGCTTGTCGCCCCAGTAGGCGTCATTGCGCGCCAGCTCGATGGCGGTGCCTTTGACGTAGCTCTTCAAGGTGTATGGCCCGGTGCCGATCACCGAGCGGCCGGTGTTGAAGTCGGCCACGGTGGGCCAGGCGCCGGTGACGCCGCACTTGTTCTTCAGGTCGAAGCTGATCGGGCCGTGTTCGGCGATGCCGTTCCACAGCATGCCCATGCGGGTCAGGTCATTGGGCAACAGCGGATAGGGCTGGCGCGTCTTGATCACCAACGTGTTGCCGTCGCGCACCTGCACGTCGGCGAACTTCTGGACGATGGACGGGTACGAGCTGCTGATGGATTGTTCGTTGTTGACCACGCGGCAGAACGTAAACAGCACGTCCTGGGCGGTGAAGGGCTGGCCGTTGGAGAACTTGACGCCGTCGCGCAGCGTGAATTCCCAGGTCGTGTCGTCCACCGGCTTCCAGGCCTTCGCCAGGCGGGGGATCAGGTTCATCCTGGCGTCCTGACCAACCAGCGTCTCGAACATGTGCGAGGTCATCGCGTCGTTCGGCGTCGCCTGGTGGTAGTGCGGATCCATGGATGTCGGCTCGGACGACAGGCCGATTTTCAGTGTGCCGGCGGCATCCTGCGCGATGGCCGCGGTCGTACAGGCGGCCATTGCACAGGCCGTGAGTATGCTGCGATAGAACGTCTGGGCAGACACGGATTTGTCCCTTTCTTGTATTGGTCTTGTATTGCGTGGCGGCGCGCCGCCAGGGCTTTCAGGCGATGGGCTGCGCCAGCCGCACCACGGTAACGCCCGGCCGCAGGTTGGCGGTGGACGGCATGATCAGGACGCAATCGTCGTAGGGAGTGACGATAGGCTCGCCCTCGGACCAGCCGATCAGGGTGCCGGCGGCTTCCAGCGTTTCCAGGCCTTTCCAGGGCTGGGCGAAGCGAAAATCGGCGCTCTTGGCGGCGATGGCGTGCGTCACGCGCAGTGCGCGCTGCGTCGAGGCTGCGGGGGCGAACCAGGCTTCGGGCAGGTCGCCGCGATCCACGGAGCCCGCCTCGATCAGGAAGCGCGCCATCTGGTCCACGGCGACGCCGCGCGCCTCGGGCGCGCCATGGAAGCCGCATTCGATCAGCAGCGACCGGGTGCCGTTGTCGCCGGCTTCGCCGAAGCGGCCGAAGTCGCGCATGCGCACGCCGGCAGCATGCCCGGCATCCGCAATGATGGTGGCGGGGTTGCCCAGCGCCAGCGCCAGGTCGATATTGCGCTGTTCCATGCCGGTCAGCTGCAGCGGCACGTCGGAATTGCTCATCGAATGGAAGTCGAGCAGCCAGTCGGCTTGTTCCACCCAGGGGCGGAGTTCGGCCGCCCGGCGGCGTTCCTGGCTGGTGGGGGCGCTGAGCTTGTCGTCGCTCCAGACGCGGTTCATGTCTTCGTCCACGAAGCGCGCCGGCGCGTAGTTGGCGGGGTCGAAGCGGTCGAATGCGGCCAGATTGCAAAAGGCCAGCGTCAACGAACCGCGGCGCGGCCGCAGGCCCGCTGCCAGAGCCTCCTTCAGCGCCCAGGCGCCGCAGAGTTCATTGCCGTGGATCAGCGCGCTCAACATGACGCTCTTGCCCGGCACGCCCGAATCGAAATGCCAGACCCCCGGCGTGTCCGTGTTGCCCACTCGCTCCGCGGACAAGTCCGGACAGGCAAGAAGAAACGGGCGCGGTAGGGACGCGGGGGCGGGCGTAGGCATGGGAACTCCGATGAGGCGACGGGATTGTATAGGCGATGGCGTTGGGGTGGCGGCTAGGAGCCGGCAAGGGCGCGCGTCGCGGCGCGGCGGGCGCTGAAAAGGGCTGCTAGCACGGGTTTTCCCTTATATATGGGGCGCGTCAGGCACGCGCCGCCTTCGTGTATTGGGCGAATTCTAGGAGCTTGGCTGCTTTCTCTACAATTAGAATATTTATCTAAAGCTTTGCAGAAAAAGCAAAGCTTGCGACATCCAAGCTTGCAGCTCATTGGGGGCCACGTGCACGGCATAGCGTTGAAGTACTTTCTGGAGGTTGCCCAGGCGGGCAGCCTGAGCGGCGCCTCCGAGCGTCTGCACGTGGCGGTGTCGGCCATCAGCCGGCAGATCGCCAAGTTGGAAGAGGAGGCGGGAGCGCCGCTATTCGAGCGCGCCGCGCGGGGCATGGTCCTGAGCGAAGCGGGCCAGCTTTTGCTGGCGCACGCCCGGCGCACCATGCTCGAAGCCGATTCGGTGCTGCAGGAAATTGCCGCCATGAAGGGCACCGCGCGCAACGAGATCCGGGTGGCTTCGGTGGAGGGCGTGGCGCGGATTTTCCTGCCCTCGGTGATGGCGCGCTTTCGCCGCGATTGGCCCAATATCCGCTTCGATCTGTTTGTGGGGTCTCCCGCCGAAGTCAGCCGCCGCGTGGCGGAAGGCAGCGTCGAGCTGGGCATGGTGTTCATTGCCGAGCGCATCGGCGGGGTCAGTCCGCGCTATTCGCGCCGCGCGCCGGTGCATGCGGTGATGGCAGCCGACCATCCCCTGGCGGGCCGGGCCAGTGTCAGCCTGCAGGACCTGAGCCAATATCCTCTTGCCCTCACCGGACCCGGCACCACCACGCGGCAGCTCTTCGAGATGGGCTGCGCGCTGGAGTCGGTGCAGCTGGAACCGGCGTTGACCTGCAATGACTCCTCGCCGCTGCATGGCTTTGTCTTCGGTTCGGATGCCATCATGCTCAGCGGCTACATTTCCGTGGCCTGGAGCCTGCGGCGCGACGAGCTCATCGCCGTGCCGATTTCCAATGCGGAACTGCAGTCGCGCACGTTGCAGATCCAGGTCATGCCGGGCCGGGTGCTCCCGCCCGCGGCGGAAGCGTTCGCTGAAATGCTGGTAAGCGAACTGGATAGCGCGTTGCAAGGCAAGGCGGCTGCCTAGTGCGTGAAACGGGGCCCCGGGGACAAAAAAAAAGCGGCTGCGCGAGGCAGCCGCTTTTCATTCAGGCGGACCTGATTACTGCTTTTCCGGCGTAACCGAGGTGGCCAGCGTGTACTGGTCGCGGCGGCCTTCGTAGGTGATGCCCTTGCGGAAGGCCCAGATGCTGCTTTCGAAATGCAGCGGGATCAGCGGCACGTTGTCCAGCGCGATCTGGGTGGATTCCTGCAGCAGCTTTTCGCGCTTGGGCGCGTCCACCGTCACAATGGCTTCCTTGTAGACCTTGTCGAAGTCAGCATTGCTGAAGCCGCCGTAGTTGCTGGTGCCCAGGCTCTTGGGGGAGTCCAGGGACGCCACCCACAGCTGGAACAGCGCCGAGGCTTCACCCGTTTCCGCCGGCCAGCCGCCCATGGAGAAGCTGAATTCACGCTTGGCGCGCTTGGGGAAGTAGATGGAAGCCGTCATGGCGTCCACGTTGGTCTTGATGCCGACGCGGGCCAGATACTGGGCCACGGCTTGCGCCACCTGGCCGTCGTTCACATAGCGGTCATTGGTGGACGACAACGTCAGCTCAAAGCCGTTCGGGTAGCCGGCTTCGGCCAGCAGCTTCTTGGCGCCTTCCGGGTCGAACTTGATTTCCGGGGCCTTGGGCAGCGCACCGAACATGCCGTCGGGCATGTATTGGTAGGCCGGGGTAGCCATGCCGTCCATGATGCGGGCGGTGATGGTCTTGCGGTCGATGGCCATCGAAATCGCGCGGCGCACGCGCAGGTCCTGCAGCGGGTTCTTGCCGTCGGCGCTCTTGACGAAGGGGCTCGGGTTGCGGCCCACGTCCGGCTGGAAGAACACCAGGCGGGTCGACGGGGTGGCCACGAAGCCGAACTTGGGATTGTCCTTCAGGCGCGGCAGGTCGCGCGCGGCGGGGTTTTCGATCATGTCGAAGTCGCCGGACAGCAGGCCGGTCAGGCGCGGGCCCGCGGCGGGCACCGGCACGAACTTCACTTCCTTCCAGTACGGCTTGGGGCCCCAATAGTTCTCGTTGCGGACCAGCTCGATGCCGGTGCCCTTGACGTAGGACTTCAGGGTGTAAGGGCCGGTGCCGATAGCATCCTTGCCGTTGTTGAAGTCGGCCACGGTGGGCCAGGCGCCGGTCACGCCGCAACCGTTCTTGGGATCGAACGTGAGCTTGCCGTGCTCGACGATGCCGTTCCAGACGATGGGCAGCGAGCGCGCCAGTTCGGCGGGCATCAGGGGGAAGGGTTCACCGGTCTTGATGATCACCGTGTGCGCGTCCGGAGTTTGCACGTCGGTAATGCGCTTGGTCATGTCCATGTAGGACTGCGACACGTTGGTTTCGTTGTTCAGCGTGCGGCAGATCGTGAACAGCACATCCTCGGACGTGAAGGGCTTGCCGTTGGAGAACTTGACGTCGTCGCGCAGCTTGAATTCCCAGGTCTGGTCATCCAGAGTCTTCCAGGAGGTGGCCAGGGCGGGCACCAGCTTCATGTCGGCGCTGCGGCCCACCAGCGAACTGTAAACGTGCGCGGAGAACGCGTCGTTCTGCGTCATCTTGTGGTAGTGGGGATCCGCCGAAGTGGGTTCGGCCGACAGGCCGATCTTCAGCGTCTGGGCTTGGGCGGCGGCCAGGGGAATGGCGGCGGCCGCAAGGGCCAGGGTAGTGCGCAACTTCATGGTGACAACTCCGGATGGGGAACGAACCGGATCGCGCCTGCGTGTAAACCAGCCTGCGCCAGCCGCGCTTGCGGCGTCGCCTGGAAGGGGGCTCAGGGGGGTTTGGCGCCGGGCACGACGGCAAGGGGCCGATTATCGGTAGGGCGTTCGCGCACTGTCAATGCGCAAAGGCAAGCGCGGCGCTAGGGAAAACGCGGAGAGGGAGGGGAAAGAGGGCGCCGCGCTGCCTCGTCTGGAGGCCTGCGCGGCGCGATGGCGCCCGGGTGAGGGACGGGGCGCCGAAAAACCGCCGCAAAGGGCGCCGGGAAGCCGGCGGGCGTTGCGGCGGGGCGCGCCAGGCTGAATCGCGGGAGATCGATCGCGACTCAGGCCGGCGCGGCAGGGCTTACCACTGCGAGCCGGAGAAGCGCGAGCTGGCGGCGCGGGCCTTGTTCATCGAATCGTTCACTTCGTCGATGAAGGAAAACACGGCGGCAACAGCTGCAATTACGGCTTGGCCAGCCTTCTTCAGGTTGGTCAGCGGATGGGAATTCGGTTGGTTCTCGAGGGCGCCGCGGAGCAGATCGCGCTCCAGCGCGTCGGTCAGGCGGGCAGTGTGGTTCAGGGTCAGTTCGCTCATGGTTTGCTCCAGTCCGTTTCGTCTTGGTGTAAACCATTATAGGGATAACCCTAAGTTCGATGCAATGCTATTTTTAGGGTAAACCCCTATATGTTGTAAAAATGTTTATTCCACAGGGACTTAGCCGGCGTTTCGCAGGGCGCGAGCAGCGTCCGCCAACTCTCCGGCGGTCAGTCCGATGGGGCCGACACCCTGGGCGACCAGCGCGTCCGCCGCCGCGCCGTGCAGCCAGACCGCCCCGGCCACGGCTTGGTCCAGAGGCAGCCTCTGGGCGATCAGCGAGCCCAGCATGCCGGCCAATACGTCCCCGGTTCCAGCGGTGGCAAGCCCTGGATTGCCGCTGGTATTGACCCGCAAGCCGCCGCCGGGGGAGCAGACCAGGGTGCCCGCGCCCTTCAGTACGACCCACGCCCGGTAGCGCAGCGCCAATTGCCTGGCGGCACTTGGCCGGTCGGCCTGCACCGCGGCCGTGTCCATGCCCAGCAACCGGCCGGCTTCCGCCGGATGAGGCGTAAGCACCACGGGACCGTCGCCCCAGTTGGGCCGGATGTCGCCGCGGGCAAGCAGGTTCAGGCCGTCCGCATCCAGCACCAGCGGGGCCTCGCGGCGCAGCACGAACAATTCGGACAGCGAGTTGGCCGCGAGCGCGCCCGTGCCAATGCCGCATCCCGCCACCCAGGCGGTAACGCCCCAGTCTTCCTCCAGCAGCGAGCGGGCGTCGCGCAGCATCAGTTCCGGCTGCAGCAGGTCGCAGGCGAGCGGTGCGGCTTCCTGGGCAAAACCGACCAGCACCTTGCCGGCGCCGGTCTTCAAGGCGGCGCGTGCGGCCAGCAGGGCGGCGCCCGTCATGCCGGGGCCGCCGCCCACCACTCCCACCGTGCCGAAACTGCCTTTGTGCGTATCCTGGGCGCGCGGCGCGAACAGAGCGGGCAGGAAAGCGCGGTCGATGGCGTCGCCGACGGGCGGGACGGTAGTGTTCATGGGCTGAGGCTCCAGGGGAAATCGGCGTGGCGCGATGACGTCTATCTACTATAGTGCGCCCAAACCGGCCGGCATCCGGCCAGGCCCAAAGACGAGACGACGTGGAGACAAACATGAGCGACATCACGCTGGAACACTATTCCGCCTATGAGTCCTTGAAATTGCGCCGCCATCCTGGCGGGGTGCTGGAGGTGATCATGGGCGCCAAGGGTGGCAAACCGGGCAAGCTGTCCACCGCCGACGACCGCATGCACCGCGAGCTGGCCGACATCTGGCGCGACATCGATACCGACCCGGACACCCGGGTCGTCGTGATCCGTGGCGAGGGCAAGGGCTTTTCGGGCGGAGGCGACCTGGACCTGGTGCAGCAGATGGCCGACGATTTCGACGTCCGCACCCGCGTCTGGCGCGAAGCCCGCGACCTGGTCTACAACATCATTAACTGCAACAAGCCCATTGTGTCCGCCATGCACGGCGCGGCCGTGGGGGCGGGGCTGGTAGCCGGCCTGTTGGCCGACATCTCCATCGCGGCGCGCGATGCGCGCATCATCGACGGCCATACCCGGCTGGGCGTGACGGCGGGCGACCACGCAGCCATCGTCTGGCCGCTGCTTTGCGGCATGGCGCGCGCCAAGTACTACTTGATGCTGTGCGAAACCGTCACCGGCGAAGAAGCCGAGCGCATCGGCCTGGTGTCCCTGTGCGTGGACGAGGCCGAGTTGATCGGCCGCGCTTTCGAGGTCGCCAACAAACTGGCCGCGGGTTCCCAGACCGCCATCCGCTGGACCAAGTATTCGCTGAACAACTGGCTACGCATGGCCGGCCCCAGTTTCGATACCTCGCTGGCGCTGGAGTTCATGGGGTTTGGCGGCCCGGACGTGCGCGAAGGGATTCAGTCCCTGCGCGAACGCCGGGCGCCGAACTTCCGGCCCGACTCGCCGTTTTGAGGTTCCCGGCCTATTTCTTGAAGAACTTCGCGAAGGCCGCCTGCGCCTCTTCTGATTGCAGGCGGATGCGGAACTGCTGGGCCTCGTAATCCAGCGTGTCCTGGATGGACTGGCGGTCCGGACGGCGCAGCATGGCCTTTGTCAGGCGCAGGGCGGTGGGCGGTTGGCGCGCCAGGTCGGCGGCGGCGGCTTGCGCCGCGGCCAGTGCCTGACCTTTGGGCACGGCTGCGGTGGCCAGTCCTGCGTCGCAGGCTTCCTGCGCCGTGAATGCCTTGCCCTGCAGCAGCCATTCAGCGGCGCGGCGGGCGCCGGCCAAACGCGGCATCAGCAGGCTGGAAGCACCTTCGGGGCACAGTCCCAGCGCCACGAATGGCATGCGCAAGGTGGCGCCATCTCCGATGTAGACAAAATCACAGTGCTGCAAAAGGGTCACGCCGATGCCGATGGCATAGCCTTCGACCGCGGCAATGACGGGCACGTCGGCCATGGTCAACGCGCGCAGGAAGGTCAGGCCGGCGCTGTCGCCCGCGCCGCGCTCTGCCTGGAAGTCGCGCAGATCGTTGCCGGCGGTGAAGTGTTCGCCTGCGCCGGTAAGGATCACTGCGGCCACCGCGGTGTCGGCGGAGGCGAGCGCAATCTGTTCGGTCAGCGCGGCATAGGTGGCCGTGTCCAGGGCGTTGCGGCGATCGGGGCGGTTGATTGTCAGCGTCAGCACCGCGCCGTCGCGGCTGACCTGCAGCCCGGCGCTCATGCGCCGAACCCGTTGGCCAGGCGCGTCTTGGCGTCCGCGTACTCGCGGCGCAGCGTGTCCACGATCTGGCGGGTGGGCAGCACACTGGCAATGCCGCCCACGCCCTGGCCCGCGCCCCAGATGTCCTTCCAGGGCTTGACGCGGGTAGAGCCGAAATTGGACGCGCCGCTGTCGGGCTGCGGCAGATTGGCCGGATCCAGCCCGGCGGCGGCGATGCTGGCCTTCAGGTAGTTGCCCGGAATGCCCGTGAAGAACGGCGTGTAGAGGATGTCCGAGGCGCTGGCCTCGACGATGGCGGATTTGTAGCCTTCGCTGGCGTTGGCTTCTTCGCTGGCGATGAAGCGCGTGCCCATGTAGGCGAAGTCCGCGCCCATGGCTTGCGCGGCCAGCACGTGCGCGCCCGAGGTGATCGCGCCAGACAGGATCAAGGGACCGTCGTAGAAGCGGCGTACTTCGGATACGAGTGCGAAGGGGCTGAGCGTGCCGGCGTGGCCGCCGGCCCCGGCGCACACCAGGATCAGGCCGTCCACGCCGGCTTCCAGCGCCTTTTCAGCGTGGCGGATCGTGGTCACGTCGTGGAATACCTTGCCGCCCCAGTCATGTATGCCTTCGACCAGGTCGCCCGGCGCGCGCAGGCTGGTGATGATGAGCGGCACGCGGTGGCTGGCGCATACGGCCAGGTCCTGTTCCAGGCGGTCGTTGGACTGGTGGATGATCTGGTTGACCGCGAACGGCGCCACGGTCGCTCCGGGGTTGGCCTCGCGGTGCGCGGCCAGGCCGGCCTGGACTTCGTCCAGCCAGTCGGTCAGCAGGCTCTGCGGGCGCGCGTTCAGCGCGGGGAACGAACCCACGATGCCGCTGGTGCATTGCGCCACCACCAGCTTGGGGTTGGACACGATGAACATGGGGGCGCAGATGACCGGCAGGGACATCTGGCCGTACAAATCAGTCACAAGAGAGTGGGGCATGGCGTCGTCGCGGAAAAAGGTCACAAGAGGACTTGAGCATCGTTGGCGGGTGTGCCTATAATTACCTACCGACCGTCCGGTAATTAATTAATCCATATTAAACGGCATGCGCCAAAGCGCTGTCAATGGAGGCGCGCGAGCGCCTCCGGCAGCGTCGGCGCAGCCCCTTCAAAGGCTGCCATGGCGACCTCCGCTCCTCCCGCCCAGAAACGCGCCCGGGCCGGCCGTCCGCCCACTGTGGCGGCCCCGCGCGAACGCATCCTGGAAGAAGCCGCCAAGCTGTTCGCCCAGAGCGGCTACGACGGCAGTTCGGTATCCGATCTGGCCGCGGCGCTGGGCGTGTCCAAGGCGGCCATCTATCACTACTACACCACCAAACAGGACATCTACGACGCCATCATCCTGGCCGTCCTGAGTGGCCTGACGCAGGCCGTGGCCCAGGAGGTCGCGCGGGTGGAAGGCGCCACGGCCCAGCTGCGCGCGTTCATGGTGGGCCATGCCCGCTACTTCGAGCAGCACCACGCCGAATTCGTCACCATGCTCATCGGCTATTCCGGCATGGCCCTGACCGAGCGCGAAGATGCCGCGCGCCTGCGCGACGGCTACGAAAAGCGTCTGCGTGAATTGATCGCGCAGGGTGTCGCCACCGGCGAGTTCCGCGCGCTGGACGTGGCCGCGGCGGGCCGCGCCGTGCTGTCGATGCTGAACTGGATGGTGCGCTGGTACAAGCCCGGCCAGCGCGACAGCGCCGAAACCATTGCCGCCGGATATTTCGATCTACTGGTCGGAGGCATGCGCGCGTAAGGCGCTGCCCCGCTTGCCCTGCCTTTCTTTGTGAGACTCCCCGTCATGGCCCTCGATACCGAAACCCTGAACCTGTTGCTGGAAGCCGTGCGCCGCTTCGTGCACGAACGCCTGATCCCCGCGGAAGACGCGCTGGCCGAAAGCGGCCAGGTGCCGCCTGACATCGTCAACGAGATGCGCGATCTGGGCCTGTTCGGCCTGTCCATCTCGCCCGACCACGGCGGCCTGGGCCTGACAATGGAAGAGGAAGTGCGCGTGGTCTTCGAACTGGGACAGACCTCGCCTGCGTTCCGCTCGCTGGCCGGCACCAATATCGGCATCGGGTCGCAAGCCATCGTGCTGGCCGGCACCGAAGCGCAGCGCTCCCACTACCTGCCGAAGCTGGCCAGCGGCGAACTGATAGGTTCGTTCGCGCTGACCGAGCCCGATGCCGGATCCGACGCCATGGCGCTGCGCCTGTCCGCCGTGCGCGACGGCGACAGCTACGTGCTCAATGGCACCAAGCGCTACATCACCAACGCGCCCATCGCCGGGTTGTTCTCGGTCATGGCGCGCACCGCGCCGGAGCGCCGCGCCAATTCCATATCCTGCTTCCTGGTCGAGGCCGGCACGCCAGGCCTGACCATCGGCAAGCCGGACAAGAAGATGGGCCAGGCCGGCGCCCTGACCAGCGATGTGGTATTCGACAACTGCCGCGTGCCGGCCAGCGCGCTCCTGGGCGGGGAAGAGGGCAACGGGTTCCGCACGTCGATGCGAGTGCTGGACAAAGGCCGCCTGCATATTTCCGCCCTGTGCGTGGGCATTGCCGACCGACTGCTGCGCGACGCTGTGAAGTACGCCATTGAGCGTAAGCAATTCGGCCAGCCCATTGCGGAATTCCAGCTGATCCAGGCCATGATCGCCGACAGCCAGGCCGAACTCTACGCCGCGCGCTGCATGGTGCTGGACGCCGCCCGCATGCGCGACCGTGGCGAGAACACCACGATGCAGGCCGCCTGCTGCAAGCTGTACGCCACCGAGATGGTGGGCCGCGTGGCCGACCGTGCTGTGCAGATCCACGGCGGCGCGGGCTACATGTCCGAGTATGCGGTCGAACGGTTCTACCGCGACGTGCGCCTGTTCCGCATCTTTGAGGGCACCTCGCAGATCCAGCAGCTGGTGATCGCCCGCGAGACCATCAAGGCGCATTCGTGAGCGCGGATCCGGCGCAAGAGGCTAATATCCTGCATGACTGACGGTGATCCGGCCGCGGCTTCGCGCCGCGCCGGAGTATGACGCGCCAGCGGCCCGGCGCCGCCGGCATGGCGGAATTCCAGTCTGGCCTGCGTGCAGCCGCAGGCCGGACGTTTTCATTTCTCTTCTGACGAAAAGATTACTAATGTCGCAACGTCCCGCTCCCCTTACCGGCATACGCGTGCTGGATCTCACCCGCGTCCTGGCGGGTCCCTGGTGCACCCAGAACCTCGCCGATCTAGGCGCCGAGGTGATCAAGATCGAACGGCCCGGCGCGGGTGACGACACGCGGGCCTGGGGGCCTCCGTACCTCAAGGACGAGGCGGGCAACGACACCACCGAAGCCGCCTACTACCTGTCCGCCAACCGTAACAAGCTGTCGGTGGCGCTGGACATTGCCTCGCCGCGCGGCGCGGAGCTGGTGCGCGAACTGGCATTGCAAAGCGACATCCTGGTCGAAAATTTCAAAGTGGGTGGACTTTCCAAGTACGGACTGGACTACGAGAGCCTGAAGGAACTCAACCCGCGCCTGATCTACTGCTCCATCACTGGTTTCGGCCAGACCGGTCCCTACGCCAGCCGTCCCGGCTACGACTTCATGATCCAGGGCATGGGCGGCCTGATGAGCATCACCGGCGAACGCGACGACCTGCCTGGCGGCGGTCCCCAGAAAGCCGGCGTGGCGGTGACCGACCTGATGACGGGCATGTATTCCACGGTGGGCATCCTGGCCGCGCTGCACGAGCGCTCGCGCAGCGGCCTGGGCCAGCACATCGACATGGCGCTGCTGGACTGCCAGGTCAGCATGTTGGCCAACCAGAACCTGAACTACATGACCTCCGGCGTGGCGCCCAAGCGTGCCGGCAACGCGCACCAGAACCTGGTGCCGTACCAGGTGTTCGCGGCCAGCGACGGCCACCTGATCGTGGCGGTTGGCAACGACAGCCAGTTCCGCAACTACTGCGGCGTGATCGGCCTGCCGGAGCTGTCGGCCGACCCGCGTTTCTCCACCAACCCGCAACGCGTGAAGAACCGCGCGGAACTGGTGCCGCTTCTGGCCGAACGCATGGCCACCGGCGCGCGCGACCACTGGCTCGCCGCGCTGGAAGGTGTGGGCGTTCCAGCCGGCCCCATCAATACGCTGGACCAGGTCTACGAAGACCCGCAGGTGCTGGCGCGCGGCATGAAGCGTGAACTGCCGCATCCGACCGCGGGCAAGGTGCCCGTTGCCTCCAGCCCGCTGAAGTTCTCGGGCAGCCCGGTCGAGTACCGCCGTCCGCCGCCCTTGCTAGGCGAGCACACCGAGCAGGTGCTGTCCGAGAAGCTGGGCCTGTCGGCCGAAGAAATCCTGGCGCTGGCGCAAAGCCGGCCCTGAGCCCCATTCAATAAAAGCAGGAGAGTGTTGATGAAGGAGATTCAAACCATCGGCGTCGTTGGCGCCGGGGCCATGGGGCGCGGCATCGCGCAGATCGCGGCGCAAGCCGGGCTGCGCGTGCGCCTGTACGACACCAGCGCCGATGCCGTGGCGGCAGCGCGCGAGTCACTGCAGCAAACCTGGGAAAAACTGGCCCAGAAGGGCAAGATGAGCGCTGCCGACGCGCAAGCGGCGCTGGAACGCGTGGAGTCCGCCACCGCGCTGACCGACATGTCGAACTGCCAGCTGGTGGTGGAAGCCATCGTGGAACGCCTGGACGTCAAGCGCGACCTGTTCGCCGCGCTCGAAGGCGTGGTGGCCGAAGACTGCATCCTGGCGTCGAACACCTCGTCGCTGTCGATCACCGCCATCGCCGCCGCCTGCAAGCGGCCGCAGCGCGTGGCCGGCTACCACTTCTTCAACCCGGTCGCGCTGATGAAGGTGGTTGAAGTCATCGACGGCCTGCGCAGCGCGCCTGAAGTCGGCGATGCCTTGGCTGAACTGGCTCGCCGCATGGGCCACACGCCCGTGCGCGCCAAGGACATGCCGGGCTTCATCGTCAACCATGCCGGTCGCGGCATGAATACCGAAGGCCTGCGCGTGGCGCAGGAAGCCGTGGCGACCTTCGCGCAGGTCGACGCCGTCATGCGCGAGCAGGCCGGCTTCCGCATGGGCCCCTTCGAACTGCTGGACCTGACGGCGCTGGACGTGTCCCACCCGGTGATGGAATCCATCTACCGCCAGTTCTTCGATGAGCCGCGCTTCCGTCCGTCTCCCATCACGACCGTGCGCCTGGCGGGCGGCTTGATCGGCCGCAAGGCCGGTGAAGGCTTCTACGTCTATGCCGACGGCCAGAAGCAGGTCCCCGCAGAGCCGCCCGTGCCGGCGTTGCCTGAGAACCTGAAGGTCTGGGTCAGTCCCAAGCATGCCGAAGGCTATGCCCGCGCCGCAGCGCTGGTCGAAAAGCTGGGCGCCACGCTGGTGACCGGATCCGCGCCCGACGCCGATGCGCTCATTCTCGTCACCCCCTTTGGCGAGGACGTCTCCACCACCGTGTCCGCGCAAGGCTTGAACGCGGCCCGCACGGTCGGCCTGGACACGCTCTACCCCTTCGATACCGCCAAGCGCCGCACCATCATGGTGTCGCCCGCCACCGAAGCCAAGTGGCGCGATGCCGCCCACGCGCTGCTGGCTGCCGACGGTGTGCCCGTCACGGTGATCGAGGACTCTCCGGGCTTCATCGCCCAGCGCATCGTGGCCACCATCGTCAATATCGCCAGCGACATCGCGCAGCAGCAGATCGCCACGCCCAAGGACATCGACCTGGCGGTGACGCTGGGCCTGGGATATCCGGTGGGGCCGCTCGCCCTGGGCGATAAGCTCGGCGCCGACCGAATCCTGGAAATCCTCAAGAGCATGCAACGCGTGACCGGCGATCCCCGCTACCGCCCGAGCCTGTGGCTGCAGCGCCGCGTTCAGCTTGGCATGTCGCTGACCAAGGCGGCAGGGGAACAGTGATGTGATGTGATGTGATGAGCATGGCAGGCGTTGCCCTGGCATGCGAAAAGCCCGCAAGACTTCGTGTCTCGCGGGCTTTTTTTGCGACGCTGGCCGCCTCAGTTCGCCGGTTTGACGCCGATCAGGGACACCAGGGGCGTCCACAGCGCGATGTCGTCGCGGATGCGGCGCGCAAACTTCTCCTTCACTTCGCCTGCCCGCGGCTGGCTGCCGGAAGCGTCGAACTTGCTCAGCACGTCCGGGTCGCGCAGCATGACCTGTACGGCGTCGGCAAGCCTGTCCACCACGTCGGCGGGCGTGCCAGGAGGCGCGAACAGGCCGTTCCAGGTTTCGATCTCGTGTCCGGAGATAGTGTCGGCGATGGCAGGCACACCGGGCAGCTGAGGCACGGGCTGGCGGCTGGACACGCCCAGGAAGCGGATGCGGCCGCTGTCCTTGTACGGCAGGATTTCGGAGATGTTGGCTGAGTAAAGATCGGTCGTGCCGCCCATGGTGTCCAGCAGGGCAGGCGCGCCACCGCGATAGCCGATCAGCGTCGCGTCGATACCCGCGCGCTTGAGAAACACCAGCACCGACATATGCGACATCGACCCTTCGCCGCCGTGTGCGACGGTCAACGCGCCCGGTTTGGACCGGCCATACTCGATTAGTTGGGCCAGGTTCTGGAAGCGCGAAGTGGACGGCACCGTGAGCACCAGCGGATTGCTGGCGATGTTGGCGACCGGCACCAGATCGTTCAACGGGTCGTAACGCACATTGAATAGAAAGCGCACCAGCGAAACCTGGCCGATGGAGCCCACCATCAGCGTGTTGCCGTCGTTGCGCGAGCGTATCAACGCATCGGTGGCAATCGTGCCGCCTGCGCCGGCCTGGTTCTTCACCACTACCGATGAACCCAGGGTACGGCGCAGCGAGTCGGAGGTAATGCGCGCCACATAGTCGGTGTTGCCGCCAGGTGGATATGGCACGATCAACGTGATGGCGGTCCCGTCCTGGGCGCGGACCAGCGCGGGCAGCAGCAACGGCGCGCAAGCCAGCAGCCGCGAGAACTGACGACGATTCATGATGATTTCCCCTTGTGTCGTAGTGGTACGCGGCCTGGGCTTCAGCGGACCGCGGCAGCCATCTGGCCGCCGCCCTTGGCGCCGACCACTTTACCGTCCGCATACACCGTGGTGCCGCGCACCATCGTGTGCACCGGCTTACCCTTGAGGCGGCGGCCGGCATAGGGGCTCCAGCCCACAAGGCTGAGCACGTCCTCGTCGCGCACTTCGTATTCCGTCTCCAGATCGACCAGCACCAGGTCGGCGTCCAGGCCAGCACGGATTTCCCCCTTGTTGCGCAGCCGGAACAACTCGGCGGGCTTGGCCGAACATGCTTCAGCGACGCGTTCCAGGCTGATCTTGCCTTCCTGGGCCGCTGTCAGGAACATGCTCAGGTAGAACTGCGTCGACGGCGTGCCGGTATGGGCTTTCCAGCCGTCGGTCCAGCCCACTTCTTTTTCTTCGCGGGTGTGCGGCGCATGGTCGGTGGCGATGATGTCGATCGTTCCGTCGTTAAGGCCTTCCCACAAGCCGGGCACGTTCTTCTCCGGCACCCAGTACGACAGCGCATACGAGCCCAGGCGCTGGATGGCCGACCATTCGCAACCCAGGAAAAGAGCCCAGGGATTGATTTCGCAGGTGACCTTCTGGCCCGCTGCCTTGGCCTCGCGAATGAGTTGCACGCTGCCTGCGGTCTGGGTGTGCAGGATGTGCAGGTGGCAGCCGGCCGCCTTTTGCAACCGCAGCAGCGTGGCAATGGCGGTTTCCCAGATCACGCCATCATGGGCGGCGTAGGCTCGTGCGTAAGCGAGAGCGTCGCGCTCGCCCCGGTCCCAATAGGTCTGTTCGATCACGTCCATCAGGGCCTGGTCGTGGGGATGCACCATCAAGGGCACGTCCAGTTCGGCGCAGCGCTGCATGATGCGCAGCAGCTTGCCGTGGTCATGCACGCCGATGCCGGGCATGTGCGGGTAGTCTCGTCCCGTGTCCACCACCATGAAGATCTTGAAGGCCGCGATGCCCGTGGCAGTCATGGCTTCCATCTCCGACTCTATCGTCGGCGCCGGATTGAAGTTCCAGTCGACCACCGCATCGCTGCGGTAGATGGCGAACTGCTTCTCCAGCAAGTCCAGCGAATTGGGCGGCGGATTGACGTTGGGCATGCCCACGCTGGTCGTGACCCCGCCGGCCGCGCACTGCTGCGTGGCGGTGAGGATGGTGTCCTTGTACTCGAAGCCCTTCTGCGAGCCCTGGCGGTGGTGCGAGTGCATGTCGATCGCGCCTGGCAATACGGCCAGGCCGCTGGCATCGATGACGTTCCGCGCTTCGGGTTCGCTACCGGCCTCGTATAAGCCAGCGATCTTGCTATCGCGGATGCCGATGGAGGCGCGCACGCAACCTTGCGGCGTGACCACCAGGCCGTTCTTGATCAAAGTGTCCATGCTGTTTTCCTTTTGATGGGGAATTCCAAAACGATCAGGCCGCGCGGGCGGCAGGAGGGAGGGCGCGCTGCCGTACCGTGTCCCAGACCTGCATGACGTAGTCCTTGCTCAGGCCTTTGGTGATGAAAACCATGTGGGAATGCCGGTCCGTGTCGGGCCATTGCGGCAACTCGACAGGCGGATGGAACAGGCGCTGCACGGCTTGCAAGACGATGGGCCGTTCGTGGCCCACTATGTGCAGGATGCCCTTGACGCGCAGCAGCTCGTCGGGATGCGCCATGACCAGTGCATCCAGCCAGGCGCTGACCTGGGACCAATGCAAGGGGGCGGCGAAATCCAGGCAGAAGCTGTCGATGCGTGCATGGTCGTGGGCATGCGTGTGTTCGTGGTGATGCCCGTGCCCGTCCGCGTAAGGGGCGGCGTTGAGCCATTGGCGGGCCTGCTCCGGGCGCACGTTCATGTCATAGACGTCAGGCCCGTCCAGCATGGAGGCATCCGGCCGGGCCGCGAGGCTGCAGACCACGCGCGCGGCGCCAGGGTTGACGCGCGCAAGCGTGTCCGCCAGCGCCGCGACGCGCGCGCCGGGCAGGTCGCTCTTGGTGACGATCAAGGCATCGGCGACAGCCACTTGTTTGACTGCCTCCGGGTGTGCGGCCAGGGTTCCCGACCCGTTGACGGCATCCACCACGGTCAGCACGCGGTTCAGGCGAAACGAGCGCGCCACCGGAAACGTCATCAAGGCCTGGATGACCGGCACCACGTCGGCCATGCCTGTGGTCTCGATCAGGATGCGGTCGAAGGCTGGGATCCGACCGGCGCTGCGCTTGGCGCGTAAATCGCGCAGCGTTTCGACCAGATCGCCCTGCACGGTGCAGCACAAGCATCCCGTGCTCAGTTCGATGGTGTTGTCGTTGCTGCTGGCGATTAGCGCGTGGTCGATGCCGATCTCGCCAAACTCGTTGACGATGACCGCCGCATCGGCCAGTGCCGGGTCGCGCAGCCAGTGATTCAGCAGGGTGGTCTTGCCGCTGCCCAGGAAGCCCGTCAGCAAGGTGACGGGAATGCGCGTTTCGGAGGTTTCATCGATTGCCATGATGCGCCTTTGCAAAAAACTTTAAATTCGCAACCAATGCGATTAAATGAATTTTTGCATCGAGCTCAAGCTTTGGCAAGCCCCCTGGGATTTCGCGCCACTGGCCCCCGGCGCAGAGGGAAGGGTGACGCTGCTAGAATCGCGGAGAAATTGAATTTCGCAATGAATGCGAAATTGCACGCCGTAAAGGCGAAACGACAGGGAGAGGGTGACGTGGCGGGTGAAATCAGGACGCGCAACCGGATACTGCACATCCTGCAGCTCTATGACAGGAGCGCCGCATGGTCGGTGGAGGAAATCGCCGTTGAAATGGATGTGTCCGTCAGTTCGGCCTATCGCGACGTGCAGGAACTGGTGCGCGCGGATTTCCTGACCCCGGTGATGGGCGCGCGCTACGTGCTGGGACCCACGTTTGCCCATTTCGATCTGCTGATGCGTCATGGGGACCCCCTGCTCAAGGTGGCGGAGCCGCTGATGCGGCGCCTGATCGAGGCGACCACGCCTTCGTCGGCATCGGTGCTCACGCGCAGCTACCAGGACAAGGTCATGTGCATCCACCAGGAAATCGGCGATCCGGCCGCCCGTATCGGACGCTACGAACGTGGCGCCACCATGCCGATGTTCCGCGGCGCGACCTCCAAAGTTATCCTGGCGCACCAGAGCCGCCGCGCCCTGGAGCGCATGTACCTGGCCCATGAAGAGGAAGTGCGCGCCATTTCGCACTGGAAGAGCCTGAAGGACCTGTGCCTGGAACTCGATGCCATCCGCGAGGCGGGTGTCGCCGTCAGCGACTCCGAGATCACGCCCGGGACCATAGGCATTGCAGCGCCCATTTTTCTGGAGCAGCGCGTGGTGGCAGGACTGAGCTTGATCGTGCGCGCCGAGCATTGCCGTCTCGAGCCTTTCCGCGCGGCGGTCATCGACGCCGCCAGCCAGATCAGCAGCCAGTTGGCCGAGGTAGAAGGCGCCTGGGTCGCCCGCGCCTGAGCGCCGACGTGGCTGGTCAATCGGATCGCAACTGGCGGTCCTGACCCAGGCGGCGCAATTCATCCAGCGTGTGGCGCAGCAGCCGCGAGGGCTCGGTCTCGCGTCGGATGTACATGCCTACCGAGCGCGTTAGACCCTGCCGCAGGCGGGTCTTGCGCACACCGCGCTGCGTCGCGTTGTCCAGCGACGACTCCGGCAATAGCGCGATGCCGCAGTTGTGCTGCACGAAGCGTGCGATGGTGTTCAGGTCCCGCAAGGAATAGAGCGGATTGAAGGGTTGCGACGCGGCCTGGAAGGCGCGTTCGGTAAGCCCGCGCACGCTGGTGCCGGGCGGCATGCTGATCAAGGGCAGGCGGGCGAGTTCCGCGGGCATCCAGCACGTGACGTCCGGTTTGATCTGGGCGCTGTGGAACAGCACGAAGGGCTCGGTGAACAATTCCTGATAGACCAGGTCGGAAGCGCCTTCCTCGTTCATCGTGGTCACGGCGATGTCTACTCGCCGTTCGCGCAGCAATTGCAGGGCCTCGCTGGCGATGGGATCGTAGACCTCTACGCGGACCCGTGGGTGCTTGCGCGCGAGGCTCTGGATCAAGAGCGGGATGAGGGACGCCGCCAGCGTGGGCAAGGCTGCGACGGCGACGCGGTTGTTGCGGTCGCGCAGCCGTTGATCCAGTTCCAGCATGCCCTTTTCGTGCAGCGCGGTAATCTTGCGCGCGATCTCCAGGATGTCCTGGCCTTCGCGCGACAGGCGCACCATGCGGGTGGTGCGCTCGAAGAGTTTGACGCCCAGCGTCTCTTCCGTTTCCTTCAGCAGTTTGCTCAGCGTGGGCTGGGTGACATGCAGCCTTTCGGCCGTTTTCTGGAAACTCAAGGTCTCGGCCAGCAGCACGAAGATGCGCAATTGTCTCGTCGTCAGATTCATTCTTTTTGTCTATCAATGCCGTTCAAATCGGAACTTAACCCCAGACCCCGACTGCCTTAGCCTTGCTTCACGATCTTTCTCTGGAGCTGGGATGTTTCGTCTTGATGGGAAGGTAGCCTTGGTGACCGGCTGCGGCACGCTGGGCGAGGGATGGGGCAACGGCAAGGCCACCGCGGCGGCGCTTGCCAGGCAGGGCGCGGCGATTTTCGGTTGCGATCTGAACATCGACGCGGCGCGCCAGTCTGCTCAGGCCGTCTCCGCCGAGGGCGGCAGGATCACCGTCCGGCAGTGCGATGTGACGGACGGAGGCCATGTCGCGGAACTCGTACGGGCGTGCCTCGACACTTACGGCCGCATCGACGTACTGGTCAACAACGTGGGCCGCTCGGAACCCGGTGATCCGGTCTCCATGTCCGAGGATCTTTGGCACGATCAGATCCAGGTGAACCTGACCTCCGCCTTCCTGTGCTGCAAGCACGTTATCCCCTTCATGAAGAGCGCCGGTGGAGGATCGATTATCAACATTTCATCCATCGCCGGGCTGCGTTATGCGGGCAAACCCCAGGTCGGCTACGCGGCCGCCAAGGCCGCCCTGATGCAGATGACGGCAACCACGGCGGTCATCTATGCGCAAGACGGCGTGCGGCTGAACTCGGTGGTCCCGGGACTGATGTTCACGCCTCTGGTGGAGCGCCTGGCGCAGAAGTATGCCAAGGGCGACTACGAGGGTTTCGTGGCGCATCGCCATGCCCAGGTACCAGCTGGCCGCATGGGCGACGCCTGGGACGTGGCCCATGCCGTGGCTTTCCTGGCCAGCGATGAGAGCCGCTACATCACGGGGCAGCAGATCGTGGTGGACGGCGGCATCACCATGGCGACGCGTTGAGCGAGGGACAGTCGTGATGAACATGCATGAACAAGCGGACGCCGGCCGCCTGGTGGGCAAGGTGGCCTTGATCTTCGGCGCAGGTTGCGTTGGACCGGGCTGGGGCAACGGACGAGCGATCGCCGTGCGGTTTGCCCAGGAGGGAGCCGTGGTGGTCGCGGTGGATATGCGGCCCGAGTCCTTGCCCGAGACCCTGGAGTTGGCTGGACGCTACAGGTCCCGCATCGAAACCCACATCTGCGACGTGGGAGACGCTGCGCAGGTCGCCGCGTTGGTCGAAACCGTGACGCGGCGGCATGGGCGTATCGACATACTGGTGAACAACGTGGGAGGCCCCATTCCCGGCGGTCCGGGGACGCTTGCCCAAGCGGATTGGCACAGGCAGCTCGACCTGAACCTGACCTCGGTGTACACGACGTGCCATCACGTCCTGCCCATCATGGAGGCGCAGGGCGCCGGCGCCGTGGTCAACGTGTCCTCGACCTCGGCCATACGCTGGACCGGCGCGCCGCAGGTCGGCTATGCGGCCGCCAAGGCGGGCGTGATGCAGTTCGGTCGCGTGGCTGGTGTGGAGTACGCCAAGAAGGGGGTGCGCATCAATACGGTCCTGCCGGGCCAGTTGCATACGCCGCTGGTCGATGCTTTCCTAGCCGGCCAGCAGAGCCAGGGCGATATCGACGCCCTACTGGAGCGGCGTCGCCGCCGCATCCCGTTACCGCTTTCCGGGGATGGCCGGGACACGGCCAATGCCGTGCTGTTTCTCGCCTCGGACGAGGCGCGTTTCATCACCGGGACCGAGCTGATCGTGGACGGGGGCATGAGCGCCCGCTGCGACTGAAACCAAGCTGAGGAGAAACACGATGGCGCGAATTGAATATGCGGATATCACCAGGCCAGAAATCCGGCCGCTGGTCGAACGCATCGAACGGGAGCGGGCCGGCTTGCCGAATCTCTATCGGATGCTGCTCAACAGTCCGCCCGTGGCGCAGGGCTGGCTGGCCTATCTCACGGCAATACGCCAGCACAGCGGGCTTGCGCCCAAGCTGCGCGAGATGCTCATCCTGCGCGTCGCGGTTCTGAACCAGGCCGATTATGAGTTCGATCAACATCTGCCGATCGCCTTGAAGGCGGGCTGCAATGAGGATCAGGTGCAGGGCTTGAAACGCGGCGACTTCGGCGCGCTGGACCCGGGTGAACGCGCGGCAATGGCGTATTGCGATGAGATGACGCGTGAGATACGGGTCCGGGACGCCACGTTCGCGGCCGTCCGCGACGCCTTCGATGCCCGCGCGATCGTGGAGATCACGGCCACGGTGGCTGCGTACAACATGGTGTCGCGTTTTCTGGAGGCCATACAGATCGACCACGAATGAACGGCTCGTTGCACAGGCGGTAAATAAAAAAACCAGGAGACATGCATGCATAGCTTCAAACGAATGAGCGGCGCGTTCGCATTCCTTGCATTGGGCTTGGCCCTGAACGCCCCGGCCCATGCCGGCTTCCCGGCAAAACCGGTGCAGTTGATCATTCCGTTCGCGCCGGGCGATACCGACCAGATGCTGCGGCCCATCACCGAGAAGATGGGGCAGTACCTGGGGCAGCCTATCGTGATGAACTACAAGCCGGGCGCGGGAGGCGGCATCGGCGCGGCGTACACGGCCTCGGCGGCGCCCGACGGCTATACCATCGTGGGCAGCTCGCCAGGGGCGCTGGTCGTGGTCCCGTTGGCCAACAAGGAAATCAAGTACACGACAGAATCCTTCGCTCCGGTGGCCGCAATTTCCCTGGGTGGCATGATGATCGTCGCGTCCGGAAAGTCCAAGTACAAGACTTTGGCCGACGTGGTGACCGACGCCAAGGCGCGTCCCGATGCCATCTCCTATGGCACCTCGGGCGCCATGGGCATCAGCCATTTGCTGGGCGAAACCTTCGCTTCCGAAGCCAAGGTCAAATTGCGCCACATTCCCTTCCAGGGCAGCACGCCTGCGGTCACTGCCTTGCTGGGCGGACACACTGACATCGCCGTGTCGGCGGTGGGTCCGGCCCAGGCGCATATCCAGTCCGGCGGTTTGCGGCCCTTGGCCGTCTTCAGCAGCAAGCGGCTGGCGGCCTATCCGGACGTGCCGACCCTGCGCGAACTGGGCTATGACGTGGGCAGTCCCACCATCTACGGCCTCATGGCGCCCAAGGGCACACCGCTCCAGGTGGTCGATGCCCTGTACCAGGCCGCGCGCAAGGTCGTCGCCGAGCAGGGCGGCGAAGTGAGCAAGTCCTTGGGTTCGATAGGCGCGGAAGTCAGCGTGCTGAGCCCGCAGGAGTACGGCGCTTATTTGCAGGAGCAGCGGGCGCTGTTTTCCAAAGCGATCGGTTTGATCCGGGAGTAAGCGGCGCGTTCCCGATATAAAAAAAGCCCCTTGAGCAACTCAAGGGGCTTTTTTCGTGGGCGGTGGATCTTACTTTGCCGCATCCACCATGTACTGCACCGCTGCACGGATATCGTCTTCCGAGGCGTTGGCCGCGCCGCCCTTCGGGGGCATTGGCGGCTTGCCTTGCATGGCGACCTTCACCATGGCGTCCATGCCGGTCTTGATGTAGGGCTCCCAGGCGGCCTTGTCGCCGAACTTGGGGGCGTTGGCCACGCCGGTGGCATGGCAGGCAAAGCAGACGCTCTTGTACAGCTTTTCGCCGGCCGGATTGACCGTGGCGGCCTGCGGCGCGGCGGCCTGGGCGGCCGGGGCCGGAGCAGGCGCGGGCGCGGCGGCAGCCGGTGCTGCCGCTGCTGGAGCGGCGGGGGCCGTAGCGGCTGCTGCCGGTGCTGCGGCGGCGGGAGCGGCTGCCGCTTCCTTTTTGTCGCCTTCCGCAGCCGGGGCGGCGGGTTCGGGCAGCGAGCCGCCCGACTTGTTGGCCATGTAGACCACGGCGCGCGCGACTTCGTAGTCGGACAGCGTGGGGTTGCCGCCCTTGGCGGGCATGCCGCCCTTGCCGTGCAGGGCCACGTTCAACATGGCGTCGTAGCCGGCGGTGATGAAGGGCGCCCACGCAGCGTTATCGCCGACCTTGGGCGCGCCGGCGACGCCAGCGGTGTGACAGGCCGTACAGACGGCGGCGAAGACCTGTTCGCCGGTCTTGAAGACCTTGGGGGCATTTGCGTCAACCAGCTCGAAACCCGCGACTGGGGCAATGCGCTTGGCGACGGCTTCGTTGGACAGCGAATCCGAACCGGCTCCCACCTTGGTGCCCGAAGCCACCATGTTCACCAATAGGATGATGATGGCGATCGGGATCACGAAAGACAGGACGATCGTGACGATCAGTTGCTTCGGGGTCTTGATGGGGGAGGAGTGCTCTTCTATGTGTTCCTGCTCGTTGCTCATGACCAAATCCTGCTAACGGGTACCGGGGGCGCCTGGCGGCGGCAACAGAAAATCAGTACTGCACAAGTCGGCGGCATGGACGGCCCGCCTTGCAAGCAAACGCTGGATTATATAACGGTGTCATAGACACCCGTCCAATGCAACTGACCGGGTTTTCGATGAGTTTGCCGGAAGATTTGATCCTGTTCATGCAACTCCGCGAAAACTGGGTACAATACCGCCTCCTTGCGCTGCGCCCGTAGTTCAATGGATAGAATGAGAGTTTCCGAAGCTCTTGATACAGGTTCGATTCCTGTCGGGCGCGCCATCAATGCAAGGCGTTGCGCGCGGCGTATGCCCGTTGCGTGACCCAGGCCGAGCCTGTTCAGGCTGCCAAATCCGGCCATCTCCCCTCTGTTGCCCGTGCGCTGAACCACAAATTGCGTACTTTTTTTCCTGTTGATCCGCCGCGCACCGAGCGGGGGCATGGGACTAAAATCCGCACACGCTTTCGACCCGCGCCTCCCCGCTTGGGAGGTTCCCTCGGCCCTAGCATCTCACCCTCTTGCTGCCCGCCACCGGCTCGACATCCCCTTCCACGCCGCCAGGTTCGGCGTATGCCGCCCGCATCCGCCAGGTGCAGGTCGATGCCTTGCGCCGAAGCTTTCCGTTCGCGCTGTCGGGGTCGCTGATCAGCGCCAGCTTTTCCGCATTCGCGTTGTTCGGCGTGCTGCCGGGACTGGAAATCCTGCTGTGGCTGGGTGCGACGCTGGTAGTGGGCGCCCTGCGGTGGGCGTCGGTGGTGGCCTATGACCGCCACCGCGCCGATCCCTCTGCGGCCCAGCGCTGGGTGCGCCGGATGCTGATCGGCAACCTGGTCTCCGGCATTCTGTGGGGGCTGCCCTTTGCCTACTGGACGTTTTTTGTGCCGCTGGAATACCAGCTGTTCTTCATCGTCATCCTGTTCGGGCTGGGCACGGGCGCCATCTATTCGAACTACATGCTGCTGCCCGTCATGTATGCGTTCGAGGTGCCGGCTTTTGCGCCCATGTTCATCGCGCTGGCGGCGCAGCCGTCCGCCATCCATCTTGCGCTCGTGACGGGCGGCCTCGCGTACCTGGTTGCGACCCTGGCCTTTATCCACCGCATGAACCGCACCCATCTGGACGCGCTGCGCCTGGGTTATGAAAACCTGGCGCTGCTGGAGCAGGTGCGCCAGGAAAAGGCCGCCGCCGAACGCAGTGACCTGGAGAAGTCGCGCTTTCTTGCCGCGGCCAGCCATGACCTGCGTCAGCCGGTGCATGCGGTCAATCTGTTTCTGGGGCTGCTGGCGAACGAGCCTTTGTCCCGGCACGGGCGCTACCTGGTCGACAACATCACCAGCGCGTTGTCCGCGATGGGGCATCTGTTCGACGCTTTGCTGAATCTGTCGCGACTGGACGCGGGCGTCATCGAACCCCGCTTCGAGACGTTCAAGGTGCAGCCGCTGCTGGACCAACTGAAGGCGGAGTACGCGCCGCAAGCCAGCGAAAAGGGAATAAGGCTGCGTGTGCGTCCCTGCGCGGCCAGCGTGCGGTCGGATCCGGTGCTGCTGGAGCGCCTGTTGCGCAACCTGATCAGCAACGCCATCGTGCACACCGAGGGCGGTCGCGTGCTGGTCGGTTGCCGGCGGATCGGGAATCGCTTGCGCATGGAAGTCTGGGACAACGGCCCGGGCATTCCGAAGTCCGAGCAGGAACGGGTCTTCTGGGAATTCCATCAACTGGCCAATCCCGAGCGAGACCGCAGTAAGGGGTTGGGGCTGGGGCTGGCCATCGTGCGCCGTACCGCCCGGCTGCTTAACCATGAACTGATGCTGCGCTCGGAAGAGGGCCGCTACACCGTGTTCTCGGTGGCGGTTCCGGCTTCGGAATCGGCCGGGGCGGCGCTGTCGGCCACGCTTGCGGGCGCCAGACCGGCGCCCGCGCCCGCGTCCGAAGACAACCTGCGCGGAAAACTGGTGCTGCTGGTGGACGACGACGCGCAGAATCTGGCGGGCCTGTCCATGCTATTCGAGAGCTGGGGCTGCCGCGTCGTCGCAGCCACCAGCGGCAATGCGCTGTTCGAGCGTGTGCTGCCGCTGGCCGAGCGTCCTGAGCTGATCGTGACGGATTACCGGCTGCGCGAGCACGAGACCGGTATCCACGTGATCGAACGGCTGCGAGAGGAATACAACGATCCGGACCTGCCCGCTTTGCTGGTCAGCGGCGACACCGATCCGGCGCGGCTGACCGAGGCCGCCGCCCGTGGCGTGCCGTTGTTGCACAAGCCGGTGCAGGTGCAGGCGCTGCGCGAGCACGTGACCAGCTTGCTGCATGCCAAGGAAGCGGCGTCCCTGGCGGGAGGCGTCGAATGATGGCGGTCCTGTTGGTCGACGACCACGCCATGTTCCGCGAAGCGCTGGTCATGGCGTTGGGCCACGCCGTGCCCGGCCTGGCGATCCATTCTGCGGCCAACGGCCAGGAAGCGCTGGAGGTGCTGGAGCAGCACGCGTCGATCCAGCACGTCATCATGGACTTCTATCTGCCCGATATGGCTGGCGCCGACCTGCTCAAGCGCTTGCGCCAGCGTCGGGCGCGATTGCGCATCCTGGTGTTGTCGGCTTCCCAAGACCCCGAGGACATGCGCCAGGCGATGGAAGCCGGAGCACAAGGCTTCCTGAACAAGTCCGCCAGTTGCCAGGAGCTGGCCGCTGCGCTGAATGCCGTCAACGATGCGGCGGCTCCTTTGTCGCGCGTGGTATCAGCGGCGGCGCCGGCCGTGGGCGCGTCGGACGACGCCGCCCTGTTGCGCGCCCTGACGCCACGCCAGAGCGAGGTGTTGCGCCTGATGTGCGAGGGACTGCGCAACAAGGAGATCTCAGAGCGGCTGAACATGACCGAGAAAACGGTCAAGACGCATGTGTCGGCCATTCTCGGCACTTTGGGCGTGCTCAATCGCACGCAGGCGACGCTAGTGGCGCGACGCGGCGGCGTGGCCGGGAAGTAGGCTTGGGCTGGTTCCCCACGCCACCGCTACCCACCTTGATTTCCTCATCGCTCAGGGCCTGGATCCGAGGTTCCGCATCGGCGCGCTGATCGGGGTATTCCAGCAGCGTACCGGTACGCGCGCATCGGTCTTTAGTCGTAGGTCATGGCGCGGCGCCAGGCGGGAGAGGATGGCGCTAGGCCCCGCGGCTCTCGGGGGAGGGCAGCGGCTCGGGAATGCCACCTGCTGCAGGTCCGCTAGCGCCGTCGGCTGTATCGAGGTGTTCACCTATCCCAGGCCCATGGCGTTACCTAGGAGAGCTTGCAATGAAATTCACCAAGGAAACCAAGGCGCGCGTGCAGGGCGACGCCATTCTCTTCGAGTTGGAAACGGCGGGCGTCACGCGGCCGTTCGAAATTTCGGGGGATGTCCTCAGACGCCGTTTCGGCGCGAAGGATGACAGCGCACCAGAGCTGCTGCAAGCGTTCGAAGGCGCGGCCCAGGCGGTGAGGGACGTTGCACACCGGGCGCAATGGGTACCCTCCGAAGAACGAATCGAGCTGGGGGCAGGCGATTTCGAGGAGCGCTGAACCCAGGCCACTCGCTTGTGCATGCAATTCAACCGCGCCGTCGGGCGTTAAGGAATAGCCATGAATTCGTCAGAAGATCCCCGTCCGCCGGAAGCCGGTCAGGCCGAAACCCAGACGATCCGGACGCCGCGTAGCAAACGCGGCCCCTGGCACCTGCTTGCTTTCTGGATTCTTGTCGTCGCCATTCTGTTCCTGGTCGGCGTGGTGTCGCGCTGGCTACAGTAGCGGCCAGGTGTGCCCCTGCCTAGAACTCGCGCTGGCGCTCGCCCACCCGCGCGCCCGTCACCATCTCCGTTACCCAGTTGACCAGGATCGAGGTGTACGCGCGTTGCGCCGGCTTTTCCGTCAGGGCGTGATCGGCGCCGTCGATGATCCGATGGGTCAAGGAGTGCGAGCGGCGGAAGGCGGAGCGATAGCTCATGATGGTGGAATGCGGGATGTAGATGTCGTTCTCGGCTTCCACCAGCAGCACATCGCCGGAGAAATCGGTGCACGCCTTCAATGCGCGGTTTTCTTCCGGCGGCACATAGGCGCTGCGGTAGGCGCGCAGCGTGTCGCGGTTCAGTTGGTTCTTGGGCACCAGCCACTCATCGTCGCGATACAGCGCGGGGACATGCAGCGCCAGCCAACGCACGCGTCGCATCGTGGAGAGCAGGGCGGCCAGGTAGCCGCCATAGCTGCTGCCGACGACGGCGATCGAGCCGGAATCCAGCGAAGGGTGCCGGGACAGCCTGTCGTAGGCCGCCACGACATCGCGCAGATTGTCTTCGCGGGTCACCTGGAGTTGCTGGGCTCGTGTGCCAGCGTGGCCGCGCAGGTCGAAAGTCAGGCAGACGCAGCCCAGCGCCGCTATGCCCTTGGCACGGGACAGGTCGAATTCCTGGCTGCCGCCCCAGCCGTGGATGAACAGCACGCCGGGCACCTTGTCTTCCGGGGTGAGGAAGGTGGCCTCCAGGGAAACGTCGTCCACCTCGAGGGAGGTCGGAGTGCTATGCGCCGCCATTTTCCGCCTCCACGATGCCTCCCGATTTGCTGATCTGGCCGACGGCGCTGTCGATTCCATGGAACACCAACCGCTGCGCTATGGGCACGGGTTCTCCTGCGCCGTAGCGTTCCCGGGTCTCGGCGCGTACCTCCATCAAAGCCGGCGACAGGGCGAATGCCTGCATGGCGGCAAGCTCGGCGATACTTGCGCCGCCGGCGCGCCAGGATTGTTCCAGCACGCCGGCGCGGGCGTTGCCATTGGCGGTGCGCCCGATCGCCACGTCGTAGTTGCGCCGTGAGGCGATCAGTTGCGGGTATGCCGCAGAAACCGCCGCGTCGTAACGGCATGCGAGATCAATGGCGCGATACTCGTCATCGCCGAGATCCAGCGCGCGCAAAGCGTCAAAGCCCCCGCGTGCCACGCGCAGCGTGGAACCTCCATATACCTGGTTCCCCTGGTTGTCGTCGGTGAGCGACTGGGTGCCGACATAGGCGATTTCCCGCTTGCCCACCTTCGACCAGCCCACGCTGTAGGTCTCGATTTCTTCCAGGTCTTCCTCAAGCACCAGGCCCAGCCGCTCCATCAGCCGCGCGGATTGCGCGGCGACGGCGGCCCGCAGCCCCTCCAGGTCCTTGGCCACCACCTGTCCGCGCCCGGCGGTGGCATCCGCGGGCTTTACACGCACCGCGCCACGCGAGAGCAGGCGCTGGCCTGCCGCCAGCGCGTCCTCGGGACAAAAAGCCGTATAGCCTTCCAGGACGACATCGTGCAGCGCGTCCGGCAGCGCCGACGCCCAGCCTGCAGGGCAGCGGGCGCGGGGCGTCACCAAGCCGTGGCTGATGGATTTGGTGGCAACGAAGGCGTGTGGCACTACGCCGCCATAGAGATCCGCGCTGCTATTGATGCCCAGCACGGCAGCGCGGGCCGCGCCGACAATGCTGCGATCGGGCACATAATAAGGCGTTGGCCCACCGCGATGGCGGCTGGGGCGGTAGCCGGGCACGTAGCTGCGGCCCAGCAGCGCTGCCAAGCGGGACGCCAGGGCGTCCTGGGAGGCCACGTCGTGTTCGGATGCCTGCGCGCGCCTGGGGAAGGCGGCCACGATGCCTTCCGCGCGGGGATTGGGTAAGGAAGTCATGGCAGGCAGCCCAGCAAGCGGCGTGCCCGGCAGGAGTTCGATCCGGGCACGGTAATTGCTGCGTTGTCTGTCCCGCCGCAGCGCCGTGGCGCACCTGCTTTGCAGGCAAGCCGCGGCGCGCATCACCAGGGAGGAATGCTCATGGCCATGCGAACCATCTGGAAAGGCGCGATTACCTTCGGCCTGGTTCACATCCCCGTCGGCTTGCACACCGCCACGACCGAATCGGGGGTGGATTTCGACTGGCTGGACCGCAGGTCGATGGATCCCGTCGGCTACAAGCGCATCAACAAGCGCACGGGCAAGGAAATCGAATCCAAGGACATCGTCAAAGGCGTCGAGTACGAGGACGGGCAATACGTCCTCATTTCTCCTGAGGAAATATCGGAGGCCTATCCGCGTACGACGCAAACCATCGAAATCCAGCAATTCGTCGAGGCCGCGGAGGTCTCGTTCGTCTATCTGGAGCGCCCCTACTATGTTGCGCCGATCAACAAGGGGCAAAAGGTTTACGCGCTGCTGCGCGACACGCTGGTGAAAAGCGGAAAGATCGGCATTGCCAAGGTCGTGATCCAGACGAAGCAGCATCTGGCGGCCCTGATTCCGGTAGGGGACGCGCTTGTCCTGAACCTGATGCGCTGGGGGGACGAGGTCAAGTCCGTGGAAGGCCTGGATCTGCCCAAGGCCGGCGCGAAGAGCATGTCGCCCACCGCGTCGGAATTGAAGATGGCGAAGATGCTGGTCGACGAGATGTCGGCCGCTTGGGATCCGGCTCAATACCAGGACGAATTCAAG
This sequence comes from Achromobacter sp. D10, assembly GCF_035282245.1. Taxonomy (NCBI): domain Bacteria; kingdom Pseudomonadati; phylum Pseudomonadota; class Betaproteobacteria; order Burkholderiales; family Alcaligenaceae; genus Achromobacter; species Achromobacter sp. D10. The sequence continues at coordinate 1,071,758 of NZ_JAYJLE010000001.1, forward strand.
GCGGCCATCATGGAACTGGTGGAACAGAAGGTCAAGGCGGGCAAGACGGAAACGGTGATCGAGCCTCAAGAAGAAGCGCCGGCGTATGCGGATAACGTGATCGATCTGACCGATCTGCTGCAACGCAGCCTGCGAGGCGGCGCCACCAAGGGACGCGCGTCGAAGAAGGCCGCCCCGCGCAGCACCTCATCCCGGAAGGCGCCCGCCAAGAAGGCCGCCAAGACCGCCAGGCAGGCGAAGAAGGCGGCCTAGCGATGGTGGACAGCCTTAAAAAATACCGCGAGAAGCGCAATTTCTCGGTCACGCCGGAACCCGCCGGAGGCGGGGAATCCGGCGACGCCGGCCTGGTTTTTGTCATTCAGAAGCATTGGGCAAGCCGCCTTCACTATGATTTCCGGCTGGAGCTGGATGGGGCGATGAAAAGCTGGGCGGTGCCGAAAGGGCCGTCGTTCGATCCCGCGATCAAACGCATGGCAGTGCAGGTCGAAGACCACCCCATCGCCTACAACCAGTTCGAAGGCACCATCCCCAAGGGCCAATATGGGGCCGGCAAGGTAATCATCTGGGACGAGGGCCGCTGGACGCCGATAGGCGACCCCAGGAAGGGATACAAGGCAGGTCATCTGAAGTTCACGCTGGATGGCGTGAAGCTGCGCGGGCGCTGGGCGCTGATCCGCATGAAGGGCAAAGAGAGTGACCGGCAGCCGCCCTGGCTGTTGATCAAGGAGAGCGACGAGTACGCGCGGCCGGACCAGGATTTCAGTGTGGTGGACGAGCTGCCGGATAGTGTCGTGCCTTTGCGTGCCAAAAACACGGGAACGCGGGCGCCTGGCAAGCCCAAGGCCCGCAGTTCCGAGAAGGTGGAACCCGTTGCTGCCTTGCCCGGCAAGGCAGCTGCCCTGCCTGCAACGCTCAAGCCTCAGCTGGCGACCCTGGTCGAAGGTGCGCCGCGCGGTGGCGAAGACTGGTCATATGAAATGAAGTTCGACGGCTACCGGATCCTGGCAAGGATCGAGGACGGAAAGGCCGCGTTGTTCACCCGGAACGGCCACGATTGGACCGCCAAGATGCCCCGCCTGGCCCAGGAGCTGGCGGCGTTGGAGATCGCCACCGCCTGGATCGATGGCGAGATCGTGGTGCTGACGCATGAAGGCGTGCCCAGCTTCCAGGCCTTGCAGAACGCGTTCGATGCCGCAGGCACCGCGGATATCGTCTACTACGCCTTTGACCTGCCCTACGTTGCGGGGCGCGATATCCGGGCCGAGCCGCTCAAGCTACGGCGCGAACTTCTGCGGCAGGTCGTCGCAAGAAGCAAGGGCAAGCACGTGAAGTTCAGCGAGGCCTTCGACAAGCCGGTGGGAGACCTCGTCGCCTCGGCATGCAGGTTGGGCCTGGAAGGCATCATCGGCAAGCGCCTGTCCGCGCCCTATGTGTCCCGACGCACGGACGACTGGATCAAGCTCAAATGCACCCAGCGGCAGGAGTTCGTCATCGTCGGCTATACCGATCCCAAGGGCAGCCGCAAGGGCTTTGGCGCTTTGCTGCTGGCGGTGCATGAGCCTGACGGGGGGCTGCGCTACGCGGGCAACGTCGGCACCGGGTTCGATGACAAGGCGCTGCTCGAACTCCATCGCAAGCTGGCCGGCATCGAGCAGCCGGCCAGCGCGCTGACCAAAGGAAAGCCGCGGGCCCTGCGGCAGGTTCATTGGGTACGCCCCACGCTGGTGGGCGAGGTCTCCTTCGGAGAGTGGACCAGCGACGGCCACGTGCGCCACGCGACCTTCCGGGGCCTGAGAACCGATAAACCACCAAAGAAGATCACTCGCGAGGTGCCCATGCCAGCCGACAAGCTTTCCGCGCGCAAAGATCCGGAGAAAAACAGGAAAGAGGGCGCGGCAAAAGCGCCGAAGGGAATGAAGCTCTCGAATCCCGATCGCGTGATCGATCCTTCCTCCGGAGCCACCAAGCTCGATCTGGCTCGCTACTACGGACTGGTGGCCCCGCTGATGATGGAGCATCTGCGCAACCGTCCCGTGTCCTTTGTCAGGGCACCCGCGGGCATCCAGGGCGAGCACTTCTTCCAGCGTCATTCGGAGTCCCCCATTCCCGGGGTGATTGCGTTGCCGGAGCGCCTTTATCCGGGGCATCCCTCCTTGATGGAGATTTCGAACGAAGCGGCAATACTCGCCGCCGCCCAGCTGAACGTCGTGGAGTTCCACACGTGGAACGCGGTCAAGAGTTCGATCGGCAAGCCGGACAGGATGCTGTTTGATCTGGATCCCGGAGAAGGGGTGGACTGGCCGGCCGTCCAGCAGGGCGCGGAGCTGGTGCGCGTGTTGCTGCAGGAACTCGGCCTGCGCGGTTGGTTGAAGACCAGCGGCGGCAAGGGCCTGCATGTTGTCGTGCCCATCCGCAAGCAGTACGGCTGGGACGCCGTCAAGGACTTCTCGGAAGCCATGGTGCGCCATCTGGCGCAAACGCTGCCGAAGCTGTTCGTCGCGAAAAGCGGTCCCAAGAACCGCGTGGGCAAGATATTCGCCGATTATCTGCGCAACGGCTTCGGCGCTACGACGGTGGCAGCTTGGTCTGCCCGCGCCCGGCCGGGGCTGGGGGTATCGGTTCCTGTCCGTTGGACCGAGCTGGACGGACTCAAAGGGTCGGCGCAATGGACCATAGCCAATATCCACACCCGCCTCGATGTGGGAAATGATCCGTGGGATGACTACGCGCCCCAGGCGATCGGAAAGGCCATGAAGCAGCTGGGCGTCAAAGCCTGATGACGAGTCTGGCGGCGCGCGACGGCATGCCGTCAGCCGCGGATTGGTGCCATTGAGGCAACATCATGATCCCTTGCCCGGGGCTTCTGCCGCTTTGCACGCAGCCCTACGATTTGGTTGTAGTTCAGGCATGCACCGAACCCGGTTCAACACAGCCTGCACATGTCAACCAATCGAGGGAGTCACCATGAGTCAACGTCTGAATGCGTACGCGCAATCGCCTGAGCTGTTCAAGAAATTCGTCGAATTCGGCATGCTGTTGAAGTCGGGGTCGATCGAGCAATCAATCCTGTCCCTGATCGAGATCCGGGCTTCCCAGATCAACGGCTGCGGCTTCTGCCTGGACATGCACGTGAAAGAGGCCAAGATCCGCGGCGAGCGCGAGCTGCGCCTGCACCATGTGGCCATCTGGCGCGAATCCACGGAATTTTCGCCGCGTGAGCGCGCCTGCCTGGCCTGGACCGAAGCGTTGACCACGCTGGGCGCGCACGGGGTGCCCGATGACGTCTACGAGCGCGTGCGCGCGCAGTTGTCCGAGAAGGAGATTTCCGACCTCAGCTTCGCGGTCATGGCGATCAATGGCTGGAACCGCTTGAACGTGGGTTTCCGCACCGTGCCGGGATCGGCCGACAAGGCGTACGGCCTGGACAAAGCCAAGTTCAACTAAGGAACCGTCATGAAAATCCTGGTTATAGGCGGCACGGGGCTGATCGGCTCCAAACTCGTGAAACTGCTCAATGAGCGTGGCCACGAAGCGATTGCCGCGTCGCCCGCCACTGGCGTCAATACGCTCACCGGCGAAGGCCTGGCCACCGCGCTGGCCGGCGTCGATACGGTGGTCGACGTCGCAAATTCTCCTTCGTTCGAAGACCGGGCCGTGCTGGAATTCTTCCAGACTTCGGGGCGCAACCTGCTGGCCGCAGAGGCGCGCGCCGGCGTGCGCCACCACGTCGCGCTGTCGGTGGTCGGCACGCACCGCCTGGCTGAAAGCGGCTACTTCCGCGGCAAGATCGCGCAGGAAGAGCTGATCGTGGCGGCTGGAATTCCCTACACCATCGTGCACAGCACTCAGTTCTTCGAGTTCCTCGGCGGCATAGTGCAGTCGGGAACGGAGGGCGCGGAGGTGCGGCTGTCGCCGGCCTACGTCCAGCCGATCGCGTCCGATGACGTCGCGCAGGCAATGGCCGACGCCACGCTGGCTCCACCGGTGAACGGTATTGTGGAAATCGCCGGTCCGGAGCGGGTGCGTCTGGCGCAGCTGGCGCAACGCTACATGGAAAGAACCGGCGACACACGCACCGTGCGGGCGGACGCCGGCGCGCGCTATTTCGGCGCGCTGCTCGACGACGAAACGCTGGTGCCGGGACCCGGTCCGCGCCTGGGAAAGATTGACTTCGAAACCTGGTTCAGCCGTTCGGGCGCAAGCAAGTAGCGGCAGGCACCGGGACCCACATGAGCAAACTGCGGCCACCTCCCCAGAGCCTCCTGGAAAAGTACCGGGGCGAGGATTTCCATCCTCTGTACACGACCAGCGTGACGGTGCGTGGCGGGGAGGCGGCGCACGGACGAGCGTCTGGCATGGCGATCTCTGACGACGGCGAACTGATCGTGGACCTGCGCCTGCCGGTGGAACTGGGCGGCACGGGCGGGGGCACGAATCCGGAGCAATTGTTCGCCGCCGGCTATGCGGCGTGCTTCCACGGCGCGCTCGCCATGCTCGCGGAGCGCGCCGGCGTGGCTATCCCGGATGCCTCGGTAACGGCCACGATCTCGTTCGGGCGTGACCCCGTCGACGGTTTGTTCGCGCTGACAGCGGATATCAATATCCATCTGCCAGGCGTGCCCACCCCCATTGCCGAGGAGCTGGTCCGCAATACGGAACGCCTGTGTCCGTACTCCAAGATGACCCAGGGCGGGATCGCCAGCGTAGTGGCGCTGACCCAATAGCGCTCAGGCCTGCTTCAGCAGCAGGCTGTCGATGATCTGAAGATCCTGTGCGCGGATGCGTTCCGTCATGAAGTCGATGAACACCCTCATGCGCGCCGGCAGATGCTGGCGGCTGAGAAAGCACAGATAGTGTCCCCGGTCGTCGGGCGCGTACTGGGGCAGGCACGGCACCAAGGTGCCGGCGCGCAGATGTTCGCAGACCTGGTAACCGGCCATCTGCGCCAGGCCATGGCCGTCCAGCACGGCCTGCAGGACGAGATCGGCATCGTTGAAGGTGAGCATGGCGGGTGGCGCAAACTTGCGCAGCTGGCCGCCAACCTTGAATTCCCATTCGTACACGCGCCCGGATGCCAGCAGGAAATTCACGCAACCGTGGCCCGAGAGCGCGTCCACGCTATCCGGCAGTCCGTGCCTGGCGACATAGGCGGGCGAGGCGCAGAGCATCATCTGCATCGGAATGACTTTCTTGGCGATCACCTGGCTGTCTTCCATGCGGCCATTGCGGAACGACACATCGACACGGTCCGTGGTGAAGTCGGTCGGGCCGTCGTCCAGCAGCAGTTCCACGGAAATGTTCGGATTGGCCTGCCGGAATTCCCGCAGCAGGGGCGCGACGACCTTGCGGCCGAAGCCCACGGTAGAGCAGACGCGCAGCTGGCCGGTGGGCGGGCCTTCACGCAGGTCGCGCATGTCGTCCAGCGCCTGGATGATCCGCTCCACGCCGGGATGGCATTGCTCATAGAAGCGCTTGCCTTCCGCGGTGAGCGAAGTGCTGCGTGTGGTGCGCACGAAAAGCCGGGTTCCTAGCTGGTCTTCGAGCTTCTGCACGCTGCGGCTCACCGCGGAGCGGCCTATGCCCAGACGGTCGCCTGCCTTGGCGAAGTTACCTTCGGCGGCGACCGCCATGAAGGCCATGACGCCTGCGTAGCTGGTGGCGAAACTGTCGGCCAGGGAGTCCGGCCCGTTTGCGGGAGCGATAACCGAGGGTGCTGGAATGGGTGTGGGCATGGTAGGCAGTGCCGCGAGTTGGTTGATCCTCCTCCTAAGACGTTGGATCGTTCGATTTTGTGACGCTGCCCTCAAAAAAAATCTGGCCAGCGCGGGCATAGGGCGCCCGAGGCTGGCCAATACAGGGTAGGGCTGTCCCTTATTTGACGGGGATCAGGGCGGGCGCGCCCTTGTTCTTGATCAGCACGACCACGAACTTGGCGGGCTTGGTCTGGCTGGCGTTGCGGCCCACGGTATGGATGTCGTCGGGGCCTTCATAGAAGGTCTGGCCCGGGGTCAGGGTCACTTCCTTGCCGCCCTTGACCTGCATGACGATGCTGCCTTCAAGTACGTAGACAAAGGCCGAGGCATCGTGGCGATGCAAGGGGTCGGCCGCTCCAGGCGGATAGTCGACGACGAGCATCAGGGCGTCCTTGCCGGGAATATCCGGCAAGTCCTTGTTCATTAGTTCCGTAACGATCGGGTCGGCCGGCTTGCCGGCGGGCGTTCCGTGATGCGACGCAGCATGGGCAGGCTGGTCGAACAGCGCGCCGGCGGCGATCAATGACAAAGCAAGTTTGGTGAGTGTCGACATGGCCTGTCCTGGCAAGAGTGGTGACAGGTCCATCGTAGAAGTGGCGGTGGCGCGGCGGTAGACCCGCGCAAGGGACCACCATGTTGCCCGCCATGCACCAAAGCCGGCGCAGGGACGGCGTCAACGTTGCGCCAGGGCGGCCGCAACGCGTGCCAGCTTGTCCGGATTGCGTTGCACCAGGACCCGGGTCAGGCGCTCGCCGTCCGTTTCATAGGACTGCACGGATTCAAGATCGCCGTTGATGAAACGCAGCAGCGTCCATTGCCCATTCACCTCGACCACTTCGGTGCTCAGCGCATCGCGGTAGCGCCTCTTGCCGGCGTAGAACAGTTGCGCCAGACGTTTGCCGCCCACCAGGCTGGCAAAGCTCGTGACCTTGTCGCCGCCATCGCCGATGAGTTCGGCGTCGTCGCTCAGCAATGCGTGCAGGCCGTGGAAATCACTGCGCTGCATCGCGTCTGCGAAGGCCAGTAGCAGCCGGTGCAGCGTCGCGCGCGGCACCGCCTCGCGCGGGGTGCCTTGGCGCAATTGCTGCCTGGCTCGCCGCACCAGTTGCCGCACGGCTGCCTGGGTCTTGTCCAGGGTGTGCGCGATGTCCTCGTACTCAGCGTCGAATACCTCGCGCATCAGGAAGGCTGCGCGGGCATCCGGCGACAGGCGCTCCAGCATGAACAGAAACGCCACGGAAACGTCATCGGCAAGTTCGTGGATCTGTTCGGGGGTGGAGGGCGTCGCCATCAACATTGGTTCTGGCAGCCAGACCCCCACGTAGTTCTCCCGTTCGGCCTTGGCGGCGCGAAGACGGTCGATGGACAGGCGGGTCGTCACGGTGACCAGCCAGGCCTCGGGGTTCTCAATCTCGGCGGTGTCGGCGCCATGCCAGCGCAGCCACGCGTCCTGCACGATGTCTTCCGCTTCGGCCACCGAGCCCAACATGCGGTAGGCGATCGCGTAGAGGCGAGGGCGGTGGCGGTCGAAAAGGGTCACGGAGCCGGTCATGGAATGGGCCAACGCCTAGGGGAAAGGGGGCGGGGAGGGCAGGCTATTTTGCCGCAGCGCTCCGGGCAGGACAAGCGTGTAAAGCGCCGGCCGCCAGAGCACCCGGCGGGTGGCGGCGCGGGGGCTGCGTAAGGACGCATGGTGTTGTCTGCGTGACAACAATCGGATTTTGCGCGGTCCGGTGTGCAAGGTCGGCGGGTCATCGGCAGAGCGCGCGTGGGGGGCTGCCCTGCTGGCGCGCATCGATGCGCATTGGTGCGCGTCGCACAACAGCGTGCTTCCCGCTGCATGCCTACCGGCCATGAAACCCCGCCCCTACCATGGCCTCACTTGCTTCCCCGACGCAGCGCCTAACCCAACCGGAGCACGACCATGACCAGCAATACCTACACCACCAATGACGGTACGCAGATCTACTACAAGGACTGGGGCGACGGCCCCGTCGTCACCTTCTCGCATGGCTGGCCGCTGAATGCGGACGCCTGGGATGGGCAGATGCACTATCTGGCAAGCAACGGCTTTCGGGTCATTGCGCACGATCGCCGTGGCCACGGCCGTTCCTCCCAGCCGTCAACCGGCAATGACATGAACGGCTACGTCGACGATCTGGCGCAACTGATCGAGGCGTTGGACCTGAAGCACATCACCATGATCGGGCATTCCACGGGCGGCGGCGAGGTGGCGCGCTACATCGGCCGCCACGGCAGCAAGCGCGTGGCCAGGGCGGTGCTCATCGGCGCAGTCCCGCCGGTGATGCTGAAATCCGCCGCTAATCCGGAGGGCCTGCCGATCGAGGTCTTCGATGGCATCCGTGCGGGAGTGGCGGGAGACCGTTCGCAGTTCTACAAGGAATTGGCCATTCCCTTCTATGGCGCCAACCGTCCCGACGCCAAGGTCTCGCAAGGCATGCTGGACCAGTTCTGGCTGTGGAGCATGCAAAGCGGTCAGAAGAACGCCTACGAATGCATCAAGGCATTTTCGGAAACCGACTTTACCGAGGATCTGAAAAAGATCGACGTCCCGACCCTGTTCATGCATGGGGAGGACGATCAGATCGTGCCGGTGCACGATTCGGCGAAGAAGGCCGCGCGCCTGGTAACGAACGCCAAGGAAATCTACTACCCGGGCGCGCCGCACGGGCTCACCGCCACCATGCAGGACCGTATCAATGCCGACCTGCTTGCCTTCATCCGCGCCACCGCCTGACGGGCGCCTTCCTGGAGATATCGCCATGCTTGCCATTGAAAACACCGAATCCATCGATCTGGTTCCCTCGCGCTACGCGCTGCAGATCGGCGACATCGACGCGCTGGTCGTCAGCGACGGCGTGCTGCCCCTGCCGACCGCGACGATGGCCACCAACGCCGACCCCTCCGACCTCGCGGCTTGGCTGGAGCACATGTTCATGCCCCCCGACGCTTTCGACTGGCCGCTGAACGTGATGGTGGCTCGCAGCGCAGACCAGACCATTCTTATCGACGCGGGGCTGGGAGGACAGTTCGCGGGCTTTCCGCGCGCCGGGCTGTTTCCCCAACGGCTGGAGTCCGCGGGGATTGCGCTGGAGTCCGTGACCGATGTGATCATCACGCACATGCATATGGACCACGTGGGTGGATTGCTGGTGCCGGGCGTGAAGGAACGTCTGCGTCCGGACGTGCGCATCCATGTGTCCGCCACCGAAGTGGCATTCTGGACTTCGCCGGACTTTTCGCACACCGTCATGCCCAAGCCCGTGCCTGCAGTGCTCAGGTCCACGGCCACCAGCTTCTACAACGAATACCGCGATCGGCTGCGCCTCTTCGAGGACCGGCATGAGGTGGCGCCGGGCGTCATTGTCCGCCTGACTGGCGGGCACACTCCGGGGCACAGCGTGGTGGACCTGATCTCGGGAGGTGAACGCCTGACCTTTGCCGGCGACGCCATGTTCCCCGTCGCATTCGACCATCCCGAATGGCACAACGGATTCGAACACGATCCCGAGGAATCTGCCCGCGTGCGCATCGGCCTGTTCCAGGAGCTGGCCCGAAATCGCGGGCTGCTGGTCGCGGCCCATCTGCCGTTCCCATCCGTGGGCCGGGTCGCGGTCGATGGCGACGCCTTTCGTTGGGTGCCCGTGATCTGGGATTTTTGACCGCGTCGTTGCGGGTGGACCTGGCGCGCGTCGACGCAGCGTCTACCCGCACATCGCGCTGCATCCAGGCGCGAACCCGCATCAGGGGGTCAGCACCACCTTGATGCATCCATCCGCCTTGTCCCGGAAGGTCTTATACATATCCGCGCCGGCTTCCAGCCGGGCACGATGCGTGATGACGAAGGAGGGATCAATCTTCCTTTCGCCGATCAGGCGCAGCAGTTCATCCGTCCACCGGCGGACGTGTGTTTGGCCCATGCGCCACGTCAGGCCCTTGTTCATCGACGCGCCGAATGGAATCTTGTCTATCAGTCCGCCGTATACGCCAGGAACGGAAAGGACGCCCGCTGGCCGGCACACATAGATCATCTCCCTCAGTACATGCGGCCTGTCCGTTTCCGCGCCGACTGCCTGTTTGACGCGGTCGTAGAGAAACTCCATTGAGCTGCCCCCGTGCGATTCCATGCCCACGGCGTCGATGCACTTTTCCGGCCCTTTGCCGCTGGTAAGGTCCCGCAGGCGGTCGACCACGCTTTCGCTGGAGAAGTCGATGGTCACCGCGCCTGTTTCGCGAGCCATGGCGAGCCGCTCGGGAACCGTCTCGATACAGACCACCTGCCTGGCTCCCAACAGCAGCGCGCTGCGGATAGCCATTTGCCCCACGGGACCGCCACCCCAGACCGCCACGGTATCCGAGGGCTCGATGTCGCATTGCTTCGCAGCCTGCCAACCCGTGGGGAGAATGTCGCCAAGGAACAGGACTTGTTCGTCGGACAGCTGTTCGGGAACGGCGATGTGCGTGGAGTCCGCATACGGAACCCGGACATACTCGGCCTGGCCGCCAGCATACCCGCCTGTGAGATGGGTGTACCCGAAGAGGCCCGCCGTCGTGTGGCCGAACATCTTGGCGGCTTTGTCGGCGTTGCGGTTCGTGCGTTCACACACCGAGAAATTGCCATTTCTGCACTGCTCGCACTCGCCGCAAGTAATGGTGAACGGAACGACGACCCGGTCGCCGGGTTTGAGGTTGCCGGCCTGTGCGCCTGCTTCAACCACTTCACCCATGAATTCGTGTCCGAGAATGTCGCCGGACTTCATCTCGGGCATGAACCCGTCGAACAGATGCAGGTCCGATCCGCAAATGGCGCAGGCGCTCACCTTGATAATGGCATCGCGCGGGTGTTCCAGGATGGGATCCGGAACAGTGTTGAAGCGGACATCATGCTTGCCGTGCCAGCAAAGTGCTTTCATGGGAGGCTCCCGTGGTCAGGTATTGACGGTGCGCATCAGGCAGCAACTATCGTGCCGTCGCTGGCCGACCGCCCGGTCCATAAACAAGGCAGGGCTGGACAATGCAGGCGGGAGTTCTTAGCGCGCGCAAGACGTCGTCAGGCGCCCGCTTGCCCAGGTGGAATCCCGTCGCAGCCTGGGGCGTCCCCGCCCTGTTGACGACCCGCCGTACGTCATCAAGCACGGGCGCCCAGTAGGCATTTTGGCCAAGCCGGGCGAAGTCCGCGGGCATGAATCTTGCGCCTTGGAGCGCGAGTTCGCGGGCGGAGGCAGTGCGCACCGGGCAAATCAGCGGGTGTCCGGCATCGGGCGCGGTCGAGCGCAACGCGCAACAAGATGCGTTCCGCAGAGGCCGCGTTCAGGCTGGGAATTGCAATTGGGACCAGCGCCGCGAGGCGCAGGAGACGGTACAGGCAGCAGGGGAGATCCCATATGAAGCAAGCCATGCTGGCGGAAACCGAGGCGCGCCGGGACGAGATCGCGCGCTACCTGGGGGTGAACCCCGACTGCGATATCGATGCAGAGTTGGAGCGCAGGACAGTGTTCCTGGCCGATTGCTTGCTCGCGGCCCGCAAGGATGCCTATGTGATCGGCGTCAGCGGAGGGGTGGACTCATTAGTAGCGGGGCGGATCGCGCAACTCGCCGTGCAGCGGCTGCGCTCATCCGGGCACGTTTGCACGCTAGTCGCGGCGCGTCTTCCTTATGGTACGCAGAGCGACGAGCAGGACGCCAGGCAAGCAATGGATTTCATAGCGCCAGGCCGGCGCCTGACCATCAATATCCAGCCGGCCGTGGATGCGCTGCGCATGGCGTTGGAGGCTGCGGCCATCGAATATGGGGGCGAGCAGGCCGAAGACTTCATTGTGGGCAACATGAAGGCGCGGCAACGAATGATGGCGCTGTACGCGATTGCAGGCGCGGGTCGCGGCCTGGTGGTCGGGACCGACAATGCCGCGGAGATGCTGACCGGCTTTTTCACTAAACACGGCGACGGCGCGGCCGACGTTATGCCGCTGAGCGGCTTGACCAAACGGTGCGTGCGGGAGATGGCCGCCGCGCTCGGAGCACCATCGAGTCTCGTCATGAAGACACCGACCGCTGACCTGGAAACGCTGCGCCCCTTGCGTTCCGACGAAGAGGCATTGGGCGTGACCTACCAGGAGATAGACGACTTTCTGGAGGGCCGGCCCGTGGAGCAGGCGGTGGCTGAGCACCTGATCCGTCTATTCGACGCCTCGGCGCACAAGCGCCAGCCTGCCCCGACGCCGCAGGCGCCAAGCGCGCGCGTTTGACGTGTGGCGTGCCGTCCTGCGTCTTTGGGCATGGCGGGCGGGTTTATTCCGTGCCTAGCGGCTTTGGTAATAGCGGGCCAGTTGGCCGATTTCGTCCGGCGTAAGGCGCTGCGCAAAGGCTCGCATGGCGCCTACGTCATCGTTTTTGCGCAGCCCGGACCGAAACGCGTTCATCTGATCCACGAAGTAAGGCGCGGGCTGGCCCGCCAGGCGAGGCAGCAAAGGCCCTTCGCCGCGTCCCTGCAGGCCATGGCAATTGGCGCAGGCAGGGAGCGCGCGCGGACCGTCGCCCAGCGTATCCAGGCGCAGGGCGGCCTCATGTTGGCCCGTGTCGGGTTGGGCCGGGCCCAGGCCGCTCGTTGGAAGTCCGCCGTAGTAGCGCGCCAGGTGCGCGATTTCTTCGTCCGACAGGCCTTTGGCGATTCCGCTCATCAATGGATGCTCGCGGCTACCGTCGCGGAAGTCCCATAGCTGTTTTGCCAGGTAATCGGAACTCAGTCCCGCGAGATTGGGGACGGCCCCGCCCAATGGCGTGATGCCGGCCGGTCCGTGACAGGCGACACAAGCCTGCACGCCCGCCTTGCCTGCCTGGGCCAGCTGCTTGCCGGCGTCGACATTGGCGCGCTGCAGAGCGGCTTCCCATGCCGGGCGATGCACGGAAAAGTCCAAGGCACTGCGGCCGGGAACCGGCGTGCTCGGCTTGGGAGGCACAACGGCAGGCAAGGCCGCAGCTGGCGCCGCCGCCGGGGCGGCGGCAGGCGCAGCACTTTGCACGGGCGGGGGAGCGGGCGGTTGCTCCACTCGAGATGGCGCGATCGAGCCGTCGCCACCCTGGCCGTACATCTGATAGAACGTGGCGACAAGCGTGATCAGCGGTGCGGCCACGATCAGGCCTAAGGTTACATAGCTGCGTACAGGCATGCCCATGATGGTCACCCCGGCTACGTCGCTCAGGTCACGAGGGGGCCTGGCGACTTCAGATAATCGGATTTGATCTTTTCCACGATCCAGTAGGTCGTCGCGCCGACGGTGCCCGTGGGGTTGTAGCCGGAGTTTTGGGGAAACAGCGCCGCGCCAGTGACGAACACATTGGGAACGTCCCAGGTCTGGCCATAGCGATTCACCACACTGGTGCGCGGGTCGGCTCCCATGGCTGCTCCGCCGGTCAGATGCGTCGATTGGTATGCCGCGGCGGTAAAGGGGCGTTTGCGCGGACCCGGCTCCGTGCGCTGCACGCCCTTCATCGCGCGGCCGATTTCGTCGCCGCGTTCGGTTAGAAAGGCCGACATGCGGATGTCGTTGTCCGGGAGATCATAGGTGACGCGCAGCAGGGGCAAGCCCCACGCGTCCCGGTAGGTGGGATCCAGGCTCAGATAGCTGCCGCGCGTGGGCTGCGCGGAGCCGGTAATGGTGATCGACGCCGAATGGTTGTAATAGCGCTTGACGGCCTGCTTCCAGGCGCTGCCCCAGGCGGCGGAGCCCTTGGGCACGGGGTGGTAGCCGATGGGAGCTCCGCTGACTACCTGGATCTGCAGGTAGCCGCCGCCGACGAATCCCAGCGGCCCATGATCGAAATTGTCCGCGCTGAAGTCGTCCATCGTGACCGCCACGGCGCCCGCGCCCATGAAGGGGTTGATGTTGAACGATTCGTCGAAGAAGAGATTGACGCCCGACGTGGTCTGGTGCGTGTAGTTGCGTCCCACCACGCCCGTGTCGCGTTGCGGATCGTAAGGTTCGCCAATGCCGGATAGCAGCAGCAGGCGGACATTATTTATGCCAAACGCGCAAAGCACGACAACCTCGGCCGGCTGGAAAACTTCAGTGCCGGCGCCGTCCACGTAAGTCACCCCCCTGGCGCGCTTCTTGTCTTGTGTCAGTTCCACGCGCAGCACATGGGCCCCGGTGCGCAGTTCGAAATTCGGCATTTTGAGCGCCACCGGCAACACACATACCTGGGGCGACGCCTTGGCGTAGTGCTCACAGCCGAAGTTCGAGCAGAAGCCGCAATACACACAGGCGCTCATTTGCAGGCCTTCGGTGTTTACATAGGGCCGGGTACAGAGTGCGGACGGCTGCACATACGGGTGGTAGCCCAGGCTGCGCGCCGCTTCTCCAAACAGAGCGGGTGCGTACGGAACCTTCATGGGCGGATTGGGGTAGGGACGCGACCTCCACGGTTCGAAGGGATTGCCGCCTTCCTGCTTCTGGCCCTTGATGTTTCCTGCCTGTCCCGACGCGCCGATCAGATAGTCGAAGCGGTCGAAGTACGGCTCGAGTTCGTCGTAGCTCAGCGGCCAGTCCTGGCACGTGAGGTCTTTGTCGAAGATCCGCGCGCCGTAACGTTCCGTGTAATGGCTGCGCATGTTGAAGTCGGTGGGATCGAAGCGGTAGTACGCGCCCGACCAATGATTGCCCGCGCCGCCCAGGTGCGTTCCGGGATAGGCGAATTGCCAGCGCCGCATCGGCAAGGCGGTCTGCCCGTCGTGGTTGCGGAAGGTGAAGGTTTCGCTGGCCGTGTTCTGGTGCAGGGCATGTCTGCGCGTGTACTTGAGTTCGTCATGGACATTGGGTCCCTGGAAGTCGGGAGATGGCCAGCGCGGTTCGCCACGTTCCAGGACCAGCACCCGCTGGCCGGCGGCGGCCAGTTCCTTGCCGATGATCGAGCCGGTCCAGCCCGCCCCGATGATGGCCACGTCCACCGCGGGCATCGTCTTAGCCATGGCCACCTCCTTGTTTATGGGGCATTTCGCCGCCCGGCGCATGGTGGTGCCCGCGAGCCTGCGCGATGGACACGGGCGTTCCCCGCCAGATCACGCCATGCCGTTCGATGTCGTTGGAGAAACTGGCATACGCACCCGGAAAGCCCACGAGTTTCCAACCGACCATATCCTTGTTGCCGCCATACAGCGGGTCGCTGAAGAAGCCTTCCATGGTGCCTTCCAGCAAGGCCTGGAAAAACACTTCCGCGGGCAATGGGTCGAAATCGAGTTCGCCCTTCTGCATCGACGCAAGCCACGCGTCTTGCACGTCTGGGGCAAGCTGGTCATAGGGCTTGCCCTCCTTCTTGCGCACCGCGTCGTCGAAAGCGGCCAGCCCGCGCCGATACATCTCGGCCGGCGTGAAGGAAAGTTGGTAGCCTTGCTCCGGCGTGCCGGTCTGGAAAGGGCCCTGGCGGTACAGGTGGTCGCCTGCGCCCCAGGCGCCCGCCAATTGGCCGTCCAGGAAAAAAGTGACCCCTGCTTCCTTGGCGCCCGGGCCTAGTTCGTCTGCAGGAATGAGGCGGGACGCGATGGCGTCCATGAGCGCGGCCTCCTGCGCATTGAAGAAGCGCAAGGGCGCGGGCGCGGCGGCGGGAGTTTGTGGCGGGGAGGCCGAGCCCTGCGCCATGGCGGGCGTCGCGGATACTGCCAGCGCGCCCGGAACGCCGAGCGCGAGGGCCTTGAGGACGTGGCGGCGTCCCGGCGCCGGAGGGGTTTCGCCCGCGTCTTCACTGGCGGGTGGAACGACAGGCTGCTGCTCGTTCATACCGTTCTCCTTGTTGGACTCGCGGCGGCTACAGCAAGCGTTGAGCCCGGCACGGCGTTTGCATGGGCAACACTCCATTCTCCTGAAGGAGCTCCCATGTCAGCCATGTCCGTCACTTTACGCGCGATCGCCATTGTTTTGCTAGGAGGAGCGTCGCTCTCGCTGGCGGCTCCTCCGGATTCCCCGCCCCAGGACAAGCAGTCCGGTTCGCGCGCGGGGCCCGCCGATGATGGCGCTGCCGCCCATCATCAGAGGAAGGAAGGGAAATCGGAACAGGAGCGGAAAAATTTACCGGCGGCCGACTCCCCGAACCCTGCGCAGGGGCGGGACCGAGGAGAACAGGGAGGAACCGACGCTCGCGGCAGCCAAGGCCCCACCGGGGCGACCACGGGCTCGACCGGGCAGGGTGGGGCGCCGGGCTCGGGCGCATCTTCCGGGTCCGGCGGTACCGCAGATCAGCGTTGAACATTCTGGTCGCGACCGACCCGTGAGGGTTCGTACTCAGGGGTTCAACTCAGCCGCTTCAATATCCGGGCAGCCTTGGCAATGCCGCCCGTGCCGCTGGCCGCGCGACCGACCAGCGCGGTGCCCAACGCCGTGAGGATGACGCCCTTCCAGCCGGGACCGCTGCGCATGCCCGTAAACATCAGCCAGGCGCCGGCGCCGAAGACGATGACGTGCTCGCCCGGAAAGTCGGGGCGCGCGTCATCGATACGGCGCAGTCTTTCCCACAGAGGTTCACGGGCGTCGGTCGGGGTGGGAACTGGATCTCTGGTTTGCATGGCGGCCCTCGTTAGTGACGGAGATGCGGTCAAGCAAGTGTCGTGCCGTCGGTGTCGGGCTCGCGCAGGGTTATCGCCACGTCCGGATATGCCGCCTGCGCGGCCGCCGCGGCATCGTCCCGGGATGCGTAGCGTTGGCCGTCCTCCTGGACGCCCAGCATGGCGATGCGGCGAAACGCCCAGGAGAGGTCAGGGCGTTGGAAGACTTCTACGATCATCTGGCGGGCCCGTTCAGGTTGGACGCGCAGGCTGGCGCCTGGGCAGCGTCGTTCCTCGGGTGGGCAGCAATTGCCGTGCCGCAGCTGCGGCGCCTCATGGCGACCGCAGGGACGGCTTCAGTCGTCCAGGGCGGGCACGGTGCCGATCTGCATCAGGATGCGCGGCGATTCCATGTCGCCGGTTTCCTTGTCCACCAGCACTTCATAGGCCGCGACGCCGGCGAACTTGGAGGCCATGGAGTTGGCGATGCGAATGGCGCCGAACTCGCTGCTGGCGGGGCGGATTTCACCGGGGGCGACGCCATTGGCGGCAGCGCGGTAGGGAACGACGATGTATTGGACGAGATGAGCAGCTTCTGACACAGGGTTCTCCTGGACGACAGTTTTTGGGCGAGCGAAATGTATCACGCTGTACTGTGTTTTTGTACAGTATTGTTCGACGCTGCGCCAATAATTTTCAGGCGGCCTGGGAAAACCCCTAGGACGCGCTCGTTGCCCGATTTTCAGCTCGCCTCTATTATTTTCGAAAATATTTAAATTTTTATAAAAAGAGGCAAGGGATGGAAGCGAACCGCTACGACGCGTACCGCGAGGAAACCTTAGGCCGAGCCAATGTGGCCGACTCGCCCGAGCTGGTTGCCTACTACAAGGAGCTGGCGCGCCTGGAAACCGGCGCCCTCTGGACGGTGGCGAACAAGATCGAGCCTTGGGCGCCCCGTTCGGTCTCGGTGCCGGTGGTATGGCGCTACCAGGATCTGCGCGGCCACGTGTTGCGGTCCGCCGAACTGGTTTCTCCGGAAGAAGCGGGCCGGCGCGTCATTTACCTGAACAACCCCGGCCGGCGCGACGTGGCCGCCGCCGTGGGCTGGCTGTATTCGGGCCTGCAGGTGATGAAACCCGGCGAGCTGGCTTCCGCCCACAAGCATTCGCACTCTGCGCTGCGCTTCATCATGGAAGGGCGGGGCGCATACACCGTGGTGGACGGCCACAAGATGACGCTGGGCGCGAACGATTTCGTGTTGACGCCCAATGGCACCTGGCATGAGCACGGCGTGGCGGAAGACGGCACCACCTGTATCTGGCAGGACGGCCTGGACATTCCGCTGGTCAACGCGATGGAGGCGGGCTTTTACGCCGTGCATCCTGACTTGAACCAGACCGTGACCTATCCCGTGGACGACACCAGCGCCGCCTGGGGCAATGCGGCCCTCAAGCCGCAGGTATCCGGATGGACCAAGCCGTACTCGCCCCTGTTCAAGTACGAGTGGGAGCCCACCTACGAAGCGCTGCGCCGCTATGCACGCACCACCGCCGGCAGTCCCTATGACGGCATCCTGCTCGAATACGTCAATCCTGCGACGGGCGGCCCGGTCATGCCTACCATCGGCGCCAGCATGCAACTGCTGCGGCCCGGCGAACATACCAAGGCCCACCGCCATACCGGCAGCTTCATCTACCAGGTGGCCAAGGGCAGCGGCTATTCCATCATCGACGGCAAGCGCTATGACTGGACCGAGCGCGACATCTTCTGCGTGCCTTCCTGGGCGATCCACGAACACGTCAATCTTTCGTCCAACGACGATGCCTGCCTGTTCAGTTTCAACGACCTGCCCGTGATGCGTGCGCTGGCGCTTTACCGCGAAGAAGCGGTCAAGGAAAACGACGGCCACCAAGTGCTGATCTAGCGCCGCCCGGTCCCTATTGAATCTTTTCCGCCGCGCGGACCTCGTTCGCGCGCCTGACTCAACTCGTCCTGAATTTATGGAGTTCCTATGCGCTTGGTGACTTTTCGCGCTCATCCCACCGCCGCCGCCCGTCTGGGCGCGCTGGCCGAAGGCTATGTAATCGATCTGGCCCTGCTGGGCCGCGCTGGCGGCGTAGACCTGCCTGACGACATGCTGGCTTTCATCGACCTGGGTCCCGTGGCCGTGGCGCAGGCGAGCAAGCTGATGGAGGCCTATCGCGGGGCCTGGCCCGTGGGTACTGCGTTGCCGCAGGAAAACGTCAAACTGCTGGCGCCGATTCCGCGCCCGCGCAAGAACATCTTCGGTATCGGCCTGAACTACGTGGAGCACGTGGCGGAATCCAGCCGCACGCTGGATACTTCCGCCGATCTGCCCAAGCAGCCCGTGATCTTCTCCAAGCCGCCCACCACCGTCATCGGGCCGGGCGATGCCATCGAGCACAACGCCAAGATCACGCAGCAGCTGGACTGGGAAGTGGAACTGGCGGTGATCATGGGCCGCCGCGCCTCGCGCGTGGCCGAGGCCGATGCATTGTCCTATGTGTTCGGCTACAGCGTCATGCTGGACATGAGCGCGCGCGATTGCCGCCGCGCCGGCCAATGGATCTATTCCAAGGGCCAGGATACCTACGCGCCGTTCGGCCCGTGCATCGTGACAGCGGACGAGATCCCCGATCCGCAGGTGCTGGACCTGTGGCTGACGGTCAACGGCGAGAAGAAGCAGGGCTCCAATACGCGCCACATGCTGTTCAAGGTGCCGTTCCTGATCTCGGACATCAGCGCGGGCATCACGCTGGAACCGGGCGACATCATCGCCACCGGCACGCCGGAAGGCGTGGGCGCGGGCCGCAAGCCGCAGGAATGGCTGTGGCCGGGCGACGTGGTGGTGGCCTGCGTGGAAGGCATCGGCACGCTGCGCCATCCGGTGGTGGCCGTTTAACGCGCCCGGCCGCACAGCGGCGGGCAACGCAGTCTCAAGGGGAAAACATGATCAAGAAACAGATACTGGGCGGCGTGGCCGCCGCGTTGTCCGTCGCGCTGGGCGCCGCGGCGTCGATGGGAGCGGCGCATGCCGCGGAACCGGTCAAGATCGGCTTCATCGCCACCTTGTCCACGCCGGCCGGCTACATCGGCGAAGACGAGCGCGATGCGTTCAACCTTGCCATCAAGCAGGGAGGCGGCAAGTTGGGCGGCGTGCCCGTGCAGCTGGTAATCGAGGATGACGGCCTGAAACCCGCCAACGCCAAGCAGGCGGCCGACCGTTTGCTGCAATCGGGCGTCAAGCTCTATACCGGCGTGAATTTCTCCAACGTGCTGGCGGCGGTCGTGCCCAGCGTGGTGAAGTCGGGCGCGTTCTATGTCAGCCTGAATCCCGGCCCGTCGAACTTCGCGGGTGAAAAATGCGATCCCAATTACTTCGTGGCGTCCTACCAGAACGACGCCTTCCATACGGCCGGCGGCGTGGCGGCCAATGAACTGGGCTACAAGCGTGTCGTGCTGCTGGCGCCCAACTACCAGGCCGGCCGCGACGCCATCGAAGGATTCAAGCGCACCTACAAGGGCGAGGTGGTGGCTGAGATCTACACCAAGCTCGATCAATCGGACTTCTCGGTGGAACTGGCGCGCCTGCGCTCGCTGGCGCCCGACGCCATCTACCAGTTCCATCCGGGCGGGACCGGCATCAACTTCGTCAAGCAGTACGCGGCGGCCGGACTGAACAAGAGCATTCCGATGCTGATGCCCAGCTTCTCGATGGACGCGCGCATGATCAAGGCCACGGGCGACGCCTCGGCGGGCGCCTACATCACCGGCATCTGGTCGCAGGACTTCGACAATGCGCAATCCAAGGCCTTCGTGCAGGCGTTCAAGGATGCCTACGGCCGCGTCCCGACGGATTACGCGATGCAGGCCTACGACACCGCGCAGCTGATCGGGGCTGGCCTGAAGGCCACCGGCGGCGACCTGTCCAAGGCGGCGGAGTTTCGTGCCGCGCTGCGCAAGCCGGAATTCGCATCGCTGCGCGGCAAGTTCAGCATGAACACCAACCAGCATCCGATCCAGGACCTGTACCTGATGCGCATCGAGAAGGACAGCGACGGCGGCCTGTCGCCGCACCTGGTCCGCAAACTGGTGTCCGATGACAAGGACGCGTACGCGCAACTCTGCAAGATGCCGTCATGACGCTCCTGTTTGAACAGTTGCTCAATGGGCTGCAGTTCGGCGCCATGCTATTCATGCTGGCTGCCGGACTGACGCTGATCTTCGGCATCATGGGCGTGGTCAACCTGACGCACGGCTCCTTCTACATGGTGGGGGCCTACTGCGCGGCCTATGCCATCGGCACCACCGGTTCATTCCTGGCCGGCGTGCTGGCGGCGCTGCTGGGCGCCGGCCTGTACGGCATATCGGTAGAAGTGGTGGTGATACGCAAGCTGTACAAGCGGGACCATCTTTACCAGGTCCTTGCCACCTTCGGTTTGCTGTTGTTTTCCAACGAGGCGGTCAGCCTGATATTCGGCCGGCGTCCGCCGCTCGTGGGCATCCCCACGTTCCTGGAGGGCGCGGTCACGCTGGCGCCAGGATTCCAGTATCCGTTGATCCGTCTGTCCTTCATCGCCATCGGCGCGCTGGTTGCCGTGGGCTTGTGGTGGCTGGTCAACCGCACGCGTATCGGCATGCTGATCCGGGCGGGCGCCGACGACCGCGAAATGGTCGATGCGCTGGGCGTGGACATTCGCAAGCTCTACACGCTGGTGTTCGGCCTGGGCGCCCTGCTGTGCGGGCTGGCTGGCGTCATGGCGGCGCCGCTGCTGGCGGTGGAAATCGGCATGGGCGAACGCATTCTGATCACCACCTTCGTGGTCATCGTGATCGGCGGAGTGGGATCGGTGCGCGGCGCGTTGGCCGGCGCATTGCTGGTAGGCATGGTGGACAGCCTTGGGCGCGCCTTTCTGCCGCAGCTGCTGTCGACGATGTTCTCGCCGGCAACGGCCGACCCGCTGGCGGCGGGCCTGGCTTCGGCCAGTATCTACGTGTTGATGGCGATTGTCCTGATCGCCAAGCCGGGCGGCTTGTTTCCGGCGCGAGGATGAAGATGGCATACACACTTACAAACCGCGCCCGCTGGGGGCTCGGCGGGCTGGCGGTGCTGATCCTGCTGCCGGCCGCGGCGCTGGCTTCGGGCTCGCCGTTCCTGATCGGCGTGGTGACGCGCTTCCTGATCTACGGGCTGGCGGCAGTCAGCCTGGACCTGGTGATCGGCTATGGCGCCATGGTCAGTTTCGGGCACGCCATGTTCTTCGGACTGGGCGGCTATGCGGTCGGCATCATCGCCTTCCACACGGCCGAGGCCGGTCCGATCTTCGGCTGGGCGGGCAGCAATGCGGCGCTGGTGGTCTGGCCCATCGCACTGGCGGTATGCGCGCTGGCCGGCTGGTTGTTCGGTTATCTGGCGCTGCGCACGCGGGGCGTGCAGTTCATCATGATCACCCTGGCGTTTGGGCAGATGGTGTACTTCGTGCTGGTATCGCTGCAGTTCTATGGCGGCGACGACGGCTTGATGATTCCGCAGCGCAACGAGTTGCCCGGCGTCAACCTGGAAAGCCCCATGGTCTTCTACTACCTTTGCCTGGCCGTGCTGACGTTGTGGACGCTGTTGTGCATTCGCGTGACCAATTCGCGTTTTGGCATGGTGCTGCAGGCGCTGCGCCAGAGCGAACGGCGCGCGGTGAATCTGGGTGTGGCTCCCACGCCGTATCGGCTCAGCGCCTTTGTGCTGTCAGCGGTAGGCACGGGTCTTGCCGGTGTGCTGTGGGCCAATTACGCCGGGCTGGTGACGCCCGACATGGCGGCCTGGACCAAGTCCGGGGAACTCATGGCCATCGTGATCCTCGGGGGCGTGGGCACTCTGCTCGGGCCGATCGCGGGCGCGGCTGTGTTCCTGGGCCTGGAACAGATGCTGTCGTCGCTGACCGAGCACTGGCTGCTGTATATGGGCCCCATCCTGGTGCTGGTGGTGCTGTGGGGCCAGAAGGGGCTCTTTGGAAAACTGCTGGAGACACGCCATGCCGATTGATGCCGGCGCCAGCCTGCTGCGCCTGACGCAACTGCGCAAGGCCTTTGACGCGGTGGTGGCGACCAATGGCGTGGACCTGGATGTGCGCGCGGGTGAGATCCACGCCATCATCGGCCCCAATGGCGCGGGCAAGTCCACCTTGATCGCGCAGATCTGCGGCGAGATCCGCCCGGATTCCGGCACCATCCACCTGAACGGACAGGACGTGACGGCACTGCGCGCATTCGAGCGCGCGCGCCTGGGGCTGGGCCGCTCATTCCAGATCACTGAGCTCTGCCAGGAATACACGGCCCTGGAAAACGTGATCCTTTCGCGCATGCTCAAGGGCGGCCGCGCCTTTCAGGCCTGGTCCAACCCGCGCCATGACGCGGCGCTGAAGACCGAGGCCATGCGCTGGTTGGCGCACGTGGGTTTGGAAGACCGACGTCACGTGCGCTCGGCGGACCTGGCGCATGGCGAAAAGCGGCAGCTGGAACTGGCGGTGGCACTTGCGCGTTCGCCGCAGCTGTTGCTGCTGGATGAGCCCATGGCCGGCATGGGGCCCGAGGAATCGGCGCGCATGACGCGGCTCTTGCAAGGCATGAAGGGCGACTACGGCATCCTGCTCGTGGAACACGACATGGACGCGGTATTCGCGCTGGCCGACCGCATCAGCGTGCTGGTGTACGGCCGCGTGGTGTTCAGCGGATCGCCCGAAGAAGTGCGCCGGCATCCGGAGGTGCGCGCGGCCTATCTGGGAGAAGAGCATGTTGAAGGTTGAAGGGCTGACCGGCGGTTACGGCTCCAGCAAGGTCCTGTTCGGCATGTCGTTCGAGGCGAATGAAGGCGAGGTGATCTCGCTGATCGGGCGCAACGGCATGGGCAAGACCACCACGATCAAGACCCTGATGGGCATGTTGCCCGCCACCGGAGGTGCAATGCAGTTCCGCGGGCGGACGCTGGGCCGGTCCGCGCCCAGCGGCGTGGCGCGGCTGGGCGTGGGGTTGGTGCCCGAAGGCCGGCGCGTGTTCGGTTCCCTGACGGTACAAGAGAACCTGGTGGCGACCGCGCGCGCCGCGCCGGGCGGGTGGGATCTGGAGCGCGTCTACGCCCTGTTTCCACGGTTAAAGGAACGCAGGGGGCAATCTTCGCGGACGCTGTCCGGCGGCGAGCAGCAGATGCTGGTCGTGGGCCGCGCGCTCATGACCAATCCCAAGCTCCTGATCCTGGACGAAGCGACCGAAGGGCTTGCGCCGTTGATCCGCCAGGAAATCTGGCGCTGCCTGCGGGCGCTGAAAGCCGAGGGCCAGACCATACTTGTCATCGACAAGAACCTGCCTGAAATGGCGACGCTGGTGGACCGCCACTACATCGTCGACAAAGGCCGGGTAGCCTGGTCGGGGCAGCCCGGCGAGCTGTCCGCCCAGCCTGAGCTGGCGCAGCGCTACCTGGGCATATGAGCGGGCAGGAGGGCGCGAGTAGAATGGGCCGCCTGCGCGCGGATCGGCGCCTTGGCCGCTGACATCTGGAGACCATCTTGAAGCCTAGAATAAAAGCTTCCCGCCAGGACGATCCCGGATCGGACGGGAGCGCCGGCGTGGAAGAAATCACGCTGTCCGAGCAGGTCTACCGCCTGCTGCGGCGCGACATCATGCGCGGCGCTTTTGCGCCGGGCCAGTCCCTGCGGCTGGAATTGCTGAAGCAGCGCTACGGCAGCAGTTTTTCGCCTATCCGCGAGGCGCTCAACCGGCTGCGCAGCGAACGCATGGTCATCAGCACCACCTCGCGCGGCTTCAGCATCGCGCCCTTATCGGTCGAGGAAATGTGGGACGCCTGTGAAACGCGCATCCTGATCGACTGTGACGCCTTGCGCCGTTCGCTCGCCAATGCGGATGACGCCTGGGAAACGCGCCTGGTGGGCGCATACCACGCGCTGACCCTGGCCGCGCAGCGCGCCGACCAGGCCGCCGAACCTTCGGAAGAACTGGAAGAACTGCTGGAGGCGCGCCACCTGGAGTTCCACCATGCGCTGATAGGCGCGTGCCGCTCCAACTGGTTGTTGGATCTTTCCACCCAGCTCTACGCGCAGACCGAACGCTATCGCCGCCCCGCGCGGGCCGGCGCCACTGCGTACGGGCCGGAGCGCAACGTCGACGACGAGCACCGCCAGCTGCTGGACGCCGCGATTTCGCGGGACGTCGAAGGCTCGGTCGCCATGCTGGCGGCGCACTACCGCAAGACCGCGCAGTTCATCGAACGCATCATTTCCCAGCCCCAATCGCAGCCCAAATCGCAGGCCCGGCATGCATAACCACGACATCGACCTTTTCTTCCCCACCATCGCCGAGCGCGAGGTGCAGTACAACGCGCGCGAATCGGTGCCTGATTTCGATGCCTGCGTGCGCCGCTATGCCGAGTCGTCTGCTCGCGTGCGCACGCGCCGTCCCGGCGTGCTGGACCTGCGCTACGGCATGGGGCAGGACGAAAGACTGGACCTGTTCCTGCCGGCGGCCTCGCAGGCGCCGGCGCCGCTGTTCGTTTTCATCCACGGGGGCTACTGGCGCGCACAGCGTAAGGAAGACGCGCCCGTCATGGCCGAGGCCTTCAACGCCGCGGGCGCTGCCGTTGCCACCCTGGAATACACGCTCGTGCCCGAAGCGACGCTGGGCGAGGTTGTGCGGGAAGTGCGCTCCGCCGTGGCCTGGCTATACCGCAACGTGGCGGCCTATGGCGTGGATCCCAACCGGATCTACGTCAGCGGCAGCTCCGCGGGCGGGCACCTGGCGGGCATGCTGGTCGCGCCCGGCTGGACGGCGCGCTATGGCGTGCCCGACGATGTAATCAAGGGCACCTTGGCGCTCAGCGGGCTGTTCGATCTGCGGCCCTTGTGCGACATCCTGCCGAATACCTGGCTGCAACTGACGCCCGAACAGGCGGCGCACCAAAGCCCGATCTTCCACCTGCCCGAGCGCGCCGGCCCCATGTTGCTGGCGGTGGGTGGGTTGGAGACCCAGGGTTTCAAGAACCAGACCGCTGCGTACGAGGCCGCGTGGAACGCTGCCGGACTGACGTCCACCCGCATTCCCACGCCGCACTGCAACCACTTCGATCTGGTCAACGAACTGGAAGACCCGGATAGCGAGCTGACTCGCGCCACCCTGGCGATGATGGGGCTGGGCGCCAAGTGAACGGCCGGCCGATGGCGTAAGCTTTACGTCCATGGCCGACCTGAAACTCCTAGAAGACCTGATTGCCCTGGCGCAGACCGGCAGCTTCGTGCGTGCTGCCGAACTGCGCCATGTCACGCATCCTGCTTTCGGCCGGCGCATCCGCGCGCTGGAGGCGTGGGCAGGAGCGCCGCTGATCGAGCGCCAGCGCCTGCCCGTGGTGTTGACCGCCGAAGGCGAAGCCCTGCTGAAGACCGCTACGCAGGTGGTGGAGCAGATGGGGCAGGTGCGCCACCGCATCCGCAGCTTCGGCGCGGGCGGCGAGGCCGTGCTGCGCATTGCCACCGGCCGCAGCCTTGCCCGCACGCTGGTGGCGGACTGGATCGCGCGTTTGCGCCACCGGGCTCCAAAGGTCTTGACCGAGGGCACGCAGGTCGAGCTGTCCACCGGCATGATGCAGGACATGGCGGCTCGCCTGGAGCAAGGGCGGGTGGATTTGCTGTGCTGCTACGAGCACCCGGCCCTGTCCGTCCAGCTGAGCCCCGGGCGCTACCGCTATATGACCTTGGGCACGGACAAGCTGGTGCCCGTCAGCCAGGCAGATTCGCGTGGGCGTCCCCGCTATGTGTTGCAGGAAGGCGGTGCATCCGTGCCATTGATTACCTACGCGGGCGGTTTGGCTATGGAGCGTATCGTGGGAGATCGCCTGGAAGCCACGCCCTACGCCTTGACGCCGTTCCTGCGCAGCGACTCGCTGGATGCCGCGCACGGCGCGGTCGCCAAGGGCCTGGGGGTGGCCTGGCTGCCCTGGTCCATGGTGGCGGCGGATTGCCGGCGGGGCTCGCTGGCTGCGCTGGGCGGCCGCAGCGAGGAAATTGCCTTCGAGGTGCGTTTGTACCGGTCGCGGGCGCGCCTGGCCGACCTGGCTGAAGCGGCCTGGGAAGCCACCGCCAGCCGGAAGGCGTGAGATCCGGCTGGTAGGGGGCTCATCCGTGCTGAATCAGCACCGTAATGTGTCGATTCAGCACGAGATATCCCTGGTGTACGTTCGAGAATAGCTCCCGAAACCTCGAATGAGACGGCGCCGCCGTCCACCACAGCACCCCAGGGAGAAACCATGAAATCCGTCCTGCATCCGTTGCGTGGCGCGCTAGCCGCGCTCTGTGCCTTTTCCACGCTTGCCGCGGCGCCTTCCGCGCACGCCGAGTATCCCGAACGCGCCGTCTCGCTGGTGGTTGGCTACCCGGCAGGCGGCAGCGTGGACCTGACGGCGCGCCTGTTTGGCGAGGAGCTGGCCAAGCGCCTGGGCCAAAGCGTGGTGGTCGAGAACGTGGGCGGCGCCGGCGGCACCATCGGCGCGCAGCGCGTGGCCCGCGCCGCGCCGGACGGCTACACCTTGCTGCTGGGCTCCACCAATGAAATGGTGATCGCCAGCATGATCAACAACGCGGTCAAGTACGACAGCGTCAAAGATTTCTCGCCACTGGGCGTGATTGCCTCGCAGCCGATGCTGCTGGCCGCCAGCAAGAACTCCGGCGTGAAGACCGCCGCGGAGTACCTGCAGAAACTGCGCGCGTCCGCGCCCGGAAGCTTCAACTATGGCTCCTCCGGCGTGGGCACCACGCTGCACCTGGCGGGCGAGATGATCAATCAGTCGACGGGCACGCGCGCCGAACATGTGCCGTACCGCGGCGTGGCGCCGCTGGTGACCGACCTGATGAGCGGCCAATTGGACTACGGCATGCTGGTGCTGTCCTCGGGCTTGCCGCAAGTGCGCGCCGACAAGATCGTGGCGCTGGGCGTTACCGAGAAAAAGCGTTCGCCGGTGGCGCCGGACCTGCCCGCCCTGGCGGAAACACCGGGATTCGAATCCGTGGACATCAGCGTCTGGTTCGCGCTCTATGGTCCGGCCGGCTTGCCGGAGCCTGTGGCCGCCAAGCTGCGCAGCGCGCTGGCCGACACGCTGAAGTCGGAGCAGTTCCGCGCCAAGATGCAGGAAGCCGGTGGCGTGCTGTCGCAGCCGGGCCTGGACCCGGCCGCCTACCAGGCAGAGGAAACCAAGAAGTACGGCGCGCTGGTCAAGGCCGCCAAGATCGAAGCCCAGTAACGCGAAGCCCAACCATCGCAACACCCCAGCATCACAGCGGATAACTATTCATGGAATTCAAGCTCCCCGTTCCCGACCTGAGCGCCGAACGCGCCGGCAATACCGGCACTCCTGGCGTGTGGCATTTCGATTCAGGCCTTCCGGGGCGCGCACTGATGGTATCCGCGCTGGTGCATGGCAATGAGCTTTGCGGTGCCTGGGCGTTGAAGGACCTGCTGGCGGCGGGGCTGCGGCCGCGTCGCGGCAGCCTGACGCTGGCATTCTGCAACCTGGATGCATTCGACCGCTTCGACCACGCCAATCACGATGCGTCGCGCTTCGTTGCCGAGGACATGAACCGCGTCTGGAGCGCCGAACGCCTGGATAACCCCACGACGCCGGACCGCCGGCGCGGCGCGGAGCTGCGTCCCTGGGTGGAGCGCGCGGACTGGCTGCTGGACCTGCATTCCATGCATGAGCCCGGCGCGCCCCTGCTGCTCACGGGCATCCTGCCGCGCAACATCGCGCTGGCGCGCCGCTTGAAAGCGCCGCAGCATGTGATCGTGGACGCGGGGCACAAGGACGGCGTGCGCATGCGGGATTTCGGCCAATTCGGCGATCCGGCGCGGGAAGACGCTTGTGCCCTGTTGATCGAATGCGGCTTCCATGGCGAATTGGCTGCGCGTGACGTGGCGCGGGACATGGTGGCGCGCATGCTGGTGGAGTCGGGCGTGATCGACGCCGCGGATGTGCCGGCAGGCTGGCTGTTGCCGGACGCGGTGGACCAGCGCGTGCTGGAAGTCACGGACGCGGTGGTCGCGCCATCCATGGATTTGCGCTTCTCCGAGCCCTGGACCGGGCTGGAGACGCTCGAAAAAGCCGGTTCCACGCTGGGCTGGGCGGATGGCCAGCCCATCGTGACGCCTTACGATCGGTGCACGCTGGTCATGCCGTCGCTGCGGCAGTTGAAGCCGGGCGTGACGGTGGTGCGGCTGGCGCGGGACTACGCCGGCTGAGTTACTTCTGCGGGGTAAACCGCAGCTCGTCCAGCTGGTAGCCCTGGGCTTTGGCGGCGTCCAGGGCTTTGTCGAGTTCTTCCTTGGGCAGTTGCGGCGAGCGGGACAGGATCCACAAGTATTTCCTGTCCGGCGTGCCGACCACCGACCAACGGTATTCGGGATCCAGGCCGATCACCCAGTAATCGCCCTTGAACGGCTTGAAGAACGAGACTTCGAGCTTGGCGTTGTTGCTGCCTTCCACCACCGTGGCGGTGCCGGACGCGGAGTCGATGTCGCCGTCCTTGGTGCGGCAGCGATTGTTCACGCCGACCGTGCCGTCGGGATGCGCGGTGTATTCGGCGGTGGTGTCTCCCACGCAGTCGCGTTGGAAGAACATGGGGAAATTCGCGATCTCGTACCACATGCCGGCGTAGCGCTTCAAGTCCACCGATTCCACGGTCTGCATGGGCGGCGGCGCGGCATGGACTATCCCCGCCACGCTGGTGGCCAAGGCCAACAGGAATGTTGCGGTGCGGCGCATGGGGAAAACCTCCTGATGTGACAGAGCGGTCCACGCCGCCCGCTGGCGGCCGGCGCGGATCAAAACCCTAACGATACGCCTTATTTGCGCGGGGCCTTCAACGCCGCGTGATAGCGGGCCACATAGGTATCGAAATCCTCGGTGTCCGATTGCTCCAGGCGTTGCTGTTCCGCCGTCGATTGCGCGGCGGCTTGCTGGTAGGCGGCCGCCAGGTCCGCGGGCAAGGCTTGCGCGCGCAGGGCGTCGGCGTGCTTGCGGCTGAGCTCGAGCGAATAGTCGTGGAATGACAGGCCGCTGTCGGAAAGCGAGGCCAGCAGACGGGCCGAAGGCGTGGATTCAGGCTGGTCCAGCTTGGCGCGTTGTGCTTGCAGGGCCTCGGCATAGGCGCTGCCGCCCAGGGCCGAGTCATACAGCGCGGCGTAGGGGGCGATCTGGTCGAGCAGTTCGTGGCCCCATTGCGTCAGGCCGATGGGTTGGCCTTCGCGGTCCAGCATCAGGCCAGGCTTGCGGCCTTCCTTGACCACGGTCGAGAAGTTGTCGGCGCTGCGCTGGCAGTAGCCGTTGGCGGGGAAGAAGGGGCTGTCGGACGCGGTGCAGAACAGCAGGAAAGCATCGACGAAGCGGCTGGTGCGCGCGTCGATGCCGACCGGCGAGTTCGGATCGATGTCCAGGCATCGGACTTCCACATATTGCACGCCGCGCTCGGCCAGTGCCGTGATCGGGCGTTCGCAGCGGCCGGTGGCGCGCTTGGGGCGGATGCTCGAGTAGTACTCGTTTTCGATCTGCAGCACGTTGGTGTTCAGCTGGATCCATTCGCCGTCGCGATGGGTGCCAATCTTCTGGTAGTCGGGCCAGGGCTGGGTCACGGCGTCATACAGGCGGCCCAGGAACGTGTCCAGGTCGTTGTAGCAGAGCTTGAGCTGCGACTGCGCCTTGTTCTGGTAGCCCAGGTCGCTCATGCGCAGGCTGGTGGCGTGGGGAAGATAGAGCGTGCTGCCGTCCAGCTTTTGCAGCGGATGCTCGCGACCGCGCAGGAAGTCGCTGGATACCGCGGGGGCGGCGCCGAACAGATACATCAGCAGCCAGGAATAGCGCGTGAAGTTGCGGATCAGGCTGATGTAGCCCCGCGAGCGGCGGTCCTGCGCGCTGCCGGGCTGCGTGTCTAGCACGGACCACAGGTCTTCGGCCAGCGAGAAGTTGTAGTGCACGCCGGCGATGCACTGCATCGTCTTGCCGTAACGCACGGCCAGGCCGCGTCGGTAAACGTGCTTGAGCATGCCGGTGTTGGACTTGCCGTACCAGGCGATGGGAATGTCGGCTTCGTCCGGGAGCGTGGCGGGCATGGACTGATTCCAGATCAGTTCATGGTCCAGCACGCTGTAGACGTGGCGGTGGGTGTTGGTCAGTTCAGCCAGCAGCGCATCCACGTCCTTGTGGGTGCCCGTGATCAGTTCGAGCAGGGATTCGGAATAATCGGTGGTGACGTGTTCGTTGGTCAGCGCCGATCCCAGGCCGGCAGGGTGCGGCTTGCGGGACAGGACGCCTTGTTCGTCCACGCGCAGGCCTTCCTTTTCGATGCCCCGCAGGGTTTGGGTCAGCAGCGATCGGTTGGCCTCCAGGCGGGAGAGGCGGTTGGCGGCGGTATCGGTCACGGGTTCTTCTCGTTTGGGTCTGTCGCCGGATTTTACGGGGTGCCGGCCTCCTGTGCCGAGGGAGCCAATACTGGGGACAGGGACAATGCCTGCGCGGTGCGCGCCAGCCACTCGTCCAGGTCTGCGTAGACCGGGTCGGCGATGGGGGCGGTTTCATTGAAAATCTCGTGCCAGGCGGTGTCGTACCAACGCAGGGTCAGCAGTTCCGCGGGCGCCCGCTGGGCGAATTGGCGGCTGCCTTCGGCAGCGACAATGGAGTCGTCGCCCGCCACCATCAACAGGGTGCGGCAGGCCAGCAGCGGGGCCTCGCGCAGGGATTCCCGGCCGCCTTCGTCCACGAAGCGGGCCAGGCGCCCGGTCATATGGCGGCGCACGAGCGGATCGCTGCGGTACGCCTTCACCACGGCCGGATCGTGGGAGATGCGGGCTGGCGCCAATCCGTGGGGCACGCGCAGGTCCGGCGCATGCAGGGACATCCAGGTCAACGTGCGCCGCACCCAGGGGGGCACGTGCACCACAAAAGGAGGCGAACTGAGCACCAGGCCGTCGATGTCGGCCATGCGGCGTAGGGCGATTCGCACGGCGACCAGGGCACCCAGGCTGTGGCCCAGCAAGATGGGCGGACGGCCGTGCTGGCGGGTCCAGGCGTGCAGGCGGTCGACGGCGTCCATCACTAGGTCGTCTTCGCGGCTCAGGGTCGCCGGCCGCCCGCCGGAGCGGCCATGGCCCCGGTGGTCGTGAGCGCCCACGGCCCATCCTCGGGCCGCCAGCCAGCGCGCCAGCCGGTCATAGCGCCCGGCATGCTCGCTAAGTCCGTGCAGCAGGTAGATACTGGGAGTGCCCGGGCCGGCGATCGGCGGGGCTACGTTGGGGGCGGCGGGCCAGACATAATTGGCCAGCGGCGTGCCGTCTGGCGCGGGGGTCATCGAAATCGGCGACAATTTCGGGCTTCCTCGAAATGAATAGACAGTCCAGGTCCTCGGGTAATGACGATTTCATCGCTGTTTCGTTTCATGTTCAAGAAAGCCGGCGCGATTGCCGCGCTGGCCCTGGTGGTCACTGCCTGCTCGCCCAGTTACAACTGGCGCGAAGTGGACGTGGCGGACGGCCACGCGCGCGCGGCATTCCCGGATCGGGTAACGACAGACACCCGCGACCTCAGGCTGGACACCCATACCTTGCGTTTTACCCTGACCAGCGCCACCGTGGGCGAGGCGGTCTTTGCCGTGGGGTCCGCGCCGCTGCCGCCCGACATCGCGAAGGATCCGGCCGCCAAGCAGGCGCTGGGCATGGCGCTGATGCATTCGCTCTATGCCAACATGCAGGCGCCGCCACCCAACGAATGGCCGCCTTACGGACAGGACATCGAGGTGCAGGGCAAGGCCATGGGCAAGCCAGGGTGGTTGCGGGCCCGGGTCTGGGTGACCGACACCATGCTGATCGAAGCCGTGGCGGCCGGTACCGTGGAGAGCCTGCCGGCCGAACGGGCGCAAGAATTCCTGCGTTCGGTCGTGATCAAGCCGTGAGATGCACGATCAGGCCCAGCCGCAGGGCCATGACCACCGCGGCGCGCCGGCCCCGCACGCCCAGTTTGGCGCAGGCATTGGACAGATGGAAATTCACGGTGCTTTCGCTTATGCCCAGGATGCGGGCGGTTTCCCAGCTGGTCTTGCCCACGGCAGCCCATTGCAGGCAACTCACTTGGCGCTTCGACAGCGGCTTGATGGTGCGGACGGGGCCCGGCGCCGGATTCCCGTTTGGGTTCAGCGCCGAGTTGGTGGGCGGAGGCGTGGCAGGTAGTGCAGTGGCTGACATGGCGATTGAAGGCGAGAGCCGGGCGATTGACAGGTTGCCTGATGCTGCCGCTCGCGCCAGCCGTCCGGCAAGCGATGATGCTTTGGCGCATCGGTCCCCTTATCTCTCACGGAATATCTTTAACGGAATACGCGCATGCCCGCTGTCGTGCAGTTTTATTTTTCGGCGATAGTCCTGATGTTGCCCCTGCTGTTTTGCGTCGGCATAGGGGTGTACTGGGGCAAGCGGGATCTTCCGTTCGGGGGCTCCTTCATCACATT
The DNA here is from genome assembly GCF_035282245.1 of Achromobacter sp. D10. Lineage (NCBI taxonomy): Bacteria > Pseudomonadati > Pseudomonadota > Betaproteobacteria > Burkholderiales > Alcaligenaceae > Achromobacter > Achromobacter sp. D10. Next base: position 1,104,619 of record NZ_JAYJLE010000001.1, read on the forward strand.
GCTGGTAACGTCGGTGACCACGCCGGCCCTGGTGTTCCACACCTTCGTCACCACACATCTGGACGACCGGGCGCTGGCCGACGTGGCGGTGGCCACCTTGCTTGCACTGCTGCTGTGCGCGCTGGTATGCGCGCTGTTGCTCAAGGCTTGGAAACTGCCCGTGCGCACGCTGCTGCCTACCGCCTTCCTTCCCAACGCCGGCAACCTGGGACTGCCGATTTCGCAGATGGCGTTTGGCGACGCGGGCCTATCGGTGGCGGTCGCGTTTTTCGCGGTGAGCTCTTTTGTCATGCACACCATCGCGGTGCGGCTGCTGCCCGGGGTGAATACCAAGGGCAGTTGGAAGAGTCCCATTTTGCTGGCTTCCCTGATCGCCGTGGCCATGCGCGTCCTGCACGTGCCGGTGCCCGAGTGGCTGATCGAGACGACTCGGATGCTGGGCGCGGTGACCGTGCCGCTGATGCTGCTGAGCCTGGGCCACGCCTTGGCCCTGATTCCCGCCAATGGCTTGCGCGACGGCGCGAAGGTCGCCGCCATCCGCCTGGCCGTGGGCCTGGCGGCGGGGCTGGCAGTGGTGTGGGCGCTGGATCTCGAGCCGGTGCTGGCCGGCGCGCTCAGTCTGCAGATGGCCATGCCCTGCGCGGTGGTCAGCTACATGTACGTCAAGCGCTACACCACGCTCGGGGATACGGCTGCCGGCGCCGTGCTGGTGTCGACGGTGGCGTTCCTATTGCTGGCGCCCGTGATCCTGTGGTTCAGCCGCGGGATCTGACCATGGGCCGGCTAGGCCGCGCCTGACATGGCGCGCAATTGCGCCATCAATGCGTCAGGAATGTCCACGCCGTGTTTGAGCGCCTCGTCGCGCAGCTTGCGGCGGCGATCGCCGGGCAGGCGCACGTCCTCATCTTCCAGCATGGCCTCGACCAGGGCTTCGACGCGATCCAGATAGGCGCCGTTGCCCGCCAGCGCGCCCGGATCGATGGCCAGGAATGCCTGGCCCAGGCGCGCCGGGCCGCCTTCGTCGACGAAAAAGGATTCCGTTTCAAAGCCGAAGTGCGCGCCGGTCAGCGCGCACACCAGCAGTTCGACGATGAGCGCCAGCATCGCGCCCTTGACGCCGCCCGCGGGCAGCATGCTGCCCTCCAGCCCCGCCTTGGGGTCGGTCGTGGGCTGGCCATCGGCATCCAGCGCCCAACCCAGCGGAATGGGTTGCTTGTCGCGGGCGGCGATCATGAGCTTGCCGCGCGCCACCTGCGATAGTGACAGGTCGATCACGAGACGCGCGCCGCCGCGGCGGGGGAATACGGCGGCGATGGGGTTGGTGCCGAACAGCGGGCGCTTGCCGCCCCAGGCGGGCATGGCCGCAGGTGAATTGCTGAGCGCCAGCGCGACCAGGCCGGCGTCCGCCAGGGCTTCCAGGTGATAGGCCGCCGCGCCGAAATGGTGGCTGTTGGTGACGCCGACGAAGGATACGCCGTGTTCGCGAGCGCGTGCTGTCGCCTGTTCCGCGGCCAGCGCGCAAGCGGGGAACGCCAGGCCCGACCCCGCGTCGATCAGGGCTGCGCCGCCGCGCTCGTGCACGATGCTCGGCACGGCCGAGCCGATGGCGCGTCCGGCGCGCAAGTGGCCGGCATAGAAAGGTACGCGCGATACGCCGTGTGAGCCCAGGCCCTGGCTTTCGGCGTAGACCAGCGCCCGGGCGGTGCTGGCCGCCATTGCCGGATTGGCGCCCGCCGCGGCCAGGCCGGCCGCGGCCAGGAGTTGCAATTCGTCCAGATAGATGTGAGCCATGTCCTTCCCGTCAGGAGGCGCGCGCCGCGCATACCGCGTCGCCGCCGGTAAGTGCCATTGTCACACCGGCGGCCACCATGTCGGAAACCCGGGTGTTGGCTTCTTGCGTCAGTCCGGCGATATGCGGCGTCAGGATCAGATTGGGCGCACCGGCCAGCGGGGTCCCGGCGGGCAGCGGTTCCTGGTCAAAAACATCCAGCGCGGCGCCGCGTAAATGCCCCGTTCGCAGGGCGTTGGCCAAGGCTGCTTCATCCACGATGCCGCCGCGCGAGGTATTGATCAGCACCGCGCCCGGCCGCATGCGGGCAATGCGGTTGGCGTCCAGCAGCCGCCGCGTGCCGGGCGTGAGCGGAAGGTGCAAGGTAACGGCATCGGAATGGGTCAGCAGATCATCCAGGGACATGGCGGCGACGCCGCATTCTCGCCAGGTGGGGTGGTCCGGCGGCAGGGCCGCATCGCAGCCCGCCACGCGCATGTCCAGCCCTTGCGCGAGGCGCGCGGTCAGCCGGCCGATGCCGCCAAAACCCACGATGCCGAGCGTGCGGCCCTGCGCTTCCAGGCCTTGCGAAAGCGCCGCGCGAGGCCACGCGCCTGCCGCGACTTCGGCCGACGAGCCATAGGCGCCACGCAACAGCATCAGCACCGTGCCGACGACGTATTCGGCGACTGCGCGCGCATTCGCGCCGGTAGCGGGTATGACTGCGATGCCGCGGGCCGCGCAGGCGGCCAGGTCGATGTTGTCCAGCCCCACGCCCAGGCGGCCCACCGCCCGCAGTCGCGGGGCAGCCTGAAGCAGCGCGGCGTCCACCCGGCTGCGGTTGCGGACGATGAGGCCGTCGGCCTCGCCCGCTGCCGCCAGCAGCGCATCGCGCTGCTCCACCAGGTCGGGCGCATACCGCACGTCGAACCGCTGGCGCAGCGCGTCCACTGCGGGCGCGTCCATGAACTCGGAGATAAGGATATGCATGGGCGGGAACTCCTCCGTCAGGCGATCTGGATGTTGGCGTCGCGGATGATCTTGGCCCAGCGATCCACCTCGGATTTGAGGTATGCGCCGAACTCGGCCGGGCCGCGCGGCTGCGGCACGAAGCCCAGCTGCAGCAGCGCCTGCTTCATGGCGGGCTGCGATATCTGGCGCACGATGGCGTCGCCAATGCGCTGCACCAGTTCGGGCGGCGTGCCTGCCGGCGCCAGCACACCGGTAAAGTTCTCGACGATCAGGTCGGGGAGCCCAGCCTCCTTCACGGTCGGCACGTCGGGCAGGTCCGCGCTGCGCTCGCGGGTCGTGATGGCCAGGGCGCGCAACGAACCATTCTTCACATGCGCGAGCGATTCCGGATAGTTGGAGAACACGACGTCCAGATGGCCGCCTATCAGGTCGGTAAGCGAGGGCGCGCCGCCTTTGTAGGGGATGTGCATCATCGGCAGCCCGGTGAGCTTCTGATAAAGCGCCAACGTGAGGTGTGGCGGCGTGCCGTTGCCGCTGGATCCGGCCGACAGCGATCTGGAGCGGGCGGCCTTCGCCAGATCGGCCATGGTCTTGATGTCACTCTTGGAATTGACCACCACCATGATGGGCGAGGATGCCAGTCCCGCAAGCGGGGTGAGGTCGCGCGTCAGGTCGTAGCCCGCCTTGCCGGCGAAGAGTGTGGCGTTGGCGGCATGCGAAAGCGTGATCGCCAGCCAGGTATAGCCGTCGGGCGCGGCATGCGAGACATGTGCCGCGCCGATGTTGGCGCTGCCGCCGGGCTTGTTTTCCACCACCACGTTCCAGCGCTCGGCGTCGCTCAGGGCCTTGCCCACCTGCCGTGCGGCCACGTCCGTCAGGCCGCCGGGCGGAAAAGGCACGACGTAATTGATCGGCCGCTCGGGCCAGCCTTTCTGCGCCAGCGCGCGCTGCCACGGCGCCAGCGCACAGAGTCCGGCGGCGCCCAGGGCGCCGAGCAGGCGCCGGCGTTGCGCGGCGTCGGGGTGGTGATCGTGTTCGCTACTCATCTGTCTTCCTCCTTGGGTGGCGCCCGGGTAGGAATGCAACCGCCTGTGCTGCCGCGGCGGAAATCGCCCAGGTCTGCTGGTGTGGTTTTGAGACGATGCTGCGGGGGATGCGGGATGATGCTGACGACGGGGCGGCGCGTCCGCGAGCGTTATTGCGGACGCGCCGTCGCCGGGGACGGCAGGCGCGATCAGGCGCTTTCGAAGATGCGGGTCAGGACGAATTCGCGGTGGCCCAGCGCTTCGGCCGCGGTCCAGCGGCCGTTGGCGGTGGCCAGCATGCATTCCAGCAGCTTGTCGCCCGCCTGGTTCAGGTCGATTTCGCGTTGCAGCAGACCGCTGGTATCCACGTCGATGTGCTCGGACATGGTGCGCACCGTGCGCGGATTGGCGCAGATCTTGATGACAGGCAGGATGGGATTGCCAATGACGTTGCCCTGGCCCGTGGGGAAGAAGTGCACTGCATAGCCCGAAGCCGCGCACAGGGTGACCATTTCGGCCGCGGCGGAAGACGAGTCCATGAACCAGAGGCCGGGGCCATCGGGGATTTCGGCTTTGTCGATCACGCCGTCCACCCGGCATTGCTTGCCGATCTTTTGGATGTTACCCAGCGCCTTTTCCTCGATGGTGGTCAGGCCGCCCGCGATATTGCCCTTGGTGGGTTGGGATTCAGACAGGTCGCTGGTTTTCCAGCGGTCGATCATGGCCTGGTAGCGGTTGAACATGAACATGAAGCGCTCGCGCACGGCGTCGTTGGCGCAACGTTCGGCCACGATGTGTTCGCCGCCGGTCAGTTCCGAGGTCTCGCCGAAGACCAGGGTGGAGCCCAACGCATACAGCTTGTCGAACGCATTGCCCACGGTAGGGTTGGCGCCACAGCCGGACGTCGTGTCGGATTCTCCGCATTTGGTGGACACCCACAAATCGGCGATTGGGCATTCGCTGCGCGTCAGCGCCGTGGCGTAGTGGACGAATTCCTTGGCGCAACGCGAGGCGCGCATGATGGTGTCGTGGTCGCCGTGCAATTCGATGCTGAAGCCCATGACGGGTTTGCCGGTGGCGGCGATGCCGTCCACCACGCGCTTGGTCCAGCCTTCTTCGATGCCGATCACCACCACCGCGGCGACGTTGGGATTGCAGCCGGTGCCGATCAGGGTGCGGAAATGCAGTTCCAGGTCTTCGCCGAATTGCAGCCGGCCGTAGGGATGAGGCAGGGCCATCGTGCCCTTGATGTTGTTCGCGACGGCTTCGGCCGCGGCATTGGAAATGTCGTCCACGGGCAGGACGATGACGTGGTTGCGGACGCCGACGCGGCCATTGTCGCGGCGGTAGCCCTGGAAGGTGGTCGAGGAATTGATGATGGACATGGTGGATTCCTGTGCGGGATGGAGGGCTTACCAGCGCTTGGTCTTGATGTTGTGCACATGGGCGTGCTGGCCGGCCTTGATGGGCTCCACCACGCGGCCGATGTCGACGCCGTACTTGAAGACGGTGTCGCCCACGGCCATGTCCTTCATCGCCACCTTGTGACCGATGGGTATGTCCTGCGAGGCGCGCACATGGATGATCTTGTCTTCATCCATGATCCAGGCGTTGAGCTCCGTTCCGGCGGTGACGCCTTCCACCACGGCGACCGCCACTGTGTCCTTGGCATCGTGCAATACGGCGTGAATCATTTGTCTTCCTCTCTTGGGCTGGGGGCGCCCGGCAGATACGGCGGCGGGCGCGGATCACTACGGCCAGGAAATCTTAGGACCCGGTTTCGTGCATGTCAACTAAATCATATATATGAATTGTATGACTTGAGCAGGTTCCGTCCCCGCCGCTACACTGTGGACTCCAGATTTTTGCGATGCATCCATGAATACCAGTCTGTCCTCGACTGTGCCTTTGGGCAGTCCCTTGTATGCGCAGGTCAAGCAGGCCGTGCTGGCCGCGCTGGCGCAGGGCGAATGGAAGCAGGGCGAGGCGATACCGCCCGAGAAACTGCTGGCGGAGCGCTTCGGCGTATCCATCGGCACCTTGCGCAAGGCCATTGACGAATTGGCGGCGGAGAACATCCTGGTGCGCCATCAGGGCCGCGGCACCTATGTGGCCGTGCATACGCGCAACCATCATTTCTTCAAGTTCTTCCGCATCGTGCGCCAGGATGGCGACAAGTCCTATCCCGCGACCGAACTGCTGCGTTTTCGCCGCGTGCGGGCATCGGCCATCGCGCGCGAGAAACTCAATCTGCCCGCCGGCGCCATGGTGTTCGAGTTCCTCAACCTGCTGTCGCTCAACGGGGACGTGGTGATGATGGATGAAATCTGCCTGCCGGAATCGTGCTTTCCGGGCATGACCGAAGCGCACCTGCGCGACCGCGCCAGCACGCTGTATGCGCTGTACCAGGACGTCTTCGGCGTGAACGTGATCGCCACCGACGAGCGGCTGCGCACCTGCGTGGCCGAGCGCATGCAGGCGCGGGCGCTCGGCGTGGCCGAAGGCAGCCCCTTGCTGGAGATCCGCCGTGTGGCGTTTTCCTATAAACGGCAGGCCGTGGAATGGCGCATATCGCGGGTGAACACCGAGCGGTACGAGTACCTGGGACAGGAGCCCTGGGAGGCTGGAGCCTGAGCGCCCGACGCTGCGTCCCGCTCAAGCAGTGCTAGAATTCCTGCCGCAGTACAAAATTTTTCGGCGCCGATTTGCCTGATCCGCTTGCGGGCGCCTTCCAATAAATCCAGCTAAAGAGGTCCGTATGACCACTCCTGCCCAGAATTTGGCCGGTGATTCGGCCAGCGGGTTCGTACCCGCACCCGTCACGACTTCCGATTCCGTTGATCCCGGTTCGGTCGGCCTCGTCGCTCCCACCTTCATCCGATTCGATGAGCCCCTGTCCTTGCAGAGCGGCCAGTCGCTGGCCGCCTATGAACTGGCGGTCGAAACCTACGGCACGCTCAATGCCCAGCGCAGCAACGCGGTCCTGATCTGCCACGCGCTGAATGCGTCGCACCACGTGGCGGGACAGGCGGCGGACAACCCCAGCGACGTGGGCTGGTGGGACAACATGGTGGGCCCGGGCAAGCCCGTGGACACCAATATCTTCTTCGTGATCGGCGTCAATAACCTGGGCTCCTGCTTCGGCTCGACCGGTCCGGCCAGCATCAATCCAGAAACCGGCAAGCCCTGGGGCGCCGCTTTCCCTGTGTTGACCGTCGAGGACTGGGTGCGCGCGCAGGCGCGGGTCGCGGATCATTTTGGAATCGACCGTTTCGCGGCGGTGATGGGCGGATCGCTGGGCGGCATGCAGGCGCTCAGCTGGGCCATCACCCTGCCGGATCGGGTAGCCAATTGCGTGGTCATCGCCAGCACGCCGCGCCTGTCGGCTCAGAATATCGGCTTTAACGAGGTGGCGCGCCGCGCCATCATCACCGATCCGGATTTCCACGGCGGCGATTATTACGCCCAGGACACCGTGCCGCGGCGCGGCCTGTCGGTGGCGCGCATGATCGGGCATATCACCTATCTGTCCGATGACGACATGGCCGAGAAATTCGGCCGCGCCCAGCGCTCGCCGGCCGAAAACGGGGCTTACCACTACGGCTACGACGTCGAGTTCGAGGTGGAGTCGTACCTGCGCTACCAGGGCGAGAAGTTCACCCGCTATTTCGACGCCAACACCTATCTGCTGATCACGCGCGCGCTGGACTACTTCGATCCGGCGCGTACCACCGGCGGCGACCTGTCCCGCGCGTTGGCCCCGGCCAAGGCCGATTTCCTGCTGGTGTCGTTCTCGACCGACTGGCGCTTCCCGCCGGAACGCTCGCGCGAAATCGTGCGCGCCCTGCTCAAGAATGCCAGCCCCGTGACCTACGCGGAGATCGACGCGCCGCATGGCCACGACGCGTTCCTCCTGGAAGACGCCCGCTACCACGCCGTGGTTCGCGGCTATTACGAACGCATCGCGCGCGAGCTCGGCCTCGGCGATGCCGCCCAGACCGAAGGACGTTCCGCATGACTCCCGTGACTCCCCGCCCCGCGCACAGCGTCCTGCGGCCCGACCTGGCGCGTATCGCCAGCTGGATCGAGCCCGGCAGCCGCGTCCTGGACCTGGGTTGCGGCGACGGCGCGCTGCTGGCGCATCTGCGCGACCACAGGCAGGTGCGGGGCGCGGGCGTCGAGCTCGATGACAACTGCGTCATCGCCTGCGTGCGACGCGGGGTCGAAGTGATCCAGCAGAACCTGGAAGACGGACTGGCGCTGTTCGACGACAAGCAGTTCGACACCGTGGTGCTGTCGCAGACCCTGCAATCCATGCACCGGACCGAACACATCCTGCGCGAAATGGCGCGGGTGGCGCGCTTTGGCGTCGTGTCGTTTCCCAACTTTGGCTACTGGCCGCATGGCTGGGCCATCCTGCGCGGTCGCATGCCAGTGACGGGCCAGATGCCCTACCAGTGGTACAACACGCCGAACATCCACCTGTGCACGCTGCGTGACTTCGAACAGCTGGCCGGCGAATTGAAGCTCAGCATTCTCGAGCGCGCCACCTTCAACGAAGGGCGTGAAGTGAAGGTGTTGCCCAGCTGGCGCAGCACGCTGGCGGTGTACCGTTTCGCGTCGCCCTGACATTCCGACACGCATCCTGTCTGCAGCGCGGGCCGGTAGGCCCTAAAATGCCGCAAGCCTGTGGCCGCCAGCGGCGCGCCGGCGTGTTTCAGGAGACCGTCATTACCGTTGCATCCAACGTCTATACCAGCCCCCGCGTGGCCCCTTTGCTGGTCCTGGGCTTTGCCAGCGGATTGCCGCTGGCCCTGACCAGCGGGACCTTGCAGGCCTGGGCCACGGTGGAAAACGTACCGCTGCAGCAGATCGGTTTCCTGACCCTGGTGGGCAGCGCCTATACCCTCAAGTTTCTCTGGGCCCCGCTGGTGGACCGCTATGCGCCGCCGTTGCTGGGCCGGCGCCGCGGCTGGATGCTGCTGACCCAGTTGCTGCTGGCCGTGGCCATCATGGTCATGGGCGCATTGTCGCCGTCGTCTGCGTTGCAGACCCTGGCGCTGCTGGCCGTGCTGGTGGCCTTTCTGTCGGCCACGCAGGACATCGCTTTCGACGCGTATTGCACGGACGTGCTGCGCAAGGAGGAGCGCGGCGCGGGCGCGGCCATCAAGGTCATGGGCTACCGGCTGGCGATGATCGTGTCCGGCGGGCTGGCGCTGATCCTCGCGGACCAATGGATAGGCTGGGGCAATACCTACGTGCTGATGGGCGGGCTGATGCTGTTATGCACGCTGGCCACGTTCTGGGCGCCCGAGCCCGAGAACGTCGCCAATCCGCCGCGCACGTTGCGCGAGGCCGTGGGCGAGCCATTGCGCGAATTCTTCACCCGGCGTGGCGCGTTGGCCGTGCTGCTGCTGATCGTGCTGTACAAGCTGGGCGATGCGTTCGCGGGCGCCTTGTCCACTACATTCCTGATCCGCGGCGCGGGCTTCACGCCGACGGAAGTGGGTACGGTGAACAAGGTGCTGGGACTGGCCGCCACCATTGTCGGCGCGCTGGCCGGCGGATCGATCATGTCGCGCTGGGGCCTGTACCGGTCGCTGATGGCATTCGGGCTGCTGCAAGCGGTGTCGAACCTGGCGTATTGGCTGATCGCCGTCAGCCCCAAGAATCTTTGGCTGATGGCGGCAGGGGTGGGCATAGAAAACCTGTGTGGCGGCCTGGGCACGGCGTCCTTTGTCGGCCTGTTGATGGCGCTATGCCGCCAGCGGTTCTCGGCCACCCAGTTCGCCCTGCTGTCGGCGTTGTCGGCCGTGGGCCGCACGTATCTGGCCGGCCCGCTCACGCCGCCGCTGGTCAATGCCATGGGCTGGCCCGGTTTCTTCCTGTTGACCGTAGTGATCGCGCTGCCCGGCCTGGTGCTGCTGCACTTGTTGCGGGGCACGATAGAAACCATGGAGAAGCAGGGCGACGAAGCCTAGGATGCGGATCCCATAAAAAAACGGCGCCGAGGCGCCGTTTTTCATGCCCGCAAGGGATTATTCCTCGCCGAGCAGCCTGACGATCAGCACGTCGCTGGGCAGCGATTCCAGCAGGCGTTCGGCGACGCTGCCGATGGCGGTGCGCAGGATGCCCGTGCGACCGTGCGTGCCGGTCACGACCAGGTCGGAACGGTGGTTGAACGAATACTCCGACAGCACGGTTTCCGGCTGCCCGCATTCCAGAACCACCTTGGGGGCGGGGACCTGGGCCAGTTCGGGCGTTTCGGCGATGAACTCGCGGGCGCTCTGTTCCGCGGCCTTGTAGAAGTTGCGCGTGACCGCATCGTCCGGCACGTTCTTGCCCTGGAATGGGACGTCGTAGGAGTGGAACAGGGTCAGGTCCGCGTTCGGCACGAGTTGCAGCGCGGCGCGCAGGGCCTGGCGCGAACCCGCGGAGAAGTCGGTCGCAACCAGAACGTCGCGGTACGGCCGGCGCGGGCGGGTCTTGACGACCAGCACGGGGTGGCGCGCCTGGCGGGCCAGCTTTTCCACCGTGGTTCCCAGCAGCAGGCGGCCCAGCGTTTCATCGCGCGCGGTGCCGGTCACGATCAGCGAACAACCGTAGCTGTCGGCGGTTTCCATGATGCGGGCCAGCGGATCGCCGCTGACCACCACGACTTCTGTCGGCACGTCGGCCGCCGCCAGGTCTTCGGCCAGCTCGCGCTCGGCCACGGCCTTGTGGTCCGTCGACAGGCGTCGCCATACGGGCGTGGTCAGGCGGGCCGGCGTGGCATGGGATTCCATGACATGCAGGACGATGAGCTTGGTATTGAGTTCCTTGGCCAGTTGCAGCGCGCGGTCCAGGGCGCGGTCGCCGCGCGCGCTCAGATCGGTCGCTAGAAGGATGGGGCCAGTTTGCTGTGTCATACGTTCTCTCCCGGTTGTGACCAGAGCGCCGACTCCCGCGTGCGTGCGTTCCAGCCGTTCCGCCCTCGCGGGCACATCCCCATTGTCCCGCGGCCTTGCGGAGGGGGACTTGATAGATATCAACGCAAAGTCGAGGGTAAGGGATGGCGCGCGCGCAGGCAATGGCCGCCCGCCGCGGCGCCGGCTTAATACAATGGGGCCAGTTCAACTGCCCGCCTTCCCATGTTCCCGGATCTGTCGCCCGCTCTGCTGCACACGCTGTATCTCGTCGCCATCGTGGCGGAAGCGATGACCGCGGCGCTTTCGGCCGGCAGGCGCGACATGGACTGGATGGGGGTCTGCATCATCGCCTGCGTGACGGCGCTGGGCGGCGGCTCGCTGCGGGACGTCCTGCTCGGGCACTATCCCCTGACCTGGGTGGTGCATCCCGAATATCTTTGGATGACCGCCGGCGCCGCGATCTTCACTGCCTTGATCGCACCGGTCATGCGGCGCCTGCGCAGCCTATTCCTGCTGGCCGACGCGCTGGGCCTGGTGGCCTTTACCGTCATCGGCTGCCAGGTGGCGCAGCTGATGCAGCTGCCGGTCACGGTGGTGCTGATCAGCGGCATGATCACTGGCTGCGCGGGCGGGGTGCTGCGCGACGTGTTGTGCAACGAGGTGCCGCTGCTGTTCCGCAAGGAACTCTACGCCAGCGTGTCCTTCGTCACAGGCGGCCTGTACCTGGGCGGGCAGGCCCTGGGGCTGTCCGCCAACGCCGCCGTGCCGATCGCACTGGCGGCGGGCCTGGCGGTTCGCCTGCTGGCCCTGCGGTTCAACTGGCAGATGCCGAAGTTCGTGTACCGCGACGATTGGGACTGAAGGCAGGGCGGCAGGGCGCTCTGCAACAATTTTCTTATTTATGTTTCAAGAAATTTCTAGTATCTTCAGCATGTCTCATACCATGCATCGCGCAGTACAAGGGGAGCCGATTGGACGTCAAAGCGCCCGCCACGATTCCGTATTTCCTACAGGAACAGATTCGTGAACTGATCGTGGACGGCACGATCCGGCCCGGCCAGCCGTTGCGTGAGCAGGAACTGGAGCAACGTTTCGGCACCAGCCGCAGCCCGATCCGCGAGGCGCTGCGCCTGCTGGAACTGAGCGGCCTGGTCACGCATATCCAGCGCAAGGGCTTCCGTGTCACCCTCTACACCGAAGCGCAGATCCGCCATCTGTACCTGCTGCGCGCGGAGCTGGAATCCTATTGCCTGCGCCAGGCGGCGGAGGTCGATGACCTGACGCCCTTGCTGGCCGAGCAGCGTGGCCACGACGCAGCCATCGGGACCGCGTTGGCTGCGGGGGATGCGCAAGGCGCAATCGCGGCGGCGTGCGAGTTCTATCTGGCTGCGGCCCGCAGCACGGGCAATACCCCGCTGGCCAGCATGCTAAGCAAGCTTTACGAACAGATCGAGCCCCTGCGCTATCTGCTGGCCAGGCAGGCGATGCCGTTCACCGGGATCCAGGTCTGCACTCGCGGCGTCATCGAGGCGCTGGCCGTTCGCGATGTCGAGCGCGCGGCCGGCATGACGCGCAGCTACCTGGCGGATGTGTTGCCGGGCGTACTGGAAGCGTACCGCTACGCTTCGCTGCAGGACGAAGAAGAGCCCGCGCCGCGCTACGGCCGCGCCTGAGCCGGCCGCTGGCGGCGCACGCTAGCCCCTCGGAGGCGTGCGCACTTCAATGCCCGCGTGTTCCAGCGCCCGGCGGATGCCATCCGCGAAGAGCAGCGCGTTCGGTTGGTCGCCATGGATGCAGAGTGTGTCCGCCTGGACCGGCACGTCCTTGCCGTCGACCGACCGCACTTTGCCTTCGCGCACCATGCGCACCACTTGCGCGACCGCCTGATCCAAATCTTCAATCATCGCGCCCGCGCGCGAGCGCGGCGTAAGCGAGCCGTCGTCCTGGTAGGAGCGGTCGGCAAAGACTTCGTTGGCGGCGGCCAGGCCGATGGCGCGGGCAGCGTCGATCAGTTTGCTGCCCGCCAGCCCGTACAGGATCAGCGAGGGGTCCACGTCTTTGACCGCCTGGCAGATCGCGCGCGCCAGGCCTTCGTCCTTGGCAGCCATGTTGTAGAGCGCGCCATGCGCCTTGACGTGATGCAGGCGCGCGCCCTGCGAGGCGGCCACGCCGGCCAGCGCGCCTATCTGATAGACCACGATGTCGTAGGCCTCGTCAGGGTTGATCTGGATGACGCGGCGGCCGAAGCCAGCCAGATCCTGCAGGCTGGGATGGGCGCCCAGCGCCACGCCGCGCGCCAGCGCGGCCGCCACGGTCTTGCGCATGGTGGCGGGGTCGCCGCCATGGAAGCCGCAGGCGATGTTGGCGGAGCTGACGAACTGCAGCACCGCCGCATCGTTGCCCATGGTCCAGGCGCCATAGCTTTCGCCCATGTCGCAATTCATGTCGATGCGGGTGGTCATGGCAAATTCCTTTCTAGGCGAGGAGCGCGCGCAATGGCGCCAGCGCGTCCTGCAATTGCGTGAAGGCGCGTTCGCGCTCGCTGTCTAGCCGCTGCGCGTCTTCCAGCGCGATCAGCTGGAAGCGCAGGGTCTGGCCGGGAGCGCACTGCGCCAGGACGGGCAAATCCACCGAGGCGACCTGCGCGATCTTGGGATAGCCGCCGGTGGTCTGGCGATCGGCCATGAGGATGATGGCCTCGCCGCCCGAAGGCACCTGCACGGTGCCGAAGCAGGCGGCCTCCGATAGCATCTGGCGCGGCTGGCTCATGGACAGCGCCGGGCCGAGCAGACGGTAGCCCATGCGGTCGGACTGCGGGCTGATGCGGAATTCCGCGCCGCCGTCAAAGGCCTCGCGGGTAGCCTCGGAGAATTCGTCCCAATGCATGCCGGGCAGGAAGCGGATGTGCTCGCGGCGCTTGGCCCCCAGAGAAGCCGGCAGATAGACCCGCTGATTCCACAGCGCTTCCTGCAGGGCGTCCAGGTCGCGGTCCGGGGGGAGCGGAGCATGCAGCGGCACCTGATCGCCCTTGGCCAGCGCGCGTCCCTGGAAGCCGCCGAAACCGCTGCGCAGATAGGTGCTTTCGCTGCCCATGACGCGCGGCAGCGCAAAGCCGCCGTGCACTGCAAGATAAGCGCGCACGCCGGCGGCCGGTTTGGCGCCGAAGGCCAGCGTGTCGCCGGCCCGCGCCACCAGGGGACGATGGATCGGGATGTCCTGGCCATTGAGGGTGGCGCCGAGGTCGGCGCCGGCCAGCGCGAAACAGGTCGCCGCGTCAAAGCGCAGGGTCGGACCGGTCAGGGTCATTTCAAGCGTGGCGTGTTCGTCCAGATTGCCGGCCAGCGCGTTGGCCAGCCGGTGCGCGCGTTCGTCCATGGCGCCCGCGGCCGGGATGCCCTGATGCTGGTAGCCCTCGCGGCCGCGGTCCTGGAAGCTGGACAGCATGCCGGGCTTCAGAACGGTCACGCTCATGGCCTGGCCTCCCGGATGCGGTCGAATTCCTCGGGGCTGATGGGCACGAAACGGACCGAGTCGCCGGGTTGCAGCAAGGCAGCGGGTTCGCGGGCCGGATCGAACATGTTGAGTGGCGTGGCGCCGATGATGTTCCATCCGCCGGGCAGCCGGTTCGGGTAGATCACGGTCTGGCGGTTGGCTACCGCCACAGCGCCGCGGGGCACCGCGGTTCGCGGCGAGGCGCGGCGCGGGATATTCAGTTTCTCGTCGTGCACACCCAGATAGGCGTGGCCGGGCGCAAACCCCAGCATGAAGACCATGCTGCGCGGCTGGCTGTGCAGCTGGATGACGCCTTCGGGCGTGAGGCCGGCGGCTTCGGCGACTTCGGCCAGATCGGGGCCGTGCTCGCCGCCGTAACAGACCGGGATGTCGACCTCGCGTCCGCCGAGCGCGTCCGCGGCGATGCCTTCGGACAGCAGCTCGCCGATGCGTTCGGCCAGTTGCGCATAGGTGGGGCCGCCGCTGGCGCCGGGGCGGTAGTGCACCGCCACTGCAACGAACGAGGGCACCACGTCGGTCACGCCAACAAGCTGCGCGTCGCGCAGCTTGTTGGCCGCGGCCAGACAGGTCCTGCCCACGGCGGCATCGATCTGGTCGCCAAAGGAGACGATCAGGCAGCGATCACCCTGGGGCAGGATGCGCCAAGTGGTTTCGGCCGGAGAAGGAGGTTCTGATATTGCGTTCAACGACACGAAACCTGTAGAAGCGGATTACTTGGCGAACAGGGAATCCAGATTCTTGAACGCCTTGAATTCCAGCGCGTTGCCCGACGGATCCAGGAAAAACATGGTGGCTTGTTCGCCCACTTCACCCTTGAAGCGGATGTAGGGCTCGATGACGAATTCGGTGCCGGCGTCGGTCAGCCGCTTCGCCATTGCTTCCCATTGTTCCATGGAAAGCACGGCGCCGAAATGGCGCACCGGCACATTGTGCGAATCCACGGCGCTGGTGGCCTTGTGGCCGCATTCGCTGGGCGCCAGGTGGGCGACGATCTGGTGGCCGTAGAAGTTGAAGTCGATCCATTCGGGCGAGCTGCGGCCCTCCGGACAGCCCAGCTTTTCGCCATAGAAGGCGCGGGCTTCGGCCAGGTCGCGGACCGGGAAGGCGAGGTGGAACGGCGGCAGGTTGGTTTGAGCGGTCATGGAAGGCTCCGGGTCAGGCAAAGGAAAATGATCAATCAGATTGCGGGCCGTCGCAAGATCGGATGGCCTAGCATCGATGCATAGTTTAGGTATTGTTTTTTTGATTGGAAAACGATATTTTTTGCTACTTAGCATCGAAAAATTTGATTGTGATCAAAGAGTTTAAGACCTTCATCGCCGTGGCGCGCGACGGCACCTTTACCGGCGCCGGCACACGGCTCGGATTGACCCAGTCCGCGGTCAGCGCCCAGATCCGGCGGTTGGAAGACTACCTGGGCGGGCCGCTGTTCGACCGCAGCGCGCGCGCCGCCGTGCTCAACGCCCATGGCCGCGAAGTGCTGCCGCAGGCCGAAGAGCTGGTTGCCATGGCCGAGCGCATGGTCACTGCCGGCGGGCCGGGCCACGTCAGCGGGTTGCTGCGCATCGGCGCTATTGCGTCTGTGCAGCAGGACCTGCTGGCGCGCGCGTTGGGCGGGTTCCGCGCGGTCTACCCGGACGTACGCGTGCGTATCGTGCCTGGCGTGTCGCTGGCGCTGCTGGGTCAGGTGGACGCGGGCGAGGTGGACATGGCCATGCTGATCAAACCGCCTTTTGCACTGCCGCCCGAGCTTGGCTGGCAGCCTCTGCTGCGCGAGCCCGTGATGCTGGCAATACCCGAATCCATGCCGGTCGCGCCCTGGCGCGAGCTGCTGGCGGAACAACCCTTCATCCGCTACGACCGCGCCTCGTTCGGCGGGCGCGTGGTGGACCTGTTCCTGAAGAAACAGCGCATTACGGTGCGCGAAGCCGTGGAACTGGACGAGATCGACGCCATCGCCAATATGGTGAGACTGGGATTGGGGGTGGCGCTGTTGCCGCAATTGCGGCGGTTGGATACGTCGGGCCTGCGGCTCCTGCCGCTGGGCGAGGCGGCCTTCCACCGCGAGATAGGGCTTATCGGGCGCCTGCCTTTCGATGCGGGCAGCGTGCACGAAAAAATGGCGGAATGCCTGGCGGCGGCGGCCGCGGTGCCTTGAAGCGGCGCGGGCGCCCCTGAGAGCGCCCGCGGTGGTATCGCGACAGCGTGTCTTACAGGCGGTCGCAGCGGACCGTAATGGGGTGGCTGCGCAGCGTGGACATCACCACGTCGTTCACTTCACCTTCCACGTCGGTGATCACGTAGCCGATCTGGCCGCGGGTCTGCAGGGTCTGGCTGACGATGTTCAGGCCGTGCTGCGCCATCAGGTTGTCCAGCGTGCCCAGCGCGCCCGGCGCGTTGCGGTGGACGTGCAGGATGCGCGTGCCGCCGGCCGGTTCCAGGTAGGGAAGTTCGGGGAAATTGACCGCGCCCTTGGTGGTGCCGGCCTGCAGGAAGCGCACCAGTTTCTCGGCCACTTCGCGGCCGATGTTCTCTTGCGATTCCTGCGTGCTGCCGCCGATGTGCGGGGTCAGGATCACGTTGGGCAGGCCGATCAGCGGGCTGGCCAGCGGCTCGTCCGCGCCCTTGGGCTCGGTCGGGAACACGTCCAGCGCGGCTCCTGCCAGATGGCCGGACTTCAGCGCCGCGTGCAGCGCGTCGATATCCACCACCGTTCCGCGCGAGGCGTTGATGAGGATGGCGCCGCGGCGCATGCGCCCGATGGTTTCCGCGTTCATGATGTTTTGGGTGGACTTGCCGCCCGGCACGTGCAGGGTCACCACATCGGCCTGTTCCAGCAGGTCGTTCAGCGTGGCGGCCGGCCGGGCATTGCCCAGCGGGAGCTTGGCTTCGACGTCGTGGTAGACCACGCGCATGCCCAGTCCTTCGGCAAGCGTGCTGATCTGCGAGCCGATATTGCCGTAGCCCACGATGCCCAAGGTCTTGCCGCGGGTCTCGAAGGCGCCCGCGGCGCTCTTGTCCCAGTGGCCCAGATGCACGCGGGCATTTTTTTCAGGAATGCGGCGCAGCAGCAGGATGGCTTCGCCCAGAACCAGTTCGGCGACCGAGCGGGTGTTCGAGAACGGCGCGTTGAACACCGGGATGCCGCGCTGCATGGCGGCGTCCAGGTCGACCTGGTTGGTGCCGATGCAGAAGCACCCTACGACGCGCAGGTCGGGGTTGCCGGAAAGCAGGGCGGCATCCAGGTGCGTGCGAGAACGAATCCCCGCCACCTGAGCGCCGCGCAGGGCTTCGCTCAGTTGCGACGCCGGCAAGGCGGCCGCATGCGTGACGATGTCGGAGTAGCCGGCGGCTTCAAAAACAGCGCGGGCGCTCGGGTGGATGTTCTCGAACAGGACGATTTGTGCCATGACTGCCTGGGGGTGGGTGAGGAATCCGTTTTATTGATTGTGGCCCATTTTTGCTGCAGTGCAAGGAGTAGCCATTGAGGCGGTGTGGATGAATTGTTTCAAGCGTCCAAATGGATCGGGCATCGTCCGTGGAGGAACGATGCCCGGATGGGACGTTGAGGATTGCGCGCTATCGATAAGCCTGGAAGACCTTGGCGCCGCCTTGCTTGTCCACCAGGACCACGTCGTGCGGCGTCTTGCGGCCGCCATATTCGGGGCCGTCCATGCCGGGAGAGCCGAGCGGCATGCCGGGCGCGGCCAGGCCCGCGGCGTCGGGCTTTTCCAGCAGCAGGCGGCGCACGTCGCTGGCGGGCACATGGCCCTCGATCGCGTAGCCTTCGACGGCCGCGGTGTGGCAGGAGCCGTAGTTGGCCATGCCGGCGTTGCGGCGGATGGGGCCAGTGTCCTGGACGTCGTGGGTGGTGACGGCGAAGCCGTTGTCGCGCATGTGCTTGACCCAATCTTCACAGCAGCCGCAGGTCGGGGTCTTCCAGACCTCGACCTTGACGGGCGTCTGGGCGGTGGCGAAGGCGGGTGCGCACAGGGCAGCGGCAAGAGCCAGGCGGCGCGTGAGACGGGGAAGGTTCATGATGCTCCGTAACGGAAATAGTGGATCCCAGCGTACTGTAGAAGAACCGGGGTGACCCGATTCTGTCTTGCACATTACGTTTTTGTAATGATCTCGGCCGATGCATGGCCTTCCGGCGCGCGCAGCGTGATGCCGACCACGGTGCCGTGCGCGCCCGAGGCCGCGTCCACCTCGCCGCCATGCATGCGCGCGATGGCGCGTACGATCGCCAGGCCCAGGCCATGGCCTTCGCTGCGTGGCGCGCGCGCCTGGCTGGCACGGAAGAAGCGGTCGAAGATGCGGGGCAGGTCGGCGGACGGGATGGGCGGGCCGGGGTTGCGCACTTCGACCCGGGCGCCCGCCGGCGAGGCCGAGCAGGCCAAGACGATTTCGCCGCCGCGAGGCGTGGCCTTGATGGCGTTGGAGATCAGGTTGGCCAGCGCGCGTCTCACCAGGCCAGCATTGGCGGCCACGGTGGCGTCGCCCATGCAGCGCAAGTGCACGCCGCTTTCTTCCAACGTGGCTTCGTAATATTCGGCCACGCGCCGCGCTTCGGCGGCCAGCGAAACCGTCGCCAGGTCCACCGCCCGCTCGCCGCGGTCGGCGCGGGCCAGGAACAGCATGTCGTTGACCAGCGTCTTCAGGTCTTCCAGTTCTTCGAGGTTGGATTCCAGAGCGTCGCGCAATTCAGCCGCATCGCGCGGCGACGACAGCATGACTTGCGTGCCATTGATCAGCGTGGCCAGCGGCGTGCGCAGTTCATGCGCCACGTCGGCATTAAAGCCTTCCATCTGCTGGTAAGCGGCCTGCAGGCGTTCCAGCGTGCGGTTGAACGACCGCACCAGCTCGTGCAATTCACGGTCGGTATCTTCCAGCGGCAGGCGCCGCGCCAGGTTGTCGGGCTGGATGCCGGCCGCCTGTTCTGACAGCCGGCGCGCCGGCGCCATGCTACGGCGCACCGCCCACGCCGCCAGCACTACCGTGGCGCCCACCCACAACGCGCAGATCAACACCAGCGCGGTGCCGTAGGCGTACAGGAACTGCGAACTGGTGCGCGTGCTGACGGCCACCGTCAACGCGGCGCCGGGCAGGATGCGGTCATTCATGGCCACCCGCAATCCGCGCATGCGGCCGCCATCGGCGGTCTGCAGCACGACCTGCCTGCCGTCTTCTGTTTCCAGCGTTTCCGGCGGCGGGCCGCCATACACGGCATGTCCCTGCGCATCCACGATCCAGATGCCGAGCTGGCCTTCGCCAGCGCGCATTTCATCGAAGGTGGCGGCCAGGTCCTGCAGGCCGCGCGCGCTGTTCTGCATGTCTATCAGGTGGTCGATCAGTTCCAGCTTGCCGCTGACCTCGGTGATTTCCTGACGCTCTACTTCGCGCTTGAGCGCCCAGAACAGCGTGGCTCCCGCCAGGCTGGACACCAGCAGCGCGATGGCTCCCAGCAGCAGGGTCAGCCGCGCCTGCATGGAGCGCACGCGCAAGGGCTTCATGCGGGACGGGATTCCAGCACGTAGCCCATTCCGCGCACCGTATGCAGCAATTTGGTGTCGTAGGGGTCGTCCAGTTTGCTGCGCAGCCGCCGCACCGCTACGTCGATGACGTTGGTGTCGCTGTCGAAATTCATGTCCCAGACCTGCTCGGCCAGCGTGGTGCGTGACAGCACCTGGCCCTGGCGGCGCAGCAGCAAGGCCAATAGATTGAACTCTTTGGCGGTCAGGTCCAGGCGGCGGCCGCCGCGTTGGGCGCGCCGGCGGGCCAGGTCCAGCTCCAGGTCGGCCAGGCGCAGCAGCGTGGGCTCTTGCGAGCGACCGCGGCGCAGCAGCGCCTGCACCCGCGCCAGCAGTTCCGAAAAGGCGAAGGGCTTGACCAGGTAATCGTCGGCGCCGCCTTCCAGCCCGCGCACGCGGTCCTCGACCGCGTCGCGCGCGGTCAGCATCAGGATGGGAGTGTCTTTCTGTTCGCGCACCGCGGCCAGCACGCCAAAGCCGTCCACGCCCGGCAGCATCACGTCCAGCACGATCAGGTCATAGACGCCTTCCAGCGCCAGATGCAGGCCGTCCACGCCGTCGCGCGCCAGGTCCACGACGTGGCTTTGTTCCGACAGCCCCTTCTTGAGGTAGTCGGCCAGTTTGGGTTCGTCTTCGATTACCAGGATGCGCATGGCGGGAAATTTACCATCCACGCCCGGCGTGGGGCTCAATGTGCCGGGCTGAAAGGCGCCCGGCCCAGCGGCGTGCTGTCGATGGCCACGCGATCGGGCGGGAAGCGCAGGGCGAACACGCTGCCCTTGCCGGGTTCGCTGGTGATCAGCAGTTCGGCGTCGTGGCGCATGGCGATGTGCTTGGTGATCGCCAGCCCCAGGCCCGTGCCGCCTACGGCGCGCGAGCGCCCGCGGTCCACGCGGTAGAAGCGCTCGGTCAGGCGGGGCAGGTGGCGAGCCGGGATGCCGATGCCGGTGTCCTGCACGCTGTAGCGCGCGCCGCCGTCGTCCTCGCGCTCCCAGCGCACGGTGATGGTGCCGCCATCGGGCGTGTAGCGCACGGCGTTGGTCAGCAGGTTGGACAGGGCGGAGGTCAACTCGGTTTCGGCGCCCAGCACGTCCAGGGTCTCGTCGACGTGCCATTCCAGCACGTGGCGGCCGCCCGAGAGCGCCTCGATCTGCTGGCGCGCCTTCTGCAGCAACGCGCCCATGTTGACGGCGCGCGGATCGCTGCCCGGCGAGGATTCGAGGGTGGACAGGGTCAGCAGGTCTTCGACGATGGCCTGCATGCGCTGCGCCTGCTCGTGCATCATGTCTATGTATTGCTCGCGCTGTTCAGCGGGCAGCGCGTCGGCGGGCATGTCGCGCAGCGTCTCCAGGAAGCCCGCCAATACCGTCAGCGGCGTGCGCAGTTCGTGCGAAACGTTGGCGACGAAATCGCGGCGGGTGGTTTCCAGGCGTTCGATCTGGGTGACGTCGCGCGTGATCAGCAGGCGCTGATTGCTGGCATAGGCGGTCAGCTGCATCATCATCAGCCGTTCCTGGCCTTGCTGCCCAAGACGCACGAGGATGGGTTCGGGCCAGGACTGGCGGTGCGCGTATTCCACGAATTCAGGCGCGCGCAGCAGGTTCAGCAGGTTGTGGCCGCGGTCGGCCGGCAGCCGCAGGCCAAGATGCTGGCGAGCCATGCGGTTGCACCAGTCGATCTGGAAATCCTCGTTCAGGGTCACCGCCCCGTCCGGCAGCGCCTGGGCGGCGGCCAGCATGCCCTGCATGGTGTTCTGGGTTTCGTTCAGTTCGCGGGCGCGGGCGCGGGTGTAGCGGTACAGCGGGGCAAGGATGTCGTCCCAGGGCCCGACCGACGCGGGGGGCGAAGTCTCCGGATGGTTGGCCCAATGGGACACCAGGTGCAGGCGCCAGCTGCGCCAGAGCAGCATGCCGGAAATGGCGATCGAGAACAGTATCCAGCCCGCCGGATCTCCTATGAGCCATTGGGCCAGCAATGCGGCGGCCGCCCACAGGGCGACCAGGACTAGGGTGCGCAGCCAGATCATCGTGCGGGAGTTTTACCGCGTGGGGAGCTGGGCCGTAAACCGGTAGCCGCTGCCGCGGACCGTTTCCACGTGTGCATCGTGGCCGCTGGGTTCCAGCGCCTTGCGCAGGCGGCGGATATGCACGTCGACCGTGCGCTCTTCCACGAAGACGTGGTCGCCCCAGACCTGGTCCAGCAACTGCGAACGCGAAAACACGCGTTCGGGGTGGGTCATGAAGAAATGCAGGAGGCGGAACTCGGTGGGGCCGATCTGCAGCGACTGGCTATTGCCGGACAGGCGATGCGTCACCGGATCCAGCTTCAGCCCGCCCACGTCGATCACGTCGTCGGTCAGCTGGGGCGCGCGGCGCCGCAGCACGGCCTTGATGCGCGCCATCAGTTCCTTGGGGGAGAACGGCTTGGTGATGTAGTCGTCGGCGCCGGCTTCCAGGCCGTCCACTTTGTCCTGCTCGGAGCCTTTGGCGGTCAGCATGATGACGGGAACGGCGCGGGTACGCTCGTCGTTGCGCAGCTTGCGCGCCATGGCCAGGCCGGACGTGCCGGGCAGCATCCAGTCAAGCAGGATCAGGTCGGGAAGCTCGGCGCGGATCAGCGTCTGGGCCTGGTCGGCGTCGAAGGCGCGCAGCACCTTATGTCCGGCGAAAGACAGGTTGACGGCGATCAGTTCCTGGATGGCGGGTTCGTCTTCGACGACGAGAATGGTGCTGGACATGGCAGATTGGGCACACTTCTGAGCGCCGGCGCGGCGCGAACATTGCGATAGTATGGCCGCAATATTTCAGGTATGTGACCGCCAGGCGCCATAGCAGGCGTCGCCCAGCCTCGCGAGGGAGCCCGATAGGCTACCATTGAACGATATATCGGGAATTCACCATGCAAAACCCCTCCGAATCGCAACATTCCGCGGATTCCGCCTCGCAATCCACCCATTTTGGCTTCCAGACGGTGCCGGAAAGCGAAAAGGCCCGCAAAGTCGCCGAAGTCTTCCATTCGGTCGCCCAGCGCTACGACATCATGAACGATTTCATGTCGGCCGGGCTGCACCGCGTCTGGAAGGCTTTCACCATCGGCCGCGCCGCCATCCGACCCGGCATGAAAGTGCTGGACATCGCCGGTGGCACGGGGGATCTGGCCAAGGCTTTCGCCAAGCGCGCCGGCCCCACGGGCGAGGTCTGGCTGACCGACATCAATGATTCCATGCTGCGCGTGGGCCGCGACCGCCTGACGGATGCCGGCCTGCTGGTTCCCGCCGCCGTGTGCGATGCCGAGCGCCTGCCATTCCCTTCGGGCTATTTCGACCGCGTCAGCGTGGCCTTCGGCCTGCGCAACATGACCCACAAGGACCGTGCCCTGGCCGAGATGACCCGGGTATTGAAGCCGGGCGGCAAGCTGCTGGTGCTGGAATTCTCGCGCGTGGCCAAGCCGCTGGCGCCCGCGTACGACTGGTATTCGTTCAATGTGCTGCCCTGGCTGGGCAAGAAGGTTGCCAAGGACGAGGCCAGCTACCGTTATCTGGCGGAATCCATCCGCATGCACCCCGACCAGGAAACCCTGGCCGACATGCTGCGCACGGCCGGACTGGAGCGGGTCCAGTACTTCAACCTGACGGCCGGCATCGCCGCCCTGCATGAAGGCGTGAAACTGGGCTGATCCGCGCCAGCCATCCGGACATTTTGCTGCCCCTGCGGGAACTTGTGGGGCGGCGTCTTGTCCGTTATTCTTACGGTATTCAGATTAATGTAAGAAAAGTCGCGACGAAGGTCCCGCGGTCCGTGGGACTTCCTGCTGCTCGGGGCGGCAGGGGCGCGAGTACGAGGGAGCAAACCTATGTCCAAATTCTGTCTTTCGCGGTTTGTCGCCGCGGCGCTGATCGCCGTTTCCGGCGCGGCACTGGTGACGGCGTCGTTTGACGCTGAAGCCCGCCGTGCCGGCGGTGGCAGCAGCGTTGGCCGACAATCCTCCAATGTGACCCAGCAACGCCAGGCGACCACGCCTCCGGCCGCTGCCAACAACACCGCTGGCGCCACCGCTGCACCGGCCGCCGCCGGCGCTGCCACGGCTGGCGCCGCGACCGCGGGCGCCGCCGCCAAGAGCGGCGCTTCGCGCTGGCTCGGCCCCATCGCCGGCATCGCCGCCGGCCTGGGTATTGCCGCGCTGCTCTCCAGCATGGGCCTGTCGGGCGCTTTCGCCGAATTCCTGTCGTCGGCGCTGCTGATCGGCCTGGTCGTTTTCGCCATCATGTTCATCGTCCGCCGTCTGCGCGGCGCTGGTCCGCGCACCGCCACCCAAGGCGCGTTCGGCGGCAACAACGCCTCGGGCCAGCAGCAGCAACAGCAACCGATGTGGCGCGAATCGCTGAAGCCGGCTCCGGCTGCTCCGGCCGCCGCTCCGGTTGCCGCCGCTGCCGCCGCGCCGGCTGCGCTGCCCAAGATGGGCGACGACAATAACTGGTTCGTGCCGGGTGACTTCGACACGCCCAACTTCCTGAAGCAGGCCAAGGAGCAATTCGTGCGCATCCAGGCCGTTTGGGACAGCGGCAGCACCGAAGGCCTGCGCGAATTCCTGACCGACGACCTGATCACCGAGCTCAAGCCGCAGCTGGCCGAGCGCGGCGCGGCGCCCAACAAGACCGAAGTGGTCCTGCTGAACGCCGAGATGCTGGGCATCGAAACCGTTTCCGACGGCCACCTCGCCAGCGTGCGCTTCTCCGGCATGCTGCGCGAAGCCCCCGGCACCGAAGCGTTCCGCTTCGAGGAAGTCTGGAATCTGTTCAAGCCGGCCAATGGCGGTTGGCTGCTCGCAGGCATCCAGCAGATCCCGGTGGATCTCGCCAGCTGAGCCTGACCGGCCGGGTCCGATTCCCGCCTCCGTTGCGGATGCCGCCAGGCATCTGTTTGAACCGGCCCTCACAGGGCCGGTTTTTCCATGTGCTTGCGCAAAACACCCATCCATCCAACCCGTTACACTCCCGATTTACCCATTAACTTCGGCAACCCCGGAAACCGGGGCTGTTGCGGACCGCCATGCTGCCTTTTCCGTTCCTGCCCACCCCCTCGCGACTGGCTGTAAGCGCGCTCAACGCCCTGTTGCGGCGTGAGGATTGGGCGCGCGACCGGCTGGCCCGGCATGCCGGCAAAACCGTGCGCTTCGCGCTCGGCGGGTTCAGCCTGGGCCTGACCATAGATAGCGAAGGCCTGGCGGCCCAGGCCGATGCGGCCGTGGTACCGGACGTGACTTTGACGGTCGCCCCTGAAAAGCTGCCGCTGCCGCGCCTAGGGGCGGACCGCGAGCAACCCGATTTCGCCGAAGCGACCCATATTTCGGGCGACGCGGCATTGGCGCAAGTGGTGGCCGACCTGTCCAAGCAGCTGCGCTGGGATCCTGAAGACGCGCTGGCCCGGGTGGTCGGCGACATCGCGGCGCTGCGCCTGGTGGGGGGCGCGCGCGCGGCCGCTGGCGGCGCGCGCACGGCAGGGCTGCGCCTGGCCGAGAACGTGTCGGAATATCTGTCCGAAGAAAGCGGCATGCTGGCGAGCCGTCCGGCGCTGGAACAATGGCGCCTGGACCTGGCCGAACTGAACGCCCGCGCCGATGCGCTGGCCCGTTCGGCGGCGGCCTTGCAAACCCGTCTGGCATCGGCCAGCGCAAAGCGGGGCGCCTGATTCATGTTCCCCTTGCTGCGCCTCTTTCGCATCATTCTGGTTTCGCTGCGCTACGGCCTGGACGAACTGGTGCTCTCCAGCTTGAACCATCCGCTGGCGACCTGCCTGCTGCGCGTCATCCGGCTTGGCACGCGCCCGCGCAAGCCGCGTGGCTTGCGTCTGCGCCTGGCGCTGGAATCGCTGGGCCCGATTTTCGTGAAGTTCGGGCAGGTGTTGTCCACCCGCCGCGACCTGATCCCGGCTGACATCGCCGACGAATTGGCCCTTTTGCAGGATCGCGTGCCGCCGTTCCCCTCGGCACAGGCGGCGGCCTGCATCGAAGCGGCGCTTGGCGCGCCGCCCGAAAAGCTGTTCGCGCAATTCGAAGTGGACCCGGTGGCTTCGGCCTCGATCGCCCAGGTGCACTTCGCCGTGCTGCACGATGGCCGCGAAGTCGCGGTGAAGGTGCTGCGCCCGGGCATGCTCAGCATCATCGAGAAGGACCTGTCGCTCTTGAAGGTGGTGGCGCGCATCATCGAGCGCCTGGGCGCCGACGGCCGCCGACTCAAGCCCCGTGAAGTCGTGGCGGAGTTCGACAAGTACCTGCACGACGAGCTGGACCTGGTGCGCGAAGCGTCCAACTGCAGCCAGTTGCGCCGCAACTTTGGCCCCGAGTCCGGCCGCGGCGACATGCTGATCGTGCCCGAGGTGATCTGGGAATACACGGCCTCGACGGTGTTCACCATGCAACGCATGTACGGCATGCCGGTGGGCCAGGTGGACCGGATGCGCGAGGCCGGCATAGACATCCCCACCCTGGCGCGCACCGGCGTGGAGATCTTTTTCACGCAGGTCTTTACCGACGGCTTTTTCCACGCCGACATGCACCCGGGCAACATCTACGTATCCGACCGCCCGGAAACGCTGGGCAGCTACATCGCCCTGGACTTCGGCATCGTGGGTTCGTTGTCCGAGTTCGACAAGAATTACCTGGCGCAGAACTTCCTGGCCTTTTTCCACCGCGACTATCGCCGCGTGGCGCAATTGCACATCGAGTCGGGCTGGGTGCCTCCCGATACGCGCGAAGAAGAATTGGAAGGCGCCGTGCGCGCAGTCTGCGAACCGTACTTTGACCGGCCGTTGTCCGAAATCTCGCTGGGGCAGGTGCTCTTGCGCCTGTTCCAGACCTCGCGCCGGTTCAACGTCGAGATCCAGCCGCAGCTGGTCCTGTTGCAGAAGACCTTGCTGAACGTCGAGGGATTGGGCCGCCAGCTCGATCCCAACCTGGATCTCTGGAAGACCGCCAAGCCCTACCTGGAACGCTGGATGCGCCAGCGCGTCGGATTCAAGGGTTTGCGGCAAAGCCTGGAAAAAGAGGCGGCGCAGTGGTCGCAGATGCTGCCCGCTTTGCCCAGGCTGGTCCATGACCACCTGAGCCGTCCCAACGTCTCGCCCGCCCTGTTGGCCGAGATGATCCAGTTGCGGAGGGCGCAGGAGCAGAACAACCGGCTGGTTGCAGCGCTGGTTGGGGTGGCGGCCGTTGCCATCGGGGTCGCGATATGGGCCTTGACCCGATAGGCGGCGCGATGATCTAGACGGTATCTGTCATGTTTCATTCATGAAACGGTCATCATAGCTTCGCGGTACACGGCGAAAAATAGCGCTGCGGTGGATGAATGCAGCGCTCCTGCCGGCAACGCGCGCGCCATTCATTAATTTCTATATCAATAGCCCCACTAGCGGGACAAATACAAGGGCAGACCATGCTTTATCCTGAACTCTTCAAGACCATGGAAGCCGTGCGCTGGAACATGGCGCATGACATTCCCTGGGGGGATTTCGATCGCAGCAAGCTCTCGGACGAGCAGGCCCACACGATCAAAATGAACGCAATCACGGAATGGGCAGCCTTGCCGGCTACCGAAATGTTCCTGCGCGACAATCGCGGCGACAGCGATTTCTGCGCGTTCATGTCGGTTTGGTTCTTTGAAGAGCAGAAGCATTCGCTGGTGCTGATCGAGTACCTGCGCCGCTTCCGGCCGGACCTGGTGCCCACCGAGGAAGAACTGCACAACGTGCGCTTCGAGTTCGATGCCGCGCCTGAACTGGAAACCCTGATGCTGCATTTCTGCGGCGAGGTCCGCCTGAACCACTGGTATCGCCGCGCCGCCGAATGGCATACGGAACCCGTCATCAAGGCCATTTACAAGACGGTGGCCCAGGACGAGGCCCGCCATGCTGGCGCTTATCTGCAGTACATGCGCCGCGCGCTGCATGACCGCGGCCAGGACACAAGCGAGCAGGCCCGCCTGGCTTTCTCCAAGATCGGCGTGCTGATGGCTTCTGCCGGCCGTACGCAGCAGGCCCTGCACCCGACCAACCTGCACGTGAACAAGGAACTGTTCCCCAACGATACGGTGCAGTCGCGCCTGCCGGAACCGGGCTGGCTGGAGCACTGGCTGGACACGCAGATCCGTTTTGACGGCGTGTGGGAGCAGAAGGTCGCGACCCGCATCCTGCATATCCTGTCCAAGCTGATGGATCGCAGCTTCGAAACCGTGAAGGACCTGAACCGTTACCGCAAGGAAATGACGGCCCTGATCGTGCCGAAGGAAAAGCAGATCATCCTGGGCGGCGCCTGAGCCGGGGCGATACAATCGCCGCATGCCTGCCGCCCGTTTCGAATCCAAGGTCCTGTCCCGCGACGAATGCGTCGCCGCTGTCGCCGCCGGCCGTTTTCCGCGGCCGCTGGTGTTTACCAACGGCGTCTTCGACATCCTGCACCGGGGCCATGCAACCTACCTCGATCAGGCCGCCCAGCTGGGCGCGACCCTGATCGTGGCGGTGAACACCGACGAGTCGGTGCGCCGCCTGGGCAAGGGCGCGGAGCGCCCGCTCAACCGCATGGAAGACCGCGCCGCCTTGCTGGCCGCGCTGGGTTTCGTGACCGTGGTCACGTCCTTTCATGAAGACACGCCCGAGGCCCTGATCGGGCAGCTCAGGCCCGACCTGATCGTCAAGGGCGGCGATTACGACATGGAAAAGCTGCCCGAGACCGCCCTGGTCAAGACCTGGGGCGGCCGCGCGGTGGCAATTCCATTCGAGTTCGAGCGCTCCACTACCGCGCTCGTGAAGAAAATCCAGAACCAGTAAGGCTGGGGGCCCCAGCCGGCGGGTCAGCGCGGTTCCCGCAGCAAGCGGTTGATCGCTTCCAGGTCCGTTTCTGCCAGGATGCCGCTGGTGGCCTTCAGGCGCAGGCTGGCGAGGACGGTGCTGTAACGCGCCAGGGCCAGGTCGCGCTGCGTGGCGTAGAGCTGTTGCTGGGCATTGAGCACATCCAGGTTGATGCGCACGCCGACCTCGTAGCCGGTGCGGTTGGCCTCGACCGCGGCGCGGCTGGATTTTTCACCGGCCTCAAGCGCCTGGATGCGGGCCAGGCCGCTGGTGACGCCGGTGTAGTACTGGCGCGCGGCCTGGACAGCCTGGCGGCGCGCGGCCTCGTAGTCGTGGCGTGCTTTCTGTTCCAGCTGGACCTTTTCCGTCACTTGCGAAGAGACGCCGCCGCCTGCATACAGCGGAATCGACAGCACGACGCCGATCGTGTTGTCGATCGGTTTGCCTGGCGCGGCGTTGCCCATGACCGCATCGCTGGCGCTGCCGCTGGTGGCCCGCAGGTTCAGCGTGGGATAGTGGCCGCTCTTGGCGATCTGGATCTCGCGCCCGGCGATGCGGGTGGACAGCTGGGCCCGCAGCACATCCAGGCTGGCTGCCTCGGCCTGATTGCTCCAGTCGGCCACGCGCGCGGGTTGCGGCGCGGGCAGTTGCACGCCGTAGGGCAGTTCGGCCAGCGCGCCCGGGGCCGTGCCGATGATCTTGGCCAGCTCGTCGCGGCGGACATCCAGATCGTTCTGCAGGCGCAATTCCTGGGCTACCACCAGGTCGTAGCGCGCCTGGGCCTCGTAGGTGTCTGTGATCGTCGCGTTACCCAGCTCGAAATTGCGCTTGGCGGATTCGAGCTGCCCGGCCACGGCGGCCTTTTCGGCCTCGGTGGCGGTCAGCGTGTCCTGAGCGTAGAGCACGTTGAAGTAGGCATCCGCCACGCGCAGCAAAAGGTCCTGGAAGGCCTGCTGCAGCTGCACCTCGACGTCCGCGACGATCAGCTTGGATTGCTCGAAATTCTGCCAGCGGCCCCAGTCGAACAAGGGTTGGGTCAGGGACAGGTCCCAGACGGCGCGTCCGCCGCTGTAGGCGACGCCCAGGCCTCGGGTGCTGCGGGTTTCCTGGTAGGCGCCGCCCGCTTCGGCGGAGATCAGGGGCAGGAGCAGGGAGCGGGCCTGGGGTTCTTTTTCCAGGCCGGCGCGGTAGTTGGCGCGGGCGGCGGCGTAGATCGGGTCATGGACCAGCGCGGACTGCCAGATCTGGATCAGGTTCTGCGCGCGGACGGGCGACGTGCCGACGATTGCGGCGCAGGTAAAAACCAGTAAAGCCGTTAGCAATCGGACACGCATGATGGTCAACGATACGCCGGGCCGCCCGGGCCGCTGCCGCCGTGATGGCGGGGCGGGCGCCCGGCGGCAGGGTTGAGGGTCAGAACTTGAACTGGGAGACCGCGACGCCGCGCAGCGGCTTGATGACGGTTTCGAACAGGTTCACGGTTTCGAAGCTGGCCGCGGTGGTGCGGGTAATGCGACAGGCGGTCATGATGGGGGCCTGGCCCACGACCACGACGAGGCGGCCGCCCACGCGCAGCTGGTACTTCAGCGCATCGGGAACGGTCGGCACGGAGCCGGTGACCAGAATGGCGTCGTACTCGGTGGAGCCCCAGCCGTTGCGGGCATCGCCGGTTTCAACCTTGACGTTGGTGACGTTGTTCATCTGCAGGTTCTGCTGGGCGAACGTCACCAGGCGGCTGTCGATCTCGACCGAGGTGACTTGCTGCGCCAGATAGCCCAGCAGCGCGGCCTGGTAGCCGGAGCCGGTGCCGATTTCCAGGACACAGTCGGACTTGGTCAGCAGCAATTCTTGCGCGAGGCGGGCTTCCACCTTGGGCGCCAGCATGTTTTGGCGGGTGTTGACCGCATTGATCTCAAGCGGCAGTTCCAGGTCGGAAAACGCCAGCGCGCGCAGGGCCGGCGGAACGAATTGTTCGCGGCGCACGTCGAACAGCGCTTGCAGCACGTTGGCGTCCAGAACGTCCCACGGGCGGATCTGCTGTTCCACCATGTTGAAGCGGGCTTGTTCTACGTCGGGCAGGGTCGAAGCGTTCATGACGGTCAGAAAAAACAGAGGAATCAACAGACCATTGTACCGATTCGTAGCGTACTGTGACGCGCCGCCCCGCCGACAGATGTTTCAGGCGCCGCCCGGGACTACCACCAGGCGTGGAAGTGGTGCACCGGGCCGTGGCCGGAACCTACCGAAAGGCGCTCCGCGTGGCGGATGGCCTCGGTCAGATAGGCCTTGGCGCGGCGCGCTGCCTCGGGTACGTCCCCGGTTTGCGGCAGCAGGGCGGCCAGCGCCGCCGACAGGGTGCAGCCGGTGCCGTGCGTATTGACGGTTTCAATGCGGTGGCCAGGCAGCTCGATCATGCGGTCGCCATCGTGCAGCAGATCGATGGTGTCGTTGCCCGGCAGGTGGCCACCCTTGACCAGCACCCAGCGTTCGCCTGAATGCGCCAGCTTGTTGCGCAGGCGTTCGGCCACGCGCCGCATTTCCTTGACGGTTTCGACCGGGCGTTCTTCCAGCAGCACGCCGGCCTCGGGCAGGTTGGGCGTCAGCAGCGTGGCCTGGGGCAGCAGGGCTTCGCGCATGGCGCCCACGGCGTCGCGTTCCAGCAGCAGGTCGCCGCTCTTGGCCACCATGACCGGATCCAGCACCACGTGGGCGGGGGCCCATTTGGCGAGCTTCTCGGCCACCACCTGGATGACCGGCTGCTGGCCCAGCATGCCGATCTTGACTGCGTCGATGCGTACGTCCGCGAACAGCGTGTCGATCTGCTGGCCGACAAAGGCCGGCTGGACCGCCGAGATGCCGGTGACGCCCTGGGTGTTCTGCGCCGTCAACGCGGCGATCACCGCGCAGCCGTAGGCGCCCAGCGCGCTCATCGCCTTGACGTCGGCCAGTATGCCGGCACCGCCGGACGGGTCGACGCCGGCGATCGTCAGTGCGTTGGGAATGGGGCGGCCGCTGGCGGCCTGTTGGCGGCTGCTCATTTGGGGGCGCCGGCCGTGATCAGGCCTTCGGTGGGGGAACTGGGGGCGCCGCTATACAGCTTCTTGGGCATCCGGCCGGCCAGGAAGGCCTCGCGGCCGGCTTCCACGCCCTTCTTCATGGCGCTGGCCATGAGGATGGGATCGCGCGCACCGGCGATGGCGGTGTTCATCAGGACGGCGTCGCAGCCCAGTTCCATGGCGATGGCCGCGTCCGAGGCGGTGCCCACGCCGGCGTCCACCACGATGGGCACGCGGGCCTGCTCGATGATCAGGCGCAGGTTCCAGGGGTTCAGGATGCCCATGCCAGAGCCGATCAGCGAGGCCAGCGGCATCACGGCGACAGCGCCCAGGTCTTCCAGCATGCGGCACTGGATGGGGTCGTCGGTGCAATACACCATGACCTTGAAGCCGTCGTCCACGAGCGTCTTGGTGGCCTTGAGGGTTTCGGGCATGTTGGGGAACAGGGTGTGCGGGTCGCCCAGCACTTCCAGCTTCACCAGGTCGTGGCCGTCCAGCAGCTCGCGCGCCAGGCGCAGCGTGCGTACGGCGTCGTCGGCGCTATAGCAGCCGGCGGTATTGGGCAGCAGCGTGAATTTCGACGGCGGGACGTAGTCCAGCAGGTTCGGTTCGCCCGCGTTCTGGCCGATATTGGTGCGGCGGATCGCGACGGTGACGATCTCGGTGCCGCTGGCGTCCAGCGCAGCGCGGGTCTGTTCAAAGTCCTTGTACTTGCCGGTGCCGACGAGCAGGCGCGACGAGTAGGCGCGGCCGGCGATGGTGAGAGTGTCTTGAGTGGTCATGGCGGAGGTTCAAAGGGCGGGTGCGCACGATGCGAGGCCCGCGGGGACTGGCGATTCGTTGCTCGAATGATAAAGCACGCGGCAGCGCGGCAGATGCGGCCGGTGAAATGTGGCGTTCCACTATTTGAAGATCACGGCATGCGCACCGGATGGTCAGCGCAACCGGTCCAGATCGGCGCAGATCGCTTCGGCGGCGTCGATCAGGCGCGGGCCCGGTCGGTACAGGGCATCGGCATCCACACCGTACACGTGGCCCAACCGGGCAGCGGGCAGCCCAAGCGCCTGCCAGGCGGCCAGGTTGCGGGCGGCGTCCTCCGGGCGGGATATCCCCGCCAGCACCGCCTCGGGCCGGGCCGCCAGCACGCTTTCCAGCGAGACCTGGGGCGCCACCACAGGCGCCTGGCCGAAGACATTGACGCCGCCGCAGACGCGCAGGGCGTCGCTGACGATGCTGCTGTCGTTCAGGGTGTAGATGGGATCCAGCCCCGCCTGCACGAAGACGCGCACGGGGCGGCGGCCCGCATAGCGCGCGGCCAGAGCCTCCAGGCGAGCGCGCAGGGCCTGCGCGGCGGGCCGCGCCTGCGCTTCGGTGCCGAACAGCGCGCCCATGCGTTCGACCGCGTCGGGGATGGCGGCCAGGGTCAGCGGGTCGCTATAGAACACCGGTACGCCCAGCTTGTCCATCACCCGGGCCAGGGGCGCGGCAGCGCCGGGCTGCCAGGCGATCAGCAGGTCGGGGCGGACCGCCGCCACGCGCTCGGGATCCGGTTGGGTGCCGTCCCCGATGACGGGCAGTTGGCGGGCGGCGGGCGGATAGTCACTGCCGCGGATGGTGGCAATGACGTGGTCGCCGGCGCCTGCCGCATAGACGAGTTCGGTTGCATGCGGGGCCAGGGTGACGGCGCGGCGCGCGGGCGCGGCCAGCGAGATCGTGCGGCCCTGGTCGTCGCGGACCTGTACGGCGGTGCCTGCGGCCGGGCCAGCCACGGCAGGGTTAGCTGCAAGGCCTGCCACAAGCCCCACGGCTAGGCCCGCGGCCAGCCGCGAGCCCAGGGCCTGGAACAGCCCCGGTTCAACGTGTGGGTAGGCGTTTGCGTGGATCATGCCGGAAGCCGATATAGCCAGCGGGGAACGCCGACTATATCGGAATGCCGCGATCAGTAGCGCAGCGTGAGCGACGCGTAGAAATTGCGGCCAGGAGCGGGGTACAGGCTGTAGTTGGCGACCGGGCCCAGCATTTCGAACGACGCGTTGCCGCCGCGGATGCCGTAGGTGGCGTACTGGCGGTCGAAGATGTTGTTCACGCCGATGGCGCCTTCGATATTGCGCGTGAACTTGTAGGCCACTTTGGTGTTGAACAGTACGTAGGCATCCAGCTCCTTGGCGAACTGGTTGGCCTGGTCGTTGTCCATGCGCGACTTGCCGACATACTGCGCCGTGACGTTCCACAGGAACGCATCGGTGGGGCGCCAGGTCACGCCGGCATTCGCCAGCCACTTGGGCGCCAGCGGCACGGTCTTGCCCGACAGGTCCACGCCGGCATAGGTGCCGGAGCGGAACTGCGCTTCCATCCAGGTCAGGTTCGCATCCAGCGTGAGGCTGCTGGAAATCGCGGTGTGGCCTTCCAGTTCGATGCCTTGGCGGCGGGTCGGGTCCAGGTTGGTATTGGCGCCGGTGCCCGGGCCCCAGATGCCGTCGGCCAGCGGGTTGTACTGGATCTCATTGGTCAGGTCATAGCGGAAGTACGACAGGCGCGCGCTGCTGCTGGCCGATTGCCAGGTCACGCCGATTTCCTTGTCGGTGGACGTTTGCGGGGCCAGCGGGGTCTGCACCGACAGCAGTTCGTCGGCGTTGGGCAGGCGGAAGCTGCGGCCGACCTTGCCGTACACGCCGAAGCCGGCGGGCAGGTCCTGGCGCACGCCCAGCTGCCAGGCGGTCAGGTGATTGCTGCGGTCTGACGCCGTGCCCGAACCGGAAATCACGTCCAGGTCGTCGGACGCGTACTGGCGGCGCACGCCGGCCGTCACGTAGGTAGTGTCGGTGGCGCGGACCTGGCCTTCGGCGAACAGGCCATATTGATGCTGGCGAGACTGCCACTTCGACGGCTGGAAGTCGTAATAGGCATTCTGGTTGGCGGTGGTCTTGGCTTCCTGGCCATCGGCCCCGAAGACGATGCTGTGGCCGCCGGTGATCGGCAGGCGGTAGCGCAGGCTGGCGATGTTCTCTTCCAGCTTCTGGTCACGCAGGATGTCGCCGAAGCCGTCGTACGTCAGGCCGTCCAGCTTCTTTTCGCGGGTCGACAGGTCGGCGTACAGCGTGCCGGCGCCGATCGCCTGCTCCAGTTGCAGGCCGAAGGTGGTCGTGGTGGTCTTGACGTAATCGATGTCGTTCTTCGAGCCGCGCGGATCGTCCTGGTACTCGTTCAGCCCCGTCGTCGGGTTGATCGTGCGCGGGCCGGGCAACTCCAGCTTCTGCGTGGTGGTGCGGCCGTACAGGCGGATCGAGCCGTCGTCATGGCGGAACGTGATGCCGCCGCCGCCACCTTCGCGGCGCTCGCCGCTGTGATCGCGGTAGCCATCGCTGTGCAGCGATTGCATATAGGCGTCTACGCCGACTTTTTCATTGTTCATGGCCACGGCGGCGTCGTACTGGCGCAGGCCGTAGCTGCCGAAGGTGGCGGTGGCGCGGGCACTGACCGGCTCCTTGGCGAAATCCGAACGGGTGATGATGTTGATTACCCCGCCGGTGGTGCCGCCGCCATACTGCACTGAGCCGCTGCCGCGCACGATCTCTATGCGCTCGACCTGGTCCAGCGGCACCACGCCCAGGCTGGGAGCCGACAGGTCGTTGGTGTTCTGCTTCACGCCGTCGATCAGGATCAGCGTATTGCTCGCGCCGGTGATGCCGAAACCGCGCAGGTCGACGATGGAATTGTCGCTGGAGCTGCTGGTGTTGATCAGGTGGATGCCAGCCTGGGTCGACAGCAGGTCCTGCATGGTGCGGGCGCTAGCCGCGGCGATGTCCTCGGCGGTGATGACCGAAATGGACACCGGCAGTGTGCGGCCGTCGGTCGGCACGCGCTGGGCGGTGACAGTGATGGCGTCGAGCTGGGGAGGGGTGGAGGCGGCTTGCTGGGCGGCGGCGACGGCCGGAGCGGAGCAGAGCAGGGCGCCGGCGTAGCGCCGGATGGAGCGGGTTTTCATCTACGTAACCTCGATGCGACCCGCGACCCCGCAGGTCATTCACGATGGGGAGGAGGTCCAAGCCGCGGCGGGCCGGTGAGGGCCTGGCGGCAATGCATGGGCATCCTGGCGATCGAACAGGCCGGTATCGGGCTGCCATGGGCGCATTGCGCGCATGGGGACCGTTGCGGGGGCAGCACAGGCTGGAGCCAGGGTTGCCGGCGCCTTGTGGGGCCGCAGTCCTGGGAGGTCTTCCTGTTTCCCGTTTACCTTTCGCACGCGGCCGGCAAGTGTTGCGTTCTTGCCTGCCCTTTGCGCCGAAAGCACCGGTTCGGGGCCGAAACTGTATCACCGGGAGGCGGAAATAGGCCCGTTTTGTTACGATCAGGGCTTGTTTTTGCGGCGTTTTTCGCTTTTTCGCCACATTGCGCCGTCGTTGCCAACCCCCTCCGGACCTGCCCGTGTCGTATCCCCGCCTGCCATACCCTCCCGAAGCCTATACCCGTGGCGGCGACTTTGCCCGCCTGCTGGGCAAGCGCATCCTGATCCTGGATGGCGCCATGGGCACCATGATCCAGCGCTACAAGCTGGGCGAGGCGGACTTCCGTGGCGAGCGCTTCGCCGCCCACGGCAAGGACGTGAAGGGCAACAACGAACTGCTGTCGCTGGTGCGGCCGGACGTGATCTCCGAGATCCACCGCCAGTACCTCGAGGCCGGCGCCGACGTCATCGAGACCAACACCTTCGGCGCCACCACGATCGCGCAGGGCGACTACGACCTGCCGGAACTGGCCTACGAGCTGAACCTGGTGTCGGCCCGCCTGGCGCGCGAGGCCTGTGACGCCTACAGCACGCCCGAGCGGCCGCGTTTCGTGGCAGGCGCGCTGGGTCCGCAGCCCAAGACGGCATCGATCTCGCCGGACGTGAACGATCCGGGCGCGCGCAACGTCACCTTCGAGGAACTGCGCGTTGCCTATGTGGAGCAGCTCAACGGTTTGCTGGACGGCGGCATCGACATTGTCCTGATCGAAACCATTTTCGACACCCTGAACGCCAAGGCAGCCATTTTCGCCACCGAGGAAGTGTTCGAGGCGCGGGGCGTGCGCCTGCCCGTCATGATTTCGGGCACGGTGACGGACGCGTCCGGCCGCATCCTGTCCGGCCAGACCGTGGAGGCCTTCTGGAATTCGGTGCGCCATGCGCGTCCCATCACGATCGGCCTGAACTGCGCGCTGGGCGCGGCGCTGATGCGCCCCTACGTGGCCGAGCTGGCCCGCATCTGCGACACCTACGTCTGCGTGTATCCGAACGCCGGCCTGCCCAACCCCATGGCGGAAACCGGTTTCGACGAAACGCCGGCCGACACTTCCGCGCTGCTTGAGGAGTTCGCCCGTTCCGGACTGGTGAACATGTCGGGCGGCTGTTGCGGCACGACGCCGGATCACATCCGCGAGATTGCCGCCAAGGTTCTGGCGCTGACGCCGCGCGTGGTGCCGGAGGTGCCGGTCAAGACCCGTTTGTCGGGCCTGGAGCCCCTGAACATCGACGAAGACACGCTCTACGTCAACGTGGGCGAACGCACCAACGTGACGGGCAGCAAGATGTTCGCCCGCCTGATCCGCGAAGAAAAATACGACGAAGCGCTGGCCGTGGCCCGCCAACAGGTCGAGAACGGCGCGCAGATCATCGACATCAACATGGACGAGGCGATGCTGGATTCGGTCGCGTGCATGCGCCGCTTCCTCAACCTGATCGCCTCCGAGCCCGACATCGCGCGCGTGCCGATCATGATCGACAGCTCCAAGTGGGAGGTCATCGAAGAGGGCTTGAAATGCGTGCAGGGCAAGCCCGTGGTGAACTCGATCTCCATGAAGGAAGGGCTGGAACCCTTCCGCCACCATGCGCGCCTGTGCCGCCGGTACGGCGCGGCGGTGGTGGTGATGGCGTTCGATGAACAGGGCCAGGCCGACACGCTGGAGCGCCGCAAGGAAATTTGCGGCCGCGCCTACAAGATCCTGGTCGACGAAGAAGGTTTCCCGCCCGAGGACATCATCTTCGATCCGAACGTCTTCGCGGTCGCCACCGGCATCGACGAGCACAACCATTACGCCGTGGACTTCATCGAAGGCACGCGCTGGATCCGCCAGAATCTGCCCTACGCCCGCATTTCGGGCGGTGTGTCCAACGTCAGTTTCTCGTTCCGCGGCAACGAGCCGATGCGCGAGGCCATTCACACGGTATTCCTGTATTACGCCGTCAAGGAAGGCATGACGATGGGCATCGTCAACGCCGGACAGTTGGGCGTGTACGCCGACCTGGACCCCAAGTTGCGCGATCTGGTCGAGGACGTGGTGCTGGACCGCGCCGACCCCGTGGGCAAGACGGACGCCGATGACGAGCGCACGCCCACGGAACGCCTGGTGCAGTTTGCCGACAGCGTGAAGGGTTCGGGAGCCAAGAAAGAAGAAGACCTGACCTGGCGCGCTGCATCCGTCGAGGCGCGGCTGTCGCACGCGCTGGTGCACGGCATCACGACCTACATCGTCGAAGACACCGAGGAAGTGCGCCAGAAGATCGCCGCGCGCGGCGGGCGCCCGATCGAGGTCATCGAAGGCCCGCTGATGGACGGCATGAATGTGGTGGGCGACCTGTTCGGCGAGGGCAAGATGTTCCTGCCGCAGGTGGTGAAGTCCGCCCGCGTCATGAAGCAGGCCGTGGCCCACCTGGTGCCCTTCATCGAAGAAGAAAAGCGCCAGATCGCGGCGGCGGGCGGCGACGTGCGGGCCAAGGGCAAGATCGTCATCGCCACGGTCAAGGGCGACGTGCACGACATCGGCAAGAACATCGTGTCAGTGGTCCTGCAGTGCAATAACTTCGAAGTCGTGAACATGGGCGTAATGGTGCCCTGCGCCCAGATCCTGGAGAAGGCCAAGGAAGAAAACGCCGACATCGTCGGCCTGTCCGGCCTGATTACGCCGAGCCTGGAAGAAATGGCCTACGTGGCCAGTGAAATGCAGCGCGACGAGTACTTCCGCAGCCGCAAGCTGCCGCTCATGATCGGCGGCGCCACGACCAGCCGCGTGCACACCGCCGTGAAGATCGCGCCGAACTACGAAGGCCCGGTCATCTATGTGCCGGACGCCAGCCGTTCGGTGGGCGTGGCCACCAGCCTGATGTCGGACCAATCGGAAGCCTACCTGGCTGAATTGGCCGAGGAGTACGCAGAGGTGCGCCGCCGCCATGCCAACCGCAAGGCCACGCCCATCCTGCCGCTGGCCGAGGCGCGCGCGTCGCGTCCCGTGATCGATTGGGACAACTACACGCCGCCGCGTCCCAAGTTCATCGGCCGCCGCACGTTCAAGAGCTATGACCTGGCCGAGATCGCCAAGTACGTGGACTGGGGGCCGTTCTTCCAGACCTGGAGCCTGTTCGGCCCGTTCCCGGCCATCCTGGACGACAAGGTCGTGGGCGAGCAGGCCCGCAAGGTCTACGCCGACGGCCAGGCCATGATGAAGCGCATCATCGAAGGCCGCTGGCTTACCGCCAATGGCGTGGTGGGCTTTTACCCGGCCAATAGCGTCAATGACGAGGACATCGAGGTCTATAAGGACGAGACCCGCAGCGAAGTGCTGTTCACCTACCGCAACCTGCGCCAGCAGGGCGCCAAGCGCGAAGGGGTCAGCAACAAGTCACTGTCCGATTTCATCGCGCCCAAGTCCAGCGGCAAGCTGGACTACATAGGCATGTTCGCCGTCACCGCGGGCCTGGGCATCGAAAAGAAGGAAGCGGAATTCGAGAAGGCGCTGGACGACTACTCCAGCATCATGCTGAAGTCCCTGGCCGACCGGCTGGCCGAAGGCTTCGCCGAATGCCTGCATGCCCGCGTGCGCCAGGACCTGTGGGGCTATGCGCCCGACGAGGCCCTGTCCAATGACGACATGATCGCCGAGAAATACGTGGGCATCCGTCCCGCTCCTGGCTACCCGGCCTGCCCGGAACACGTCATCAAGACCGATATGTTCCGCGTGCTGGACGGCGCTGACATCGGCATGATGCTGACCGACAGCTATGCCATGTATCCGGCTTCCAGCGTGTCCGGCTTCTACTTCAGCCATCCGCAGTCGCAGTATTTCAACGTGGGCGTGATCGGCGAAGACCAGCTGCAGGACTACGCCGCCCGCAGCGGCCGCAGCATCGAGGATCTGAAGCGCACCCTGGCCCCGAACCTGGGCTGAGGACTTGCGGGGGACGTTCAGGCGTACTTGCCTGTCAGTCCCCCGTCCACGACCAGTTCGGTCCCCGTGATGTAGGAGGCCTCGTCCGAGGCCAGGAACGCCACCGCGTTCGCCACTTCCCAAGGCGTACCCGTGCGGCCCATCGGCACCTGCCGGTCGCGCGCGGCACTGGCGGCGCGCGCGTCTTCGTCGAACATGCGGGCGACGTTCCTGGCCACGCGTGGGGTGTCGATCAAGCCGGGGATCACCGTGTTCACGCGGATGCGGTCCGGAGCATATTGCTGCGCGGCCATCCGCGCGAAGTGGATCACGGCAGCCTTGCTGACGCTGTACGCCAGATGCGGGTACCCCGTATAGCGTATGCCTGCCACCGACGACACCGTGACGATGGCGCCGCCGCCTTGCTCGCGCATCATGGGCGCCAGCAAGCGCGTGGCGATGAGCAGGCTGGTCACGTTGACCTGCTGGATGCGATTCCAGTCTTCCAGCGAGATGTCTTCCGGTCCTCCCACTTTGCCGATGCCCGCGTTGGCCTGCAGGATGTCGATGCGCCCGTAGCGGCGCCGCGCGGCATCCACGGCCGCCTGCATGGCGTGGGCATCGGCCACGTCGGCGCGCACCGGCAGCGCGCTGCCACCGGCCAGTTCGACTTCATGGGCCGCATCTTCGGCGGCTGCCAGGTCGGCGTCCAGCGTGACGACCGAGGCGCCCTGGCGCGCCAGCGTCACGCAGCTGGCCTTGCCTATGCTCCAGCCGGCGGCGGACGAGCCAGCCCCGGCTACCAGCGCGATCTTGCCCGCCAGGCGGCCGTCCGGCGCCTGGGCCGTCATGGCTGTTCTCCGCCTTGGTGGGTCTTGCCGCGGCCGACGTACGGAATGGCGTGGTCGATGGTTTCCCAGATGTAGCGTCCCGACGGGCTCTGCTGTTCCTCGGCTACGTGAGACACCAGGCCGGCGGCACGCGAGATGACGGCGAAGCCGCGCATCAGTTCCGTGGGTACGCCGATTTCGCTGAGCAGTGCGGCGACCGCGCCGGTGGCGTTGATGGTGATGTGCTTGCCATAGGTCTCGTCGATCGCGGCGGCCAGCAGCCGCAGCGCCTTGAGCGAGTCGCCTGTCAGGTCGGGTTCGGCCTCGGCCAGCGCCAGCAGCTTGATCGAGCGCGGATCGTCGGGCTTGTGCAGATGGTGGCCGAAGCCGGGCAGGGCGCTGCGGGATGCGTGGTGCTCGCGGGCGATAGCCAGCGCCTCGGCGCGGCCGTCGTCGGCCTGGCGGATGCGGTCCAGCAGGCGCGAGCAGTTTTCCATGGTCCCGACGAACCGGCTTCCCACTGCCATCAGGCCGGACGCTACCGCCCCTTGCAGGTTTTCCGGCGCGCT
Organism: Achromobacter sp. D10; assembly: GCF_035282245.1. Lineage (NCBI taxonomy): Bacteria > Pseudomonadati > Pseudomonadota > Betaproteobacteria > Burkholderiales > Alcaligenaceae > Achromobacter > Achromobacter sp. D10. The sequence goes on from NZ_JAYJLE010000001.1 coordinate 1,145,809, forward strand.
CATGTAGATCAAGCGCGTGGCGATGGCGCTGGGCGTCAGGCCATGTTCCATCAGCGTGACGAGCACGGCGTCGACGATGCGCAGGTCTACCGGGCGCGCCTCGCGGCCCAGGATCTGCATGATCATGACTTCCGTGAATGTCTTCTTGCCGATCAGGTCTTCGACCAGGTCTACGTCGCGGTAGGACATGCCGGTGAGGTGATGCGCGCACAGGCGGGTTTCGGGCGTCTTCATGGTGTCTCCTTCAGGGCCGCGTCGCGCACGGCGTTCTTGAGTACCTTGCCGACGCTGGAGCGTGGCAGGCTGTCGTGGATGTGGAATTTCTTGGGCGTCGCCACGGGGCCGAGCAGGCCGCGCACGTGCGCTTTCAGCTCGTCTTCGGTGGCATGCGCGCCCGGATGGAATTGCACGGCGGCGTGGACCGCTTCGCCCCACTTGTCGTCGGGCAGGCCGAATACCGAACATTCGTACACGGCGGGGTGCGCGGACAGCGCGTTTTCGACATCCACGGGGTAGATGTTGAAGCCGCCCGTGATGATCACGTCGCGCAGGCGATCCTTCAAGAACAGATAGCCGCGCGCATCGACCAGGCCGGTATCGCCGGTATGCAGCCAGCCATCGACGATGGTTTCGGCGGTTTTCTCGGGCAGGCGCCAGTAGCCCGACATGACCAGGTCGCCCTGCACGACGACCTCGCCGATTTCGCCGCGCGGCAGCAGCGCGCCTTCGGGCGACATGATGGCGACGTCGCTCAGCCAGGTGACGCGGCCGACCGAGGCGCGGTTCTCCGGCGCTTCGAGGTCGGCGGGGCGCAGCACGGTGACGATCTGCGGAGCTTCGGTCTGGCCGTAGGTGGTGCCCAGCACCGGGCCGAAGAAAGCGCGGGCCTTGTCTATCTTTTCCACGGGCATGGGAGCGCCGCCATAGATCAGGTTGCGCAGGCGCGGGAAGTCGGCGCGCGAGACGCCGGGCTGCGCCATGATCATGTAGATCAACGTGGGCGGCATGAAGCTCAGCGTTCCCCCGCGTTCGCGGAAGGCGGCCGTGATGCTGGCCGGCGTGACGCCGTCGAGCAACAGATGGGCGCCGCCGCGCGCCAGCACCGGCAACAGGTACGTACCGGTGCCGTGCGTAATGGGCGCCGCCACGACGTAGCGGTCTTCCTGCGTAAGTCCCCAGCTGGCGATCTGGTTGATGATGCCCGCATTCCACGCGTGATACGGCTGCATGACGCCCTTGGGCAACCCGGTCGTGCCGCCCGTGAACTTGATGGCCTGGGTGGCGTCGCGCGGCAAGGCGTGGCGTTGCGGCTCGCGCCCGGCGTAGCGGGTCAGCAGGGTCTGCAGCGTCAACGGCGCCGCCGCATCTTCCAAGTGGACATGGCGGCGGTGTTGCGGCGCGTGAGCCGAAGGGACCAGCGGCGCTCCGACGCCGTCGACGATCACGATGGACGGTTCGGTGGCGTCCAGAATGCGCCCGATTTCGCGCTCGGTGCTGCGGTAATTGAGGGGGACCCACACTTTGCCGCTGGCCAGCACGGCCAACAGCGCCAGGATGTGCCGCGCGGAGTTGCCCGCGCAGATTGCCACGCGTGTCTGCGGCGTGGGGTCCAGGTCTTGCAAGGCCGCAGCCAGCGCCCGCGTATCGGCAGCCAGGCGCGCGTACGTGATCCGGCCTTCGGGACCATCCAGCGCAATGCGGTCCGGATACTGCTCGGCGGCGCGGAAGAAGAAATCTATCGGGTACATCCTGGTGTTCCTAATTGGCTTTGAGGTTGGCGCTCTTGACGACCTTGCCCCATTTGTCGATCTCGCTGGCGATCTTCCTGGCGTAGGTCTCGGGCGTATTCGGCTGTGGCGGTGCGTAGAAGCCGGACTGCTGGTAGGACGCCTGCAGCGCGGGGCTGGAGAGCGCCTTGTTCATGGCCTGGTTCAGCCGTTCGATGACAGGCTTGGGCGTGCCGGCAGGCGCCATCAGCCCGAACCAGGATTCCACGTCGAAACCGGCCAGGCCGGATTCGGCCAAGGTGGGCGTATCCGGGGCGGAAGGCAGGCGTTGCGGCGAGGTGACGCCGATGGCGCGCAGCTTGCCAGCCTGTACGTGCGGCAGCGATGAGGGCAGGTTGTCGAACATGGAATCCACCTGGCCGCCCAGCAGGTCCGCCACGGCGGGCCCGCTGCCGCGGTATGGGACGTGCAGGATGTCGGTGCCGGTCTGCATCTTGAACAGTTCGCACGACAGATGGATGGAAGAGCCGCTGCCGGATGAGGCGCAGGTCAGCTTGCCTGGATGCGTCTTGGCGTAAGCCACGTATTCCTGCACGGTCTTGATCGGCAGCTTGGGGTTGACGACCAGAATGTTCGGAATGGTCGCCAGAAGGCCCACGGGTTCAAAACCCCGCACAAAGTCGTAATTGAGCTGGCTGTACAGCGTGCGATTGATGGTATTGGCGATGGAACCCACGTACAGCGTGTAGCCGTCGGGCGCGGCGCGCGAGACGATTTCCGCGCCGATGTTGCTGTTGGCGCCGGTCTTGTTCTCGACCACGATGGTCTGCCCCAGTTCTTCCGAAAGGGATTTCGCCATCAGGCGCGCCACGATGTCGGTGGCGCCGCCCGCCGCATAGCCGACGACCAGCGTCACGGGCCGCTCGGGATAGGGCTTGGCCGCCTGGGCCGTGGCCGAGACCAGCGCGCCTATGACGGCTGCCGCGAAGGCCCACCGCTTGCTCTGCTTCTTCATTGTTGTCTCCGTCCTGTTTGTCTAATATTTGGACAACTCTGCGTCTGTCCGGCTTCATATTGGGCTTTGATAGAGGCCTCATCAACGCAATCTGTCCAAAAATTGAACAAGCCAGAATCCGAAGAATCGGGGCCGCGCGTGTTGCGCCGCGGGCTGCGCGTGCTGGGCGTGCTGCGACAGGCGGGGGCGGCCGGCATGCACGTCGTCGACATCGCGCGCGCAGCGGGCATGCAGCGCAGCACCGCCTATCGCTATCTCGATGTATTGGTGCAGGAGGGTTACGCCTTGCGCGAGTCCGACGCGCCGCGCTGGCGCGTTGCCGAGCTGGGCGTAATGATGGCGGGCGACCCGCATGCGCAGGCGGTGCGAGGCCTGCGGCCGGTACTGCGCCAGATCAGCGATATCAGCGGCGATTCCGCATTTCTCATCTGCCGCGCCGGGAACGATTCGCTCTGCCTGCATCGCGAAGTGGGCAATTACCCCGTGCAGGTGCTGGCGGTCACGGTGGGGCACCGCCAGCCGTTGGGCGTTGGCGCGGCCGGGCTGGCGCTATTGGCGGCGTTGCCGCCAGGCGAATCGGACGAGGTGATTGCACAGAATGAACAAGCGCTGCGTGCCTATGGCGGCATGACGGTTGCGCAGATGCGGCGCCTGGTGGAGAACACGCGCAACCGCGGCTGGTCCGTGGTGGGCAACGCGGCCGTGCCGGGCGTGTTGGGCGTGGGGGTGGCCCTGTGCGACGCGGGCGGGTATCCGCGTCTGGCCGTCAGCGTGTCCAGCCTGATCAGCCGCATGCAGGCGGCGCGCCAGCACAATATCGCCGACCTCATCCGAGCCCAGCTGGCCCAGGATGAGATCAGGACGCAACGCTGGGCGCTGCCGGGGTTTCCCGCCGCCTAGGCGGCTGCCGCGGTCGGCACGCGGTAGGTCTTCTGGTAGTGGACCGTGAAGGTCTTGAAGGCTTCCAGTGCCTTGTGAGGATCGTGGCCGGGCTTGACCAGGAAGCTGTCGAAGCCCACGCGCGCCTGGTAGTGGATGGTGTCGATCATCACGTCTCCGACCGCGCGCAGCTCGCCTTGCCACTGGTAGCGCGTGCGCAGCAGTTGCGCCAGCGAATAGCCCCGGCCGTCCGTGTAGACCGGGAAATCCACGGCGATGAAGGCGATGCCGGTGGGATCCAGCGTGCCGTCGGCCTCGGCCAGATCGCGCAGGTCGGCGTCGGATTCCAGCTGGACGGCCACAGGATGCCGATGGCGGCGCAGCGTGGCGCGCGAGGCCTTCCAGGTGGCCAGCGGCACGACCCAGCCCGGCGTGTCACTCGGCACCTGGCCTTCGGCGGGGACCTCGGGTTCCGGCGTGAAAAGACGCGAGGTGTCGGCTTCCAGGCGGCCGTTGCGGATCAGGTGCGGGCCGGGCGCGTCGTGCGGATAGATTTCAGACATGGGCGGCCTCGGCGTGTTGCGTGGGTTTGGCGAAGGCGGGATCGGAGTAGACGTCCTGCTTGAAGGGGTCGATGCCGACACGGTCCACGACGTCGATGAAGCGTTCTTCTTCGCTGTCGCGCAGGCCCAGATAGGTGCGGATCAGGCGGTCCACCACGCCGGCGACCTGGTCGCGCGCGAACGACGGGCCGATGATGCGTCCGATCGCGGCGCCGCCGCCGCGTGTGGATTCGATATCGGGCAGCGGCTTGGCAGCGCCATTCTGGCGTCCGCCGATGGTGACCTGATACCACTCTTCGCCGGCCTTATCGACTCCGAGGATGCCGATATGACCCACGTGATGGTGGCCGCAGGAGTTGATGCAGCCCGAGATGTTCAGGTCCAGTTCGCCGATTTCAAACAGGTAGTCGAGATTGTCGAATTGGCGCTGGATGGCCTCGGCCACGGGAATGGAGACGGCATTGGCCAGCGCGCAGAAGTCCCCGCCCGGACAGGCGATGATGTTGGTCAGCAAGCCGATATTGGGCGTGGCCAGGTTCAGTTCCTGCAGCGCGACCCACAGCTCGTGCAGGCGGGCGCGGCGCACGTCGGCCAGGATCAGGTTCTGCTCGTGCGAGACGCGCAGCTCGCCGAAACCGTAGTCGTCGGCCAGGTCGGCCACCGCGTCCATCTGGTCGGCGGTAATGTCGCCCGGCGGCACGCCGGTGGGCTTGAGCGACACGGTAACGGCGGCATAGCCGGCCACTTTGTGCGGATGCACGTTGGTGCGCAGCCAGCGCGCAAAGCGCGGATCGGCGGCAGCCAGCGCAGCGGTGTTGTCGACGTCCTGCGCGGCGGCGGCGTCGTATTGCGGCCAGACGAAACGGGCCCGGATGCCGTCGACAAACTCCTGGGTGATGGTGTCCGGGCCGCCCTTGATGAGCTGCCACTGTTCATCCACCTGCTGCGCATAGACTTCCGGCGTCAGGTCCTTGACCAGGATCTTGATGCGCGCCTTGTACTTGTTGTCGCGGCGGCCGTGCAGGTTGTAGACGCGCAGCGCAGCCTGCAGATAGGTCAGCAGGTCTTGCCATTCGACAAAGGGATTGATCAGCTTGCCCACGATGGGCGTGCGGCCCAGGCCGCCGCCCACCCAGACGCGAAAGCCCAGCTTCCCGTCGCGTTCGACGGCCTGCAGGCCGATGTCATGCACGCCCACGGCCGCGCGATCCTGCACCGCGCCGCTTACGGCGATCTTGAATTTGCGCGGCAGGAACGCGAACTCGGGATGCAACGTGGACCATTGGCGGATGATCTCGCACCACACCAGCGGATCCACCAGCTCGTCCGGCGCGACGCCGGCGAAGTGGTCGGTGGTGGTGTTGCGGATGCAATTGCCGCTGGTCTGGATGGCATGCATCTGGACGGTGGCAAGCTCGGCCAGGATGGCGGGCACATCTTCAAGCTTGGGCCAGTTGAACTGGATGTTCTGGCGGGTGCTGAAATGGCCGTAGCCCCGGTCCCATTTACGGGCGATGTGCGCCAGCGTGCGCAACTGGCGCGACGCCAGCATGCCGTAGGGGATGGCGACGCGCAGCATGGGCGCGTGGCGCTGGATGTACAGGCCGTTCTGCAAGCGCAAAACACGGAATTCATCTTCCGTTAGTTGGCCATCGAGGAAGCGGCGCGTCTGGTCGGAGAATTGCGCCACGCGTTGCTCGACTAGCTGCTGGTCGACGGGGTCATACACGTACATGTCTACTGCCCTTGAAGTCTTCTCGGTCTGAGCCCCTGCGGTCGCCCGGCGCAATGCGGCAGGGGAAAGGGGTTCATAACCGTAACAGGCAGCTGTGGCGAGCGTCTAAGTCATTCTGGTAATAAGGTAATTAGGCCCCCACGCTGCGCGCGCCCTGCGCGCTTGCTGCCCCCCGAGGGGGCTGTCCCGCCTTGGGGCGGCCCGGCGGCGGGACGGGCCCCCACGCTGCGCGTGCTTTGCGCGCTTGCTGCCCCCCGAGGGGGCTGTCCCGCCTTGGGGCGGCCCGGCGGCGGGACGGGCCCCCACGCTGCGCGCGCCTTGCGCGCTTGCTGCCTCCTGAGGGGGCTGTCCCGCCTTGGGGCGGCCCGGCGGCGGGACGGTCCCCCACGCTGCGCGCGCCTTGCGCGCTTGCTGCCTCCTGAGGGGGCTGCGCCGCCTTGGGGCGGCCCGGCGGCGGGACGGTCCCCCACGCTGCGCGCGCCTTGCGCGCTTGCTGCCTCCTGAGGGGGCTGCGCCGCCTTGGGGCGGCCCGGCGGCGGGACGGTCCCCCACGCTGCGCGCGCCTTGCGCGCTTGCTGCCTCCTGAGGGGGCTGCGCCGCCTTGGGGCGGCCCGGCGGCGGGACGGGGCCCCACGCTGCGCGCGCCTTGCGCGCTTGCTGCCCCCGAGGGGATTGTCCCGCCTTGGCGCGGCCCGGCGGCGGGACGGGGCCCCCACGCTGCGCGCGCCTTGCGCGCTTGCTGCCTCCTGAGGGGGCTGCGCCGCCTTCGGTGTTCTTCCGAAGGTCGCTGCCTTCCGTTCTTACAACGCGGCGTTTACCGCCCAGCGGGCGACCAGTACCAGGATGACTACCAGGCAAAGCGCCATCAGCAGCCCCGTCAATATCAATGGGGCCGGCTTGTTGTTGGCAATGTCGGCATCGTAGCCGCGGCCGCGGCGCACGCCGAAGAATCCCCACAGCACGGATTTGACCGTGCGCAAGAAACTGAGCATGTTGTTTCTCCCGGGATGGTGGCGGATGCTGCCAATGTAGGCTGCCGCAGGTCGGGGAAACAGATGCAGATCCGCCTTACTCGACCGTATCAGTCGCCGGCGCGGCAGTGGCGCCGATGCCGCGCACGATGTGGTCCAGCAGTTCGCGCGCGGCGGGCGAGACGTGGCGGCCGGCGCGGCTCAGGACATGCAGACTGCCCTGGTTGAGGATGGGATTGGCCAGCGGCAGGCTGGCCAGGCGCTGAGTGCGCATGTCGGCCGTGACGGCAATGGGGGGCGTCAGGGCGTAACCGATGCCGGCGGCGGCGAACTGCCATAGCGCCTTGAAGGAGGATGTGGTCAGCACATTGCGCAGCCTGACCTGCTCGCTGATTTCCGCGGCCTGGATATGCTGGCGCACGCCAAAGCCCTCCTGCATTGACGCGCCGGGATAGTCGGCCAGGTCGGTCAATAACAGCGGGCGGCGCAGTTGGGTCAGCGGGTGATCCTCGCGGACGATGGCGCGGATAGGTTCGGGGCGCGAGTAATGGGTGCGCAGCCGGGCATCATTGGGCGGCTGGAACACCAGGCCGATATAGGCGCGGTCGTCGACGATGCGTTGCACGATCTCGGAAGTGCGGGCAACGTCGATATCCAGGGTGACTTCTGGATGGCTGCGCCAGTAACCGGGGAGCACGCGTTCGAACATCAGTTCCACGAAGCCCTCGCCCAGCACCAGGTCGATATGTCCCCGCTCGGCTTTGCGCAGGCTGTCGATCTCGGAGAAGAAGCTTTCCTGGATATCTTGCTGGCGCTTGATGTAGCGGGCCAGGATGTGGCCCGCGTCCGTCGGGACCACGCCGCGTCCGCGGCGTTCGAACAACGCGATCCCGCAATCGCGCTCCAGCGCGGCGATGGCGCGGCTGACGGCAGAGGGGTCCATGTCCAGCACTTCGGCTGCGCCGCGCACCGACCCGCGGCTCATGACCTGCATGAAGTAGTGAGTGCGTCGGGCGTCGAGTTTTTCGTCCATGGCGGAGCTCCGTGAAAGGAGTGCGGCGGCAGATCCACAGATAAAAATAAGGGTTTACCCTTATCAAAATTGGGATCATGCAAAATTTTCCCTGGAAAAGCCTGTCCGTTGCATTTTACGCAACGTTTATGCGCCAGCCCTGTCATGGTTGCTCGCGGAACCCCCGGCGAAAATCGCCCCTGCTGCGCGCGCCGTCGCCGCCGCCGCGTTGCGACGCCCTTTCCGGGCGCCGGCCGGCCGGGATCGCGGCGGGCAGCCACGACGACTATTCACGTTCATCAGGGGAATCCGATGTCTCACGCCAGCGCCAGTCTGGCCGCGCCCTCCATGCCGCTATCCGGGCGCATCCGCATGCTCGCCGCCATCCTGCTGGTGGTTGTCATCTCCGAAGCGATCGGCAGCGCGACGTTCAACGTCGGTCCGGGCAAGATCATTTTGCAGCCGATGCTGTGGGCTATTTTCATCGGCGCCATCGTGGCCGCCTTCGGGCAGCGCCTGCCGGCCGGTCTCGGCATCGATACCGCCATGCAGACGCGCATCAGCGGCTATCTGCAGTACGCGCTGCTGCCGTTCCTGGCCAAGCTGGGCCTGATGGTGGGCGGTGCCCTGCCGCAGGTTCGCGAAGCCGGCTGGGCCCTGGTGTTCCAGGAGTTCGGCCACTTTTTCGGCACCATGGCCGTCGGCCTGCCGTTGGCCTTGTTGCTGGGCATCAAGCGCGAAGCCATCGGCGCCACCTTCTCGGTCGGCCGCGAGCCCAGCCTGGCCATCATCGGCGAGCGCTACGGCATGAACTCGCCTGAAGGCCGCGGCGTGATGGCCGAGTACATCACGGGGACCGTGATCGGCGCGCTGTTCGTGGCGCTGATGGCCGGCTTCATCACCAGCCTGAACATCTTCGATCCGCGTTCGCTCGCCATGGGCGCCGGCGTGGGCTCGGGCAGCATGATGGCGGCCGGCGTGGGTGCGATCGCGTCCCAGCAGACGCCCGAAGTCGCGCACCAGGTGGCCGCCCTGGCCGCCGCGGCCAATCTGCTGACCACGGTGGTGGGCGTGTATTTCACGCTCTTCATCTCGCTGCCGACCACCATCTTCCTGTATGGCAAGCTGGAGCCCATCCTGGGCCGTTTCTCGCGCGGCAAGGCCGAGGCCATCGCAACCGAAGACGAGGCGGCCGCTCAAGAGGCGCCGGCGCATGGCGTCAAAATGGGCTTCGGGGACCGCCTGACCGCCTACGTCATCTGCGGCCTGTTCGCGCTGGTGGGCAACCGCCTGGGCTACAACGTGCCGTTTGCCGACGCCCTGCCGGGCATGGGCATCATCATCCTGCTGGTCGTCATCACGGATCTGGTGCTGCGCGTGGTGCCCAAGCTGCCGGCCGTGTTCGTGCTGTCGCTGATCGCCATGACGGCCGGCTGCCCCGGCGTGCTGCCGTACTCGGACCAGATCATCGCCATGGTCGGCAAGGTGAACTTCCTGCCGTTCACGACCGTGATCCTGGCCATGGCCGGCCTGTCGATCCTCAAGGACCTGCCGGCCTTCCGCAAGCTCGGCTGGAAGATCGTGGTGGTGTCCCTGGCCGCCAACGCGGGCACCTTCCTGGGCGCGACCATGATCGCGGAATTCTTCCACTGATCGCGTGTCTGCGCCTTGATGTCAGAAAGCCGCCTGTGGTCAGGCGGCTTTTTTATTGTTTGCTCAGGGTGCGAAGCGTGGACGATGCCGGGCGTCGTCCGTGACGTTCTCGGTGGCGCCGATGTTGGCAACCTTGGGGATGCCCAGGCCCGCAGCTTTCGCGGCCACGGCCGTCTGCAGTTCCTGGACCTGCGGATTGCCCATGGCGATGCGGTAGGCTTGCAGCGGCATCAGGCCTTCGATGGTGCCCAGGTCATTGGCGGATCCGGCTCGCTGCGTCACGGGATCGGGCGGCGCGGTGAAATCTTCTATCGCGCGGCGCATGCGGGATTCTGCATGCAAGTCGCGCAGCGCGTCCGTGTTGGGGGCGCTGAAGACGTTCAGGGGCAGCGGCAGGCGGTCCCTTTCGCGGAGGGCTGCCGCGGCGTGCGCGGCGGCGGCTCGCGCAGCCTGGACATCGGCGACGCGCTGGGCTTCAGGAAACGGCCGCGTGGCGTCCAGCGCGGCAGAGCGCGTCGGGTAGGGGGCGTCAGCCCGGTGGATGGCGGAGATCGCAGCGACGTCCATGCGGTACCCCTTCTAGTGACAGCCGGCGGTTCAGCCGGCCCGGCAGATTCACTGTAACAGCTGGGGACGATCATGGCGAAAAAAAGCCCCCGCGTGGGCGGGGGCCGAGCGACGCTGCCCAAGGGCCGCGCCGTACCGGGCAGGCGATGGCCAGGGAGCCCGGCGGGTTCTCCCGGCCCCGCGCCTGCCCAAACCGGATCAGGGCTTGGTCGCCTGCATCGACGGACGCTGGCTGAAGGTTTCATACCAGGCGGCGGTGGCCGGGTGGCCGGCGCGCCAGTCCAGGTCGGGGAAGCGGAAATCCAGGTAGCCCAGCGCGCAGCCGATGGTGATGGTGCCGATGTCCAGGCGGCCTGCCAGCGCGGCGGCGTTCTTCTCCACCAGCGCGAGGCCGTCGCGGACCTTGCCCAGCTGGCCTTCGTACCAGCCATCCCAGCGCAGGGCTTCGGGACGCAGCACGGTTTCATAGCGGGCTAGCAGCGCTGCGCCCAGCATGCCGTCAGCCATGGATTGTTCCGTCAGCACTTGCCACCGCGCCGGGCCGGCCGGGAACAGCGCGCCGCCGCCCAGATCGTTCAGGTATTCGCAGATGACGCGGCTGTCGTAGAGGACTTGGCCGTCGTCGGTGATGAAGGTGGGCACCTGGCCCAGCGGGTTGCTGGGGATGATGGTCTGGTCGCGCGCGACGGGGCCGGCTGCGCTGGGCAGCTTTTCGATGCGCTCGGCCAGGCCGAGTTCATGGGCGATGACCATGCATTTGCGTACGAACGGCGAAGCGGGCGAGTAGAAGATTTTCATGAGGATCCTTGTCGGTGGAGAGGCGTCAGTGTTGTGCATGGGCCAGATGTTGTCCAGCAATCCAGCCGAAGGTCAGGGCCGGGCCCAGGGTGATGCCGGGGCCGGGATAGGCGCCGCCCATCACGGACTGCATGTCGTTGCCGGCCACATAGAGGCCCGCAATGGGAACGCCGAGGGCGTCCAGCGCCTGGGCATCCGGACTGGCGGCGATGCCGCAGGCCGTGCCGATGTCCCCCGGATACACCTTGACTGCGTAATAGGGGCCTGCGGCCAGCGGTGCGAGGCAGGGATTGGGTTCGTGCTCCGGATCGCCCAGATACCGGTTGTAGGCGGTGGAGCCTTTGCCGAAGTCCGGGTCGCGGCCCTGGGCCGCGTGGGCGTTGTAGCGATCGACCGTGGCCTGCAGGGCACCGGCGGGCACGGCCAGCCGGGCGGCCAGCGCCGCCAGCGTGTCGCCCTTAAGCAGATAGCCGGCATCGATCAGATGCTGGCGCGGCCTGCCTCCCGGTAACGCAAGGCCCAGGCCCCAGGTGTCGATGAAGCGTTGGTCGCAGATCAGGAAGGCGGGAACGCTGGGCACCGTGTCATTGCTGCGGTACATGGCCTGCACGAACTCATGGTACGAGGTCGATTCGTTCACGAAGCGCTTGCCCGCGCCATTTACCGCAATGAGGCCCGGTTTGGCCCGGTCCCATACCAAGTGCGGATAATGCAGGCGCTTGCCGTCCGGGGATTCCAGCAGGGAGACTGGCGCCCAGAACGCCGGGCTGGCATGGCCTGTGCCAAGCGCCGCGCCTGCGGCTTCGGATAGCCGGATGCCGTCGCCGGTATTGTCCTGCGGCGACATCGACCACTGATCGGTCGGCTTGGGATAGGTCTGCGCGCGGCGCTCCGGGTCCCAGGGGAAGCCGCCCGTGGCCATCACCACGCCGCGCCGGGCGCGGATGTTCAGCGTCTTGCCATTGCGCTGAACGGCGGCGCCCAGCACGCGGCCGCTCGCATCACGGTGCAGCGTCAGCGCTGGCGTGTCGAGCCAGTACTCGATCTTGCGCGCCAGCAGGCCGTGGAACAGCTGGGCGGCCAGCGCGTTACCCAGTAGCAGCCGGGTGCCGCGGTGATAGCCGCGGGCGCGGTCCAGGGCGTAGCGCAGCACCAGTTTCATGCTGTGGCGCCAAGCGGTGAACGAACGCGTCGCGCCCAGCAGGTGGCGCACGTCGGTGATGTTGACCATCATGCCGCCCAGCACTGTGAATTCTTTCAATGGATCGCGCAGCAGACGGAACTTCCGGCCCAGCTTGCGGCCGTCGAATTCCAGTGGATCCAGCGAGCGGCCGCCCATCGCGGCGCCGGGCAGGTCGGGGTAGTAATCGGGCGAGGCTGTGCGCGCGGCCACATCCAGGATGCCGCGCGACACCAGGTAGTCCATCATGCGCGGGCCGGCTTCCAGATAGGCGCGCTTCATGTCGTCCGGCGCCGCCGCACCCACCGTTTGCTCCAGATAGGTCCAGACCCGATCGAAGCTGTCGGGATGGCCGGCGCCCGCACTCTGCGCGTTCAGGGGAATCCACAGTGCGCCGCCGGAGATCGCCGTGGAGCCGCCGATGCGGCCGGTCTTCTCCACCAGCAGCACGTCCAATCCTTCTTCCCGCGCCGTCAGCGCCGCGGCCATGCCGCCCGCGCCCGAGCCGACGACCAGCGCGTCGACTTCCTTGTCCCAAGTGATGCCTTCCATGCGCCTATGCTCCCGAGCCGCCCAGCGATTTGCCGCCGTCCACGAAGATGACCTGGCCGGTGATGAAGTCCATGTGCGGCGCGGCCAGGAAGGACACGGCATTGGCGATGTCTTGCGGCTGGCCCGCGCGCCCGGTGGGCTGCAGGGACAGCTGGGCCGCCAGGCGCTCGGGCGTCAGGTTGCGCAAGAGCGGGGTATCGATGAGACCGGGGGCGATGGCGTTGACCAGGATGCCGCGCTGGGCGAGCTCCATGGCCGAGGCGCGCGTATAACCGACCAGGGCGGCCTTCGATGCCACGTAATGCGGATGATTCTTCGCGCCCAGGTAGGCGCGCGATGCGATGTTGACGATCTTGGCGCCCGGCGCCATGTCGCGCGCGGCTTCCTGTGTCAGGGTCGCCACCGCCAGCAGGTTCACGTCGAAGGCGCGGCGGTAGTCGGCGCTGTCCACTTCGAAGAACTTGCGCTCATCGAAGAGTCCGGCGTTGTTGACCAGCGCGGCCAGGGGCGCGAGCGACCGCGCCAGCGCTCGGGTAGCGGTTTCGTCCGTCAGGTCCACCACGCGGTATTCCACGTCCAGCCCCTGCGCTTGCAGCGCCTGCGCTTGTGTTGCGGCCAGCTCCGCGTTGCGGTCGGCCATGACGACGCGAAAGCCGTCGCGCGCCAGCCGTTCGACGATCGCAAGGCCCATGCCGCTTGCGCCACCCGTGACCAATGCCGTTCCCAGATCCATGATGTGTCCTTATACGGCGAGGTAGCCGCCGTCCACGGGCAGCACTACGCCGTTGACGTAGCTGGCCATGTCCGAAGCCAGGAAAAGAACCGGGCCCACGATTTCGTCGGCCCGTCCCGCGCGCGCCATGGGGGCGCGCTTCATGTACCAGTCCGTGCCCTGTGCCTGCGCGCGCTGGCCTGCGGTCATCTCGGTTTCCATCAGACCGGGGGCCACGGCGTTCACGCGCACGCCATGCGGCGCCAAGTCACGCGCCAGCACCTCGGTGAACGAGCGCACGCCGCCCTTGGACACGACGTAACCCGCGGTTGAGATGCTGCAGCCGTAGGCCACGATGGAGCACAGGTTGACGATGGCGCCACGCGTGGCCTTCAGCTGCTCGACAAAAGCGTGCGTGACGTTGAAGGTGCCCTGCAGGTTTACGCTCATCAGGCGCTCCCAGATCTCGGGCGTGTTCGGATCGTCGAAGGGGGCGCGGGCGGAAATGCCGGCATTGTTGACCAGGATGTCCAGGTTGCCGTGCTCGGTGGCGGACCGCTGCGCGTAAGCCCGGACTGCGGCCGCATCCGTCACATCCAGCACGGCGGGCAAAGCCTTGCCGCCCGCGCCGCGGATGGCCTGTGCGGTGGCCTCGGCCAGCGCCGCGTCCACATCCGCCACGATCACGGCCGCGCCTTGGTTGGCAAAGCCTTGCGCAATGGCTGCGCCCAGGCCGCGGCCCGCGCCCGTGACGAGCACCCGCTTGTCTTGCATCGATATCATGATTAGTCCTTTCGGCGCCTCAGGCGCCCAGATAGGCGCGCTGCACGCCTTCGTCGCTGGCCAGCGCGGCCGACTCGCCTTCCAGGGCAATTTCGCCGTTCTCGAGGATGTACGCGTAGCTGGACACCGACAGCGCCAGCTTCACGTTCTGTTCCACCAGCAGGATGGTGATGCCTTGCTCGCGATTGAGCCGCAGCACGATGTCGAAGATCTGCTCCACCACCAGCGGCGACAGCCCCATCGACGGTTCGTCCAGCAGGATCATGCGAGGGCGCGCCATCATGGCGCGGCCCGTGGCCAGCATCTGCTGCTCGCCGCCGGACAGCGTCGCGGCCTTTTGTTCGTAGCGTTCGCGCAGGCGCGGAAAGGTGTCGCACACCATCTCCAGGTCCTGCTTGACCGCGGCGCGGTCGCTGCGCAGGTAGGCGCCCATTTCCAGGTTTTCGCGCACGCTCATTTCACGGAAGATCTCGCGGCCTTCCGGAACCTGCACAATGCCGCGCCCCACGATGGCATCCGCCGGCAGGCGGTGTATGGGTTCTCCGGCGAAACGCACGCTGCCCGCGGTTGGCGCCACCAGCCGCGAAATCACATTGAGCGTGGTGGACTTGCCAGCGCCGTTGGCACCCAGCAGCGCAACGATGGCGCCTTGCGGCACCTTCAGCGACACGTCCTGCAAGGCGCGGATGTTGCCGTAGGCGGCGGATACCGCGTCGACTTCAAGCAGATAGTCAGCCACCAGCGGCTCCCTTGCCCAGATAGGCTTCAATGACCCGGGGGTTGCTGCGCACCTCCGCGGGCGTGCCTTCGGCGATCTTCTCGCCAAAGGACATGACGGTGATGCGATGCGAAATCGACATCACCAGCTGCATGACATGTTCAACCAGCAGCACCGTGATGCCGTCGCGCTCGCAGAGCTCGTTCAGAAGACGGTCCAGCGTTTCGATTTCGCGGTTGCGCAAGCCAGCCGCCGGTTCGTCCAGCAACAGCAGCTTGGGCGATATCGCCAGGGCGCGCGCCAGCTCCAGCATCTTCTGGCGGCCGAAGTCCAGGCTGCATGCCGGCGTGTCGAGGAAATCAGCCAGCCCC
This sequence comes from Achromobacter sp. D10, assembly GCF_035282245.1. Taxonomy (NCBI): domain Bacteria; kingdom Pseudomonadati; phylum Pseudomonadota; class Betaproteobacteria; order Burkholderiales; family Alcaligenaceae; genus Achromobacter; species Achromobacter sp. D10. The sequence continues at coordinate 1,161,045 of NZ_JAYJLE010000001.1, forward strand.
ACGCGCTCCAGTAGGTGCTCGACCCGTTCGCGCGTTTGCGCGGCAGCCGGCCGCAGCAGTTTCCCGGTGCTGTCGGCGCCATGCGCATAGGTGCCCAGCAGGGCGTTCTCGCGTACGGTCAGCGCGCCGAACAGCTCCAGGTTCTGGAAGGTGCGGGCCACACCCAGCGCCGCCATTTCGTGCGGCTTCTTGCGGGTGATGTCCGCGCCATCGAACAGGATGCTGCCGCTGCTGGGCCGGTAGTAGCGGGAGATGCAATTGAATGTGGTGGACTTGCCCGCGCCATTGGGGCCGATCAGCGCATGGATGCGGCCGCGTTCCACCTGCATCGACAAGCCGTTGATGGCGGTGAGGCCGCCAAACTTCACGGTCAGGCCCTGGACGTCCAGATAGGGATGGTTGCTCATGCCGCGCTCCTTTGGGTCGGCTTGGCCGCAGCCTGGCGCGATGCCGAGGGCAGAGGCGCGGCGGGAGATGGCGCGCGTGCGCGCGCGCCGCGGCCAGCGAACAGGCCTTTGGGCGCGAACATCATGAAGCCCATCAGGATGAAGCCGTAGATGATTTCCTGGAACGACAGCGCCTGGCGCAGCAGTTCGGATATCAGGCCGAAGACCAGCGCGCCGGCGATGGCGCCGCGCACCGAACCGATGCCGCCGACCACCACCATGGTCAGGATCAGAATGGTGGTCTGGAAACCCAGGCTTTCCGGATGGATGAAGGAGGCGAAGGTCGTGTACATGCCGCCGGCGATGCCGGCATAAGCGGCGGACAGGGTAAAGGCGGTGCGCTTGATGGCGTTGATGTTCACGCCCATGGCCTGGGCCGCGACATCGCTTTCCCGTACGGCACGGAAGGCCGAGCCAAGCTGCGAGCGTGACAGGGCGATGGTGGCCCATAGCAGCAACGCGGCAATCAGCACGACAAAGGGATAGGCCTTGGCATCCGACACCAGCTCGTAGCCGAACAGCGTGGCGGGGGAAATCCGGAATCCGTTCGATCCGTTGGTGACAGATTGCCAGTTCAGGAAAACCCATTGCATCGCTTCGCCGAAGGCGAAGGTCGACAGTGCCAGGTAGATGTCCCGCATGCGCAGGGCCAGCGCGCCGATCACATAGCCCAGCGCGGCGGCCAGCAGCCCGCCCGCGATGATGGAAATGAAGAAAGGCGGATGCCAGAGATTGTTGATAAGGCCGGCGGTATAGATGCCCACGCCGTAGAAGGCCGCGTGCGACAGCGCAAACTGTCCGGTTTCGCCGATGACCAGATGCAGGCCCAGCGCCAGCACCACGAACACCATCAGCAGGTTCACCACGTAGATGACATAGCCGCTGGCCGCGAAGGGCAGGATGGCCAGCACGACGGCCATCAGCGCCAGCAGCGCATGGTCGATTTTCTTGCTCATACTTTCTTCACCTGCAGTTTTCCGCCCAGCAGTCCTTGCGGACGCAGCAGCAGCACGACCATGATGGCGACGAAGGGCGCGACCACGATGGCATTGGTAGAAATGAACAGCCCCACCAGGTTTTCGGCCACGCCGATCACGAACCCGCCCACCACCGCGCCGGGCAGGCTTGTGATGCCTCCCACGATGGCGGCGGCATACGCCAGGATGGCGATGTGGCCGATGTCTGGGGTGATGAGGATCTTCGGCGTGATGAGCAGCGCCGCGACCGCGGAGATCAGCCCGGCCAGCGCCCATACCAGCATGCGGATGCGAGTCAGGTTCACGCCCACCAGCCGGGCGGCTTTGGGATTCATGCCGACTGCGCGCATGGCGCGTCCCACGCGGGTGTAGGTGAACATGCCGAAGAGCAGCAGCATGACCGCCACGGCGACCGCGAAGATCACCAGGTCGAGCTGGGTCAGCACCGCGTCGCCGATGATGATGGCGTCGGTCGAGGCCAGCGGCGGCAGCGAGCGCGGCGTGTCGCCCAGGCCGGTCTGGCGCACCAGGCCTTTCAGCGCATAGGCCAGGCCCAGGGTGGCGATCACCATTTGCACGCCCACTCCCTTGGAAGCGATGACGCGTTCCATGACGACGCGCTGGAAGAGGCCGGACAAGACGGCCACCGCTACGAGCGTGATGGGAATCACGACCAGGTAGGGCCAGCCCATTACCAGGGTAAGAAAAAGGGCGATGTAGCCGCCGACCATGAAGATTTCGCCCTGGGCGAAATTGGGTACGTCGGTGGTTTTGAAAATAATCACTACGGCGACTGCCAGCAGCGCGTACACGCTGCCCGTCACCAGTCCCGACAGCACCCCCTGCTGCAGGAACAGCCAGATATCGGCAAAGCTCATGATGTTCTCCGGCAGCCCGCGCGCTGCTGCGCCAGCGCGCGGGCCAGACCCGTCGCGGGCCGCTGGTTTACTTCTGGTACTGCCAGACGCTCTTGAAGGCGCCGGGCACGAGCGACATGTTGGTGCCGTCGAACTTGATGTAGATGGCGGATTCCTGCGCGGCACGGTCATTCGGGCCAAACTCGATCGGGCCTGCCATGACGCCGGAGTCGAACTTCATGGTTTCAAGCGCCTGCAGGACTTTTTCACGCGTGGGCTGCGGGCCGGCGGCCTTCAGCGCGTTGACCACCGCCATGGCCGGCGGCAGGCCGTAGGGCATGTAGGTCTGCGGATGCCCCGGCTTGGCGGCCAGGTCGGGGTAGGCCTGCTTGTACATGTCATACACCCAGCTCAGCTTGGCGCCGCCCGGCATGTCGGACAGGACTTCCTGGATGTAGACGTTCTTGAAGGCGTCCTTGTTGCCGACGTTTTCGACCAATTGCTTCAGGTCGGCCGTGCCGTTTACCGCCAGGACGATGGGCTTGTTCCAACCCAGCTCCTGCGCCTTCTTGATGATGAGCGCGGCCGGACGGGCATACGTGGTCAGCAGCAGCACGTCGGCATTGGCCGCGCGGATCTTCAGCATGGGCGCGGTCACGTCGGTGATATTGGGATTCACCGACTGGACTTGCAGGGCCACTTCCCCCAGCTGCTTGACCTGGGCCTGCGCGGCTTCCAGGTTCCAGCCGCCATAGGCGTCGTCATGGTTGATGTAGCCGATTTTCTTGGCCTTCAGTTGCTCGGCGGCGAACTGCACCATCGAGCCGCCGACGGCGTGCTGCGAAATCGAGAACGCGCCATAGATGTATTTGGATGGCGGATAAAGCGCGCCGTCGCCCGATGCGTTGAGCATGACGAGCGGAACCTTTTCGCGCTCGACATATTCGCGCGAGGCCACTACCGCGGCCGAGCAGGATCCGCCGTTCAACAGGAAGACCTTGTCCTGTTCGTTCAGCTTCTTGACCGCGGCAACCAGGTCGTTGGCATTGCAGCGGTCATCCTCGATCACCAGCTCGATCTGGCGGCCATGCACGCCGCCTTCCTTGTTGACCTTGGCGTACCACATCTTGGCGGCGTTCAACACGTCGAAACCATAGGCCATGCCGCTGCCGGACAGCGGCGCGAAGAGGCCGATCTTGATGGTTTTGTCGGTGATGCCTGGTTCCTGCTGCGCGTGCGCGCCGGTGCTCAGCGCCCATGCGCACAGCGCGGCGGCTGCGTAGCGACTGCGATTCTTCATCTTTGTCTCCCGTTCTTTTTAGTGCGCGCCTTTGTTTGTGCGTGGCGCTTTGCTGCGTTGCCGGCCTGGCCGCCGGAGAGCCTTACTGCATGCGGTAGCCGCCGTTGACGTCGATGACGCTGCCGGTGATGTAGCCGGCTTCCTCGGATGCCAGGAAGCGCACGGCCGCGGCCACGTCGTCCACCGTGCCGATGCGGCCCAGTGGAATGGCTTGCGCTGCGGCGGCCAGGGCCCCGCTGCTGGTTACGGTGCTGCGCAGCATGTCGGTGTCGATGAGGCCCGGCGCAATGCCATTGACGGTGACGCCCAGGTGCGCGGATTCGCGCGCCATGGCCTTGGTCAGGCCGAGCACCGCGGACTTGGCCGCGATGTAGGAAGCGCTGGAGCGGTAGCCGCCCAGTTGCGCCGCCACCGAGGTGAACGTGACGATGCGGCCGTGCGCCAGCGGCGCGGCCTCGCGCCGTCGCAGGTACGCGCGGCCGCAAAGAAAGACGCCACGCGCGTTGACCGCGAAGCTGCGTTCCCAGATGTCCAGGGAGGTGTCCTTGATGAGCGGACGCTCGCCGTTTTCCTGGAACAGCAGCAGACCGGCGGCGCTGACGAGCACCGCAATAGGGCCATGCTGTGCTTCGATCTGCTCGAAGGCGTTGTCGACAGAGGCTTCGTCGCTGACGTCGAAGGCGTGCGAGGCATGCGGGGCGCCCAGTCCATCTGCCACGCGGCGAGCGCGCTCCGCGTCCAGATCCGAAACCACGACGCGCAGGCCGGCGCGCGCCAGCTCATGGCAAATGCGAGCGCCTATGCCGCCGCCGCCGCCCGTGACGAGCGCAAGGCGGGAGGCCGGTGCCGTGCTGGCCGGCGTGGATACATTGGACATGCTGTCTCCTGATAGCGTGCTGTCCGCCTAGGGGTGGGACATGGCCGCGGTGTTGAATTTTTTGCGATTATGTATACATGGGTGTGGTGCAGGTATAGGGGCTTACCCTCGGTGTCGCTTGATTTACATCGTGTTTTACGGAGATGTTCCGAAATTCACATTGCGTTCTAGCGCTGTATGTATTCTTCATGTATACAATGCCGCTATGGACACGCTATCTCAACACGTTACCGACACGCTGCGGGACTGGGTGCTGCACGGCAAGTTCAGCCCTGGCGCCCGCCTGGAAGAAATCCCGCTGGCGGAAAAACTGGGGGTGTCGCGCACGCCGGTGCGCGCCGCGTTGGCCACGCTGGGCAACGAGGGTTTGCTGGAGCATCTGCCCAAGCGCGGCTATACGGTGCGTGCGTACGACATCGGTGAAATCGTGGCGGCCTACGAGGTGCGCGCGGCGCTGGAAGGGCTGGCCTGTCGCCAGGCCGCCATGCGCGGGTTATCGAACGATGCCGTCGCGGTATTGAAGAACTGCCTGGACGAGGGGGATCGGATCCTGGGCAAGGGAGTATTGCTGGCCGAGGATCATCTGCCGTACCAGCAGGTGAACATCACCCTGCACAACGGCATCCTGGAAGCGGCAGGCAACCCCTGGGTGCGGCGTTTTGCGACGCAGGCGCAGGCCATCCCCTACGCGTCGGACCGGATCATCCTGTGGGAGGACCACGGGATCATCTTGCGATCGCACGACGACCATCACCGCATCGTCAATGCGATCATCGCCCGCGACGGCGCGCGGGCCGAGGACCTGATGCGCGAACACGTGTATTACGCGGGCATCATCCTGAAGAACAACTACGAAAGGCTGGCGCAGGCGTACCGGGTATGAGGCAGCCTGGCCGGCCGCGCCTAGCCGGCCGCGCCTGGCCGGCCGCGTCTAGCCAGCTGCCGGCGCTTCCAGGCAGGGCTGGAATTCGCCAGTGGCGGGGTCGCGCAGGTATAGCAGGCCGGTGGCCACGCCGAAGTAGGTGCCGTGCAGTTCCAGATCGCCCTTTTCCACGCGGCGGCGGATGGACGGGAAGGTCATCAGGTTGTTCAGGCTGTGTTCGACCACGGCCAGTTCCAGACGCTTCAGGTTGGCTTGGCGGTCGCCCGTGCCGGGACCCAGGCGTTCGGCCACGGGTTCGATCTGCGACATCCACTTGCCGATGAAATCGCCCTTGGTCAGGGGCTTGGCGTCGTCGAAGAAGGAGCGGATACCGCCGCAGGACGCATGTCCCAGCACGACGATGTGTTTCACGTTCAGGCCGTTGACCGCGAATTCGATCGCGGCGCTGGTGCCGTGGTATGAGGATTCCGAATCCGGGTCACAGGGCGGGACCAGATTCGCGACGTTACGCACGACGAACATTTCGCCGGGCCCGGCGTCGAAGATGACTTCAGGCGACACGCGGGAGTCGCAGCACCCGATGATCAGGATTTCCGGGTTTTGTCCCGATTCGGCCAGCTTCTGGTATCGGCTGCTTTCTGAAGGGAAACGGCCCCCCAGGAAAGATTGATAGCCTTCGGTAAGTCTTTTTGGAAACATGATCTTTTCTTCCTCGTAGCTGGAGCCAGGCGTGCTGGCGCGTCGGCGCACGCAACAAGGGGCTTCGTGTGGAAGCCCCTTTTATTGAGTCGACAAACCGAATTTTCCCATATTTGACCTTGCGCCACGCTGTCTAAACCCTGAAGTAATCAGGGTTTTTTCCGGCGGGCAGGCCGTAAAGGAAAGCCTAGCGGGCGTCGACGTCCAACGCGGTGACGCGGGTGAATTGCAACGGGGTGACGGCCCGGATCTGCTTGATCTGCCCGGGCGCCAGCGGGCCGACAACATCGTCGCGCACGCGTCCGATCTCGCGGTTCTGCGCGTCGTACAGCACGAAAGTCAGCATGGCGCTGTTGATGTGCCGGGTGGATTGATTGGACAGCAGACCGGTGATGGCCGACATATTCTGGTTGACGTCGCGCACGGCCTGGACATTGCCCAGCGTGACGCCATAGACCAGGCTCTGCGCGGCGGCGGCGCCGGACAGGCCCGCAAGCAGCGCGAACGAAGCTAGGGCAAGTTTCATCATGGTCTCCTGTACTGCCGCGCTGTCGGGCGCCGGGCGCCTGCAGGGCGGTCATCGCCATCTCTGGGTTGAGGCATGCTTATCTCACACCTTTCGCGTCCGGCGCACAACGGGGCAAAGGGATGAATGGGTAACAGGTTGCTCTGATTGGTCGCAAATTCGCCAGCGGGTCGGGCTTGCAGAGGGGGAAGCCGCCAAGCGGTTCAGGGCCCCGTAAGGCCTTGGCGATTCTTGACTTTCCGCGCTCTTGCGAAGGCGTCTGGATTGTTCGATCATGACCGGGCCGGCGATTGGGCCGGCGGATCGTGCGGCCCGCCTTTGCGACTGAATCCAGGCGCGCGGGCGCCAAGGGAGGAACCCATGCTTTCCCGTACCAGCCAATTGGCCTCGGCCTTTCTGTTGACCGCTTGTTTCGCCGGGGCAGCCCTTGCCCAAACCCCCGCAGCGCCTGCCCCCGCAAAGACGCCCACGCCGCAGCAGCAGCGCATGGCCGATTGCAACAAGTCGGCGGAAGGCAAGAAGGGGGATGAGCGCAAGACCTACATGAGCAGCTGCCTGAAGGGCGAAACTGCCGCGCCGGCCAAGGAACTCACGCCGCAGCAGCAGAAAATGAAGGACTGCAACGCCAAGGCTACGTCGCAGCAGCTCACGGGCGACAAGCGCAAAACCTTCATGAGCACCTGCCTGAAAGGCTGACACCTCGAGAGCGGCATAGCGCCTGAGGCCCGGGGCAAGCGTCCGGTTTCCCAGCGTGCTCAAGCCATAACTCCACCCCAAAAGACGCCAGCCTGTAGCAACGGCTGGCGCTTTTTCATGCAGTTGCCGCGCGCGGCGCTCAATCCTTCAACCGCCCGAGCGCCCGGGCCCTTGCAGCCGGCCCAGCACGCCTTCCAGCGCCAGACCGACCGCCAGCACCTTGCGGTCCTCGCCCGGCAATCCGTCGACCTCCAGTCCTACCGGCAGCCCTTGCGCCGACAAGCCCGCGGGCACGCTCAGCCCGGGCAGGCCGGCGTTGCTGCCGGGATCGACGTTGCGCGCCAGGCGGCCGAAGCTCTCGAAGCTGCTGGCGTCCGGCGTCGCGGCCATGGGCGGGATCGGCACGGTCGGAAACAGCAGGCCGTCAAGGGCATGGTCCTGGAATGCCCGGCGGTACACGTTGATAAGTTCGTCGCGGTGCGTCGCCATGGCGCGTTCATACTGGGGTTGCAACGGCAGCACTTCGCCCGTGGGCAGGGGAAGCACGCCGGGCACGATCAGCCCTTCAAAGATTCCTTTGACGTCCGCGCTGGATATCTGCGCGACGACTTGCTCAAAAGTGACTCCGGTTCCATAGCGGCTGAGATAGTCCGTCAGATCGGCTTTCTGCTCGTACAGGCAGACAGGCATGCCCACCGCGGCGTTGCTGGCCTCCAGGCCGGGCATATCCAGCTCCACCAGTTGCACGCCGGCCGCGCGCAGCTTGGCGAGCGCGGCGTCCATCACGTCCTGTACCTGTGGGTCCAGGTCTTTCCAGAAATAGCCGCACAGGCCCAGGCGCATGCTTGTAAGCGGCAGCGCGGTCAGGGGCTGGTGGTCACCCGTCAGCACGGCATCCAGCAGCACGATGTCGTCCATGCTGTTGGCGATGGGCCCAGGTGTGTCGCGGGTATGCGAGATGGGCGTAATGCCGGCGCCGTCATAGCGCCCGACGGAGGGGCGAAACCCCACCGCGCCGTTGACCGCCGCCGGCAGGCGCACCGATGCGCCCGTGTCCGTGCCGAGCGCGGCCGGCGTCAGGCGCGCGCCCACGGCAGCGCCGCTGCCCGAGGATGAGCCGCCGGCGATCAGGCTGGCGTCGTATGCGTTGCGCGTGCCCTCGCCGCGCGTGCCGGGGAAAGCGGTGTTGTAGCCCGACACGCCGAACGCCAGTTCATGCATGTTGGTCTTGCCCACGATGACGGCGCCTGCCTCGCGCAGGCGGCAAACGACCGGCGCGTCCTGGGCTGGCCGGAAGTTTTTCAAGGCGGGCGTGCCTGCCGTATTGGGCAGGCCGGCGACATGGATATTGTCCTTGATGGCGATGGGCACGCCGGCCAACGGCAGCGCGGCCTGGCTCGCCTGGCCCCTGGCCGCATCGCTGGCGCGGGCCTGGGCCAGCGCACCCTCGCGGTCCACGGTGATGAAGGCGTTGAGATCTTCCCGGGCGGCGATGCGATCCAGGCAGGCCTGGGTCAGCGCAAGGCTGGTAAGGCGGCCCTGCCGGATCTGGGCCGCGGCCTCGGCGACGGTCAGGTCCGCCAGCGACGCGGCGGATAGAGGCTGTTTGGACGTATCGGACATGGCGCTTCCTTACCTGTGCGGGATTCTGACGAACCCGTACCTATACAGGTCGGAAGGGACGCTGTCGAGCGGTCCCGGCGCCAGCGGCGTATCAGCCCGGTTTTCTCACCACGATGGTCGCCGTGTCGCTGGTGAAGGAAGCGTCTTCCTGCACATCGAAGTGGGTGCGCACCACGTCTGGCGCGATGCCGAACATATGGCGCAGCGCCGCGACCAGCGTGTCCGGGGTACGCATGCGCGTGACCCAGGACTGGAACTCCAGCGGCAGGCGGCGCGGCACCAGGCCCTGCAAAGTGAAGCCGGCCTCGGTCAGCATGCGGGTCCATTCGGCGACCGAGTAGTCGCGCACGTGCGAGGTGTCGCGCAGCACTTCGATGGTCTGCAGCCAGGTGTCCAACAGCGGTTCGCCCGGAGACACCACGTCGGCGAACACGGCGATGCCGCCTGGCTTCAGCACGCGAAAGGCTTCGCGCAGGCCGCGCCCGGCGTCCTGCCAGTGATGGGTGGAGTAGCGCGACATCACCAGGTCGAACTCGCCGTCGCCAAACGGCAGGTACTCGGCCTTGCCCTGGCGCGTGGCGAGATTGGCCAGCCCGCGCTTGGCGGCTTCGCCCGCAACCACGTCCAGCATCTGCTGGGACAAGTCATATGCGGTCACTTGCTTGACATGTGGCGCCACGTGAAAGCTCACGTGGCCGCCGCCACAGCCCAAGTCCAGCAGCCGGGCTTCGGGATGCTGCGCGGCAATGTCGGCCATCTGCAGCAGGTCTTCGCCCTGGGCGTGTACGGCGCTGGTCAGGTAGGCGGTTGCGCGGGGGCTGAATTGGCGGTCGACGGCGGCGTCATGGGTGGTGGAGGTCATGGGAGTCCTTGGATGGCCGGGCCCGGCACGGATTGGGTAAGCGTTTGGAAGTGGCGGCCCAGGCGCTAAGATAGGCGGCTGCCCATACACGTACAAGCCCATTGCTCATCCTGGTATGACTACTTCCCCCCAGACGGCCGCCGCCGGCCACGAAGGTTCTCCCCTGCGCCGCCAGGCGCTCGGTGAATTCGTGCGTAGTGCCCGTTCACGCATCACACCCCAGATGGCGGGCTTGCCCGAAGGCATGCGCCGCCGCACCCCTGGGCTGCGGCGCGAAGAAGTCGCCCAGCTGTGCGGCATCAGCGTCACTTGGTACACGTGGATCGAACAGGGGCGGGAGGTGTCGGTATCGCCTTCGGTCTGGTCGCGCATCGCGGGCGTGTTGCAGCTGGCCCGTGCCGAACGTGCCTATCTGTTCGACCTGGCCGACTGCGCGGATCCGCAGCACGCGCGCGACGATGCCGGCGCGCCGGGTCCCTTGCAGGAATGCGTGAACGCGATCAATGCCCCGGCGTATGTGCTGGACCGCGCCTGGAACGTGCTTGCCTACAACGAGCCCCTGCGCGATCTGTTCGACAATTGGCCGGCGCGCGACGCTGAGCCCAATCTGCTGAGCTACATCTTCCTGGATCCCGCCGCGCGCGAGTTGGTGGTGGACTGGGACCAGCGCGCCCGCCGCGTGGTGGCGGAGTTTCGCGCCGATGCCGGCGCGCACCTGGATGAGTCGGCGGTGCTGGCGCTGCTGGACAACCTGAACCGGCAGAGCCCGGTGTTTGCGCATTGGTGGACGCGACATGCCGTGGTGGAGCGCGAAGGCGGCCTGCGCGAATTCCAGCATCCGCGCCGTGGCAAGCTCGCCTACCAGCAGATCACGTTCCGGCTCGCGACGCACCCGGATCTGAAACTGGTGATGTTGCTGGGAGCGGGCGCGGAACCCGCGGATGCCGGCTAGGCATTTGCCGGCGCGTTAATTCACGAGCCCGTGTTCCGTGAGATAGCGGATCAGGAATTCGCCATGGCCTTCGATATCGCGGCGGATTTCACGCACGACGGCCTCGGTATCGCCAGCTTCCAAGGCCGCGATGATGCCTTCGTGCGGATGTCCGTTGGGCAGGACAGGGAAGGGCGGGGTATAGAGGTACGACAGGTATGAAGCCGTCTGCACCCATAGATTCTCGATCATGAACAGCAGATGCGGCATCTGCGCGGCCGAGTACAGCGCGAAGTGGAAATCGAAGTTCCGGGCCAGTACCGGGGCCATCAGTTGTTGCTTGCGGCTATCCATCAGGCTGGCATGGATGCCGCGCAGTTCGGCGATCAGCGCCGGGGTTGCGTGAGGCACGGCGCGACGGGCGGCGAAGCACTCCAGTTCCAGGCGGATGCTGCGCAGTTCCTGTAGCTGGGCCACGGTAAGTTCAGGCACTTTGACCGATTTGCCTGGGCTGAGCGTGAGCGCGCGTTCGGACACCAGTTGCAGCAAGGCCTCGCGCACGGGCGTCTGGCTCACGCCCAGCGTATCGGTAATCGAGCGCAGCGTAATGGTGTCGCCGGGCCGTAGCTCACCCATCATGATCTTCTGCTTGATTTCACGATAGATGCGGGCGGTCATGTTTTCCCGCTGCATCGGCGCCAAATTCATGGTCATTCTGTGTTCCTGGTCGGCCGGGCCGCGTGGGTCGGCGCGGGGCTGGCCGCGCATGGCTGATTTTACCGTCGCCCCGGTCGCCGAATTTATATTTTGTAAAAAATAAAATGATTGACCGCGATTCGAGACGCCGTCTATATTTTATAAAATATAAACAGGAGACGAGATGTCGACGTTGCACCCCTTGGCCGCGCCCGGCCTCACCAACCATGGCACGGTGGCTCACCTGATCGCGAAAGCGCTCATCCGTCACGGCGTCACCCATGTATTCGGCCAAAGCCTGCCCAGCATGCTGCACCTGGCTTGCGAAGAGCTCGGCCTGACCCAAGTGGCGTACCGCAGCGAAAACGCCGGCGGCTACATGGCGGACGGCTATGCCCGCATTACCGGCAAGCCCGCTATCGTCACGGCCCAGAACGGCCCTGCTGCGACCCTGCTGGTACCGCCTCTGGCCGAGGCCCTCAAGGTATCGATACCGGTGATTGCGCTGGTGCAGGATGTCAATCGCGATCAGACCGACAAGAACGCTTTCCAGGAGTTTGACCATCTAGGCTTGTTCTCGTCCTGCACCAAGTGGGTACGCCGTGTCACCGAGGCCTCGCGGGTCGAGGACTACGTGGACCAGGCATTCGCGATTGCCTGCTCTGGCCGGCCGGGGCCGGTCGCGCTGATGCTGCCCGCGGATCTGCTGACCGAGGCCGCGGCGGCGACGCAGCGGCAGGCGAACCTGGGGCATTTCCCCTTGGACCGCAATGTGGCGGCCGATGATGCGGTCCAGGCCGCTGCTGACCTGCTTGCCGGCGCTCAACGGCCCGTGATCATCGCCGGGGGCGGTGTGCATGTGTCCGGCGCCAGCCAGGCCCTGGCTGCCTTGCAGGAATCAGCGCATCTGCCGGTGGGCACCACTGTGATGGGCAAGGGCGGCGTCGACGAGCGGCATCCGCTTTCGCTGGGCGTGGTCGGCTACTTTATGGGCCCCAACAGCGCCAGTCGCGACCTGCGCCCGTTGATCACCGATGCCGACGTGGTGTTGCTGGTGGGCTCGCGCACCAACCAGAACGCGACCGACTCCTGGAAGCTCTATCCGAAGAACGCCCGCTACATCCATATCGATGTCGACGGCGCTGAAATCGGCCGCAATTACGAAGCGCTGCGCCTGGCGGGAGACGCGAGGGAAACGCTGCTGGCCTTGCAGCGCGCGCTTGCCAGCCGCGACCTGTCGGCCGCCCAATCGCGCCGGGCGGGGCTCGAGGCCGCCATTCAGGCCGGCCGCGCTTCCTCCTGGGAAGCATCGCGCGCCGTGCGCCTGTCCGACCAACAACCGATTCGCCCCGAACGCCTGCTGGAGGAGATCCGCCAGGACGTGGACCAGGACACGATCGTGGTGGCGGATGCGAGCTATTCGTCCATCTGGATCGCCAACTACCTGACGTCCCTGGCGCCGGGCATGCGCTTCCTGACGCCGCGGGGCTTGGCCGGTCTGGGTTGGGGCTTCCCCATGGCCATGGGCGCCAAAGTAGCCAGGCCGGACGCGCACGTGGTCTGCGTCGTGGGCGACGGCGGCTTCGGCCATGTCTGGTCGGAGCTGGAAACCGCAAGACGCATGGGCATCAAGGTCACGCTGGTCGTGATCAACAACGGCATTCTCGGCTTCCAGAAGCATGCCGAAAACGTCAAGTTCGGCACCCATACGTCCGCCGTGCATTTCCACCCCGTGGATCATGCTGCGGTAGCGCGGGCGGCCGGCTGCCTGGGCGTGCGCATCGAGGCGCCGGCTGATCTTGCCGGCGCGCTGCGCGAGGCCCGCCGTGCCGAGCTGACTACCCTGATCGAAGTCATGTGCGACGAAAACGCGTTCCCCCCGATTACCTTCTTCACGGCGGAACAGGCATGAAAAAAGACCCTAGCAAAGTCGCGCTGGTAACCGGCGCGGGACGCGGCATCGGCCTGGAGGTTGCGCGTCTTCTATTGGACAAGGGCTACCGCGTCGTGGCGGTCAGCCGTGAGGGTGTCGACGCGCAAAAGCTGGGAGGTCCATCCGATCGGCTGCGCACGGAATGCGCCGACGTGACCGATTACCCCGCCATGCAGGCACTGGTGGAAAGTGCGCGTGAAACCTGGGGGCCGGTTTCGGTATTGATGAACAACGCTGGCATTTCGCCCAAACAGGCGGACGGCAATTCCTCGGGCATTCTGGACATCACACCGCAGGAATGGGAATCCGTGTTGCAGGTCAATCTGACGTCCATACTCCGGCTATGCCAAATGGTGTTGCCCGCCATGCGAGACCAGGGTTGGGGGCGCATCGTCAACGTGTCTTCGCTGGCTGGCCGGGCTAAATCCCTGGTAGCCGGCGGCAGCTACATGGCCTCCAAGGCGGGCGTGCTGGGCCTGACCCGCGCGATCGCGGCGGAGATGGGCCCGCACGGTATTACCGCCAATGCCATTACGCCGGGCCGGATCCTGACGGAGATGGCGCAGCAGGCCGCGCCGTCGGTGAACGAAAACTACGCGGCGCAGATTCCCGTGCGCCGTTTGGGCACTCCCGAGGAAGTCGCGTCGGCCATGGTTTTCCTGGCCGGGGAAGAGGCCGGATTCATCAATGGCGCAATCCTCGATATCAACGGCGGCTTCTACATGCCTTGAGCAGGCAGCCCCTATACAAAAACCAACAGGAGACAAGCATGAAAGGAGTATCGATGCTGGCGGCGTTCGCCGCCGCCACTGCGCTGTGCGCGGCAGCCGCGCCAGCCTGGGCATGGCCCGACAAGGAGGTCACGCTGACAGTCAATTACGGGGCAGGCGGCAATACCGACGTTGCGAGCCGTGAGCTGGCGCGCGCGATGGAAGCGGATCTGGGACGCGCGGTGGTGGTATTCAACCGCCCTGGCGCCTTGGGCACCATCGGCCCGGCCTATGTCGCCAAGCAGCCCGCCGACGGCTACAACGTGGGCGTGGTGACGCTGTCGTCCATTGCCATCATGCCGCATCTGATGACCATCCCCTATGCCGCCCGCGACTTCGAATTCGTTGCGGCCTACGGCCGCTACCGCTATGGCGTGGTGGTGCGAGCGGATTCTCCCTACAAGAGCGTTGCCGACTTGGTCGCGGCTGCCAAGCAAGGTCCTGGCATTTTCTTTGGCGCGCCTTCCGCGCCCAACAACCTCGCCATGTTCGACCTTGGGCGCGTTACCGGTGCAAAGTTCGAGCAGGTGTCGTACAAGTCCGGCAGCGAGACCGTATCGGCCCTGCTGGGCAAACAGGTCGATGCCATTGTGCAGAATCCTTCGGACGTGACCAGCTACATCCAATCCGGCCGGTTGCGCCTGCTGGCATCCGCGAGTCCCATTCGCTGGCCCGAGTTTCCGGACGTGCCCACGCTGAAAGAAGCTGGCTACGACGTGGAAATCGATTCCTGGCTGGGGCTGGCGGTGCCCAAGGGCACACCGGAACCGGTGCGCACGCGCCTGGAACAGTCGGCAAAAGCGGCGGTGGCTTCGGATCGTCTGCAGCAGACCTACAAGCAATTGGGCGTGGACCCGGTGTGGCTGTCGGGGCAGGACTACGCCAAGATGGTCGATACGACCTACGAGCAAATGGGCAGAGCCATCAAGGCAGCCAATCTGCCGCGCATGACCAACTGAACGACGCGCCGCCGCTCAGTCCCTGAACAAGCTGTCCTGCACGCCCGCTTCGACCAGCCCCTGCAACAGCTTCTTCACGGGCGCCGGCAGCGCCACTGAGCCCAGTTCTTGCGCCGGCACCCAGCGTTCGGGCCTTGCCGATTCGCGCAGGCCGGCGGCTCGCACGGCCACGAGCCAGGGGCGGATGTGCAGGCGGTAGTGCGTGAAGGTATGGGCGAAAGCGGCCAGTTCGAAGCGCTGTTCAGGTTCCAGGCCCAGTGCGCGCGAAGCGCTTTCCGGGTCTTGCGACACGTCGAACTCCGGCAGGCTCCATAGCCCGCCCCAGATGCCGGGCTCGGGCCGTTGCTGCAGCAGGAACGCGCCCTCGTGCCGAAGCACCAGCATACAGGTCTCGCGTTCCGGGATCGCCTTGCGCGCCTTGGGCGTGGGCAGTTCGGCCTGGCGGCCTTCGCGCTTGGCCACGCAACTGGTCGCCACGGGGCAGGATTCGCAAGCGGGCTTGCCGCGGGTGCATAGCGTGGCGCCCAGGTCCATCAACCCTTGCGTATAGGCTGCCATGTCCAGTCCGGGCGCGGCCTCGACCTGCGCGTCGGCCAGCGCCCACAGCTTCTGTTCGACCTCACGCTTGGCCGGATCGCCGGCGATGCCGAAGTGCCGCGTGAACACGCGTTTGACGTTGCCGTCCAGGATGGGAGAGCGCTCGCCATAGGCAAACGCGGCGATGGCCGCGGCGGTGGAGCGGCCGATGCCGGGCAGCGTGGCGATCGCTTCGGCCGTGGGCGGAAAACGGCCGCCCCAGTCGCGCGCGATTTCCTGCGCGCAACGGTGCAGGTTGCGCGCGCGGGCGTAATAGCCCAGCCCGGCCCAATAGGGCATGACGTCTTCCTGGGCGGCTGCCGCCAGCGCGGCTACGTCCGGGAACCGCTGCAGGAAGCGCTCGTAATAAGGGATGACCGTCGCCACCTGCGTCTGCTGCAGCATGATCTCCGAGAGCCAGATGCGGTAAGGATCCCGGGTGTTTTGCCAGGGGAG
This sequence comes from Achromobacter sp. D10, assembly GCF_035282245.1. Lineage (NCBI taxonomy): Bacteria > Pseudomonadati > Pseudomonadota > Betaproteobacteria > Burkholderiales > Alcaligenaceae > Achromobacter > Achromobacter sp. D10. The sequence goes on from NZ_JAYJLE010000001.1 coordinate 1,177,112, forward strand.
GTCGTGGCGGCCGTGTTGGCGCTGCCAGTCGACGATACGAGGGGCGAAGTTCATGGCGGCAATTATCGCATCGCCCTATTGCCCGGGGTGGGGCGACCGGTTACAACCGATGGAAACAGAAGCGCGCCAGCGCCCGCAATTCACGTCCCTTGCTCGCCCGCGTGCGCTTCAAGAGGGTGTCGCGCGAAGCCGGCCGGGGTTCCTGGATCCCTTGGAGTAGACATGAACGCTCCTGTTACGCCTGCCTTGCGTGCCGCGCTTGAATCCGTGCAACTGGACGACAAGTACACCCTGGAGTCCGGGCGCGCCTGGATGAGCGGCATCCACGCCCTGGTCCGCCTGCCCATGATGCAGCGCGTGCGCGATGCGCGCGCCGGCCTGAACACCGCGGGCTTTGTGTCCGGCTACCGAGGTTCTCCGCTGGGTGGCGTCGACCAGAACATGTGGAAGGCGGCCAAGTACCTGAAGGCTCACCACATCGAATTCCAGCCCGGCATCAACGAAGACCTGGCCGCCACCGCAGTGTGGGGATCGCAGCAGGTCAATCTGTTTCCCGGTGCCAAGTATGACGGCGTTTTCGGGATGTGGTACGGCAAGGGACCCGGCGTGGACCGCTGCGGAGACGTCTTCAAGCACGCCAACGCGGCGGGCACGTCGCGCCACGGCGGTGTGCTGGTGGTGGCGGGGGACGACCATCCCGCCAAGTCCTCGACGCTGCCTCACCAGAGCGACCACATCCTCAAGGCCTGCATGATCCCCGCCTTGTTCCCTTCCAGCGTCCAGGAAGTGTTGGACTATGGCTTGCATGGCTGGGCGATGAGCCGCTATGCGGGCGTATGGGTGGGCATGAAGTGCATTACCGACATCGTCGAGGTATCGGCTTCCGTGGATGTGGATCCTCACCGCGTGGAGATCGTGCTGCCGCAGGACTTCCTGTTGCCGGCCGACGGCCTGAACATCCGGTTGCCCGATACGCCGCTACAGCAGGAAGCCCGCCTGCTGGACTACAAGCTCTATGCCGCGCTGGCCTATGCCCGCGCCAATAAGCTCAACCGCGAGCTCTGGCAGGTGCCGCAGCGCGATGCGCGCTTCGGCATCATGACGTCGGGCAAGGCTTACCTGGACACGCGCCAGGCGCTGTCGGACCTGGGCCTGTCCGAAGCGGTGTGCCAGCGCATCGGCCTGCGTCTGTTTAAAGTAGGCATGGTCTGGCCGCTGGAGTCCACCGGCATGCAGCGTTTTGCGGAAGGCCTGGACGAGATCCTGGTGGTCGAGGAAAAGCGCCAGGTACTGGAATACCAGCTGAAGGAGGAGTTGTTCAGCTGGATCGGCAGCGGCAAGAAGATTCCGCGCGTGGTGGGAAAATTCGACGACAAGGACGGCGGGGAATGGTCGGTGCCGCAAGGCAATTGGCTGCTGCCGGCGCATTACGAGTTCTCGCCCGCGATGGTGGCGCGCGCGATTGCCGCGCGTCTGCTGCGCTTCGAACTGCCTGAAGATGTGCGCGCCGGTATCGAGGCTCGTCTGGCCTTCATCAGCGGCCGTGAACAGGCGCTGGCGCGCCCGCGTGTCGTCGAAGAACGCAAACCCTGGTTCTGTTCGGGGTGTCCGCACAATACCTCGACCCGCCTGCCGGAAGGCTCGCGCGGGATGGCGGGCATAGGCTGTCATTACATGGTCCGGTGGATGGACCGAAGCACCGACGTTTACACGCAGATGGGCGGCGAGGGCGTGCCATGGGTTGGGCAGGCGCCGTTCACCGAGGAAAAGCACGTCTTCGCCAACTTGGGGGACGGCACGTATTTTCATTCTGGCCTCTTGGCGATACGCGCGGCGGTGGCGGCCAAGGTACCCATCACGTACAAGATCCTGTTCAACGATGCTGTGGCGATGACGGGCGGGCAGCCGGTAGACGGCCCCTTGAGCGTGCCGATGATCAGCCGCCAGATGGCGGCCGAAGGCATCGACAAGATCATCGTCGTCACCGACGACACGGAGAAGTATCAGCGCATCGAAGGCATGGCGCCCGGCGTTCCGGTCAGGCACCGCGACGAGCTGGACGCGGTGATGCGCGAACTGCGCGAGCATCCCGCGGTGTCGGTGCTGATCTATGACCAGACCTGCGCCACCGAGAAGCGCCGCCGCCGCAAGCGCAACGCGTACCCCGACCCGGCTCGCCGCGTGCTCATCAATGAGCGCGTGTGCGAAGGCTGCGGAGACTGCTCGCAGAAATCCCATTGCCTGTCCGTGGAACCCTTGGATACAGAGTTCGGCCGCAAGCGCACGATCAACCAATCCAGCTGCAACAAGGATTTTTCCTGTCTGAAGGGCTTTTGCCCCAGCTTTGTCACGGTGGAAGGCGGCAAGCTCAAGAAGCCGGGCGCGCTGGCTCAAGACGGCGCCATCGACGACGACGTGCCGCATCCGGCCGCGCGAGAACTGCATCAGCCATACGGCGTCTTCATTGCGGGCGTGGGCGGAACGGGCGTGGTGACCATAGGGCAGCTCTTGGGCATGGCCGCGCACCTGGAAGGCAAGGGTTGTTCAGTGCTGGACATGGCGGGGCTGGCGCAGAAGGGCGGCGCGGTGTATTCGCACGTGGTGCTTGCGCAAACGCCCGACCATCTGCTGAACACCCGCGTCGCCATGGGTGAGGCCGATCTGCTGCTGGCTGGCGACCTGGTCGTAGCCACCAGCGCGGAATCCATGGCACGGGTGAATCCTGAGCGCACGCGTGTCCTGCTCAACAGCGACACGGCGCCCACCGCCGCTTTCGTCAGCAACCCTGACTGGACGCTGCCGGGCGCCAACCTGACCACGGACCTGGCGGCTGCCTGCGGCAAGGAGCACCTGGCCACTGTCGACGCGGCCGCGCTGGCCGTGTGCCTGTTGGGCGACGCGATCTATTCCAATCCGCTGATGATGGGCTATGCCTATCAGAAGGGCTGGATTCCGCTGTCGCAGGATGCGCTGTTGCGCGCCATCGAGCTGAACGGCCAACAGGTGCCAAACAACCTCGCGGCCTTCGCCTGGGGCCGCCGCGCCGCGCACGACCTCGCAGACGTGAAGCGCCTGATCGCCAATGGCGGCGCGCCTTCTCACCCGGAGGGCATCATCGAGCTCAAGCGTCCACGCGCACCCAGCCCCGTGCTGGAACTGAAGAAGCCGGCCGGCGAGCTGGAACGGTTGGTGATGGTGCGCAAGGCTTTCCTGACCGACTATCAGAACGAGGCCTACGCCCGGCAATACACCGAGCTGGTGGACAAGGTGGCACGGGCCGAGCGCGAGGCCACAGGCACCAACCGGCTGGCGCTGGCGGTCGCACGCTACTACTTCAAACTGATGGCCTACAAGGACGAGTACGAGGTGGCGCGGCTGTACACGGACGGCGAGTTCCTCAAGCGCGTGCAGGCGCAGTTCGAAGGCGACTGGAAGCTGCGCTTCCACCTGGCGCCGCCGCTGTTTGCGCGCCGCGACAAGGACGGCCATCTGATCAAGCGCAGCTACGGGCCCGGAATGCTGCGAGTCTTTGGCCTGCTGGCGCGGATGCGCAGGCTGCGCGGCTCACGATTGGACCCTTTCGGCTACACGGCCGAGCGCCGCGCGGAACGCGAACTGATCCGCGAATATCGCGAGACGGTGACGGCGATCCTGTCGAAATTGAATCGCGGCAACCTGGAGCGCGCGGTGGCATTGGCTAGCTTGCCCGAGGATATACGGGGGTATGGGCATGTGAAGGAGGCGGCGATGGCGAAGGTGGCGTCGCGGAGGGAGGAGTTGCTGAAGGGGTTTAGTGCGACGGTGGTTTCTATCGGGGGGGCTAGGGTGGCTTGAGGTGTTGGCTATTTGCTTTTGGCTCTGTTGCGGGGAGGGTTCTTAACGCGCCCGCCGCTTCGGGAGCGTGCGGGGCGCGGGGCAACGATTGCGGTCCGGAGCCTTCGCTCCGGACTACCCCTGCGTCATCCTCGTCCGCCTTCGGCTCCCTACGGATTCCCTCGGGCTTATCGACGCCCCGCGCCCCGCACGCCCCCGAAGCGACAGGCTCGGCCGGAGTATCTTCCCGGCCGTTGGGGCGAGTCGTTTGCTTGGCGTTTTTGCACGCACCTGGGTGTGGTGGCGTGTCTTGCGATGCCCGCCCCAGGTCGGCCGCGCGGGCGGCCTTTTGGGGCTTACGCGGTGTCTTGCGTCCAAGGATGACGCTGCGCGCTGGTGTGAGTCCCCTTCCTATTTTTCATACTGCGCCCCTGCTGGCAGCCGCAGCGAATCAAGCCATCGACGCCCTCGTATGACGCAAGACACTGCGTATGCTCCCAGAGGCCGCCCGCGCGGCCGGCCGGGAGCGGGCCCCGCAAGATCTTTCGCCAAACCCCGCCGGTGGCGAGTACCCCGCGCAAGCCTTTCGTCCCAGCACCCGTGAAGATGGATGCAACGGAGCCCGGAGTAGCGGTGGCCTGCGGGACGCGGGGCGTCGATAAGCCCGAGGGAATCTGAAGGCAGCCGCCGCAGGCGGCAACGAAGATGACGAAGGGGGAGTCCGGAGCGTAGGCTCCGGACCGCAATCGTTATCCCGCGTTCCGCAGGCCACCGCTACATCGGGCGTCTAAAGAACCACAATCGCGACTGAACAAATCCCCTCTATCCAAGCACTACCTCTATACAATCGACCGACACACCAAGGAGCCACCCCCTATGTCCCTGAACTCTGACGCGCTGCGCCTCTTCCTGGGCGTGGTGGATGCCGGGTCTATCAGCGCCGCCGCGGAGCTGCTGGGGCACACGGCATCCGGCGTCAGCCGCGGGCTGTCGCGCCTGGAGGAAGACCTTGGCGTGATCCTGCTGAACCGCACCACCCGGCGCATGGAACTGACCGAGGAGGGCAAGCACTTCCTCCCCAAGGCCAGGCATATCGTTGCGTCGCTGGATGAGGCTGAAGACTGCATGCGCATGGTGCACCAACGTCCGGCGGGGCGCTTGCGGATCGATGCTTCTGTGCCCGTCATGTTGCATTGCGTGGTGCCGCTGGTGGCGGAGTTCCGGCGCGAGTATCCGGCCATTACGCTGGAACTCACCAGCAACGACCGCATCGTGGATCTCATGGAACACCGCACCGATGTCGCGCTACGCATGGGGCCGCTCACGGACTCTACCTTGCATGCGCGCCCGTTGCGCCCTTCGCCGCGTTGGGTGATGGCCAGCCCGGATTATGTGGCCCGGCGCGGCGCGCCGGAGACTGTCGAGGACTTGGCGGCGCATGAGCTCTTGGGATTCACCCAGCCCGAAAGCCTGAATGTCTGGCCCTTGCGTCACGCAGGAGGATCCAGCTACCTGGCGGTCCCCACGTTGGCCACCTCCAGCGGCGAGACGCAGCGGCAGCTGGCGGTGCGCGGCGTGGGCATCGCTTGCCTCTCCGACTTCGTGGTGCGGGAGGACGTCAAGGCGGGCCGGCTGGTGAAGCTGATGGAATCCGCGCACTCGGACTACCTGCAGCCCATGCACGCGGTGTATCACCGCAATACGCAGCTTTCGCGGCGCATTGCCTGCTTCCTGGATTTCTTCGCGGCGCGGATCTGATCCCGCGCCGCGCCTTGCCTTGCGCCTAGGAGTGCAGGGCTCGGCCGAAGGCCGATAGCACCGACTCGTGCAGCGTTTCCGACAACGTCGGATGCGCGAAGACGGTGTGCATCAGGTCTTCCTCGGTGGCTTCCAGCGACGCCGCCACGCCATAACCCGTGATGAGCTCGGACGCTTCGGGGTGAATGATGTGCGCGCCCAGCAACTCGCCGCTCTTGGCGTCGAATACCGTCTTGACCAGGCCCTGGTCTTCGCCCATGGCGATCGCCTTGCCGTTGCCGGCGAAGGTGAACTTGCCCACGCGGACGTCGCCGCCGGTCTTCGCGGCATGTTCGCGGGCGCGAGCCTCGCTCATGCCGATGCTGGCGACCTGCGGATACGAATACGTGCAGGCGGGAATGCGCAGCGGATCGATGGGGTGCACGTGCTTGCCGGCGATGGCTTCCACGCACAGCACGGCTTCGTGGCTGGCCTTGTGGGCAAGCCACGGAGCGCCGGCCACGTCGCCGATGGCGTAGACGCCGGGTTCGCCCGTGCGGCAGTGGCCGTCGGTGACGATATGCGTCTTTTCCACCTTGACCCGAGTCTGCTCCAGGCCCAGGTTCTCGACGTTGCCAACGATGCCGGCAGCGACGATGACGCGGTCGACTTCAAGCTCGCTGCGCTTGCCCTGCTGATCCAGCACCACTTTGACGCCGCTTGCCGTGAGCGAGGACGAAGTTACCGCGCATTGCGTCATGACGCGGATTCCCTGCTTCTCAAAGGATTTGCGCGCCAGCGCCGAGATCTCCGCATCTTCCTGCGGCAGGATCTCCGCGGTCATGTCGATCAGCGTGACCTCGGCGCCCACGGCGCGATAGAAGCTGGCGAACTCCGCGCCGATGGCGCCTGCGCCAACCACCAGCAAGGACTTCGGGATCTCGGTGGGGACCAACGCCTGGCGGTACGCCCAGATGCGTTCGCCCACGGGCAACGCGGGCAGTTCGCGCGCACGCGCACCGGTGGCCAGCACGATGTGCCTGGCCGACAGCGCAGTGCCATTGTCCAGCGTCAGACGGCCGGCGCCGGCCAGCTTGGCACTGGCGGCAAACACGGTGACACCGTTTTTCTTCATCAGGTGCGCTACGCCCTGGCCCAGGCGGCCCGCTACCTTGCGCGACCGCGCCACCATGGCGGCCAGGTCCGGGCGCGCATCGCCTGCGCCCGATACGCCATAGTGCGCGGCTTCACGGCACGCGCGCAGTACCGTGGCGCTGTGCAGCAGCGCCTTGGTGGGTATGCAGCCCCAGTTCAGGCAGATGCCGCCCAGCTCGGCGCGTTCCACCAGCGCGACCGACATGCCGAGCTGCGCCGCGCGTATTGCGGCGACGTAGCCGCCGGGGCCGCCGCCCACCACGGCAAGATCAAACGTAGTCTTGGTCATGGCTGGTCTCACAGCAGGATGCGCACGGGGTTTTCGATCAGCGCGCGGAAGGCGGCCAGCCAGCGCGCACCCACCGCGCCGTCCACGACGCGGTGATCGGCCGACAAGGTCACTGTCATGACGGTAGCGGCGACGAGTTGGCCTTCGCTGTCCACGACCGGACGCTTTTCAGCCGCGCCCACTGCCAGGATGGCGGCCTGTGGAGGATTGATGATGGCCGCGAATTGGCTGATGCCGTACATGCCCAGGTTGCTCACGGTCAGCGAACCGCCCGTGAATTCCTCGGGTTTCAGGCGATTGATCTTGGCACGGCCGGCCAGCTCGACGATTTCGCCGGCGATGGCGGACAGCGGCTTGACGTCCGCGTCGCGCACGATGGGCGTGACCAGGCCGCCGTCGGTCGCCACCGCCACGGAGATGTCGGCGCCAGCGTGGTATTCGACGGCGTCCTCTTGCCAGCTGGCATTCACTTCCGGCACTTCGCGCAAGGCCAGCGCGGCCGCGCGCACGATGAAGTCATTGACCGAGAGCTTCACCGTTCCGCCCTGGTTTGCTTGGGCGCGCAGCGCCAACAGCGCATCCATCCTGCAATCCACTGTCAGGTAGAAGTGCGGCACGTTTTGCTTGCTTTCGGTGAGGCGGCGCGCGATGGCGCGGCGCATGCCGGTGTGCGGCACGCGGCGCGAGGCCGCACGGCCAGCCAGCGGAGCGGCGGCAGAGGCCGGAGCGCGGTCACGGGCGGCCTCCACGTCGCGGCGCACGATGCGTCCATGCGGGCCGGTGCCGGTCACGCCCAGCAGGTCGACATGCCACTGCGCGGCCAGGCGGCGCGCCAGCGGACTGGCGAACAGGCGTCCGCCGGGCACCGGAGCGGCGCTTGGCGGATTCGAGATTTGTGGCGGAGTGGCGGGAGCCGTCGGCGCTGGGGCCGTGACAGCGGCGGGCGCCGGTTCAGGCGTGGGCGCCGCCGCGGGCTGCGCCGCAGCGCCGGCTTCCGCCAGGGCGCGGTCAATGGCGGATGCATCTTCGCCATGGGCCAGCAGTACGCCGATCACCGTGTTCACCGGCACGGACGCCGCGCCGGCCTGAATCACGATCCGGCCCAGCACGCCGGCTTGCTCGGCGTTGATTTCGACGATGGCCTTCTCGGTTTCGATTTCAGCCAGCGCGTCGCCCACGGCGACTGTATCGCCTTCTTTCTTGAGCCACTGGTGCAGCGTGCCGCCCGAGGTGTCGGCGGCAACGGAGGGGAGCTTGATAAGGTGTGCCACGATGTTCGTCCTATTCTGCGGCGCTGTACAGGTCGGGCCGGTAGCTGGCGGGATCGTCGTACTCGACCAGTTCCAGCACATTGCCTTCGGGGTCGCGGAAGAACGCCAGCCAGGTGCCGGGCCGCACTTCCATCGGCGCCGGCGCGCTGTCGAAAACCACGCCTTGCGCTTCCAGGCCGCGCACCACGGCGGGCAGGTCGCGCACGATGAAGGTCAGGTAGGTGGCGCCCTGGCGGTCCAGGATGGCCGCGCCGCGCGCGGCGGTCTCGGGCGCGGCGGCGGGCTGCAGCAGTTTGATGCGCTCGCCGTAGCTGGTCTGCAGCCGGGCCACGTCGTAGCCGTGCTGCGTCAGGCCGGTGGCCTGGGCCTTATCGGCCGGGACGGTCACGCGGTTGACGAGCTTCAGGCCCAGCACGCCGGTATAGAAGGCCAGCAGTTTGTCCAGGTCGGCGCAGCAGATGCCGACCTCCATCGGCACGTTCATGTGCAGCGGGACGCTCATGCCTGCTCTCCCAGGTCGGCCAGCACGTCGGCCAGGCCGGCCATGACTTCCTCGGTGTCCGCGAACGCGGCGCGCTCCAGGACCTTGGAAATGCTGGGCGAGGCCTCGCCGCCCGTCACGCGCTTGACGGGCTGATCCAGCCAGTCGAAGTAGCGGCGCTGGATCTCGTCGGCCAGCATGGCGCCATAGGACGTGCCGCGCGCGCCCTGTTCCACGATCAGCACATTATTGGTCTTCATGATGCTGGCGCCGATGGTGTCCCAGTCCAGGCTGGCGCGGTCCAGCGTGCGCAGGTCGATGACCTCGGCGTCCACACCGGCAGCCTCGGCGGCCTTGAGCGCGCGGCTGACCATGGACAGGTAGGTCAGGATGGTGACCTTGCCGCCCGCGCGGCGCACGCGAGCCTTGCCGAACGGGATCGCGTAGTCCAGGTCGTCAGCGGGCACCTCGCCCGAGGAGGCATACAGGTCCACGTGCTCGATCACCAGCACCGGGTCCTTGGAGGCCAGCGCGGTGTTCATCAGGCCCACGTATTCATAGGGCGTGGACGGCGCGACGACGCGCCAGCCAGGAGCCGTTGCGAAGATGCCCGCCGGATCCATCGAATGCTGCGAACCATAGCCCGTGCCCATCGCGACCTTGGTGCGCAGCACGAAGGGCACGTCGATGTCGCCGCCGAACATGTGGCGGGCTTTGCCGATCTGGTTGAAGATCTGGTCCGCCGCAACCCACATGAAGTCGGGATACATGAATTCCACGACCGGCCGATACCGGCCGTCCATGGCCAGGCCGCCGCCCAGTCCGGCAAAGGCGTTTTCGGAAATGGGGGTGCCCAGCACGCGGTCAGGGTACTTATCCTTCAGGCCGCGCGTGGCGCCGTTGGTGCCGCCCTTCAGGCGGTGCACATCCTCGCCCAGCACCACCACGCCCGGGTCGGTCTCCATGCGGCGGTCCAGCACGTCTGCCACCGCATCCACGAACTTGCGGTCGGCGGACTGGCCGGCATAGTCGGCGGCTTCCTGGTAGCGCAGGCCGGTCAGTTCCGAGCCATCGCTGCGCAAGCCCACGTCGCGGAAGTCCGGGCTGGGCCAGAGGTCGGCACGCACGCGGCGCTTGCCGCCTTCGGCGGCTTCGGTCAGGCGGCCGGCCACGTCCTTCATGACGTCCTTGCAGCGCTGGCGCAAGGCGTCCACTTCGGCCTGCGTGACCAGCTTGCGGCCGATCATCTCCGTAGCGATCTTGTCCAGCGGATCGCGGCCGCGCCATTGCGCTTCCTCGTCCTTGCTGCGGTAGCCGAAGGCGCTGCCAGGGAAGGGGCCGTTCTGGTGGAAGAAGCGGTACACGTCGACTTCGACGATGGTGGGGCCATTGCCGGCGCGCATGTGCGCCACGGCTTCGGACATGGCGATGTGGACCGCCAGCGGATCCATGCCGTCAACCTTCCAGGACGGAATGTTGAAGGCCAGGCCGCGCGCCGACAGCCGGGGCTCGGCGGTGGACTCTTCCACGGTGGTGGACACGGCGTAGCGGTTGTTCTCGATGAAGAAGCACAGCGGCGTCTTCCACGCCGCAGTCAGGTTCATGGTTTCCAGCACTGAACCGATGTTCACCGCGCCGTCGCCGAAGTAGGTCACGGCGACGCGGTCGGTGCCGGCGTGCTTGTGCGCCCAGCCCGCGCCCGCGGCCAGCGGAACGCCGCCGCCCACGATGGCGTTGGTGCCCAGCGCGCCGGCTTCCAGCCAGCGCAAATGCATGCTGCCGCCGCGGCCGCGGCAATAGCCTTGGGCCAGGCCCATGATTTCGGCCAGGGTCTTTTGCAGGACCTCGTCGATGGCGGGCGTGAGCGGATTGCGCGGGTCCAGGCCTAGCGGCGCGACATGCTGCAGGGCCTTTGCCAGGAACTGATGGTGGCCGCGGTGCGATCCGTTGATCTGGTCGCCCGCGCCCAGCGCCAGCACGGAGCCGACCGCGCCGCCTTCCTGGCCCACGGACGAATGCGCGGGGCCGTGGACCAGGCCTTCGGCGGCGAGCTCCAGCACGGCCTCTTCAAAGGCGCGGATCCAGTGCAATTGGGTCAGCATGGTGCCGAGCAGGGCGGGATCCGCCTGCTGCCAGTCCTTGGCATCTACCGTCAGTTGCCGCCAGGGCGCCTGGGGCTCAAGCGGTTGGTGGGTGGCCATGAGTGAATCTCCAGAGATAGGTATGCGTTTTGCGGTTAGAGGTAGCTGTAGCGGCTCCAACCGCCATCGGCCACCAGGGTGTGTCCGTTGATGTACGAGGCCTGGCGCGAGGCCAGGAAGACCGCCAGATCGGCCATTTCGGCCGGTTGGGCCAGGCGGCGCAGCGGCGTGCGCTGCTTGAGGCGTTCGGGGTCGAGACGGCCGCGAGCGGCCAGGTCGCGAACCAGGTCCGTTTCCACGTAGCCCGGGGCCAGTGCGTTCACGCGCACGCCCGCCGGGCCCCATTCCACGGCCAGGGTCTCGGTCAGCAGCACCACCGCGCCCTTGGTGGCGCAATAGGCGGCGCGGTCGGGCGCGGCCACGACGCCATACATCGAGGCCAGGTTGATGATGGTGCCGGTGCCGGCGGGCACCATGCGGCGGCCGGCGGCCTGGGCGCACAGGAACACGCCGGTCAAGTTGATGTCCACGGCGCGGCGCCATTCGTCCACGGTGACTTCCAGCGTGGGTTTGTTGGCCGATACGCCCGCGTTGTTGACCAGTACGTCGATACGGCCCCAGGCTTGCTCGACCTGGGCAAAGGCGCGTTCGACGGCGTCGGCGTCGGTGACCGATGCCTGCACGGCCAGGGCCTCGCCGCCCAGCGCGACTAGGCCGGCGACGGCGTCGTCCAGGGCGGCCGCGTCCATGTCCAGCAGCGCGACGCGGGTGCCTTGCCGCGTGAACGCCTGCGCCGTGGCCAGGCCTATGCCCTTGGCGCCGCCGGTGATGACGACAGTCTGGCCGCGCAGGTCTGGATGGGTGACTTCCGGGGTGTGATCCACGATGTTTGCCTTTTTGACTATGTATGCGCGCCGGCGGTCACACCGCCAGCCATTCCTGGACCACGTCCTGGCGTTCATGCAGTTGCGCGGGCGGTCCTTCGAAAACAATGCGGCCATGGCCCATCACGCTGACGCGCGTGGAGACCTTCAGTGCGATGGTCAGCTTCTGCTCCACCAGCACCACGGAAACGCCGCGCTTGTGGATGTCCCGGATCACGTCGGCGATCACTTCCACAATCTTCGGCGCCAGGCCTTCGGTGGGTTCGTCGATCAGCATGACCTTGGGGTTGCCCAGCAACGAGCGGCACATGGTCAGCATCTGCTGTTCGCCGCCCGACAGGTTGCCTGCCTTGGTGCCACGGCGCTCTTTCAGGCGCGGGAAGTAGTCGAACATCTGTTCGGTCGACCAGTAGGGCGCGTCGTCGCGCCTGGGTTGTTCGCCCATGCGCAGGTTCTCGTCCACCGTCAGGTTGGCGAATACTTCGCGCTCTTCGGGGACGAAGCCCAGTCCGGCGCGGGCGATTTCGAAGGGGCGTTTGTTGGTGATGTCGCGGCCTTCGATGGCGATACTGCCGCCAGTGACATCCACCAGGCCCATGATGCTCTTCATGGTGGTGGAGCGACCGGCGCCGTTGCGGCCAAGCAGGCTCACGACTTCACCGCGGCCGACGGTCAGGTCGATGCCGTGCAGGATGTGGCTTTTGCCGTAGTGGGCATGCACGCCTTGCAGGCTCAGCAATGGGGATTGCGTCGTCATACCGTTTCCTCTCCCAGGTAGGCTTCGCGCACGCGGGCATCGCCGCGGATTTCGGCCGGCGTGCCGGTGGCGAGGATTTCACCGTAGACCAGCACGCTGATACGGTCGGCCAGCGAGAACACCACCTGCATATCGTGTTCGACGATCAGCAGCGTGCAGTCGCGCGTCACGTCCTTGATCAGCTCCACCGTGTAGTCCACCTCATGCTGGGACATGCCCGCCATGGGCTCGTCCAGCAGGATGACTTTGGGACGCGAGGCCAGCGTCATGCCGATTTCCAGCGAGCGCTGTTCCGAATAGTTCAGGTCGCCGGCGGCCGTGTGCTGCTTGTCGGCCAGACGTACTTTTTCCAGCAGGCGGTCCACGTCTTCGTTGACGGCGCGGTTACGCGCGATCGGACGCCAGAAGTTGTAGACGAGGCCGTGCATGCGCAGCACCGCCAGGCGCAGGTTCTCGCGTACCGACAGTCGCGGGAACACATTGGTGATCTGGAACGAACGCGCCAGGCCGAGGCGGTTGATGCGTTCCGGCGGCAGGCCGCCGATGGAGCGCGACCGCAGGCTGATGTCGCCCGAGGTCGGCGCGAACGAGCCCGACATCAGGTGGAACAAGGTGGACTTGCCCGCGCCGTTCGGGCCGATGACGGCGTGGCGTTCGCCGGCCTGGATGTTCAGGTTCACGCCGCGAATGATCTGCGCGTCGCCAAAGGACTTGCGCACGTCGGTCAGGGTCAGGATTTCGTGGCTCATTGTGCGGCCTCCAGCGTGGGAGCGGCTTGGGCGTCGTCGCGCCACAGGGCCAGCGCCCAGCGGCAGGCAACGAGGCCCGCGGCGAACAGCGCCAGCGGAATCAGCCAGGTCGACGGCGCCAGCGGCGCCCAGTCGTGGCCGAACAGCGGAATGTCGGGCCAGCCGGCTTCGGGGTTCATCGCCAGCAGCGAACGGTAGTCGCGGGCGAACATGCGTTGCAGCATTTCCACCGTGAAGACCGTGGCGCAGGTCAGCAACAGGCCGCCAGCAACCGACACCGTGGCGCGGGGTAGCCAGTTGGCCAGGCCGCGCTCGCGCAGCGACCGCGCAGCGCCCTGGACCAGGCCCACCAGGCCATCCGGCACGAACAGCATCACCAGCACGAACAGGATGCCCTGGTACAGCAGCCACGAGCGGGTGATGTCGGCCAGCGTCTGCGACAGAAAGGTCAGGATAGATGCGCCGAGCACCGGGCCGAGGAAGGCGTTGACGCCGCCGATGTAGGCGAACAGCACGGCATCTGTGGACAGCTTCACGTCGAACAACACATAGTTGCCCGCTTCGATATTCAAGGCCTGCAAGCCTCCGGCAATGCCCGCGAACATGGCTGACAGCGCAAACACCAGGGTCTTCAGCGTGTGCGGGCGGTAGCCCAGGTAACGCAGGCGGTTGGCGTTCTCGCGCAGGCCCAGGGTCAGTCGGCCCAGGGGCGTGCGGGTCAGGCCGTAGAGCGCGGCCAGCGAGACCAGCACCCATGCCAGCACCAGGAAGTAGACCTCGATGTCGGAACCGAAAGTGAAGCCCCAGGCTGGCATGCGCATGGCGGACACGCCCGCCTCGCCGCCGAACACCCCCTTGAGGTGCGGCGCCAGCGCATGCAGCAGTTCGGCCAATGCCAGCGTGATCATGGCGAAGTACACGCCCGAACGCATGGTGGCGAACCAGCCCGCGACCAGGCCGAACAACAGTCCGGCCACGCCGCCGGCCAGCGGCATCAGCGGCGTGGGCAAGAGGCCCGCGCCACCCAGCGCATTCATGGCATGGATGGTGGCGAAGGTGCCTACGCCAAAGTAGGCGGCATGGCCGAAGGACAGCATGCCGCCCTGGCCGGCCAGCAGATTGAATGCGCAGGCGAACAGCGCGGCGATCAGCATCTGCACCGCTGCCACCAGTTGGCCCGGAGGCAGCAGCCAGGGCAGCGCGCAAAGCGCGGCCACGCACAGGATGAGAAGGAGAATGGCGGAAGTACGGCGGGGTTGGCTCATGCCTGTTCTCCCTTCAGGCCGGAGGGCTTGACCAATAGCACCACCAGCATCAGCAGGAACGGCAGGGTGGCCGCCAGGCTGGAAATTTTCACGGTCATCAGGCCGCCAACGCTCTCGGCCCATTCGCCCGCGCCAAACAGGCCGAACAGGGAGGCCAGGCTGGCATCGATGCCCACCGAGAAGGAACTGATCAACCCGATCAGCAGCGAAGCGATCATGGCGCCTTCAAGCGAGCCCAGCCCGCCGACGACCACCACCACGAAGACCAGCACGCCCAGCTCGAGCGCCATGTTGGGATTGGTGGTGTAGAAGGCGCCCGCCACCGCGCCCGCCAGCCCGGCCATGGCCGCGCCCACGCCGAACACGCTCATGAAAACCAGCGGCACGTTATGGCCCAGCGCTTCGGCCATGCGCGGACGGTAGATGGCCGAACGCACGACGATGCCCACGCGGGTGCGCGACAGCAGCAGGTAGATGACCGCGAACATCGCCAGCGACACGCCGCCCATCAGCAGGCGATAGAAGGGGTAGTCCGCGTCGAATACGCGGAAGGCGGCGAAATTGAGGAACTGCGGCACGCGGTAGTCCACCGGAAAGTCGCCATAGAACAGCTTGATAAGCTCTGCGACGATGAAGGCCAGGCCGAAGGTCACCAGCAGTTCCTGCGCATGGCCGAACTTGTGGACGCGGCGCAGGAAAAAGCGCTCGACGCCCATGCCGAGCAGGCCGGCGATGATGGTGGCAAGGACCAGCGCGGTCCAGAAGCCGGTGACCGGCGTCAGGGTATAGGCGGCATACGCGCCTATCATGTAGAACGATGCGTGCGCGAAGTTGAGCACGCCCATCATTCCGAAAATCAGTGTCAGGCCTGCCGACACCATGAATAGCAGCAGGCCGTAAATCACGCCGTTCAACAGCGAGACGGTAAAGTATTCCATGTCCGCTCCAGTATTCGCTAAGACGACGGATGTCTTGCGAGCGATTGCGCACCGGGTTTTTCCGGCCCGCGCCGGGGGTGCGCTTATTGGGGTTTCCAGGGGCGATGACGGGTTGCGCGCGGCCGGACCGTCACGCGCAAGCTGACGATCCGGCCGCGCGGCCCATCAGTTCGGCCGCTGCATCTTGCAGGTCGCCTGCGGCGGCGCCGATACATCGGCCGCTGCCAGCACCTTTACCGGCTCGAAGCCCATGTCGGTGCCGTCGGCCTTGTACTTGGCATTCTTGCCAACCTTGGACACCACCATCGGCAGCTGCACCTGATGGTCTTCCGCGCGCATCGTGTAGGTGCCCAGCGGCGAGGTGTAGGTCACCTTCTCCAGCGCCAGCGCCAGTTGCGGCACGGACAGCTTGCCGTCCTGCGGCTTGACCTGCTTGAGCGCTTCGCCCAGGAAGTGGATGCCAATGACGGTCTGCGGTTCGGTGTAGCTGGGGTAGTGGCCGGTCTTGGCCTTGTAGTCCTCGGCGAACTTGGCGCCTTCTTCGCCCGCGGCCTCGATGTTGTAGGGGTGAGCGATGTAATGGCCCAGCGCGACGTCGCCGGCATTGGCCAGGTTGCCCACCTGGTCCAGGAATACGGTGGCGAAGCGGACCTTCAGGCCAGCGGCCTGGGTGGCCTTCATCAGCAGCAGCAAGTCATTGGACCAGTTGCCGGTGATGACCGTGTCGGGCGTTGCCGAGCGGATGCGCGCGACGTAGGGCGCGAAGTCCTGGATCTTGTTGACCTCGTGCAGCGTCTTGCCGACTACTTCATAGCCATACTGCTTGGCAAAGCGCTCGGTCGCGCCTTCCATGTCCTGGCCCCAGGAGTAGTTCTGGTTGATGGCGTACACGCGTTTGCCCAGCGTGCCGTCGGACGACATGACCGAGGCCAGCGCCTTCACGCGCAGGTCGGCGTTGGTGGTGAAGCGGAAGTGGTAGAAGTGGCACTTCTGGCCGGTCAGTTCCAGCGCCTCGCCGCCGACGTTCAGGAACACGACTTCCTTGCCGGGGTTGCGCAGGTTGTGCTTGCGCACGTCTTCGGTCAACTGGCCGGAAATGGCCGACGACGATCCTTGCACCAGGATCTGCACGCCTTCGGCGGCGGCTGCGCGGAAGCGGTCGGACGCGCCGACCGGACCGCCCTGGTTGTCGAACTCGACCAGTTCCAGCGGCTGGCCGTTCCAGCCGCCGGCGGCGTTGATGCGGTCCAGCTCATACTTGACCGCGGCGCGGAACATCAGGCCGGTGGAAGCCTGGGGGCCGGACAGCGTTTCGATCAGCCCGATCTTGACGGGCGCGGCCTGAGCCGATGCGGCGATGCCGGCCAGGCACAGCAGGCCGGTGGTGAAAGCCAATTTCATGCGTGTCTCCTCCGTGGGACGGGAGTGTGGTGAATTGGTGAATCAAGCAAGCGCGCGGGCGGGACAGGCCTTAGCGCGGCACTTCTATGCCCAGGAACCGGGCAATTTCGGAGATCTGTCCTTCCAGCATGTACAGGCCCGGGTGCGTGCGGCAGCCGCGCGCGTCGGCGGCGCGCAGCAATGGCGTGTCGACGCGGCTCATGACGGCGTCGGCGACGACGGTGCCGGCGGCAAGCGCGTCCAGCTGGAAGGGCAGGGGATCGGTCTCGTTCAGGCCCAGCGAGGTCGCGTTGATGGCGATGTCGCAGGCGTCGGGGGTGGCGCTGGCCACGCTGATGGCCAGGGCCGGATACTGGCGCGCGAGATGGGCGGCGAAGGTGTGCGCCTTGTCGGCGCTGCGGTTGTACAGGCGCAGGCTGGCGGGACCGGTATCGGCGATGGCACAGGCAATGGCCTTGCCCGCGCCGCCCAGGCCGGCGAGATAGACATGGCGGCCGGCCGGGTCGTGCCCCTGGCTGCGCAGTCCGGCCACGAAGCCCAGTCCGTCGAAATTGCCGCCCGTGAGCACACCGCCGCGCAGGCGCACCGCGTTGACCGCCCCGCTCAGTTGGGCGGATGGCGTGAGGGCGTCGCACAGGGCGGCGGCATTTTCCTTGTGCGGAACCGTCACCACGATGCCGCCCAGATTGGCCAGTCCGCGCATGCCCGAGAACAGACCAGGCAGGGCGGCCGGCGCCACATGGAACGGGACCATGACCGCATCCACGCCGCGCTCGCGCAGCAGGGCATTGAGCCGCTGGGGCGTCTTGACGTGCGCGATCGGGTCCGCCGCGATCGCGAAAACGGTAGTGCTGCCGGTGATTTCCACCTGTTTGTCCCCTGCCTGGGTAGCGGCTTGCCGCCGTGTCGTTCCTGACTCTCTTGCCTGAAAGCGCCAGTTGCTTTACGCTTTCAAAATAAGTTGTCAGGCAACTTTATTAAGTTGTCAGATAAATCATAGGGCAAGCGTTTTTCTCGTGTCAAGCGGCCGTTTCAGGAGTCCAATCGGAATTTCCGCGGCCGCCGGAAAGGCGCGCGAGCCCGCGTACGAGAGTGCTTCAGGAGACAGAATGATTTCGTTCGAAGGAAAAGTTGCGGCCATCACTGGCGCGGGCAATGGCATCGGCCTGGCGACGGCGCGGCTGATGGCGGCGCACGGCGCCCGGCTGGTGCTGACCGACATCGACAATGCGCGCCTGGAAGACGTGGCGGCCGAACTGGATCCCAGCGGGCAGCGTGTTTACACGCGCGCGCTGGACGTGTCGGCGTCCGCGGAATGCGAGCGCGTCTTCGAGGCGGCGGCAAAGCACTTCGGCGGACTGGACCATCTGGTGCATTGCGCCGGCATCTACCCAGAGCAGATGGTCAAGGACACCAGCGATGAGGCCTGGCGCACGCTGATGCGCGTGAACCTGGACGGCACCTTCTACGTGTGCCGCGCGGCGCAGCGCCACTTGCGCCACGACGGCTCCATCGTGCTGTTGACCTCATTGGCGGCCCAGCGCGGCAGTTATGCGCATGCGGCCTATTCCGCGTCCAAGGGCGCCGTGCAGAGCTTCACGCGCAGCCTCGCGCTGGAACTCGCGCCGCAGATCCGCGTCAACGCGGTGGCGCCGGGCATCATCGCGACCTCCATGACGCAGGACCTGATCGGGCAAAAGGGCGCGCAGCTGCTCGAAAGCACGCCGCTGCGCCGCTATGGCACGGCGGAGGAAATCGCGGGTTCGATCGCTTTCCTGTGCTCGCCGCTGGCCGGTTTCGTGACCGGCGAGGTCATGCAGGTCAACGGCGGCATCTATATCGCGTAAAGTCCAAGGATGGCTCGGCTATCGACGCCGCGGCCGGCCGCCCAGGCATTCCCATAAACACGGGGCGGCGCCCATGCGCCGCCTGCACGTTTTCCACCATTCGACATGCAGCCCAACCAAGAACAGGATCCGTCGCGCGCCGCGCCCAAGAGTTCGCTTTCAGCGGCGCTGGGTGACGCGCTGGCGGAGCAGATACGCCAGGGTGTGCTCGCGCCCGGCGATCGCCTGCCCACGGAAAAGCAATTGACCGAAACCTATTCGGTCAGCCGCGCCGTCGTACGCGAAGCGCTGGCGCGCCTGAAGTCCGAAGGCCTGATCACGTCGCAGCAGGGCAGCGGGGTCTTCGTCGACCCGAACTTCCAGAAGAACGCATTCCGGATCGCCGCACCTACCCCGGGCGACAACCAGGATCTGGAACACATCCTGGAATTGATGCTCTCCATTGAGGTCACCGCCGCGCGCTACGCCGCGCAGCGCCGCACCGACGCGGACCTGAAGAAGATGCGCCAGGCGCTGGTCGGAATGGAGTACGCGCTGCTCAACGACAAGCTGGGCGACGAAGAGGACTACCAGTTCCATCATGCCATCGTGCAGGCCACCCACAATCCGCATCTGGTGGCCTTGAACGACTACCTGGAAGCCAACGTTCGCCGGGTCATCCGCAGCGCGCGCAACAACACGGCGCGCATGTATACCGAACGCATGGCCGCTGTACAGAGCGAGCATCAGGCGATCTTCGCGGCCATCGATGCCGGCGACCCGGACGCCGCCGGCCGCGCTGCCGATCAGCACCTGCGCAATGCCGCCGACCGTCTGCGTCTCTTCCAGGCGGAGCGTCCCGCGCCTGTCTAGGGGTTCTTGCCGCGGACATCAGGGTTCTGTAGCTGCCGGTGTCAGGGTTCTGTAGCCGCCGAGGCTGCCCTGCGCCATTCCGATGCTCGCCCCGATGGGGCTGCGCTTCGGATGACTTCGGGGTCCTCGGCTGGCAGTCGCCTAATGCACCCGCCCCTTTTGGGGGCAGCAAGCCGGAGGCGCGGCGTGGGGGTATTCTTTGCCGCCGGGCCGCCCCAAGGCAAAGAACGCCCCCTTGGGGGGCAGCAAGCCGGAGGCGCGGCGTGGGGGTATTCTTTGCCGCCGGGCCGCCCCAAGGCAAAGAACGCCCCCTTGGGGGGCAGCAAGCCGGAGGCGCGGCGTGGGGGTATTCTTTGCCGCCGGGCCGCCCCAAGGCAAAGAACGCCCCCTTGGGGGGCAGCAAGCCGGAGGCGCGGCGTGGGGGTATTCTTTGCCGCCGGGCCGCCCCAAGGCAAAGAACGCCCCCTTGGGGGCAGCAAGCCGGAGGCGCGGCGTGGGGGCATTTTTTCTTCGCTCATGGGCAGATGCGACGAGGCGGGGGCCGGGCGGAGGGATCCGAAGCGCAGCCCCAGCGGGGCGAGCATCGGAATCCCGCAGTCCGGACACCGGCGGCTCAAGAACCCCCGCCTGATACTTACCTAGGCGAAGGTCTGCTCCATTTCGCGACGGAACTGCACGGCCGGCGCGCGGTCGTCGTATTCGACGTCGCTCCAGCGGATCGCCTGGGACTGCCGCACCGGATTCTTCAGCTTGACCTGGTGCGACAGTCCCAGGGGCAGGTAGCCTTCGTCCACCGAGTCGCGCGCCGGCATCAGCCGGCCGTACACCGTGTAGCCGCCTTCGCCGTCCAGGATCTGGCCGGCCGGCAGGTCGCGCTTGGCGGTGGCGACGACATCGCCATGCCAGCCGGCGGGCGCGCCGGTGGGCTCGCGCCGCAAGCCTACGCTCGCCACGCTGATACCGAGCTCCAGGCCGATCAGGTGATAGGGCTTGTACATCGCGGTGAAGTTGCCGCTGGGATCCGTGACCAGGCCATACTCCTTGAAGCAGCGCCGCACATAGTCGCTGTCCGCGGCCAGGGTGACGTATACGCCCCAGCGCAGGTCGCGGAAGACCGGGCGGCCGTCGCGCTCCAGCGACGAAATAACTTCGACCTGGCCGCGGTGGTGCAGGATGCCGCCGCTATCGCGCGGCCGCAGCACGCGCGCCAGGTCGTCCACCCCGCAGGGCGGGAAGTGCAGGCCGGACGGCGAGGGCAGCAGTCCGGTCGCGTTGGAGACCGCGGCCATCTCGATGGCGCTCTTGGTGCCATCCAGGAAGCTGTTGAACATCTGGGCATTGAAGTCGCCGGCCGCGACCATTTCGGCGGTGAACCCGTAATAGGGCCAGACGGTGTCCGGCGTGGATGTGTGGAATTCCGGCAGGTACTTGGTGCCCTTGCCCGCCGCCATGACCTCGAAGCCGCTGGCCCGGGCCCAGTCCACCATTTCGCAGATCAGGGCGGGCTGGTCGCCATACGCCAGTGAATAGACGATGCCGGCTTCGCGCGCGCGGCGCGCCAGCAGCGGGCCGGCAAGCGCGTCGGCTTCGACGTTGACCATGATGATGTGCTTGCCGTATTCGCAGCAGGCCAGCACATGGCTGATGCCGGCGGCGGCCTGGCCGGTGGCGTCGATGACGATGTCGACGTCCGGGCTGGCGATCACGGCATGGGGATCGTCGCTGAAGTAGACCTTGCCGTTCTTGAGGGCGTCGCCAATGCTGGCGGCATTGAGGGCGGTGGCGGGCCAACCCACGCGGGTCAGGGCCGCGCGGGCGCGGTCGGGCACCAGATCGGCTACCGCGACCAGCCGCATCCCCGGCGTGCGCGGGGCCTGGCTCATGAACATTGCGCCGAACTTTCCGGCTCCCAGCAGTGCAACACGCAAAGGCTTGTGGTCGGCTTCTCGCTGCTTCAGCAGGCGGTGCAGATTCATGGCGCAGGCTCCTCCGGATGGGGGTACAGCAACACAGAATAGTCCCAAATCGCGGCCGCTGAACAGGACTCACTCATCTGCCGTATATAGCTCTCCGGCAAGCACGCTGCGCCAGTTCTTCCAGTTGATGCGGGGACGGTCCGACACCTCGCGGTTATAGGGGGCGTCAAACAGGATGTGCTTCCAGCGCGGCCGTACCGCGCCCTCGATCACGGGCTTGTCGTCGATCAGCAGGTGGCCGTGCACCAGTGTCTTGTCCTTGGTCAGGATCAGCCGGTTGGTGGCGTCGCGCCCCAGGTGCTTTTCCACCCACAGGTACTTTTCCGCCACGCAATTCTCGAACTGCGACAGGGGCGAGGAGCAGATGCGCACGTCCATGCCGAGCGCCAGCAATTCCTTCACGGCCTCCAGCGCGCCGGGTACCGGCGGCAGGTTGCGGATGAAGCCGGGCGCCGTGTAGATGGCTTCGGCCAGGCCGCGCAGTTCGGGAGCGTAATCCTGGCGGATGTAGAAGGACTTGCGGTCTTCGAACGCCACGGGGGGGATGTTCGGATGGCGCTCGTGCCAGGCGTCGATGAAGGCGTGTTCGAAGTCGGCGAGCACGCCGTCTTGGTCCAGCAGGATGATCATGGCGATCCCGGAGGTGGCAACCGGCTGATTGTGCCAGAGCGCAGCGTCAGGAGTTTTGCGGCCGGGATTGCGCCACGATGCGATAGCGGCTGCCGCCAGACAGCGATTCGGAGGCCACCAGCACCATGCGGTCGTAGCGCCAGGACAAGGGCGCGGGCGTATCCATGGGCGGGGTCGCGTGCTCGATATTGCGCAGCAGGGTGACGTGCGGGCGGAAGGGCTGGGGCGGCGCTGCCAGGCCGAACCCGTCCAGCCATTGCCAGAGCTCGTCATGGGCGGCCTGCAAGCCCGGTGGCATGTCCCCGGGGCCGGCCCACAGGATGCGCTGGCGCCCGAAGACGCCATAGCGGTCCAACGTGATGTCCTCCGGCGCGAGACGGCGCTCGGGCGTGGCGGCGGCAAGTTCATCGGCAAGCGCCGCGTCGACGGGCCCCAGGAAAGCCAAGGTCAGGTGCAAGGTCTCCGTGCGCATGGCGCGTCCGCCGCAGCTCGGCCGCGCCTGCTCCGCCCAAGTGGCGAGCTTGGCCGCCAGCGGCGGCGCCGGCCACAGGGCGAAGAACAGGCGTACGGTGGACATGGGCTGATTGTAGGGGCGCGCGCCGCGCAATGCGCGTCGGGCCCGTTCAGTTGCCCGTGGTCTCCGTGCGGCGCCGGCGGGTCAGGGCGGTGTCGAAGCGTTCCACGCCAGGACGGGCCGGGCGGTCGAAGCGCTCCACGCCGGGCCGGGTGAAACGCTCGACCCGTTGCGGGGTTTCGGTCTTGGCCTGCACGCTTTGGGCGGCCGCCTGTTCGCGCTTGGCGATGATTTCCTCGGCGCGCTGATGGTGCGGGGCCATCTTGCGCACCATTACCCGGCCGTCGCGCGGGAAGTAGTTGATGCGGCGCGCGTGCACGTCGCCCAAATCTTGCGCCTTGACCGGAATGCCTTCGGTCTTGAGATAGTTCAGCACGAACTGGCCGTTGCGTTCGCCGATGTTCATCTGCTGCATGGCGGACAGCACGGCGCCGCCACCGAACACCTTGGCTTCCAGCCGGTCGCGGACGGCGCCGGCCTTCAGGAGTTCGTTGATCAGCACTTCCATGGCGAACGCGCCATAGCGCATGGTGGCCGAGGCGGGTGACTGCATGTCGCCTTCCGGCAACATGAAATGGTTCATGCCGCCCACGCCCGTCACAGGGTCGTGGATACAGGCAGCGACGCAGGATCCCAGCACGGTCGAGATCATCAGGTCTTCGTTGGTGACGTAGTACTCGTTGGGCAGTACTTTCACCGCCTGACACTGGAACGCGCTGTCGAAATAGTGGCGCGTCGCACGGGCTTCAAGACGGGCGGCCATGGGACTCGATTAGGGGCAAGAACAGCGATTGGGACACGAAGTTGGCAGCTCGAGAACAGAAATGTATCAAAACATGTAAGAAAATGTCGCTTTATTCTTGCATACTCAAGCTTCCAGCGGGTGAATGGCTG
Organism: Achromobacter sp. D10; assembly: GCF_035282245.1. Lineage (NCBI taxonomy): Bacteria > Pseudomonadati > Pseudomonadota > Betaproteobacteria > Burkholderiales > Alcaligenaceae > Achromobacter > Achromobacter sp. D10. Next base: position 1,200,766 of record NZ_JAYJLE010000001.1, read on the forward strand.
TGTAACGGACCCCGTAATGTGTCCGCTTTTTGCCGCATGGTGCGCAGCCTGGAGCGCCCGCTGGCAGGCATCCAGGCATCCTACACAAGCGGGCGGGAGTCGTTCCCCGGATCACGGGGAAGAACGGGCTCTATACGGAGCTTTAGGCGGGGGGAGCCGTCAGAAGCGCGTGCTGCGGGTGACCGACCAGCGGGCGGACAGGGCGCCCAAGGCGGCGGAGGCGACGACCGCGCCGATCAGCACGGCGGGGCCGGGCAAGTGCAGGGCGAATTCGGCCCCGTAGCTGCGCGCCAGCCCGACCAGGGCGTCGTTCAGCGGCGACAGGGCGACCGCCGCCACGCCAATGGCCAGCAGGGATGCCACGGCGCCCGACAGCGCGCCCAGGTAAAGGAACGGCCGGCGCACGAAGGATTCGGTGGCGCCTACCAACCGGGCCACGCCGATTTCCTCGCGTTGCGAAAGCGCTTGCATGCGCACGGTGTTGAAGACCGTTGCCAGCACCACCACCGCCACGCAGGCTGCCAGGAAGCCCAGGCCGATGCGCGCGAAGCGCAGGATGGCCTCCAGGCGTTGTACCCAGGCGCTGTCCAACTGCACCAGGTCGACGTGGTTCCATTGCTTCCAGGATGCGGCAAGCTTGTCCGCCCGGCCTGCCAGGTTGTCGCCGTCGGCCAGCGTCACCACCACGGCGTCCGGCAGCGGGTTGCCGGGCAGCACGGCCAGCGCCTGTTGCCAGGCCGGGTTGGCGCGCAGATCGGCCAGGGCATCTTCACGGCCGATCACGCGCACCGCGCGGATGTCGTCCTTGAATTCGTCCTGGATGCGCTTGGCCACGTCCGCGGCGGCGCCCGAGGGGGCGTCCACCCGCATGAAGACGGTGACTTCGGGTGTGACCGACATCTGGCGCGCCACCGGCTGGACCGAGACCAGGATGGCGCTGCCCAGCAGCGGCAGGGCGAGGGCCAGGGCCATGACCAGCAGATTGGCCAGGGAAGAGAAGGGTTGCTTGATCAGCCGGCGCAGGGTGACCAGCAGCGCGTAGCGGTGTTGCCGCAGCCAGGCGTTCATGCGTTTTCTCCCGGGTAGGCCCGGCCGGACGCGGCGCCCGGCTGGGTGCTGCCGGGGTATCCCATGCCCGGCTCAGCCTGCGCCGACGCGGCGCCCTGGGAGTCGGCGAATTTGCCTGGGTCGATCCGCAAAGTGCGGGTGGCGTAGCGCGCCATGAGTTCCTGGTCGTGCGAGGCGATCAGCGTGGTCACGCCGACGCGGTTGAAGTCGCGGAACACGTTCATGATGCGCTGCGCGTTGTCGTGGTCGAGGTTGGCGGTGGGTTCGTCGGCGATCAGGATCGCGGGCCGGTTCACGATGGCACGGGCGATGGCCAGGCGCTGCTGCTCGCCGCCGGACAGCTCGATGGGATTGAGGTCTTCCTTGCCGGACAGCCCCACCTTGTCCAACGCGGCGCGGGCGCGGGCTGCGGCCGAATCCCAGGCATGGCCCGTGACCGCCAGCGGCAGCATGACGTTTTCGAACGCGCTTCGATCGAACAGCAGGTGTGTGTCCTGCAGGATGACGCCCACGGCGCGGCGCAGGTACGGCCTCGCCCGGGCGGGCAGCTTGTCCAGCCGCTGGCCGTTGACCTGGATCGATCCCCGGCTGGCGGGCTCCAGCCCGCCAATCAGCTTGAGCAAAGTGGACTTGCCCGCGCCGGATGGCCCGGATACGAAAACGAACTCTCCCGCGCTTACGCGGAAGTTGATGTCGGCCAGGATGTTGCGGCCGCGACCATATGATTTGAATACGTGCTGGAATTCGATCATGGCGGCTGTCAGATGAAGCCGCAATAGTAACTCGGGGACAGTAAGGTGGCCTAAGCCGCCAGGACGAGGCGCGGACAAATTTTTCGGCGCAAGGTATCCGGACACGCTTGCGCTGGCTCAAAAAGTGTCCCTTTTTTCGGGGGAAAACAGCGTTTCATTTCATCCAGTGTCCCTATATTTCAAGGGAATTCCCGGATGCGCCGCGTACGGCGCGGACGCTACCATCCGCCCCATACGTGGGCCCAACCCGGCCTGCGTGAGACTTCGCCTTATCCCACACGGAGAACACGATGAAAGTACTGAAACTCGCTGCGATCGGCGCCGCTTTGTTCGCTGCATCGGCCGCAGCCAATGCGGGCGCAACCTTCGATAATGTCAAGAAAAAAGGGTTTGTCCAGTGCGGGGTTTCGACGGGTATCCCGGGGTTCTCCATCGCTGACAGCAAGGGCGAATACAAGGGCATCGACGTCGATCTGTGCCGCGCCATCGCCTCGACCATGTTCGGCGACGCCACCAAGGTCAAGTTCACCCCGCTGAACACGCAACAGCGCTTCACCGCGCTGCAGTCCGGCGAAGTGGACGTGCTTACCCGCAACACCACGGTCACGCTGACGCGCGACACGACGCTGGGCCTGATCGGCGTGGGCGTGAACTACTACGACAGCCAGGGCGTCATGGTCTCCAAGGACCTGAACGTCAAGAGCGCCAAGGAACTGAACGGCGCCACCATCTGCGTGCAGCCGGGCACCACCACCGAACTGAACCTGGCTGACTGGTTCCGCGGCCAGAAGATCGAATTCAAGCCGGTCGTGATCGACAAGTACGACGAGATCATCCGCGCCTTCTCGGCCGGTCGTTGCGATGCCTTCACCACCGACAAGTCGCAGCTGGCTTCGACCCGCACCACGCTCGAGAACCCGGACAAGTTCATCATCCTGCCGGAAGACTTCTCCAAGGAGCCGCTGGGCCCCATGGTCCGCCAGGGCGACGAGCAATGGTTCAACATCGTGCGCTGGTCGCTCAATGCCATGCTCGAAGCCGAGGAATACGGCATCACCAAGGCTAACGTCGATGAAATGGCGAAGAGCCCCAACCCCAACATCCAGCGCATCCTGGGCGTGACCCCGGGCATGGGCAAGAACCTGGGCGTGGATGACAAGTGGGCCTACAACATCATCAAGAACGTGGGCAACTACGGTGAAAGCTTCGAAAGCACGCTGGGCAAGAGCAGCGCGATGAAGCTGGAGCGCGGCTTGAACGCATCCTACAAGAATGGTGGTTTGATGTACGGTTGGCCGGTGCGTTAACACACGGCTGCCTGGAAAAACGGAGCCCGGCGCTCCGTTTTTCCTCTCCCGCCTGCGGGCGGGTGGCAGGAGTGGGTGGCGCGGCCCTTCCGGTTTCGCCGCCCGGTGTCCGACTTCTGTAGATTCACTCATGAATACTCCCAATAAAAGCGCGCCTGCATCGGCACCTCCCCGGCGTCTGAACTGGAACGATCCCGGGGTGCGCTCCGTGGTCTACCAGGTGCTTGCGCTGGCCGCAGTGGCCTGGGCCGTGTGGTTCCTGGTTTCAAACACGCTGCACAACCTGTCCGTGCGCAATATCGCCACGGGCTTTGGCTTCCTGGACCGCGAGGCCGGTTTCGCGATCGGTGAAACACCCATCGCCTATACCCCCGCGAACACTTATGGCCGCGCCATCCTGGTCGGTCTGCTCAATACGCTGCGCGTGGCCGTCATCGGCATCGTGCTGGCTACCATCCTCGGCACGCTCATCGGCATCGGCCGCCTGTCCAAGAACTGGCTGGTCGCCAAGATCACCTCGGTCTACGTCGAAGTGATGCGCAACGTGCCGCTGCTGCTGCAGTTGTTCTTCTGGTATGCGCTGATCACGGAAAACATGCCGGGTCCGCGCCAGGCGCACAATCCGCTGCCAGGCGTCTTCATCTCCAACCGCGGCCTGAAGGTGCCGGGGCTGGAAGGCAATTCGCTGGACTGGATGCTGGGCGGACTGGGCCTGGCCATCATCGCGATCATCCTGCTGGGCCACTGGGGCAAGAAGCGCCAGGAAGCCACCGGCCGGGTGTTCCCGCTGGGCCGCGCCGCCATCGGCCTGCTCATCGGCTTTCCCGTCATCGGCTGGCTGGTCAGCGGCGCTTCGCTGACCCTGGACATGCCGGAGCTCAAGGGCTTCAACTTTTCGGGCGGCCTGACCCTGTCGCCGGAATTCGCTGCCTTGATGGCGGGCTTGGTGATCTACACCTCGGCCTTCATCGCCGAAGTGGTGCGTTCGGGCATCCAGGCGGTCAATAACGGCCAGTGGGAAGCGGCCGGTTCGCTGGGCCTGCGCCGCAAGCAGGTGCTGCGCCTGGTGGTGCTGCCGCAGGCGCTGCGCGTGATCATCCCGCCAATGACCAGCCAATACCTGAACTTGACCAAGAACAGTTCGCTGGCCGTGGCCATCGGGTATCCCGATATCGTGTCGGTGGTGAACACCACGCTGAACCAGACCGGCCAGGCCATCGAGGGCATTCTCATCATCATGGCCGCGTACCTCACGGTCAGCCTGTCGATTTCGATATTCATGAATTGGTACAACAAGCGCATCGCGCTGGTGGAGCGTTGATATGAGCAGCACTTCGCATATCCCCGCCGAAGGCCTGCCGCCGCCCAGCACCCAGGTGGGTCCGTGGGCATGGGTCAAGTCGCGCCTGTTTTCGTCGCCGCTGAATATCCTCATCACGGTATTGGTGGCGTGGTTCCTGCTGATGGCGATACCGGCGCTGGTGGAGTGGGCCTTCATCAAGGCGAACTTCTCCGCGACCAATGCCCAGGAGTGCCGCGCCTCGGGCGGCGCCTGCTGGGCCTTCATCATCGAGAAGCACCGGCTGATCCTGTTCGGAACCTACCCGTACGACGAGCAATGGCGTCCGTTGATCGCGACCATCATCCTGGTGGCCGTGATCGTCTGCAGCGGCATCCGCCGTTTCTGGAACTGGAAGCTCGCCATCATCTGGACCGTGGGCCTGACGGCCGTGGCGCTCCTGATGTGGGGCGGCGTGTTCGGCCTGACCTACGTGGAAAACGCGCGCTGGGGCGGCCTGCCGCTGACGCTGATCCTGTCCACGTTCGGCATCGCCTTCGCGTTCCCGATCGGCGTGCTGCTGGCCCTGGGCCGGCGTTCCAAGATGCCCGCCATCAAGGCGCTGTGCGTTGTGTACATCGAGCTGATCCGCGGCGTGCCGCTGATCAGTTTGCTGTTCATGTCGTCGGTGATGCTGCCGCTGTTCCTGCCGGAAGGTTTCTCTATCGACAAGCTGCTGCGCGCGCAGATCGCGATCATCATGTTCGCGGCGGCGTACATCGCCGAAACGGTCCGTGGCGGCTTGCAGGCGATCCCGAAGGGCCAGTACGAGGGCGCCGATTCCCTGGGCCTGAACTACTGGCAGCAGATGCGCAAGATCATCCTGCCGCAGGCGCTGAAGATTGTGATTCCGCCGCTGGTCAGCATCTTCATCGCGCTGTTCAAGGACACCTCGCTGGTGGTGATCATCGGCATCTTCGACCTGACGCTGGCGGCCAAGGCAGCCTTGTCCGATGCGGCATGGCGCGGATTCGGGGTGGAGGCGTACCTGTTCATTTCGCTCATCTACTTCGTCTTCTGCTTCTCCATGTCCAAGTACAGCCAGGCGCTCGAAAAACGCCTGGCCACGGGACACGCACGCTAGAACTTTGCAGCGCGTCCGCCCCGGGCGGGCGCGCACCGCGATACTTACGGGAGTACAGGCATGTCTGATGCCATCATCAAATTGCAGGACGTGAACAAGTGGTACGGGCAGTTCCACGTGCTGCGCAACATCAACCTGGACGTCGCGCCGGGCGAACGCATCGTGGTGTGCGGACCGTCGGGCTCGGGCAAGTCCACCATGATCCGTTGCATCAACCGCCTTGAAGAGCACCAGAAGGGCCACATCATCGTGGACGGCACGGAGCTCACCAACGACCTCAAGCACATCGAGACCATCCGCAAGGACGTCGGCATGGTGTTCCAGCACTTCAACCTGTTCCCCCACCTGACGGTGCTGGAGAACCTGACGCTGGGCCCCATGTGGGTGCTGAAGAAGCCGCGCGCCGAAGCCGAGGCCACGGCCATGAAGTACCTGGAGCGCGTGCGTATCCCCGACCAGGCCAAGAAATTCCCCGGCCAGCTCTCCGGCGGCCAGCAGCAACGCGTGGCGATCGCGCGTTCGCTGTGCATGAGCCCCAAGATCATGCTGTTCGATGAGCCGACTTCCGCGCTGGACCCGGAAATGGTCAAGGAAGTGCTGGACGTGATGGTCAACCTGGCCCAGGAAAGCGGCATGACGATGATCTGCGTCACCCACGAAATGGGTTTCGCGCGCAAGGTCGCCAACCGCGTCATCTTCATGGACCGGGGCGAAATCATCGAGCAGAACAGCCCCGACGAGTTCTTCGACAACCCGCAGAACGACCGGACCAAACTGTTCCTCAGCCAGATCCTGCACTGATCCCCCAACCGCCTTCGGGCGGTTTTTTCATGGGGCGGCCGGCTTGATTCCCGGCGTTTGGAATGGGCGCTGTTACGGGAACAGGCGGGCGTTCTGCTGGTATCTCTTTGTTACGCCGTATTCCTTGCTGCGGTATGCTACTGACCGCTATTTATCCGACGCGAGGAGAACAACATCATGACGCAGACCCCCCGCCGCGCTATGCGCCGCGCCCTGTTGCAAGGCGCCGTGGCGCTGGCCGCGACCCTGCCTTTTGGCGCGCCCGCCCTGGCCCAGGCCACCGATTTCCCGACCAAGCCGTTGCGCTTTGTCGTGCCCTACCCGCCCGGCGGCCCGCTGGACACCATGGCCCGGATGCTGGCCGAGAAGGTGCGCGGCTCCCTGGGGCAACCCGTCATCGTGGAAAACCGTTCGGGCGCGGGCGGCAACATTGGCGCCGACCTGGTGGCCAAGGCGCCGGCCGACGGCTACACGCTGGTGATGGGCGCGGTTGCAACGCACGCCATCAATCCGTGGCTGTTCGCCAATCTGCCATACGACCCGGTGAAGGATTTCGCGCCGGTGACCATCGTGGCTTCGGTGCCCAACGTGTTGGTGATGAACGTCGAGTTCGCGCAGAAGAACAAGATCGAAAAGCTGGCCGACCTGATCGATTACGCCAAGAAGAATCCGGGCAAGCTGAACTACGGGTCGGGCGGCAACGGCAGCGCCGGGCATTTGTCGGGCGAGCTGTTGAAGGCGCGCGCAGGCATCAATGTCGAGCACATTCCTTATCAAGGCGCGGCGCCTGCGCAGCTGGCGCTGCTGTCGGGCCAGTCAGATTTCATGTTCGACAACCTGGCGGCCTCGGCTCCGCTGATCAAGGACGGCAAGGTGAAGGCCCTGGCTGTTACCACCGCCAAGCGTTCGTCGTTGCTGGCGGATGTGCCCACGGTGGAAGAGTCGGGGATCAAGGGCTTTGACCTGGGAACCTGGTTCGGCGTGTTCACGACGGGCGGCACGCCGGTGCCGGTGGTGGCGAAGCTGAACAAGGCTTACTCGGACGCGATGCAGCAGGCGGATGTGAAGCAGCGGCTGCTGACGATGGGGTCTGAGGCTGCGCCGATGACGCCTGAGGCGTTTGCTGAGTTCGTTAAGAGCGAGAAGGCGAAGTATCAGGAGATTGTGAAGATCTCTGGGGCCAGCTTGAATTGATTTTTTTGTCTTGATGGGCGTCTTGGGTTCTTGAGACGCCCGGCGCGCCAGGCTCTGGCGGTTGAAGCTTGACGTCCGCTGGGGCGATTGGCGTTCTTCTGGTTCTTGCCGACATTTGTGTTGGGGGGGCGTGTCTTGCGGGGCCCGCCCCAGGCCGGCCGCGCGGGCGGCCTTTTGGGGCTTACGCGGTGGCTTGCGTCGTGATGCTGTGTGATTGGTGATTGGTGCTTTGCGGTGTGGCTTGTGGTCTATGCTGAGCGTCTTTGCTTACTGACGCCGGGGCCTTCATGCATATCCAAGCTGCTATTCCCATCCTGCGCATTTTCTCCGTCGAGAAGGCGCGCGAGTTTTATCTGGATTTCCTCGGGTTCGAGTGGGACTGGGAGCATCGCTTCGAGCCGGGCATGCCGCTGTATGCGCAAGTGCATCGCGGCGACCTGGTGCTGCACCTGAGCGAACACCACGGCGACGGCACGCCGGGATCCGCGGTGTTCGTGCGGATGCGGGGCGTGGACGAGTTCCAGGCCGAGGTCAACGCCAAGGGCTATGGCTATATGCGGCCGGGCGTGGAAGAGATGCCCTGGGGGCGAGTGATGACCGTCATCGATCCGTTCGGGAATCGGCTGAGCTTCTGCGAATCATCCGACTAGACGCCCAGGTAGCGCTGTGCGAGCTCGGGCTGCGCGGCGAGTTCCGCCGGGCTGCCCTGCCACACGACGCGGCCTTTTTCCAGGACGTGGTGGCGGTCGACGAGGGTGGCCATTTCCTTCAGGTTCTTGTCGATCACCAGAATCGTCTGCCCTTCCTCCTTAAGGCGGCGCAGGCAGTTCCATATCTCCTGGCGGATCAGCGGGGCCAAGCCTTCGGTAGCTTCGTCCAGGATAAGCAGGCGTGGATTGATGAGGAGCGCGCGCCCGACGGCGAGCATTTGCTGCTCGCCGCCGGACAGGGTGCGGGCGGACTGGGCGCGGCGTTCCTTCAGGCGGGGGAACAGGTCGAAGACGCGGCCCACGTGCCAGCCGGCGCGTGCGTTGCGGGCGGTGGCGATCAGGTTTTCTTCCACTGACAACGAGCCGAAGACGCGGCGTCCTTCGGGCACCAGGCCGATGCCCAGCTGCGCGATGCGATGCGGCGGATGCCCCGCTATGGCCTGGCCGTCGAGCAAGATGTTGCCGCCTTGCGCGGGCAGCATGCCCATGATGGTTTTCACGGTGGTGGTTTTGCCCATGCCGTTGCGTCCGATCAGGGACACGACTTGCCGCGCGGCAATGTCCAGGTCTACGCCGAACAGCACTTTGCTGGCGCCGTAACCGGCTTGCAGTTGCTTGACTTGCAGCATCAGTCCTCCTCGCCCAGATAGGCGGCGCGCACGTCGGGGTGCCGGCGCACCTCGTCGGGTGTGCCGGTGAAGATCGTCTTGCCATAGACCAGCACCGTGATGCGGTCGGCCAACGCGAAGACGGCGTCCATGTCGTGCTCTACCAGCAGGATGGCATAGCGGCCTTTTAGTTCCTGCAGCAGGGCGGTCATGCGTTGTGACTCTTCGGCGCCCATGCCTGCCATCGGCTCATCCAGCAGCAGCAGCGAGGCGTCCAGCGACAATGCCATCGCCAGTTCCAGCTGCCGCTTTTCGCCATGAGCCAACTCCGATACTCGGACGTGGGCGCGGCCGCCCAGGCCCACGCGTTCCAGCGCCTGCCTGGCAGGCTGGCGCAGTTGCGGCAGGCGGCGGGCATTTTTCCACAGGTTGAAGCCGCCGGGGCTGTGAGCCTGCACGGCCATGGCGACGTTGTCCTCGGCGGTAAAGGCGGGATAAAGCTGGCTGATCTGGAACGAGCGCGCCAATCCGGCGGCGGGGCGCTTGTGCGCCGGCATGCGGGTGATGTCGTGGCCGTCCAGCAGGATGCCGCCCGCATCCGGCAGGATTTCGCCACTGATCTGCGACAGCAACGTGGTCTTGCCCGCGCCGTTGGGGCCGATGAGCGCATGCAGTTCTCCGGGCAGGACCTGCAAATTGACGCCTTGGGTTGCGCGTACCGCGCCGAAGGATTTTTGCAGGTCGCGGATTTCCAGCTTGGGGTGATCAGTCATGATGCTTGCCTCCCACCAGCCAACCATAGACGCCACGCTTGCCGAACAGCACCACCAGCACCAGCACCGGCCCCAGGATCAGCATCCAGTGTTCCGTCCATGCGGTGGCAACCTGTTCCAGGCCCAGGTACACAGCCACGCCCAATACCGGGCCGAAGATGGAGCCCATGCCGCCCAGGATGACCATGGCCATCAGTTCGCCGGACTTCTGCCAGGACGACATGTCGGGGCTGACGAATAGCGCGTAGTTGGCCCACAGCGCGCCCGCCAGGCCCGTGCCCGCGGCCGACAGAACGAAGGCGGTGAGCCGGTAGCGCAACGGCGCGAGGCCCAGGCCGATGCTGCGGCGAGGATTCTGCTTGATGCTTTGCAGCGCCATGCCGAAGGGCGAATTGACGATGCGGCGGCATGCCAGGACCCACGCCGTCATCAGCGCCAGGCAAACGTAATAGAAGGTGGCGGGGCTGTTCATATCCAGGCCGGGCAAGGTGTTGCGCGTGTCGATGGACAGGCCGTCGTCGCCGCCATACACCATCAGGCCGACCAGGATGAAGTACAGCATCTGTCCGAATGCCAGCGTGATCATGATGAACTGCACGCCGGAGGTGCGCAGCGACAGGAAGCCCACCAGCAGTCCCGCCAGCGCGGCGCCGGCGATGGCCAGCGGCCACATTACCAGCGCCGAGCTGCTGCCGCTCCAGCCGAACAGGGTGTCGCCCTGGCCGAGATGAAATCCCGCGATGCCGATCACGTAGCCGCCCAAACCGAAGAAGGCGGCATGGCCGAAGCTGACCATGGCGCCGTAGCCCAGAATCAGATCCAGGCTGACCGCCGCGATGGCGTAGATGAGAAAGCGGGTCATCAGATTGATCAGGAAGCTCTCGCCCGTGGCCGACGCGATGGCCGGCACCAGGACAAACAGCAGCAGCCCGATCGTGTTGACGATGGTTTTTCTGGTCATGGATCTTGTTCCTATCGCTGCGCGGGCACGAGGCCGCGCGGCCTGAACAGCAGCACGATGGCCATCAGGATGTAGATGCTGGCCGAGACCAGGCTGGAACTCGCTGAATCCGACAGCTCCGGCGGCAGCAGTCGCGACATCCAGAACGGAATGTAGGCGCGTCCCAGCGCATCGGTCATGCCGATCATCAGCGAACCCACAAGGGCGCCGCGCACGGACCCCACGCCTCCCACGACGATGACGACGAAGGTGGTGATCAGGATGCGTTCACCCATGCCGATTTCCACGGCCAGCAGCGGCGCCGCCATCACGCCGGCAAAGCCGCAAAGCAGGGCGCCAAGCGTGAAGATCAGGGTGAACAGCCGCTGGATGTTCACGCCCAGCGCATCGACCATTTCGCCGTCATCCGCCCCGGCGCGCACCAGCATGCCGACTCGCGTGCGCGAGATGAGCAGCCACAGTCCCAGCGCCACCAGCACGCCGGCGCCGATGAAGGCCAGGCGCATGAGGGGGTAGTTCAGGCCGGGCAGGAGCTCCACCGAGCCCGACAGGAAAGGCGGGATGTCCATGAAGGGCGGGCTGCGGCCGAACAGCACGGTCACCATCTCGTTGGTGAATAAGGTCAGGCCCAGCGTGGCCAGCACCTGGTCCAGGTGATCGCGGCGATATAGATGGCGGATTACCAGCAGTTCCACCACCAGGCCATAGAGTGCGGCGCCAGCCAGCGCCGCCAGCAGGGCCGCCAGGAACGAGCCGGTAGCGGCGGCCGCGCTGGCGGCGCAGAACGCGCCCACCATGTAGAACGAGCCGTGCGTCAGGTTGATGACGTTCATGATGCCGAACACCAGCGTCAAGCCCGCCGAAAGCAGGAACAGCAAAGCGCTGTACTGCAGGCCGTTCAAGACCTGCTCCAGGAACATCAGCATGGGGGACTCCTTGTGGGCCGGCGCCCGGCCGGACTGCGCGCAATCCGCCGGGCGCGGCGCGGGACTACATCTTGCAGTCGGCGGCGTGCACGTCGGTATGGTCGCGCGCGATGACCTTAAGGTTTTTGTAGACCAGCTTTCCGTCCGGGCCGGCTTCGATATGCAGCAGATACCAGTCCTGGATCGGATGCTGGTTGGGGCCGAATTTGAACTTGCCCCGCACGCTGGGGAAGTCGGCGCGGCGCAGCGCGTTGCGGAAGTCGTCCGCGCGGCCGGTGATGTCGCCGTCAACGGCCTTCAGCGCGGAGCCGATCAGGTTGGCGGTGTCATAGGCTTGCGCCGCGTAGGCGGTGGGCGCGCGGTTGTAGGCCTTGGTGAATGCCTCCACGAAATGCTTGCTTTGCGGATTGTCGAGGTCCGCGCTCCACAGGGAACTCAGGTAGAAACCCTTGCCGGCCGTGCCGGTCGCCGCCAGCATGCGGTCGTCCATCGAGTAGATGGGCGTAATCATGCGGATCTTGTCGGCGAGCCCGGAATTGGCGAACTGCTTGGTCAGGTTGATGCCCGCGCCGCCGGGATGAAACTGAAAGATGGCGTCGGGGTTGAGCGAACGGATGCGCGCAAGTTCGACCGAGAAGTCGGCCTGTTCGAGCTTGGTGTAGATCTCGTCGGCAATCTCGCCCTTATAGGTGCGCTTGAAGCCTGCAACGGCATCGCGTCCGGCCTGGTAGTTGGGCGCCATGATGACCACGCGCTTGGCGCCCAGTTCATTGGCTGCCAGGCCGGCGGTGTCGGCGTAGGAGTCGTTCTGGAACGCCACCGAGAAGTAGTTCGGGTTGCAGGCCTTGCCGGCGTAGTTGGACGGGCCGGCGTTCAGGCTGACGTAGAAGCCGCCCGCATTCAGCACCGTCGGGCCTACGGCCGCCATGACATTGGAGAAGTTGATGCCGGTGAAGAGCCGCACGCCGCCCTGCACCATTTTGTCGGCGATCTGCTTGGCGTTGGCCGGCTTGAGCGCATCGTCCTCGACGCGCACGTTGACCGGCACGCCACCCAGTTTGCCACCGCCTTCCTTCACGGCCAGCATGAACGCATCGCGCTCGTCTTCGCCGATGTAGCCTGCGGGTGTGGACAAGGTGCCGATGAAGCCGATGTCCACGGGCTTGGGCTGCGCGCCGGCCGCGGATGCGGCCAGCGCAAGCATGAGGGCGGCGGTTCCACCGCTGAGGGTCTTCTTCATGGCTGTCTTCTCCTATGTTGATTTTTTTGCTGCTATTCGACTGCTTCAACGAAAAGTGAGGCAGTTCTCCACTTTCCAACCGTACAGCCACTGCAACGCGTCGTAGAACTGGGACTGGCTGCGACCGGTCCACAGCATGTTGCGCACGGTGCGTTCGACGCCCCGCGCGTGATAAAGCCTGCCCATCTCTCGCGTGGACCACACCACGCGCGCGCTGCGCGGAATGCGGACCGATTCATACAGCCGGAACGCGGCTTCCAGGTCGTGCTCGCAGCGCCTGACGGCTTCGCCCAGCGTCACTGCGTCTTCCAGTGCCATGCAAGCGCCCTGGGCCATGTATTGCGTCATGGGATGGGCGGCATCGCCCAGGATGGTTACACGGCCCTGGCCCCAGCGCTCGACCGGCTCGCGGTCGGCGGTGGCCCAGCGCTTCCAGGACGTGGGGCGGTCCAGCATCTGGTGGGGGCGGGGGTGTATGCCCTGGAAATAGGACAGCACTTCCTCCTTGCTGCCCTCGCGCACGCCCCATTCTTCCTGTTCGCGGCTGTGGAAAGTCACCACCAGGTTGTATTGCTGGCCACCGCGTAGGGGATAGTGCACCAGGTGGCAATGCGGGCCAGCCCACAGCACGGGCGCGTTGATGCGCAGTTCCTCCGGCATGTTCTCGCGCTCGACCACGGCGCGGTACACCACGTGGCCGGTCACGCGGGCCGGGTCGCCGATCATGCGCTCGCGGATCACGGACTTCACGCCGTCGGCGCCCACCACGGCGTCGGCGCGGTAGCGGTTGCCCTGCGTGTCCACCACTTCCACACCCTTGTCGTCCTGCGACATGGAAGCAATCTGCGTAGACGTGCGGAAGCGAATCAACGGATTCTGCTGCACGGCCTCAAGTATGGACAAGTGGATGTCGGCGCGATGAATAACCGCATAGGGACCGCCGAAGCGATTGCGGAAGGCCTCGCCGGTATCGATGCGCACGACTTCCTTGGCATCCACCGCGTCCATCATGATGATGTGGTCTGTGAATACGGCGCGGTTCCTTGCGGTCTGTCCCACACCCAGGGCATCCAGCGCCGCGAAGGCATTGGGGCCCAACTGTATGCCGGCGCCGATCTCGCCAATGTGTGCGGCCTGCTCCAACAGTTGCACGGCGATGCCCTGACGGGTCAGCGCGAGCGCGGCTGCCAGCCCGCCAATGCCGCCGCCCACCACGATCACGGATTTTTCAGTTTGCGTTGCGTTCATGTGTGGCCTCCGCGCCGTTCAGTCCTGGCCGCCCAGGAACACGCCTTGCTTTACCAACTGCGCTTGCAAGGCCGGGATGGGAACGTCGCCCGGCGCAATGCCGGCGCGTAGCGCCATCGCGGCGGCCGTACCGGCAGCCTCGCCCATCACGAAGCAGCTGCCGCTGACTCGCGCGGCCGACTGGCCTTCGTGCGTCATGGAGGCGCAGCGGCCGGCCACCAGCACATTGCCGGCCACGCCCGCGGCGCGTTTTGGCACCATCATGCGGAATGGCAGCTGGTTGTATCCGCGCGACTCGGGAATAGGCGGCCACAGCCATTTCACGTCGCCCGCCGTGTGCATTTCCAGCGGCCAGCCATTGACGCCGATGCTGTCGGGAAAGTCGGCGCAGCCCAGCACGTCTTCCTGGCTCAAGACGGCTTCGCCCACGATGCGGCGTGTTTCGCGGATGCCGAGCTGAGGGGCGATGTCCAGCACGTAGGCGTTTTCGAAACCCGGTACCTTGGCGCGCAGAAAGGCTAGGTATTGCACGATCTGGCGGCGCCCTTCGAGCTCGCCCGCCGACAGGGAATCGGCATCCGTGCCATCGGCCGCGCTGCCGTCGGCGTTGGCCAGCTGGGTCACGTTGACCCGCCATTCGTAGTCATGTTTTTGCGGACGCACGATGGCGCCGCGGCGCGGGAAAGTGAATTCACCGCTCGCTGCGGCCTGGTCCATCAACTGCGGGATGGTCTTCCAGGCTTCCTGCGCGCGGACGCCGTCAACGTTGCCCACCTTGAACATCAGCGTGGGATAGAGCATGCCGCCGTGCTCGTCGCCTTTCTCGAAAGGCAGGCCGCCCCACTGGGCGATGTCGGCATCGCCCGAGCAGTCGATGAAGATCCTGCCGCGCACGGCGCAACGTCCGGATTTGGTTTCCAGGAACAGGGCGTCCACGTTGCCATCGGCGCCGCGGACAAGGTCCGTGGCCAGGGCATGGAACAGTACCTGGGCGCCGCTGGCCTGCAGCAGCCCGTCGCCAGCGCACTTGAAGGCCGAAATGTCATAGGCCTGGGCATGTATTTTGCCCAGGATCAGGTGCGGATCGTTCAAGCCATCCATGGCGCGCATGCGGTCCAGCAGCTCGTCCGTCATGCCATGGACCACCTGACGGATGTCGCCCCGCACGTTCGCGTGCAGGCCGCAGAAGTTGGATACGCCGGCCGCAGTGCCCATGCCTCCCAGAAAGCCGTAGCGTTCCACCAGCAGCACGCTGGCGCCATTGCGCGCGGCGCTGGCGGCAGCCAGAAGCCCGGCAGGGCCGCCGCCCAGCACGACGACGTCATATTCGCCGTAGAGCGGGACCTGGCGGGCGGGTTCGGTGATGACCATCCCATTCTCCTTGCATATGCCGAGCCGGGCAGCGCCTTGCGGCGCGCCCGGCGCTGGTTTACTGGCCCTTGATGCCCAGCTTCTTGATCAGCGGCTCCCAGCGCTTGAGTTCATCGTCCATGTAGGCGCGGAACTCGGCGGGCGTGGTGGCGGCGGGATCCATGAACTGGGCCTGCAGGCGCTTGGTGACTTCCGGGTCGCGTATGGCCTGGATCAGCGCGTCGGACAGCTTCTTCTGGATGTCGGCGGGGACCTTGGACGAGATCACGAAGCCGATCCATGCAGAGCCTTCGATGCCCTGCACGCCAACTTCCGCCAGCGTCGGAATCTCGGGCAGCAGCGCGGACCGTTTGGACGAAGTGACGGCCAGCGCCTTGAGACGTCCGTCCTTCACCATGGGCATGACGGCGATGGGCGGCAGCGCGGCGAACTGCGTGTCGCCCGACAAGAGCGAAGTCAGCGCGGCGGGCGACGAGGGGTAGGGCACATGCGTGGCGCGCGCGCCGGTCTGCTGCAGCATCAGTTCCACGGCCAGGTGCGACACGGTGCCGGCGCCCGTGGACGGGAAGTTGTACTTGTCCGAGTTTTTCTTCAGCGCGTCCAGCAACTGGCCGATGTTTTCGATGCCGGCCGTGGCAGGCACTACCAGCACATTGGGCTGGTGCACCGCCAGCGTCAGCGGCGACAGGTCGGTCGCTGGCGCGTAGGGCAGCTTGTCGAAGAGCAGGGTGTTGTTGACCAGCGGGCCGGTGATGGACACGCCGAAGGTGTAGCCGTCGGGCTTGGCGTTCGCAATGGCATAGGTGCCGATGTTGCCGCTGGCGCCCGGCTTGTTTTCAATGACGATGGTCTGGCCCAGGATTGCGCCGGCCTTTTCGCCGACGATCCGGGCCACCTGGTCGGGGCTGGACCCAGGCCCGAAGGGGACAATGGCCTTGAGCGGCTGCGTCGGCCAAGCCTGGGCATGTGCCGCGGATACCGGCGCTAGCGCGGCCAGGCCCAGGATCAGCGCATGGGTAGCGATACGGCGCGCCCACAGAGGCGCGGTGTGCTCATTCATGGGTGTCTCCCAGGTCCTTCATGGCGTTGAAGTAGGTCTGTTCGTTGGCGATGAAGGCCGCCACCATGGCCCGGTAGGTGGCGTCCACCACCTGGTCCAGATTGGCGAAGCCCTGGTTGTGGCGTTCGGCCAGCAGGCGCGCTTTTTCGAAGACCTGCGCCTGGCGGGCGGGCGCGCTGACCTGGAAAGCATCGCGCTTGAAGCGCGCGGCGTCCTTTACGTACATGGCGCGCTCGGCGATGAGGCGCACGATCTCATCGTCCAGCCGGTCGATGTTGGCGCGCACGTCAGCCAGCGTGGCGCAAAGCGGACGGTAGGACGGGTCGGTATAGGCGCGCAGCGGGGCGCCTTGGGTATCGGGTTCCTGGTTGCTCACTTTGTATAGTCCGGTTGCCGGTTGGGAGCGGCCTGCTGGAAGGCGGGCTGCGCATTGCAGTGTTCGTAGATGCGCAGCGCATTCGTATAGGCGGAAAGATCGCAGCCCATGCGCAGCGCGTTTGCCACTTGCGGGACCAGGCAGCAGTCCGCCAGCGTGGGCGCGTCGCCGAAGCAGTAGGCGCCGTGGCCATGGCGGACCAATAGCGCCTCCACCGCCGTCATGCCTTCGCGGATCCAATGGTGGTACCACGAGTTCTTCTGTTCGTCGCTGGCGCCCAGCACGTCCTGCAGGTAGCGCAGGATGCGCATGTTGTTGACGGGATGGATATCGCAGGAAATGGCGTCCGCCAGCTCCAGGACGCGGGCCCGTTCGAGCGTGGCGGCGGGAATCAGGCGCGGTTCGGGATAGGTGGCGTCCAGGTAATCGACGATAGCCAGCGATTGGGACAACTGGATGTCGCCATCGATCAACAAGGGCACGCCCGCCGACGGGTTCTTGGCCACGTAGTCCGCGGCGCGTTGCTCCTGCTTGCGCAGGTTCACGGGCAGATAGTCGTAGGACAGGCCCTTTAGCGCCAATGCGATGCGCACGCGGTAGGAGGTGGAACTGTTGAAGAAGCTGTGCAGTTGCATGCGGATTCCCGGAAGGTTCACGCCATCTGCACGCTGAGCGTGCCCAGGCCGTCGACGCCGCCGACCATCTTGTCGCCGCGTACCACGGGGCCCACGCCCTCGGGCGTACCGGTGTAGATCAGGTCGCCGGCTTCCAGGCGGAAGTACTTGGACAGGTAGGCAATGGTCTCGGCCACGGACCAGATCAGCTTGCCGATGTCGCTTCTTTGCTTGTCGGCGCCGTTTACCTGCAGCCAGATGCCGGCCTGGTCGATGTTCCGGACCGAGGCGGCGGGATGCAGCGGGCCGATCGGGGCGCTGAGATCGAAGGCCTTGCCCAGTTCCCAGGGGCGGCCCGCTTCGCGCATCTTCATCTGGAGGTCGCGGCGGGTCATGTCCAGGCCGACGGCATAGCCCCAGACGTGTTGCAGCGCTTCTTCGACGGGGATGTTCGCGCCGCCCTTGCCGATGGCCGCGACCAGTTCGATCTCGTAGTGCAGGTTGGCGGTTTCCGGGGGGTAAGGCAGCGACAGCGTGCTGCCCTCCGCCACGGGCACCACGGCGTCGGCCGGCTTGCAGAAGAAGAACGGCGGTTCACGGTCGGGATCGAAGCCCATTTCGCGGGCGTGCGCGGCGTAGTTGCGGCCCACGCAATAGACGCGGCGCACGGGAAAGCTGTCCTGGCTGCCGGCGACGGGCACGGCGATGGGAGCGGCGGGATCAAAGACGTAAGACATGGGTCACCTTTATGTATGTGTATGCACGGCCGGGGGGCGGCGCGGCCCCGGCCTGAAATGGCAATAGAGGAATGCGGCGGCGTTCAGCCGACGCGCGCTTCGCGCCACACGCCCAGCGCGTCCTGCACGGGGCGGTCGGAATAGCTGAACAAAGTGGCGTCGTCCAGCGCCGCCAGTTGCACGGGCTGCCAGGACGGGGCGACGAAGACGTCGCGCGGGCCAAAGTTGAATTCCTGGTCGCCGATGCGGGCCGTGCCGCGGCCTTCGACCACGCTGTAGACCGTGGAGTCGGTGCTGCGGTAGGTCTTGCCGTGGAAGCCGGCGGGCAGGAACTGCATGAAGGTGGCCATGGTCGGCATGGGATAGCCGCCCGTGGCTGGATTCAGGTAGCGCAGCTTCACGCCGTCCCACGGGTCCAGTTCGCCATGGCGGTAGAGCTGGTCCAGTGCTTCGCGGCTGCGTTCGTAGGGGTAGTTGAAGATGGGTGAGGTGCCGCTGGCGGTCTGGTGCCGTACGGGCGCCATGTTGTGGCCATAGCGGGCCATGCTGTCGCCTTCCGGCCGCGTCACGGGCTGGGTGGCCGAGGGATAGTTTTCGGCGAAGCCCGCGTCGAGGAAGCGCAGCAGCGGGATGTCCAGGCCGTCCAGCCAGACCACCGGCTCGCCGCCCTCGGCGGTCTCCGCATTGCCGTGATCGTGCCAGGTCCAGGACGGCGTGATGATGAAGTCGCCGGGGTGCATGGTGGTGCGTTCGCCGTTCACCGCGGTGTAGGCGCCGCGGCCTTCGACGATGAAGCGCAACGCCGACTGCGTGTGGCGATGGCTGGGGGCGATTTCGCCGGGCAGGATCAGTTGCAGGCCCGCGTACAGGCTCTGGGTGATGCTGGCCTGCCCGGGCAGGCCCGGGTTTTCCAGGATGAGCACGCGGCGCACGGCTTCTTCCGCCGTGATGAGCGTGCCAGACGCCATGACGTCGTCGCGGACGTCTTCGTATTTCCAGATGGCGGGTACGCAACGCGGCGCGGGTTCGCGCGGCACCAGGTTGTGCAGGGACTCCCACAGCGGGGCCATGTGCTTGCGGGCGATGCGGGCGTAATAGGCGGCGCGGTCCGCGCCGGGATTGTGACCGTCGGGCATGCTTGTCTCCGGAATGTCCGGCTGGCGCCGGCTTCGCGTGGCCGCCGCGTGGTTCGCGGCTGGTTCTGATGTGGAGACGATTATGCGGAACGAGCTATGTGTTTTGAAATGAAATTATCTTATTATCCATATCAATAAGAATATACATACGAGACGAGGGCCTGCATGGACTGGACCCACCGGCTGCGCTTGCGCAACCTGAAAATGCTCCTCAGCCTGGCCCAGACCCGCAACATCAGCCATTCGGCGGCGATGCTCAATACGACGCAGCCGGGCTTGTCCAAGTGGCTGAAGGATCTGGAAGACGACATCGGGCTGCCGCTGTTCGAACGGCACGCGCGCGGCTTGCGGCCCACGCCGCACGGCGACGTGCTGATTGCGCATGCCCAGCGGGTGGAGGCGCAGCTGGATCGCGCCAGCGCGGACATGGCGGCGCTGCGCGAGGGCGGCGGCGGGCGGGTAGTGATCGGCGCGTCCGGCGCGTCGGCCTCGGACACGGTGCCGCTGGCGGTGATGAAGCTATTGGAGCGCATGCCGCAGGCGCGCGTGAAGCTGGTGGAGGGCACTACCGACTTGTTGCTGGCGCAATTGGCGCAGGGCGACCTGGATATCGTGGTGGGGCGTTCGGCGCCCGAGCACCACGATCCCGCGATCCGCTTCGAGGCGCTGTACCTGGAACCCATCCATTTGGTGGCGCGGCCGCGGCATCCCCTGTTCGCGATCGAGCAGCCGTCCTGGCAGGATCTGTTGTCCTACCGCTGGATCCTGTGGCCCAAGGGCACGCCCATCCGCAATGCGGTGGACGCGGCGCTCGCGGCGGCGGGACAGGCGCCGCCGCCGGACCATGTCGAGTCCAACTCGGTGACCATCAATCTCACGCTGATCAACAACAGCGACATGATCGGAGTGGCTTCCCACCGCGCGGCGCTGCGGTTTTCGCAGATGCGGGCGATGCGGATCATTCCGGTGCGGCTGTCCGGATTCGGATCGGTGGCGATGTATTGGCGCGAAGACCCGTTCCGTCCGATCGCGGTGCAGGAGGCGATGGCGGCATTGCGGAACACGGTGGCCGAACACGCGCCGGGCGCGGCGAGGGCGTGATGGAGGCGCCGCGGGCGGGGCTGAACGCGTTGATCGCGCAGTGCCGCAAGCTGGAAGCCGCGCTGCCGGAGCGGGACGAACCCGCCATGTCGGCGGCGATGCATCGTTTCGTGGCGGCCATGGACGCGCGGCGCGCGCCGCCGGGAATGTGGTCGCCGCTGGTGCTGGCGGTGCTGGTAATGACGGGTGGAATCGGCGTGGGGATAGGGGTGCTGAGCCTGCTGCTGCGAGGTGCCGGCCCTGCGTTGGCGGCATTTGCGCTGGTGCTGGTTTGTGCACTGACCGCGCTGGCGCTGGCTATCGGGGTGGTGGCGTTCATGGGCGGGCACGCGTTCGGGCTGGTGGTGCTGAAGCGGCTGGCCTTGGGGCTGATTGCCGTCGGCTTTCTGGGAGTGATTGCCTGGACGCAGGGGGATGTGCGGGCGGTAGGGCCGGTGGTCGCCTTGCTCGGCGGGCTGGGGGCTTGGTTGGTGCTCAATAGCAATGGGTTTTATGTGTTTGCTGGCTATCAGATGGCTCGGAGGTATATGGAGCGGCGGGGGTGATGGTTTGGTTTGATTGTTGAGGCATCTGTGGGCCCCCCCGGGTTGAAACTTCACGGGCGCTGGGGCGGGTGGTGTGCTTGGCTTTCTGGCCACGGTCGGTGGCGTGTCATGCGGGCCCCGCCCCAGGCCTGCCGCGCGGGCGGCCTTTTGGGGCTTAGGCTTTTTCTTGCGATTGCGCTTACTTCGCCGCCACCGTCTCCGGCGGCACGGGGTTTTCCCAGCCGCCGCCGATAGCGCGGATCAGGCCTACGGCCGAACGCGCTTGTTCGCCACTGAGCTGCACGGCGACGCGTTGCTGCAGCAGCACGCTGCGGTCGGCTTCGATTACGTCGAGGTAGCTGATGGAGCCTTCTCGATACTGCGTATGCGAAAGCTTGGCGGCGCGGGCGGCGGCGTCGACGGCGGCGTCTTGCGCCTTGGTCTGGTCGGCCAGGATGCGCAGATTGGCCAAGTTGTCCTCCACTTCGCGGAAGGCATTCAGCACGGTCTGGCGGTAGACGGCGACATCTTCTTCATAAACGGCTCGGGCGCGGTCCAGGCCGGCCTGGCGGCGGCCGCCGTCGAAGATGGGCATGGACAGCGCGGCGCCGACCAGCGGACCCAGCAGGAAGGTGCGGCTGGACCACTGGAACAGGTTGCCGAGTTCCGATGACTCGTAGCCGAAGGCACCGGTGATGTCCAGGCGCGGGAAGAAGGCGGACTTGGCCGCGCCCACGCGGGCGTTGGCGGCGGCCATGGCGCGTTCAGCGGCAGCAATGTCGGGACGGCGTTCCAGCAGCGTGGACGGCAGGCCGGCCGGGATGGACAGGGCGACCTTCTGGATAGGTTGCTCGGGCATGGCGAAGTCCGCGGGCGCGCGGCCCAGCAACACGGCCAGGGCGTGTTCGGAGGCGGCGCGGCGGCGGTCGATGCCCAGGGCCTCGGACTGCGCGCTGGCGAGTTCGGCCTTGGCGCGAGCCAGGTCGAGTTCGCTGATGTCGCCGGCATCGTAGCGGCGCTGGATCAACTGGAGGGTGTCGGTGCGCAGCTTGACTGTCTGGCGGTAGAGCTGCGATTCGGCGTCCTGTTCGCGGACCAGGAAGTAGGTGGTGGCGACGTCGGCTTGCAACGCCAGCAAGACGGAACGGTACAGCGCTTCGCTTTGCTGCGCGTCGGCGCTGGCGGCGTCATAGGTGGAGGCTACTCGGCCGAACAGGTCGGCCTCGTAGGACACGGCGCCTTGGGCGCGCCAAGTCGTCACCGGGCTGGTCGAGGTGCCGTCGGGCAGCCCCTGCGACACGGCCGAGGGGCGCTGCCGGTTGGGGCCGAAGGCGGCGTCCAGGTTGGGGAAGAAGCCTGCGCGGGCCTCGCGCTGCAACGCGCGGGACTGGGTCAGGCGGGCAGCTGCGGCCTGGAGGTTCTGGTTGGCCTTCTGGGCTTCTTCCTGCAACTGGTTCAGGCCTTCGTCGCCGAACACTTTCCACCAGGCGCCGCGCAGCGCGTCTTCCGACGGCTCGGCGGTTTTCCAGGTGCCGGCTTCGGAGGCGGGCAGGGCGGCTTCCTTGAATGCCGCGGGGACCGCGGCCGAAGGCCGTTCGTAGGTGGGGCCCACCGCGCAGCCGGCCAGCACGAGCAGGACGGCAAGCAGGGCGGAACCGCGGGTAAGTCTTTTGATCATGATGACTATTCTCTTGTGGGCGCCTCCCGCCGCCGGGGCGGGAGGCGCTGGCTATGCTATTTCCGGCCCGCGGGGTCAGGCGTTGTGCTGCGTGGCGGGCGGCGCATTCGGGTCCAGGTGCGGCATGCACACCGGAGCTTCGTGCGGCGCGGCGGAGTGCAGCTTCTTGCCGCCCAGCGTGCGCAGCAGCACATAGAACACCGGAGTCAGGAACAGGCCGAACAGGGTCACGCCCAACATGCCGAAGAACACGGCCACCCCCATGGCGTGGCGCATTTCAGAGCCGGCGCCCGAGGACAGCACCAGCGGCACCACGCCCATGATGAACGCGATGGACGTCATCAGGATGGGGCGCAGGCGCAGGCGGCTGGCTTCGATGGCGGCTTCCAGCGGACCGCGGCCATTCATCTCCAGTTCGCGGGCGAATTCCACGATAAGAATCGCGTTCTTTGCCGACAGGCCCACCAGCACCATCAAGCCGATCTGCGTGAAGATGTTGTTGTCGTTGCCGGTCAGGTAGACCCCCGTCAGCGCGGCCAGGATGCTCATCGGCACGATCAGGATCACGGCCAGCGGCAAGGTCAGGCTTTCGTACAGCGCGGCCAGCACCAGGAACACCAGCAGCACACTGATGGGGAACACCCACAGGCCGGCGTTGCCTGCCAGGATCTGCTGGTAGGTCAGGTCGGTCCATTCCATCTTCATGCCGCGCGGCAGGGTCTCGGCGGCCACGCGTTCGGCCGCGGCCTGGGCCTGGTCGGATGAGTAGCCCGGTGCCGGGCCGCCGTTGATGTCGGCGGCGGTGTAGCCGTTGTAGCGCACCACCATTTCCGGCCCGAAGGTCTGGTTGACGGTGACCAGCGAGGACAGCGGCACCATTTCGCCGGCGACGTTGCGGGTCTTGAGCTGCAGGATGTCGTCGGCGTGCGCGCGGAATTGCGCGTCCGCCTGCGCCCGCACCTGGAAGACGCGGCCGAAACGGTTGAAGTCGTTGACGTACATCGAGCCCAGGTAGATCTGCATGGTGTCGAACACTTCCGTCACCGGCACGCCCAACTGCTTGGCCTTGACGCGGTCCAGGTCCACGTCCAGCTGCGGCACGTTGATCTCGTAGCTGGAGAAAGCCGGGCCGAGCTCGGGGGTCTGGCGAGCCTTGGCCAGGAAGGCAGCCTTGGCACGGTCCAGCTCGGCGTAGCCGGCGGCGCTGCGGTCTTCGATCTGGAACTTGAAGCCGCCCAGGGTGCCCAGGCCCATGACGGGCGGCGGCGGGAACACGGCGATGAACGCATCCTGGATGGCGGCGAACTTCTGGTTCAGCGAGCCCGCGATGGCATTGCCCGACAGCGCGGCGCCCTTGCGCTCGTTGAAGGGCTTGAGCATCACGAACACGATGCCGGCGCTGGAGCTGTTGGTGAAGCCGTTGATCGACAGGCCCGGGAAGGCGATGGCGCTTTGCACGCCGGGTTCCTGCAGGGCGATATCGCTCATGCGGCGGATCACGGCGTCGGTGCGGTCCAGCGAGGCGCCGTTGGGCAGCTGGGTGAAGCCGATCAGGTATTGCTTGTCCTGCGCCGGCACGAAGCCGCCGGGCACCAGGTAGGAAATGCCGATGGTCGCGGCCACCAGCACGGCGTACACGCCCATGGCGCCCGCCTTGCGGCGGATCACGCTGGACACGCCCGTGCCGTAGGACTCGGAAGCGCGGCCGAACATGTTGTTGAACCAGTTGAAGAAGCGGCCGAAGACGCGGTTCATGCCGCGGGTCAGCCAGTCCGGCTTCTCGTGGTGGCCCTTGAGCAGGATGGCGGACAGGGCCGGCGACAGGGTCAGCGAGTTAAAGGCCGAGATCACCGTCGAGATGGCGATGGTCATGGCGAACTGCTTGTAGAACTGGCCGGTCAGGCCCGTCATGAAGGCCAGGGGCACGAACACCGCGCACAGCGTCAGCGCAATGGCGATGATGGGGCCGCTGACTTCGCGCATGGCGCGATAGGTCGCGTCGCGTGGACTCAATCCTGCCGCGATGTTGCGTTCGACGTTCTCCACCACCACGATGGCGTCGTCCACCACGATGCCGATGGCCAGCACCATGCCGAAGAGCGACAGCGCATTGATGGAATAGCCGAAGATCAAGAGCAGCGCGAAGGTGCCGACGATGGACACCGGCACGGCCAGCAGCGGAATGATGGACGCGCGCCAGGTCTGCAGGAACAGGATCACCACCAGCACCACCAGCGCGATCGCTTCCAGCAGCGTGTGAACCACCGCCTCGATACTGGCGCTGACGAACTGGGTGGGGTCGTACTCGATGCGGTACTCGACGCCCGGGGGGAAATCCTGGGCGAGTTCGGCCATGGCCGCGCGCACCTTGGTGGACACGTCCAGCGCGTTGGCGCCGGGCGATTGCATGATGCCCATGCCCACCGCCTGCTTGTTGTCCAGCAGCGAGCGCAGGCCATATTCCTGCGCGTCGAGTTCGACGCGCGCCACGTCCGACAGATGCGTGACCGCACCGTCCGGCGAGGTCTTCAGGATGATGTCGCGGAACTCTTCCTCGGTCTGCAGGCGGCCGCGCGCGTTCACGTTCAGTTGCAGCGGCACGTCGCCCAGCGTGGGCGAGGCGCCGATGACGCCGGCGGCGACCTGCACGTTCTGTTCGCGGATGGCGTTGACGACTTCGGTGGCGGTCATGCCGCGCTGGGCGACCTTCTGCGGGTCCAGCCAGACGCGCATGGAGTAGTTGCCCGAGCCCCACACCGTCACTTCGCCCACGCCCGTGATGCGGGCCAGGCGGTCCTTCACGTTGAGGATGGCGTAGTTGCGCAGGTAGGTGATGTCGTAGCGGTCGTTGGGCGAGATCAGGTGCACCACCAGCGTCAGCGTGGGCGAGCTCTTGGCCGTGGTCACGCCCAGTCGCTGCACGTCCGGCGGCAGGCGCGGCAGCGCTTGCGACACGCGGTTCTGCACCAGCTGCTGGGCCTTGTCGGGATCCACGCCCAGCTTGAAGTTCACCGTCAGCGTCAGGTTGCCGTCGCTATTGGCCTGCGACTGCATGTACAGCATGTCCTCGACGCCGTTGATGGACTCCTCCAGCGGCGAGGCCACGGTTTCGGCGATGACCTTGGGGTTGGCGCCCGGATACTGCGCGCGCACCACCACCGACGGCGGCACCACTTCCGGGTACTCGGAAATGGGCAGCTGGAACATGGCCAGTATGCCCGCCAGCAACACCAGGATCGAAAGCACGCCGGCGAAGATCGGCCGGTCGATGAAGAATTTCGAGATATTCATGGACGTTCTCGTTAGACGCGCCGGCTCAGTTCAGGGCAGCCGAAGCGGTCTTGACCGGGTTGCGTTGGGCCGCAACCATGGGGACGACGGTGGGCGTCACGGCATCGCCGGGACGGATGCGCTGCAGGCCGTTGACGACGATGCGCTCGCCGGCGGCCAGGCCGGAATCGACCACGCGCAGGCCTTCCTGGTTGGCGCCCAGCTTCACCTGGCGGTAGACGGCATGGTTTTTATCGTCCAGCACCAGCACATAGCGCTTGTCCTGATCCGTGCCGATGGCCTTTTCGTCGATCAGCACGGCCTGACGCGGTTCGCTGCCGCCCAGGCGCACGCGGGCGTACAGGCCGGGCAGCAGCAGGCCATCGCTGTTGTCGAATTCGGCCCGCACACGGATCGTGCCGGAGGTCGTGTCCAGGCGGTTGTCCACCGACTGCACGACGCCGGTACGCGAATAGCCTTCCTCGTTGGCCAGGCCCAGCTCAACGGGCACGGAACCGGCACGGCCATTGCGCGCGGGGTTCACGTAGCGCAGGAAGGTCTGTTCGTCGACGTCGAAGGACGCGTACATCTTGGATACCGATACCAGCCGGGTCAGGGGCACCGATGCGGCGCCGGCGGCCACCACGTTGCCCACGGTGACCTCGGCGCGGGATACGCGGCCGGAAACGGGCGCCTCGATGCGGGTGTAGCCGAGGTTCAGCTTGGCGTAGTCCAACGCGGCTTGCGCGCCCTGCAGATTGGCGGCCGCCTCGCGCGCGGCGTTCTGCTTTTCCTCGAAATCGCGGCGGGCGATGGCGTTGTCGGTCAGCAGGCGCTGGCCGCGGGCCAGTTCGCTGGCGGTGTACGAGGCGCGGGCGCGGGCGGCGGTCAGGGCGGCGGCGGCGCGGTCCACCTCGGCGGCATAGGGGCGGGGGTCGATGGTGAACAGCACGTCGCCCTTCTTGACGATGCTGCCGTCCTGGAAGTGCACGGCGGTGAGGGTGCCAGATACCAGCGGGCGGATGTCGACGCGGTCGATGGCTTCCAGGCGGCCGGAGTAACGCTGCCAGTCCACAATGGTCTTGTTCAGGACCTCGGCCACCTCGACCGGCGGGGCGGCGGGGGCGGTTTGCGCCTGGGCGGCGTTGGCGCCTGCGGGGGCGCGGAACAGGGCGTATCCGCCACCGGCGGCGATGACGGCTGCAAATACGGCGAGCACAGCAATACGATTGCGCGAAACCATGATGTTTCCTTGAGAAATGATGGGGCGAAAGCGCGCTTGCCTGTGAGAGCCTGGGGGCGGGAGGCGGCTGTGGCGGTCCAGGGCAGGCCTGTCCTGAGGACCCGGCGTAAATGCTGCGATGCAACATGCAATACTGCTGCGCATCCCAGGCAAAGGCGCCTGATCGGGGCGGGTCTTTGCAGTTACCGGAATCTGAGGGTAGGCATGCCCTTTGGCGGCGCCTGGCGGCAAGGGCACTTCAAGATGGTTTGCATTCTGAGCGGTTTACGGGGTCGGATAAACCCGTATGTTTCGGCAACACTAGTCGCCAAGATCGACTAATCAACGTCGAAATCGGGTTATGCTCCGTCCACACCGACTATTTCCCCAAAGGACACCGTCGCCATGGACCGTTTTCAGGCTATGCAGGTGTTTGTGCGCGTCGTGGACGCCAATAGCTTCACCCGGGCGGCCGACAGCCTCTCGCTCCCGCGCACCACCGTTACCACCATCATTCAGAACCTGGAGCGCCTGCTGGGCGTGCGCCTGCTCAATCGCACGACGCGCCGGATCGGCCTGACGCCGGACGGCGCCGGCTATTACCAGCACTGCGTGCGCATTCTCGCGGACGTCGAGGAAACCGAGGCCTGCTTCCAGGAAGCGGCCCTGCGTCTGAAGGGACGCTTGCGCATCGACGTGCCCACTTGCATCGGGCGGCTGATCCTGATCCCCTCATTGTGTGATTTCCACGACAAGTATCCCGACGTGGAACTGGTGCTGGGTCTGGGCGACCGTCCGGTGGACATGGTGCAGGAGGCCGTGGACTGCGTGATCCGCGCCGGCGACCTGGAGGATTCCAGCCTGGTCGCGCGCCGCATCGGTACCCTGCAGAGCGTGACCTGCGCCTCGCCCACCTATGTGGCGCGCCATGGCCTGCCGCAGAGCATCGACGAACTGCGCGACCACCACGCCGTGCACTATTTCTCCAGCCGCACCGGACGCAATTGCGCCTGGGATTTCCGGGTGGACGGTAAACACCAGGAAGTCGAAATGAAAGGCGTGGTGTCCGTGAACGAGTCCGGCGCCTACCTGGATTGCGGACTGAAAGGCTTTGGCCTGATCCAGACCCCGCGCTACATGGCGCTGCCGCATCTGCAGTCAGGCGAGCTCATCGAAGTGCTGCCGCAATGGAAGCCCAGCCCCACGGCGATTTCGGTGCTGTATCCGCAAAGCCGCCAGTTGTCGCCCAAGGTGCGCGCCTTCACCGATTGGGCCGCCGAGCTGTTCGCCAGCTGCCCGCTCTTGAGCGGCCGCGACGAGACCGACCCGGCCGCCGCCAGCTGCAGCGTTTATGCGCGCCAGA
Source organism: Achromobacter sp. D10 (assembly GCF_035282245.1). Classification (NCBI taxonomy): domain Bacteria; kingdom Pseudomonadati; phylum Pseudomonadota; class Betaproteobacteria; order Burkholderiales; family Alcaligenaceae; genus Achromobacter; species Achromobacter sp. D10. The sequence goes on from NZ_JAYJLE010000001.1 coordinate 1,229,229, forward strand.
TCAGCCAGGCAAGCACGCTGGCCTCGACTGCCCCCAAGCAGCCGGTTCTGGAATACATGCAGCCGCGCCGCCGCAGCGCCCGCGAAGAGGCCGCGGAATACGCTTTGTGAGCGTCTGGCGTGGGGGGCGGAACCGCCCTCCACCCAGGGGAACACGGGAAACCCCGTAGTAAATACAGGCCTTGTGTCCCTCGAATTGCATGAAACGTCTGTATAGTCCGACAGTCAAAGCCTACAACGCACTTACTGTCGATCCGCTCCATGCAGCCTGTACTACCCGCTTACCTGATCGCCCGTTGGCTTTTGTTGCTCGTGCTGTTGGCGGGGGTGTACTTCCTTAGCGGTTTCCTCGTCCCCGCGCTTGCGGCGCTCATCATCGGCCTGGCCAGTTGGCCGCTGTACCAACGCCTGGTCGCGCGTTGCGGCGGCCGCACTGCGCTGGCAGCCTCATTGGCGCTGCTGGTCGTGATCGTCGTGCTGATCGTGCCGATGTCGTTGGCGCTGTCCTACGCCATCAAGGAAGCCAGTGCGTTCTTCGCCTGGGCGATCGCGGCCAACCGCCACGGCGTGGCCGTGCCCAACTGGATCACCTCCATGCCCGTCGTGGGCGAGCGCCTGGGCCAGTACTGGGAAAACTATATCGGCCAGCCCCACGCGTTGGGCGCGCTGGTCGAGGCCGTCAGCGGCGAGCATCTGGGCAATATCTACCGCATGGTCCTGGCCGCCACGGGCAACGTGTTCCAGTTGCTGCTGACCGTCCTCTTCATGCTGATCACGCTGTTCTTCGTCTACAAGGACGGCATCCGCATGGTGGCGCAGCTGGACGTGCTGGGCGAACGCATCCTGCCCGCGCGGTGGCAACGGTTCTCGCGCGTGGTGCCGGCCACCATCAACTCCACCGTTACCGGCATGGGCCTGATCGCCCTGGGCGAAGGCGTGGTGCTGGGCATCGCCTATTGGGTGGCCGGCGTGCCATCGCCCGTGCTGCTGGGCGTGGTCACGGGCTTCATGGCCCTGATACCCGGCGGCGCGCCGTTGTCCTTCACCCTGGTGTCGCTGTACCTGGTGGGCTCCGGCCACCTGGTGGCGGGCATCGCGCTGATGGTCTGGGGCAGCGTGGAACTCTTCATCGTCGACAAGACCCTGCGCCCGCGGCTGGTGGGCGGGCCGGTCAAGCTGCCTTTCCTGCCGACCTTCTTCGGCCTGGTGGGGGGCGTCAAGACGATGGGCATCGTCGGGCTGTTCGTGGGGCCGGTGCTGATGGCCCTGCTGGTGGCGGTATGGCGCGAATGGGTGCACCACGAAGTACAGGAACGCGACGCCGCCCGCATCAATCCGCCCGCCCAGCCTCCGGCCGCTTGAATGCCATGCGCGCAGCGCGGGCTTGGCGCAAGCCCTGAGCGCGTTTTGGTAATCTAGCCGTCCCCGCGTATGCCGGCCCTGGTCCGGTGCGCGCCTGCGCATTCGCAGACGCTTTGCAGCTTACGCCGCGGGGTGTGAGGATCGAGATGTCCGGGTTGTTGCCTGATGATCAGATAGCCGTCCTGCGAGAGCAGGGCTTCGTGGTGGCGCGCCAGTTCGCCAGCCCGGAACAAGTATCGGCGCTGCGCGCCGTGGCCGAGCGCCATTTGCGCGAGCATATCGCGCCCATCGAATACGAAGCGGATCTGCGCTATCCCGGCGCGCCCGAATCGCGCGCCGCTGAAGGCGGGCTGACCGTGCGCCGCCTCCTGAACGCCTATGCCCGCGACCCGCTGTTCGCGCAATGGGCCACCGACACGCGCATAGGCCAGTGGCTGGGGCGCTACTTCGGTGAAACGCCCGTGCTGTCCACCGTGCACCACAACTGTGTGATGACCAAGCACCCCGCCTACGGCAGTCTCACGGGCTGGCACCAGGACATCCGCTATTGGTCGTTTTCCGACACGGACCTGGTGTCCTGTTGGCTGGCGCTGGGGCCGGAAACCCGCGCCAATGGCGGGTTGTCTTTCATCCCGGGGTCGCACGCGGCAGCTTTCGCGCCCGAGCAATACGACGAGCAGAAGTTCTTCCGCGACGACGCGCCCGGGAATGCCGAGTGGATCGCTCGCGCGGTCTGCCCCGAGTTGCAGGCGGGCGACGTGGTGTTCTTCCATTGCCGCACCTTGCACGCGGCCCAGGGCAATAGCAGCGACCGCGTGAAGCTGTCGGTGGTGCACACGTATCACCCGCAATCCTGCCATCCCGTGGCGGGCACGCGCTCGGCAAGCCAGCCGGGCGTGCCGCTCACGTCGATCGTCTGAACTTACGACGGCTCCCGGCCTGGGCCGGTCGCCCGCGCGCGCCGGCCCAGCCACCACAGGATGGCCGACGCAGCCAGGATCGCGGCAACGTTGAACTGCATGGCGCTGGCGAATGCGCGCGCATGCCGTTCTGCGGCGCTGACATCGGCATGCGCGGCCAGCGTGCCGGAAAACAGCAGGCCTGCGGCCGACACCCCCAGCGCCGCACCCACTTGCTGCAGAGTCGACACCACGCCCGCGGCCATGCCGGCCTGGCGGTCGTCCACCAGGCCCAGCGCCAGGTTCACCAGCGGCGTATTGACGGCGCCCTGGGCGGCGCCCAGCCACACCAGCGCCGGCAACAATGACCACGGGGCCAGACTCGCGCCGGCCGCATCCACCTGCAGCATCAACGTTGCCGTCGCGCCGCCGTACAACAGCGCGGCTACCGCGATGGCGCGCGTGCCGAAGCTTGCGACCAGGCGCGGCGCCGCCAGCGATCCCGCTACGAAGCCCACGCTGGCGGGCGCAAAGATCAGGCCCGCCGTCAGGGCGTCCAGCCCGAAGCCTGTCTGCACCAGCAGCGCGTAGCAAAGAAACATTGCGCTCGCGGTCGAGAACACCAGCATCACCAGCAGGCAACCCGCCGCGAAGCGCGGCTGGGCCAGCAAGGCCATGTCCACCAGCGGAGCGCCGCCGCGGGCGGCGATGCCGCGTTGCAGATGGACGAACAGCGCCAGCGTGGCAGCAGCCGCCACGCCGCAAGACACTGTCCATGCCGGCCAGTGCCGCGGCGGGCCTTCGATCAGTGCCAGCAGCAGCAAGGCCAGGCCGGCGCCCACCAGCGCCGCGCCGGGCCAGTCCATCGCGGCACTCGCAGGCTCGCGCGATTCCGGGATATGGCGCGCCAGCCGCCACGCCAGCAAGCCCAGCGGCACGTTGATCAGGAAGATGCTGCGCCATGCCAGGCCAAACAGGTCGGCATGAACGATCCAGCCGCCCAGCACCTGTCCGGCAATGGCCGCCAAGCCCAGGGTCATGCCCAATAGGCCGAACGCGCGGCGCCGCTCATGACCTTGATAGCTGACGCGGATCAGCGCGTACACCTGGGGAAACAGCATGGCCGCCGCCATGCCTTGCAGGATGCGCGCGGCGATCAGTGCGTCGGCCGTGGGGGCCAGTCCGCATAGCGCCGAGGCCAGCGCGAACGCGGCCATGCCCAGCATGAACAGTCGCCGCCGCCCGTGGCGGTCGCCCAGCCGGCTGCCGGCGATCAGGAATACGCCATAGGCCAATTCGTAGGCCGCGATGATGAAGCTGATCTGCGCGAAGCTGGCAGACAAGGTGGACTGCATGCTCGGTATGGCAACGTTTACGACGAACAGATCGAAGATCGTAATAAAGCCGCCGGACAGCAGCACGGCCAGGCCCAGCCGGCCCATCGCGGGCTGTGATTGGGCCCGGAGACCAGGGCGGAGGAGCGTCGAGGAAGTCATGGAAAGCGCCATCGGAGTCAGGATGAGCGCTATTCTGGAGAGGCTTTTAGCCTTATACAATTTAGCTGTTTATGCTATTACAACGTGCAATAGACTCATGACCGCGACTGAAGCCCCCAAGCGTCTGGAGCGCACCCGCGCCGACCTGTCCGAGTTCCTGCGCCTGCGCCGCGAACGGCTGACTCCCGCCCAACTCGGACTGCCCGCCGCGGGACGCAGGCGCACACCGGGATTGCGCCGCGAGGAAGTGGCCGCGTTGGCTGGCGTGGGCCTGGCCTGGTACACCTGGTTCGAACAAGGGCGCAACATCAGTGTGTCGGCCGGTTTTCTGGAAAACCTCGCGCGCGTCCTGAAACTGGACGCCGCAGAACGCCGGCACCTCTACCTGCTGGCGCACCAGCGTCCGCCGTCCGAACCGGGGCGCACATGGTGCACGGTGCCTGGGCAGGTGCGCCGCCTGATGGACGATCTGCCGGCGCGTCCCGCCTACATCCTGAACCTGCGCTGGGATGTCGTGGTGTGGAATGCCGCCGCGGACCGCGTGTTCAATTTTTCGGCGCAGGCGGCGGGGCGCAGAAACCTGTTGTGGATGTTGTTCGCGGACCCGGCGATGCGCGAACTGTTCGTGGACTGGCAGGCTCAAGCGCCCGCCATGCTTTCCACCTTCCGGCGTGATTTCGCCAGCGCGGGACAGGCGCCGGACGTGGCGGAACTGGTGGACGAACTCGAACGGGTGTCGCCGGACTTCAAGGCCCTGTGGCGCGTACACGATGTGCATGGGTCCTGCATGGGCCTGCGCAGCTTGCGGGTGCCTCCGCTGGGGGCCTTGGCGTTCGAGCATTCCACCTTGTCCGTGGACGAAAGCCGGCACTTGCGGCTGGTGGTCTATGCGCCGGCGCCGGATGAACCGAAGGCGGAGGCCTTTGAGCGCTGGCTCCGCACCCGCCAGGCTTCTCCGCCGCAATCCGGGCGTGGCACCAGGGAATAGGCGCGCCGTGGGTCTACGGACGCATGACGGCCGGCTCCTATAGTCGGGTCTTCTTCGTACTGCCGCGTCCTAGCGGACAGGCCTGCCGCTCATGTCCTCCAATGCGCTTTCCCGCCGCCATGCCCTGCTGCTGCTGTGCGTGGTGGTGCTGGCCTGGGGCTTCACCTGGATCGTCAACAAGTTGCTGCTGGACTACATGACGCCCATCTGGGCGGCGGCCGCGCGCAGCATCGTGGGCACTGCCGCGCTGCTGGCGCTGGGGCTGGCGCTGCGCCGCGTGGCGTGGCCGGTCAAGGTCGACATCCCCGTGATCCTCAGCGTGGGGCTGCTGCACATGGGCGCCTTTGCCGCGCTGGTCAGCCTGGGCATGTTGTACGTGCCGGCGGGCCGGTCGGCGGTGCTGGCCTACACCACGCCGTTGTGGGTGATCCCGGGAGCCTGGCTCTTCCTGGGCGAACCCGTCAGGCGCGCCAGGCGGGCAGGGCTGGTCCTGGGTCTGCTGGGCGTGCTCGTTATTTTCAATCCCCTGGCCTTCGACTGGAGCAACCGCGACGCGCTGTACGGCAATGGCCTGATCCTGCTGGCGGCGCTGTGCTGGGCGGCCAACATCGTCTATGTGCGCGCCCATCGTTGGGTGACTCCGCCCTTTGAATTGGCGCTTTGGCAGGCGCTGCTGGCTTCCGCCGCGTTGTGCATCGTGGCCTATGCCGCCGAAGGCGCGCCCCGGGTGGCTTGGGACGCGGACCTGGGTTGGCTGCTGGGCTATGCAGGCGTGTTCGGCATCGCGGTGGCCCACTGGGCCGCGGTGAACGTGAACCGGTCGTTGCCCGCGGGCGTCACGTCCATTGGACTGCTGGGTGTACCGGTATTCGGGCTGCTGTGTTCCGCCGTGGTCCTGCATGAGCCTGTCAACGCTTCGCTGTTGACGGGCATGGCGCTCATCGTGACCGGTATCGCCGCAGGGATGATCGAACGCCGCGCTTGACGCCCGGACGCTCACGGGTATATCGTAAGATATATATCGTAAGATACAAACCGGAGGTCAACCATGCGTGATGCCCAATTTCTTACCGCATTCGTGCGCCGTGCCCGCCAGAAGCAGCCGGGCCGCCACGGCCATTCCCATTCCCACGCACAACACCACCGCCACCATGGCGAGGGCCATGCGCACCATCAGCGCCACGCCGCCGCGGGCGGTGACTGGTTTTCGGGTCCTGGCGGCGAGCACGGCGAAGGCGGCGGCTTCGGGGGCGGCTTCGGCGACGACGGCCGCGCTTGGACCCGCAGCCGCAAGGTCTCTGCCGACGATCTGCAGCTCATGCTGCTGGGGTTGCTGGAAAAAAACCCCAGCCATGGCTACGAACTGATCAAGGCCCTCGGCGCGCTTAGCAACGGCTTCTACACGCCCAGCCCCGGCATGGTGTATCCCGCCCTGACCTATCTGGAAGAGCTGGGCTACGCCACGGTGGAACAAGAGGGCGCGAAAAAGCGCTATCACCTGGCGGAGCCGGGGCGCGTCCATCTGGAGGGCAACCGCGAACGCCTGGCGTTGATGTTCAACAAGCTCAAGCACGTGGCGCGCAAGATGGACTGGATGCGTCAGGCATGGAGCGGCCAGCCGCGCAGCGTCGGCCCGGAAGGCGAGGACACCGCCACCGGCTGGCTGCCGGAATTCGTGGCGGCGCGCCAGGAGCTCAAGCGCGCGCTGCTGGACCGCACCGATGCCTCACCCGCGGAGCAGCGGCGCATTGCGGCTATCCTGGCCCGCGCCACCGCGGAAATCACAGCCAAGAGCTGTTCCTGATGACCTCATTTCCGGAGTTCCCATGACCCGCAACGACCTGAATGTCGAACGCGTCCGCCACAACCTGAAGATGCGCACGCTGACCGTGGCCAATGTCGAGCGCATTGCCGGCCTGCTGGCCCGCATTACTTTCACTGGCGACGAGCTGGAGGACTTCGTGTCCGCCTCGTTCGACGACCACGTGAAGCTGTTTTTCCCTGCCGATCCTTCCTTGCCGCCGGTCCTGCCGGTCGCCAGCGCGGATGGCATCAAGTTTCCCGACGACGCGCCCAAGCCCGCCGCCCGCGACTACACGCCGCGCTATTTCGACGCGGCGCGCAAGGAACTCGTTATCGATTTCGTCCTGCACGGCGATGGTCCTGCCTCTACCTGGGCCGAACAGGCGCGGCCCGGCCAACTGCTGGGCATAGGCGGGCCGCGTGGCTCTTTCGTCGTGCCCAAGGGCTTCGACTGGCATGTGCTGATTGGCGACGAGACCGCGTTGCCCGCCATTGCGCGCCGCCTGGAAGAATTGCCGGCCACGACGCAGGCGCTGGTGGTGATCGAAGTGCCAGACGCCTCCAGCGAGATCCCGCTGGCGACCCAGGCGCAGGCTTCCGTACGCTGGCTGCACCGCAATGGCACGGCGGCCGGGTATAGCACCTTGCTGCTGGAAGCGGCGCGCGACCTGGTGTTGCCGCCTGGCGAAGGCTATGCCTGGGTTGCCGCGGAATCCGCGGCTGCCAAGGCCGTGCGGGAAATCATGGTGATGCAGCACGGCGTCGACAAGACCCGCATACGTGCCGCCAGCTATTGGAAGCGTGGCGCGGTGGCCGTGCACGAATCGCACGAAGGTTGATCCGCCACGAGCTTTCAGCCGCCCGCCAAGGCCAGCAGATTGCGCACGCGTCCGCCCGCGCCTTGCTGGCGCACCGCCAGGCCCAACACCGCGCGCGGCCAGTCCAGCGCGAAGGGGCGGTAGACGACGCCGTCAGGACGCAGATGGCGCAGCGACTCCGGTACGACGGCCACGCCCATGCCCGCTGCCACCAGATTCACGGCCGATGACAGTTGCGGCGCGCGTTGGCCGATCTGCGGATTCAGGCCATGTTGGCGGCAGGCCGCCATGATGTCGGCGCTGAGTCCGTAGCCCGACTTGCGTGAATACAGGATGAAGCGCTCCAGCTCCAGGTCCGCGGGCGCGAGCCGCTTGCGCCGCGCCAGCGGATGCCCCAGCGGCAGCGCCACCACCAGCGGCTCTTCCACCAATTGCGTGAACGCGAGGCCGCCATCAAGCGCGAAGGGCGGCCGCACGAAGGCCGCGTCGATCGCGCCGCTGCGCAGTTGCGCCACCAGCGTTTCACTATCCCCCTGCGAGAGTGTCATTTCCACGTCGGGATACCGCTGCCGGTATTGCCGGATCAGCTCGGTCACCACGCCGCTGAAAGACGCGGACTCCGTGAACCCCAACGTCAGCTCGCCGACTTCACCGCGGGCGGCGCGCTGCGCAGTCTGTACGGCGGCGTCCGCGCGCTGGAGGATGTCCTGGGCGCAGGCAAGAAAGGCGCGGCCGGCGTCGTTCAGCACGACACCCCGTCCGCTGCGGTCGAACAACGGCGTGCCGACTTCCTGTTCCAGCTGGCGGATCTGCTGCGACAGCGGCGGCTGAGCCATGCCCAGCTGTTCAGCGGCGCGCGTGAAGTGCTGGGCCTCGGCGGTGGCGACGAAATAGCGCAGGTGGCGCAGTTCCATATCTGTACTTTAAAAGTATTAATTATCTATTTTCCATATATTGGACATTCTATTGCGAGGCGCCGATCATGCATACATCGACGACCTCCGCAAAGGAATCCGCATGACTGCCCCCCTCAAATCCAGCACTTTGCTGCGCCAGCACCTGGCGCGTGACATTGTCGTGGCGCCCGGCGCCTATGACGGCATGTCAGCCCGCCTGGTGGCGGCCGCGGGCTTTTCCGCCGTCTACGCCAGTGGCGGGGCCATCGCGCGCGCCGCAGGCTATCCGGACATCGGTTTGTTGAGCTTTACCGAAGTGATGGACCGGGTTGAGAAGATCGTGGACGCCAGCGGCCTGCCGGTGGTGGCTGATGCCGATACCGGTTTTGGCGGGTCCGCCAACGTGGAGCGCACCGTGCGCATCATGGAACGGGCCGGCGTGGCCGCCTTCCATATCGAAGATCAGTCCTTCCCCAAGCGCTGCGGCCATCTGGATGACAAGAGCCTGGTGGACGCCGAGGAAATGTGCCGCAAGGTGCACATCGCGCGCCAGACCCTCAGCGATGCCGACGCCTTGGTCATCGCTCGCACCGATGCGATCGCCGTGGAAGGCTTCGAGGCCGCGCTGTCTCGCGCCGAACGCTACTTGAAGGCGGGCGCGGACATGATTTTCGTGGAGGCACCCGAGACGCTGGAGCAGATTCGCGCCATCGCCGAGCGCTTGCCGGGCCTGAAGCTCATCAATATGTTCTATGGCGGCAAGACGCCGCTCACTCCACTGGCCGACCTGGCGGCCATGGGTTACCGATTGGCGATCATACCGTCGGATCTGCAGCGCGCCGCCATCCACGCCATGCAGGCCACGCTCGCCGCGATCAGGCAGACAGGCGACAGCAGCGCGCTGTCCGATCAGCTCACCAGCTTCAAGGAGCGGGAAGAGATCGTACAGACGCGCCGCTATCTGGCGCTGGACGCGCAATAGGCGCGCGGCCTCAGCGGGCGCAGCGGCTGGGCAGGCTCAATGGCCACAGCCGCTGGTTGTGCGAACCGTACAGCGTGCGCACGCCGCATTCCATTTCCACGCGCGCGACCTGCCTGCCGGTCGGGTCGATGATCATCGACGCGTCCAACGTGGACACGACGGCGCGGCCATTCTGGAATGGGGCGACCACCCGGTAATCGGCGGCAATCGCCATCTTGCCTTGGGCGTCCACGTAGCCATAACCGCTGTCCACGCCGACCGGAGCCAGGCCTTCGCGCAGCGGACCGAGCGAGTCGAACGCGGGGCCAGTCAAAGCGCCCTTGTCGTCCACGGCGCGCATGCCCCGGTTGGACACGCGCGCCACGGCGCGTCCTTCCGAAAATCCCGATGCATGGCCTTCGACAGAGAGGCGCTTCTTGCCGTCCAGGCCGGTGTAGTCGGTCATCTCCCGGTTGCCTGAGTAATAGTGCCGCAGCAGCATATCGGAGCCCTGCGGCCAGCGCCATTCGCCGGCGGGCAGGGCGGTCACGATCTTGCCCTGGTCGTCGATCAGGCGCGGGCCGTCCTCGCCCGTGAGCAGGGCGCGGGCGGGTGCGCCACGGAAGGTGCCGGCGACGGCGGAAAAAGGCTTGATCCGCCATTGCCCTTGGTCGTCCAGGTAGCCGGTGCGGGGCGCGCGGCGCAGTACCGTCCAGTCGCCCATGCGCACGTAGTCCGCGTCTTCCATGTCCACCGCGTCGGAACCGTCGGGCGTAATGACCCAGCGGCGCTGGTCGTCGCTTGCCGCGATCGAGCCGTCGCTATCCACGCCGACCGAGAGCTTGGGCCGGAAGGCGGTCAGCGCGCGGCCCTGCGCATTGAAGACGGCGGCGGGGCGCTCATACTCGTTTTGCTGGGGTCCGGCCTGGCGCAGCTTCCAGACCTGGGCGGTAATGCGTTCGGCGCTGTGGTGGCTGGGAGGCACGATCCACTTGCCTTGCAGGTCTATGATCCCGACGCGGTCCTGGCCCAGCGAAGCGACAGCCTGTCCGTCCTGGAAGATGCCGATGTCCTGGAACGCGGGCGCGGCGATTTCCTTGCCGGCAACGAAGTCGTACAGGCCCCAAGGCGAGCCTTCCGCCGCGGTCTTGAGGAAACGGACGACGCCGGGAGCGACGATCTGTGCCTCAAAGAAGTCGCGGGGCAGGTCGTAGGTCTTTCCGCTGCGGTCCAGCATGCGGCTCGCGCCGCCGGCGTAAGCCTGCGCATAGCCATGACGGAACGGCCCGATATGTTGCTGCACGGGCAGGTCCATGGGCTTGCCCATGGCATCCAGCAGCAGCAGGCCGTCAGCGGTCTGCGCGGCATAGCGCAGCTGTTCAGCCTTAAGTCCGGCCGCCTCCGCCTCGGCCTGCAAGCCATAATCTTCGTCGGATCCGTCCAGCGGGATGATGTTGCTCCAGCCCGGGTCGGACGCGATGCCGCCGTCGGCCAGCAGCAGGCCCGCGCCGCCTTCGGCGCACTGACAGTGATCCTGGGCAAGCAGGCCCAGCGCACTGCCGGGCAAGTCCAGCGGTAGTTCCTTGAGCGAGCGGCTCTTGGCGGCCTCGACCGTTTCTGGCTTGAGCAAGGCGCGGCCCTCGTCATCCAGCACGTTGAGCAGTTCGCCTTCCTGCTTGAACAGCCACAGCTTGCCCTGGCTGACCACCATTCTGCCGATGTCCTTGACCCAGGCGGGAGCGGTTTCGCCATGCAGCCAATTGCCCATGGGCGTCAGCAGGCCCACGGGGACGCGTTCCTCGTTCGAGAACAGCACATAGCCATTCTGGTTCTCCGCCACGAACAGGCCCGCGCCCAGCGTCAGCGGTTCCGAGCGGCCTGGAATCAGCGCCATCTGCTTGCCGCCCGAGGGGTAGACGATGGCATCGCCGTAACGCTGCGATTCCTGCGCTTCGGCGGACTTGAGCGTAATGACGGGCTTGCCGCCGCTATCCAGCACCACATAGGAATTGCGGCTGAGCTCGGCGCTCCAGAATGCCTTGGTCACGGGCATCAGGCTGCGGTAGCCCTGGTCCGCGCCCACGGGCTTGCCTTCGTGGTCCAGCAGCAGCGCATGGGTTTCGCTGTAGGCGACGGCCATCGAGCCGTCTTCACCCGGCACCGAGATATCCTGGTAGTCGGGTTGCACCACCCACTTCCAGTCACGGTCCGTCAGCCCATACCGTCCTTCCCCGTTCATAGCGATGTACAGGCCATTGCCATAGGACTTGACGATGCTGACGCCCGCGTCGCTGTAGCGGCGTTCGCCGGTGCTGGATCGATACTCCGGCTTGTACTCGACCGTTGCCAGCGCCGGCACGCCGGCGCCCAAGTGCAAAGACCGCACGCTTTCGTCCAGCGGTTCGCCCACAGGTTGACCCTTGCGGTCGATCAGTTGGTAACGGCCGTCCTGCGTGACGACGGCCAGGCCGATCTCGGCGTAGTCCTGCACGGCGTCATAGCGCGGTGGCACCGCCATCCGGCCTTTGGTGTCGATAAACCCCCATTTGCCCTGCCATTTCACGGCGGCCAGACCGTGCCGGAAATCGCCCACCGCTTCGAAGATGGGCGAAATCGCCAACCGGCCGTTCTGGTCCAGGAAGCCCCAGGCATGGCGGCGCAGCGATTGATCGGGTGGCACGCGGTTGATGTTCACCAGGGCGGATGGCAGCAGCACCGCGGCGCGCTGGTCCGCAAGCGTACGGATGCAGCCATTGGCGTAGGGACTGATATCGTCGTCGGCCGCTACGCTATAGGGCTTTTCATCGATGCAGTATGAGTATTGCGCATGCGCCGACAGGGACGCGCCCAGCGCGGCCAGGGCGCAGGCAAGGCGGGTGGTGCGTATCGCGCGTGACTTCATGGTTGTTTCGCTTTGGCGTTGTCGGGGGCGAGTTCGAACTTGTCGGCCACGGGGCAATCCATCTTCTGTTGCGGCCAAGTGATCCTGCCCTGGTCGTCCAGGATCGTCACCGTGTCGCAGACTTCGGTGAACGTGGCGATGGGCACGCCTTTGGTGTCGATGTACTGCGTGTTCCGGCTCTGGTAGTTGCTGCGCACCAGCGCCCGTTCCTCGCTGAAGTTGCCGGCCCACGTAAAGACGGGCGGGATTGCGTAGCGTCCCGTCAGGTCGATGTAGCCATAGAACTTGCCGGAATACTGCAGGCGGCGGGCCACGGCGAGGCCATTGTTCAGCGGGCCCAGCGAGTCGAAATGCGGACCCACGATGCGTTTGCCGCTGGCATTGATGAAGCCTTGCCTGCCGTTGCCCGAGCCGCCGCGGTAGGGCGCCACACCCTCGTTCGCGCTGTGGTCCTCCACGCTGTAGGTGCCGTCGATGCGGGTGATCTCACGGCCCTGCAGGTCCGTCATGATGCTTACGGAGTTCTCCGAGTCGTGGAACACGATGCGTTGCATGGATGCCAGCGGCGAACCGTCACCCAGCTTGGAGAGCACCGTCTTGCCTTCCTGGTCGATCAGTCGGTAATTGGATCCGGTATACGCGCGCGCCAGCCCCTCGGGCTGCGCGAAGAAGGGATTGAATTCGCCATAGATGGCGGGGACCTTCATGTTGCCGCGAGCGTCGATGGCACCCTTGCGGTCTTCGTGCTCGATATAGAGCCACTGCTGGTATAGCTCATGGCGCTTGGCCCGTCCGTCGGAAACCCGCGCGGCGCCGCCATTGGCGTCGAACACGACGGTTCCGCCGCCCGTCAGCTCACCCAGGTAGCGTCCGTCCTCCAGGCGCTGCGGCTTGCCGGTGAGACGCTCGCTGGGTTTTCCCGTCCGCAGGTTCACCAGGCGGTAGCGAGTGTCGAACGAACTGCGGTTGCGCGTTCCGGGCTCGTTGTCCTCGACCAGCATGAGGCCGCTGCCCAGGTACTCCAGCTTGTAGGAACTTTCCTGCGTGGCGGGCACTATCCATTTGCCCTCGCGATTCATCACGCCCCAGCGGTCCTGGTGCTGGACCTTGGCCCAGTCGTCCTCGAACTTCTCCATGCTTTCATAAGCCGGCTTGACCGCGGGCGCGCCCTTGGCGATGTTCCAGATGCCCCAGCGGCTCTGGCGGTTTTCGTCCGGCGCGCGGTATTGGACCAGATCGCCGTCGAAATGCATGGCGCCGTCCAGCACCTCGGCGGGGACTGCGACGGCCTTGCCGTGGGCGTCGATCACCAGGCCGTTGTCATTGCGGCTGCGCGCTGCGCCCGCCAGCGCGTAGGCGCCGCGGAACGGGCGGATGACGCTGTAGCGGGGGATAACCGACCAGTTGCCGTCGGCATCGATCGCGCCGTACTTCCCGCTGGAGGCGCGTACCGGCAGCGGCATGGACGCGTCATGGCTGGAAATGTCCTCCCAGTCCGGATTGGTCACGATCTTGCCCTTGGACGTCAGGATGCCCAGAGGCTGTTTGTAGTCCAGGGGGCGCAGCACGGCCAGCGGCAAGCTGTCCGCCGTGGCGCGGCCACGGGCGGTCTCGCTGGCGGAAATGGCTCTGATGTCGTAATCCTGCAATCGCGCGATGGTGTCGGCATCCAGCAGCGGCTTGCCTTCGCGCGTGTAGATCTGCAGCAGGCCGCCGCCCGCGTCGGGGGCAGCATCCGCGCTGGTCGCGTCCGCCGCGGCCTCCGCAGCGGCCGCCACAGCCTCGGAAGCCGCGTCCATCGCCGCAGGCGTGGCCACATCGACAGCCACGGCGGCAACGGCAGCATCCGCCGCCTCCGCGTCCGGCATGGCGCTCGTCGCGTCGGCCGAGGCCTCCACTGCCTCTCCGGGGCCATCGTCATCGGATGCGGCGGCCGTGCCGGTCGCCGCCGCATCGGCGGCCACGGCTGCTGCATCGGCGGCACCGACCGCCATTTCGCCAGCACGCGGCGGCAGCGATGCCGTCACCCATGCCTGACCGTTGCTCAGCTGCACGCGGCCATTGCGCGCGTCTATCTTGCGGAACTTGCGTGCGGGGTCGATCAGCAGCACGGCATCGTCGTCGATCATGACGCCCCAGCCGTCGCGTTCGTCCAGTCCGATGTAATTGCCCTTGAATGCATGCTGGACGCCGAGCTTGCCGTTCAGCAATAGTGCCTTGCCCGCGCCCTTCTGTTTGACCAGCCACAGCCCGGGGCCGGCCAACTGCACATGCTCGTAGCGTTTCTCGTGGATGGCCTTGCCTTGCGTGTCGACGAACTGCCAACCGTCGTCCCGGCTCACCGCCAGCACGTTGCCATCGCGCAGCGCGGGCTCGCGGGCGCGCAGCACGTCCGGCATGACGGCCCAGCGCGCCTGTTCGTCCAGCAGGCCCCACCAGCCGCCGTAGCGCGAATCGCGTAGCTGCGCGGGCAGATAGCCGCCGCTGGGCGCGGCCAGCGCCATCACGCCGGCGGGCAGCGCTGCGGCCTTGCCGGTCGCGGTGTTGAACAGGCGCGGCGGCATGGGCATTTCCATCGACGCCAGCTTCTGCCCTCGCTCGAAGCCCCATGAGCGCGTGCCCAGCTCGAAGGTCTTGATGACCTTGCCGGTGCGATCGATCAACACGTCGTGACCCTGTTCCTCGGCCAAAGCAGTGCCTTCGGCGTTGAACCCCGTAGCCTCCGAAAAGCGTGGCTTGATGGCCCATCGGCCTTGCTTGTCGATGTAGCCCCAGAGTCCGTCCTGGCTGACTGCGGCCAGGCCATTCTGGAAGGACTTGGCCTCTTGGAACGCGGGCGCGATGGCCATGCGGCCCTGCTTGTCGAGATAGCCCCAGCGTCCGGAGTCATCGTTGGCCGATCCCGTCAATACGGCGGCCAGGCCGTCGTGGAAGGCCAGCTGGCACTCCAGGTCGGCGCCGTGGTATTCGTTGTAGCCGGGGGCGCACCGGTTCATCCAGCTGGCCAGCGCTACGCTGGGCAGGGCAGGCAAAGTGGCCAGTGCCACGGCCAGCGCCAGGGGTTTAAGGGCGAGCGGGGTCTTCATCGCGTAGCGGCGCGGGTTGTAACCGCGCAAACGTAAAGGCCGGGCTGGGCGTGCCACATGGTCGTATGCCTGCCAAGAAAGATGCGAAGGCAGCACTGTAACCAGCGTCCGCAGGCAATGACGTGGTAAATGTAACTGTAGAAAACAAAGCGTTAACAGGCTGCCGATGCTGCCTGGTCAGGCTGGCTTCCACCCGCGCTGACATTCCCGCAAGGCATGCAGCGGACAAAAAATAATCGGTTGATGCGCGGGCGCGGCCGCCCTGTAATGGACGCCGGTGCCTGCCTGCATGGAGGCTACGTTCCACTTACGAGGTTCGTCATGCCTGTCCCGCGCAAGTCTTCCCTGGATGCTTCTCAGCTGTGGCTGCTGGTCCTGGCCGGCGGTGTGATCATGGGCCTGGCGCTGGGCGTGCGCCACGTGCAGGGGCTGTTTCTCTTGCCCGTGACAATGGACAGGGGCTGGAGCCGGGAGACCTTCGCCATGGCGTTGGCCGTGCAGAACCTGACATGGGGAGTGGTCCAGCCCTTCACCGGCATGATTGCCGACCGCTACGGCTCCGCCAAGGTGATCGCGGGCGGATTGGTTTTCTATGCCCTGGGCGTGGCGGGCATGGCGTATGCCGCGACGCCAGCGGCATTCCTGTGGACGGCAGGCGTATGCATCGGCATCGCGTTGTCAGGCACCGCCTTTGCGGCGATCTACGGCGCCCTCAGCCGGCTGGTGGCGCCCGAACGCCGCAGCTGGGCGCTGGGCGTGGCGGGCGCGGTGGGCGGATTGGGGCAGTTCACCATGGTGCCGGCAGCTCAATGGCTGATCGGCGGTTGGGGCTGGGTTGCGGCCCTGCTGTCGTTCGCGCTCTTGCTGATCATGTTGCTGCCTCTGGCGTTGCCCCTGAGGGAGTCCGACCGTCGGGAGCAGGGCGCGTCCCCAGGCGAGGCGGGACTCTCCATGCCGCAGGCCATACGCGAAGCTTTCGCCCAGCCCGGCTTCTGGCTATTGAACCTGGGTTTCCTGGCCTGCGGCTTCCAGCTGGCCTTCATCGGCACGCACTTGCCGGCATACCTGATGGACAAGGGCTTGCGCGCGTCCGATGCCGTGGCGGCGCTGGCCATCATCGCGTTGACCAACGTCATGGGCACCTATGTCTGCGGCGTCCTGGGCGGCCGCCATCGCCGTAAGTACCTGCTGGCCGGCATCTATCTACTGCGCACGGCCGCCATTGCGCTGTTTGTGCTGTTGCCGCTGTCGTCCTGGACCGTATATCTGTTTGCGGCAGTCATGGGTTTCGTCTGGCTGGGCACCGTGCCGCTGACCAATGGCCTGATCTCCCAGGTATTCGGCGTGCGCTACATCACGACCCTGTTCGGCTTCGTATTTTTTGGGCACCAGCTAGGTTCCTTCCTGGGCGTCTGGCTGGGCGGCGTGGTGTTCGAGGCCACGGGGTCCTATGACCTGATCTGGCTGGGCGCGATGGCGCTGGGAGTGCTGTCGGCGGCGCTGCATTGGCCCATAGACGACCGCGAAATCCGGCGCGTCGGCGCCGCCAGTGCGGCAGGCTAGCAGAACCTCGCCGCGGCACAGGGCGGCCAGTCAAGAATCAAAGCGGCCGGTGCTGCGTGCCTGCGCCCATGGTGATGTGCAGCATGCGGCAGGGGCCGGCCACCTTGAGCGTATGCCAGATGCCCTTGGGGATCACGTAGGCGTCGCCTGCCTGCATCGGTACGGCCTGCTCGCCCGTCGGCCATTCCAGCCGCAGTTCCGCCGTGCCTGCGATCAGGCGCACGATCTCGTCGGCCTGCGGATGCATTTCCCATTGGGGCCAGTCCGTCTCGAAGGCGTATTCGGACACCAGCCAGCCGCGGCCGAATCGCTCCAGTTCCTCTTCAGGTTGCGACCAGAAGGCGTTGCCGCCTTCGACGGCGGTACAGGCGCCGGAGGCGTCCAGCAGGAGATAGTGCGACGACAGATTGGTAGTCATGTTGCGCTTCCTGGAGTGAGGGGGATCGGGTCAGTGTAAAGCGATATCATGTGCATCTTCATCGGCTATAACAGGAGAAGGCGATGCGCCAGGGATTCGATGGGGTCAGGCCCGCGTCCGAGTCTTCCATCGAGATCGGCTTCTTCTATGAAGGCCGGCATTGCGTCGAACGCATCCGGGCCAAGCCTACCGCCGCCAACCTCAAGCGCGCCGCCGACAGGCGCGCCGCCATACTCGAGGCCATTGCGCGCGGTGAGTTCGACTACGGCGCCGAGTTTCCCAAGCGCGGCGGCGCGACCAAGCCATAACAGGGTTCCGCATGACGAGCGACAAGCAACTGGACATCAACGATCTGACCCCGGACGCCTTCAGGGCCTACGGCTGGATGCTGGGTAAGCCCATGCCGGACGGCAACGGCGTGCCGCTGTTCTCCAACCAGGACACCGACTTCTGGCAGGAACACCTGTTCAACACCGGCGCCGGCGGCGATGCCGAGTTGCTGTGGGTCAACTACCGCAGTCAGTCCTTCGAGATCTCCAGCCTGGAAAAGCACTTGCTGACGCAGCAAGCCATCGTGCCATTGACGGGCGAGATCATCCAGATCGTGGCGCGCAGCGCCGCCGACGGCAGCCCCGACCTGGCGACGCTGGCGGCATTCCGCGTGCCCCAGGGGCAGGGTGTCTGCATGCGTCCGGGCTGCTGGCACGCCACGCGCGTCACGGACGATGAAGTCACCTGCCTGATGCTGACCCGCCGGTCCACGACCGTGGACCTGATCCAGCATCTGACCACGGACGCCAACGCCAGCGAAAGCGCCATTGCTGCCATTCCCGTCCAGCGCCTCGAAGGCCAGGTAGAGGCCGCCTGAATCCGGGGCGCCGCCCACCGCGTGGCCGCGTGCATATGCGGCCGCGGCCTTGCGCAGGCATGGGCTGGCGCGGCTTCTGCGCTGGCTCGCCATTTCTTCTACATCGCCGGGAAATATGCCAGAATTCCCCGGAATTTACGCTTTGAACGCGGCGCCGCGGCACGGGCGTCGCCAACCTCACGTCGTGTTGTGTTGGAGCACCGGATGCGCGATTGCCAAAGTAGCACTGGATTTTCTTCCAACTCCCGCGTCGGCGGCCCCACGATGATGGTGGCGCGTCTGGCCATCGCGGCCGCGCTGGCGGGCGGATTGGCAGGATGCGCTCTCAACTCCCAAGACGCGAGCGGCTCGCAATCGGTCGGCATCGATGGCGTCACGGCACAGCAGGCGCGTGGCATCGCCCGCGAAGCATATCTTTACGGCACCCCCATGGTCGCAAGCTACCAGACCATGCATGCCTTCAGCATCGACAAGAACAACCCCCAGTACAAGGGCCCGTTCAATACGGTCAACAATGTCGCGCGCGTATTCACGCCCGAAGACACCGCTTTCGTCGCTCCCAACGCCGACACACCTTACTCGTTCGCTGTCCTGGACCTGCGCGCCGAACCCGTGGTCATTACCGTGCCCGCCATGGAACCGCGCCGCTATTTCGTGCTGCAGCTGATGGACCTGTACACCTACAACTTTGCCTACATCGGCAGCCGCAGCACAGGCAACGGCGGCGGCAGGTTCCTGGTTGCCGGCCCGCGCTGGAAGGGCAAGACGCCGGCCGGCATCACCAAAGTGATCAGGTCGGAAACCGACCTGGTCAATCTGGTCGGACGCACTCAGCTCTTTAACGCCGCCGATCTGCCCAACGTCAAGCGCATCCAGTCGCGCTACAAGATCCAGACCTTGTCTGCCTTCCGCAAACAGCGCGCGCCCCAGCCGGCGCCTGCCGTGGACTGGATCGAGCCCGAACCGCCCGCGCAGATGCGCAGCTCTCTCGAGTTCTACAACCAGCTGGCTTTCCTGCTGCAGTTCGCGCCTGCCCATCCCTCGGAACAGTCGCTGCGCGAACGTTTTGCCAGCATCGGCCTCGAACCGGGCCGGCAGTACGACTTCGGCAACATGAATCCTGCACTGCGCCGGGCCTTGCAGGAAGGCATGCACGACGGCCAGAACGACATCGACAAAAATCGCGAGGCGCTCAACGGCAAGACCGACGGGCTGTTCGGCGACCGCGCCACCCTCAAGAACAACATCCTCGCGCGCGCCACGGGAACCCAGGTCGGCATCGGCGGCAACAGCCGCGAGGAAGCGCTCTATCCCGTGCTGGAAAACGACAGCACGGGCCAGCCGCTGGACGGCCGCAATAAATACACGCTGCGCTTTGCGCCGCGCAGCCTGCCGCCCGTCCATGCGTTCTGGTCCATGACCATGTATCGGCTGCCTGAGCAGCTACTTGTCTCCAACCCCCTGAAGCGCTACCTGATCAACTCGTCCATGCTGCCGTCCTTGAAGCGTGACCGCGACGGGGGTATCACCCTCTACATCCAGTCGGAGTCGCCGGGCAAGGGCAAGGAGTCCAACTGGTTGCCCGCGCCGGCCGGGCCGTTCATGGTTACGCTGCGGTACTACTGGCCCAAGCCGGCGTTGCTGGACGGCAAATGGGTGTCTCCGCAGATCGAGCGGGTCAGGCAGGCGCCGCCGGCACGGCCTGCACCTTTTCCGGCCCCGGGTTGACACTCACGCATGAAGCGCAATTTCAACATTCACGACCTGCGCATTTTCTACGCGGTGGTCATGACCGGATCGACCCGGCAGGCCGCGCAGTCCATGCATCTGACACAGCCGGCGGTCAGCCACGCGATTTCCCGCCTGGAAAGCGCCACCGGCGTACAGCTGTTTGACCGGTCCCACAAAACCCTGCGTCCCACCGAGGCGGGGGAGTACCTCTACAGCGAGGCCAAGTTCGTGCTGGACGAGCTGGTGCGCATCGACGAGGCCCTGCACAGCATCGAACAATTTGGCGGACGCGGCCTGCGGATCGCCTCGTCGCCAGCCCTGGCGCTGGGTTACGCGCCGGACGCCGTGCGGCGCTATCTGGATGCCAACGGCACCCGGCCGTTTTCCATCGACATCGAATCGTCCGTGCAGGCCATCAGCGCGGTAGAGACCATGCGCGCCGATTTCGGCCTGGGCGCGGTGGAACGCGATAGTGCTCGATTGGCCTTCACGCCATTCTTGCGGGCCGACGTCATGGCCATCGTGCATCGCGAGCATCCTCTGGCCGAACGCGAAACCATCGCAGTGGGCGAGATTCCCGCCGAGACCTACGTCAAGCCGCTATGGTCGGACTATGTGGTCGCCCAAGGAGATATCGCGGACTCCCTGCTGCTCAGTTCGGGCATGCGGGCGCATATGTCGCTCTTGCCCGGCACGGTCCGGGCGGTACGGGGCATCAGCCTGGTCAATGCCCTGTCGGCATGGGACATCGTGGCGGCCTATCCCGACTTGCTCGCCCGGCCGCTGGCATCGCGGCAGTGGTTTGATTTCTTCCTGATCACCCGTAAGGAAGCCCGCAACCAGGACCTGGCCGAGCGGCTGCTCGATGCCCTGCGCGCCACGACGCAGGATCGCCGCCACGGCGTCTATGCGGACACGATCCAGTTGCTGGGCTAGCTTTTCATGGGAAAAGCCCCAGGGCGTCAGTCCGCGGGCGGTTGCCAGGGCAGCGATTGCAGGTCGCCGTCTATGCTGATCGCTTGCCCGCTGATCATTGCGCCAAACGGACTGGTCAGGAACAGCGCCATATTGGCGATGTCCGCCGCCCGAACGAATTGCCGCAGGCTGACCCCGGACAGCTCCAGCCGGGTTTCTTCCTCCACCGTCAGTCCCATGTTCTTGGCGCGCGCCTCGATCACACGGTCGATCCGTGGGCCCGCCACCAAGCCGGGCAACAGTGCATTGACGCGGATGCCATAGCCGCCCAGCTCGACCGCAAGCGACCGGGTCAGGCCTACCACGCCCCACTTGGTGGCGGCGTAGGGCGTGCGCATCGGCACGCCCATGCGGCCTGCCACGGAGCTGATATTGAGGATGCTGCCGCCGCCGGAGGTGCGCAGCGCAGGCAGCGCATGCCGCACCGTGTGGAATTGCGACGCCAGGTTGATGTCCAGCGTTGCATCCAGTTCTTGCGGCTTGATGTCCGCTATGCCCGCGGTCGGGCCGGCGATGCCCGCGTTGTTGACCAGTACGTCCAGGCCGCCCAGCTGCGCCAGCGCTTCCTGCATGTAGCGGTCGATCTCGTCGCGCCGGCTGACGTCGGCGCGCGACCAGGGGTGGGGGCAGGATGCCAGGGCTTGTTCGTCCACGTCGCAGACGTGCACGCGGGCGCCGCGATCGGCAAATGCGGCGGCAATCGCCGCGCCGATGCCGGCTGCGCCTGCGGTCACGATGACGCGCTTGCCCGACAGGTCCACGGGCAATGCGGAGATGTCCGCCGGGACCGCGTTCTTCATAGTCATGCCAGATCCTTGTTGTCGTCGCTCAGGGTTTCATCAAACGGCAGGTCGATTCCGCCGGCGAGGTATAGACCTGGTCTCCCGGCACCCGGGCCACCAGCTTGTAATAGTCCCACGGCGCTTTCGACTCCGCCGGTGTTTTCACCTGCATCAGGAACATGTCGTGCACCATCAGGCCGTCGGCGCGGATCTTGCCGTCCTTGACGAAGAAGTCATTCACCGGGTTCGCCTTCAGCCATTTCATGATGGTGTCGCCGTCGGTGCTCTTGGTGGCTTCCACGGCCTTCAGGTAGGTCGTGGCGGCGGAATAGTCGCCGGCCTGCAGCATCGACGGCTTTTTCTTCATGGTGGACTCGAACCGCGATGCCCACTTGCGCGAGGCGTCGTCCTGGTCCCAGTACCAGGCCGTGGTCAGGTACATATTCTGCGCAGCCTGCAGGCCCAGCGCATGCACGTCCGTGATCAGCACCAGCAGGCCGGCGATTTTCATCTTCGGCGTAAGGCCGAATTCATTGGCGGCCTTGACGGCGTTGCTGGTGTCGCTGGCCGAATTTGCCAGTCCCAGCACCGAGGCGCCCGAGGCTTGCGCCTGCAGGATGAAGGACGAGAAGTCGGCCGCGTTCAGCGGATGCCTGACACGTCCCTTGGTGGTGCCGCCATCGGCCTGCACCACCGCCGCCGCATCGCGTTCGAGAGCGTGCCCGAAGGCATGGTCCACCGTCAGGAAATACCAATCCTTGTTGCCCTCTTTCATCATTGCGCGCGCCGTGCCGCGCGCCAGCGAAACCGTGTCATAGACGTAGTGCACGGTGTAGGGCGTGCACTGGGAATTCGTCAGCTCGGAAGCACCCGCGCTCACCACGAAGAACGGCGTCTTCTTTTCCTCGGCTACTTTCGCCATCGCCAGCGCCGCCGCGGAATTCGCCCCTGCGATCAGCATATTGACGCCCTTCTGGTCCAGCCATTCGCGGGCCCGGGACGATGCGATGTCGGCACGGTTCTGGTGATCCGCCACCAGCACCTCAACCTTCTTGCCGGCCACCACGCCGCCCAGGTCCGCCACTGCCATCTTGATTGCCTCGGCGCCGCCCGGGCCGTCGGCGTCCGCCGACAGGCCGGACATGTCGGTTATGAAACCAATGCGGATCACGCCGTCGTCGGCCGCGGCCGCGCCCGTCATCCCCAACAACGCGGCTGCCGCCGTTGCGCACAGTGTCTTTTTCATATCTGGTCTCCCCACTTATAGGATCAGGTTCAGAACGCGACGTTGTCGCGGCCTTTCAGTTGCAGCGTTTCACGCGCCTCGTCCGGCGTGGCGATGGATAGCGACAGATCTTCCAGGATGCGGCGAATCCGACGCACCTGGTCCGCGTTCGAGCGTGCCAGTTCCCCCGGCCCGTCCCACAACGAATCCTCCAGCCCCACGCGCACGTTGCCGCCCATGGTCGCCGCCATCGTCGCCAGCGGCGTCTGCTTGCGTCCGGCGGCCAGCACGGACCAGATGTAGTCTTCGCCGAACAGGCGGTCTGCAGTCCGCTTCATCATCATCACATCTTCGGGATGCGTGCCGATGCCGCCGCGGATGCCGAACACGGACTGGATCAGGAATGGCGGCTTGAGCAGCTTGCGGTCGACGAAGTGCGCTGCGGTATACAGGTGCCCGATGTCGTAGCACTCGATCTCGAAGCGCGTGCCGTTGTCGCCACACGAGGTCAGGATGCGCTCGATGTCCTTGAAGGTGTTCTTGAAGATCAGGTCGTTGCTGCCTTCGAGGTAGGGTTGTTCCCAGGCATGCTTGAATTCCTTGAAGCGCTCCAGCAGCTCATACATGCCGAAGTTCATCGAACCCATGTTCAGCGATGCGACCTCGGGCTTGAACTGCAGCGCAGGCGCTATGCGATCGGCCAGGGGCAGCACAGGCGAGCCGCCCGTAGTGATGTTGATCACCACGTCCGACGCATGCTTGATGCGCGGTAGAAACTGCGCATACAACGCGGGATCCTGGGTGGGCTGCCCGGTATCGGGTTTGCGCGCATGCAGGTGCACGATGGCCGCGCCCGCCTGGGCGGCATCCAGCGCGGATTGCGCGATCTCGTCGGGGGTGACGGGAAGATGGGGCGACATCGATGGCGTATGGACCGATCCGGTGATCGCGCAGGTGATGATGACCTTGTTCCTGGACTTTTTCATGGGCCTCGGGCTGCGTGTTTGCGCATGCGGTTTTGATGGTTTTCATGGCCCCGGCTGTCTCCTCCGGGTGTGGGCCATTCTGTCCCACGCCCGCGGCCCGTGTCACCTGAACAGAAATAATCAATTGATAGGATTTCCGGTGCTGCGGTGCAGCGAGGAACGGCCCCCGCCGCTGCGCGGGAACCCTGGCTGGACTACAATTTCTTCATGCCGGAACGCCCGTTCCGGCGGCCGTCCGATCACGCAGAAGCCCCCTCCCATGTCTGATATTCCAACCTTCCGCCCGCTGCGGGCCATGCAGCCCGGGCGCGGCCAGATCCGCCCCATGCAGGTGATGGCATGAGTTACGTGCTGGCGGTGGATCTGGGCGGCACGCGCTTTCGCGCAGCCTTGGTGGATGCGCGTGGGGTCATCGCGCATGCGTGTTTCATCGATAGCCCGGCGGGCGCTCGTCCGGCGGACCGGCCGGGTTGGGATGAAATTGACGCCGATGCCTGGTGGCGCGGCCTGCAGACCCTGGCCGATCGCCTGGCCATGCAGGCTGGCGCCGGTTTCGACGCCGTGCAGGCCATTGCCATCTGCGGAGTCACTCGCACGCAGGTATTTATCGACGCGCAGGGCGCTGCCATCCGGCCGGCGATCACGTGGCGGGATACGCGCGCGGCGGCTGATGTCGGGGCATGGCTCGGCGCCATGCCGGCGTCCCATTCCGAGGCCGCCCAGGTCAACGCCTTTCATCCCTGGGCGCGCGTCGCGTGGCTGTTACGCGCCGAGCCGCAGCATGCAGCCCGGGTGCATCTGGTACTGGAACCCAAGGATTACCTGAATTTTCTCCTCACCGGACGCGCCGTCAGCGACACGGTATCCATGGCGCGCCTGGCTGCGGCAGCGGCGCCAGCCCCGCAGGGGGGCGACCTGCTGACGGCGGTGGGCGCCGATCCCGCCTGGGTGCCGCCGATGCTCGACCCTCTGGATGTGGTCGGATCCGTGCAAACGGGCTTACCGGGCGCGCTGGCGCGCCTGGCGGGACGCCCGGTAGTGGCCTGCGCCAATGACACCTGGGCGGCCGTGGCCGGCCTGGGAGCCCTGCGGCCGGGCTATGCCTACAACATCTCCGGCACCACCGAGGTCTTCGGCGCCGTCGGCGCCGAGCCGGTGCAGGCCCAAGGCCTGATGACCGTGGATTGGGGCGGCGGCCATCATCAGATCGGCGGACCGGGCCAGAACGGGGCGGACACGGTGGCGTGGCTCCTGCCCCTGCTGGGTCGCCTGGGCGACGAAGGCATGGCCGGCGTGGGCGAAGCGATGGACGCTTTGCTGGATGCGCCCCGGGATCCGCAGCCGGCGCTGTTCCTGCCCTATCTGCAGGGTGAAAGAGTGCCGTACTGGGACCCGCATCTGCGCGGCGCCTTCCTGGGCCTGAACCGTCGCCATGGCCCGGGCGATCTGGCCTGGGCCGTGCTGGAAGGCGTGGCGTTCCTGAACCGGATCGTGCTGGAACGCGCGGAAAGCGCCCTGGGCAGCCCCGTGGGAGAAATCCGCTTCGGCGGGGGCGCCGCATCCAACGCCCAATGGTGCCAGGTCAAGGCGGACATCTGCGAACGGCCCCTGGTGGTCGGCCAGGCCGAGCAGCCGGGCGTGCTGGGCGCGGCGGTGGCGGCGTGGACCGGCCTGGGGCGGTACAGCAGCTTCGCCGCCGCCCAGGACGCCCTGGTGCGCGTGGCGCAACGCTACGAGCCGCAAGCCGAGCGCGCCCACGCCTATCGCCGCATGTACAGCCAGTTCCGGGCCGCGGAAGCGGCGCTGGCGCCCGTCTCGCGCGCGCTCGCCGGTATCGATATGGGTTGATGCCCGGGTATAAACTACGACGCCATCAGCAGGGCGCAGCGACGCGCCCACATAACAAACAAAACGCAGCAAGGGTTGAGTCGATGCGCGGCATCCTGGAAAAGTACGGCACGGCAATCGCGGGATTGGTCCTGGTGGGCTTCTTCGCATTGGCGGCTCCGAATTTCGCGGCACCCAACAATCTTCTGAATATCGCCAAGGAAACCAGTTTCCTGGCCATCATTGCCATCGGTTTCACGCTGGCGCTGGTCACGGCCGAACTGGACCTGTCCGTCGCCGACGTCGCCAGCCTGGCGGCAGTCGTCACCGGCGCCCTGGTGCATACCGGACAGCCGGTGTTGCTGGCCATTGGCGCGGGCCTGGGGGTCGGGCTGGTCTGCGGTCTGGTGAACGGCATTGCCGTGACGCGGCTGCGCGTGCCTTCATTGATTGCGAGTTTGGGCATGGCCGCCATGGCGCGCGGCTTCGCCTTCATGCTGACCGATGGCGTGTCGTATGTGGGCCGCTGGCCCACCGTGTTCACGGACCTTGCGCGCGGCAAGCCCTTTGGCATTCCGGCCCTGGTGCTGTGGATGCTGGGCACGGTGCTGCTGGCGTTCTTCCTGGTGAAGTGGACCCGAACCGGCGCCCGCATGACGGCCACCGGCGAAGCCGGAGAGTCCGCCCGGCTGGCCGGCATCAACATCCGCGCCATGAAAAGCATAGGCCTGGCCCTTTCCGGCCTGTGCGCGGGGCTGGCGGCCGTGCTGCTGACTTCGAGCCTGTCTTCCGCCGCGCCCAACATGGCCGGCGACTACTTCCTGTACGCGATCGCGGCGGTTCTGCTGGGCATGACCATGTTCAACCCGGGCCACGCCAATATTCCGGGCACGCTGGTGGCCGCGCTGATCCTCAAGGTGCTGGGCAACGGCCTGGTCCTCATGGGCGCGCCTTATTACGTGCAGGACATCGTCCTGGGCTTCATCATCATCGCATCCGTCGCGGTGTCATCGGCCGTGCTGAAGAAAGCGGCCTTCAAATTCTGATCGGAAGGGGAAGAGAACCATGCGTAAATCCTTGATGCGCAATTTGCTGTTGGCCGCGTTTTCCGTCCAGGCCCTGGCCATCGGCGCGGCTGCGCACGCTTTCGACGTGGGCGTTGTCGCGTTCCAGATGTCTTCGGAAACCCATGCCCGGGTCGCCAACGCCGCTGCTGAAGCCGCCCGCGCCAAGGGCTGGACGGTCACCCAGTTGAACGCGGAAGGGTCCTTGCCCAAGCTGGCCGAACAGCTCGATACCCTGGTCAACAAGAAGGTTGACGCCATAGTCATCGCCATGGGCAAGCCCGTCGAAACCGACGCGCAGTTGCAGGCCGCCAAGGAGAAAGGCATTGCTGTCGTGGGCGTGATGTCCGGCGCCAGCCCCCATATGCTGTTCGACGTCGAGGTCAACGAATACGCCACTGGCGCCCAGTCCGTGCTCTACCTGCTGGGCAAGATGGGCTATCAGGGCAACATCCTGACCGCCCGCTTCGACGGCAACTCCGGCACCCGCATCCGCGGCAAGATGCTGGATGCCGTCTTGACCGAGAACACCGCGGTCAAGGACCTGGCCAAGTTCAGCATGGCCCGTACCCAAAGCTGGCGCGACGACGTGCGCAACGGCATGCAGGCCCTGTTGCTGCGCCACCAGGGCCAGTTCAAGGGCATCTGGGCCTCGTTCGATGGCCAGGCCTACGTTATCGACGACCTGCTGCAGGCGCAGGGTATGAAAAAGGGCGACGTCACGCTCGTGTCCGTCGACGGTAGCCCCGAAACCTATCGCCGCATCGCCGACCCCAACAGCCTTGTCACCGCCACGATGATGATTCCCTTCGAGCAGATGGGCGCCAAAGCTGTCGATTCCATTGACCGTATCGTCGTCAAGAAAGAACCCAAGGAAACCGTCGTTGCCGGTCCCTACCTGTTCATGGACTCGGTCCTGGTCGACGCCAGCAACGTCCAGAAATTCCTGCAACCCGCCAAGTAAGAGCCAGCAGCCATGACCGCCGCGTTGTCGCTACGCCAGATCAAGAAATCCTATGGCGCCGTCGAAGCCCTGAAGGGCGTGGACCTGGATGTGCCCCAGGGCAAGGTCATGGCCATTTGCGGCGATAACGGCGCGGGCAAGTCCACGCTCATCCGCATTATCTCCGGCGCTCAGGAGCCTAGCGCCGGGGCGCTGAGCCTGAACGGCAAGCCGGTAGTGTTCGGTTCACCCCACGACGCGCTGGTGCAGGGCATCGCCACCATTTACCAGGACCTGGCGCTGGCGCCGCGCCTATCGATCTGGGAAAACATCTTCATGGGCGCGGAACTGGTGCGCCGCGTGGGCCCTTTCAGTGTCCTGGACAAGCGCCGCATGGCCCAGGACGCGCGCGGCTACCTGCAGCGCCTGTCCGTGCCCATCGATGACATGGACCGGCCCGTGGAGCGCATGTCCGGCGGCCAGCGCCAGGCCGTCGCCATCGCCCGTGCCCTGCGCTGGGATGCCCGCGTGGTCATCATGGACGAGCCTACCGCCGCGTTGGGCGTCAAGGAGACCGCGCTGGTGTTGAACCTGGTGCGCAAGCTGCGGGAAGAGGGCCGCACCGTGATCCTCATCAGCCACAACATGGCGGACGTGGTGGCGCTGGCGGACCGGGTGGCCATTCTGAAGAGTGGCGCCAAGGTCATCGAGCGCGACGTGGCCGGACTGGATGCGGACGCGCTGGCGCATATGGTGATGACGGGCAAGGCGTAACGCCATCATTCGCCAACCCGCGCGCGAATAGGCAAAAGGCCGTCGCCCGGGGTGTCCCGGCGTCGGCCTTTTGCACGAGGCAGCGGGTGTCAGACCGGCGCTTCGTCCGCGTTGTAGCTGAACAGCCATTCATAGCGTTCACGCACGCGCGCTTCATTCCATTCGCGGTCCACGTAGTCAGCGGCTCCTTGTGCGTGTTCCAGCGCGGGATTGTGGAAGCGCCTGGCGTTTTCCGCCGATCCGCGCACGACGCGCGAAGCGCGTTCCACGCGTGCGGCTTCGTAGCGCTTGAAGGCCTGTGGAATATCGCCCGGATGAGCCGCCAGCGCACGCGCCAGCACGTAGCCGTCCTCGATCGCCATCGCCGCGCCCGACGCCAGCATGGGCAGGGTGGGGTGGCAGGCGTCGCCAAGCAGTGTCACGCGGCCCTGCGACCAGATCGGCAGCGGCTCGCGCAACATCAGCGCCCATTTATAAGGTTCGTCCAGGGCATGTATCAGCGTCTGTACGTCTTCGTGCCAGCCTGCGAAATCCCGCGCGCATTCTTCCACGCTGCCACGTTCGGTCCAGGACTCGACCTGCCAGTCGTCGCGTTCCAGAATGCCCACGAAGTTCACGAGCTTCCCGCGCCGCAGGGGATAGTGGATCACGTGCGCGCCGGGCCCCACCCAGTTGCAGGCGTAGGGCTCGCGCAGGTGCGCGGGCAGCTTTTCGGCCGGGATCACGCCGCGCCAGGCGACGGTCCCGGAAAACGCCGCCGCATCCGCGCCGAACAACGCGGCGCGTACGCGTGAGTGCACGCCGTCGGCGCCAATGAGCGCGGTGCCCTCGATGCGCTCGCCGGATTCCAGAACTGCCGCGACGCCCTTGTCATCCTGCGTGAACTGCGTCACTTTCGCGCCGAGCGAGATGGCTTCCGGATCATTGGCCTGCACGGCCTGCGCCAAAATCTGGTGCAGGTCGGCGCGATAAATCGTCAGGTAGGGGTAACCGTAACGGCTTACGGACTCCGCGCCCAGATCGAAGAGCGGCCAGGTCCTGCCGCTGGACCACAGCCGGATGCGCTTGCCGGCGGTGGGACGCGCCACGTCCATCAACGCTTCTTCCAGGCCTAGCTGAAAGAGCACGCGATTGGCGTTGGCGCTGAGCTGGATGCCGGCGCCAACTTCGCGCAGCTCCGGCGCCTGCTCCAGCACGCGTACACGCAGGCCGCGCCGTTGCAAGGCCAGCGCGGCGGTCAGCCCGCCCAGGCCGGCGCCCGCGATAAGGTATAGAGGGGAGGACGTCGAGTGATGGGACATAGTGCTGCGTCGGAAAGAATTAGTCCGGCTTGATGCCAGCTTGTTTGACGACCTGGGTCCATTTGGCCAGATCGGTCCGGATGGATTGTGCGAATTGCTCTGGGGTGTCGCCAACGGGTTCCAGGCCCAGATCCGCAAGTTGGCGCTTGACCTCGGGGTCGCGCGCAGCCGCGGCCAGCGCCTTGGTCAGGCGCTCGATAACCGGCTGCGGCGTATGTGCGGGGGCCATCAGGCCGAACCAGGAATACGCTTCGAAGGGCTGGCCCAGCACTTCCGCCACCGTGGGCACGTCTGGAAGTCGCGGGTAGCGCTGCGCGCCGGTGACGGCATAGGCACGCAGCTTGTTCGCCGTGATCTGCGGATACAGCAGCGTCACCGTGTCGAACAACAGATCCACCTGGCCGCCCAGCACGTCGCTCAGGGCCGGCGCGCCGCCGCGATAGGGAATGTGCAGGATCTCCACGCCGGCGCTGCGATCGAACAGCTCGGCGGTCAGATGACCGACCGAGCCGGTGCCCGCGGACGCCACCGTCAACGATTGGCGCCGCGCCAGGTCCAGCAGCGACTTGAGATCGGTGCTGGGCAGGGCGGGGCGGCTCACCAGGATGAGCGGACCGCGTACCGCCATGCCGATAGGCGTGAACGAGCTGACGGGGTCGTAGTCCAGCTTGGGGTACAGCGCTGGCGCAACCACCATGCTGCTGGTGCCACCCCACAGCAGCGTATAGCCATCGGGCTGTTCGCGTGTCACCGACGTGGTGCCAACAGAGCCGCCCGCGCCCGCCCGGTTCTCCACGATGACGGGTTGGCCCAACTGCTCGGACATCGTCTTGCCGAACAGGCGCGCGCTCGTGTCAGTCGGGCCGCCAGGCGGAAATGGCACCACCAGTTTGATGGGCTTGTCGGGAAAGGCGGCTTGCGCTGCAAAGGCGGGAGCGACCGCCGCGCACGCAAGACTGAAGGCGGCGGCAAACCGCAGGGAATAACGGAACATGCTTGTCTCCTGTAGGGCAAGTGCGCTTGTTGTTGTGAGCCATTTCGCTTGGACGGCGGCGCATTCCGCAATTGCAACGCAAACGGATAAACAAGTAAAACTACGATAATTTGTTCATTAACAAAGACTGGTTATGAATTTTCTGCTAGGTCACGCATGAACTGTTCGCTACGCCAATTGCGCGGCTTTCTCGCTGTCGCCGAGCACGCCAGCTTCACCAAAGCCGCCGCCCAGTTGCATCTGACGCAGGCTGGGCTGAGCGCCATGGTGCGGGAGTTCGAGCAAAACATCGGCAGCCGCCTGTTCGAACGCAGCACCCGGGCCGTGCTACTGACGGAAGCGGGCCGCACCTTGCTGCCCGTGGCCCAGCGCATGGTCGACGAATTGGGCGGCGCCCTGCGCCAACTGGCCGCCGCCAGCACGCCGCAGGCGCGCGTGCTTCGTGTAGGTGTCACGCCGCTCATCGCCAGCAGCATCCTGCCGCAAGTATTGCGCGCATGCTCCGTAGCGCAGCCGGACTGGCGTGTCGAGGTGGCGGACATGGACCGCAGCCTGATCCAGCAAGGCGTGGAGGATGGTTCGCTGGACGCGGGCTTCGGCGCCTTCTTCCAGAAGGCCGCCGGCCTGCGCCGGCGCAGCTTGTTCCCAGCCGAACTCGTGTTGGCACAATCGGCGGAACATGCCGCCAAGAGCCGTCGCGCTCCGTTGTCATGGCAGCGCCTGGATCCCGGCAGCCTTATCGTTCTGCCGGCCAGCAACCCTATCCAGCAACTGATAGACCGGCACGTCCCGCGTCTGCCAGACAGCGCGGCAAGCCCGCCCCGCCGCGTCTACAGCCACCTGGAGACCATACTGGCCATGGTCGAGGCCGGCCTGGGCCAGGCGGTCGTCCCCTCGTTCGCGGCGCTGACCGGAGCGCGCTGGCGTGTGCACCTCAGGGCGCTGGCCCCCCGCGTGGCCCTGGACTATGCCATCGTCACCCGCAGCGGCCGCCGCGACAGCGCCGGACTTACCGCCTTCGTGGATAGCCTGCGGATCGCAGCGCAGGCCGACGGGTCATGAAAAAGGCCGCCGCCAGTTTCCTGGCGGCGGCCTTCGGATATACAGCGGCGGACTTAGTCCTTGCGGCTGGTCACTTCAACCAGGTGGTAGCCGAACTGCGTCTTCACCGGACCCTGAACCTCGCCGACCGGGGCGCTGAACACCACGGTGTCGAATTCCTTGACCATCTGGCCCGGGCCAAACGTACCCAGATTGCCGCCGTCGCGCGAGGACGGGCAGCTGGAGTTTTCCTTGGCCAGCTGAGCGAAGTCGGCGCCGTTTTCGATGGCGGTCTTCAGTTCATTAGCCTTGGCTTCGGTCGAGACGAGGATGTGGCGGGCGGAGGCTTGTGCCATTTGGGGCTCCTTGCGGACTTGAATTGGGGAGGGGGAGAGTAACGCATTCAGCGGACGGGCGCTGGAGTGGCTAGGGTAACTCGCAGATTGTGAACCGCTGACGACTGTTGTGTATCCCTTCAATACAAGCGCCCGGGCGTTCATGCGCCGGGCGTTCTGTCACATATTGATTGGCCACTTCGGCCCGTTTATGTGTTTATACGGCAACCCCTTGATATCCAGCGCCGCCGACCCCGGCGCATCCGCAAAGACCACATGCCGCGCCACCTTGGCGAACGATGCCTGGAAATGCTGCGCCGACTTGACCACGATGAGGGTTTTTTCCTCGAGCTGGCAGCCCAGCTGCGTGAAAACATCGGTATCCATTGCTTGCGCTCGCACCGTGATCAGCACGATCTCGATGCCGTCGGCTTCCACCAGCGCGGAATTTCCCACCACGGCTGGCGAGCCGGACAGGCCGGTCATGACCATGTCCGGAACCAGGGCTTTGACGGTACACATCAGGTCTAGCGGTTCTCCAGACATCGGGCTGATCTTTCCGCCGATGCGCAGTGCCAGGCGCGCGCCTACGCCGGCGCTGAAGGCGATGCGCACGGCGATGGGGTCCCACATGGGGCCGATCGCCACGTTGCGCACGCCACGCTCGCGCAGGCGGCGCAGCAGAAAGGTGGAGTCGCCCGCGCCGCCGCCGCCCGGATTGTCGGCGGCGTCGGCAATGACGACGGGCGTCGCGCCGTGCGCCAGCGCCTGGTCGATGGCTTCGTCGGGCTTGGGGTAGTCAGGCGTCAGGGCTGCGCGCATGCCGATCAATTCGTCGGCAAGGCGCCGCGCCAGCCGTTGGGCGGCCAGGGCGTCGCCGTCGGCATACACGAGCAGTTTGGTGCCCATGTCCGGCACATCGCCCCAGGCGAAACTGTGCACCACGGAAATGGAGAGTATGCCGTCCCGGCCTTCCAATGCGCTGATGCGGTCGATATAGCTGCGCGCGGGCTCTTGCGGGGTGCGAATGGTGACGACCATCTCGCAGTCGACCACCGCCGCTACCGGCGCGATGCGGCGCTGGACGATTGCCGCGCAGAAGTCCACCAGTTCCAGCGCGCGCTCGCGGATGTCGGTGTGAGGGTATTCCTTGTAGGCGACCAGAATAT
This sequence comes from Achromobacter sp. D10, assembly GCF_035282245.1. Classification (NCBI taxonomy): domain Bacteria; kingdom Pseudomonadati; phylum Pseudomonadota; class Betaproteobacteria; order Burkholderiales; family Alcaligenaceae; genus Achromobacter; species Achromobacter sp. D10. The sequence continues at coordinate 1,262,435 of NZ_JAYJLE010000001.1, forward strand.
CCGCGTTGGCCACCATGGCTTCCGACAAGTGGCAGTGCGGGTCCAGCTCTGCGCCGACGACGACGCCGGGACCGACGATGTCGCGCACGCGTGCCAACAGGTCGCCCTCGCAGTCCTCGTATCCGTCGGCCACCATGGCGCCATGCAGGCCCAGCACCACCATGTCCACGGGCAAGGCCAGGCGCAGGTCGCGCAGCAGCTCTTCGCGCAGCGTTTCGTAGGCATGGCGGGTGGTGGTGCCGCCGGGCTGGGCGCCGGCGGCCAGGCCTTCGATCACGGTCCAGCCATGTTGCGCGCCGCGCTGGCGCGCCGCCCACAGTGGTCCGCTGAAGATCGTCATCTCGGGAGGATGGGTGCCGGCGGGGTAGTAGCCCCGGTCCGCGAAGTCATCCAGCGAGGTGGGCAGCGGAGCGAACGTATTGGTTTCCGTGGACAGCGAACCGGTGAAAACACGCATGGTACGAAAGCTTAGTCCGCGGTGGCGCCGGAGGCCTTGACCACATCGGCGTATTTGGCGATTTCAGAAGCGACGTGCTTGCGCAGTTCCTCGGGCGTGCCGCCGCCGGGCGTGGCGACCATGCCGGCGAGCTTCTCCTGGATGTCCTTCTCTTCCAGGATGGCGTTGACTTCCTTGTTAAGCTTTTCCACGATGCCCGCGGGCGTGCCGGCCGGCGCGAACAGCGCGTACCAGGACGTCATTTCGTAGCCCTTGACGCTTGCATCGATGGTGGGAATCTCCGGGGCGAAGGGTTGGGTGGTGGCGCTGGTGACGCCCAGCGCGCGCAGCTTGTCGCCCTTGATGAGCGGCATGACGGAAGGCGCCGTGTCGAACATCACCTGGATCCGGCCCGCCATCAGGTCGGTCAGGGCGGGCGCGCTGCCCTTGTATTGCACGTGCTCCATCTCGACGCCGGTCATCATCTTGAACAGTTCGGCCGACAGGCGGGTCGACGAGCCCGCGCCGGACGACGCGAAGAAAATGTTCTTGGGGTTGGCCTTGGCGTAGGTGATGAACTCCTGCACCGTCTTGGCCGGCACGGTGTTGTTCACCACCATGATGTTGGGAAAGCGCGTCAGCAGCGCCACCGGCGCGAAGTCCTTCTGGAAGTCGAAGGACAGCTCTTTGTAGAGCGACACGTTGATGGTGCTGGCATTCGAGCCCAGCAGGATGGTGTAACCGTCGTTGGGCGAGCGCGCGACGGTGGCCGCGGCGATGTTGCTGGCGGCGCCCGGGCGGTTCTCGACCACGAAGGTCTGGCCCAGCTTGTCCGACAGGCGGCCGGCGATCAGCCGGGCCACGGCATCCGACGAGCCGCCCGGCGCATAGCCGACCACGACCTTGACGGGCTTGGTCGGGTAGGCGGCTTCCGGCGAGGCGAACGCGGCTTGTTGACAGACTACGCTCAGGGTTGCGGCAGCGAGGATCGAAGCGAAGGGTTTCATGCTTTAAGGCTCGAAATGGGCGTTACCTCGCATTGCCGCCGTCGCTTGTTCCAGCGTTCGACCGCAACCGAGCGGATTGAAAGTACGCGCATTATTCGCAATCGCCACCCTGTAAATCAATGTAAGCTAAAAGGAATTTTGTTGCCAAAAAGGCAACGATTTTTCGAAATTGCTGAAATCGAATAGGGAGAAGGCCATGGACGGCGGCTTGAGCGCGCGGCGCTTGCAGTACTTCTTCGAAGCGGTCACGGCCGGATCGGTGCGCGGGGCAGCTGAACGCCTGGGCGTGGAGCCTTCCATCGTCAGCCGCCAGATCCAGCTGCTGGAAACGGAGCTTGGCGTCGCGTTGCTGGAGCGCAAGGGCCGCGGCATCGTTCCCACCGATATGGCTGCCATCGTGATGGATCACTGCCGTGACCGCCAGGCCAGCGAACAGGCCCTGCGGGCGCGGCTGGACGAGGTCAACGGCTTGCAGCGCGGTGATATCCAGATCGTTGCCAGCGAGGGCTTCGTGGATATCCTGATGAGCGGCGTGGTGGACGAATTCTGCCGCCAGCATCCCGGCGTGCGCGTGTCCCTGAAGGTGGCGGGCGCTTCCGATGCGGTCCGCGCCGTCGTGCATGACGATGCCCACATCGGCGTGGTGTTCGGCGCACCCGCGGATCCAGGCATACGCGTGGTGCACACGCGCACGCACCCGCTATGCGTGATCGCCTGGCCGGATCATCCGCTGGCGCGGCAGCGCAAGCGGCCGGCGCTCAAGGACGTGGCGCGCTATCCCGTCGCATTGATGGGGCCGGGATTCGGCCTGCGCCAGTTGATCGAGATGGCGGAGCTGTCGGAAAACATCGTGCTGTCGCCCAGCTTCATCGCCAACTCTGTGGTGACGCTGAAACGCTATGTGGAAAGCCGCCTGGGGCTGACCTTTACGTCGGCCAATTCCGTGGTGAAGGAGGTTGCCCGGGGCGAACTGGTGGCGCTGCGCACCACCAATCCCATCTTCGAGGCGGCGCAGACGCGGCTGATCGTGCGGGCCAACCGGCCCTTGACCAGCGCGGCAAGAGGCATGCTGGAAAGAATCCAGGCATCGCCCCTGTTCCACGGCGCGAAGCCGTAGCGGGCGATGCCTGTGTCGGGCTTGCTGCGCTGCTTAGCGCACCGGCCAGCCGTACATCAGGCCGCCGTCGCGGTACGAAGCGTTCAGGCCGCGCGGCAGCTTCAGCGGGCTGCTGGGGCCCAGGTTCTTCTCAAAGCTCTCGCCGTAATTGCCGATGTGCTTGATGATGTTGTAGGCCCACTTGTCGTCCACGCCCAGGTTCTTGCCCATGCCCGGGGTCACGCCCAAGAGGCGCTGCACGTTGGGATTGGTGCTCTTGAGCATTTCATCCACGTTCTTGGAAGTGATGCCGTATTCCTCGGCTTCCAGCATGGCGAACATGGTCCAGCGCACGACGTTGAACCATTGCTCGTCGCCCTGGCGGACCATGGGGCCCAGCGGCTCCTTGGAGAAGTTCTCCGGCAGGATGTCGTACTTTTCCGGGTTCTCGAGGTTGCTGCGCGCGGCGGCCAGCTGCGACTTGTCGCCGGTGAAGGCGTCGCAACGGCCCACGGCGAATGCGCGGATGATCTCGTCCAGGCGTTCGACGACCACGGGCTTGAAGACGATGTTCTGCGAACGGAACCAGTCGGCCAGGTTCAGTTCAGTGGTGGTGCCGGGTTGGACGCAGACCGTGGCGCCGTCCAGTTCCTTGGCGCTTTTTACGTTCAGGGCTTTGTTCACCATGATGCCCTGGCTGTCGTAGTAGTTCACGCCCACGCCGATCAGGCCCAGCGTGGTGTCGCGGGTGAGCGACAGGGTGGTGTTGCGCGGCAGGACGTCGACCTCGCCGGACTGCAGGGCGGTGAAGCGCTGCAGCGCGCTGACGGCCATGATCTTGGCCTTGGAGGCGTCGCCGAACATGGTGATGGCCAGCGCGCGGCACAGGTCCACGTCCAGGCCGATCCAGCCGCCCTTGCTGTCGTTCACGGAGAAGCCGGCGACGCCGGTGGACACGCCGCATTGGACGAAGCCCTTGTTCTTGACCGCCTCGAACGTCGCGCCGGCGTGGGCGGCCCAGGACGAGATCAGTAAGGCGGTGCCTGCCGCGGCCAGTTTGAATGCTTTCATGATGTCTCCGCGCAGCGTATGCACTAGGGGGGATATGGCAGCCGGTGGGCTGACGTGCGCGGAATGGTAGCCATCGGGCCGGAGCGGGAATATCAGGGAATTCCCGTTAAATCCACGAGGCGGAATTTACGATGCGTGAGAGGCCGGGAACAGCGCCGCGCGCACGGCATCGGGAGTAAAGGGCGCCTCGTAGAAGCGCAGTCCCGTTGCGTCGAAGAGCGCGTTGGCGATCGCGGCGGGGCCTGGCACCGAGGCGGATTCACCGGCTCCCATGGGCGGCTCGTCCTGCCGCGGCATCAGCAGCACGTCGATGGCAGGCAGGTGCTTGAAGCCCATGATGGGATATCCGCCCCATTCCCGGCAGGCCACGCCAGCGTCGTCGAAGACGACCTTTTCCAACAGACTGCGGCTTAGCGTCTGATTGACGTTGCCGTGGATCTGGTGGCGAACGCCCTCGGGATTGACGACCATGCCGGTGTCCTGGCCGACGACGATGCGTTCGACCTCGATGCGGCCGGTAGCGGGATCCACGTTCAGGTCGATGACCCAGGCGGCCCAAGCGGCGCCGAAGCCGGGGAATTTGCTGTGCACGTAGCGCGCATACGCGACGCCCCGGCCATGCAGTCGGCCGTCGGCGCCCGGGCGGCCCCGGCTGCCGGGCGTCGACCGGCGCCATTGCGCGCGGGCGGCCGTCGCTTCCAGCAAGGCGACGGCGCGCGCATCGTCCAGGTGGCGGATGCGGTATTCGACGGGATCGGCGCCGGCCGCGTGCGCCAGCTCGTCGATCATGCAGTCATGCGCAAAGGAATTGGGCAGGGCCGACACCCCGCGCAACCACGAGGCGCGCACCAGTGGCGCCATGTCGTGGCAGACGATGCGCCGGTTCGGATAGCGATAGGGGGGCGCCGCCGTGCGGTCGCCCATTTCGAGCGTGCGGGGTTCGGCGGGAATGGCGCCTGTCAGCAAGAGCGCCAGCAATGGCGCATCGTTGGACGGATAGCGAACGGCGAAGTCATAGGCCGACAGCTCGCCGTTGGCGTCGATGGCGGCGCTTACGTCCATCAACTGGCCGGTGCCTTTGGGTTCCCATTGGTGCTCCTGTTCACGCGTGAGTTGCACACGGACCGGGGCGCCGACCGCGATCGACAACAATGCCGCGTCGGCACAGACGTCGTCCGCGCAGTTTCGGCCATAGCAGCCCGCTGCCTCCAGGCGCACCAATTCAATGCGGTCCTCGCCCAGCTGAAGCAAGCGGTTCAGGTCGGCGCGCAGCATGTGGGGATTCTGCGTGCCTGTCCAGACCGTCAGACGGCCATCGCTGAAGTCGGCGACTGCGCACGACGGGCCTATGGACGCATGCATCTGGTAGGGCCACACGTAGCTGCGGCGCAGGTGCGTGGCCGCAGCGGCGCAGGCGGCGTCCACGTCGCCTTCGTCGATCAGGGGCCGGGCGGTGGAGGGGTTGGCGCGGATGGCAGCCTCAAGCTTGTCCAGGCGGGGCGCGGCGGGGATGGGTTTCCAGCGCACTTTCAATGCACGCATGGCCGCGATCGCCTGTTCTTCGCGGTCCGCCACCACGCCGATGAAATCGCCTTGCGCCACTACTTTCACGTTGCCGGGCAGATGGGCGATGGATTCGCGGTCCAGTTCGGCCAGGCTGCGTCCGATGAAGTCGCCTGCGTCGCGTCCGGGGTGGGGCGGGCGGATCACGCGCCCATGCCGCATGCCCGGCACGCGCACGTCATGCACAAAGCTGAGTTCGCCCGTGGCCTTGGCGGGAATGTCCACGCGGGCAACAGTCTGGCCCACGATCCGGTATTCCTCTGCGGGCTTGAGACGGACTTCCTGGTCCGGGGGCGCCAGCAGCAACCGTATGTGCTGGCCGCGCAACAGCTCTCCATAGTGCAGCCGGCGCGAGTCGCCAGCGTCGGCAAGCCGGATCACGCCGTCGCGCACCCGCAGCGCGTCGCGTGGAACATTCCATTGGCGCGCTGCCAGGGTCAGCAGATGCTCGCGGGCCTGGGCTGCGGCGCGGCGCAGCGGCACCGCCGATATCTGGATGGTGGCGCTGGCGATGGTGGGGCCCTGGTTCGGGGCGGCATTGGTGTGCCCCAACACCATGTCCAGGCGCGGCAACGGGACATCAAGCTCTTCCGCGACGATCTGGGCGAGCGAAGTGCGGATGCCGGTGCCCAGGTCCACATGGCCGTTGAAGGCAAGCACGCGCCAGCCCTCGGACCTTGCGTCCTGCAAGGGTTCGCTGCTGCCGCCCAGCACCGCGATGAAGACCTCGGGCGTGGCCTGCACGTAGTCCGACGCAACCCCGGGCTGGCCGGGCGCGGGCCGCGGCGCAGCCGAGGGCTCCCGCACGACCAGCAGGGCGTCGGGGTGCGCAAGCAGCGCGCCAAGCATTTCTTTGGGCTGAGGCAGGTTCATGAGGCTGACGGAGTGCGGGCCGATAGGGAATTATGCAGGCACCGGGGACCCACAGGTTCGCTGGGCCGTGTCATTGTCGGGTGTCGGCGATTGCCTGGTCCAGGGGCATGACGGCAGCGTACTTCTGCGCCATGTCGAACAGGTTGGCGTCATGGGGCCCCAGCGCGCGGTCGCCGCAGCAGTCGGACACGACCAACGGCCGGAATCCCGCCTGCATGGCGTCCACCACGCTGGCCCGCACGCAGCCGCTGGTTACGCAGCCGGCAACCAACAGCGTCTGCACGCTGCGCTGGGCCAGCCAGGGCGCCAGCATGGTGCCGAAGAACGCGGATGGGGTGCTTTTGCGCACGACGTACTCGCCGGCGGCAGGCGCCAGTTCCGGCACGATGGCGCTGTTGTGGCTGTGCTCTTTCAGCGCCAGCATGGCGGGCACTTTCAGGCAAAAGATGTTGCTGTCGGCGTCGTCGTCCGAAAACACGATGCGGCTGTGCGCCACAGGCCAGCCGCAAGCCCGGGCATGGGCCAGCAGATGGCGTGTCTGCGCGATGGCGGCAGGGATGTTGCCTCCGCCCAGGACGGCCGGGTCGGCAAAGCCATTGACGAAGTCGATGATGAGCAGCCCGAAGGGAGGCTTAAGGGGCAGCGGAGTGCCGAAGCCTTGCCGCGCATAGGCGGAAATATCGCCGGCCACGCCGGCAACCGCGGGGTCTGGCGAAAGAGAAGTTTTGGTCGGGTTCATTTGGGGGCTCCAAGGCGGGCGGCACGGGCCAGTCCGGGCGGATCCTGTACGACGCCTTCGATCACGACAGGCTGGCCGTCCAGCGCGACGCTGCAGCGGCGCATCGGGATATCGATGTGGCAGGCGGTAGTGCGGCTGCCGCCGGCTTCGTTGTTGGGGCCCATGGACCACAGGAAGTTGCCTTCGAAGGCGCGCGCGTCCATGCCGATATGGGCCTCTTTGTTGTAGTGGGCCAGCATCGACCATTGCGCACGTGGTTGCAGGCCCCAGCCGATATGCGACACCGCATAGGCCTCGGGGTCTTCGTAGGCGGCCATGTATTCCTTGAGAATGTCGGCCTGCAGTCCGCCGCTGATGCGGGTGACATAGCCTTTTTCGATGACGAGTTCGATCGGCTCGGTCACGTAGTCTTTCATGGGGAGCAGGATGTCCCCGCGGTCCAGCACCACGCGGCCTTCGCTTTGGCCTTCGTTGGGCCAGGTCAGCACGAAGCCGCTGGGCCAATGGTCCCAGCGGCCCGGTTGGTCCACGAAACCGTATTCGGAAATGGCCGGGAAGTCGCCAAGCCTGCAGCGCAGGTCGGTGCCGGCCGCGGACGTGATGTGCATCTGGCGGGACGCTTCGATCTGGCGGGCAGCAGCCTGCACGCGAGTGCGATCCGCCTCGGAAGGCACCAGCCGGCAAAGCACTTCGGGCGGTTCGATCGCCAGCAGGATCTTGGTGCCGGTCTGCAGGATTTCGTGCTGTTCCGGGGAGAACAGCAGCGTCATCAGGTCCAGCACCAGGTCGCTGGCGGTCAGGGCGGCGATGGCGGCCGCATTGCCCGTGAGCGGCGTGGTGCCGAGATAGGCCAGGGCGTCGCGGCTGATGGACTTTTCGGCGTTCACGGGCGGCAGGTCCAGCCGGTTGACACGCGCGCCCATGTCGGTGGCCGCGGCGATGGCGCAGCGCAGGGTCTGCGGGTGCGTGTCGGCGCCGGTAAGCACGGTGACTATCTGGCCGGCTTCAAGCCGGGAAAGCGCAAGCACCTGTTTCCAGGCATGGATCAGATCGATATCGCTGACGGACATGAGGGTTCCTTGGGCGGCAGAGTGGGGGGGCGGAGCGCGTGGGCCCCGCTCGCGGTGTCAGTCCAGGGGGCGGCCAAGAAAGTCGCCAAAGGCGGCGTAGAACCCGGCCTCGTTGTCCCAGGGAATCATGTGGCCTGCTCCGGGCACACGCACATGCAGGGTCTGCGGCGCAAGGCCTTGCCATTCGGCCACGTCCTCGTCGGTGACGACACCTCCTCTTTCGGCGGTCATCAGCAGCAGGGGCAGGTCGATGCGGGGCAGGTCGGCGTGGATATCGTCACGGCCGAAATCCTCGAAGCTCTGGACAATGGCCGGTTCGTGGCAGGTGTGCAGCCACTGGGCGCGCAATTGGCGCTGCGCCTCGGTCCAGGTGGGGCAGAACGCGCGCATGTCTTCGGCAGTCATGCCACGCGTGGCGAGCCGGATGGAATCCACGTACCAGGCCAGGTTGGCGGGGTAGGCGCGGCGGCCCGGCCCGGACACGGGCGGGTCCACGATGACCAGGCGCGCCAGGCCTTGCGGCTTCTTGCTCGCGGCGCGCACGGCAATCCGGCCCCCCATGGAATGGCCGACCAGTGCGTAGCGTTCCAGGCCCAGAGCCTGCGCGAAGGCCGTCACGTCGGCCGCTTGCGCGTCCAGGCCGTAGTCCAGGTCCGGCCCCGACTCAGATAGTCCGCGTCCGCGTACGTCCAGCACATAGGTGTCGAACTGGCGGCCGATCTGTTCGGCCACGAAGCCCCAGGTGACGGCGGGGCTGGTGATGCCCGGGATGATGATGACCGCGGGGCGGCCGGCGCGCTCGTCCGTGTTGCCGCCATAGCGCAGGTAGTGCTGGCGGATGCCGTTGGCGTGGACGTGGCCGCCGTAGAGATAAGTGCTGGAGTTCTTCGTCATGGTCTGCCTTGAGCGGTGAGCCTAGGGTTTTCGATAAATTCAAAATAAGCGTATACGCTCTATTCTTGCAAAGAGCGATGCGGAAAGCCAACCCGGTTGTAGTAGTGGTTTTCACCTAAACGAATGAATATTTGGCGATATTTTTGAATTTAGGCTTACAGCTTGCCTTTGCTTAGTGTTGGCCAATCCTGGAAATTAAAGTGTGTACTCCCTAATTTCCGGCCCAGGCTGCCGTGAGGACGCCCTGATGCGGCCCACTTTGCGATGGCCTGCCATGCGTCCAAGCATTCCCTTATCGAGTCAGTCACCATCCAGCAAGGAGAAGTCCCGTGTCTACATCCCCCCGCATCGCCATTGTTGGCGCCGGTCTTGGCGGAGCAGCAACCGCAGCGCTGTTGCTCAAGGAAGGATTGAATGTCCGCGTCTATGAGCAGGCGGCGAGTTTTTCGCGGCTAGGGGCCGGTATCCATGTGGGGCCCAACGTCATGAAGATCCTGCGGCGCATCGGCGTCGAAGACGCGCTGAATGCCCAAGGCTCTCATCCTGACTACTGGTACAGCCGCCATTGGCAAACGGGCGATGAGCTGGCGCGCATCCCTCTGGGCGATTACGCGCTCAAACACTATGGCGCGTCCTATCTCACGGTGCATCGGGGCGACTTCCACGCCTTGCTGATCGACGCCTTGCCCAAGCAGTGCGTGGCCTACGGCAAGTCGCTGGTCAAGGTCGAAGACCGGGGCGACGTGGTGGTGATGCATTTTGCGGACGGCACCTCCGAAGAGGCAGACATCGTCATCGGGGCCGACGGGGTGAACTCCCGGATCCGCGAAGAGCTGCTGGGACCGGAACTGCCTAAGTACGCCGGTTATCTGGCGCACCGCGCCGTATTCCCCACGCCGGCCGTCAAGAACGGGATGCTGCCCTTCGATGCTTGCGTGAAGTGGTGGAGCGACGACCGCCACATGATGGTCTATTTCGTGACGGGCAAGGCCGACGAGCTGTATTACGTGACCGGCGTTCCGGTTGAGCACTGGGACCTGAACGACCGCTGGCTGCCCAGTAGCAAGGATGAAATGCGCGAAGCGTTCAGCGGCTGGCACCCGACCGTGCAAGCGCTGATCGATGCCACGGTGGAAGTCACCAAATGGTCCTTGCTGGAACGTGATCCGCTGCCGCTTTGGAGCCGCGGGCGCATGGTCCTGCTGGGCGATGCCTGCCATCCCATGAAACCGCACATGGCGCAGGGCGCGGCCATGGCCATAGAAGACGGTGCGATGCTGGCGCGGTGTTTCAAGGAAGTGGGCGTGAACAACCACGAACTGGCCTTCGCGCTGTATGAGGCAAACCGCGCGGAACGCGCCAGCAAAGTGCAGCGCATTTCACACGACAACACGTGGCTGCGCACCAATGAAGATCCTTCGTGGTGCTTCGGTTACGACGTGTTCAATGAACCGCTGGTCGAACCCAAGGCCCGGGTGGCGGTGTGACGCCGTAGCCGTGCCGGATATCGGGGGGCTTGATCCCCCGCCCGGGGAACGGCACCCTTCCTACCTTTCAACCAGCCACCACGCGCCACGCCCATGGGATCCTCCGTCTATCCTAGCAGTGCCCCGCAACCGATCCGCTTGACAGTCAACGGATCCGAGCACGAGGTGCCGGCAGCTCCCGATGTGGCGCTGCTGTACGTCTTGCGCAATGACCTGGAGCTCAATAGCCCCAAGTATGGTTGCGGTCTGGGTGAATGCGGCGCCTGCACGGTGCTGATAGATGGCGTGGCGGCGCGCTCCTGTGTGATTCCCGTCAGGGCGGCGCAGGGGCGGGCGGTCACCACGCTGGAAGGCCTGGGCACGCGGCAGCGGCCTGGACCGACCCAGCAGGCGTTCATCGACTGCCAGGCGGCGCAATGCGGCTACTGCCTGAACGGAATGATCATGACGGTCGAGGCGCTGCTGCGCCGCGATCCCAGCCCTACGGAAGAGGCGCTGCGCAGCGAGCTGCACCACAATCTGTGCCGTTGCGGCACCCATGTGGAAATCATGCAGGCGGCCAAGCGGGCCGTGCAACTGCGCGCGGCCAGCGGCGCGGACGATTCGGCATCATGAGCGCGGAACGTCTATCCGCTTCGGCCGGCGCGGCTGGCCTGCCGGCGGTTCTGCCCGCCGATCTGTTGCACGGCGTTGCGCTGCGTCCGCCCGAACTGGCGTGGGACGGCGCGCGCTACCGCGGCAGTCAATTGCTGAGCGTGAGGCTGGCGGAGGTCCGTGGCTTGGCCGGTGTCGTGGCGGCGGTGCAGCGCGCGCATTTCGCGGGCGTCGTCGCGGTGACACCGCTGTATGCCCGGCAAGCGGCCGCGGAACTCACGCCTGTGTGGCAGGCCGCCGATGACGGCCATTCTCTCCAGACCGGGCCGCGCGCCGGCCACATCCGCTACGGCCTGCGCTTGCCGCTGGCCGAGCCGCATGCCGGCGCACGGGTCACGGCATGGAGCCTTAACGGGCATACCGGCGTTTGGCTGCCGGCGTGCCCGCCCAGCGTGCAGCAGATCCTGCGGCGCGAGCTGGCCGCCTTGTTGCAGCAGCCCGAGGAAGCCTTACGGCTGACCGTGGCCGATGCCGGGGAGGCGTCGTCAATCGCAACAGGCGCGCCCCATCCGCTGGATCTGATGGACGCGGCCGCGGAAGCGGCGCTGTTGTCCCAGGCCGTCGGGCGGCCCGTCTGCGTGGCCTGCCATGCCGAGGGGCGTGGCGAGCTGTCGCTGGCCGTGCCGCTGGAGCAGACACCGCTCGAGTCCGAACCCGATGCGGGCGCCTTGGCGTCCGATATCCCTGAAACCCAGGCCGGGCCCCTGGCGTTATGTTCGAATGCGCCCTGGGCGATGCGCCCCAGTCTGGCGCGGCTGTTGAGCCAGCCCGGACAGGCGTACGCGGCGGCGCAGGCCACGGTGCAGAGCAGCGTGGCCGTGCATGCCGGCAAGCGGCCCGTTCCGCCCTTGCACGCCAGCGTGGATGAGCTGAATGCGGCACAGGTGTTCGCCCAGGAGAGCCTTAGCCATGAGCAGGCCCTGGCGCTGGGCGAAGACCCGCTTGCATGGCGGCTGCAACAATTGCCCGAGGGGCAGGGGTTGGAGCTTGCGCGGCAAGTCGTGGAACGCGCAGGCTTGCCCCTTGATGGCGGCGATGACGCGCCGCCGGCCGGCGCGCTGCGCGGCAAGGGCTTTGCCACCGCGCAGGCGCAATGCGTGGACGAGACGGGCGAGGCCCGTATGGTGTGGAGCGCCTGGGTGGCCGAGGTCGCCGTGCATCCGCAAACCGGCCAGGTCGATGTCACACGGGTGGTGGCCGGCCACGATAGCCAACATCTGCGAGCGGCCCAGGGCGCGACGATAACGCCCGCTATCGAACACCAGACGCCTCGGCTGTTGGCCAATGCCCGCCGTCTGCTGGCGGGGCCGCCAGCCTTCGATGACTGGATCAGCCCCGCGCCCAATGGACTCGGGGAGCCTGGCCGCGCACTGGGTCTGCAGGAAGCGCCCAATGCGCTTTCACACCGCGATCCGGCCGAGGGCGAAGTCGTGACCCACGGGCAGCTCGCGATAGATGGCGTCATGACGCTGCCGGCCGCGGCCGCCATTGCCAATGCGATCCAGGACGCGACGGGCGTGCGCCTGCGGCAAGCGCCGTTTGATACCGAGCAGTTGCGCTTGGCGCTAGCCAGCCGTGGCCGCGAGCGCACGCGGAATCCGCTGCGCCGCGGCTGGATGTGGCTGGCGGCCGGCATGGCAGGCGTGGCGGGCATGGCGGCTGCGCTCTGGCCGGTCAAGCCGGCGCTTCCGTTGACCGCCGGCCCGGACGTGTCCTTGTATTCGTCGCGCGCAATCGAACGCGGCCGGCTGGTGGCGGCCGCCGGTGATTGCGTGGCCTGCCATACGGCGCCCGGCGGCAAGGCCAATGCAGGCGGGCTCGCGCTGGACACGCCCTTTGGCACGATCTACACCACCAACATCACGCCCGACAACGACACCGGCATCGGACGCTGGTCATACACCGCTTTCGAGCGCGCCATGCGCCATGGCGTGCATCAGGACGGTCGGCAGCTATACCCGGCATTTCCCTACACGGCCTATGCCAAGCTGAGCGACGCGGACATGCAGGCGCTCTATGGCTACCTGATGTCGCAGCCTGCTGTGCGGGCCGAGCCGCCCAAGACTCAACTGGCATTTCCCTACAGTTTTCGTCCGCTGCTGGCCGGTTGGAATGCGTTGTTCCACGATGCCAAGCCGTTCACGCCGGACCCCTCGCGCAGCGCGGAATGGCTGCGGGGCGCCTATCTGGTGGAAGGGGCGGGGCACTGCGCGGCATGTCACTCCCCTCGCAACCCGCTGGGCGCGGAAAAAACTGGGGTGCATTACCTGGCCGGCGGCGAGGCCGAGGGCTGGTCAGCGCCCGCGCTGAACCAATTGGCCACGGGCTCCCGGGGCTGGACGCAAGACGAGCTTTTCCAGTACCTGCGCACAGGGTATTCGCCCAGGCACGGCGTGGCGGCGGGTCCGATGGCGCCGGTGATCCACGGCTTGGCCGAGCTGCCGGACAGCGATCTCAAAGCCATTTCCACTTACCTGTTGGACCTGCCGCAAGCCTCGGGCGCAAGCGCGCCCAATCCTGTCAGCGCGGCGCCGGCGTCCGGCGCCGCCGCCACGGCCCAATCCGCGCCCGCCGCGGCCACCCTGCAGTCCATTCAGGGGCGGCGTGCAAATGGCGAACGCGTCTACCAGAACGCGTGCGCGGTCTGCCATGAGGCCGGCAGCGGCCCGACGCTGTTTGGCGTGAAGCCCCCATTGGCCTCGAACACCAACCTGCACGCCGCCACGCCCGACAACCTGATCCAGGTGATCCTCCACGGCATTCAGGAGCCCGCCAACGGCGAGCTGGGCTACATGCCGGGATTCAAAGACAGCCTCGACGACAGGCAGATCGCCGACTTGATCGGCTACTTGCGGCAACGCCATGCGCCCGAGCAAGAGGCGTGGCCAGACCCGACGAACACGATTAGCAAGCTGCGCGAGCTCGCGGAGCTGAACTAAAGGAAGCGCGGCCACAACGCGCGCGGCAGTTTGTGTTGATCACAACAAGGGGTTTTTCATCTATGTCAGCTTCATTGGTTTCCGTGGACAAGGCCATCCTGGTGGCCGGCGTCGGCAAGTTTCAGTACCGGCTCTTCGTGATATTCGGCCTGGTCTGGATGGCCGATGCCATGCAGGTGCTGTCGATCGGCTTCAGCGCGCCGTCGATCGCAAAGACGTTCGGCATCACCGTGCCGCAGGCGTTGCAGAGCGGCACGTTCTTCTTCATTGGCATGTTGATCGGCGCGTTCGTTTTCGGGCGCATGGCCGATCGCATCGGGCGTCGCCCGGTACTGATGATTGCCGTGATCATCGACGCCTTCGCTGGCGTGGCATCGGCCTTCGCGCCGGAGTTCGCCTGGCTCTTGTTCCTGAGGTTCCTGACGGGCATCGGCGTGGGCGGAACCCTGCCCGTGGACTACACGATGATGGCCGAGTTCCTGCCCAGCGATCGCCGTGGCCGCTGGCTGGTGTTACTGGAATCGTTCTGGGCCGTGGGCACCATCTTCCTCGCGTTGCTGGCGCTGGCGGCGACTTCCTGGGGCGATGACGCGTGGCGCGTGATCTTCTTCGTGACCGGACTGCCCGCATTGATCGGCGTGGTGCTGCGCTTCTACATTCCCGAATCGCCCATGTACCTGAACCGCAACGGCAAATCGGACCATGCGCGCCAGGTCCTGGAACGCGTGGCCCGTGTGAATCGCCGCGATGTGGACATGCCCCACCTGCAACCCGAGGTCCCCGCCAACAAATCCATGTTTGCGCTGTTTTCCGGCAGCTACCGGCGCCGCAGCCTGGGGCTGTTCCTGGCGTGGGCGTTGATCTCCATCGCCTACTACGGCGTCTTCGTCTATCTGCCGGTGAAGCTCAGCACGGAAGGCTTTGCCTTCATGCGCGGACAGGAATTCCTGGTGATCCTGGCGCTGGTGCAATTGCCCGGCTTTGCGTTGTCCGCCTATGGCGTGGAGCGTTGGGGCCGCAAGCCCACGCTTATCGGCTTCCTGTTGCTCAGCGCGGCCGGATGCATGTTGTATAGCCTGGGCACGTCGCCGGTCGTGGTCATCGGGTCAACCTTGCTGATGAGCTTTTCATTGCTGGGCACGTGGGGCGCGCTGTACGCGTTCACGCCCGAGGTCTATCCCACCGACCTGCGCGCCAGCGGCATGGGCATGGCGGGCGCCGTAGCGCGATTCGGCGGGCTCTTTGCGCCAGCCATCATCGCGCCCATCATGGCCAGCCACTTCACGCTGTCGCTGGTCGTGTTGTCCAGCATGCTGGTGGCGGGCGCCATTTCCATCTGGCTGGTCGACGTAGAGTCGCGCAACCGCGCGCTCGATTGATCTTGACGTAAGTGGCGGCGGCGAGCGGGTCAGTCCTGCTCGTCGCCGTTCAGCATTTTTGTCAGCAGATAGTTCAGCGCCACCCGCTCGGCGGGGTTCAGGTTGCCGTAGGTGCTTTCCGTGATCTGCTTGGCGAACGGCTCCATCTGCTGCACCAACTCCTGGCCGATGGGGGTCAGGTTTATGACCACCTTGCGCCGGTCCACCGGGTCATGGTCCACCTGCACCAATTCGCGCTGCTTCAGCCGGTCGACCACGCCGCGCACCGTGGCCTGGTCGATGACCGTCGCCTTGACCAGATCGGCAAGCGAGCTCGCGCCCTTATCCCGTACTGAGCACAGCACGACGAACTGCGCGGCGGTAAGTTGGGAATCGGGTATGTACTGCTGGAACAGGGCGGTATGCCGCTGATAGACGCGCCGTAGCAGGTGACCGACTTGATCGGAAAACAAATAGCCATCCGTGTTGGACGAGGACTTGCCTTTTATATTGCGCATAAGCCTATCCGAAGCAATGCAATGAGCATCATGATTTTTGTCAACGGCACACGCAATGGACGTGCTGAACCTACGGACCGAGCCTGGATTTTACTGTGATGCAGCGGGTGGGTCGCCAATTCCGCATCTATCCACATTGCCGCCACGCGACGACAATAGCAAGCATGGAATCCCCGATCAGGTCGCCTCATGAGCAGAATTGACGAGCCGCAGGAGCCCGGCCACAAGCCCGAGCCATGGCATTCCTTTGCCTTTGCGAAAGCCCGGCTGTTGGGCGTATGGCGCGAGCTTATCCGGGTCAACGCCAGCGACCGCCCCTGGGAAATGCCTTTGGCTGCCGCCCTGTCTTCCGGCCTGCCCTTGTTGGTGGGTGCCTATTTCGGCCGCATGGATTACGGCCTGATGTCCAGCCTGGGCGGCATGGTGTTCCTTAGCTTGCCCAATTCCTCGTTGCAGCACCGCATGATGATGCTGCTGGCGGCATCCTTCGGCATGGTTGCCTGCTACGCGGTGGGCGCGCTGACGCAGTTCTGGCCCACGGTGATGATCGCCGCGCTGACTTTCATTGCCATGGTGGTGAACATGGTGTGCCGCTGCTATCGGCTGGGGCCGCCGGGCAGCCTGTTCTACATCATGGCCACGGCAATCGCGGCCTATACACCGGGAAGCGTCGAGGAAATCCCCACGCGTGTGGGCATGGTCGCGCTTGGCAGCCTGGTAGCGTGCCTCGTGGCATTTGCCTATTCACTGCACATGACGCGGGTCGCACCGCCGCCGCCCGAAACGGCGCTGCCCAAGCCCACCTTCGACTTCGTCGTCTACGACTCCGTGATCATCGGCCTGTTCGTGGGAATTTCCCTGCTGGTGGCCGAACTGCTGCAATTGCCGCGTCCTTACTGGGTGCCCGTCAGTTGCCTGGCCATCATCCAGGGGGCAAGCCTCATGGCGGCCTGGAACCGCCAGCTGCATCGCATCCTGGGCACTGCCGTGGGCCTGTGCGTGGCATGGGCCTTGTTGAGTCTGCCACTGAACGTCTGGACCTTGAGCCTGGTGATGATGGCGCTGTCCTTCGGCATAGAAACGCTGGTGGTGCGCCACTACGCCAGTGCCGTGGTGCTGATCACGCCGCTGACGATCTTCCTGGCCGAAGCGCCGCACCTGGGCCAAGGCTATCCCGCGGCGGTGATCGAGGCGCGTTTCCTGGACACGGTGATCGGCGCCTTCATCGGCGCGCTGGGCGCCGTGCTGCTGCATAACCAGCGCATAAGGCCGCTACTCTCGCGCTGGATGCGCGCAGTGCTGCCTCGGCGAGTGAACTGAAGGCCGCTCAGGCGGCCGGCTTCTTCACCAGCACCACCAACGCAATGCCCAGCAATATCAGCACCGAGGCGACCACGAGTATGCCGGTCACGGGCTCGTCCAGGAACAACGTGCCACCGAACGCCGTCAGCACGGGCACGCTGAGCTGCACCGTGGCGGCATGGGTCACCTTCAGCTGCTTGAGCGCCGCGTACCAGAATACATAGCCCAGGCCCGAGGTTACTGCGCCGGATGCGACGGCATACGCTACGCCGGCAGTGTCGTACCCCGCGTGCGATGCCAGGGCGTGCAACAGGAACAGCAGTAGCGCGGCCGGCGTGGCCCGGATGAAATTGCCCGCCGTCGCCGACGCGGCATCCTTGGCGCTACGGCCCAGCAACGAGTACGCGCCCCACGCGATACCGGCCACGATCATCAGCAAGGCGTGCAACAAGGGCGGCGCGCTGACGCTCGGCAGCATCAGCGTGACCAGCCCGGCCACCGCCAGGCCTATGCCCAGACCCTGTGTCATGCTCAGCTTTTCGCCAATGAACAGCCCATACAGGATCATGCTGATCTGGATCGACGCAAACAGCAGCAAGGCTCCCGTGCCCGCCGAGATTTGCGTATAGGCATAAGCGAAACCCAGCGCATAGGCCAGCAACGCCAGCGCCCCGTGCCAATTGCCCTCCAGGCGCCCGGCGGGCTTGCGCAGACGCAGCACCAGCCACAGCACCACCGCGCCGGATCCAATGCGGATGGCGACGAAGGTGGCGGGATCTATCTCGGTATGTTTGAGCGCGAGGCGGCACAGCAGCGAATTGCCGGCGAAGCACAGCAGCGAGAGGACGGTGAGCGCGAGCAGGCGGAGCGTCATGGCGCGGGTATTCCCTTGGGCGGAGCTTCGGGCATCGCATCTCGGCAAGGCGGGGGTGCGATGGAAGCATCGTAGCGCGGCCCCCGCGTGTGGGCGAAACCAACGACTCCGATTCGCAGAGGGTTTCATGAACCGGAACGGATGGTTGGCAGCGCACCTCTGTCAACTGAACCATGTGCAGACGCGTCCTGGCTGAACGCATGCGTACTTGGCCACAGCAGCATCCAGCTGTGACGGCGGAGGCTCCGGGCTGCACCTTTACGCCGAGCGGTGGATGAAATTGAGGGCCGCGCCCTCTAGTGAGTAGACGGGGGGACCGTGCGTTGGGGGCTACGCAGCGCGCGCCGGTAGGCATTCGTTCGTCCCATGTCGGAATAGTCCGACTTGTCCATCTTTATGGGGACCTAATGGTGGGTGCATTGCTAAATTCTGTCGTACCGAACTTGGCCAAAGTGAAGAGCCAAATCAGATTTATAAAAAGTAATGATTCTCAAACGTACTCCTATTAGTGATGATTAAAGATGTTCCGCTTTGCAAGTGATCGATATCTGCAAACAGGCTGTCGGCATTTGGCGTTTCATATCGCAACGGCTTCAGTTCTCATATTCGCGGGTTTTCCTGCCTATGGAGAGAAGCCGTTATATGTGGAAGGGTTGGTGACCGAGGCCGGGAAGTGGAAGTTGGATCTCGCTATCGCATATGCAAACCGCGATGGATATGAGCTTCAGGTTGGCGAGCCTCTCTTTGTCCAAACCGGTCCGGCATCCTTTTTTCCCGTGTACGCAGGTATTGAAGAAGAAAAAACAAACTTGGACATGATAGTGGCAACAATAGGACTGAGATATGGAATAAACGCACATACGGATATTTACGGCAGAACGAGTGGCTTCTGGAGTGAGATACGGTCTGAGGCGAACGGCTATACGCATGCATCTTCGTTCGGAGAACTATCTGACGCTTGGCTTGGCATCAGCCATATATTCAAGGACGACGACGACACCCCGGGCTTAATAGGATTTGCCGAAATTGCTGTTGCCGAGCGGAATGAGGGTAATGCCAGCTATCTAAAGTCCGCAGCTGTAGGACTTACTGCATACAAAGCTCTGGATCCAGTGGTGCTGTCCATGAATGTTGCATACCGATCAGGCGGCGACCGCGAAGTAGGGGGTGTGAGGCGAAAGCCCGGCTCACTCTTTATGACTAGCGGCTCGGTAGCCTTCGCGGCCAACGATCGCATAAGCCTAAGCACTGGCGTTCAGTGGATGAGCTCTATGCCAGATTCCATCAATGGATTGCGGACCGGGTTTCGGCGCACCAGTACTAACCTGTTGTTGGGTGCAGGCTACGGCATAAGTCATCGAAATGTCGTCAATTTTTCGATGAAATCTAACATTTCAGGCCAAGATGGGGCCGACATGAATTTGGCATGGTCCCATACCTTCTAAAGAAACTGGTTATAGAGAAAACCCCGTTGAAAAAGGACTCAATAATGAACGAAAGGACCGTAAAAGTTGCCTCTCTGGTACTGGTTTTTGGTTGCGTGTTCGTCACGCAATCCTTCGCGAAATCTGTAAGTGACGTGCCAATATCTCTCTCGCTGGAGTTCGACCTGTTCCACGAATCCGTCAGTTTGAATGACATGCAACTGCTTTCAAGGGAAGAAATGAAATCTACTGAAGGCGCAATTAATCCGCTGCTTGTCGGAGCGGTAGTTGGTGCCTCTACGGCTGCAGGGACATATATTTATGGGGCCCGAAAAGGTAACTATCCTTACAGTACGAAGGGCCTGATAGGAAATACGACCACCGGCGCGACTATCGGAGCTCTCTCAGGCGGCGCTGGCGCCGCTGCGGGAGGCGGATTCTCGGTTGGCGCAAATATATGGCGTTTTAATGGGGCTGCCGCCAATTTTGGGGCCAATCAGGTGTGGCGACAGAACTGCGGTAGGTCCAATTTTGGTCCGATGTGCGGTCGCTGACAGGCGAAGTCCTCGAATAAATCCGGGAGAGAGTCATGGGTGAAATTCTCGCCGCCATCATGGGCTATCTTATAGGTTTGGAAGATTCACAGCCTCGTGTCCGTTGTCATCGTATGGCTGCTATTGCGGCGAGCCTTTTTTTTCTCGGCACAGTTATTGTTGATCTTTATGACGGCACTCAATGGGATATAAGTGGATTTATGTTTTCTCTGCTGCTCTCTTTGGCGATGTATGTTTGTGTGTTTCTGACTATGAAGTGCTTCGCTCGAAGCAAAGAGCATCGTAAGTAGCGGCGGCGGGTTTCCATATAAAAAAGAACTCGTGATGGCTAGGATTTTTCTCTTTCTGCTGATTGTCTTCGAAGCTGGCCTTGCGTCAGCGGAAGTCGTAGTGCGCAGTTCGAACGGGACTCTACATCGCGTGGATGTAAAAAACTGGAAAGAAATACGCGACGGGGGAGTGGTAAAGCAAGAGTATGATTTCTCATGCGGCGCAGCCTCGATGGCTACATTGCTCAGAGGCGCATATGGCGTTGTGGTGTCAGAGGCTGAGCTGCTTGAGGCAATGGGTAAGCAGGACGCACGAGCTTCATTCGAAGATATGGCTACGATATTTGAGAAACTGGGCTTCTATGCTCGTGGGTATATTTCCACATTTTCACAGCTGTCAAAGATCAAAATCCCCGTAATTCTCTATGTGAAGCATCGGAGATATGATCATTTCACGGTTTTGCGAGGAATTGATGAAAACACAGTTTGGCTTGCTGACCCCAGCGTGGGAAATCAGACGCTGAGCCGAACTCAGTTTCTTAGTATGTGGGAGACGGTGGATCTTGAGGGAAACAACGCTCCACCTAGAGGCAAGTTATTGGTCATATTGCCGATGGAATCCTCGGTTTCAATCTCCCCTAGTTTCTTTCACTCTAACCCGACGAGACGATCCAGGCCCGCAATGTTGCAGCTTCCCTTGGCCAGTTATCGTTGATTGCGAGCTCGACTATGCGCGATTCGTTCAGTCGCTGTAGGCCTTGGAAGTAGTACTTGAAGTGCATGCCCAGGGTTACATGCTCCCACAGCGCATCGAAGCTGCGAATTGCGGCCCAGCAGTCGAACGCCGCAAGTCGAATTCCCGGTGGATCTCCGGCGCCACCGGCAGAGCGTGCAATTGCCGATCCGATGGCAAGGTCGGGTTCAGGCTGCTGCAATGCCCGTGCGGGGCGCGTTATTGAGGAAGAAATCCTCCCAGCAGCGGCCTGCCATAAGGTGAACACAACGGCCAGGAAGACCGCAAGGTTGACGGCGACCGTGATCCAGAACACGGCGCGGAAGCCCGGCTTTATGGACTTGTGCCTCAGCCATTGCTGAGCGATCAATGCGCCCGGCCAGCCTCCGGCCAGCGCGAGCAGATGCAAGGTTCTTTCGGAAATCCTCCAGCGGTCCGCACGGGCGGCGGCCTTGTCTGCGGCGTAGGCCGCAAAAGTCAGCGCGCTCAACACCAGATAGCATGCGCCCACGGCGATCGGCACCCTCCATAGGAAGGTCGCCAATGTGTAGACGACGACAAACGCGGGCGCCAGCCAGATTTGCCAGCCTGTACGCCGCTTGGCGCGATAAGCCGCAGGGTTCCTTGGCGGCTTTTGCCGTGCTGGAAGGCGAACAGACGCGGCGCGCGGCTTTCCGTTAAAGGTCATCAGGCAAGACTCAGGCGCCAGGACGCATGCCGTGCACGGCCAAGCAGCGGTTCAATGTTGATCGACTAGACGCAAGACTTCGCTCAGCGACTGCAGCGATTCGGCGCCCGGCGCCGGCGCGCTGCGCCGGTCGAGGTGATAGCCATGCATGCCGAATTGCCGGGGCCCTTCCATGTCGGCATCCAGAGTGTCTCCGACCATAAGCACCTCTTCGGGCCGGCACGCCAGGCCGTCGCACAGGTAGCGATAGATCGCGGCCTGGGGTTTTACCGCGCCGGCCTCATACGACCAGGCGCAGAACTCCGGCTGTACGGGCAGCAACTTCAATACCGGCGGCCCGTAGGGCGCGGCGAGGTTGGAACAGAGCGCCACCTTTACTCCCCGGTCCTTCAACGCGGCCAAGGTGGGCGCCGCGTCAGGAAAGAGGGTGATCGACTGGATTTCATCGTGCAGGTCGGCCTCCAGCGCGAGCAGGGCCTCCTCGCTGACTTTGCCGCCAAACAGGCTGGCCGCCTGCCTGAGATCAAGATCGTTGCTCATCGCCCTGGCACCGTCGTCGCTTTGCCGCTCGCGACCCGCTTCCCCTAGTAGCCGGACCAGCTTCCGAAATGGGCGGGTAGGCCGCTCAATGCGGACCAGTGTTCCAAATACGTCGAATGCGACGGCCTTGATCGGCATCGGGCCTCCGGTTCGTCAGGACCGCAACAGGCGTCGTGACTGCGATTTCAGTGGCTGAATTGTAGTCCGCCGCGCGTCTACTTCCCCTGAAAATGCCGGGATACCCATTCCTCGCAAACCGTCCATAATTGCGGGGCGCCTCTGGCAATGACGGGTCCATAGCGGGCAAGCACCTGTTCAAGCGACACGCCGTTTTCTTTCCACGTCCCGCCGTCCGTGTACACGTTGATAAGCAGCGGCTGGAACCGGTCCAGCGCCTTGGCGAACTTCGCATCCTCGGTTTCGGCGGCCTCGAATTCCAGCCAGAGATCCAGGAATGCGGCGGCGTGCGGCTGCGGCAACAAGCCAAAAATCCGCCTCGCGGCCGCGGCTTCCTGTTCCGCCTGCATGTCGGCAGATGCGCCGCCATGTATCGGAAAATCGCCCACATCGATTTCGACGATGTCATGCAACAACAGCATCTGCATGACCCGATGCGCGTTGATCGATTCGTGGGCGTATTCGCTCAGCACCAGGGCGTACATCGCCAAGTGCCATGAATGCTCGGCCGAGTTCTCTTTCCGGCTGCCATCAAGCAACGGTGACTGCCGGGTGACGGCCTTCAGCCGGTCGATCTCTCTCAAGAATGCCAGTTGCTGTTCAAGCTTGTTCAATAGCGTGATTCCAAAAGGGCCTGCTTATCGCTGATCAGCGTACTAGGCTTGCTGCCGTGTGGCCGCCAGAACGATTTCACGCACGCACACGCCATCTGGCTGCGAGTAGGCGTAGTGGATGGCGTTGGCCACGTCCTCGGCGGCCAGCACTTTCCCGCCCATCTCGGCCTTCCAGGCTTCGTAACCCGTCTTGATGTCCGCGTCGGTGGTGTGGCCCAGCAACTCCGTCTCTACGGCGCCCGGCGCAATCGTGGTCACGCGGACATTGTGCGCCGACAGTTCCTCGCGCAGATTCTCCGACAAACCGTGCACGGCGAACTTGGTGCCTACGTAGGCCACATGGTTGGGGAAAGTCTTGCGGCCGGCCACCGAGCTGATGTTGATGATATTGCCGCGTTTGCGCTGGACCATGCCCGCCGCGACCGCGTGCACGCCGTTCAGCACGCCTTTGACATTCACATCCAGCATCCGGTCCCATTGATCCGGGTCCTGGCGCGTGATGTCGCCCAGCAGCATGACCCCCGCGTTATTGATAAGCGCATCCGTCGGGCCGAAACGCGCCTCGCCTTTCCGCACCGCAGCCGCGAGCGCGGCGCGATCGGTCACGTCCACGGACAGCGCCAGCGTGTCGGGCAGGTTCAGCGCCTGCATTTTCTCCAGGCGGCGAGCAAGCAGCAGCAGGGAATGGCCGTGCGACGAGAACAGGCGGGCGGTTGCCAGTCCAATGCCGGAACTGGCCCCGGTGATGATGACCAGCGGCTTTTTCGAGGAAGACATAGTGGGCTCCAGATATCGGTTTTATGTATGCTTGAACGTCTGGAATCATTCTATGCCCCGCGGATAACCCCCGAGAAATGGTTTATTTCTTTGGGAGAAATCGGAAAATCTTATGGATAGCCGTCAGCTCAAGGCCTTCGTCGCCGTCTTCGAAGAACGCAACATAACCGGTGCTGCCCGCCGCCTGCATCTGAGCCAGCCTGCGCTGTCGGGCACGATCAAAAGCCTGGAAGACCTGCTGGGCACGCGCTTGTTCACGCGCCAGGCGCGCGGGGTGGCAGTCACCGAAGACGCCCGCATCCTCTACCCGCAGGCTCGCCGCATCCTGTCGCAGACGGACTCGATGACGCAACAGTTCCGCCATGGCTCGCATGCCTCGCGCATCGAGATCGGTGTCGAGGCCGATATCGCCGGGCCTGACATCGCCGCCTTCATGCTCGCGGCGCGGGAGGTTGTGCCGGCGCTTTTCGTGAGCCTGCTCGAGGGGTGCGATGGCGATGCCCGACTGGCCGCCGAAGACGATCGCTGCGAAGACGAGCTGTTCCTGCCGCTATCGGTGGACCCTTATGTCCTGGCCCTCCCCGAAGGCAGCGACGCCGCATTGCCATGGATCATGTGCCCCAACCATCCCACGCACCAGCGCCTGCTTCCTTTCTACGGCGCCGCCGCAAACATGCCCGCCGCGCACGCCGGATCGCTGCGCCTGGCACTGGCATTGACGGCCGCCGGCGCCGGTATGTGTATCGCGCCAGAGTCCCTGGCCCGCAGCCAGGCCGGCGTGGAGATACGCCCCATCGAAGGCCTGGAAATGTCGCGCCGTATTGGGCTCTGTTATGCGGTGCAATCGCTGGATAAGTCCGCGGTGGCGATGCTAGTGGAGCGGTTCCGAGATTATCCGCTGCATGCCGCGCGCGCAGCATGAAAAAAGCCGTTGGCGGTAAGGGCAACGGCTTTTCGAATTCTGGTGCCCGAGACCAGAATCGAACCGGCACGCCTTTTGGCGGGGGATTTTGAGTCGGTGATTTACAGTGTTGCTACAGGGAAATCGGGCGAATTCTAGCGTAGGGTGGAATAGGTGAAAACAGTTTCAAATCAGTAGGTTAGGGAATTTTGACGGAGTTGGTGAAAACTGGTCACTGTACCAGCACTGTACCGAAAGTTCGGTACAGTGGGTTGTTGGGTGATCGTCTGGGGGATTTCAGAGCTTATCGCTATAGTGCTACAAAATAGATACCCACTAACGTTTCACCTTGATTGGGTTCTTCGGTAGCATCAAAGTTCGGAGAAATGCCGTCTGAACAGTTCGGCTACGAACCGCGCACTAGTATATGCGGCATATGCTTGCCAATCATCGTGTTTATCTTTATCCGCATAGTCGCAAACGCTTTTGACTGCGATAGACAATAAAGGAGAGGTTGTCGCATATTCGGCTGCCACCATGACCGCGAAGGCCTCCATTTCTATTGCTATCAAGTCTCGATTCTGAGCGGAAATCTCTCTGGCGATTGAAGAATTCGCGACCACGCTAGCTCCCGATGCCATGGGGCCAATGTGACAGCCGAACTTACCGGGGGGCACCGCGCCCTCCCAATTAGCTCTAATACTTCTATGGAACTCTGCGCACCGCGCGATTTCATCGCAACGATTTGCAAGATCCACGTTTAAATCACTTTGCTTTGGGGAAAGGTGGAATACTGGCGAACCTTCATCATTATGAGCGTGCTTTCCGCTACCCCAGTCCCAAGTGGGATCGCCAATAACTACATCGCCAAGATTGGTTTTCCCCTTCACGCCTGCACATATGCCTGTCATTGCCAGAATAGCGGGCTTAAATTTCAATGCCAGTTTCGTTGCGATTACTGCTGACGCGGCCATGCCTTTTCGCAGGGCACTCGCCACCACGATACTTTTCTTTCCTTGCTGCGTCTGGATCTCTCCTCTGTGATACAACGTCGGATCACCAGCCACGCGGAAATTCTTCCATCCGAAATCTAACTTAAGTACTGCATCTAATTCAGAGCCTAACGCTGTAATTATGGCAACATCTGCTGGCAAAAGTTTGCGCGATGCTCTCTTTGCGGCAAGTTGAATTTGACCTACTAAGACACTCGTCCAATCAACTAATCCGTCAGAAATAACACATAGTGCACTTCCCCGCCGCTCTACCTCTTTTCGTCCGTGTTTTTCCAGTCCCGTCTCACTAGTTACAAAGAGCACTTCGCCAGGAAGAATGGTTTTTGTATCGTTAATGACTAGATCGAAAAAATGTAAACCGCCGGCCTGGTTTGGACTAGCCCCCGCAACATCAGGAAGCTGCAGATCAATTAAAAGAAGATCGAACTCCTCCGTTCGAAGTCTTTGGCGTGCACTAGTTGCATTGGTTTCATGTGCAATGTCGACTTCGACTCCAGCCTGTTGAATGGCGATTGCCACTTTCTCAACTTTGGTATGACTGTCGTCAACTATTATCAGCTTCACGTCTATTCTCTCGAATTATATCTATCTTGGTGGCGAGTTGCGATTTCCACGACTCCTGTGCAGAACTATAGTAAACAATCCCGAGATAAGCGGGCGAAAACTCATTAGCAAGCTGCGAGTCCAGTTGTTCCAAATTTAACTGCCTTCCAGCCCCGCCAAATGAGTCGAGCATAGTTACTACGAATGTTGGTTTAGTTATTTTTCGTAGCTTGCACTGTCGCAACAAATCCCTTCCTGCGAAATTTTCGGGCGGGTCTGGGGAGTCATCGTAGTTTGGCATGCTCATATCGAGGATCACACCGTCAATTTCTGATGTTCTTTTAACTAGCGCGTGTAATGCGGACGTAAAAGATCTCGCTCTTGTTAGTCTAATTAGAGGGTCAATAATCAATATTTGAGCAGAAATTTTTTCCGCTTTGTCATCATCATCTTCGACGAAAAGTAGATTCATACGACTTCCTGCATCTTGAAACCGAAGTTGACCTTGAACTCGCCATCCAGCGTGTGCTCAAAATTCAAGAATGATGATTTATATAGAGGGCTGCTAAGCGCCAGCAATACTTTTCTAAAGCCACTTCTCCCTTCGCCTTGTGCAAGTCGTCGCGATTCCTGAGTCGCCAGAGATGAACGCAACTTGGCCAGCTCATCTAAGCGTTGTGGTGTCGGGGGCAAAGCGTTGCTTGAAACAGTGGCCTTGAAATCCCCAGATTTCATACTCATTGATACATCGATCTTGAGAGGCACATGTTCCGATTCTGCGTACTTGAAAGAATTTTCGAAGAACACATAGAAAACATCGACTAGAGTATCTAGTGCTCGACCGGGTACTTTTCCATCGGCTTCTATCTGCAAATAATTTGGCCCTTGCCAATCTGGTGGCACAGAAAGTGTACGGTTGACCATGTTTGCTGCGATGAGGCATGGGAAATCAATCTCGAAGTCCTGCCGATCGTAGACTTCGCTGCGCTTAAACCAACCGGCTACACCTTCCAATGATTGCTGAACTGCTGTGCGTGCTCTTGCAATTGCGTTTGATAGGCCCGGAGGCATTACTTGTCGACCAATAGACTCGATGTCTGCCGTTAAGTCGTCAAACAATTTCATCAGATCAGGCCGAAGTGTTTGAGCCAAATATTCTCGGACGGAAGCGAGATTGGAATCAGTTTTCTCCCACAATGAATCAACGCATTTAACTATGAGTTCATCAATATCTTTAAAATCTGAATCATAGCTCTGCATAAGCTTACGTTCTAAATTTGAAAATTGATATACCAGCAGGCCTTCGGTATTGTCATCCAAGGCCTTAAGGTCATAGTAGGAACGAATTTGTAGACGCCTGTCCCGGACGTAGAAGAGCTTTGCATCGAAATTTGTCGAAAAAGTCTGAAGCGCTATTAGTACAGCTTCTTTATGCTCGTGATCAGCCAGCGCGGTAGACCAATACGAATTCGAAACATACGTCCCATCATCCTGTCTCGCTGTGACTAGATGCTCATTAGCTACGGATTTCCTCAGGGCATCCACAAATTTTCCGTGACGCACTCTGGTGCTGAGATAAGCGTTTAGGCCGTGATCACCCGTTAAGAATTCCTTAGTTATCTCGCTGAATAAAGTACTGAATTGGATGTCTGTTTGAGTGGGGGCGTCTTTTTCATCTACTACATGGAATGTCGATAGTACAGTCGAGAGCGATTTTCCATTATCGAATCCTTCCAAAATGAATTGCAGCCTGTCAATCAGGTCATTCTGTGGTCTTCCAATTTGGGTAATGGCGCTTTTGTACTGAGTATAAGAAGATTTGAGCTTGGTTCGCAAAGCTCGCTTAATCGCCTCAATATCCACATATACTCTGCTTTGCTCAACAAGTGCGGTGGTTTTTGATATTTCCTGTTGTTTAATCCGGGAAGCTAATTCTTCTTTGTGAATTCTCGCTCGGGGCAAGTCAATCTTCGCCAATTGCTGGCATGCCTCAATTCGTGCCTCTTCAATCTGGTCGGGCTCCATGTACAGAAGAGTTTGTCGCATAATTTCGGGTTGCCAGACATTATCAAGATAGGCGACAACCTTGGACTGACCAAACTCGCTGATGCGGTCTACAAGTTGGGAAGGTCTAAATACTCCGTTTTCTTCACAAAATCTCTCAAAGGCCAGTCGAGTCTTGCTAAGATCTCCTTCAACATCAAACTGACTCGCCAATGCGAGCATCAAGCTCAAACTGATGGTGTGTGGCCACTGATCCGCATCTGGTAGTAATTCCACTAGCTCTCTAAACGGCAAAAGTAGCGGTGCATGTGGATTGCTCAAAAAAGCGCCAACTATTATGTCCAGAGCAGGGACGTAATCGCCTTTTAGCATTAAAGCCAAGGATTGACCTCCACACGCCCGAAGCTGTGCTGCAGGACGAACATCCCCCTCCGCTGCAATTCTGTATAGATCTGCAGCGGCCCCATACTCCTGCTTAGAGAGGAGCTCACGCGCGAGATATTTGGCTGCTCTTGGATTGATTTCAGACGATGCCGGAACTCCTGCCATAATCTGCCTAACCAACGCAATGGTTTCAGGGCAGTTGCCACATTTTTCAAACTGTCTTAACGCATCCTCGGCATATGCTGGTTCTAACACTAATGCCGCAAAGGGGGATATTTCCTGTTCCCGGACATAGAAGTCCCTCATCCAACTAGGAATTCGCCTTCTTTCTTCAGTGCCAATTTCATACCAAAGCGCCGCACGGAGATATAGCATCCACTGATGATCATTGAAGCGATCCGCAAGCACAATAAAAGCATGTACGCTGGAATAAAAGCTATCGTTTGCAGAAAGAATGTTGAATAGATGCCCGTTCAGTTCTCCGCAGAGGCCTTCTTCACTATCGGGTTGACGTTGCAGGGCCACTTCAGCCTTTATTCGAAGTAGCCGCATCGCACTATCAGCGGGATCTCGTCTAAGTATGTCTAATGTCTTCTTGGTACACGAGTCGTAATCACCAATTGTGTAGTACTCAATCGCATCTAGACGTTCGAGTGAGGCGGGGGATGTCTGAATTAATGGCTTCCCCATCGCGCTTATGACGCCAAGGAGGCGGGGGTCGTTTGTTCCTTCGTATAGGCGTGTTAGACAGGGCAGCATCCAGCCGACCATTTCCACGGTGAGCATCCTGTCGGAAACCGCGGCCTGCAGAACAAGTACCAAGGAGCAATAATGATCAATTACTGATGCTCTTGAGTCCATGAATAACAGGTTGGAAACTGCCTCTTCGCTTGAGTCTGTAATGTCGAAAATCTTGGAATGAAAATAGCTTGAATAAACTCGAGACGCTATCAGATCTTCAATTTCAGAGCGTAACTTATCTCGCAGGGTCGCACTTTCTATTCGCTGGCGAACATAATGTAAAACAATATACAGCAACGAATTTCCTCGAGCCTCGTCCAGTATTCTTGAAGCTACCTCGGCTGGCGTATTCTCGCCGTGCGCAATGTGGGCACTTGCCAAGCGGTTTTGGTAGAGCCAAATTGATTTTCCGAAGCGGGGCTCTATTTCATTTAAAAGTGCGGAGGAAGTCGCGTAATCATTTAAGAGAACAGCTCTTTCGAATTTCTGCCGTTCCACACAATAGTCTTTTAATGCTTCTTTGAATTGATAGCAACGTGCGATAGCCCAGAGGATCTCTCTGTACGCATTTACGGGTTGCCCTGGTGCCCTGTTTGATAATATTTGGTCCGCTCGCTTCGGGAAAGGGCTGCCGTGGTAATCTTGTAAGGAGGTTTTGAACGGGAAGAGCCTCTGATAGGCATTGAATAACGAGGCATGCTCAACGCCGGCACGAACTTGATGAATGGCAGAAAATCGACTTTTAGGGCGTCTTAATCTTGCCTGAATTGCTAAAAAATTATTGTTGCCAGTTTTTGCTTTCATATTTCAGTCCCGTCGGCCCAGCTTTCCTTAAGGTTTAAAAGGTCGGCATTAAAAATCTGAGCCAATTTTCTGACGTTTTATCCATTTTCTCGCAAGATAAACTTCCCCTGCGCTGGTTATGTATTTTTTAGGGGCGGTGTGCAACGAAACCCGGCGACAGCCTATCCTGCACTAGTCCCCAAATCCTAAATTTCTTCGTCATGACGAAGACTTTGGGAGCGCTAATGCGTCAGCGCGCGGCTGCACAAACTCTTGCAGGCTTATCTGACCATCGACGAAACGCTGAGCGTGGGCCTCATCTGCTTCACTGAGCGAGAAACCTTCTAGACCGACGGAGGCCCGCGCATAGTTAACTGCCGATTGCCGGCGGCTGCGTTCGGTATCCGATATGGTTTTGCGGGGCTGTTGCCTGCATTTACCCTTGCCAGCCATGGTGTCTCCTTGCCGTAGGTAACTCGATCTTACAAGAAGTATGGGTAATTTGGTTTAGGTACGCGCAGCCACAGAGGTGGTGCGCTGAAATTGTCTTGTTTTACCTGCTATGGACTCCAATATCGGCTGCGTACTAGCCGTAGTTTCCAAAGAGGCTTTGCCTCTCTGGACTCTCCACCCTCGCCGGCGGGAGCCTCGGGAGCAGGGGTTGCGGGCTCTGGCCCGGAACTCCTGCCCCCGGGCATAGCGTGGGGCGCTCCTGCCGCGTTAAGGGGCCGTGTCCTCGCCCTGTGGGCTGCGGGCCGCACCAACCCCTTGACCCGTCATCCGCTCGACAGCACTGCTACTGACGTCGTTTGGCCGGAAGAGGTGTCAAGGGCGGGACCGGAAGCCGCAGCCCGAAGCGCAGCGCAGGGAACGGGTGAGGATCCCGGGCGAAGCCTTCACCCTTGATGCCTCTGGAAGCCATGCAGCCTGTCGGCCGGGGGGAGGAACAAGGCGAAGCCGATGGGCCTGCCCCCGCGGCCAGTCCGGCAAGAACGGACGCGGGATGCAACCGAAGGGGTTGCCCAAGCGTAGCGCGGAGATATGTGCGGCCATAAATGAAAAGGCCTCGCTGATGGCGAGGCCGATGCTGACGCAACATGCACATCACTTACCGTTGACGGAGCCACCCGTTGCCGGCCCCCAGTTCTTGCCCATGTTCTGCAAGACGTGTTGCCGATAGGCTGGGTTCCACATGGTGTTGCCTGCGATCATGTGGTTGGTTCGGCCAGCAGTAACCATCATGCCCGGCTGCATATCGCGGCTAGTCGTCTTAGGATTCACCACGTTGCCAATACCCTGCACCATGCTCCTAAATGTCACAGCGTCAAAGATGATGCCGCCAGCCAGTCTCGCCCCTAAGCCACTCGTTTTTCTCTGCGCTCAGAAGATGATCAAGGCAAGAACTATGATCTGCACTCCACGTATCATGACGGGTATGCAGGACAAGTCGTTAGGGAACTATATGGAATCTTGGAATGACGCCCGGTAATGTCCGAGTCCAGCGCTTTCAATTGAATGCCAACGGTCGTGATTTTGCGGTGGGTGACATCCATGGTCATTTTGGTCGGCTTGAGGTCGCGCTGGCTGCCGTAAAGTTCTCGCCAGAAAAGGACCGATTGTTTTCCGTGGGGGACCTTGTGGACCGCGGTCCTGAATCGGCCGATGTGCTGAAATGGTTGGAGCGCCCGTGGTTTCACGCGATCTGTGGGAATCACGACTTGATGACGTGGCGGCGGGCGATGGGCGATCCGATTCCGAACGTCGATCATCGCGTCCACGGCGGTGAATGGTTGGATGCCTGCGTTGGTGATGTTCGTGAACGCATTGCGGCCAGCTTGAGCGCCTTGCCGCTGGCTATCGAGGTGGAAACGCCGAGTGGCGTAGTCGGTATGATTCATGCCGACTTCCCCTATGACGATTGGCAGGCTATTCACGGCGCTACCTTTAGTCCAGAGGACGAAGATGCCTGCCTATGGTCCGTAGATCGTTATCGAATGCAGTATTCCCAGCCTGTCCGCAATGTACGTGCGGTGGTCCATGGACATATGACCCTACACGAGCCTGCGCAGCTTGGCAACGTTTACTACATCGATACAGGTGGATGGCAGGATGCGGGGAGGTTTACGTTGCTGGACTTGCATACGCTTAAGTCGTGGCCGCGCTAATTCCATTCTCCTACCTCTGAATACATGGCGCAGCCTTTAAAGGCCCGACATACAGGCAGATGAGAGAAGTGATCAGATAGGGCAAAAGAAAAGGTCCATCGCCCATTTCTGGGGAAGGTTTCTCGCGTGACGTTTTCGGTATTGCGCAGTAGCAGCCAGGGCGAGGACCTAATGATCTGCGCACCACTGGGGCGCCGCGTAGGCGGGGATGATTCCCTCAGGAAGATATACGGCCGAGTTCGGCCAATTGCAGCCAGCCGTCAAGTTCAGCTTTCCGGTCCTCAATCTTGTGCGAGACAGCTCGACCGACGTCATGGGGTACCCCCAAATAAGCGGCCAATACTTAGATCAAAACCAGGTAACTGCTGCTAAAAGTAGGCTATTCGTATGGCGACACAGCCTGTGCCGGGAGGGGGTGGTATAAATCCTTCACGTCACGCGCGTATAGAAATCAACTTTAGTCAAGTAGTGTGGTATGGGCGTGCCTGCCTAAGCAGCGGTGAATTATGAAAGCTGAATTTGACTGTATGTTTGTAGCCTGTTTAATATCAGATCACTATCCCCAGAGGGTCGAGTGCTAACAATACTGTAGTCCAAACACATGCCCGAGAAACGCATTAATAAGTTTGTTGCCTGCGATAGATGTGGCACAGGAACAATTCACTCATTGCTGTGCTTGGCAGAATCGGATATCGAATACACCGATGCTGAAGGCTTTAGCATGGTTGAGCCTGCCACCTATAGAATGCTTCAATGTAACGGCTGCCTGCGCATTTCGTTGTACGTGTGGTCCAATCTTCATAGTCCCGATACCGAAGTTGGCGAGCGACAATATCCGTCCGAACCCCAATACTGTCTCCCTGCGTCCGTGCAAGCCGCATATCTCGAAGCGAGAAAGGTTAAGCGACAGTCTGCTTCAGCCTACGGCATCATGGTTCGTCGTGTACTAGAAACCGTGTCGAGGGATCGTGGTATCGAGAGCCGCAGTCTGGCCACATCGCTTAGTGAACTTGTGCGGAAAGAACAGATGTCGCCGCAGCTCGCGGAAGCCATAACTATTATGCGCACATTAGGCAACGCTTCGGCCCATAACGCGGACAGACCTATGAATGAGCATCATGTCTCAATAATAGAGAGATTTTTGGATGCTCTGTTGGAGCATGTCTACCTTCTTTCCGCTGATATCGATTTCTTTAAACAACTGGAAAATATTAACGTTGATGAGAATGTCCGTAGACCTGATATTTAAACTATGGAGACTTTGTTTGCCGCTAGGCGGGCCTAGCCTTCGGCCAGAAACAGCTACTTGCTCACTGGCCATCTGTGCACATCACCAATCGCGATTTGTCAATTTTTCGGTTCGCCTAAAGCACTTGATTTTTTGTACGCTATTGTTGTTGCAGATTGAACCGAATTTATTTGGCCCACAAGTACGGTTGGGTTGGCGTCTAACAAGCGCTTAAGCGTACATGGCTAATCGCTCAAGCATGGAAGATAGCCATATGGATTATTCGCTAACATTCCACTCAAGCAAAGAACCGTGGAGGGAAGGTCGGGCGCCCAGATTTACAAAAACTTGCGGGCGCGTTCGTGGATCTTCCGGATGTAGTTAAGGGGATTTTCTGGTCCGCTACAGACTACACGAAACCCGCTCGACAGTACGCCCAGGCGGCTAGGACCATGACGGGCGAGGAAATCCTTCTTAGGGGCCTGAGGGAGAGTACGCATCTTGAGGAAGAGGGCTTCATCAAGACTATTCGCGTCCAAGGCACGTATCACATTCCAAAGTTAAGCGAGGCAGTCTGGACGCCTCATTGGTCGTCACAAGGGCGTGCCAGCCTATTATCATTCGTTCCGGGGGATAAGGCCACGATTGAATTCGCTGAAATTATTAGAGATTTCTTCGACTCGAACGGCGACAAGATCACCTCGATTTTCGAGCTCACGTCGGGCGGCTACGGTGACATTGGGGAAGATGGCGTAAGTCGAGGTAGTTACTGGTTGCTCGGCCATTACGTCAGGGTCAACGGAATTCTCGCTTCCATCTGCGGACTTGAATACGAAATGCCGTATGCAAGCCATACGCGCTCGTTCGAAATCACCGACAACAGTACATATCGGCTTGTCGTGCTCGATGAAACAGGTACACCCGTGAAAATTCTGACTGACGAAAAACTACGCGAGTTTACCTTCGACACTCAGGGCCGGTTGGTCCCCCCCAAGCACCGTCGATGAACCAGAACAGCAGCTGCAATATGTCCGCTTTGGGTCGTTCTGCGACCCCCAGCCACCTCGCAGACCGGCGTAGCACCAAAGAAAAGGCCCTTCACCCATAGGTGAAAGGCCTTTCGTTCTAGAACTGACTCAGCTTGGTTTATCCGCGCTTAAACAAGCGCTCGTGCATCCATCCCTCATTGGTCAGGATGACAGCCGCCTTACCCTGTATATCTCCCTGGGTCTGTTCCGCAAAATTCTTGTAATTGGCACGCAGGCCTTCCGACTTGGCCCAGCCATCTGCGCCATCTACCTTGTAGCGGTGGTTCACTTGCGACAGCTTTACGCCCATCATGTCGCTGGGTTCAGTGAAGTTGCTCACTTCCACAACGGTGTACTTGCCGGTGCAGAAGGCATCTTGTCCAGCCATCGTGTTGGCACCATTGGCGACGAGGAATTTCTTGCCGGTGTCAGTGATTTGGTACTCGGTGGCCGGCTCCATCTTGTTGCCGAACATGGCTTTGACTTCGGTGTCCCGCTTCGTCAGCAGCCCGGCATCGACCAGCGCGTCGGCGCGCTTCTTGCTCTGACCGCCCAGCATGTCTTGATTCGCCACGGTGAACGGAAAGCCCTTTCCAGGAATCGCAGCGCACAGGCCCTTCTGAGTGTCCAGGTATGCCTGTATGGCCTTGCTGAAGTTGCTCTTGTTGGCGTCCTTGGCGCTGCCGCACGCGGCAAGGGTAAGAGCAAGGCCGCTGATGGCGGATAGCTCCGGATCGCTCAAGCCGGCTTCTATGAACCGGCTGACAGCCTTATGGCGCAGATTGTGAAAGCGGAAATCCTTAAGGCCCGTTGCTTGATTGGCATCGGGCCACGCTTTGTCGAACGGGTATGGGCGTCGTATGGGATCTTGGTCGGGTGCGCCGAAGAACGCGAGTTCGGTTTCGGGCGGGCGCAGGGGTTGGCAAGTGACTCGGTGAACACGAGTACCGAAACTTGACCTGACCACAATGCTAGGAAAATCCCCCGGTGCGGGGCTTGTACTGCGAAATCTTCTAACGGCTTGAATTAGCAGAAGATTTGGAGATGGTGCCCGGGGCCGGAATCGAACCGGCACGCCTTGCGGCGGGGGATTTTGAGTCCCCTGCGTCTACCAATTTCACCACCCGGGCTAGGAGGTCGCGGACACGTCCAGGTGACGGTCGCGGGAGAAGCGAAGACCGCGATTATATGCGGTCTGAGAAAAATTGTCAGGCCAGGGGCGCAAATGGCCCCTGGCGCGGTGTTGCCGCTTACTTTTTCTCGGGCAGGAACCAGTTCATCACCAGGGCGCAGATGCCGCCGGTGGCCACGCCCGACTCCAGCACGTTCTTCACGGCATGGGGCAGGTGCGACAGGATTTCCGGCACTTGCGACACGCCCAGGCCCAGGGCCAGGGACACGGCGATGATGAGCAGCGCGCGGCGGTCCAGCTGGATGCCGGCCAGGATATTGATGCCGGACGCGGCCACCGCGCCGAACATGACCATGGCGGCGCCGCCCAGCACGGGCTCGGGCACGGCTTGCAGGATGCCGGCCACGGCCGGGAACAGGCCCAGCAGGATCAGCATGCCGGCGATCCACACGCCGACGTGGCGGCTGGCGATGCCGGTCAGCTGGATCACGCCGTTGTTCTGCGCGAAGACCGAGCTGGGGAAGGTATTGAAGATGCCGGCCAGGAGCGAGTTCGCGCCGTTGACCAGGACGCCGCCCTTGATGCGCTGCATCCACAGCGGGCCTTCGACGGGCTGTTTGGAGACCTTGCTGGTGGCGGTGACGTCGCCAATGGCTTCCAGGGACGTGACCAGGTAGATGATCAGCATGGGCACGAACAAGGCCCACGAGAAGCCCAGGCCGAAGTGCAGCGGCGTGGGGATCTGGAACAGGGCGGCTTCGCGGGCGCCGGTGAAGTCCAGGCGGCCCATGTAGGCGGCGGCGATGTAGCCGACGGCCAGGGCCAGCACCAGGGCGGTGCTGCGCACCCACACGATCGGCACGCGGTTCAGCAGGATGATGGTGCCCAGGACCAGGCCGGACAGGGTCAGGTTCTCGGCGCTGGCGAAGGTGCCGTTGCCCATGGCGTTGTAGCCGCCGCCCATGCTGATGAGGCCGACCTTGATCAGGGTCAGGCCGATGAGCAGCACGACAATGCCGGTGACCAGCGGGGTGATCAGGCGTTTGACGAAGGGCAGGATGCGGCTGATGCCCATTTCGACGAAGGAACCGGCGATGACGACGCCGAAGATCGCGGCCATGACGGTTTCGACCGGCGTGCCTTGCTTGACCATGACCGAGCCGCCGGCGATCAGCGGGCCGACGAAATTGAAGCTGGTGCCCTGCACGATGAGCAGGCCGGCGCCCAAGGGGCCGAAGCGTTTGCACTGGACGTAGGTGGCGATGCCGGAGATGACCAGCGACATGGACACGATGAGGGTGGTGTCGCGGGTGCTCACGTCCAGGGCCTGGCAGATCAGCAGGCCGGGGGTGACGATGGGAACCAGGATGGCCAGCAAGTGCTGAAGGGCGGCGACGAAGGTGACGAGAGGCGCGGGGCGGTCGTCGGGACCGTAAACCAGGTCGTGGCTGGGGGCGGCGTCGGATGCGCCGTGGGGGACGGGTTGGGTCAGGGAGGCGGGTTGCATGGCGGATGGGCCGGCCAGGGGCGGGGAAGGGGAGGAAAGTGCGGGATTTTAGCGGGGAAGGCCCGCCGGCGTCCGGGGCGGGGCTCGTAGGGTGGCCGGCGGCGGCCAGCTGGTTAGAATCGCTGGACTCCAACAAGGGGCCGGATCACTTTGCCGCCGGTCCGTCACCCCATGTCAAAACGCGCCAAATGGGCCGTGATCGCGCTGGTGCTGATCATTGCCGTGCTGCCGATGTGCCTGCTGTTGTGGACGATGGACAGCGACAATTTCGCGGCCGTCGATCGCGGACAGTCGTACGGCAACAGCATCTATAAGAACTATCAGGGCGACGTCTACGCTGCCGTTCCCAGCAATGGCTACTACCGCGTGGAGCAGGCGGATCCGGCGAGTTTCCAGGCGTTCGATACCGGGGTTTTCGAGGGTCGGCAGGCGGCCCGGGACCAGCGCCACGTGTATTGCGGCAACCGGGTGCTGCCCGACATGGACCCGGCGCGGACGCGTTACCTGGGCAACAGCTATTTCAGCGACGGGGCGGTCACGTATTACTGCGCGCTGCACAGCGTGCTGAACCGGGATCTGGGCAGGCTGGACGAGGTCTGGCAGCAGTTGCGGTTCCGGGCGGACGCGGGCCCCAAGCCGCAGACCTATCTGTATCCGTACACGGCTCTGCCGGCCAGTGCCCAGGCCTACCGGCCGCTGCTGGACCGCGACTTGGCTACGGACGGCGCGCGCGTGTATTACCGGGGCCGCGAAATGCCGCAGGCAAACCCGGCCCTGTTGCGGCGCGTGCCCGCAGGCCGGGACGGCGATGTGCGGCCCAGCGATGATTTCTTTGCCGACGGGCGCCGTGTCTATTTCCATGAGCAGTTGCTGCCGCTGTCGGACGATCCCGCGTTGCGCGCATTCATGGTGGGCGACCTGTATCGCCAGCCCTATCTGTACGACGGGCGCGACGGCATGGTGTACGTGGGGGCGCAGGCCTTTGATGCCGCGCACGCGCCGTACCGCCTGCTGAATGAGCGCGGCCGGCATGTGTATCAGGCGTTGTTCGCCGCCAAGGGCGGCATCTATTTCTACAACACGCAGACGCGCCAGGTGGAGCGCGCGGGCGACGATCCCTTTGCCGCGGGCGGGTACACCAAGCTGTCGCCCTACGTGTACACGGACGGCCGGCAGGTGCTGTTCCTGCGCGCGCAGGAATCGTGGGCGCGGTCCTCTCGGGGCGGAGGTGGCGGGTTGATTTCCCGTTCCACGCTGATCAACCGGCTGCAAGACGCGCCGGACGGGGAATGGAAAAAGTTGGGCGTCGTGTATCACGACTTCGGCACGGTCTGGCAGAAGGGCGAGGCGCTCTACTACCTGGACGAGCTGGGCCCCACGCAACTCGTTTTCAACCCGATATATCGGATTCTGAACCGCTCGGCGGCGGATTTCCTGCTGCGCTCGCAAGAGACCCGGCAGATCACCGCGGCTGATATCCGCAAGCTGATCCGGGATGGCAAGCTTGCTGTGCCGCAGCACGAAACCGTGCTGGAGGCCAAGACGCGCTACCGCAAGATCTTCTCTATCTTTTGAACGGGATGGATATTCGGCGGCTCTTGAAAGCGCGCGATTGGCCCCCACATCAGTAGGGTTTCCCGGCGTCCGCGCGGGCAGAATGCCCCGGCCGCCAATAACCGTCCCTAATTTTTACCTAGCCACGTAGAACTATGAGCCAAACCGCCACGTCTTCCACGTCCGAAACCCTGGGATTCCAGGCAGAGGTGAAGCAACTGCTGCACCTGATGATCCATTCGCTGTACAGCAACAAGGAAATTTTCCTGCGCGAGCTGGTGTCGAACGCATCGGACGCTTGCGACAAGCTGCGCTTCGAGGCCATCGACCAGCCCGAACTGCTGGAAGGCAATGGCGAGCTGGCCATCACCGTCAGCTACGACAAGGCCGCCCGCACCATCACCATCTCCGACAACGGCATCGGCCTGTCGCGTGAAGAGGCCGTGGCCAACCTGGGCACCATTGCGCGTTCCGGCACCCGGGAATTCTTCTCGCAACTGACCGGCGACAAGCAGAAGGACGCGCAACTGATCGGCCAGTTCGGCGTGGGCTTCTATTCGTCCTTCATCGTGGCCGACAAGGTCACCGTGGTCAGCCGCCGCGCCGGCGCGACGGACGCGATCCAGTGGGAATCTGACGGCCAGGGCGAATTCACCATTGCCGCGGCCGAGAAGGCCACGCGCGGCACGGACGTCACGCTGCACCTGCGCGCCGACGAAGACGAATTGCTTAACGGCTGGAAGCTGCGCGAGATCCTGCGCCGCTACTCGGATCACATCTCCCTGCCCATCCGCATGGCCAAGGAAGAGTGGGACCAGGAAAAGGGCGAACAGGTCAAGACCGATGAACTGGAAACGGTGAACCAGGCCAATGCGCTGTGGGCGCGCAACAAGGCCGACGTGTCCGAGGAGCAGTACCGCGAGTTCTACAAGACGGTGTCGCATGACTACGACGACCCGCTGGCCTGGACCCACAACCGCGTCGAAGGCCGCAGCGAATACACCCAGCTGCTGTACGTGCCCAAGCACGCGCCCATGGACCTCTGGGACCGCGACGGCCGCCGCGGCGTGAAGCTTTACGTCAAGCGCGTCTTCATCATGGACGACGCGGACCAGCTCCTGCCCTCGTACCTGCGCTTCGTGCGCGGCGTGATCGACTCGGCCGACCTGCCCTTGAACGTGTCGCGCGAGATCCTGCAGGAAAGCCGCGACGTGCGCGCCATCCGCGAAGGCTCGGCCAAGCGCATCCTGTCGCTGCTTGAAGACCTGGCTGAAAACCGCAAGGACGACTACGCCACGTTCTGGTCCGAGTTCGGCCAGGTGCTGAAGGAAGGCGCCGGCGAAGACCACGCCAACCTGGAGCGCATCGCCAAGCTGATGCGCTTTGCGTCGACCCATACGGGCGACCAGGCTCAGACGGTGTCCTTCGCCGACTACGTGTCGCGCATGAAGGAAGGCCAGGACAAGATCTACTACGTCACGGCGGATACGTTTGCCGCGGCCAGCAACAGCCCGCATCTGGAAATCTTCCGCAAGAAGGGCATTGAAGTCCTGCTGCTGTCGGACCGCGTGGACGAATGGATGCTCTCCTACCTGCGCGAATTCGACGGCAAGTCGCTGGTGTCGGTGGCCAAGGGCGGCCTGGATCTGGCCGAGCTGGCCGACGAAGAAGAAAAGAAGCACCAGGCCGAAGTGGCCGAGGACTTCAAGCCGCTGGTCGAGCGCCTGCAGAAGACGCTGGAAGACCAGGTCAAGGAAGTGCGCGTGACCTTGCGCCTGGTGGATTCGCCGGCTTGCGTGGTGGTGGGCCAGAACGAACTCAGCCCGCATCTGCTGCGCATGCTCAAGGCCGCCGGCCAGGAAGCGCCCAACGTCAAGCCGGTGCTGGAAATCAACCCCGAGCATCCGCTGCTGGCGCGTATCCGCGCGGCTGAAGACGGCGAGTTCGACCAGTGGGCCCGCCTGCTGCTGGATCAGGCGCTGCTGGCCGAAGGCGCGCAGATCGCCGACCCGGCTGCCTTCGTGAAGCGGCTGAACGCGCTGCTGCTGAAGTAAGCCCGACGCGGGTATGAAGAAGAAAAGGCGCTCCAGAGCGCCTTTTCTTCGTCTGGCGATGGGCGTTCGGCACAGTTTCCCAAGCGCTCTGTCCGAGCAGGCCTTGGCCGGTACGGAGCGCACGCAGGTAGAGCGTTTGGGCCGGTGGATCAATACGAATACCCAAAACGAATTCCAAACGCTCGCGATACGTTGGGGCTGGCAGCCTTAGGCATCGGCCCGTATCACCACCGCATCCAACGCTACCACTCCCTGTCCTTCGGGCAGCGCCAGCAAGGGATTGATTTCCACCGAGCTGAAGTCTGCCCGCCGGGCATGGGCAAAGCGGGACAGCGCCGCCAATGCCTCGGCCAGCGCGCCGATGTCGCACGGGGGCGCGCCGCGCGCGCCTTGCAGCAGCGCATAGCCCTTGATTTCGCGGATCATTGCCAGGGCGTCGTCGCGGCCGAAGGGCGCAAGGCGGAAGCTCACGTCCTTGAGCACCTCGACGAATACTCCTCCCAGCCCGAACATCACCACCGGTCCGAATACCGGATCGCAATGTACGCCGGCGATGCATTCCACGCCCTTGGGCGCCATGGGCGCCACGAGGACACCGTCGATGCGGGCGTCGGGCCGGTGCTGGCGCACCGCGGCCAGGATGTCGGCGTAGGCGCTGCGCAGGGCGTCATCGCCCTGCACATTGAGCTTCACGCCGCCTACGTCGCTCTTGTGCGTGATGTCGGGCGAAACCACCTTAAGCACGCAGGCAGCGCCCAGGCTGGCGGCGGCTCGTACCGCAGCGTCGGCGTCGCCGGCCAGTACGCAGGGAGACGCGGGCAGGCCGGCCTGGCGCAACAGTTCCATGGCCTGGACTTCGTTGTAGGCGTCCAGCAGCGGCAGGGCGCCCGCGTCCGCTGTTGCGGGGCTCGTTTCCGCCATGCCGGGGGCCGGGCCTGAACCCAGGCCTGCCACCGCGCCTATCGTGCGGATGGCGGCGCTGGGGTCGGGGAACACCAGGCACCCCAGGCGTTCCAGTTCGCGGCGTCGCGCGGGCGGGAACAACGCGCTGATCGCCAGCGGCACGCCGGGATGGCGGGCCTGCATCTGCCGCGCAAAGGCTTCGAAAGTGGGCCACAAGGCTTCGGACGATCCCGCAGCGGCCAGAAAAACCGCCAGGGCGTCGTAGCGGCCGTCCGCCAGCATGTCGTCGGCGGTGGCCAGCAGCAGCCCGGGTTCGGACACGGCCTGTCCGGTGACGTCGACCGGGTTGCGGCCGCTGGCGAAGGGCACGCGTTGCAGCAACCTGGCCTGGGCGTCGGCAGCGGGCTCGGGCAGCGCCAGTCCGGTGTCGGCGGCCTCGTCGGCCATTAGTGCGCCCACGCCGCCCGAGATGGTGAAGATCCCCAGTCGCCGGCCCTGTGGCGGCCGCTTCCACGTGTCCAGCGCGTAGCCCAGGTTGAAGAATTCCTCGATGGTGCGCGCGCGCAGGGCGCCGTACTGGCGGAAGAGCGCGTCGTACACGGCGTCGTCGCCGGCCAGCGCGGCGGTGTGCGAGGCCGCTGCCTGCGCGCCGGCCTGGGTGCGGCCGATCTTGGTGACGACCACGGGCTTGTCAGCGTTGCGCGCCGCCGCCAGGGCGCGGCGCAACTTGGCGCCATCGCGGCAGCCTTCCATATAGGCCATGATGACGCGGGTATCGGTATCGCGTGCCAGCCATTCAATGCAGTCGGCAACGTCGATGTCGGCCTCGTTGCCGGTGCTGATCCAGTGCGACAGGCCCAGGCCGCGCTCGCGTGCCATGCTGTAGGCATAGGCGCCGAAGGCGCCGCTCTGGGACACCATGCCGATGCCGCCAGGTGCAACCACGCCGTTGGCGGGAGCGGGCGAGAAGGTGGCGTAGACATTGCGCCGCACATTCATGAAGCCCAGGCAGTTCGGGCCCAGCAACCGTATGCCGCGTTCGCGCGCGATGGCGCAGAGCCGCTCCTGCTGCGCGGCGCCGTCCGAGCCGGTCTCGGAGAAGCCGGACGTGAACACCACGGCCGCGCCGACTTGCCCCGGCCGGGCGCGTTCCAGCGCTTGCGCGGCGTGCGCGGCAGGCACGGCCAGGATGGCCA
Source organism: Achromobacter sp. D10 (assembly GCF_035282245.1). NCBI lineage: Bacteria > Pseudomonadati > Pseudomonadota > Betaproteobacteria > Burkholderiales > Alcaligenaceae > Achromobacter > Achromobacter sp. D10. The sequence continues at coordinate 1,305,228 of NZ_JAYJLE010000001.1, forward strand.
GGTCCACTGCATCGTCCAGCGCGTCCAGGCCCGGCAGGGCCGGCAGGCCGGCGATGATGTCCGCGCGCGGGTTGACCGGAATGATGCGGCCGCTGTAGCCATGCTGTAGCAGCAGGGTGATGGGCATCGCGCCGATCTTGCCCGGCGTGGCAGAGGCACCCACGATGGCGATGCCTTGCGGGTCGAAGAGGCGGGACAACGAAGGATCAGGAAGCTGAGTCATGGTGTGGCAGGGATCAATCAAGAGAAGCGCACGACGCTGCGGCCGGTGCTGCCGCGTTCGAGCATGGCGGCCAGCGCCTGCGGCAGTTCGCGGGGTTCGATGACGCGGGCGATCAGGTCCAGGCGCGAGGGACGGTATTCGGTGGCAAGCTTGTTCCACACCTGGCGCCGCAGCGGCATGGGACTGTTGGCGTTGATGCCCAGCAGCTTTACGCCGCGCAAGATAAAGGGAATGACCGAGGTCGGCAGTTCCGCGCCGCCCGCATTGCCGAAGGAAGCGGCCACGCCATCCGGCTTCAGGCTGGCGAGCGCGTGGGCCAGCAGATGGCCGCCCACGGAGTCCACCACGCCGGCCCAGCGCGCGCTCAGCAGCGGCTTGATTCCGGCCGAGAGATCGGGCGGGGCGATCACCTCCTGCGCGCCCAGGGCACGCAGATAGTTTTGCGCATCCGGCTTGCCGGACATGGCGCAGACGCGATAGCCGCGCTGGCTGAGGATGTCGATGGCGATGCCGGCAACGCCGCCGGTGGCGCCGGTGACCAGTACCTCGCCTTGCGCGGGCGTCAGCCCGCAATGCTCCATCCAGTGCAAGGACAGCGCGGCCGTGTACCCGGCCGCGCCCAGCACGGCGGCGTCGCGCAGCCCGATGCCGGCGGGCAGCGGCAGCGCCCAGTCGTGCCGCACCCGCGCATATTCGGCATAGCCGCCGTCGCAGTCCACGCCGATGCCAAAGCCGTGAACGACGACCTCTTGGCCGGGCGCGAGCGACGGATCGGCCGAACGCACCACCGTGCCCGACAGGTCGATGCCGCCAATGCGCGGATACTCGCGGATGATGCCGCCGCGCCCGGCCTGCGCCAGCGCGTCCTTGTAGTTCAGGCCCGCATAGGCGACCTTGATCAGCGTGTCGCCCGCGGACAGCTGGTCCGGCGTCAAGGTGTCGTAACGGCCTTGCGGCGGTTCGCCAGCCGCACCCGCGTGCAGTCGGTAGGCCTGGAATTCGGGATTCTCCATGCTTGTCTCCGTTGAGGCTCAGGCTTGCGCCAGCAGCCGGCGCGCCAGCGTGGCGCGGTGCAGTTCGTTGGCGCCGTCGTAAATGCGGAAGGGGCGCATTTCCTGCCAGACCATGGCGACGGGCGTGTCGTCGGACAGGCCCGACGCGCCCATCATCTGGACGGCGCGGTCGGCCACGCGATTCACGGCTTCGGACACGAAGACCTTGGCCATGGCGCTGTGTTGCTTCACCGACAGGCCCGCGTCCATGCGGTCGGCGCAGTCCAGCGTCATCAGGCGGGCGGCGTGCAGGTCGATGTGCGAGTCCGCGACCATGGCCTGGATCTGCTGCAGGTCCGCCAGACGGGAACCGAAGGACTCGCGCTGCATGACATAGGCTTGCGCGGTTTCCAGCGCGCGCCGCGCGCGGCCGATGTAGCGCATGCAATGGGACAGGCGGGCCGGCTCCAGCCGCAATTGCGCGTACTCCAGGCCGCGGCCTGGTTCGCCCAGCACGGCCTCGTCGCCGACCTCGCAGTCCTGCAGCAGGATCTCGGCGTGGCCGCCGATCTGGTAGCCCGTCACCATGCCGATGTCGCGCACGACCCGGTAGCCCGGGGTGTCGGCGGGCACCAGGAACAGCGTGGCGCCGGTATCGGTGCGCGCCAGAACCAGCGCGAAATCCGCGCCCACGCCGCCGCTGATGAACTGTTTGTGTCCGTTCAATACCCAGCGCGCGCCACGCCGTTCGGCATGGGTGCGCAGCATGGACGGATCGGACCCGGCGCCGGGAGCAGGCTCGGTCATGGCAAAGCAGGCGCGCCGTTCGCCGCGCACCAGCGGCCCAAGATAGCGCTCCAGCTGGGCGGGGGTGCCCAGGCGCAGCAACGTCAGCATGTTGGGTTGGTCGGGCGCGGCGCAGTTCAGGGCGGCAGGCCCCAGGAAGCTGCGCCCCGCTTCTTCCAGTACCTGGGCCAGGTCGCGCCAGCCCAGGCCCAGGCCGCCCCATTCCCTGGGCAGCTGCGGCGCATACAGGCCCGCCTCGCGGGCCTGTATGCGCAGGCGGGCAACGCAATGGTCCAACGCGGCGACGTCGCGGGCGATGGCGGCAGACTCGGCGGGCATGGCCACCTCTTCCACGAAGCGCCGCACACGCGCGCACAGGTCTTGCAGGGCGTCGCCGCCGTTGAGTTCTTGCTTGGACTGCATGGCTTATTCCTCGATTCCCTGCAATGGGCTTACTGGATGCGAGCGCCGGTGGATTGCACCAGCTTGGCCCACCACGCGGTTTCGTCGGCGATCTGTTTGGCGAATTCGGCCGGCGTGCTGGCCAGCGGTTCGGCGCCCAGTTCCTGGAAGCGGGCGCGCAGCTGCGGGTCTTGCAGCGCCTTGACCACGGCCGCGTGCAGGCGTTCGATGACCGCCGGGTCGGTGCCCGCTGGCGCCATCAGGCCTTTCCAGGCCATCACCACGAAACCTTTCTGGCCGGCCTCGTCAAAGGTAGGAATATCGGGCGCGGCCGTGGCGCGCTGGTCGCTGGGCACTGCCAGCGCGCGCAGGCCGCCCGCCTTGACCTGCGGCAGCAGCGCCGGCATGTTGTCGATCATGAAGTCGATATGGCCGGCAACCAGGTCCGTGATGGCGGGGCCGGTGCCCTTGTACGGCACATGCTCGGCCTGGATGCCTGTCTGCTGCTTGAGCAGTTCACCGGCCAACTGCGCGGGCGAGCCGTTGCCTGGAGACCCGAACGACAGCTTGCCGGGGTTGTTGCGCGCATATTGCAGGAACTCCTGCAACGTTTTCACCGGCATGGACTTCGTCACCACCATCAGGTTGTGTTCGCGCTCCAGGCAGGTGATGGGCGCCAGATCCTTCGCCGGGTTGAACGGCATGTTGGCGTAGAGGCTGGGATTGATGACGGTGGGGCCCGCCGCCGCCAGCAGCAGCGTGTACCCGTCGGGGGCGGAACGGGCCACGAAGTCGCCTCCGATATTGCCGCCGGCCCCAGGCTTGTTTTCAACGATGACCGGCTGGCCCAGTATGGGATGCAAGGCTTCGGCCAGCAGGCGGCCCAGGATATCGGTGGAGCCGCCAGGGGCGAACGGCACGATCAGCCTCACGGGCTTGTCGGGGTACGCGGCCGCGGCTTGCGGGGGCAGGGCGGCGCAGGCGAAAGCGGCGGCCACGGCGCCGATCCACTTCGGCAGGTGCTTGTTCAGCATGATGGAAGTCTCCTTTGGTTTGACGGGCCGCCGGCTTCTTGCGGCTGCGGTCCCGGGATGGCCTTGAGGCCTGTTTACACGGACGCGGGTCGTGGGCCGACCCTAGCGGCCGGGCGCGTAGCCCGCCTGGGTCAGCGTGTGGCGGGCGATGGTCAGTTGATGGATCTGGCTAGTGCCTTCGTACAGGCGGAACAGGCGCACATCGCGATAGAAGCGTTCAATGCCGTGGTCGGCGATGTAGCCGTAGCCGCCGTGCATCTGCACGCAGCGGTCCGCCACCCGGCCGCACATCTCCGACGCGAAGTATTTGCAGATCGAGGCGTTCAGCGTGACATCCACGCCAGCATCGCGTTCGCGGGCCGTTTGCAGCACCAGCGCGCGGGCGGCCTGGATCTCCGTCTGGCAGTCGGCCAGCATGGCCTGGATCAGCTGGAAATCCATTAGCGGCTTGCCGAACTGCTGTCGCTCCGCCACGAAGCGCAGCGTATCGTCCAGCATGCGGATGGCGGGGCCGATGCACAGCGCGGCCAGATGGATGCGCTGCTTGTTCAGCACTTTCATGGCTGTCTTGAATCCCAGGCCCTCCTGTCCGCCGATGATGTTGGCGGCGGGCACGCGGCAGTCCTGGAAATGCACGGCGGACACGGGCGAACCCGCCTGGCCCATCTTGTCGTAAGGCTGCCCGGTCGACAGGCCTGGCGTGCCGCGTTCCACGATGAAGGCCGTGATGCCTTTGGCGCCGGGCGCTTGGGGATCGGTCCGGGCCATGACCGTGAACAAGCTCGCCAGCGGCGCATTGGTGATGAAGCACTTCTCGCCGTTCAATACGTAGTGGTCGCCGTCGCGCACGGCGATGGTGCGCAGGGCCGTGGCGTCCGAGCCCGCCTGCGGCTCGGTCAGCGCGAAGCAGCCGGTCAATTCGCCGGACGCCAGCCGGGGCAGGTAATGGGCCTTCTGCGCATCGGTGCCGTCGGCTACCAGCGCTTCGGAACCGATGCCGGTGTTGGTGCCGACGCGGGCCCGAAACGCCACCGAGCATTGCGACAGTTCCATGGCGGCCAGGATCAGCTCTTCGGTCGTCATGCCCGCCCCGCCATATTGCTCGGGGATGGAATAGCCGAACAGTCCCTGCGCGGCCATGCTGGCAACCAGGTCCTGCGGCACCTCGTCCAGACGGGCCACCTCCGCTTCGCGCGGCACCAGTTGTTCGCGCACATAGCGGCGCAGCGATTCTAGGAAAGCCGGGAAGCCGTCTGGGTCCCTGATCATGGTGAGTCTCCGTTTTATCCGGACGCTGGGCGGTGCCGCGTCGTGTTGAATCCAGGCTAGCAAAAGGGCGCGGGATTTGAGACAAGTGTTTTGATATCTTGAACATCGCGCGCGCTGGCATCGTGGCCGCTGCTCTATGATCGGCAGCAGTACAAGCGCATATCCGCGCGCCCCGGACTCAGGACCTCCACCATGACCACCCGCCCAGGCGAGCGCCATGCCGACCCCGCCTTCGCCACCACGCTGGCGCATGGCCTCTCGGTGCTGCAGGCTTTCCGGCACGGCGAGCCGGCGCTCAGCAACCGCGAACTGGCGGACCGCACCGGCCTGTCCAAAGCCACGATTTCCCGGCTGACCACCACGCTGATGCAACGCGGCCTGCTGCGCTATGACGCCGGCCTGCGCCGCTATCGCCTGGGCACGGCCGTGTTGTCGTTGAGCTATCCGCTCCTGGCCAGCATCAAAGTCCGGCAGTTGGCGCGTCCATTGATGAAGCGCCTGGCCGATGCCGCGGGTGGATCGGCGTCGCTGGGCATGCATCACGGTTTGAACATGGTGTACGTGGAAACTTGCCGGGGCCACGATGCGGTGTCATTCCGCCCGGATATTGGCGCTTTGCTGCCGCTGCTGCCCTCGGCCATGGGGCGCGCCTGGCTGGCGCAGGCGCCGGCCGACGAGGCCGAACCGCTGCTGGCGGCGCTGCGGCGCCAGGACCCGGCGGTCTGGCGGCGCCATGCGCCCGATTGGGAGCAGGCGCAGCGCGACTATGCCGAACATGGCTACTGCGTGGGGCAGGGCGACTGGCACTCGGACGTACATGCGGTGGCGGTGCCCATGCGCACGCGCGTTGACGGCCAGACGCTGGTGTTCAACTGCGGCGTGCCGGTGACGCGGCTGCGCGCGGGCGATTTGCGCGGTCGCATCGCGCCTCGCCTGCTCACGCTGGTGGCGCGGGTGGAAAAAATCTTGGAGCGCCAGAATGACGACGCGTGACCCGGACCGGGAATTCACCACCACATTGGCAAGCGGCATCGATATCCTGGCGTGCTTCCGGGCCGACAGGCCGGTGCTGGCTAACAAGGATTTCGCGCAGCAGACCGGGTTGTCGCGCAGCGCCGTCGCGCGCTTGACGCACACCTTGGTGGAATTGGGCTTCTTGCAACGCGAAGGCGAGCCCGCTCGCTACCGCCTGGGCGCGTCGGTGCTGGCGCTGAGCTATCCCTTGCTGGCCAGCATGCAGATCCGGCAACTGGCGCGGCCGCTGATGAAACAGCTGGCCGACCACGCGCGCGGCGCCGTGTCGCTGGTGGTGCGCGACCGCCTGCAGATGGTGTATGTGGAAACCGCCCGCTCCAACGAAGCCTTGCAGACGCGGCCCGATATCGGCGCGTCGCTGCCGCTGCTGTCCAGCGCCGCGGGCAAGGCGTGGCTGGCGCGGGTGGCGGACGAAGAGCGGGCCGCGGTGCTGAATCAGCTGCGCGTGGCCGATGCCCGGCATTACGAGACGCATTTTCCCAGTCTGGCGGCAGCGCGCCGCGATCTGGAGCGCAAGGGCTATTGCGGCAATAACCTGGAGTGGCGCCCGGACGCCTACGGTTTTGCCGCGCCGCTGGGCCGGCCGTACCAGTCGCTGCTGTACGTCTTTAATTGCGGCGTGCCGGCGGAAGATGGCCCCTATCGGGAGCGCGCCAGCGACATCGGCCCGCGCCTGGTCGCCCTGGCCAGGGAGACGGAGAGGCTGCTAGGACTGGTCTGATTCCGTAAGGCGGAATTTTTGGGGCCGCATCCGAAATTCGTGACTCCAAGTCAAAAGTGTTTCGCTGTTTTCTGCCTTTTTCGGCAAGGATGGGGGCGGCATACTGGACGCCTGCCTTCCGATCGGGCTTTCCCGCGCCCCGGCCCTCCGCGCCGGCCCGCTCCAGAGACTCCCCGGTCGGCGCAATCGAACCCAAGGAAACCCTATGCATCCCCAGGACTCCCAGCCGGTGAAGGCCGGCCTGCCATTGTTGGCGCTCGCCGTCGGTGCTTTCGGCATCGGCGTGACCGAGTTTTCTCCCATGGGCTTGTTGCCCGTCATCGCCGAAGGGGTGGACGTGTCCATTCCCAGCGCCGGCATGCTGATCAGCGCCTACGCCGTCGGCGTGATGGTGGGCGCGCCCGTCATGACCCTGGCCTTCTCGCGCTGGTCCAAGCGCAAGGCCCTGATTCTGTTGATGGCCATCTTCACCATCGGCAACCTGTTGTCCGCGCTGTCGCCGAACTACGCCACCTTGTTGCTGGCCCGTCTGGTCACCAGCCTGAACCACGGCGCCTTCTTTGGCCTGGGGTCGTTGGTCGCGGCCAGCGTGGTGCCGCGCCATAAGCAGGCAAGCGCCGTGGCGACGATGTTCATGGGCCTGACCATCGCCAATGTGGGCGGGGTGCCGGCCGCCACCTGGCTGGGGCAGGCGATCGGATGGCGCATGTCGTTTGTCGCCACCGCCGGCCTGGGCCTGATCGCGATGCTGGCGCTGTGGCGGGCCTTGCCCGCGGGCGAAGCGGGACGTCGTCCAAACGTGGGCCACGAACTGGCAGTGCTCAAGAGCCCGGTCGTGCTCATGGCCTTGCTGACCACGGTGTTGGGCGCGGGCGCGATGTTCACGCTCTACACCTACATCGCGCCGACGTTGGCCGACATTACCGGCGCGTCTCCGGCGTTCATTACCGGCATGCTGGTGCTGGTGGGCCTGGGCTTTACCGTAGGCAATGGCGTGGGCGGCCGTATGGCGGATCGCTCGCTGGACGGCACCCTGATCGCCTTCCTGGTGCTGGTCATCGTCGATCTGCTGGCGTTCCCCTGGGTGGCCTCCACCCCGGTCGGGGCAGCGGTGTCGCTGCTGATTTTTGGCGTGGCGACCTTTGCGGTGGTGCCGCCGCTGCAGATGGGCGTGATGCGCGCGGCCAAGGATGCGCCGGGCCTGGCGTCTTCCGTGAACGTCGGCGCCTTCAACCTGGGCAATGCCGTGGGGGCGGCCGCGGGTGGCGCGGTAATCTCCGCTGGCCTGGGCTATGACGCCGTGCCCGTGGCTGGAGCGGTCATCGCCGCCGCTGGCCTGGCGCTGGTGTTGCTGCAGCGTGCTGGCAATGCGCGTCGCCGCAAGCTGGCGATGCAGGGTTGCTGATCAGCTCGATGCGCTGGCGCGTCGTTGACGTCGCGCCAGCATTTCCCTCTTTTGTGTTCTGAGCGGGGTTTCCCTAGGTTGCGTCACTACTAATGTCGTGTCTATGCTTGTATATACAAGATGTGGGCATGGCAATAGTAGACGCGATGATGGCCGCAGATCGTCTTCAGACGATTGACGCTGAACCCGTTGCGCCAGGAATAATCAGAATGAAGGGAAATCGTGGAGCGAGTAGCGGCGGTAGCAGCAGTACGGAATACTGAGGAAGTCCCTGTTGAAAAGACCGGCAATCGCCGGGTAATCCTCGGCGCCAGCCTTGGAAACGGCCTGGAGATTTTCGACTTTACGGTCTACAGCTTTTTTGCCACGATCATTGGCAAGCTGTACTTTCCCAGCGAATCGGCTTACGGCTCGCTATTGATGGCGGTGGCGGTGTTTGGCGTTGGCTTTGTCATGCGGCCGCTGGGCAGCATGATACTGGGCGCCTATGCGGACCGGAAGGGACGAAAGGCTGCGATGCTGGCCACCATTGTGCTGATGGGCGTGGGCACCGCCCTGATCGCGTTTTCGCCAACCTATGCCCAGATTGGCGTCCTGGCGCCGGCATTGATTGTCGTGGGACGCCTGCTGCAGGGCTTCGCAGCGGGTGGCGAGGTCGGGGCTGCGACGACGCTGCTGCTGGAGTCCGCGGGGGCCAATCAGCGCGGGTTCTTCGTCAGCTGGCAATCGATCAGCCAGGGCATTGCCGCCTTGCTGGGCGCGTCGATGGGCTTGCTGCTGACGGCCGTCTTGTCCGAGCAGGCGCTCTATTCATGGGGCTGGCGCGTGCCCTTCATCCTGGGTTTGTTGATTGTGCCCGTTGGCGTCTACATCCGGCGCCACATCGAAGAAACCTATGTCGGCGAACAGAGCGCCGCCGAGGAACAGCCGCCGGTGCGGGCAGTGCTGTCGAACCACACGCGCGATCTGGTCCTCGGAATCCTGATGATCATGTCCGGCACGGTGATGGTTTATATCGTGCTGTTCTACATGCCGACGTACATGATGCAGACGCATCACATCGCGGCGCCCACGGCTTACCTGTTCAGCTGCCTTGCTGCAGCCGTGCAGGTGGTATCGGTCTATTTCACCGGCAGATACGTGGATCGTTTCAGGAACACCAAAAAAGCCATGATCCTGTCCATCGTGGCCGGCATGTTCTTGACTTACCCCACCTTCCACATCCTGGAGATACCTGGCTATCTGTGGCTCGCTGTTGTGTTCCGCATGCTGCTCATCGTCGCGCTTGGCATCAATATGCTGACCAGCACCATGCTTATCATCGAGGCTTTGCCCCGGGCTTCCCGGGCGACCGGCATGTCGATGATCTATGCGTTTGGCGTGACGATCTTCGGAGGATCGGCGCAGGTGGTCGTCACGTGGTTGCTGAAGATAACGGGCAACACCATGGCGCCCGCTTGGTACGTCATCGGAATGCTGGCAATCAGCCTGGTAGCGACATGCCTGTTCAAAGAGCGGCGCGATGACTGAACGCCAAACCTCGAACACATTTACCAGGCATCCAGGAAAGGAATCGAAGAAATGAACAAGGCGTATCAGGGCGTGGTTCCAGGACTGCTGGAGTCGTTCGATGAGATGAAGCGCATCCGCCACGATATCCATCGGCACCCGGAGCTGGGTTACCAAGAGCAGCGCACCAGCGGCATCGTGGCGGATTTTCTGGAGCGTTGGGGTTACCAGGTCCGGCGCGGCGTGGGTGGAACAGGAGTCGTCGGAACATTGCGGGCCGGGGACGGCAAACGATCCATCGGCTTGCGGGCCGATCTTGACGCGCTCCCTATCCGTGAAGCTGGCGAGCATGCCCACGCCAGCGTGAACCAGGGGGTGATGCACGCTTGCGGACATGACGGACATACCGTGATGCTGTTGGCCGCGGCCCGGGAACTGGCTGCAACCCGAAACTTCTCCGGCACGTTGAACGTGATCTTCCAGCCGGCCGAAGAGGGCGGCGCGGGCGCACTGGCCATGGTTGAAGACGGGCTGTTCGATCAAGCGCCATGCGACGCGGTCTACGCTCTGCACAACTATCCGACGCCCACGTTGAAATTCGGACAGATGGCAATTGGCGCCGGGCCGATCATGGCGTCGGTGGATAGCCTGATCGTGACGGTCCACGGGAAGGGCGGCCACGCCGCTTCGCCGCATTTCACGCATGATCCCATCGTCGTTTCGGCCGCCATCATCCAGGCGTTGCAGACTATCGTGTCGCGCAACATCAGTCCTTACGATTGCGCCGTGGTCAGCGTGACCAGCATTCACGCGGATGGCGCGTTCAATGTGATCCCCGGGCAGGTAGAAATGAAGCTGTCGGTCAGGGCGTACGACGAGGCGCAGCGCAGCCTGATCATGGCGCGTATCCAGGATATCGTTCAGTCCCAGGCCACCTGCTTCTGCACTACCGCCCAAGTGCAGGCGGCATCGGCCCGCTACCCCGTACTGGTGAACGCCGAAGAGCCCGTACAGAATGCCCGCGAGGTCGCGCAACGGTACTTCGGCGCGGACAGCGTCGTGGATCATCCCCCGATCATGGCGGCGGACGACTTCGCGTTCATGGCTCAGCGGGTGCCGGCTTGCTACATCAATATCGGAGCGGGCGAGGGGGCGCCGCTGCACAACGCCCACTACGATTTCAATGACGATCTGATCCTGGTGGGCGGAAGCTTTTGGGTGCACCTGGCCCAAACGCTGCTGCGTTAGGCAAAGTACCTCGCCGGGCTGCGATCCAGCCCCGGAAAAAAACAGGGCACCCGCAAGGGGTGCCCATGTCCGGTTGCTGTGTGGAGGCAGGATCAGGCGTCGATCCGCTCCACCTTGCCCACCAGCAGGATGTACGACAGCGCGCCCAGCAAGGCCAGCGACGACACGTACACGATGGCCGGGGCGAAGCTCTCCTTGGTGACCAGGAAGCCGATCACGATGGGCGTGCAGATCGACGACAGGTTGCCGACGAAGTTGAACACGCCGCCCGTCAGGCCCAGCAGGCGCACGGGCGCCAGCGTGGACACCAGCGACCACGTGATCGACGCCAGTCCGTTGCCAAAGAAGGCCAGGGCCAGGAAGAAGATCACCCAGGGCGTGGAGTCGGTGAAGTTCGCGCCGATCATGGACGTGGAAATCAACAGGCCCAGGATGATGGGCAGCTTGCGGGCCAGGCCCACGGTGGCGCCGCGGCGAATCAGGAAGTCGGACAGCACGCCCGAGCAGAGCACGCCGATGAACGCCGCCAGGAACGGCACCGACGCCAGGAAGCCGGATTTGATGAAATCCATGCCGCGGTACTTGACCAGATAGGTGGGAAACCAGGTCAGGAAGAACCACAGCGTGGAAGTCAGGCAGAACTGGCCCAGGTACACGCCCCACAGCTTGCGCTTGGTCATGACCAGGCCCAGGTCGTTCCAATTGAACGGAGCCTTCTTTTCCTTGACGCTGCGGTCCAGGTCGACCACGCCGCCGCCTTTCTGGATCAGCTCGATTTCCGCCGCGTTGGCGCCCTTGAACTGGCGCGGTTCGCGGTAGATCATGAACCACAGAACGCCCCACAAGATGCCCAACAGGCCGGTACTGACGAACACCATGTGCCAGCCGTAGTGGTGCTGCAGCCAGGCCAGCACCGGCGTCAGGAACGCCAGGCCGACGAACTGGCCGGAGGTGTAGAAGCCAATGGCCGTGGCGCGTTCGCGTTCAGGAAACCAGGTGGTGACGACGCGGTTGTTGATCGGATACGCCGGGGCCTCCAGCGCGCCCACGGCCAGGCGCAGCACGAACAGAATGACGAAGCTGCCGGCGAAGCCCATGAAGAACGTGGCCGCCGACCACAGGATCAGCGCGGCCGCGTACAGCACGCGCGGCGACACGCGGTCCACCAGCCAGCCGCCGGGAATCTGCATGGCGGCGTAGGTCCAGCCGAAGGCCGACAGGATCAGGCCTTCGTGCACGGTGTCCAGGCCGAACTCGTCCTTGAGGGCCGGCGCGGCGATGGACAGGTTGCTGCGGTCCAGGTAGTTGATGACGACGGTGATGAACAGCATCACCATGATGAGGTACCGGCTGCGCGTGGGGCGCTGGGCGCCCTGCAGGCCGGCGTGGGTGGCTGTAGACAAGGGAAGTCTCCTCTTTCTCTTTATGGGCTGCGCGTCAGCGGCTTACCATTCGGCGAAGCTGCCGTCGGCGTGACGCCAGACGGGGTTGCGCCAGCGATGCCCGACCGCGGCGCGTTCCTTCACGTATTCCTCGTTCACCTCGATACCCAGGCCCGGCCCCTGCGGAATGGCCACCATGCCGTCTTCGTAGGCGAACACTTCACGATTGCTGACGTAGTCCAGCAGGTCGTTGGCGGCGTTGTAGTGGATGCCCAGGCTCTGTTCCTGGATAAAGGCGTTGTAGCAACCGGCGTCGATCTGCAGGCAAGTGGCCAGCGCGATCGGACCCAGCGGGCAGTGCAGGGCCAGCGCCACGTCGTAGGCTTCGGCCATGGCGGCGATCTTGCGCGTTTCGGTGATGCCGCCCGCATGCGAAGGATCGGGCTGGATGATGTCCACATAGCCTTCGGACAGCACCCGCTTGAAGTCCCAGCGAGAGAACAGGCGTTCGCCCAGCGCGATCGGCGTGGAGGTCAGCGGCGCCAGTTCCTTCAGCGCTTCGTAGTGCTCGCTAAGCACGGGCTCTTCGATGAACATGAGCTTGTACGGGTCCAGCTCCTTCATCAGCACCTTGGCCATGGGCTTGTGCACACGTCCATGGAAGTCCACGCCTATGCCCACGTTGGGACCGACGGCGTCGCGCACGGCGGCCACGTTTTCCAGGCACTTTTCGACCTTGTCGAAGGAATCGATGTATTGCAATTCTTCGGTACCGTTCATCTTCACGGCGGTAAAGCCGCGCTCCACGGCGCTCTTGGCGGCCGCGGCCGTGTCGGCCGGCCGGTCTCCGCCGATCCACGAATACACGCGGATGCGGTCGCGCACATTGCCGCCCAGCAGTTGCGACACGGGCACGCCCAGGTGTTTGCCCTTGATATCCCACAGGGCCTGGTCGATGCCGGCCAGGGCGCTCATGTGGATGGCGCCGCCGCGGTAGAAGCCACCGCGGTACAGCACCGTCCAGTGGTCTTCGATATTGCGGGGGTCTTTGCCGATCAGGTAGTCGGAAAGTTCTTCGACGGCGGCCGCGACGGAATGCGCGCGGCCCTCGACAACGGGCTCGCCCCAGCCGACGATGCCCGCGTCCGTCTCAATCTTCAGGAAGCACCACCGCGGCGGCACGATGTAGGTGGTGAGCTTGGTGATCTTCATGCTTGGGTCTCCTGGGCGGGATAGGCGCGTTGCCAGGCCGCGATGAATGCGCGCGCGTTCTGGCCGACAGCGGCGGCCGACAGGCCGGGTTTGTACAAGGCGGACCCCAGGCCGAAGCCGCTGGCGCCCGCCTGGGCGTAAATGGCGATGTTGTCGGGCGTAATGCCGCCCACGGGAGCCAGCGCGATGGGCGGGCGCATGACGGCGCGCCAGGCCTTGAGCACGGCGGGGCCGAGCTGCTCGGCCGGGAACATCTTCAGCACGTCGGCGCCGGCGGCCAGTGCCGCGAAGGCCTCGGTCGGGGTGGCGACGCCGGGGCAGGACGCCATGCCCAACTGCTTGGCGCGGCGGATCACCGCGGCATCGCTGTGGGGCATGACGATGAGTTCGCCGCCGGCCTGCTGGACGCGGGCGCAATCGTCGGGGTCCAGCACGGTGCCCGCGCCGATCAGGCAGTCCGTGGGCAGGGCCGCGCGCATGGCGCGGATGCTGTCCAGCGGGTCGGGCGAGTTCAGCGGCACTTCGATCAGGCGAAAGCCGGCCGCGTAAAGCTCCAGGCCGATGGATTCGGCCTCGGCGGGCGTGATGCCGCGCAGGATGGCGATCAGGCCGCAGTGGGCCATGGCGGTTTGCAGACCAGGATGGTTCATGTTCGATTCCTATTCCGTGGAGGGCGAGACGACCAGCCCGGCGCAGACGGCCAGATGCCACAGGCCGCGTTCGGTGGCGTTTTGCGCCTGTTCGGGCGTGCCCAGGCCGTAGTGCTGCATGGCCTGCGTGTAGCGCCGGCACAGCGCGGCGTCGCCGCAAAGCACGATGCGGGGCAGTTCGCCCTGCTGCTGCAGCATGTCCGCCAGCGCCGCGATTTCATGGCCGATGAGCAGGCCCGACAGATAGTCGGCCTGCGATTCGGGCGCCAGTTCGCCGGTAAGGCCGAGCGCGCGCGTGCTGAAGATGGTGGACAACACGCCTGCGCGGCCGGCGGGCGCCCCGGCGACTTTCAGGCCGCGCTCGAATGCGGCCATGTCGGCAGTGGCGGCATCCGCCATGGTCCGGCCCAGGATGGTGTGGCTGCGCAACGCGGCGTAGACCTCGCCGGTCATGAACGTGTCGAAGTGCGTGACGCGGCCCCGGCGCGCGCTGACCCATTTGGAATGCGTGCCGGGCAGGCCGATCAACACGCTGTCGGCGCTGCGCGCGCTCTGGTCGGCCATCACGCCGACGACCTGGGTTTCCTCGCCACGAATGACGTTGGGCAGGCCATGGCGCTGGATCAGGCCGGGAACGATATGCAGCGCAGGGCCGCCGGCGCGTTCGACCTTGGTCAGCAGCGTGCCGATGCGCTGCAGGTCGACGGGTACGTCCAGGTAAGCGGCTTCCTTCCAGCCCTGGGCGCTTCCGACCATGCCGCAGGCGATCACCGGCAACGCAGGTTCGGCCCGCAGCCAGTCGCCGCAAGCCTGTTCAAAGGCCAATTCGAAGCCCGACAGCGCCGTGGTGGCGGCGCCGTCTTGCAGCGGCTGCGGCAGGCGCATGATGCCCCAGGGCAGGTGGCGCGTATCCAGCGTGCGGCCGGTGGCGTCCAGCCGGTAGGCGCGCAGCGAGGAAGTGCCCCAGTCCAGCGCGATAAGTGCCGCGCGGGCGGGAGATCCGGTAGTCATCAGAATCTGTCTCGTCTCTGGCCGCAAGTCCGGTTGCCAGGGGGCGCCAGGGGCGGTGCTTGGCGGGTAAAGGGACTTGCGAGCCTTGTTGTCTGAGACCTGGCGTGCGCGGGAGGCGCGCGCGCCAGGTAATGCGAAAAATTCTAGATCAGCGCTTGAAAAATCTCAAAATATAGAATTAAATCCCACATACAGGGAATAAGTGGCGTGCTCGCAGACGGCTCTCTCTCGCCTGTCCAGGAAGGGAATCGTCTGGAAAATGCGCCTTTTCCCAGCATCCCGTTGCGATCGCGGCGGTTATGCTTGCATTTACTTTCTTAGTTGCCGCGCCCGCTTTCATGACCTTTTCACAAACTTCCGACCGTTCTCCCACCCTGGATCCCGACGCCGCCGCCCCTGCGGGCACACAGACGCTGATGCGCGGCCTGGCGGTGGTGCAGGCGGTGGCGGGAGGCGCGCGCGACCTGAAGGAAATCTGCGCCCGCATCGGCGTGGCGCGCAGCACCACGCATCGGCTGGCCAGCTGCCTGGTGCAGGAACGCTATCTGCGGGCTTTGCCCGGGGTGGGGTATGTGCTGGGGCCCAAGTTGATCGAACTAGGCTTCCAGGCGCGCGAGGCCTTTCCCATGGCTACGCTCGCGCGTCCCTATCTGGACAGCCTGGCGGAACAGACGGGCGACACCATCCACTTGGCCGTGCGCGACAACGACGAAGTGCTGTACCTGGAAAAGATTCCCGGCAAGAAGGGGCTGGAGATGCGTTCGCGGGTGGGGCACCGCATGCCGCTGGCCGCCACCGGCGTGGGCAAGGCGCTGCTGCTGGACACCGAAGAGCCCCAATGGAAAGCGCTGTACCGCATAGGCGCGCCCGTGTCGTCGCGCGCGCCGGGCGGCAGCCAGACCTGGGAGGCGTTCCGCGACCGCATGCGCGACTATGCCGCCAACGGGTACGCGTTCGATCTTGAAGACAACGAGCCGTCCATCCGCTGCGTGGCGGCGCCGGTGCGCGACGCCTCCAGCGGTATCGTGGCGGCGATCAGCGTATCCAGCACGGTGCCTTATATGTCGCTGGAACGCATGCGCGACATGGTCGCCGTGGTCCAGGGCGCGGCTGCGGGGATTTCAGCGGAACTGGGGTGGAAGGTGGACCGCGGCTAAGGCCGCGGCCCTGCGCTTGCGCCTTATTCCAGCGGCAGCGTCAAGACGCCCTGTGGGGCCGGACGCATCATGACGCGCCGGTACCAGGCCGACAGCGCTGGCGTATCGGGACGCTCGATCGGCAGGGCCAGCCAGCGGTGGGCGGAACACACCAGGGCGATGTCGCCCATGGTCAGGTGGCGGCCGGCGATGAACTCACGGCCCTGCAAGGCCTGGTCCAGGATCAGGGCGCGCGCATTGGAGCGTTTCACCGAATTGTCGATGGCGGCCTTGTCGCGCTTGTCTTCGGGCGTGCGGATCAGGCCCAGAAAGGCCGGCCCCATCGCGCCTTGCCATTCGGTGGCTTGCCAGTCCATCCAGCGGTCGGCATCCGCGCGCATGCACGCATCCTCCGGCCACAGGCTGCCCACGCCGTAGCGCGCGGCCAGGTAGCGGACGATGGCATTCGATTCCCACAGGACGAAGCCGCCGTCGTCGATGACGGGCACCGTGCGGTTGGGATTCAGTTTGGCGAATTCAGGCGTATCGACCACACCGAACGGGCCGCCGGCCTGCGTGAAGGTATGCGGCAAGGCCAGCTCGCGCACCGCCAGCATGACTTTCTGAACGTTGACGGACGTCAGGCGTCCCCAGATCTTCAACATAACCAGTCCTTGTAGTGTCAGACGGGCGGCAATTGCCGCCGCGCAAAGCCGCTGTCGCGCGAAAAGCGCGTCCAGTTGAAAGCGGGCCCGGGGTCGGTCTTGCGTCCGGGCGCAATGTGTTCATGGCCCCAGGCGGCCGCCAGGGGATAGCGCGCGCGCAGCACCGGCGTCAGCTTGCGCAGTGCCAAGTACTGCGCGTCGGCGTAGGGCAGCGTGTCCGTGCCTTCGAGCTCGATGCCTATGGAGAAGTCATTGCAGCGTTCGCGGCCCGCGTAGCGCGACACGCCTGCGTGCCAGGCGCGGTCGTCGGTGGAGACGAACTGGACAATGCTGCCGTCGCGGCGGATGAAGAAGTGCGCTGACACGCGCAGACCGCGCAGCCGTTCCAGCCAGGGGTGCGAACCGTAATCCAGCGTGTTCAGGAACAATCCGGCGACTTCAGGGCCGCCGAACTGCCCCGGCGGCAGGCTGATGTTGTGCAGCACCAGCAGCGACACCTGCGCGCCGGCGGGGCGCGCGTCGCGGTTGGGGGAGGGCATGAGCGTGATACCCGGGGCCGGCGCCAGCCAGCCATGACGATCCAGAAGCAAGGCCATGGGATGAGTGCATGCGTGTGATTTCCAACACGCATTATGCCGTGCAAGGCGGCAAGCCTCTAATGGGCGGGCGGATCAGCGCTTGGCGGGGCCCAGGCGGGCATGCTCCGCGCTGCACCAGGTCTGGCCGTTCTGCAGCAAGGCCTCGGAGCGGGGCAGGTGGATGCCGCAGTGGGCGCAGCGCACCATGGACTCCAGCGGCTTGGGTCCGCGCGCGTCGGTCCGGGCCTTTTTGGCGCCCTGCGCGCCGGCTTGCCGCGCTGCCGCCATCCGTCCGGCCAAGCGGGCCACGAACAGCACCAGGATGATGAGAACAATCCAGAACAGCAACTTGCCCACGTCAACCTCGATGCAGAATCATTTCCAGCACGAACCGGCTGCCGGTGTAGGCCAGAATCAGGAACCCGAAACCCGTCAGCGTCCAGCGCAGGGCGACGCGGCCGCGCCAGCCCCAGATGTGGCGGCCCGCCAGCAGCACCCCGAAGGTCAGCCATGACAGCAGGGTGAACACGGTCTTGTGGTCGAACGGCAGGATCTTGCCCGTCAGTTTCATGGAGGCCACCGAGCCCGTTCCCACGGCCAGGGTCAGCACGATGAAGCCGATCCAGATGATGCGGAACAGCAGCTGTTCCTGCACTAGCAGGGGCGGCTGGGAGTCCAGCACGCGGCCGATAATGCTGCGTTCGGCGGGGGCGTCCAGCGGACGGTGCAGGTGGCGGTCCAGCAGCGCCATCATCATGGCGTGCAGCGCCGCGATGGTGATCAGCCCGTAGGCCGCCAGCGCGATCAGCAGGTGGACGCGCAGCCAGGCGTCGTTGGCGTGGGGCACGAACTGCCCCTGCGGGAAGAGCGCGGCCAGGCCGCTGGCCAGGGTGGCTGCGGGCAGCAGCAGCAATTGCAGGCCATCTATGCGCACCAGCAGGCTTTCCAGCCAGAAAACCACCATGCCCAGCCAGATGGCCGCTGACAGGGCCAGCGCCCAGCCGATGAACAGGTGCTGGGTCGCCAGCATCGATTGTTGCAGCCCGATTCCATGGAGGACCAGGGTCCCCAGCAGGCACAGCCGGGCGACTTTCCCCGTCTGTTCCACGCCGCCGGCGCCGGCCAGGCGGATCCAGAGCGACCCTCCGAGCACCGCGTACGCCAAGGCAGCCGCCGTGTGAAATACAATGCCTAGTGACATAGAAACCGTTGTCTGGATGGGGCCTTTAGGGCGCATGCCGCCCGAAAGCGCAGAATCCGCGCCTGCGGCCACCGTTCAATCAACTAGTTTAAGCGGAAACGCCTCTCATGCTCGATAACCTAACTCAACGCCTGTCGCGCGTCGTCAAGACGCTGCGCGGGGAAGCCCGCCTTACCGAGGCCAATACCCAGGAGATGCTGCGCGAAGTGCGCATGGCGCTGCTGGAAGCCGACGTGGCGCTGCCCGTCGTGCGCGAGTTCGTCGCGCGTGTGAAGGAAAAAGCGCTGGGCGAAGAAGTCGCCAGCAGCCTCAGCCCCGGCCAGGCCTTGGTGGGAGTCGTCCACAAGGAACTGACCGCCCTGATGGGCGGGGACCTGGGCGCCGACTCCAGCGAATTGTCGCTGGCGGTGCAGCCGCCCGCTGTCATCCTGATGGCCGGCCTGCAGGGCGCCGGCAAGACCACCACCACCGGCAAGCTGGCGCGCTGGCTTTCCGAAGGCCAGCACACGCAGCACGGCCGCAAGACCGGCAAGAAGAAAGTGCTGGTGGTGTCCGCCGACGTGTACCGTCCGGCCGCTATCGACCAGCTGAAGAGCGTCGCGGCGCAGGTGGGCGTGGACTTCCTGCCCACCGATCCCAGCCAGAAGCCCGAGGACATCGCCCGCAACGCGGTGGACCACGCGCGCCGCCATCACTATGACGTGCTGATCCTGGACACGGCCGGCCGCCTGGGCATCGACGAGGCCATGATGCGCGAAATCCGCGCGCTGCATGACCTGGTCAAGCCGGTGGAAACGCTGTTCGTGGTCGATGCCATGCAGGGCCAGGACGCGGTCAACACCGCGCGCGCCTTTGCCGAAGCGCTGCCCCTGACCGGCGTGGTACTGACCAAGCTGGACGGCGACGCTCGCGGCGGCGCGGCCCTGTCGGTGCGCCACGTCACGGGCAAGCCCCTGAAGTTCGTCGGCGTCTCGGAAAAGCTGGACGGCCTGGAGCCCTTCTATCCGGAACGCATGGCGCAGCGCGTGCTGGGCATGGGCGACATCGTCTCGCTGGTCGAGCAGGCGCAGAAGAACATCGATATCGCCGAAGCCCAGAAGCTGGCCGCGAAGATCAAGTCGGGCAACAAGTTCGACCTGAATGATTTCCGGGACCAGCTGGGCCAGGTGAAGAAGCTGGGCGACATGGGTTCGCTGCTTGAAAAGCTGCCGGCCCAATTCCAGCAGGCAGCCGGCCAGTTGCAGGGCGGCCAGGCTGAAAAGCAGCTGCGCCGCACGGAAGGCATCCTGAATTCCATGACCGCCGCTGAACGCGCCAAGCCCGAACTCATCAAAGCCTCGCGCAAGCGCCGCATCGCCGCCGGTTCCGGCGTGCCGGTGCAAGAGGTCAACCGCCTGCTCGCGCAGTTCGAGCAGATGCAGGGCATGATGAAGCAGATGAAGAAGGGCGGCATGGCGAAGATGATGCGCGCGATGGGCGGCATGAAGGGCCTGGGCCGTTTCGGCATGAAGTGATGTAGAGAGGCCCCCCACGGCGCGCGCACTGCGTGCGCTTCCTGCCCCCCCGAGGGGGGCGCTTTTCCCTTGGGACGGCCCGGCGGGAAAAGGGGCCCCCACGCTGCGCGCGCGTTGCGCGCTTGCTGCCCCCCGAGGGGGCTGGCCCGCCGTTCTAGCGGGGACTAAACAAGCGCTCCGGCGGACTGAAAAAAATGGCCAGACGTTGCGTCTGGCCAAGTAATCGCGGCTAGCAGGGGGCGCCTGCCGCGATGCAAGCCGGAAAGCGCATGGGTGCCTTCCGGCCTGTCCGAGTTCCGAGGGTGATCAGGACAGGGGCGGGATGCGCAGCACCTGGCCCGGATAGATCTTGTCGGGGCTGGTCAGCATGGGCTTGTTGGCTTCGAAGATCAGGGTGTTCTTGGCGCCCTGGCCCTTGCCGTATTGCGCTTCGGCAATCTTCCAGAGGTTGTCGCCCTTCTGCACCGTGTACATCTTGGCTTCCGGCGTAGCCTGTTTCACCTTCAATTGATTGTCCACCTGGGCCACGCCCACGGTGTTGCCCAGCGCCAGAGTGATCTTCTCCGCGGCTTCCGTACTGAGGGCCTCGCCCGCCACCGTGACCTTGTCGCCGTCGACCGAGATCTGCAGGCCGTCGGCATTCAGGCCGTGCTTATCCAGCTCTTTCTTCAATTCGTCCGCCGTCGCGGCCTTGGCCTCGCTGGCGCCGAAGAGCTTTTCTCCAACGTCCTTGATGAAATTGAGCAGACCCATAGTGTTTCCTTTGTCTATGTTGCGGTGAGAGAAACAAGTGCCATCAGGGCTTTTGGCCCATGAACATTTTGCGCACGATGCCGGCGATCAAGGTGAGCACGGCGCCACCGACGCCGCCGCCGACCACGCTGCTGGCGATCGCGGAAAGATCCAGTCCCGTATTGCTCGCTGCAACCGCGCCAGCTCCCGCGGTGATCATCGGGGCTAGCCAGGAACCGCCTGCAAGGCCGCCGATGGCCCCTGCGATGGTATTTCCCAACGGACCCAGGTTGAACTGCTGGAGCATCTTCCCCAAGCCGTTGCCTCCGGCGGCGCCGGCGACAAGCTGGATGAGCAGGTTAATGATGACTGCGGTGTTCATGATGCCTCCTCTGCCCGCGAGGGCGATGTGCAACGCTAGAACAACTGCAAGACAAGCGTACGAAACCAGCAGGAACGATTATGACTCGCACATTCGCCGCACGACGAGGGGTTAACGTGTAACAGGTTGCTAGCCCGTTGGCAGACTACGCAAGAATGCTGGTCAGTTTGTAGGGAATGCGCGGCAGAGGGTCTAAACCGCATCCGGCGCGCGGCTACATGCGACAAGGGCCGCTATTGCAGCGGCCCTTGTCTATGCAGCGTTCGAGTGCGGCGCGACTATCAGCCTCCGCCCACGGCCACCACGATTTCGATCTGGTCGCCATCGGTCAGCGCGGTTTGCGCGTGCTGGCTCTTGGGCACGATTTCGCCGTTGCGCTCCACGGCCACGCGCTTGCCGGCATAACCCAGGGTTTCCAGCAGTTCGTTCACGGTCGTGTCCAGGGGAAACTCCCGTGCGTCTCCGTTCAGGGTGATGTGCATGCAGGTCTCCTCAGTTATCGCGCATAGCCGTCGGTGGCGGCGATCAGCCGCGCCAACGTGCCGGGTTCATCAAATGCGTGTCCCGCGTCGGGCACCAGGTGGAAGTCCGCTTCGGGCCACGCGCGGTGCAGGTCCCAGGCCGTGCGCGCGGGCGTGCAGACGTCATAGCGGCCCTGCACGATGGTGCCGGGAATGCCGCGCAGCTTGTGCGCGTCGCGGATCAGTTGGCCTTCTTCCATGAAGCCGCGATTCACGAAGTAGTGGTTTTCGATGCGGGCAAAAGCCAGCGCGGCGCGGTCGGCGGCGTGGCTTTGCTGATGGCGCGGGCTGGGCAGCAGCGTGATGGTGCTGTCTTCCCACTTGCTCCAGGCCTTGGCCGCGCGCAGCTGCTCGGCAGGATCGTCGCCGGTCAGGCGCTTGTGATAGGCCGCAACCAGGTCACCGCGTTCGTTCTCCGGGATCGGCGCCAGATATTCTTCCCAGCGGTCGGGAAACAGCCACGACGCGCCTTCCTGATAGAACCACTGGATCTCTGCGTGGCGCAGGCCGAAAATGCCGCGCAGCACCAGCTCGCTGACGTGAGACACATGCGTTTCCGCATAGGCCAGCGCCAGCGTCGAACCCCAGGAACCACCGAACACCAGCCACTTTTCCGCGCCCATGACTTCGGTGCGCAGACGCTCGATGTCGGACACCAGATCCCAGGTCGTGTTGTTCTCCAGGCTGGCGTGGGGTTGCGAACGGCCGCAGCCGCGTTGATCGAACAACAGCACGTTGTAGCGCTGCGGATCGAACAACTGGCGATGCACGGGCGAGCAGCCGCTGCCGGGACCGCCGTGCAGGAACACAGCGGGTTTGCCCTGCGGATTGCCGCAGAGTTCCCAGTAGATCTGGTGGCCGTCGCCAGTGTCCAGCGTGCCTTGGCGGTAGGGTTCGATGGGCGGATATAGCATCAGGCGACTCGCTTGAAGATCAGGTCCCAGACACCGTGGCCCAGGCGCAGGCCGCGGTTCTCGAATTTGGTCAGGGGGCGGTAATCGGGGCGCGGCGCATAACCGTCCGCGGTATTCGCAAGCTGCGGCTCGTTGCCCAGCACTTCCAGCATCTGCACCGCGTAGTCTTCCCAGTCGGTGGCGCAATGGATGTACCCGCCGGGCGCGATGCGGCTGGCCAACAGCGAGATGAAGGCGGGCTGGATCAGGCGGCGCTTGTGGTGGCGCTTCTTGGGCCATGGATCCGGGAAGTAGATATGCACACCGGCCAGGGAGTCGGGGGCGATCATGTCGCGCACCACTTCCACCGCGTCGTGCTGGATGATGCGCAGGTTCTGGATGTTGGAGTCTTCAATGCGGCGCAGCAGCGAGCCCACGCCGGCGTTGAACACCTCCACGCCCAGGAAATTGTCATCGGGTCGCGCCAACGCGATCTTCTCGGTGGTCTCGCCCATGCCGAAGCCGATTTCCAGCACCGTCGGCGCCTGGCGGCCGAAGGCAATGGCGGGATCCAGGCGGCGCGGCGCATAGGGAATGGACCAGGCGCCCATCAGGCGCTCCAGGGCGGCCAACTGGCCCTGAGTAATGTGGCCGCGGCGGTGCACGAAACTGCGGATATGGGTCGCGCCGGGGCTGTTGGGAGCGTGGGCGGTGCTGGCGAGCGCCGCCCGGGTTTCCGGGGAAACGGCGGCGGACGCGGCATCGCCGCCAGGTGTTGCGGGGGTGCTTGCGGCATCCGGGGCCGTACCGGCCGCGGAGGGGTTTTCGGGGGTGTTCGTATTCATAGCCCGAATTGTAGTGGCAGGTCCGGCGCGCCGCTGTCGCCCATACGCACTAAATTGGGGACATATTTAATTCACGTAGCGTGAGGCCGAGGGCACAGGCAGAAAAGCCACTCCCGCCGATAAAAAAAGGCGCGCTATAATCGCCGCCTCTGCTTCGGCTTTGGCCGACAGCACGACACCCGAGCGGGTGTAGTTCAATGGTAGAACGGCGGCTTCCCAAGCCTCAAGCGTGGGTTCGATTCCCATCACCCGCTCCATAGCACCTTCCCCAGATTTCTAGGACCGCCGCCATCCGGTCTTGATACAGGGGTGGCACGCCACTTGCTCCATCTCTGCATGCGCTGAGAGTGTGGAAATGGCTATCAAAGGGTTCTATGCGTTAGTCAAGCAAACGGTGACGAACTGGCTGGACGACTATGCACCGAGCATGGGCGCCGCCATCGCGTTCTACACGGTTTTCTCGCTGGCGCCACTTCTTATTATCGTGATCGGTATCGCGGGGTTCTTTTGGGGCCACGAAGCCGCGCAAGGGCAGTTGTTCGACCAAGTCAGCGCCTTGGTCGGCATTGAGGGTGGGAAGGCGGTGGAAAGTGTCGTATTGGGGGCGCAAGAACCCGCGCAGGGCATCGCAGCCACGGTCATCAGCGTCGTGGTGCTGGTGGTCGGGGCGACGACAGTATTTTCGGAACTACAAAGCGCGCTGGACCGCATCTGGAAGGTCAACGCCAAGAAGCAATCCGGCATATGGGCCCTGATCCGCGCGCGCCTGCTTTCCTTTGGCCTGATTTTGACATTGGCGTTTTTGTTGCTCGTCTCGTTGGTCGTAAGCACGGTGCTGGCCGCATTGGGCAGTTGGCTGGGAGGCGGCATTCCGGGCTGGGGAATGCTTCTTCAACTGGTCAACGAGGCAATTACGTTGGGCATACTCACCCTGCTTTTCGGGATGATCTACCGATTTATGCCCCAAGTCTCGGTCGCGTGGCGAGACGTCTGGACAGGGGCGTTCGTCACCGCCGTCTTGTTCGAAATCGGGAAGTTCCTGATTGGCCAGTACATGGCCAAGGCGTCCGTCGCCTCGTCGTACGCGGCGGCCGGGTCGCTGGTGATCGTGCTGATTTGGGTTTATTACGCGGCCCAGGTGTTTCTGCTGGGCGCAGAATTTACCCGCGTATATGCCGAAGCGCATGGTTCCCACAGAGAACGCAGCCCTGTTTCGCCCACCGTCAGCGATACGTGAACCGCGCGGCTCCGCATGCGGGCCGCATCTGACGGGTGGCGAAACGACACAGTCGTCATAACAAGCAGTCGATCGCAAAGCGCGAGCGCGACTTGAGATTCAAATTCCCAGGCTGGTCGGCGGGCGCACGAATTGGCGCTCCGACGTACGCTCGGTAGCCCCGTTTGGAAATGGGATCTGGCATGTGCCATGCCTTGTCATGGGGTTCTCGTAGGGGTCACGAATTTCAGGCTATGCCCTTGTCGATCGGGCGATCCTGCGCATCGATGACGTCGGGGCTAATCGCGTCGCCAGTATTCTTCCAAGGAAATTCCCATTTCTGAAAACACCCGCCCGAGCATCCCGGCCCAATCGTTCTTTGCGGCCGACGAGGCCACGGCACACTGGTTCCGTGAGCGCGCAGCAATGTCGGGACCAGCCTGAAGGAGAGGGGTGTACCCGAAGGTTGTAAGGGACCATCAGGTAGACAGTCCCGAAACCCAGGCTTTGAATACGTTGTCGGCCATCGTCTTGTTTCGCTCACCCAAGCGTTGCGTGCGGGAGCCGGATATCGCATCGGCGCGCAACTCGCTCGGAGAGCAGCCGAATCGGCGTTTAAACGTACGGCTGAAATAGGCGTCGCTGGAGAAACCGCAACGATAGGCCGTCGTTGAAATGGTCGAAGTGTTGGAGGGGTTGGAGAGCATTGCGAATGCCCGCACAAGACGCCTTTCCTGCACATATCCGGCCACGCCGCCGTGGTCGGCGAACTGCCGGTACAGACTAGAACGCGAAATCGAGCACGCCCAGGCGATCCCATCTGGACTGAGTGTTGGATCGCCTAGATGGGCTTCGATATGACGTCGCGCCCGCATCAAGGCCGTGGCCTTGCCTTCAGTGCGGGCCTTGGCGGGGTTCTCTGACAGGCCGCCCACGCATGCCGCGATCAGGCCTTCGGTGGCCGACAGGACGCCGCTCACCTGGCCGGCATCGATCAAACCGATGGAAGACGAAAGTGCGCGCAGGTATTCATAAAGTAGCGTGATGCTGCCGCCCTCAACGAACTGGCCGTGCAACCGTTCGGGCTGACGGACTAGCTCCGCCATGGTCGCGCGTGGGAGGATGATCGAGAGATTGCGCGTGGAGATGAGCGCGCGTTCCAGCGGCTGGCCTAGATCTATGGTCAGCATCCGGGGATTCTGGCCGCCGTGCGCGGGAGGGTCGAAACGCAGCATGACGTGATCCAGCATGTCGGCCCGCACCTTGCAGGCCGATCGCTCGAACACGAACGGGTCAACATCCATGTCGCTAAAGATCATGCCGCCAAGGTTGAAACTTCGGACGTCGACGCGTAGATCCCGATTGCCATCGATCGTATCGATGTCGAACATCGCGCCCATGCGATCACGCCAAATCTCGAACCTTGCCTCTTCGGGCAATTCTGAACTCTGAAAATGTCGCCGAGGAATGCTCACCACTACCCTCCGTTTCATTTTGTATCGGCGAAATGTAGCACGCGGGATCGGCCCCCTCCCGGCTTTGAGACGCTGGGACAAAACGAGGCAGTGGATTGGGACGGACGTGATAACGCAGGGTTTGTTCTCCGGCCTAGACTCGTCCCACCTATTCGCGCCGGGGCACGCCCGGCGCTCGCCATTCTTCCCGACTCGCATATGCTCTGCAATTTCAGGCTCACCCTCGCCATTGTTTCCACCGCCATCGCCGCTCTGCCGTTGTCCAGCCATGCGCTCGACATCGTGCCCATTAAGAACCAGAACGGGCAGACGGCCTTCGAAGCCCGCTTTTTCGGACCAGGCGATGGCCCCTTCGCCGTGTTCGATGACGGCCCGGGTGAATACTCCACCTTCACGCTTTCGCCCGAACAGAAGCGCAAAATCGTCTCCGGCCTGCAACTGTGGGCCGAGATCGTCACGCTGCGACCCGGCCACGTGCCGCCGGTCCTGCACATTGGCACCTACGACGAAGCCAACGCTGGCGCGATCAGCCCCGACGCGCCGGTCGCCGGCCGCGATACGCTTACGACCAAGCTGCTCGCCGCCCTGGCGCGCGACGGCGGCCCCGAGCCGAACGGCCATGCCAACATCGCCGTAGGCCGCCTCGATTTCGACGAGCTGGAGCACATGCCTTCACAGCTGCCGCGCGACCCGTCCCGGCTCGATTTCTCCGGCGTCATGTTCCACGAGCTCGGGCATGCGCTGGGTATCCTCAGCGGTGTGCAGGACGACCTCGAAGACTCGCCCACGCCGCGCTTCGGCGAGCGCCTGAATCAATGGTCCGAGCACCTGCGCGACGACAATGGCAATCCGGCTCGACCCGGTCAGGCCATCATGTGCAGCCAATGCGACCATTCGTATAGCGCCGATGCTTTCGACGTGCGCAAGGACCAGGGTTATTTCTCGGGCCGGCACGTCGACGAAGTACTGGCCGGCGCCATGCCAGGCCTGCCGGTGCGCATGCTGTCGGCCGGCCAATTGGACGAGGACTACATGAGCCACATCGAGCTGCGCAACAGCCTGATGAGCCACCAGGACTACCGCAATTACACGAATTTCATGGAAGCCGAACTGGCCGCCATGCAGGACATGGGGCTGCAACTGGACCGCCGCAACTTCTTCGGGTTTTCGATCTACGGCGACGGCCTAACGCTGGACAACCGCAACCCCTACGCCGCCCGCAACGCGGCCGGCACCGCGTATGTCCTCGGTAAGTACAACACCGCCACACTGGGCCTCGGCCTGCACGTCTACGGCGAACGCAACCACGTGACCCAGTCGGCCGACCTGCTCAGCGCCGGCAACGGCGGTGCCGGGATCCGTGTGGACGGCAGCGCCAACACGCTGGCCATCGCGCCGGGCGTCCGCATTCACGGCAACGGCTGGAACGGGCGCGGCATCATGTTCAGCTACGGCAGAGACCAGGTGCTGATCCAGCGCGGCGACGTGCAGGCGCTGGGCCGCCACGGCATCGCGCTGGCCTTCGACTTCGGCAACAACAGCATGGGCTCGGCGTCGGAATACCGCGGCTCCTATATCCGCGAAACCGAAGACGGGCCCTTGCCGCTGCTACCCGAGTTGGAAGGCCCGCTGGCCAGGAGGGTCGACATCAGCGGATCGGTCGCCGGCCGCCGCGCCGCCATCTATATGTCCGACAATGCCCTGGTCGGCGAAATCAACGTGCTGCGCGGCGCCTCCATCCAAGGGGACATCGTTTCCCTGTACGAGCGCGTCGACGAACAGGGCCGACAACGCCTGACGTCGCTCAACCTCGGGAGGCAGGCCGACGCGCAGGGCCGCGCGCTGGACACGCCCGACGCCGGCTTTAAGTTCCGCTACGACGGCAATATCGAGGGTATACGCAATCTACACGTCGGGCTCGCTGGCGGCCAGACTTCGCTGAATGGCGAACACCGGCTTTATTCGCTCGACATCGCGCCAGGCGCCACGCTGTCCGGCAACAGCCGCTACACCATGAACGACGCCGGTGCATTCCGCAACCGCGGCACGCTCAGCCCCGGCAACTCCTTCGGCAACATCACCATCGCCGGCAACTACGTGCAGGAATCCACCGGCCGGCTGGTGCTGGAAACAAATGCCCGCGGCGGACGCGACACGCTTACCGTCAACGGCCTGGCCTCCGTCGCGGGCGAACTGCACGTGGCCTTGCAGCCCGACTGGTACGCCGACGGCTGGACGGTCCGTTCCTCCGAGCTGTTCCAGCCCGCGCGCCAGAAAGGCGATTTCGACGTGCTGGTCGCCAGCATCGCGTCGCCCACGTTGCTGGTCGACACCCGCGATGACGCCGGCTCGCCGCAAGGCTACGCCTGGTCAGTCATGCGCGGCAGCGACGCCTACTCGCAGTTCGCCCGCTCCGGCAACGGCGCGGCATTGGGCCGGGCGCTGGGCCGGGCCTCGTCCGAACAACAGCTGCCCCTGCGCGACCTGTACCGCTCGCTGGACTTCTCCCGCATGGACGGCGCCGACGTCACCACCGCGCTAGAACAGCTCGGCCCCGGCGCCTATGGCGCGCTGACCGCCGACTCCATTCAGCGCGACCACCGCGTGGGTCCGCTGCTGGGCACGCGCGGCTTGTTCACCGCCTTGCCGGCGACGCGCCCGTCGGGCTGGCAGGCCTTCGTGCAGCCCTACGGATACCACGCCACACAGGACCGTCGCGAAGGCTTGGCCAGCCACCGCACCAGCGAAACCGGCGTGCTCGTCGGGCTTGAACGCAGCACGCGCGAGGACTGGACCTACGGTCTGAATCTCAGCATCTCCGAACTCGACAGCACCAGCCGCTCGCCCCACAACGGCAAGGGTTCCAGCACGGCCTTCCAGCTGGGCGTGCACACGCGCTACCAGCCCGCGCAAGATCCGCGCATGCACTTCGCCGCCTACGCCAGGGCGGGGGCCGAACAGGGCAAGATGAAACGCGGCGTCGGCTTCTCCGACTACCAAGCCAGCCACGACAGCGACTGGAGCGGCGCCAGCTTCAATGCCGGCCTGGCCACCGCCTATGCCTGGCCGCTGAACAAGGCCGTTTCCGTCGGTCCCGTGCTGGGCCTGGACTACGTGCACGCCTATCGCCCGGGCGTGGAGGAATCGGGTCCCGCAGCCAGCAAGCTGAACCTGTCCTCCCTCAAGGCCGACAGTCTGCAAAGCAGCCTGGGCCTCATGGCGCGCGCCGACTGGCAACTAAAAAACGCCCAGCGCCTGCAAGGCTACATGGCCGTCACCTGGGAACATGAATGGCTGTCCCGCTACGCCACGCAACAGGCCCGCTTCGCGAGCTCGCCCGGCATCGCCTTCAGCCAGCGGATCGCCGTGGGCGCGCCGGACGCCATGGGCCTGCGCGCCGGCATGGATTTCGCGCCGCAACCCAACGTCGCGGTGCGCGCCAGCGTGGCGACCCGGTTATTCAGCCCGGGCCAGCAGGACGTCGGGGCGGATGTGTCGGTGTCGTGGGCGTTTTGAGATGCCGCATTTTGTGCGCTTGAATCGCGAAATCTTGCCACGTGCGCGCTGACGCCGGGAAAGGGTATTTACACTTTCACGTTTGCGGCCTGCGGACGAGCAAAGTGGCAAAACCAAGCGCTGCAAGCAAGAGGGCAGAGCCCTTCTGCGTGTACCCCACCATGCCGCGATGATGAGCGATGCGTCTTTGCAGATGCGCCGCAGTGACAATCACGATCAATGCGACAGCGGTATTCAGCACCACGGATACGGCGCCTAGAGCAATGAACTGCATCGCGACATAACCTGCTTTTGTATCGATGAACTGCGGGATGAAGGCTAGGAAGAACAACGCCGTTTTCGGGTTTGTGGCTTCGACGATGAATCCCTGAATTACCGGTCCGCCGCGCCTCCACGTCCCAGGTGCACTTTGGGGAGCGCCCGCGCGGTGCCATGTCTTCCATGCCAGCCACAGCAGATAAAAACTGCCCGCCAATTTGAGGACGGTGAAAGCGGTCGAACTCGTTAGCAGCAGGGCCGACAAGCCCGCCGAACCTGCCGCGACGTGCACCAAGCCACCACCGAAAGATCCCACGCAACACCGCAGGGCCACGGCTCGCCCCTCGCTCAGGGCGCGAGCGGTTAAATAAAGCAAACCCGGACCCGGCATGACGGCCAGCGCGCCAGCGGCTGCCAGAAACAGAAAGAACTGAGTTTGGTCGCTCACGGTATCTCCTGCGATGCGCGGGGAACATCGTCGCTGCATCTCGATGTAGCTGGGAACATTGCGGCGCCAGCAAGCGCTGTGCCCGCGCGCTGGAGAGGTTAGTAATGATGAGCTGGTCGGATGAATGCGGAATGTCGATTTCAGGAGGGACGCCGTGATCAGCAAAGACGGCTTTCGGCCATTGAGAGAACCTTCGTCCACTGCGTTCCTAAGACAACAGCACACCCGTCCCGCACAGCAAGCGGTCGTCTGATTGCCGAAAGACCGCGCCATATTCATATTTCGCTCTAGTTGAATGCTTTGTTGAAGAATAAATAGGCGGCGTTAGGCGCCAGTGAATTTCGCGTGAACACGGAGAACTGTGCCTTGAACTTGACGCTGCATTTGCAGTCCGGCATGTTGTACGCGATGACCGGCCCGACGGCCGCGCTGGCGAAGCGATTACCCGACACACGTTGTCCGTTCAGCCTGTCGTCGGCGATCTGGCGCGCGTAGTACCCCGCCACGCCCAGCTGCCATCGACCGATGACCTCACTGATCGCCATGTCCACGTCCACCACCATCCCGTTCCGATAGCCGGTCGCAGAATTCTTGCGGGCAATGTCCAGGAAATAGCTCATGCTGAACTCGGTGCCGTCGCCCAAGAAGTTCGGCCCGGTCAGATAGGTGAACGCGCCGTTCGGAATGTAATAGAGCGTATTGCGTCCCGTCGTGTACAGTTCTTTCGCGTCGTACTTGCCAGTGGGCAGTACCATGGAATACCCCAGCTTCATCGTCAAGCCGCGCGGTCGGCCCGCTTCGACAGTGCCAAGATGCTTGCTCCACATGAGTACGTCGGTGTAGATGTCGTTCATACCCTCGAAGTTCTGATGCTTTCCGTTGACGGTGATACTGCCCCAGCCGTAGCCAGTGGAGACGGAACTGCCCAGCGTGCCGCCGAACAACTTATGCGGATAGACATACAGAAGACCGAACTGCGCAATTCCGCCCGGCAGCCTTCCGGAAGTCGTTGAACTCTGCCCGGCGTTGTCATAGAACTTTTCCCCCAACGCGCCCACGGCGATGGCCGAACCATATAGGCCCGGATACGGCGGCAGGTAGGCGCTCTGTATGTCGGTGCCCCCGACCGGGCCACCATAGGTCACGCCTTGGGCCGCCAGCGCATTGCGCGAACAGGCCCAGAGCAGGATGCCGATGAAAACGAAATGCCTCATGACTTGTCTCCGTTATAGGTATTTTGTGTGTGACCGCTGCTCGAATGGCGCGGGTCCGCGCGGCCTGCCGGCCCGCGCCGATGCACAGACGGACGGCTTGAAATCAATCCAGGGGCGCGCGGGCGTGCGTCGTTGAAGGCACTGCGTCCTTCGCCAGCGCAAAGCGTGCGGGCCCGAACGCCAGGGCCAGCCGCCGCATGAATTGCTCGAAGCCGAACCAGGCCCGGTTGCCGGAGGTGAACGGATGCACGACCAGCACCCAGGGTTCGTCGGGGCGCGCAGTCTCGTGGGCCAGCGCAGACAGATACAGCTGCTCATAGGCTGCCGTCGCGTCCAATGTTCCGAAAATGCCGCCGAATCGTGGATGGATGACCGCGCCGTCGATCAGCGCCGGATCGGTAGGCAGCACCGCCACCCGTGTCGGCATCGTCGCCGTGGCGCCGGGTGCTGGCGCGCGCGCCGCGCCGGACCCGCCAACCAGTGACAGCGATACGTAGCGGATGCCGTGGGTCGCCAGCAACTCGTCCGTCCAGGGATTGATGGCCAGCCCCGGCGGCCGGAAGCCGACCGGCGCCAGTCCTGTCAACCCGCGGATGCTCGACACGGCGAGCTGGATCAGGCGGTCTTCTTCTTCGCGCGAGGCGATGCCCGTCCACATTTCATGTTTCCAGCCGTGCATGGCAATCTCATGCCCGGCCGCATGCCAGGCCAGCAGCTCATCCGGATACCGCAGGGCCGCATAGCCCTCGGCGAAGTAGGTGCAGCGGATCTGTAATTCATCCAACAACTGGAGGATGCGCGGATGGCCCAGCTCCAGGCCGATTTGGTTATAGGCAGCCCATTCGGAGGCGGGGATGCTGGCGGGGCAGGGCCAGGGCAGCGCGTCGCCGGCCGCGCTGCCGAAGTTGTCAAACGTGATGCATAGCATGATCGGAAGTCCTGGTTTGAAGGTGCGGACGCCGCCGTTCAGGTCTGCGCGGGCGGCGCGGCCACGACGCGGTTCCTGATGTCGCCGATGCCTTGGATATGCATGCGCACGACGTCGCCGGGCGCGAGGAACAACGGTGGTTGGCGCGCGGCGCCGATGCCGGCCGGCGTGCCTGTGGCCAGCACATCACCGGGCTCCAGTGTCATGGCGCTGCTCAGCTCCTCGATCTGATCGAAGATGTTGAAGCGCATTTCCGCCGTGTTGCCGTCTTGCCGCAGTTCGTCATTGACCCAGGTGCGAACCTGGAGTGCGTGCGGGTCGGCGATCTCGTCGGCCGTGACCAGCCACGGCCCCAGCGGACCCAGCGAATCGAATGACTTGGCCAGCGTGATTGTCGGACTGCGGTGATGGCGCTCGCGGATGCTGGCATCGTTGCAGACGGTGTATCCGGCGATGTAATGGATGGCGTCGCGGGCTCGCACGTTGCGGCAACGCCGGCCAATAACCACAGCCAGTTCCACTTCGTAGTCCAACGTCGACATGCCCGGGGGAATGATCAGGTCATCGAACGGCCCGGTGATGCAGGAGGCCTGCTTGTTGAACCAGATCTGGTGCTCTCCCACGCTGACGTTCAGACGGGCGATCTCCCTCAGATGCGAGGCATAGTTGCCGCCAATGGCCAGGAACGCTGACGGCCGCCGCAGCGGTGGCAGCAGCCTTACAGCGGACAGCGGCAGGCGCGCCGTTGACTCGCGCGCCAGCAGCGCAAGCAGCCGCCACGACGTGTCCTGCCCTGGCAGCCAGTCGGCAAGGTCGGGCGACAGCGCCGGCAGGTTCGCGGTCACGTCGATGATCGTGTCCGCCTCTACGACGCCCAGGCGGTCTCGGCCGCCCTCGTGGAACATGGCAAGTTTCATCTTATCTCCTAGGCATGTTGTGGCGCCCGACCGCCAGCGAACTGGATGACGGGTGCAAGTGATGTTCGATTGCCCCCAGCGCGCCGCCTCAAAGATCCAGCGTGAGCGACGCCGACTTTGCGCGCGAAACGCAGGGTAGGATGAGGTCGTTCGAAGCGCGCTCGGCCGCCGACAGCACGTCATCGCGATGGTCGGGGATGCCGTCGAGGACCCGCGTCATGCACATGCCACACACGCCCTGCTCGCAGGACAGCGGTACCTCCACGCCGGCGCGGGCCAGCGCGGTGGCGATCGAGCAGTCCGGCGGCACGTCGACGCGCCGGCCACTGCGCGCCGCCACCACTGCGAACGTTCCCTCTGCCGCCTGCTGTGCCGCTGGCGGTCGGCTCGCGCCGAAGCGCTCGTAATGCAGGTGGCCGGCCAGGCCATGCCGTTCGGCCGAAGCCACGGCGTCGGCCAACATCGCGTTCGGGCCGCATAGATACACGTGCTGGTCCGCGTCCAGCCCGGCAAACAGCCTGTCCAGATCCAACCGCCCCTCCTTGAGGTCGTCATCGAAGTGGTATCGCACCTGGTGCCGGCAGGAGCCGGCATCGAGCCGATCCAGGAACGCGGCGGCGGCGCGGCTGCGCGCGCAGTAGTGCATGGCGAAGTCCAGGCCGCGCCGCGCCAGGAATTCCGCCATGGCGATAATGGGCGTGATGCCGATGCCCCCCGCGATCAGCACAACCCGCTGATGCCGGGGTGACAGCGCGAAATGGTTGTGCGGCCCTCGCACCAGCAAGGGCGCGCCGATGGCGTGCGTCTCGCACAGATAATGCGCTACGCCATGCGCGGACGCGCAATGGATGGCCAGGTGGTAGCTATCCCGTGCGTCGGGTGGATTGCACAGCGAGTAGGCGCGCGTACCGCCCGGCACCCGCACTTCTATGTGATCGCCCGGCGCGATGTCGGGCAGCGGCGCGCCCTGTTCGCAGGCCAGCGTCACCGCATAGATGTTGTCGGCGATCCGCTGGCGCCGCGCCAGCTGCATTGGCCGCCAATCCGCCGTCGCGCGGCTCGGAGTGTGCTCAACCATGCGAAGCCCGGGCTTGGCCGCCGGATGCGCTGAAGAAGATGGCCTGTGTCGGACACTCGCTGGCGGCCTTCGAGATCGCCGCCGCATAGTTGGCCAGCGGCGCGTCAGGCAGGATTCGGGTCCGGTTCGTGTCGTAGTCGAGCGCGAAGACCTCGGGGCACAGCGCCGCGCAGTTGCCGAAGCCGCAACACATGCCGTTCAGGATTTGGACAGTGATTTGACTCATGGCCGTTCAACCTTACTCGGCGCGGAGCGAGACAGTCATGCGCAGGAGCATCGGGAAGGTCAGGTCCGGCACGCGCTCGAAGCGCGTTTCCGTCAGCCGCATGGCGGGAAAGCGCTGGAAGATCGTGCGCAGCAGCACGTCGCCTTCCAGCCGGGACAGCTGCGACCCCAAGCAGAAATGTCCGCCGCCCGCGAACGCCAGATGGCGGTTGTCGGGACGGTCGATGAGGTAGCGATTGGCCTGCGCGAAGCGGTTCTCGTCCCGGCTCGCCGCATGCAGCCCCAGCAATAGCCGCTTGCCCTCCGCGACGGGCTGGCCGCCGATCGTGAGCGGCTCGGACGCGTAGCGGTGCACGAAATGCACCGGCGAGTCATAGCGCAGCGACTCTTCCCAGGCGTTGCGAGCCAGGTCGGGCTGAGCCATCAGCCGCGCCCGTTCGCCGTCGTGGTTCAGCAGGGCCAGTACCGCGTTGGTCATTGCCACCTTGGTGGTGTGGTAGCTGGCCACCAGGAAACCGATCAGCGTGGTCACCAGCTCAGAGCGCGTCAGGCCGCTGTCCCTGACCTCGGCAGCCATCAGCGCACCGACGAAGTCGTCCTCGGGCAGTTTGCCCTTGAGCGTGTCCAGCACGTCATCCATGTACTCGTAGTAGAAGGCTGCCGAGGCATCAGCCTCGGCCAGCCGTTCCGGCGTGATGTCCGACACGCTCAATACCGCATTCAGGCCGTGCTGGCGCGCGAACAACTCTGGGGCGTCGGACACCGGCACATGCAGCAAACGACAGGCGATTTCCGCGGGCACCGGATCGGCGAAGGAAGACACGAAGTCGATTTCGTCTTGGCCCTCGAGTCTGTCCAAATGCTCGACGATTACCTTTTCCACCCAACCGCGCATGTTGGCGACGGTCTTGGGATTGAACGCAGGTGTGACGATGCGGCGGATGCGGGTATGGTCGGGCGCGTCAATGTTCGGCAGCGACTCGCGATAGAAGCGTGCCCCCGCGCCATGGCCGATGCGCTCGGGAAACACGCCGGGCGCCTGCTGCACGGTCGCCAGCGGATTGCGCAGCGCTTCGTCCACATCGCTGTAACGCGTCAGGACGATGCACTCTTCGCCATTGATGTCCATCTCGAAATGAGGAAAGTCGCTTTGCAGGCGGCGATAGGTCGGATATCGGTCGGCGAGGAAAGCCGCGGACTTGAGATCGGGGAGGTCGGTAGAGCGCATCGCATTCTTCTTGAAATGGGTGAACGATCCGCCGCGCGTCTTGAGTCCAGCCTAGTGTCTCCTGTGCTCGGAACGTCTGCGCGTTGGTCTGGTGGGAGTATGGTTTCGCGCCGCCGTGCAAGGGACCCATTTCCTTTTGCGAAAGCGCCACTGGCGGGGCTGCCCGGATGCTCGGGGATTCACGGATTGCGCGCCCGTTCGACAGTGTTTACCTTCCGGCATGGCCCTTCGAGCAAAAATTGGTGCCACATGTCCCCTCCCCGGAGGGTCGAAATGGATGGAAGACACAGATGGACCCGATAAGCGCCGCGCTTGACGCTTGCCGCCTCGCCGAGATCGAGGCGGGCCAGGCGGAATCGAGCAGCCCATGGGCCGTGCACATGCCCGGCGGCGTTTGGCCGGTGTCGCTATATGTGTTCACCGGCGCGGGCTGCAACCTGCTCATGACCCGTTCGGGGCAAAAGAACGCGATGCGCGACAAGACCGTGTGCCTGATCCTGCGCGCCCAGGAACATATCGTCCAGGATGCGTTGCACACCTCTCCCAACCAACCCGTTGATCTGCGCAATCCCGCCAATGCCGATCGCTTCCGTACGCTCACGTTCGGCGAGTCGCCTGATACGGGTGTCACGTCGACGTTCTACGCCGGCATGGCGCCGGCCAAGGGCACGAGCACGGCGCTGTTCGACGCGTTGCCCGACGTGCTGCAACTGGACTTCGACGAACTGCCGCTGTGGCTGTGCCGCGCGACCGAATCCATCCGCGACGAACTGACTTCGCGGCGCCCGGGTTTTCGCGCCGTCGCGTTGCGCCAGGCCGAGTTGGTCGTGATCCACTTGATCCGGCACTACATCGCTGCGCACACGGCGTTACTGCCAGCATGGATAGCGCTGCCCGACGATTCAAGGGTGGCGCTTGCGCTGCGCGAGTTCCACCGCGACATTTCCCGGCCTTGGACGTTGGAAATGCTGGCCAGCGCTGCCGGAACCTCGCGCTCGCGGCTGATCGCCGCGGCGCAACGGGAGCTGGGCACGGGCATTTTCAATTACATGACTCGCATCCGAATGCAGGAAGCCGCACGCCTGCTTGTGGACACTTCGATGTCGGTGGGCCGGATTGCCTGGCAGGTGGGTTACCAATCTGAAGCGGCGTTCTCGATCGCGTTCAAGCGCTACAGCGGCGAGCAGCCGAGGCAGTTCCGTGCAGGCGACCGGCGGCCGTTCGCGCTACGGTAGGCCGATGCTAACTGCACAAGATTTGTGAGCCAAGCTGACCTCTCAGCTCGCTCAACTTCGCTTCATCTGTCCCGCCCTGAGCTTTCCATCAGCCAGGCTCAGAGCGGCGCGCCAGTCGAGCTAAGAGTGGTGTTCAATTCCCACGTACTCGCCTGCACCAGCGTAATCTCAGTGACGGACAGCTTGGTCGACCTGAACGGCCCTTGCCACGTCCGGCTGCTGAGACCGACGCAATCCTGTGCCGCCAACTTCCTGCTACCGCTGGCGTCGTCGGCCCTGTGGATGGAGTGGCCCGGGCAAAGGCGCGCTGGCGAGGGCTACGTGCACCCCAACTGACGTTGCCCGGGCAAAGCACCTGCGATAAATTCTGCGAAACGATATTGTCGCAATGGCCTTTGACAAAAAGGCTGCAAGTCGTTGGAGTCAGCGAATGGATATCCTTGAGACCATCACTTCGCACGTAGCTGCGCTGCAGCTTCCGCTGTACGCCGTCAGCGCAACCGCTACACAGAAATCAGACACGCCCATCATCCTTATCCTGCACTGGCATGGATTCCGCCGCGACAAAGGGACGGCCGGCGCTTTGCACTCCGTCGCGGGTTCTGCGTTGCAGATCAACCAGCGCTGGCGCGACTATGCCGTCATCGACCACGCAATGCTGGAGGCGGCATGGAAACTCGGCGCCTGGGATGTGGAGCGAGTGGCAAGGCCGGGATGGTGGCGCCTAAATGCGCCGGTGTCCGAAGCGCTCGCCTGCCGTAGAGCGTTCGCGGATTATTCCGACGCGCGCGAGGCGAACCAGGCGGTCGTCGTCGAGGCTCCGGATCAGCAGGCCCTGCTCGACATCGCCGCTCGCCGCGGCTATGTCCGCTGGCTGTTCCGGCCTCGCAAGGGCGGTCTGTGGGGCCAAATGGACGGCGACGATCGCACTCTGGATGCCGATGGCGGCCGTTCCGCGCCTTGTCCCGTCACCCTGCTGCCGGACGGCCGCGAGCCGCGTCGAAAGGTCGTGTACCGCCTGGGGCGAGGAAGAGATTTTTTGATTCAATAAGTTTCATTTTGAATCATTTATCGCTCTTGAAGCGGCTGGGCGGCGCCCATAGTTTTTTTTCCGCACCCATCCCGGGCTGTACGGCGCATGCTGCCTCGCCATGTCGCTGCAGTGCGCCGGCATTCAATTTTTGATGATCAAGACTTCAGGAGATAGAGTCATGAAGATCCGTCCCCTTTACGACCGGATTATCGTCAAGCGAATCGAACAGCAGCGAAAGACAGCTTCCGGCATCGTCATCCCCGACTCGGCGGCGGAAAAGCCCGAACAGGGAGAGGTCCTCGCGGTCGGTCAGGGCAAGCGCAACGCGGATGGCTCGTTGCAGCCGCCCGAGCTCAAGGTCGGCGACCACGTTCTCTTTGGCAAGTATGCCGGCCAGACCGTCAAGGTCGACGGCGAAGAACTGCTGGTCATGCGCGAAGAGGATGTTTTCGCCGTGCTCACGTCGCAAGATGCTCAACTGAAGAAGGCGGCCTGACGCCGCCGGCCTATGGATTGAGGAGCTAGAAATGAGTGCGAAGGACGTTAAGTTCCACGACAGTGCCCGCAGCCGTGTGGTCAAGGGCGTCAATATCCTGGCCGAGGCGGTAAAGGTGACGCTCGGCCCAAAGGGCCGGAATGTGCTGCTCGAACGCAGCTTCGGCGCGCCGGTCATTACCAAGGACGGCGTCTCGGTGGCCAAGGACATTGAACTGAAGGACAAGTTCGAGAACATGGGCGCACAAATCGTGAAGCAGGTCGCATCGAAGACGGCCGACGTCGCGGGCGATGGCACGACCACCGCCACGGTGCTGGCGCAGGCAGTCGTTCAGGAAGGCATGAAGTACGTGGCCTCCGGCATGAACCCCATGGATCTCAAGCGGGGCATCGACCAGGCCGTTTCCGGTGTGGTGGAGGCACTGCGCAAGATGTCCAAGCCCATTTCCACCAGCAAAGAGACGGCGCAAGTCGCGGCGCTGTCCGCCAACGCCGACGAGGCGATCGGTAAGATCATCGCCGACGCGATGGACAAGGTCGGGCGCGAGGGCGTGATCACGGTGGAAGACGGCAAGTCGCTGGACAACGAACTGGATATCGTGGAGGGCATGCAGTTCGACCGCGGCTATCTGAGCCCATACTTCATCACGGACCCGGAGAAGCAGGTCGCTCAGCTCGATGACCCATTGATCCTGCTGTACGACAAGAAGATCTCCAACGTTCGCGAGCTTTTGCCTGTGCTGGAAAGCGCCGCCAAGGCGGGCAAGCCGCTGCTCATCGTCGCCGAGGACGTCGAAGGCGAAGCGCTTGCCACCCTGGTGGTCAACTCCATGCGCGGGGTGCTGAAGGTCACCGCGGTGAAGGCGCCAGGCTTCGGCGATCGCCGCAAGGCGATGCTGGAGGACATTGCGATCCTGACCGGCGCCACGGTGATCTCGGAAGAAACGGGCAAGCAGTTGGACAAGGCCACGCTGGAAGACCTCGGAAGCGCCAAGCGGATCGACGTTCGCAAGGAAGAGACCATCATCATCGACGGCGGCGGCAAGCAGGAGGCCATCGATGCGCGCGTCAAATCGATCCGTAAGCAGATCGACGACGCCACCAGCGACTACGACCGCGAAAAGCTGCAGGAGCGTGTCGCCAAGCTGGCGGGCGGCGTCGCCGTCATCCGGGTGGGCGCCGCGACCGAAGTCGAAATGAAAGAGAAGAAGGATCGGGTCGAGGATGCGCTGCATGCGACCCGCGCGGCGGTCGAGGAAGGCATCGTGCCCGGCGGCGGCGTTGCGCTGTTGCGGGCCCGAGAGGCAATACAGGATATGAAAGGCGCCAATGCCGATCAGGATGCGGGCATTCGCATCATCCTGCGAGCGCTCGAGGCTCCGCTGCGCGCCATCGTCGCCAATGCAGGCGAAGAGCCTTCGGTAGTCGTGGCAAAGGTGAGGGAAGCCAAAGGCAATTATGGCTACAACGCCGCCACCGGCGACTATGGCGACCTGGTCGATATCGGCGTCGTCGATCCGACGAAGGTCACTCGTACCGCGTTGCAGAACGCGGCTTCCATCGCCGGACTCATTCTGACCACCGCCGCTACCATCGCGCAGGTTCCAGAAGATACCAAGCCGCAGGTTGCGCCGGCTGAGGCGATGGACTTCTGACGGCGAAATAACGGCCAAGCCACCCAGTCTGCTCTGAGGGCATCGCGCCAGCGGCGCGATGCCCATTTTTGTCGTTGCAACGGGCCGAAAAAAAATATCGAGAGATCGACTGACGCACTAGCATTTCGACAGGTTCGCAGGCACCTATGACTCTGGCGAAGGCAATCGCACCTCTGGCCCCTGCGTCACGCGGACTTCGTCAGAACTGTTGGGCATAGGCGGATGAGCTTGCGCGCGTGCTTCGCGGATGCTCCGCCCGGGCGGCTGACCGAACATTCGCGCGTATTCTCGCGTGAACTGAGTCACGCTCTCATAGCCGACTGCGTAGGCGGCGGTGCTAATCGCCGCGCCTTCCGCGAGCAGGCGCCGGCGTGCCTCAAGCAAGCGGAGTTGTTTCTGGAATTGCAACGGCGTAAGCGTGGTAACGCTGCGAAAGTG
Organism: Achromobacter sp. D10; assembly: GCF_035282245.1. Taxonomy (NCBI): domain Bacteria; kingdom Pseudomonadati; phylum Pseudomonadota; class Betaproteobacteria; order Burkholderiales; family Alcaligenaceae; genus Achromobacter; species Achromobacter sp. D10. The sequence goes on from NZ_JAYJLE010000001.1 coordinate 1,345,933, forward strand.
CGTGTGAAACGCCGACAAGCTCATGCTGGCGGCCTTAGCGAGGGTCTCAACGGGCAAGGGCTCGGCGAATCTCTTCCTTAATACGGCAATGGCTCGCGCAATCCTGTTGGTATGACTGCCGTTGACTCCCAGTGCGCGAATGGCGCTGCCTTGCCGCCCGACCAGCAGCCAATAGTGCAGTTCGCGGATAAGTTGACGCCCAAGCACGGCAATTGAGGCCGGCCTGTCCAGCAATCTAAGCAGGCGCAATGCGGCGTCAGCCACTTCAGTTTCGGTTGGGTCCACGCACACGGCGCGGTTCTGTTCGGTCGATGCGGATCCCATCTCGCCGACCAGATCCGTGATCACGCCGGCGTTCAGCTCCATGACCAGTGAGTAGTAAGGCGCGGCACTGCTGGCTGCGGTTATCTGACTTACGGTGGGCACGTCCGTCGTGATCAGCAAGGACTCGCCCGCGCTGAATTCGAAAGTTTCCGCGCCCATGGTCACCCGCTTGCGGCCTTGCAGGACCAGCGCGACCAATGGTTTGGTGATGGCATATTGAAGCGCTGAAGGAGACGTTTCGCGCAGAATGGCAACGCCTTCGACGGGCATCGCCGCGACGCCCTCGCGGTTTACGTTTGCATCGGCGTAGCGTTGCGCCGCCTGCAGCAATGCGTCGGCCACACCGGCATGTCTGTATTGGTCGGCGGCGGCAGTCCAGAATTCGGAAGATTGGGCAAAAGCGTTCACTGTCTTCGGGAGACGGAAGTGGGCGAAATCGTAGAGAAACATGGAGCCTATGACCTTCGATTCTCTACAACAAAACGATTAGGCAATTGGCCAACATGATCAGGCAATCCGATCAATGCGGCAACTCCTAAGATGAACGCTCAACGATTCTGGAGCTCTTTCATGACAACGATTTCTCTCGTTACCGGCGCCAGCCGAGGTCTGGGCCGCAACACCGCATTGAGCATCGCCCGCCACGGTGGCGACGTGATAGTCACCTATCGCGGCAATCAGGCATCGGCGGATTCGGTGGTCGCCGAAATCATGGCTCTTGGCCGCAAGGCCGTCGCGCTGCAACTGGACACAAGCCAGGTAGCCACCTTCACCGGCTTCGTGGCAGCCTTGCGCGGAGCGCTGAAAGAAAAATGGGGCCGCGACAGCTTCGATCACCTCGTCAACAACGCCGGGCACGGCGAAATGGCGGACTTTGAATCCACCAGCGAGGCGCAGTTCGACACGCTCTTTAGCGTGCATGTAAAGGGTGTGTTCTTCCTGACTCAGGCGCTGCTGCCATCGCTGGCGGACGGTGGGCGCGTCATCAACCTGTCGTCTGGCCTCACCCGCGTTTCGTTCCCGGGTTTCTCGGCCTATGCCGCAGCCAAGGGCGCCGTGGAAACGCTCACTGTATATATGGCCAAGGAACTTGGACGCCGAGGCATCACGGTTAACGCCGTTGCCCCGGGCGCTATCGAGACCGATTTTCTCGGCGGGGCCGTGCGCGACATCCCCGACTACAACGCGGCCTTCGCCAACATGACCGCGCTTGGCCGTGTGGGTGTTCCCGACGACATCGGTCCAATGATCGCCAGCCTGCTGGGACCGGACAATCGGTGGGTTAACGGCCAGCGCATCGAAGTCTCCGGGGGGCAGTCAATCTGAGTGAGCCGGCATCGGCCCTGGCCAAAGCCCTGTATGGCGGCTACGGTCCCTCCAATGTCCCAGGGACTCAATTTCCTCCGACATCCCATCGCCGCAGCCAAGTCCGCCGCCGCTTTGGGTGCGGGAGAGGGCTGTCCTCAAGGACGGTTCTCGCCGAGTTAGAGCCGCTCGACACCCGGATCCCGATTGCGCACAATCATGGATATTGATCGGGCGTCCTGCGCTGCCCCCTTACTCCGAGGGGCACCGCCGTTACACAATGTGGCCAGCGATAGCTGGGACTCAGTTTGACTCGATGAGGCGCGGCCCGGATGCCGGGACGCTCGCAACGCGCATCAACCGGAGGATATACACATGTACATCATCATGGGGGGCACCGGCCACGTCGGGGCGGCTACCGCGCGCGCTTTGCTCGCGCGTGGCGCGGAGGTAACCATCGTTACCCGCTCGGCGGCTCGCGCCGCGCACTGGCGCGCTCGGGGCGCCGACATTGTCCAAGCCAATGTGGAAGACGTGGCGTCATTACGCGCCGCGTTCCGGCGTGGCCGACGCGCTTTTCTATTGAATCCTCCGGCGGACACCACCACCGACACCGACGTCGTCGAAAGACATACCGTTGCGAACATACTCGCCGCGCTCGAGGGATCCAGGCTTGAAAAAGTCGTTGCCGAGTCGACGGGCGGCGCCCAGCCGGGCAGCCGCATCGGCGATTTGAACGTGCTGTGGGAACTGGAAGAAGGGCTAAGGGCCCAGGCGTTGCCGGCGGCCGTGAACCGCGCTGCTTACTACATGAGCAACTGGGACGGGTTACTCGAAACGGTGCGCAACACCGGCGTGTTGCCCAGTCTTTTTCCGGCGGATCTCGCCATTCCGATGGTCGCGCCGAAAGACCTGGGCGAAGTCGCAGCCGCCCGTTTAATGTCGTCTCTCGACGACTGCGGCGTCCGCTACGTAGAAGGCCCGAGGCGGTATTCAACCAGCGACGTAGCGCGAGCGTTCGCGGAGGCCTTGGGCCGGCCTGTCGAGGTCCACGTCGTACCGCGAGCGGAATGGCAGCAGACGTTCGTCAACCAGGGGTTTTCTGAAGCCGCCGCTGAATCCTATGCCCGTATGACCGAGGTGTGCGTCGACAGCGGCTTTGACTTGTCGGACACCCCGCTGCGCGGATCGACCACCCTGGAGGCTTACATTCGGGACCTGGTGGTCCATGTCTGATAAAGCCAGCAACTGAGTACGCCACGACGCGCACGCTCACCAGCGCGCCGGCGCGAGCGTTCTGTCTACGAAGCGTATGGCAGCAGCGGAGATATGAGCTAACAGCTGCGACTGACCGATTGCGGCCAGGAAGCGGACGGCCAATGATTCCGGATATGCTAGTTCCACATATCAACCCACCCGAGATTCCAGTTTCCGGCGAAATGATGGCGAACGTTCGAGCAGGCTATGAGCAACGACTGTGCGACCTCGTCGAATCCTCTGAGCAACTGATGGCCGCGCTGCGGGCGGTTCGCTGCCTTGGTTTACCCTCGTGGTGCATCGGTGCAGGGGCCATCAGATCCTTGGTTTGGGATAACTTGCATGGCTTTCAGGTGCCCTCGAACGTGGATGATGTCGACGTGGCGTACTTTGATGCCGAAGCGCCTCTAGCTCTGGATGCCGAACTTCAAAAGCGGCTGCAGTTTTTCCTTCCCTCGCTCACCTGAGAAGTGACAAACCAGGCCAGAGTGCACGAGTGGCTCGCAGAAGCCCTCGGCCAGGTGGTTTCACCCCTAACGTCTTTGGACGATGGGCTGGCCACTTGGCCAGAGTTCGCCACCTGCGTTGGCATTTACCTGGACGGTGATGAATCGCTCTCCGTTAGAACCGATAGGCGAACTTCGCTGCGATATTGTGCGATTTTGCTTCGCTGCCCAATTCGGCGTCGTACCGGATCTGCAAATCCACCTGCTTGTTCGCGAACAGCTGCGCGCCCGCTCCCAGGCGTAGCGCCGCGCGGTCCAGGGGCGCCTGCATGCCGAAGCTCGGTGAGCGTTGGCCGCCGATGAACGACGCGCGCCCGTTCCACTCGTCGTTGGAACGAAGACCCACGCCGACCAGCGCGAAGGTGCGCAGGACGCTGCCTCCCTTCAGGTCGATACGGCCGCCGACTTCGACTTCGGGCGTGAGGATGGCGGTGTTGTAGCTTGACGACGCGATCTTCAGGCCCAGGTCGCCTGCTCCCTTCTCGTTGAATGCGCTGCTGCGGGCGTGCACCAGGTCCAGATTCACGGAGGGGCGCAGATAGAGTTGTTCCGTGCCGGCGGTGTAGGCAAGGCGGCCGCGCACGCCGAGCGAGTACGTGGGCGCTTCGCCCTTGGCGGTCGCGGAGAATCCGGGTGCGCCGATATGGCGTTTGGTGTCGAATTCGCCGTAGTTGCCAAACACGGCGCCGCTCAACTGCCAGGCGCCCAGGTTTTTCTTCAAGGTGATGGCGCCTTGCACGCTATTGCCGTCGGCGGATACGCCATCGTGGCTGCTGAAGCTGTCCGCCTGGTAGGCCAGCGACCCGCCAAGCAAGAGCCCGGAACCGACCTCGCGCTGGCCGCCGCCTTGCAGCGCAAAGGACTTCAGGCGCGAACTGCCGCGGTCCGCGTCGCCGCTGAGGGATGTCGTATTACCCCGCACGGTGACATACCCGCACTCGCCTTCGATCAGGATCGCACCCGCCTGCCCGGAGCCCGAAGCGAATTCCGGGCAACTCATGGACGCGTCGGCAATCCGCGACGCGTCGGCCGCCACGCGCGACAGCAGCGTCATCGTGCTGCGCGGTGACAATTCGCCGATCGCATCGTGATAGTTTTCCAGGCTGGATCGGGCCGTCGCATCCAGGCCCGCGAAGAATGGCCCCAGCGCCGAATTGCCCGAAGCAAAGACGTTTTCCAGCGTGCGCGCGACGCCGCCTTTGTGTTGGTTCAACCCCAATGCCGGCGCGTTGAAATGCGTGCCGGTGATCGCGACGTCGCGCCGATTTCCAGTCTGGCGCGTGGTGTATGCAAACAAGGGACTATCCGGCGTGTGTAGCGATCCAGCGGTGGGCCCCAAGGTGGTGAATACCGGCAGATACTTGTTCGGCATCGCGCTGGCAAGCGCGGGTTCGATCGTTCCGGCAAGCGTGGCGGAACCGGTGACCACATATTGCCCGCTGACGCTGTTGCTGTAATCCAGATGTGGAACGATGCGGCCGGCGGCCGTCTGGATCAGATGGCCGTCGACATACGAGACCTTGCCCGGCATGGCGATCAGGGAGCCGGCGTTGGTCAATGTGCCGCTTTGCGCGCCGGGAGGCGTCCCGTTGGGATTCTGGAAATTGCCGGAGATCGAGCCGCCCTGGAGCCAGGTGTTTCCGTAAATTTGACCCTGGTTGTCGACGTCGACCTTCTGGGAGCCATACGTGCCGACCGTTTTAATGGCGCTTCCCGAGGCGGCCCAGATCCAGGAGTTCTGGCCGACAGTAATCGTGTTATTGCTGTTGCCGCCCACGACCAGGATGCCTACGCCCTGATCGCCGGAACCGCCCGACACCGTGCCGGGGCTGGCGCCGCCTACGTTGACCTTGATGGTTCCGGCTCCCTGGCTTTGCGTCAGGACGCCAATTCCGTTTTCGCCGCTTGCGGCGATCGACCCTTGAACATTGACCGTCACGCCAGCTGACGATCCCCAACCGGAGCCGGCTGGATTTTGACCCAGGGAGACATCGCCGCCTGACGTGAACAGGCCGCCGCTAGTTGCGATGGATTGAGCAACCACGCCGTAGGCGCCAGCGCCTGCAACATTGATCTGCCCATTGGTGGACACATTGACGGCGCCGGCGTCTCCAGACGCCTCTGTCGGGACAAAAAATGCTGTTCCGACAAGCTTGGGCGTCTGGGCGTACTGGTATGACGTGACCACACCGCCGCCGCCACTGATCGACTGAGCAACAATGCCGTGGCTTCCCGTTCCCGTAGTATTGATCATGGTATCTGCAGGCAGGGAGATGGACACGGATCCGGCGGTGCCTGAGGACGAGAATTGATCCCCGCTTTCAGTATTCATTCCGATCAGCGAATAGTTAAGTGCAACGCCCTGGCTGACACCGACCAGACCGCCTCCGCCATTAATGCTCTGCGCCAGAATGCCGAAAGCACCGTTTCCCGAAGTCGCAATGTTCAGCGCTGCGCCCTGGTCATATGAAACTTGCACGGCACCGCTCTCCAGGGTTGTAGGTCCCGCTACGGTCGCGCCAAGTCGTACCGCAATTTTCCGCGTCGAGCCGTCAGGCACGTTGAGCGCTGACGAGCCAAAATTGGCAACGCCGCCACCGCCACTGATGGACTGGAGCACCGCGCCGTGTGCCCCATCGCCATAGGTCTGGATGCTGGTGCTGCTATCCCCTTGCCCGATATGCAATGACACCGAGCCGCCGGCACTGTCGCCGAGGGGTGGAGCGGCGAAGCTTCCTTCCCAGGCATAATTCAGCCCCAGTGTTGCCGACCCATTCGGATCGGCAGATCCGTCAATCGCCAAACCCCCACCGCCGCCAATGCTCTGGGCCAGAATGCCATAGGCATGAAGGCCGCTGTTCGGCGTCGACGACTTCGGGCCGTTAGAGCTTTGCCGGCCAGTCGAAATCGTCGCGCCGTTCAGAACGACTTGCACGTCGTTGCCATGTCCCAGGGTCGGTTCCACGTCCAATTGATCGGTGATAACGCTGCCGAGCGTAAGGTCGGCCTTAACCGATAGCTGCGAGCCCTTGTCGAGCGCGCCACCAGTCTCCGCGCCGACGGTCACGACCCGAGCGCGTCCTCCTCCGCCACCCATGCTCTGTGCGATCACACCGCTGGAATAGTCGCCAAGCGTCACGATCTTTCCGCCGGTACTATTGATCTTGACTGTGCCCGCGCTACCTGTGTTCAACGCCGTGGTGCCCAAATTTATCGTGCTGGTTAGATTTACGGGAACGGTGACCGTTACCCCGTCGTCCACCAGGTCTTGCGCCGCCAACGTGTCGGGCATACCGGAAAGCACGCCCGTCGAAGCATCGGCGCCGGCCGATCCCGCAGACCCTCCACCGCCGCCAATGGATTGGGCCACGATACCGGCCGAATCGATGCCGGAGGTCGTGATGGCGCCGTTGTGCGTCACGGTGACCGTATTGGCATGCCCACCGCTGCCGTCCTGGGCCGCCACATTGATCGTGCGCTTGACGTTCATGCCGACGGCGATTTTGTTGCCGTCCTCGTCGATCTCGCTTCCCACGGGAATATTGGCCACCGCCGTCGCCCAGGTGTTCAGCCCGGAGACATTGACGGCCGACCCCGAGCCCACGCCGCCACCGCCTCCAATTGACTGGACGAGCACTCCTTCGGCACCGTGGCCTTGGGTAGCGATGGCGCCATTGGCATTGACCGTGGCGTTGGCCGAGCCGCCGTCGCCGCCGCTGCTGCCGTGGCCGCCCACGCCGATGGCGAAGTCGGCGTTCTGGTTGGTCGACCAGCTATTGACGGCGGCATTGCCGATGCCACCATTGCCGCCGCCCCCACCGATCGACTGGACCAGCGCGCCGATAGCCCCGTCACCGGAAGTTGTGACGACCGAGGTCGATTGGCTGTTGCCGTCGCCCAGCGTAAAGGTGGTGGTCCCCCCATTGCCACCAGATCCGCCCGAACCGCCGACACCGTGGGCAACGTTGATTGCATTGGTCGAGGGCGTTATTTTGGTGCTGAGGAACGGTATCGGTATGCCGTAGCCAATTGTGCCGGCCATGGCCGAACTGTCGCCACCATTGCCACCGCCGCCGCCAATCGAATGGACGATGACACCGATACTGCCATCACCGGCTGTTGTGACCTTGGAACCGTCGCTAATGGTTGCAGTGGCTTGGCCGCCGCTGCCTCCCGAGCCGCCAGAGCCCCCGGTCGAGAAAGCCCCAGAGAACGTAATCTTCGCGCCTGGGTCTTCCGAACCGTTTGGTATCGCGATGGCATACGACGCCGCGGAGCCGGCGCCGCCATTGCCGCCGCCGCCGCCGACGGATTGGGCGACGACGCCGTGGGAATCGACTGACGGCAGGTTGACTGTCGTTACTTCGCCATTCCTCGTGATCTGAACGTTCTGCCCGCCCCCGCCCGTCGAAATGCTGGAATTCTGAACGGTGGCGGCCGCCGTGCCCCCGCTGCCGCCGGTATTGGCCGTACCGCCGACCGCCACGGCGATATCCAGGAGGGGGCCTGCGGACGTGGAATATGCGCCGCCTCCGGCGCCTCCGCCGCCCCCGATCGACTGGGCAAGCAGGCCTGTTGATGCCGTTCCTGTCGCGCTCAAGGTCAGCGCGTTGGTGGAGATCTTCGCGGTACCGCCTGCGCCCGCGATGCCGCCATTGCCGCCGACCGTGCTGGCGCCGATGGCGCCGGCGCCGGTGGCGACGCCGCCCATACCGCCGCCGCCGCCAATCGACTGCGCAACCACGCCTTGCGAAAGCTGGTTGCTCGTGCTGATGGCGCCGCCAAGGTAGGTGATATTGACGCTGCCGCCATTGCCGCCGGTACCGCCGGTACCGCCGTCGATATCGATCATGCCGCCGGCATCGCCGCCCATGCCGCCGCCCCCGCCCAGCGACTGGGCGACGATGCCCTGCGAGTTCGCGTTACTGGTAATGATCGTGCCGGAATTCGTGATGGTGATCGTGCCGCCGTCCGGGGTCGTACCGCCCGTTCCGCCGTGAGCATCGAATAGGCCCGATGCGCTGCCCCCGATGCCGCCGGCGCCGGATACCGATTGCACCAGAATGCCCGGAGCATAGCTACCAGAGGTGCTGATCTTGCCCGTATTGCCAACAGAAAGCTCGCCGGCGACACCGCCATCGCCGGCGGCCCCCGCATGGCTACCCCCGACATCCTGGGAATTGCCGCCGGCGCCACCGCTGCCCGTTATGGACTGGGCGAAGATGCCTATGGCGCCCGTGCCGGATGTGCCGATGAATCCCCCATTGTTCACGGAGACCGTCTGCGTGACGCCGCCGTTCCCGCCCGTTCCGCCTTTGCCGGTGCTGATCGGGCCCGCGGCAGAGGTGCCATCGCCGCCATTGCCGCTGACGCCGCGGGCGACGACGCCGATGGCATTGGTGCCGGAGGTCGTGATCACCATGCCGCTACCCATGGTCACGTCCACCAATCCGGAGTTGCCGCCATGACGGCCATTGGACAGATCCTTGACGTCGATAATGATGTAATTGGTGCCGTTGGTGCCTGTGCTTCCCGCAACGGAGGTCGCCTGCACGCCGAAGGCATCGGCGCCGGACGTCCCTATCGTGCCGGAACCTTGCGAGAAATCGACGGTCACGTTTCCCCCGTACCCGCCATACCCCCCCTGGAAACCGGGGCCATCGCCTTCGGAACCTGCGAACCCGCCCTGCCCGCCAGTGGATGTCGCCTGAACGCCAACCGCGTTGTCGCCCGACACGTTGACGCTAACGATCCCGGTTCCGGTCACGCCGACATCTCCGCCCGCTCCGCCATTGCCGCCGCCTGAACCCGTATCGCCGACACCAGGCGCCCCGTTCGCGCCGGTGCCGCCCGTGCTGCCGGCCCGCACGCCCGGGGCATTGCTGGTGATAATGTCGACGCCCGTCGAGCTCCCCGTGAGCCCGACCGTCACGCTCCCCGCGGTCTGTCCGCTCTGGCCGCTGTTCGCCTGCCCGCTACCGCCGGTTTCGCTCCCTCCCGCGGTGGATGAGCGGCTTCCGTCTGTGTATTGGTACACGGCATCTGCTGCATGAGCCGGAGCCGAGACCGCGAGCGTCAATAACAAGGGGGACAACGTGCGTTTCATTTTCTAGCCTCCGGCAAACTCGCGGCGACCGCCCGCAAAGGCTTGTTCCGCGGTGGGTACAGATGATTGCGGCGCCCGGCATTCGGCGCGCATGCGCAGCGCGTTATGGTCGTTTCCGCGTGCCTGGGGCGTCTATCGGTTTCGCGCCGCCGACTATCGGAAAAGCGCATTTTTTGTTGCGCCGCGATGAATGCCCAGTAATATGTGAGCACCCCGCACACGTGAACCTCGATGACCGCCACCCTGTTTGCCCAAGTGCCGTTCGAGCAGTATCGGATAGTGAATACCGCCGACCTCGACGAGGCGCGGCAGCAGATCGGCCGCGTGCTCAATTCATACCGCTTGCATGTCATTCGCGGGCGCATCGTACACAGCCGGCTGGAGCTCGTTCCGTGCGGGCGCCTGTCGCTGCTCAAGCTCAGGCATGGGTACGGGGCGGACATCAGCATCGATCCCGATTGCGAAGGCCTGGACGGCTATTACCTGCTGGTACTGCCTACGCAGGGGCATGCGGAATTTCATTTTGATGGGCACCACATAGAGGTGTCGCCGGACAAGGCATTCCTCCTAAGCCCCGACAGGCCGTTTCATTTCACGGCCAGCCATGACTACGAACAGGTCCTGCTACGCCTGGACAGAACGGCCATCGCCGACGCCTGGTGCAGCCTGACAGCTCAGGAGCAAGCGCCCGACATCTGTTTCGATGCGGTCATCCCCTTGCATACCGCCGGCTGGCAGGCGCTGATTCCCATGCTGCAATGGGTGGTGCGGTGCGCCGGCCTGCGCGAGGGAGAGAACGTCGCCCTGGCAGCCTTGCTGGCCCAGACCGAGATGCTGGTCGCCACCACGCTGCTATTGCACCAGCCCCACAGTATGGCGGCGCATCTTTGGCCAGCGCCGCCGCCTTCCGCGCCCCAGGCCATCCGCCGCGCACAGGGGTATATGCTTGAACACCTGGGCGAACGCCTGCCGGTGGCCATGGTCGCCAGCCACTGCGGCCTGTCGATCAGACGCTTACAAGCATTGTTCCAGGACGAGTGCGGGCAGTCGCCCCTGCAATGGCTGCGCGTGCAACGCCTGCAGGCGGTCCGGCGGGCCTTGTCGCAGGACGGGAACACGGACAAGGTCAGTGAGATCGCGGAGCGGTTCGGCTTCACACATCTGGGCGATTTTTCGCGAACGTACCGCCAGGCTTTCGGCGAAACACCATTACAGACGCGCCGCCGGATCTCATAACAGGTTCTCGGCTTCAGACCTGGGATGCGCTCTTCGAAGCAGTACGGGAATCGGCAAAGATCAAATCAAGAGTTTTGAACTCCTTTCTGGTGCCAATTTGCTCAAGAGTGCGTCCTCGCACAGCCCAATCCGCGCCGTCCGCTATTTCGATAGTCGTTCGGACGAGTGCTCTTGAGTCTGGCTGAGCCTTCGGATGCCCATCGGTATCGGACATTTGCACACACTGCTGCAATAGAAACACAAACGAACCCGAGGCGTTGGCACCGCAAAACAGGCGCTGGCCAAGCCCGCCCCGAACGACTGCTATGAGTCGGGATCTGTCTGTCATTCGATGACCGCTCCCGGCGAAAAACGGACATTCATTAAGGTCAAACGAGTGTTCGCTCTGAAGCGAAAAATGGCCCGAGCTTTCTACCTGATCTGCTGAAGGTGAGAGTTCGAATGAAGGCGGATTGTTTGTCATGCGCAAAGGCAGCCTGATGGGTGAACTCCAGCCACCTGACAATTGAGGCCGTCAGAGAGACGCCGTAACGGGCGGCGCACTGGCCCAGGAGATCAGGAGTGATCCGACGGCCGCGCACCAGGTGGTCTTGCTAAATATCGGCGACATCGCGCAGCCGTACGCCCGAGAAGTTGGCCGCACGCAATGCATCAAACATCGCGCGGTCGCAGATGGGCGGTGCTCCCATGCGATCCTGGCGGAAGATATGGGCATCTCCCACAACGTCCTGCTTGAACACCAAGCTGGCCCCGCCGACGAGGCTATAAAGTTTCTCGTCCTTGCCGGTCTGATCATTGTGGTCGAGCTTGATCCTCACACGAGAAGCGGCTTCATCCAGGGCATCCAGCCTGCGCAGCACATTGCCCAGGTAGTACCGAGGGGCGGGGCTGCCGTCAGCAAGGCTGAAGTCGCATGCCACAAATGCAAACGCCTCGGCGTCCAACTGCTCAAACAGTTGCTTCAACGGCTCCGACACAATCCATATGCCAGCAAGCTCTTCCAGATCGCGTGGCATTACGCCCTTCGCCGGTACATGAACCAGGTGGGGACGCTCCGGATACTGGTCTGGCATTCCATTAGGACGCGAGACGACATTCATCCCTGGATCGATCAGCTTCTCTTCGTTGGCGATTTCTATGCCGGGAACCCCGCCGTTGCCCAAGAAGCTGGCGTCGATCAGGAAAAATTCGCCCTTATGAGTTTCGGCTTCGGCGGAAACTTCAATGTCGGTGGGTTCGGTCATGGTGGCTTCCGTCATGGATGCGGGGGCAGGGCGGGAGTGCATTTGAGCCGATGCTAGCGGGGCTTTAGCGCAGCCACAAGTTTCGTCGAAACGGTGCCCAGGATACGTGATCCACGTGAGTCCCGGGAGGGTTCGGAAAATGGTCGACAGATGATAGCTCCCCGCGACCGATGCTAATCTGCCGAGACTCATCTGCGTATGGGAGATGTCATGGATCGAATTGCTGACCGCTATTTGAGATTTGCAAGAATCGAGGCGGCGGGCCGCTCGCCCTTGTATGAAAAATGGGCGTTGCATGTCGCGAATTCGTTTGACGCACTGGCGTTTTTACAGGGTCTGCCTGTCGATAAACAGCAACCCAATCTGCTGTTTGCAGCGTTCCGGCATACCGTAGGCGCGCCCACGTCGACCGCGGAGTTCGATGCAGGCCTGGCGCAACATGGCGCCGCCATCCGGGATCTTATGCTGACTCGTTCCACGCAGACTAACGAACCGGGGCGCTGTGCAGTATTGCTGCCTGCTCTCGCTTCGATCGGGGGCAAGATAGCGCTCATTGAAGTGGGGGCCTCTGCAGGGCTGTGCCTGCTGATGGACAAATACGGCTACAACTGGGGGTCCCAACGCCTGGTTCCGTGTGGAGACGATTCGGGTTATCCGGTATTTCCCTGTGCGGTCACCGGCGCGGGCTCGCTCCCCCACACCTATCCTGAAATTGTGTGGAGGGCGGGACTAGACCTGAGCCCAATCGACGTTCACTGCGATGAGGACAGGAAGTGGCTGGAGGACTTGGTGTGGCCCGAGGATGGCAATCGACTCGCGCGCCTTCAGTCTGCGCTGCGGATCTGCAGACGCGAGCCGCCTCAGATCGTCCGGGGCGATTTGCTGCGGGATCTTGCTTCCTTAATCGAACAGGCTCCGGCGGAAGCGACCGTGGTTGTGTATCACTCCGCTGTCCTGAACTACGTGATGGACCAGGCGCTGCGCAATGAATTCGCACGCAACATGTTGGCCTCGCGTTGCGTCTGGGTTAGCAACGAAAGTCCATTGGTTTTTCCACAATTCGTGCCCGCGGCCACGCCGCAACCGTCCGGCATGTTCCTGTTATGCGCCGATGGCCATGCGTTGGCCTGGACGGATCCGCATGGTGCTGCGCTGCAATGGCTGTGATTCAGCGCTTTCTTCACTACCCGCCGTCGGAATCTTCGTCATCAAGAGATGCAAGAGATCGCTTTGGGGCGATTGCCGTCGGTGCTCACTACAAGCAGGCTGGTCATCCCGTATCGGCATCAAAGCTTGCGACCGAGCCGATGGTTGAGCAGAACTATCGACTTCCGACGGTCTGATTTTTCGTTCGCGTTGCAGCCCCAAATGACCCGATTTTCATAGAGCAGCGGCGTTTAGCCATTGTTATTCGCAATCAGACAATCCTTAAGAATCCCATGGTTCGGTCGATACCCAAGGTGAGGCTATTCCTCAAGGAGATCTGGCGTGAACGGCAAGTTTTCGTTAGTTGTCGCGATAGCAATGCTGAGTGCATTTCCCATGTGCCAAGCAGAGACATCGATGGGGTCTGGGGTCATTCGTTTTAGCGGCCGAGTGGTCGAATCCCCATGCACAACCTCCTTCCAGGCCAACGGCTTGCGTATGGATGCTTGTCCAGTGCCTTCCCGCAACATTGATTTGGATGTGCGGCGTGTCCAGCCGAAATCGTCGCTCAGTGCAACGGATCACACGCCGGTGCAGGCTAAGCTGGTCGCCAGCAGGATGACCCTGGGTCGCTACTACGATCAGCAGTACACATTGGTTGATCGCGCCGGCAAGCCCGTCACTTCCGGCACTTACCTGGTTACCGTGACCATGCCTTGACTTGTCGTTGGGAGCCCTTGTATCTGGGCCCCCTCGGCAGCTCAAGGCGCCATTCCGACTCCACGGTGTCGGACTCATTTACAGCGCGGCGTGGATCGTCGAGGCCAGCCGTTTCCACTTGACGGCTTCTTCGCGCACGAACGCCGCCAGTTCGGCAGGGGTGCTGGTGCGCACTTCGGCACCCTGGTCGTCGATCTTGGCGGCCACGGCCGGATCGTTGAGCGCACCATTGAGCGCGCTGTTGAGCTTGGCGACGACTTGCGGATCGGCATTGGCGGGCGCGAATACTGCGTACCACTGCGCTACGTCCACGCCCTGCACACCCAGTTCGGCCAAGGTCGGCATGTCTGGCAGCACCTTGGCGCGGCGCGTGCCGGCTACGCCCAGCGCGCGGATCTTGCCCGACTTCAGGTGCGGATAGGCGCTGAACAGGCTGGGAAACATGACCTGCGTTACGCCAGCCAGCGTGTCAGTCATGGCGGGCGCCGAACCCTTGTAGGGAATCTCCAGCATGGCCGCGCCGGTGGCGCGGTTGAACAGTTCGCCCGCGACCGCTGGCGCCGTGCCCGGGCCGGCCGAGGCGTAGCTCAGGCCGTCGGGATGGGCCTGCCCATACTTGAGCAGGCCCGCCACGTCCTGCACGCCGATGCTGCTGGATACCACCATGAGCGTGGGAGAGTCAGCCACCATGCCGATCGCGGTGAAGTCGCGCACCGGATCGTAGTTGACCTTTTGCAGCGCCGGATTGATGCCGTGCGTGCCGATGTAGCCCAGCATCAGGGTGTAGCCGTCGGCCGGCTGGCGCGCCACGTAGTCGGCGGCGATGGCGCCCTGCGCGCCGGGCTTGTTGACCACGATGACGGTCTGGCCCAGCAGTTCGCCCATTTTCTGCCCGATCACGCGGGCCAGGGTATCGTTGCCGCCGCCAGCGGCGGTGGGCACCACCATGGTGATGGCACGTTCGGGAAATTCGGCGTGCGCGGCCGTGCTGCCCAGGGCCAGGCAAAGGGTGGCGGCGCACAAGGTGGCGCGGGTGGGAATAGCCATGTCATGTCTCCAGATGGATCTGTGGGCGGCCTCTGCGGACCGCTGTGTGTCGAGTTTTTTTACGCCGCGACCGGTTGGCGCGATGCCAGCCGGGCGCGTGCCTCCTGCTCTTGCCGTGCCGCGCCATAGCGCCCCGGCACATACAGAAGGCCCTTCATGATCTTGCGCGCGGTGCGCACCAAGCCGGCGGTCTGCACTTCGCCGCTGGCGTCGTTCAGCTTCACGTCGATGTCCATGGCGCCCGACGGATGTTCGATGCGTACGCCCCGGTAGCCTGGTAGCGGCGCCGGGCCGCCACAATCATGCGCGACCGTGCCCGGCATGAGAAAGGCGGCGGCCACGCCCACCGCGCCAGTGGCGGCGTGGGCGCGGTGGCAGGCATGAGGCGTGAAGTAACGGGAGCGCAGAGACGGGACGGAGATGTCGCTGCCCGGCGCGAGCAGCACCGGCTTGGGGATGACGCTGTCCGATACATCACCCAGGCCCATGCGGGCGCCGGCTTCGCGGCGAATGCGTTCCAGGCGCGCAAGCAACGCGGGGTTGGCGTCCAGCTCCGCGGGCGATTCGTCGCCGCGCAGGCCAAGGTCCGCCGCAAGGAGCAACACCATGGGCATGGCGGCGTCGATCAGCGTGGCGGCCACGCCGTCCACCGTTTCCTGGCGTCGCCCGGTGGGAAACAGGCGGCCGGTGACCGCTCCCCAGGCGTCGAGGAAATTCAGGCGCACGGGGGCTGCGGCGCCCGGCACGCCGTCGATGCGTGTGTCGCCCTCGTAGGTCAGGCGGCCGCCCGGCGTCTGCACCACGGCCTCGATCACTGCGCCTGTGTTGACGTTGTGGACGCGCACCGAGGTTTCACCATCGGCCGCGGCGATCAGCCCCTCGTCGATGGCGAAGGGCGCGGCGCCCGACAGCATGTTGCCGCAATTGGGACGGGTGTCGACGCTGGCCCGGTCTACGGAGACCTGCGCGAACAGATAGTCGATATCGCAGTCCGGCCGGGTCGAGCGCGACACGATCGCGACCTTGCTGGTCAGCGAGTTACCGCCGCCCAGGCCGTCGACTTGCAGCGCGTGGGGCGAGCCCATGGCCTGCAGCAGCAGCCGGTCGCGGTCGGCGGGATTGGCCGGCAGCCAGTCTGCCAAGAAAAAGGGGCCACGGGAGGTGCCGCCGCGCATCAGTACGCAAGGGATGATCGTTTCCATGCGGTGCATTCTCCGACGTGGCGGTTATTATTTGAATTGCAACTTACGGATGGATTAATGCATGGCGCGCATCAATTTCGATTTACAGGAATTGCAGGCTTTCGTTGCGGTGGCCGAACGCGCCAGTTTCCGCGCCGCGGCCGAAGACTTGAACCTGTCGCAGCCGGCGCTGAGCCGCCGCATCGAAAAACTGGAAGACTTGCTGGGCGCGCGTCTGCTGGAGCGCACGACCCGCCGCGTGGCATTGACTCACGTGGGTCGCATCTTCCTGGAACGGGCACGCGGCGCCATCGACGAACTGGAACGCGCGGTGCTCAGCATCGGCGACCTGGCGGCGCAGCGTGGCGGGCTGGTGACAGTGGCCTGCGTGCCGTCGGTGGCCTATTACTTCCTGCCTGCCATCGTCCGCGAGTACGCCGAGCGCTTTCCGCGCATCCGGGTCCGCATCATCGACGAGACCGCCCACACCGTGCTCAATAGCGTCGTGACCGGCCGTGCGGACTTTGGCATCAGCTTTTTCGGCACCCAGGAGCCGGACGTGGATTTCAAGGCAGTGTTGCGCGAAGACTTCGTGCTGGCGGTGCGGCGCGACCATCCGCTGGCCGCGCGTCGCAGCGTGTCGTGGGAAGAGCTGTCGCAGGAACGCTTCATGACCGTGGCCAAGGAAAGCGGCAACCGCCTGCTGATTGACGACGCCCTGGCCAAGAGCGGCAAGCGCACGGTCAGCGCCTTCGAGGTCAGCCACGTCATGACCCTGCTGGGTCTGGTGGAGGCGGGCCTGGGCGTGGCGGCCGTGCCGCAGCTGGCGATGCCGCCAGCCGGCCACGCGACCTTGGCCGGCATCAAGCTGGAACATCCACGCGTCACCCGCAGCCTGGGGTTGATCTCGCGCCGGGGCCGCCCTTTGGCGCCTGCCGCGCAACAGCTCTACAACCTTGTCCTGCAGGCCGGCAAAGGCGCCAAGCGCGGCCCTCCCAAGCAAGCTTGACGCCGCGCCCTGAGTCTCCGACCCCATGGAGCCGCAAGCCGCCGCCAATCCGCGCACTACCTGCCATTGTCTGCGGGAAAGGCAAGGAAATTAGGACTTGTCTGATGGAGCGCCCGCCGGCTGCTCTATAGGCTCTAAGGCTCTTTTTCAGAGCGCTCTCAATTGCTGACTGACAAAGAGGAGCGACAGGCCCATAGGAGAGTACAGGCAGCATGAACCATGGCAAATTCCCCCACGGCAAACTGGCTATCCGCATCCTCGTTGTCATAGTCGCTATGTTAGGTGTCATGGATACCGCCCAGGCAATATGTTTTGGGCACTCCACGCGCTACCTTACTTATGCCGGCCCCATCAATCTCACGATACCGACCGGTACGCCGGATGGAACGCTGGTCTACACCGAAGCCCAGGTCATCCCTCGCAGCGAATTCGATTGCACAAGCGAGGAGCTTTGGGGGCTGGAACTGGCCCCCGGGCGTGGGCGTGTTCCGAAGCCGAACGTGGAAGAATTTCCCCTCGGCAATACCGGGCTTTCCTTTAGGATCAAGACGAAACTGGGAGATGGCTTGGCTTATATCGCGTCATTGGCTCCGCTCAGGTGGGGCTTCTACCACCTCGAAGGCGACGTGATCCTGGAAATCTACAAAACTGGTCCCTTGGCGCCTCGCAGAGTCGTCGGCGCGGGCGATCTGGGGCTTGTGAGATATGGTCCCAGAAGAATCGTGGATCTCGTGCTGGGTCGAGACATCAATGTCGTGGCTGGATCCTGCGAAACGCCGGATGTCGCGGTGGCAATGGGCGACAACTACAAGTTATTCGACTTCGGCGGCCCAGGCTCCACCACCCGCGAAGTTCCTTTCTACCTCCAGCTGAACAACTGTCCCGCAGGGATCACCAAGATCAATTACCAACTGCAGGCGCTCACCCCGGTCATCAACGCTACCCTAGGCGTCGTTGGACTTAACCGGACGTCGTCCGCCGCGGGCATCGGCCTGCAGATCAAGGACGCAAACGGCCTGCCCGTGCCGTTGAACACCATGCGCACGTTCAGCGGCTACCCCACCAATGGCACCAACTTCCGGGTCCCTCTGGCCGCCAACTATTACCGCGTGGGCACCGAGCCGCTCAGGCCCGGCGCCGCCAACACTGAGGTAACCTTCATCATGAGTTACCTGTAGCGAACGCGGATCTACAGGTGGAAATCGCCAGCGGCTTCAGGCTGGTAAAGCACTTTTCTGATGCCGATCCGGCGGGTTCGGTCCGAAATTCGCCAGTCGATAGCGTCGCCCTCCCGATAGCCCAGGATGGCGGCCCCTACGTCGGAACACACGGAAAACTTGCCGGCGCTGCTGTCGGCGTCTTCGGGGTAGACCAGGGCGACTTCCATTTCTTCGTCGTCCAGTTGCAGCAAGGCCCTGGAATTCATCGTGACCACGTTCCCCGCGACCTGCTCGGGCTTGACCACGATGGCTCGTTCAATCTCGTGCTCGAGTTCGACAACAGCCGGGCCATACTCGAGTTCGATCAGGTTCTTGAGGCGGGCCTTGTCGATTTCAGTGATGTAGATATCAGTGGAATCAACGATGGCGCCCTCGCGCAGCAGCCGGAGATAGCGCCCCGCAGTGAGGGACAATGACTTCAGTGTTGGCGTTTCGCTTTCGAGCAGAAAGCCGGTGCGCAGAAAGGCCTTCAGCGAGCGCACATTGTCCGGGTGAATCTTGGCGATGAGCTTCTCGGACCGCATATCCAGGAAGGCCAGTTTCATGCCTTCGCGGATCGTGCTTGCGCCCAGGTTTTGGCCCCAGTTGTCGCTGTCGCCGATGACCAGGACGATTTCGCAGTCCGGGCCGGTCTTGACGAGACGCACGAACCCCACCGGGGTGTCACGCCTGTCATAGGCCATGAAGAATCGGCCGCCCTGATTAAACAGATGGGTCAGAATCGGCAGTTGCGTCCGATTGATGGCTTGTTCGATAAAGCGCGAGACATGGCGCGAATCGCTCAAGTAGCAGGTGACGCGCTCGTCTTCCAACCAGTCCATCAGAGTCAGCGCGTGTGCCCGAGTGATTTCAGGGCACAGCGAAATGAAAGGCTTGTTCATCTTCACCACACTTATTTGTAAAGGATGAAAGCCCTTCATGGCTATGGCCATGACGGTTCTTTCGGCAAATCCGCGATTTTAGGACGGAAGCGAGCGGATGTCGAAAAGGCGCGCCACGGCCGCGCCTGCGAGGCAGATCTCTCAGGCGCGGGTTTGGTCTATTTATAGTAAATATCAAATGTTGCGCCGGCGCTGAAGCTTCCCACTTTGGGCTGATCGGTGAGCCACTTCAGTTGTGCGGTAAACCGCTTGGTCACCAGCTGGTCGCCGGTGGGTGAAGTCAGCTCGAATTCCCGATGGAATGGCAGCGGCACTTTATTGTCGCGCAGCAGCATGATCCCCACGGAATCATTTTGTCTGGGCACCAAGGTATCCCCGCCTTGCACCGTCGCGTCTATGGGTGTCATGACGGCAGAGATGCCATAGACGCTGGAACACGATTTGCTGATCAGGATGGAAAAATCTTTCTCTTTGGCAACCGTTGAGGCCTTTGCAGTAGATACGTGCAGTCTGCCGAAGTCGATGGTTTGGGGAAGTATTTGCAGTTGGGAAAAGCAATCGATGAATCGTATTTGCTCCAACCCCTGAACAGTCATGCGAAAGTTCTTGTCCGGCTTGGCATTGATTCCGTTCGCGCCATCGATCTGGAAGGCGTCATACGACGCAATGCCTGCGAGCGGGCCATCCTTGCCTTTGCTTTGCTCCGCGGTCGACCGCTTGGCGACAAAAAAGTTATAGGAAAGCGTGAACCGATTTTTACGGCTAGTGCAGGAAGGCCCGATGCAGGGATCAATAATGCCTATCTTGGTGCGGCACTTGGGCAGGCTGCTGCATGTCATGTCGACTCCACCCAAGTTCACGCCGAACTCGAGGTCCGGGCCCAACTGCACCATGCCCTGATCCGTGGGGCTCAGGTAGAAGTAAACATCTTCACCCATGCCCCAATTTGTTTCCTGGTAGCAGATGATTTCTGTGACGTAATCAGGGGAGCGCCACAGAATCATGCCTTTGGGGGCCGTGCTGGGAACCGCTATCGTGCCGTTGAAGGATATTGTTGCGGTCGAGTTGGTGCCGTCCTGCAGGCATATGGCGGCAAAGCTGCTTTGGGAGAACAACAGAGCCCCAAAGAAAATGATCGAGAGGAGAAATTTCATGTTTCCACTTCCGGCTGGCTGACGACGACGACATGGCTATGCTCCCGGCCGCTATCCGAGACGAGGTTGTATTGCAAACGTTCTATGGCTTTTTCGCAGCCTTCGGTTTGCAGCGTGGCTTCGGAAAATGGGGCAAGCATCGTGTGTGGAATATGGATTCCGCAATTTTTCCCGGATTTTTCCTGCAATTTCAAATCGGTGATCGTCAGGTAATAGGGTGAAGGGTTTATCGCCTTGACTGCGCCTGTTTTACGGACGCGTTGCCACCTCAGGCTGTTTGCGGCTTCCGCTGGAGCGACGGTCAGTTGAGGGCGATAGAAGAACTTGTATCTGTGCCGCAAAGCCACTTGCAGGGTGTTTCCGGGGCTGGGCGCAAGTGGGGCGCTTAGCAGGCTCAGCAGAAAATAGGATTCTCTGTCCTGCGGCAATCCAACGCCTTGATAGAACACCTCGACCGAGCCCTGCTCATGCGGAGGAATACTGATCACGGGGCGGGATACGACCATATGAGGGTCCGCCTGCCGCCCGTCTCCCCAGTCAAGGGAGATATTGGCCAGCGCGGCGCTATCGTCGGAATTGACGAGCTGCAGTAAAACCCTACGCTGGTCGCCTGTGAATATCACCCGGTTTTTTCCCGCTAGCTGGATATCAGCCATGGAGGGGAACGAGGCCAGGAAAGCGCATGCCAGGAGCACTATTCTGGCAAATCCGAACACGATGTTTTTTGATGTGGAAAATACTCTCACGGAAAATCGCCCGCGCCAGCTGGACGTAGCCTGGCCTTATGAATTTGTGAGAGCTTAGCAAAGCAAGCGTGGATTTTGCTCTTGCTGCGAGTAATTTAGGAAATGCCTTACTAAAGCGGGCCGCTTAGTGGAAAAGAGACCGCGGTTGTGCCGCGTTCAGGCCAAATGGGCGCTTCGGCCTGGACGTGGGGGCAGGGCGTTCAGCGCCGCGCGGCGGCCGCAATGGCGCGTCCTACGTAATCGATGTTGCCATCCGTCAGGCCGGCCACGCACAACCGGCCGGACTTCAGCAGGTAGACGGCATGTTCCTGGCGTAGCGATTCGACTTGCAGAGGGTTAAGCCGCAGGTAGCTGAATAGCCCTTGCTGCTGTTCAATGTATTGCCAGGCGTCGGCCTCGCCGGTCAGTTGTGCCAGGGTGGCGGACAGGCGTGTGCGCAAGCCGGCTAGCCGCTTACGCATCTGCTCCAACTCTTCGGCCCAGAGTCGCCGCAGCTCGGTATCGTTCAAGACGCAGGCAATGAGCGCGGCGCCGAACGTGGGAGGGGTCGAATAGTTACCACGGATGAGGGATTTGACCTGGCCCAGTGCCCGGTCGGCGGCGGCGGCATCATGGCAAACGATATGCAAAGCGCCGCAACGTTCGCCATACAGAGAGAAGTTCTTCGAGAAGGAGCTGGCGACCAGGCACTCCAGGCCGGCGCGCGCCATCATCCGGATGGGCGCCGCATCTGCTTCCAGGCCTTGGCCGAATCCCTGATACGCCAGATCGAAGAAGGGTATCAAGCCCTGGCGCTCGAACAGCCCGGTCAAAGCTTCCCACTGCTCCGAGGATAGGTCCACTCCAGTGGGATTGTGGCAACTGGCGTGCAGTACGACGATGGAGCCCTTCGGCAAGGCCTGCAGCGCGGCCAGCATCTGCGCGAAGCGCACGGTGGCGGTCGCGGCATCGTAGTAGGGATACTCATGTACGGCGAATCCCGCTTGACGGAAGATCTGGCCGTGGTTTTCCCAGGTTGGATCGCTGACCCAGATGGCGGCTTCAGGGCAGGTACGGCGCAGCAGGTCCGCACCCACTTTCAAGGCACCGGTCCCGCCCACGCTTTGCACGGTCACCACGCGGTCGGGTTCCGGGCCATTCGCGCCGAAGACGAGGGATCTGGCGGCGTCGCGATACGCCGCCGATCCGGGAATGGGCAGATAGGGGTGCGGCGTGCCTGCCTGCGCGAGCATGTCGCGAGCCTGGCGCACGGCGTGCATCACCGGAATATTGCCATTCTCATCGAAGTAGGTGCCGATACTGAGGCTGACTTTATTGGGGGTTGGGTCGTTCTGGAATGCTTCAACCAGCGCGAAGATCGCGTCGCCGCTTACCGCGGGCAGGGGAGAAAAAAGCGACTGCATGGAACTGCCTCATGAAGAAGAGAGCGGCCACGGTCAGGCCGGGATTTCAGCGTGATGCTTGTATCTGTACCGCCAGCGTGCCGATGCCTTCGATCGTGGCACTGACTTCGTCGCCGACCTTCAAGAACGTGCCCTGTGGCGCGCCCACGCCGGCGGGCGTGCCAGTCAGTATCAGATCGCCAGGCTCCAGCGTCATGATGCGGCTCAGGGTCACCAGCTGTTCCCGGATGTCGAACACCATGCCGCTGGTGCGGGCATCCTGTTTGATCTGACCGTTGACACTGAGCTTGAGGCCCAGGTCCATGGGGTCGCGGATGAATGCTGAGGGCACCAGCCTGGGGCCCAGCGGGCAGCTCGTGTCATGGGCTTTGCCGGCCACCCAGTCCAGCTTGTAGAAGGTGTCGGGCGCTTTGTTGAGATCGCGTGCCGACATGTCCACGGCAACGGTATAGGCGGCGACATGCTCCAGTGCATTTTCCAGGCTCACATTCCTGGCGGTCTTGCCGATAACCAGTGCAAGTTCGATCTCCCAGTCCAGGCGCTGGCAATCGATAGGCATGCGCACCGTGGGACCTTCTCCAACCACGGCCTGGCGCGGCGGTTTGAAAAAAAAGAACAGGCGCTGCGCCGACTTGTTCGCCGCGTCAGGAACATTCATCTCGGCCAGATGGTCGTGGTAGTTGGCGCCGGCGCAAAGCACCTTGCCTGGGTACTGCAGCGGGGCCAGGTGCCGTACTGTCCCGGTGACCTCGTGGCCCGCGAGCGCCGCCCGGCGGGCGGCCGCCTGTTCAAGCAGCGCCAGCGAGCGCGGCCAGTCTTCGAAGAGGTCCCGGACCGACGTGTCCAGAGCCGGCAGGTCCAGTAATTTGGCACAGGCGGCCAATGGGTAGTTCCTGCCGTCGATTTCCAGGCAGGCGACGGGGCGAGCGGCAATGTCGAGAGTGGTCAATGCAAACATGGGGTGAAGATCCGACGATAGGGAAGGATTGGAGGGCGCGATGAGGTTCAGTCGACTACGAAGCCGGACTGGACCACCGTATCGCGCCACTGCTCGAGTTGCTCGCGTGCCAGCGCATCGACGGCTTGCGGCGTGCCGCCCGCCGGACGCATGCCGAGTTCCGCGATGCGTCGTGCCACGTCGGGCAGCGCGAGGATGTCATTTACTGCTGCGTTCAGTTTGTGGACGACCGGCTCGGGCGTGCCGGCTGGCGCGTACAGTCCAGCCCAGCCGGAGGTTTCCAGTTCGCCCAGGCCCAGCTCGCGCATGGTTGGCGTTTGCGGCAGGGCAGGTTCACGCTGCGCGCTGAAGGTCGCCAGCACGCGCAGCTTGCCGGCTTGGGCCAGCGGCACCACTTCGCCAGCATCCATCACGATGGCGTTGATGTGGCCCCCAAGCAGCGCGGTAACCGCGTCCTTGCCGCCTTTGAACGCGATGTGCTCCAGAGGCGTGCCCAGTCGTTTGGCCAGCGATACTCCCAGGAAATGCTGCAGGCTGCCCGTACCAGACGTGCCGTAGAACGTCTTGTCGGGATGCTGTCTGGTCCAGGCGCGGAATTCCTCGAACGAGGCGATGGGGCTATCCGCCGCGACGGCGAGCACGATGTCCCAGCTCACCAATTGCGTCACTGGCTTGAGATCGGTAAAGGGGTCGTAGCTCAGCTGGCGGAACAGATGCGGATAGAGAAAGATCGCCACGCCGGGCGCGACCAGCAGGTTGTTGCCGTCCGGAACCGCGCCCTTGACCGCCTGAATGGCGATGCGCGTCTGCGCGCCAGGGCGGTTTTCCACCACCACGGGCCGCTCCAGATAGCTGGGAAGTTTTTCCGCCACGATTCTGGCGATGGTGTCAAAGGAGCCGCCTGCGGGCAGGCCCACGACCAGCTTGGCCGGTTGCTGTTGCGCATGACTCGAGGCAGCCATCAACAGGCCGGCCAGCGCAAGATACTTGAGTCGGGTGATAAAGGAGGACCCGCCAGGCACGGCATTCTTCATCTTGTCTCCACGGTCTTTTTATATGGGTTGACCCTGGCCGGGATTTTAGGCGGCTGGTGAAAACCGTCTAATGAAGAATAGTCATCGGGTGAAAGTAAAGAGGAATGTCAGAAACTGGAAGCGCGGGCGTCGACACCGCGGAGCGATCTCCGCGGCTGCCGTGTGGACAACGTTTGTCGCGCTTCATGCGCGAATCTCGATCAACCAGGGTAATAGCCCTGTCGGATATCGTTTTCACGGGCGAGCGGTGAACGTCGCTCGGGGTCGCCATAACCTCCCCCGCCGGGCGTGTAGACCTCAATTACGTCGCCTGCCTGCATGGCGATTCCCTGATCCTTGGAGACATGGGCCGGCACGTAGGCCGTGCCGTCTCGATAGACCGTGACCCGCGTGCGTCCGCCGTCCTCGCCGCCAGCGGCGCCGGGCGGGCCGAATTTTCCGTGATCCATGACCATGGACGCCCGCGCCGAGCCCGCCCGCAGGCGGATGCGATAGTGGATGCCCATGCCCCCGCGGAACTCGCCGCGCCCGCCTGAGCCTTCGTGGATTGCGTAGCGCTCGAAGAGTATGGGATACAACTGTTCCTGCACTTCGACAGGGGCCGCCTTGGATATTCCGATGGTGGAGCAGCCATTGGTCAGCCCGTCGCCTCCCGGATGGCCGCCATAGCCGCCTCCAGAAATCACGTACATGACATAGGAGCGTCCGTGCATGGGATCGTCCCCGCCAATAGCGAGGTTGGCTGTCGTGCCCGCGGGGGCGGCGAACAGGCGGTGCGGAATCGCCTTCTGCAAGGCGTCGAAGACCGCCTCGGCGATGCGCTGGCTGACCTCCGCCGCGCAACCGGATACCGGCCGGGGATACTTCGCATACAGGAAAGTGCCTTCGGGATCCTGGATACGCAGCGGCTCGAACAGGCCCGCGTTGATGGGCAGTTCCGGGAAAACGTGCTTGATCGCGAGGTAAATGGAAGAGCGCGTGGTGGCAATGACGCTATTCATGGGGCCCGCGCAGGGGGGGCTGGATTCGCTTAGGTCAAAGTTCATGAGTTCGCCTTCCTTGCGGATGCGAACGGACACCTTCAGCGGTTGGTCCTGGACGCCGTCGGAATCCAGAAAGGCCTGGCCGTGGTACTCGCCGTCGGGGATGGCGGTGATCACGGCGCGTGTCTGGACGGAAGCCTGGCGCTTGAGTTCGGCGATGGCGGCATCGACGGTGTCCAGGCCGTATCGGTCCAGCAGCTGAGTCAACCGGCGTTCGCCGATAGCCAGCGCGGCGGCCTGGGCCTTGATGTCGCCGATGCGTTGCTCGGAGATGCGAATGTTGGACATGAGGATGGACAGGATTTCCGGATCCAACTCCCCCTTCTTGTACAGTTTGACCGGGGGTAGACGCAGACCTTCCTGCTCGATTTCGGTGGCGTGAGCGGAGAATCCACCGGGAACCATGCCGCCCATGTCGGGCCAGTGGCCGGTGTTGGCCAGCCAGGCGTAAAGCTTGCCGCGATAGAAGTAGGGCTTGACGAAGCGCACGTCCATCAAATGTGTACCACCTAGATAGGGATCGTTGACCATGAAGATGTCGCCCGGGGCGATATCCTTGGCCAAGGCGATCACGGCCTGGGTGGAGAACTGCATGGTACCCACGAATATGGGCAGGCCGAGCTCTCCTTGAGCAATCAGTTCACCGCTGTCCCGGTGGTAAATACCGTTGGACCGGTCCTGCGATTCGGAAATGATGGGCGAGAAGGCCGCACGGCAATGCGCGAGGTCCATTTCGTTGCACACCTGATGAAGTCCGCTCTGGATGACGGTCAGCGTCACGGGGTCGATATGGGTCATGGGAATGCATCTGCCCTAGAGAGTGATGATGAGGTTGCCGTAGTCGTCGCCGCGGGCATGCGCGCCTGGGTCGATGACGGTTGTGGCGTCCAACTGTTCAATGATCGCGGGGCCATGCAGGCCTTCGGCGGGGATATGCTCGCGCGCGTAGATGGGCGTGTCGATCCAGCCGGTCTCTGTAAACCATACCTGGCGGCGTCGTGGCGCGGCGGCCGGGGCGCCCGTGCTGCGCAGCGAGTCCAGCGATATGGCATAACGCTTGCCTACCAGGCTGGTGTCCAGCGTCACGAGCACCGGACGAAGCTCGGAGAGTTCGACCTGGAAACGTTGCCAGTAGGCGCGGGCGAAGGCCTCTTGCAATTGGGTGACCGTGGCGGCGCCCGCGTCGACAGCGACCGTCAGCAGGTGGCTTTGGCCCTGGAATTGCATCTGCGCGTGGTGGAAGATCTCGATGTCCGAGACGGCGATGCCGTCGCGTTCGATCGCGGCATGCCCAAGGGCGATCTGGTCATGCAGGCAGGCTTGCAGATCGGCGTCCGTCAGATCCTTCAGCGGTCTGTTGAATGACTTGACGAAGTCGTGCCGCACGTCCGCCACCAGGCAGCCCAGAGCATTGGTCAGGCCGGGCCGCACGGGAATGAGCACGGTCGGTATGGACAGTTCACGCCCCAGCGCGACGGCATGCAGCGGCCCCGCGCCGCCGAAGGCGAAGAGCGCGAAGTCGCGCGGGTCATAGCCACGCGCGAGGCTGACCAGGCGCACGGCGCCCGCCATATTGTTGTTGCCGATCTGCAGAATGGCCGCCGCAGCCTGCACGGCGTCCAGGCCCAGGGGGCGGCCGATGGTCTCTTCGATGCGTGCCGCAACCTCGTCCACGCTGACGGCGCGATCGACGGCGAGCAGCCGGTCTGGGTCGAGACGTCCCAGCACCAGATTGGCGTCGGTCAGGGTGGGCAGTTCGCCGCCACGCCCATAGCAGATGGGACCGGGGCGGGCGCCGGCGCTGTCGGGTCCAACGCGCAGCAAGCCGCCAGCCTGCACTCGGGCGATGGATCCGCCGCCCGCGCCGACGGTATGGACATCGACCATCGGCACGTGCAGGGGCATGCCGTATTCGAGCTCCAGTTCGCTGGATACCTTGGGAATGCTGTTTTCGATGAGAGCGACATCGGAGGACGTCCCACCCATGTCGTACGTGATCAGATTCGGGTAGCCCGACATCCTGCCGGAATAGGCGGCGGCCATGACTCCGGAGGCCGGCCCGGACATGACGGTATTGATGGCCGCGCGCGAGATGGTGCGCGCCGAGACGGTCCCGCCATTGCCTTGCATAACCAACAGATCATTGCGAAAGCCCGCCGCCGTGAGGCTGTTCTGCAGGCGGTCGATGTAGCGGTCGAGAATCGGCTGCACCGAGGCGTTGACGGCGGCGGCGGTGCCGCGTTCGAACTCGCGGAACTCGGAAATGATGGTGTGCCCGGCGGTGATGTAGTCGTTGGGCCAGTGCTGGCGCGCCAGTTCCAGGGCGCGAAGCTCATGGGCGGGATTGGCGTAGCTATGCAGGAAGTGTATGACCAGGGCTTCCACGCCGGTCTCCACCAATTCCCGCACCCGGGCCACGAAAGCCTCTTCGTCCAGCGGAGTCAGCACATTGCCCTGGGCGTCCATGCGTTCAGCGACTTCGCGCCGCAACTCACGTGCAATCAGCGGCACGAAACTGCCCGTCAACCCATAAGCATGCGGCCGCGTGCGCCGGCCCAGTTCGAGCACGTCGCGAAATCCTTCGGTGGTGATCAGGCCGACCTTGGCGAGCTTGCGTTCAAGCACGGCATTGGTTGTGGTGGTGGTGCCATGGACAATGCTGTCTACGCGTTCCAGAGGGACCCCGGTGCGGCGCAGCGCCTCGAGCACGCCAAACGCCTGATTCTCCAGCGTGCTGGGAACCTTGGAAATGCGTACCGCGCCGGATGCGTCATCCACCAGGATGAGGTCGGTGAAAGTGCCGCCTACGTCTATGCCTACGGTGATCGTCATGCCAGCACCTCCTCGCGGCGCAAGACATTGAGCGCTTCATGCGCGGTCTCGATGATCTGTGCGATGTCCGGGTCCTGCATGGGCGTGGACAGCGCGATCAGTCCATAGCTGGCCATCAGGACGCCGCGGTTCAGCATTTCGCGGTTGAAGCGCGCCATGGCCCGCGCCTGTTCGGGGCTGGGGTAGGCATCGCGGTAGCTGGTGAGCTTGTCTGCTTTCAGATGCAGCTTGATCAGTGATCCCAGTCCGGTGGCCTGGCCAGCGATGCCGGTGTCGGCGAAAGCCTGGTTCAATCCCTGCCGCAGCATGTCACCGTGGCGGTCGAGCTGGGCGTAGGCTGCCTCATCCAGCAATTGCATGGCGGCAAGCCCGCTCACCATGCTGACGGGATTGGCCGAGAAGGTGCCGCCGTGGGGGACTGCAGGGCGGCCGGCGCTGGGATCGAAGACGGCCATTACGTCCGCGCGTCCGGCCACGCCTCCGATGGGAAAGCCGCCGCCCATGATCTTGCCGACGGTGGTCAGATCGGGGGTGACTCCCAGACGCGATTGCGCGCCGCCGGACGCCAGGCGCAGCGTGATGACTTCATCGACGATCAGCAGGATGCCCAGTTCCGTGGTGACCCGCCGCAGCATTTCCAGGTATTCGGCGCTGGCGGGAATCAATCCGACGCGGTTGGGTAGCAGGTCTATCAGTACGCCGGCCAGGCTGGCGGCATTTGCCCGCAGCAGGGCCTCGGTGGCCTTGCTGTCATTGAAGGGCAGCACCACGACATCTGCGGTCACGCCCTGTGGCGTTCCAAGCGAGTGCGCCACGGACGCGGGCGCGGCCGCCTCGCCCCAGTTGGCGGGACTCGCATCGAGGCTGGTCTCGGCATAATCGTACGAGCCGTGATAGGCCCCCTCTACCTTGGCGATCTTGGGTCGACCGGTATAGGCGCGGGCGGCCTTCAGGGCCATCATGACGGCCTCGGTGCCGGAATTGGTGAAGCGGATTTGCTCGATGCCCGGCACGCGTTCGGCCAGCAGTTCGGCGAGCGCAATTTCGCTTTCGGTCGGCATGCCGAAGGCTGTGCCCAGATCAATTTGGCGATGCGCTGCAGAGGCCAGCGCGGGGTGCGCATGACCATGGATAAGCGCAGTGAAATTGTTGATGCAGTCGATCAATACATTGCCGTCAACGTCATGGACGCGGCAGCCGGCGCCATGCGCGGCGTACACGGGGTACGGCGACAGATAGACGGTCGTGCGGGTATTGCCGCCCGGAAGGGAGCGCTTGGCGCGCGTGTGCAATGCCTGTGAACGGGAGGAGGGATCGGGATACATGGTTTCTCTCAAGCAGGATTTAGCGGCCCAGGTAAGCGTCCCGGACGCGCGGGTGTCGACGTAGCGTCTCGGCGGTGTCGGTCAGCACGATGCTGCCGTTTTCGATGACGTAGCCGCGATTGGCCACGCCGAGCGCGAGCACGGTGTTTTGCTCGACCAGCAGGACGGTCATGCCGCCCTCATTGATACGGGCGATGCGGGCATAGACTTCTTCGGCCAGGCGCGGCGCCAAGCCGAGCGACGGTTCATCCAGCAGGAGCAGACGCGGACGCGCCATCAAGGCGCGGCCGATCGCCAGCATTTGCTGTTCGCCGCCAGACAAGGACCAGCCCAGCTGGCTGGCCCGCTCCTTCAGTCGTGGAAAGAGGTCATAGACGCGGTCGAAGTCCTCGCTGGATCCGCCGCCGCGCACCGAGCCGCCGACCTCCAGGTTTTCCTTCACGGTGAGGCCCGGAAAGATCCGCCGCCCTTCCGGGACGTGCGCAATGCCCGCCTTTACACGGCGTTGGATTGGCCAGGCATCCAGGGAGCCGCCGTCGAAATTCAGTGCGCCCGTCGTGGGAAGCAACCCTGAAATCGCGCGCAAAAGCGTGGTTTTGCCGGCGCCGTTGACGCCGATCAGCGCCACGGCTTCACCGGCGCGAACGTCGAGATCGATAGCGCGCAATGCGACGATGTCGCCGTAGGCCGCGCCCAGGTTTCTACACTGCAACATGCTGATAGCCTCCTCCAAGATAGGCTTCGAGCACCGCGGGATCGGACTGCACCTCGGCGGGTGTGCCTTCGGCGAGTTTGGCGCCGAAGTTGAGTACTGCCACGTTCTCGGCCAGTCGCATCACCATGCCCATGTTGTGCTCGATCAGCACGACGGAGAGGCGGTGCTGCTCGCGCAGGCGTCGCAGCAGGTCCATCAATTGCTCGACCTCGCCGGAGTTCAGGCCGGCCGCTGGTTCGTCCAGCAACAGCAGCCGGGGGCGCGCCACCATGACCCTCGCCATTTCGACCAGGCGGCGGTTGCCATAGGAAAGTGAGCCTATGCTGCGGTCGGCGAGCGTGTGCAGGTCGAATTGACGCAGGGTTTCGTAGGCGGCATCGCGGGCGGTCTTCTCGCGTTCCCGGGTGGACCTGGGGCGCAGCAGCAGCGCGCTCAGCGAGCGCGGGTCACGCATCGCAGCACCCAACATGACGTTTTCCAGGACGCTGAGACGCGTGAACAGGCGGCCGCTTTGAAATATCCGGCCTATGCCCGCGTGGATGATTGCGTGCGTGGGCAGCCCCGTCAGCACCTTGCCGTCGAATCTGACCTGGCCGGACGTCGGAGGTACCAGGCCGGTCATCACATTGAGCAAGGTGCTCTTGCCGGCGCCGTTCGGACCGATGATGGCGTAGAACTGGTTGGCGCCGATGTCCAGGCTGACATTGGAAAGCGCCTGCACGCCGCCGTAGTGCTTGCTGATGTTCTGTACTTGCATGAGGCTCATGACAGGCTGCCTCCATGCACAACGCCGCGGTTCCCGCGTTTGGCGCGCCGGCGGTAGGTGGCCGGATCGATCAAACTGATCAGGCCGCGGGGGAGCACGATCAGGATGACCAGCACCAGGATGCCGAAAACCAGCAGATAGGCGTTGCCGACGCCGCGCAGCAGCTCGGGCAGCAGGGTAACGCTCACCGCGCCCAGAATCGCTCCGATGATGCTGCCTTCTCCGCCCACGACCAGCATGGCCAGGTAAATGATGGAGTGGGAGAAGTTGAAGTCCTCGGGAGAAACAAAGCGGATGTGGAAGGCAAACAGGCAGCCGGCCACCGCAGCGTAGGCTGCGCCTAGCGTGAAGGCGGCGACCTTGACTTCGGTGACCGGCAGGCCGGTCATGGCCGAAGCCAGCTCGTCGTCGCGCACCGCCATCAGCGTGCGGCCTGCGTGGGAGTGGCGGATGCGGGCGGCGAGCAGCGCGAGCAACGTCAGGACCGCCAGCGAAAACAGGTAGAAGCTGGGCTCGTCGTCGAGCTTGATGACGCCCAGCGTGAGCGGCGGAATGCCTGATATGCCATTCGTGCCGCCCGTGATGTCGATCCAGTTGGAAACGACGATGGTGAAGCTGACGTTCAATCCCAAGGTCGCCAACGCCAGGTAGTGACCTTTCAAGCGCAGCAGGATGCGGCCAGTGACATAGGCGACCAGGCAGGTGGCGGCAATGGCGAGCAGCGCCGCCAGCCAGGGATTCCAACCGTGGGACGTGGTCAGCACGGCCACCGTGTATGCGGCCACGCCCATGAAGGCGGCGTGGGCGAGCGAGATCAGCCCCGCATAGCCGAAAACGAAGTTCAAACCGATGACGGCAATGGCCGAGATGACGGCGGTATTGGCAAGACGGTTGCCGTAGCCCTGCGTGAAAAGAGGCAGGGCGGCGGCCAGCGCCAGGACAGCCAGGCCGCAGAGCAGATGGGATCGTTTCATGGTCAGCCCCGATCGGCGATGCGTTCGCCGAAGATGCCCTGCGGCCGCAGCAGCAGGAAGAGAATCATGATTCCAAAGGCCAGCAGGTCCTTGTAGGTGGAAGACAGGTACGCCGCGCCGAGGATTTCGATCAGGCCCACGACCAGTCCGCCCGCTATCGCGCCGGGCACGCTGCCGAACCCGCCGATGATGGTGGCGGCGAAGGCCTTGAGCGCGACGGCGTCGCCCATGTTGACGTCGGCGAACCACATGGGCCCCACCAACAGGCCTGCGAAGCCTGCAAAGACGGCAGCCAGCAGCCAGGCGAAGCCCAGCAACATGCGCACCGGCAGGCCCATAAGCCTTGCGGTTTCAACGTCCTGCGCCACCGCCCGCATTGAACGTCCGAGGGAGGTGCGGTGCAGGAGCGCGTAGAGCCCGACAATCAACAGCAACGTGATGACGATGGTGGCCAGCGCATGTACCGTGATGACGCCGCCGGCCAGGCTGATCGTGCCATCGCCAAAAGGGGAAGGCATGCGGAAGGGCCAGGCGTCCCAGACCAGGAGCGCGCCGTTCTGCATGGCGATGCCGGCGGCGACCGTGCCGATGATGACCGTCACGACGGGGCGGTTCTGGAGCGGCAGGTGGACCAGTGCATAGAACAGCAGGCCGAAGGCCGCCATCATCGCAATGGCCACGGGATAGGCCAGGGCCGCGGGCCACTGCGCCTGGATGATGGTGCTGACCCCGAAAAAGGTGCCCAGCATGACGAACTGGCCTGCGGCGAAGTTCACCACGCTGGTGGCCGAATACACAATGACGAAGCCCAGCGCGGCCAAGGCGTAGACGCTGCCGAGCGCGACGCCGTTGACCAGCAGTTGGATCATTTCCTGCATGGTGTTCCCCTTGTGGCGCCGGCCATGTTCAGTCGACCTTGATGGTGCTGATGAACTGCATGTCCTTGCTTCCCTTGGCGAACTTCACGATGGCAACATCGTGCACCCCATTGCCTTTGGCATCGAAGCTGTAGACGTGCGAAACGCCTTGGTAGCCCTTCAGGTCCTGGAGATAACCCTGAAGTTTTTGCGGATCGGCGCCAACGGCGTTGATGGCCTGGGCCATCAGCATCGCACCGTCGTAGTAAGCGGCGCCGTAGGGGTCGGCGTCCATGGAGAAGCGTTGCTTGAAGCGTTCCGCATAGCTCTTGCCTTTGTCGGTCGCGGGCAGGTAGGTGTCGATCACGCCCCAGACGTTATCCAGATCGGCAGGCGACAGCAGCTGCATCGCGGCAGGGACAAAGGCGGCCGACGAGGCCACGACGGGTTGCTTGAGGCCGAGCATTTTGATCTGGCGCAGCACCATTGCGCCGTCTTGCGGATAGACGAAAGCCAGGATGACGTCGGCGCCCTTGTTCTTCAGGCTGAGGATCTGCGCCGACATGTCCTTGTCGTTCTGGCCATAGGCTTCGGTGCCGACGGGGGTGATGCCCTGGTCTTTCAGGAAAGCTGCTGCGGCGTTGGCGCCGCCCTGCCCGAAATCATTCTGGATATAGAGAATGCCGGGCTTGGACAGCTTGAGCTCGTCCTTGATGAATCGCGCCATGGCGACGGCCGCCGTGCTGTCCTGAGGGCGGATGCGGAACATCCAGGGATTGCGCAGGTCCGCGACGGCGTCGGCGCCGCCGGCATACATCGCGGGAATGCCGGCTTTCGCCACTTCCGGCGCAACGGCCATGTTCTGGGTGCTGTAGCTCGTGAGGAAGGTGAAGGCGGGCTTGTTCTCCTGCGCCAGCTTCACATAGGCGTTGACCGCGGTGCCGTTGGAGGCCTGGGCATCCTCAAACACGAACTTGACCGGCCTGCCCTGCAGGCCGCCTGCCTTGTTGATGTCGTCCTCGGCCAGTTTGAGCGAGTTGAAGTACTGCTTGCCGGTCAACGACAAGGGGCCGGTGAGGGGGACCGTGGCGCCCACGATTACATTTTGCGCGCAGGCGGCGCCGGCCATGGTTGCCAGGGTAATCGCCGGAAGGATGCGGCGAGTGAGAGTGAGGATGTGCTTGATGGACATGGTGCTGCGCTCCTGTAACGATTGACGTTGAAGGCGGGGCGGCTTTCCCCTTGGTTGTTTTCAATGGACTCGTAGGCGTTCCGAAAATCGGTACAACGTTCCTTTTTTCGGTATAATAAAAAACTGCTGGCATGGACAGCAAGACCGGGTTTTCCCGGCATGGGCGTTCTGCCGCCCCTACAATCCGGCCTTCAAGGAACGTCTATGAGCCAAGATTCCAAACTTCCCCCGCTGGAGCGCTACATGCGCATCCTTGAGTTGCTTGCGTCTTTTCCCGATGGATTGGCGCTGACCGAGATCGCGCGCATGCTGGCGCTTCCCAAGACCAGCGCGCATCGCCTGCTTGGCACCATGCAGGACTCGCAACTTGTGGATCTGGTCTCCAGCACCTACGTGTTGGGAGCGCGGGTGAAGCGGCTTGCGTATGCCAGCGCGGACACGGAGTGGATCGGCGCGGTCGTGAGGCCGCACTTGGCGGATCTTGCGGCCGAAACCGACGAAACCTGCTATCTGGCGAAGCTGCACGGCGACCACCGGGTGTCCTCGGTGCTGATGGAAGCGCCCGATACGCCTTGGCGCGGGTTCGTGCTGCCAGGCAAGGGCATGGCGCCGCATGCCGCCGCATCGGCCAAGGCAATACTTGCGTTTCAAGCTCCCGATGTCATCGATGCCGCGTTGGCGGAACCGCTACCGCGCCTTACCGCGCATACATGCATCGATAGCGACCGCATCAAGGAGGAATACGCGGTGGTTCGCCAGCAGGGTTATGCGACGTGCATCGGCGAAATCGATGAGGGCCTGGCTGCACTGGGCGTGCCGGTGCATCTGGAACACCTTGGTGTGATCTACAGCCTCGGCGTAACCGGGCCATTGCAGCGGTTGAAATCCAAGAACCTT
The DNA here is from genome assembly GCF_035282245.1 of Achromobacter sp. D10. Classification (NCBI taxonomy): domain Bacteria; kingdom Pseudomonadati; phylum Pseudomonadota; class Betaproteobacteria; order Burkholderiales; family Alcaligenaceae; genus Achromobacter; species Achromobacter sp. D10. The sequence continues at coordinate 1,381,011 of NZ_JAYJLE010000001.1, forward strand.
GAGACATTGGCTGCCGTCATGCAGCGATACGCCGAACGCGTCGCGCACGCATTGGCCGCGGGCTATACGCGGCGCCCCGCCGATCAAGGCTAAGACTGCGTGGCCTTGGCGTTGCCCTTCGGCAGAACTCGCCGGAAGGCAGGATCGTCCGGCTTAGTTAAACAACCCACTCGGCTGAAGAGCATCGAAGAACTGGAGTAAGCATCCGGCGGCGGCGCGGGGAGGCGGTCGTGACCTATCCTTCCCGGGTACCAACGCCGTCCGATCTCATGGCGGTGGTTGTCGACCAGGCCTCCACCCGGTTGCGCCCCGAATGCTTTGCCCTGTACAAGGCCTGGTCGGCCTTGACCAGGACTTGCTCGATGGCGGGATCGTCCGCTGGCCAGAGTGCGACTCCGATGGAAACCGTGATGTGGCCGACTGCCTGCGGCATCGTGTGGCCTGCGGTTGCCGACCTGATGCGTTCCGCGACCTTCCCCGCGATTGCGGGCGAGGCGTCCGGCATCAGTACCAGGAATTCTTCGCCGCCGACGCGGCAAGGCATGTCTTCTCCGCGGATGCTGGTCCGCAGTATGCCTGCCAGGGCGATCAGCACCTGATCGCCGGCCGCATGCCCAAAGGTGTCGTTCACGCGCTTGAAGTGGTCGAGGTCCAGCGCGAGCACTGCGAATGCCTGTCGCGCTTGTTGTTGCTTGGCGACCTGCAGGGCCAGTCCCCTGCGGTTGATGAGGCCGGTCATCGGGTCGGTGATGGTGTCGGAGTTCAGCTTGTCGATGCGCTGGTTCTGCGAATGCTGGCTCATCGTCACGGCATTCCTCAGCCGGGCGGCTTCGTAGTACCAGCCTTTTATCCTGCCGAGGTCGTCGGCCGTCGCGCCGGGCTGGTCCCGTTCGATGACCTGCGCCAGTTCTTCCAGGGGTCTGGAGATCCAGCGGCCCAGCAGGTAGATCGCCAGGAACATGATCAGCCCCACGGGCAGGGCGTACAGCACGATCCTGTAGGTCAGGCTTTGGAGGGGGCGGAGCGTTTCGTCCAAGGGGCGTTGCGCGACCACGCCCCAGCCCGCATGCTTGAGGGCAGCGTACCCGGCCAGCAGGTGCGTGCCCCGGGTATTGACGACGGGCATGGCGCCGGTCTCGCCTCGCAGCACGGCCTCGACCACGGCGTTGTCCCTCTCGCTGGTGCCGATGCGTTCCTTGTCCTTGTGATAGATGATGTTGCCCTCGCCATCGACCACGTACAGATAGGAACCGTCGCGGTAGAAGTGGTCTCCGACCAGTTTGTCCAGCTCGTTGCCCTGCCTCAGGGGTATGGCGGTGACGATCGTGCCGGCATAGGCTCCTCCGGTGTCCAGGAAGGGCTCGGAGAAAGCCAGGATCAGATGTCCCGCCATGCCGATGTAAGGCGCGGATATCCGCCCCTCCAGCCGTTGAGGGCCGGACGCCAGCTGCTGGGGCACCAGCGTCTTGCCTTCCATGCCGAGATGGGCCGGCGCGGTGGCCAGGATGGTGCCGTTCTTGTCGGTGATGGCCGCGGTCATGACGCCGTCGGTTTGATGGACGAGGCGCGCCAGTTCATCTTCCATGGCGGGCCTGGAGCCCAGCAGGGCTGGGGCGCGGTTGGCGGCGAGAGTCAACTGGCGCTGGATGGATTCGATGTACAGGTCGGTGACTTCCGCCTGCTTGATCGCATAGGCGCGGTTGGCCTCCAGGGTGTTCGCGATCAGTTGTTCGCGCTGGACCAGATAGGCCGCGTACAGCGTATTGACGAAGGCAATGATTCCGCTTGCCAGCGCCAGCATGGTGACCAACCGGCGCAACTTCAGTCTGGGCATACCTGCAGTGGTCAATGCGGCGCTCCTTCAATCATTCTCTATGACCATTGAATCGGGGCATTCCGCGCCCGGCAGTGCCCTTGCGCGCGTAGGAGGTTCAGTTTTGCGGCAAGCCTGTGCGAAGTCAAGAATTGCGTTGATGCGCGCCTGGGGATAGGGCTTCGATCAAGTGCAGCACAAATGCGTCTGTCGTTTCGGGTAACTGGGCGTGGCTCGCGGTCTGGACCTGCAGCGTGCGCTCGGCGAATATCGGCTGCTGCAATGCCACGGCGACCAGCGCGCCGCTGCGCAACGGTTCGGCGAGGGTGATCTCGCCGGCCAGCGTGACGGCGTGGCCGGCCTCGACGACGGCGCGGATGACCGAGGAGGAATTGCTCGAGTAGGCGACATCGAAGGGCGGGCCATCGCTGCCGGCGGCCGAGCTGTCGAACAGCAGGCGCACGGTGGTGCCAGAATCCGTCAACGCTATCGGATACTGCCGCAGGTCTTCCAGCGACACGCTGCCGCGCCCGGCAAGCGGATGACCAGGCACCATGATGGCGCGCACGGGCGAGACGATCTCGTAGCGCACATCGATGCCGCTGCCTGCGTTCAGGCTGAAGGCCAGGCCCACGTCGATGCTGCCGTCGCGCAGGCGCTGCGTCACGACACCCGGCGACGCGACGTGAACCTGGAACGCAACGCCGGGGTTGCGGGAACGATAGGCGCCCAGGATCGGCGGCAACACGTTGCGCGCCACGGCCTCGTTCGAGCCGATACGGATGGTGGTCAGTTCCGCGTGGCGCAAGCTGCGGATGTCGCGCAGCACGTGTTCCGCGTCCATGGCGACGCGACGCGCGTAGTCGGCCAGCATTTCCCCTGCCCGCGTCAATTCCATGCCATGCGGTCGGCGTTCGAACAAGGCTGCGCCACAGCCTTCCTCCAATTTGGCGACTTGCCGGCTGATTGCCGAGGGCGCCACATGCAGGGCGGCCGCGGCGTCCTTGATGCTGCCAGCGCGGACGACTTCCAGGAAATAGCGGTGCGCGGTGCTGAGCATGATTCGATTCACAAAAACGCAATCAAGGTGCTAATTATTGATATTGATTGCCTGAAAGGCAATTCATAGAATGGGCTGATCAGGGCCGCCACGACACACGGGCAACAGACCCGCGGGCAGCTCTTCATTCAAGGGGAATCGCATGGCTACTGTTGTTTGCAAATCGGGCCGCGCCGTCACGCGGCCGCAAGGAATCCGTTTTCTGAGGCGCGCCTTTGCCGTGCTGGCGTTGTCGGCGGCGGCAGGCGCGGGGGCGGCGGACTTTCCGCAGCGTTCGATCCAGTTGATCCTGTCGTTCCCGCCTGGCGGCGCAACCGACGTGCTGGCGCGCGAGCTGAGCCAGAAGCTGGGCGATACGCTGGGCCAGTCCGTGGTGGTATTGAATCGGCCCGGCGCGGGCGGCTTGATTGGCATGCAGGCGGCAGCGCGCTCCGAGGCGGACGGCTATACGCTGTATATCTCGTCGGTGATGTCCAACTCGATCTACGAAGCGCTCAACGGCAAACAGCAGGTGTCGCTGGATGGAGATTTCGATGCGGTGGGCGCGATAGCGAGCGCCCCGCACATCCTGGTGACGCCTTCAACGCTGGGGATCAAGGACTATGCCAGCCTGGTGGCCTACCTGAAGGCAGCGCCGGGCAAGTACAACTACGCGTCGATGGGCGCGGGCACGCTGTCCAACCTGGAAGGTGAAATCTTCAAGGAGCAGGCAGGCGTGGACGCGCTGCAGATCCCCTACAAGGGCAGCAGCCAAGCCTTGCCCGAGGTGATCTCGGGTGCATCGGTATTCATGTTCGACAGCGTGACAAGCTCCTTGCCGCACAAGCAGGGCGGCCGCATCGACGTGCTGGGCGTGGCCTCCGCCAAACGCCTGCCCGTCATGCCCGACGTGCCTACGCTCAAGGAATTGGGCGTACAGGGCCTCGAAGCCGAGAACCTGTTTGCGCTGATGGCTCCCAAGGGCACGCCGAAGGACCGGCTGGATATCGTGGCCGGCGCGCTTGCCAAGGCGCAGGGCGATGCAGGATTCCGTAAGGCCATCGAAGCCCAGGGCTTCCAGATCAGCGAGATTCCGGCGAAGACACTGCCGCAGTTCATCCTGGACCAGCAGGCATTCTGGCGCGACAAGGTCAAGGCCTTGAACATCACCGCAAGCAAGTAGCCATCCCATGCCCATACCCAACGATCCCTTCTGGCAGCTTCCCTATGCATCGCAGCGCATGCCCGTGCTGGCGGACAACGTGGTCAGCACGTCGCAGCCCTTGGCCAGCGCCGCCGGCCTGCAGATGTACGCCCGCGGCGGCAACGCGGTCGATGCGGCGCTGGCCACCGCCATAGCGTTGACAGTGGTCGAGCCGTGCATGAACGGCATCGGCGGCGACATGTTCGCTATCGTCTGGCATGGCGGACGCCTGCATGGACTGAACGCGTCCGGACGCGCGCCGGCGGCCTGGGAGACCGGCAGATTCGCCCACCTGGACGGCATGGACCCGATCGGCTGGGGCAGCGTGACCGTGCCCGGCGTTGTATCCGGCTGGCGCGCCATCTGGGAGAAGTTCGGCTCGCTGCCGTTCGAAGACCTGTTCGAACCTGCCATACGCTATGCGCGGGACGGCTACCTGGTGTCGCCCACGGTCCATCGCCAATGGCAGAAGCAGGTGCCGCGCCTGAGCGGCCAGCCGGGGTTTTCCGAATCCTTTGCGCCGGGCGGCCGGGCGCCGCTGCCCGGAGAACGGTTTCGCAGCCCGGGTCAGGCCAGCACGCTGGAGAGCATCGCCCGCAGCAAGGGCGAAAGCTTCTATCGCGGTGAACTGGCTGCGGCGATCGCGGCCCACGCGCGCAATACGGGCGGCTACATCACCGAGGCCGACATGGCGAACCATGCCGCCGACTGGGTGGGGCCGATAGGCATGCGGTACCGGGACCTGGAACTGTTCGAGATCGGTCCGAACGGACAGGGCATCGGCGCATTGATGGCGTTGGGCATGCTGGAAAATTTCGACCTGGCCAGTTGCGGTCGCGATAGCGGCCGCGCGCTGCACCTGCAAATAGAAGCCATGCGCCTGGCTTTCGCCGATCTGTACGAACACGTAGGCGATCCAGCTCACATGAAAGTGTCCAGCGCGCAGTTGCTGGATCCGGCCTACCTGGCCGAACGCGCGAAGCTGATCGATCCGGATCGCGCGGGCGCGCCTCGGCCGGGCGATCCGCATAGCGGCGGCACGGTGTATCTGACTGCCGCCGACCGGCACGGCACCATGGTGTCGTTCATCCAGTCAAACTTCAAGGGCTTCGGGTCTGGCGTGGTGGTGCCGGGAACGGGCATCGCGATGCAGAACCGTGGTTGGGGCTTTTCCACGAAGCCCGGGCATCCCAATGTGGTGGCGCCGGGTAAGCGGCCGTTCCACACCATCATTCCTGGCTTCCTGATGAAGCGTGGGCGCCCGTTGATGAGCTTCGGCGTCATGGGCGGGTCCATGCAGGCGCAAGGCCACTTGCAGGTCACCAGCCGCCTGGCGGACTTCGGCCAGAACCCGCAGGCCGCCAGCGACGCGCCGCGCTGGCGCATCAAGGACGACAACGTCGGCGTGGCGGTGGAATGGAACTGCCCGCCGGAAGCCGTCGAGCATCTGCGCGCCTGCGGCCACAAGGTAGACGTGGCGCCACGCTTTGATCTGGAGTTCGGCAGCGCGCAGATGGCCATGCGGCTTGAGCAGGGCGGCTACCTGGCCGCATCGGATCATCGCAAGGATGGCTACCCGATAGGCTATTGACGCCGCCTGCCAGACCGACGTTTGGTCGAGGCAAACCCCTGTTTCGTCGAAAATAGGGTGAAATCCCGCCGCCGCTCGATGACAATCGGCACCATTCCGGTGCAGTAGCGGGGCGCGGCGGTCCATTCCCGGCGCGGGCCATGCCGCGCCGAACGGTTCAACGCTGCGCTACCGCGCGCCGCAGGCGCTGCGACGCGACCCGGCCCAGCACGACGGCAGCGACGCCATTATTGAACGTCACCTCCGTCTGCGCGCCGGGCAGCGCCGACAGATGAGAGATATGTTCCAGATTCATGATGACGGACCGGGACAAGGCGCAAAAAGGCGGGCAGGGCAACTGGGCCGCCAGGCGCTTGAAGGTGATGTGCATCAGTTCATTCGCGTGCAGGGCGCTGCAAAGCAGCACGTAGTCTCCCTGCGCCTGCGCCATGGTCAGTTCATGGACTTTGATGAGCTTGGTGCCGTTGCGGGTCCGCAGCGTCAGATGATCGCTGGCGCGCGGGCGCAGCCGCGCCAGCGTCTGTTCGAGCCGGTCCGGACGGACGGGCTTGAGCAGGTAGTCGACGGCCTGGACGTCGAACGCACGGGCTGCGTAGTCGCTGTGCGCGGTGACGAAGACCACGGCGGGCGGAGCCTCCAGCTCGTCCAGCAGATCGAAGCCGGTTCCGGAAGTCAGTTCGATATCCAGGAACAGGACGTCGGGACGATGCTCGCGGATCAAGGTACGCGCCTGTTCGAGCGTTCCGGCTTCGCCCGCGACGTGGACGGCGGCCGAGGCTTCGAGCAGCCGGCGCAGGTAGCGCCGCGCCGGGGCTTCATCGTCAATGACAAGCGCGCGCAGCATTCTCCTCCCTGGCGCCGTGATGTGGCGGGTATAGTCGTGCGGTCTGGCACGCGGGTAAATATAAGGCCAATGCAGTTTCCAGAGAACCCTTTGCCGGCCCGGAGGGCGTGTTCATGAAGTTCACATCCATCAACCAGGGCCTCAGCCCCGGGGAGTCGTCGCTCGGCTTCTGGCGGGCGCAGACGCTGGGTTGGGTCTTTCTTGCGATCGTGGGTTTCTTTATCCGGCTGGCGATATTCGGCAACGCTACGGCGGCCTTCTGGCTTACCGCGGCCCTGGAGCCGCTGGCATTCGTCCTGACGAGCGGGGCGGCTGTGCTGCATGGCCGCCGCTCCGGCAAGGGCGATCCACCCCTTCTGGTGCTGGTTTGCGCGGTGCTGTTCTGCCTGACCGCATCGGCGCTGCTGGCCTCGATCGCCTATGGCATCCACAGTCTGTTCCTGCCCGGCGCGATACGGGTCCTGCCGGGCAATCAGTATCGGCTGGGCTTTCTCTATTACATGGGCATGCTCTCGATCTGGACGTTGATCTATTTCGGCGTGTCCGCGGAACTGAGCGCGCGCACAGAGCGGCTGTCCAAGATGAAGGCGGAGACGCGCTCGCTGAAGCTGGAGCTGGAACACCTGCAGCTGCAGATCGAACCGCATTTCCTGTTCAATTCGCTTAACACCATCGTGGCGGAGATCGCCGATCGGCCCGCCATCGCCGAGGAAATGACTCGCAGCCTGGCAGAGTACCTGCGCTATTCGCTGGATCGGCGCGGGCGGGGGCTGTCCAGGCTGGAAGAGGAAATCGAGGCTGCCGAGGCCTATGTGCGCATACAGGCGCTGCGCTTTGACAAGAAACTCGAATGCCGATGCCAGATCGATCCGGCCACGCTTGAAATCAACATCCCGCGCATGACATTGCAGGGCTTGGTGGAAAACGCGATCAAGCACGGCATGCGCTCGGAACATGCGCATTTCCCCATCTGCATACGCACGCGGTTGCAGGGAGATGAACTGCTCATCGAGGTGGACAACCCTGGCCGCCTGCACGCGCCCTTCGATCTGGCCAACGGCGGGGGCGGTTTGGGGAATCTGTGCCGCCGCCTGGTGCTGAGGTACCCCGACAGGCATGCGTTCCTGCTGGAGCAGCGCGGGGAAAGAACCGTGGCGCAGATCCGGTTGCGAGGCGAGCCCGAGCCGGCGTGATGCACGGACGGGGGGGCGCCTCTAGCGATACGTTGCCAGCAGGATGCTGGTTTCGGTGGAGGCTATGCCCTTGATCAGGCGCACGCGTTCCAGCACCTTGGACAGGTCGGCCGTAGAGTCGGCGCGGATTTCGGCCAACAGGTCCCAGCGGCCATTGGTGTCGTGCAGCTGTTCGACGCTGGGTTCGCCCAGCAGGCTGGCCAGTACCGCGCGAGTCTGGTTGCCGTCCACGGTAATGCCCATCCAGGCCCGCAGGCCGTCCTGGTCTGCGTCGGGACGCAGCTTCAGCGTATAGCCGGCAATGACGCCGTCATCCTCCAGCTTGCGCAGGCGGTTGGAGACCGTGCCGCGCGACACGCCGGCCTTGCTGGCCAAGACGGAAAGCGGGGTGCGGGCGTCCCGCCTCAGGATGCCGATCAGCCGGGTATCGATTTCGTCCATGGCTCGGGCGGATTCAATGGTCTTTGAACAAGCTGCCGTATCCGCGCATCCGTTCGCGAACCCCAGCCAGGCGCAGGCAATGCCACATGCTGGCCTGGTTGCTGCCGATCACGGGCTTGCCCAGCGTGTCCTCCAGGCGTTCGATTACGGCCGTGGAGCGCAGCGCGCCGCAGCTGATGAAGACGGCGTCCGCGTCGGGCCGGTCCACCGAGAGGGCGAATTCGTACAGAAACTCGGGCGAGACCCGGTTCATGGTTTCATCATCAGGCAGGTCCAGGCCCTGCAACGAGATGACGTCGTAGCCCATGCCCTCGAAGCAGCGTCGTTCCAGCTCATTGACCGCATCGTCGTAGGCGGTGGCGATGGCCAGGCGACGGGCGCCTACCGCGGCCAGCGCCGCCGTGACGCCGTCCAGCAGCGTCGCCGCGATCGCACCGGGCCGTGCCTGCGCGAGCAGGGAGCGCACCTTGTCGTTGCCGATCACGACGCTGCCGGCGGTGCAGTTGTAGCAGACCACGTCGATGTCGCGGCGCTCCGGCGCCAGGCTGCCCAGGGCCTGGAGCAGCTCGCTCTCCATGGCGGCCAGGCTTTCCACTGAGCACGCGGCCGCCATGGGCACGCGGCCGAAGCTCAGTCCCACGCCATCGGGAGCCATGGCGTGCATCTCCCCTTCGGTCAGGCCCGCATTGGCCACGCACAGGAAGGCGAGGCGCGCCCGCGGATACGGGCCGGCGTCGTAGCGGATGGGCTTCATTCCGTCATCCCTGCGGCATCGAAACACTCGCGGATGACCGTGGCCGCCTTGACGAAGTTTGGATGGCCGACCATGGTGTAGTCGCGCGGCCGCGGCAGGTCGATGTCCACCGTCAGCGCCACCCGCCCGGGGCGCTTGCTCATCACCACCACGCGATCCGACAGGAACACGGCTTCCGAGATGCTGTGGGTGATGAACATGACGGTCTTCTTGCTTTCCAGCCATACCCGCTGCAGCTCAAGGTTCATGGCTTCACGCGTCATCGCGTCCAAGGCGCCGAAGGGTTCGTCCATCAGCAGGATGTCGGGATTGTGGATAAGCGCGCGGCATAGAGCGACGCGCTGCTGCATGCCGCCGGAAAGCTGGTGCGGCAGGCATTGTTCAAAGCCTTCCAGACCGCTGAGCTTGATCAGTTCACGCAACCGGGCCTCGTAACGTGCCGCGGGCAGATTGCGCATTTCCAGTTGCAGAGAAATGTTCCCGGCTACATCGCGCCAGGGCAAGAGCGCCGCCCGCTGGAACACGATGCCCACGTTGGCACCCGGTTCGGTCACGCGTTCCCTCAGTACTTGGATTTCACCGGCGGTGGGTGGCGTCAGGCCTGCCACCGCGCGCATCAGCGTGCTCTTGCCGCAGCCTGACGGGCCGAGCACGGACAGGAACTGCCCTTCGGGTATGGAAAGGTCGATGCCGTCGACTGCGACGTAGGAACCGAACCGCTGGACCATGCCGCGGATGTCGATGGCGGTATCGGGCGCGTCCGCGTCGGGGGCGAGCGCCAGGGCTGCGTGGTGCGCCATGTCTAGTCCTTGTTGTAGTCGTTGGTGTAGAGCGTGCTGGTCGGGACCGGGCTTGCGATCTGACCCGACTGAACGAACTGATCGACCATGGCTTGCCAGTCCTTTTCCGAAGACACGCCGAACGGCAGCCCCTTGGTATTGGGCGTGCTGGCCGCCTGCAACGAGAGTTGCAGCTGCCGCACCAGCTGTTCGCGGTTGCGCGCCTGTTCGGGCCGCTGGCGCACCAGGGCGTCGACCGTAGCGGCGGGGTCGGCTTGCGCCGCCTCATAGGCCTTGCGAGTGGCGCGCAGGAAGCGGCGCGCAATCTCGGGATTGGCCTCCAGCCATTTGGTGTTGGCTGCAAGTCCGCCTTCCAGCGCGTTGACGCCGAAGTCGGCATAGGAGAAGTAATGCACCTTGGCGCCCTGGGTTTCCAGCGGAGGGATGTGGAAGTAGGTCACGCCGGTGATGGCGTCGGCGCGCCGTTGGAGGAACAAGGCCGTCTTGGTGCCTACGGCGGGGGCAATGACGTTGATTTTCTTCTGGTCCACGCCGTTCAGGGCGGCCAGCACGGGGAACATCTGGGCCGTCGATTCGGACGCGCTCATTCCCAGGACTTTTCCTTCCAGGTCCTTGGGCGCGCGCACGGGGGCGTCGGCATGGCTGATGATGACCATGGGCGAACGTTGGTGCACGGCGAAAATGCCCTTCAGCGGCATGCCTGCGGCCACGCCCTTGAGCATGGTGCCGTAGTCCATGAAGCCGACGGGATCGATGCCCTGCGCCACCAGTTTCGCGGTGTTGCTCGAGCCGCTGCCTTCGCCGATGCTCAGGTCTATGCCTTCGGCCTTGTAGAGGCCCTTGTCGATGCCGTAGTACAGCGGTGCATGCGTGCCATAGATGCTGTAGTCCAGGCGCAGGCTCAATTTGTCCTGTGCGCTGGCGGCGCCGGCAGCCAGCAGCAAAGTCAGGGCCCAGCCAAGTCGGGTTTGGAATTTCATGATGGAGTCTCCGTTAGGACAGGATCAAACCGACGGCAGGGCGTCGCTGCGCACGCTGATGTGCCAGGGAATCAGGAACCGTTCGGAAAATTCGACCAGGTAATAGAAGACCAGGCCGATGAGCATGAGCGCGACCAGCACGGCGAAGAGCAGTGTGGTGTCCAGGTTGGCGTTGGCGGACAGCAGGACATAGCCCAAGCCGCTTTCCGCGCCCACCCATTCACCTACGACCGCACCCACGGTGGCGAAAGCGATGGCGACCTTCAGGCCGGAAAATATCTGTGGCAGGGCATAGGGCAAGCGGATGCGCAGAAAGGTCCGCAGGGCGCCCGCCCGCATCGAACGGGCCAGGTCGTTGAGGTCCGCGTCCACCGAACGCATGCCGGCCACCGTGCTGACTACGATGGGGAAAAAGGCCACCGAGAAGGCGATCAGGATCTTGGGAAACAGGCCCAGGCCGAACCAGATGATGATGAGCGGGGCGACCGCCACCTTGGGAAACGCCTGCGACACGACCAGCAGCGGCATGATGGCGCGTTCCAGCGGACGCGACCAGACCAGCACGATGCCCAGCGGTATGCCGACGGCGATGCTGAGCAGAAAGCCGCCCAGCGTCTCGACGGAGGTGACCCAGGTGTGGTGCCCCAGGAAGGCCGAGTCCGTCCACAGCCGTTCAAGCACGCTCAGCGGCGTGGGCAGCAGGTAGGCAGGCAGGCCGAAAAGCGGTATCGAGAAGTGCCACAGCAGCAGCACCCCGATGACCGCGATCGTTGGATACATCCAATTCTTCAACACGGCAATTCCCCTTGTATGTTGTTGGCGCGCCGGTCTTGGTTGTCAGGCGTCGATTTCGATCAGCTCACGCGGGTAGCGGGTGAGGACTTCGCAGCCGTCCTCGGCGACAGCCACGCTTTCGCTGGCCATGAAACCGCCCTCGGGCATGAACAGCGAAGGCACGAGATGGAAGGTCATTCCCGGTTCGAGCACCGTGGGATCGTCCGGGCGCAGCGCCAGGAACCGTCCTTCGGCCCAATTGGGCGGAAACCCGATGCCTATGCCGTAGGCGGTGCGGTGGTCGAAGTAGTGCGCAAGGCCGGCGCGTTCAAAAACCGCCCGGCAAGCCTGATCCACTTGCGCGGACGTGACGCCGGGCCGGATGGCGTCGATGGCGGCGTCCAGCGCGGCGATGACAGTGCCGGCCAGGAACCGCTGCCGCTCGGTCGCGCGCCCGACCACGCAGTTGCGCGAGATCATGGCGTGATAGCGGTTGATATTGGCCGCGGCCTCCAGGAACACCAGATCGCCTCGCTTGAGCTCGCGGCGCTGCCAGGTCGTGAAGCACACGCCGCTGGCGTGCCCGACCGCCACCAGCGGTACGCGGGTGTATTCGCTTCCGGCCTTGGTGGCCCCGTGCAACATGGCAGCGGCCAGGTCGTTTTCGGTGGCGCCCACGGCGATGGACTGCACCGCCGCATCGATGCCGGCGACTGCCGCTTGCGCCGCCTGGCGCATGAAGCCCAGCTGCGCGGGGGTTTTGATCTTGCGCGCCTCTTCGATGGGACCTTGCCAGTCGGCCAGGCGCGCGTCCAGGCGAGCCAGCAGCTGCTTGTAGGCGGCCACGCTCAGGTAGCCGGACGTCGTTTCCAGGCCGATGCGGCCGGACGGCAGGATGTCTTTCAGGTAGGCAGCCAGCACCTCGACCGGATCGCTGACGTCGTCGATGGCGATGAAGCGCGCGATGTTGCGGTTGCCGGTCGCCACGGCGTGGTTGACCTGGCGTGAAACCATGGAGATGCGGCCGTCGGCGGTGACCACCAGGCACTGGAAGGTGAAGTAGCCGATGGAGCGGTAGCCGGTAAGCCAGTAGATGTTCTCGGGGTCGAACAGAATGGCCGCCGAGAGGCCCTGGGTCCCGATGTCTCGCGCAAGCAGCGCAAGATTCGCGGCATAGACGTCCGGGCCGAACGGCAATTCCATGGAAGCGTAGTTTTCCGACACGATGGGTCCTGGAGAGAAGTCGAGCGTTCATCCTAGGAACAAACTACATAACTGCCTAATACCAATAATTGCCATGTCTATAGCCAAATAGTTATAGTCACCGCATGAACGTGCGAGAGATAGAAATCTTCAGGGCGGTGATGCGCGAAGGCTCGGTTTCCCGGGCAGCCCAGGTGCTGCTGATTTCGCAGCCTGCCGCCAGCAAATACATCGCCCAGCTGGAACGGCGCGTGGGCGTGGCGCTGTTCGTGCGCAAGGGCGGGCGCCTCTTGCCCACGCCCGAAGGCAGGGCGCTCTACGGACAGGTCGACCGGCTTTTTTCGGGTATTTCGCAGCTGGAGAGCTTTATCAAGGACCTGGGCAGCGAAAAACAAGGGCACCTGACCGTTGCCTCCCTGCCGCTGCTGTCCTTGACCGTCATGCCTGACGTGTTGGCCAGTTTCATGGCGGAACGTCCCAATATTTCCGTGGCGCTGCAGACACGCAGTTCGGCGCGCATCGTGGAGTGGGTGGCCGCGCGCCAAGTGGACATGGGCGTGTGCTTCTGCGCGGCGCAGCACCCGGGCATCGTGGCAGAGCCGCTGGTCAGCCTGCAGCTGTATTGCGCCATTCCTCCTGGCGACCCGCTGGAAAAGTTCGACACCATCCGTGTCGAACAGCTGGCCGGCCGGGATCTCATCATCTATGACAACCTGGATCACACGCGCTTCTGGCTGGAAGCGCTGCTGGAACAACAGAAGGTCTACGCGCGCCGGCGCGTGCAGGTGTTCTGGACATCGGTGGCGATGGAACTCGTGATGCGCGGCGTTGGCATCGCGCTGGTGGACCGCCTGACCGCCGCGCGCATCCCGGGCGGGCTGGATCAGTTGCGGCCGCTGGAGCCGGTGGCGTCCTTCGACCTGAGCCTGGTGTGGCCGGAGCACTGGCCGTCGTCGGTCATTGCCTTGTCCTTCGCGGACGCGTTGCGCGAGCATCTGCGCGATCACGCAACCTAGAGCGCCGCATCCGTCCCGGCCAGGAAACTGGAGGCGCGGGCTGGAATCGAACCAACCTTCGCGGATTTGCAATCCGTTGCATAGCCACTCTGCCACCGCGCCATTTGTTTTGTCCTAAGACATATATAATTCTGACCGAGGACAAAATAATTTGCAAGCGTCCAATGCGACGCACTGCTGCCGCGCACCCCTATGCACAGGGGGCGCGGCTGTCCTTGCCGCTGGGCCGCCATGGGGGCGGCCCGGATTCGTCAGAGGACAGCCATGCAGTTTCAGTTTCCCATCGTGATCATCGACGAGGACTTCCGCTCGGAGAACACGTCCGGCCTCAGCATCCGGGTCCTGGCCGAGGCCATCAAGGCCGAGGGCTTCGACGTGCTGGGGACTACCAGCTATGGCGATCTAAGCCTGTTCGCGCAGCAGCAAAGCCGTGCCAGCGCCTTCATACTCTCCATCGACGACGAGGAGCTTCTTCACGGGGAGGGCGTGGCGCCCGCGTTGCTGGCGTTGCGTGAATTCATCAACGAAGTCCGGCGCCGCAACGCGGACGTGCCGATCTACCTGTACGGCGAAACCAAGACCGCCAGGCATATTCCGAACGACATCCTTCGCGAGCTGCAGGGCGTGATCCATATGTACGAGGACACGCCGGAGTTCGTGGCGCGGCACCTTATCCGCGAGGCGCGTGCCTATCTGGAAGGCGTCAAGCCACCCTTTCTGAAGGCGCTTCTGGATTACGCGGAGGACGGCTCCTATTCCTGGCACTGTCCCGGGCATTCCGGCGGCGTCGCCTTCCTGAAAAGCCCGGTCGGCCAGATGTTCCATCAGTTCTTCGGTGAAAACATGCTGCGCGCGGACGTTTGCAACGCGGTGGAGGAACTGGGCCAGCTGCTGGACCACAACGGCGCCATCGGCGCCAGCGAACGCAACGCGGCGCGCATCTTCAATGCGGACCATTGCTACTTCGTGACCAATGGCACCAGCACCAGCAACAAAATCGTCTGGCACCACATGGTGGCGCCGGGCGACGTGGTGCTGGTGGACCGGAACTGCCACAAGTCGATCCTGCATAGCATCGTCATGACGGGAGCCATTCCCGTGTTCCTGCGGCCCACGCGCAACCATTTCGGCATCATCGGCCCGATTCCGCGTAGCGAGTTCGATGTCCAGACGATCCGGGAGAAGATTCGCGCCCACCCGCTGCTTAAGCATCTGGACGCCGAAGAGGTCCGTCCACGTGTGATGGCGCTGACGCAGTCCACCTACGACGGCATCATCTACGACACCGAGACGATCAAGGCGGCGTTGGACGGTTACGTGGACGCTTTGCATTTCGACGAGGCCTGGATGCCGCATGCGGTGTTCCACCCGTTCTATGGCGCGTACCACTGCATGGGCAAGCAACGCGCGCGGCCCAGGGAATCGCTGGTGTTCTCCACGCAGTCTACCCACAAGCTGCTGGCGGGCATCAGCCAGGCCAGCCATGTGCTGGCGCAGGACTCCATGACGCGGCGGCTGGACCGTCACCTGTTCAACGAGGCCTACCTGATGCACACCAGCACCAGCCCCCAGTACGCCATCATCGCCAGCTGCGACGTGGCCGCGGCCATGATGGAGCCGCCCGGCGGAACCGTGCTGGTGGAGGAGAGCATCGCGGAGGCGTTGGACTTCCGCCGGGCGATGAAGGAGGTCGGCTCGCATTTCGCGCAGGATGATTGGTGGTTCAAGGTGTGGGGGCCGGAATCGCTTGCGCCGGAAGGCATAGGCTCGCCTGACGACTGGATCATTCGGGCAGGCGACGCCGGGGCGACCTGGCACGGATTCGGCGCGCTGGCCGACGGCTTCAACATGCTGGATCCGATCAAGTCCACCATCGTCACGCCCGGGCTGGATCTGGACGGCAACTTCGCTGGCAGCGGCATTCCGGCTTCTATCGTCACCAAGTTCCTGGCCGAGCATGGCGTCATCGTCGAGAAGACGGGCCTGTACAGCTTCTTCATCATGTTCACGATAGGGATCACCAAAGGCCGCTGGAGCTCTCTCCTGACGGCTCTACAGCAGTTCAAGGAGGACCATGAGCGAAACCAGCCCATGTGGCGGATCCTGCCGGAGTTCTGCCGCAAGTTTCCGCGCTACGAGGGGATGGGCCTGCGCGACTTGTGCCAGCACGTGCATGCGACGTATGCCCGTCACGATATCGCCCGGCTGACGACGGACATGTACCTGACCGACGTGACTCCGGCGATGAAGCCCTGCGACGCCTATGCCTGCATTGCCCAGCGCCGGACAGAAAGGGTTGAGATCGACCATCTGGAGGGCCGCATCACCACCAGCCTCATTACGCCCTATCCGCCAGGGATTCCGCTGCTGGTGCCGGGCGAAGTGTTCAATCGGACCATCGTCGATTACTTGAAGTTCTCTCGCGAACTGAACCGGGAATGTCCGGGATTCGGCACGGACATCCATGGCTTCGTCGAGCTGCCCGATGCGGACGGAAACCGCCGCTATTACGTGGATTGCGTGCGGTAAGCACGCTTTATCCGGACATGCGATCCGTGTCAAACTTACGCCTGGAATTGACCAGCATTGACTTCACGCGGGCCGGCCGCTGTCAGTGCCAGGAACCGGATTGTCTTAGGACGCTATGAAAATACAAGGAAAGACCGCCGCAGAAATCTTCGATTGCGTGCGTGCGCTGGCACAATCGGGACAGCTGCCGCCGGGCCAGGCGCTGCCCCCGGTGCGCGATCTGGCGGTCGAACTGGACATCAACCGCAATACCGTCGCGGCTGCCTACAAGCGGCTGGTGACGGCAGGCATAGCCCTGACGCAGGGCCGGCTGGGTACGATCATTCGCGACCAATCCGGCCCCGGTGAACAGGAAGGCGCGCTATCGGATTCCCCGCTGGCAGACCTGGCCAGCGGCAATCCGAACCCGGCGTGGTTGCCTGACCTGAGCGCGGCCCTGGCCATCCGGCCGTACAAGCCGCGGCTGTATGGCGAGCCCACCGTCAACGCCGGGCTGGAGAGTTTTGCGCAGGCCTGGTTCGCGCCTGACTGCCCGATGCCCTTCGAGGTCAATCTGACCCATGGCGCGGTGGACGCCATCGAGCGGCTGCTCAGCTCTCACCTGGTGGCTGGGGATAAGGTGGCTGTCGAGAATCCCTGCTTCCTGAGCAGCATCAATATGCTGCGCATCGCCGGCCTGCAAGCTCTAGGCGTGCCCGTGGATGCCGAGGGCATGCAGGCACAGGCCCTGGAAACGGCGCTCGCGAAGGGCGCGCAGGCCGTCATTCTGACCCCACGGGCTCACAACCCCACGGGGTGCAGCCTGACGGAAAAGCGGGCGCGCGCGCTGGCGCGGGTGCTGGCCAGGTATCCCCACGCCCTGGTCATTGTGGACGACCACTACGCCTTGCTATCGGACAAGGAATACCATTCAGTGCTGCCGGCGGGCGTGCAGCGCTGGGCGCTAATTCGTTCGTTCTCCAAGACCCTGGGGCCCGACGTGCGCCTGGCGATGGTGGCCAGCGATCCCGCGACGTCGCGGCAGTTGCGTCTGCGGCTGGCCTCGGGAACCAGCTGGGTCAGCCATCTGCTTCAGGACGTGGTCGAAGTTACGCTGGGCCGCCCCGAGGTCGCCAAGCAGATGGCGCAGGCGCGCAAGGATTACGCGCAGCGCCGCAAAGACCTGGAAAATGCCCTGCTTGAGCAGGGCGTGCCGTGTGCTACGGAAGGCGACGGGCTGAACCTCTGGGTGCCGCTGGACACCGACGACCAGGCCGTTGCGTTGGCCTTGGCCCATCGCGGCTGGCTGGTACGCCACGGCGACGCCTTCGGCGTGCAGGAGCCGGTCAGGGGCTTGCGCATCACCATATCTGCCATCGAGCCCGGCCAGTGCCGCAAGTTGGCGCGCGACATCCGGGAAAGCTTGGGCTGAAACGATTTACGCGGCTTGGCGCAGTTTTACCGCCGGGAAATCCACCGGTACTGCAAACGCCACGTTGACGTAGTTAGTGAACAGGTTGAGCGCAACGTGCGCCAGGATTTCGACGATCTCCTGGTCGCTGTAGCCGGCCGCACGCACCGCCTGCACGTCGGCTTCGCTCACCTGTCCGCGCGCGTCCACCAGCTTCAGCGCGAAGCGCAGCGCCGCGGCGGTCTTGGGATCGGCGGCGTTGCCGCCTTGGGCGGCGGACATTTCCTCGGCGCTGGCGCCAGCCTTGCGGCCGAGAGCCGTATGGGCGGCAAGGCAGTATTCGCACGCATTGCGGTCGGCCACGGCCACGGCGATCTGCTCGCCTAGCTTGGCGGGAATGACGCCGCCGCCCAAGGCGCCGAATGCACCCCACATGCTTTGCAACGCCGCAGGCGAGTTGGCGACCGCCTTGAACATGTTCGGGGTTGCGCCAAATGCGCCATGGATCTGGGTAAGCAGCGCCTTGCGGTCCGCAGTGGTGGTGCTGGCATCGATAAGAGGGACTCGGGACATGTCGGTAACTCCTGAAAATGAAAAAAGGGCCGCCGGTATCGGACTGGCTGGAGAAATCGTACGTAGAATGTCTGGACGAAAGGTGTTGTTCAGTCCATAAAATATGTCCTGGAGTCCAATGCATGAACGATCCTATCCCTTTCCAGGTTGACCGCCTGTCGGCGCTGCTGGATCGTTTCCGCGTGCGCGCCACGTTGTTCCACACGGGCGCGTTGTGCGGCACCCAGGCGTTCGAGCCTGTGCCGGGACGTGGCTTTCTGCATGTGTTGCGCCGAGGCGAGATGGAAGTGCGGCACCGGCCGGGCGAAACCGCCACGCCGTGCCTGCGATTGGCCGAGCCGACCTTGTTGTTCTACCCGCGCGCCGTGCATCATGAGTTCGTGAACCCGCCGCGGGACGGTTCGGACTTCACCTGCGCGGCGCTCGATTTCGACGGCGGAGAACGCAATCCCATCGTTCAGTCGCTGCCATCCGTGATACGGATACCGCTGGATGCGGTGGAAGGTCTGAGGCCTGCGCTGGACCTGCTATTCGCCGAGGCGGATCACGTGCGCTGCGGTTCGCGTTTGCTGGCCGACCGCTTGTTCGAGGTGGTGCTGATCCAATTGTTGAGGTGGATACTCGATCACCCGCAGGAAGCGGGCGTGACCGGCGGCCTGGTAATGGGGCTGGCGGATCCTCGCCTGGCCCGGGCATTGGTGGCGCTGCATCGGTCTCCTTGCGAAGAGTGGTCCCTGGCCAGGATGGCGACGATGGCAGGCATGTCTCGCAGCGCATTCGCGGCGGCCTTCAAGGAGGCAACGGGCTCTACGCCTGCGGCCTATCTGACGGACTGGAGGTTGAGCCTGGCGGCGTCCATGATGCGATCGGGGCGCGCCGTCAAGCTGGTGGCCGCGGAGTTGGGGTTCGCCAGCGCATCGTCGCTGTCCAAGGCATTCCGCCAACGGATGGGCGTGTCGCCGCGGGAATGGCTGACCGCCAAGGTTTGAAGTCTGTCCGCAGACGCCCATGTCATCGTGATAATATTGACCTATGACAAAACAACGGACGGCATAAGCGTTATGCAGAACGCGGGCCGTCATTCCTACGCGAGGTTCAGGCATGAGCGAGCACGGCCCGGAACAAGACAACGGCACCCAGACACAGCATGACCAGCATGGCCGCTGGCCGCAGGCGCAGACGGTCGAGGACTTCCGGCACAACCTGGCTACGGTCCATGAGCGCATCGCCAACGCGGCCCGGCGCGCCGGCCGCGACCCCGCAGCGGTGCGCCTGCTGCCAGTGAGCAAGACCGTGGAAGAAGCGCGCATCAGGCTCGCCTACGAGGCCGGGTGCCGCTATCTCGGCGAGAACAAGCTTCAGGAAGTGTCCCGAAAATGGGAAGCGATGGCGGACCTGACCGATCTGAAGTGGTCGGTCATTGGCCACCTGCAGACCAACAAGGCCAAGCTCGTGGCCCGCTATGCGGCCGAATTTCAAGCGCTGGACAGCCTCCGCGTTGCGGAGGCGCTGGATCGCCGGCTGCAGGCGGAAGGTCGGCAGCTGGACGTGTTTGTGCAGGTCAACACATCCGGTGAAGCCAGCAAGTACGGGTTGCAGCCGGACGAGACGGCGGCATTCCTGCGCGAACTGCCGGCGTTCTCGGGACTGCGTGTGCGCGGCTTGATGACCCTGGCGCTGTTCTCGGCCGAGGCGGCGCGCGTACGTCAGTGCTTTGTGTTGCTGCGAGACTTGCGCGATCAGTTGCGTCAGGATGCGCCATCGGGGATAGGCCTGGATGAATTGTCCATGGGCATGTCCGGCGACTACGAGATCGCCATCGAGGAAGGGGCCACCGTGGTACGTGTCGGGCAAGCCATCTTCGGGGCGCGCAACACGCCCGATTCGTACTATTGGCCGACCGAAAGCGGCGCGGAGTCGCGCTCGCCCAACGGGCAGGAGTAACGCGCATGCCGGTGTATCGACTCATCATCAGGCGCGACGGCCGCCTGATCGGGCACTTCGAATCTACCGCCGCTTCCGCGCTGGCCGACAGCCGCGACATCGCGGCGCGGCTGCCGGCCAAGGACGGCTACCAACTCAGCCTGCAGGTTGCAGACGGCGAACGGCGTCTGCTGGAAAGCACGCCCCAGGGGATCCGGCTGCTGGCGTCGGAAAACCTGTTCGTTTCTACGCCCGACGGCTTGCTGGGCGGCCTGGACGGCCACCCGAACCCGCAATAGGAGAGTCCCGAATGAGTCTGAACGCAGTGGCGATCCGCCACGTTCCTTTTGAAGACCTGGGCATCCTGGCGCCTATCCTGGCTGAACGCGGCTACAGCGTGCAATACCTGGATGCCGGCATCGACGCTATCGACGCCGCCACCCTGGGCAACGCCGACCTCGTCGTGGTCCTGGGCGGGCCGATCGGAGTCTACGAAACCGGCCGCTATCCCTTTCTAGAGTTGGAGTTGCGCGCCATCGCGCACCGCTTGCGGCTGGACAAGCCCACGCTGGGCATCTGCCTGGGCGCGCAACTCATGGCGGCGGCCCTGGGCGCGGAGGTAGTGTCCACCGGCCGCGCGGAAATCGGCTATGCGCCGCTGACGCTCACGCCCCAAGGGCAGGAATCCGTATTGAGCGCGGTCGAGTCCGTGCCCGTGCTGCATTGGCACGGAGACCAGTTCGCTATTCCCGAGGGAGCGGCGCGCCTGGCTGAAACGCCGGGTTTCCCGAACCAGGCGTACGCGCTTGGACCGAGGATACTGGGCCTGCAATTCCATCTGGAGGCGGATGCCACGCAGATCGAACGCTGGCTGATCGGTCATGCCTGCGAGCTAAGCCTGCGCCATATCGATCCCGCAGCGATCCGGGAGGACGCGCGGCGTTACGGTCAACGGCTTGAACGCAGCGCGCGCCTCGTGATGGAACGGTGGCTGGACCAGATCTGAGTTTTCCCCTGCGTTGGCGCCTTTGGGGCAACCGGGCTCCTTAGACGTCATCGCCTCGCCCAGGTGTCTTTGGGGCGCGCCGCGCCCCGCTTTTGCCCGCCGCAGCCTTGCGGCTGTCGGCATTTCAATCGGCCGCCATTCCTCACGCTGGACCTAAGGGTTAAACCCAGTAGCCGCCCAGGTGCGTGATCAATAGGATCCCGATTTATATAAATGGGATCCCATTTGTATGTGTCACTTTCTTTGGACGGACTGCACATGACCAGCATCGACACCATTACAGGCAAGAAGATCATCAACGAGGGCGGCCGCGCAGGCCCGCTGACCGAAGACCACCAGGGCATGCGCGCCCATCACGAGGATGATCTCGAGTGGACCAACCTGCGTTACGAAGGCCAGTTCGCGAAGATGATGTTCCATCCGACGGCGGAGGATCCAACGATTCCGAATGCGGGCATCGTGCGGTACGAAAAGGGTTCCGGGCACCCGCTGCACAACCACTACTTCGCGCAGGTCTGGTACATCCTGGACGGAAAATTCTTGATTGAAGGCAAGCTCTACGGCAAGGGATCCATGATCTTCCACCCGGACCCCCACTTCGAAAGCGCGCTGGAGACGATCGAGGCCGGCTCCATCCTGTACGTGCAATACGTGGGCCCGCACACCCGCCAGGGCGCGATCTACGAAGGCCGCTTCAACGTCAGCGAAAGAAAGAGCCTGGCCGAAGAAACCACCGCGGTCTAGCCGGACGGTAAGCCTGCCGACTACTGGGCCCCAAGCCCTGCGCGCAGCAGGGCATGGCCCAGGCGCCGGCGCAGAAAAAAATATTGGAGACCAGAGATGAAAGCCATCTCAGAACAGCCTTCCTCGCGCTCGAAGAAGCATTACGTGACCGCGGGTCTTTCCAGCATGATCGGGACCACCATCGAGTGGTATGACTTCTTTCTTTACGGCATTGCGGCAGCACTGATTTTCAACAAGATCTACTTTCCCGCCATTGATCCCATCAGCGGGACCTTGGCGGCATTTGGCACCTATGCTGTCGGCTTCATTGCGCGGCCCTTGGGCGGAATCGTGTTCGGCCACTTCGGCGACCGCGTCGGACGCAAGTCGATGCTGATGATCAGCCTGATGCTGATGGGCGTGCCCACTATCCTGATCGGCTTGACACCAAGCTACGAGGCGATCGGGTATTGGGGCGCCGTGGCTCTCGTCTTCTTCCGTTTTCTCCAGGGACTGGCCGTGGGCGGCGAATGGGGCGGTGCCGTTCTGATGGCGGTGGAGCATGCGCCCGAAGGCAAGAAGGGATTGTTCGGCAGCTTGCCGCAGGTGGGCGTTGCTCCCGGCTTGATCCTGTCTTCGCTTGCGATGGGCGCCGTCTCGCGGTTGCCGGAAGCAGACATGCTGAGCTGGGGATGGCGGCTGCCGTTCCTGGCAAGCGTATTCCTGCTACTGGTGGGGTGGTACATCCGCGCCAAGGTCAGCGAATCGCCGGAGTTCAAGCAGGCCCAGGCCCAACCCAGGCAGGATGCGCTGCCTTTGAAGACGGTGCTGGCACAGCACAAGGTTCCCGTGCTGACCGCGCTGGTCGCGTGCATATCCGAAAAGACCTGGTTCTACACGCTGGCGACGTTCTCATTGACCTATGCCGTGGGCACGCTGGGCCTGCCTCGCGAGACCATATTGACCGGGGTCATCTGGGGGGCGGTGGCGGCGCTGTTCACCATTCCATTATTCGGCCTGCTGGGCGACGTGATCAGCAAGCGCGCGATATTCATCGTCGGCGCCCTGGGCATTTCATTGTTCAGCTCGACGTTCTTCTCGTTGCTGGGTGAAAAGACCTCTTATCACACGAACATCGCGATGGTGGTGGCCTTCGGCGTGGTCTATGCCGCGATGTACGCGCAGGAGTCCAGTCTATTCTCCAGCATGTTTCCGCCTGCGGTCCGCTATACCGGGATATCGCTGGCCGTGCAGATAGGTGGAGCAATTGGAGGCGGCACTGCGCCGCTGGTGGCGACGTACCTGCTGTCGCTGGGCGACGGATCGCCGCGGCTGATCGTGCTTTACCTGGTCGGACTTGGCCTGATCGCGGCGGGCTGCGGCATTTTGATGCGCCCCTATGGGCAGCAACGCGCCGCGGTCAGCGCGAAACTGGCTAGCGCCGCGTCTCCATCCATTCGATAACGAGCTCGGTCGTCCGGGAAATATGCGTGGCCATCGCCTCTCGCGCGGCGGGGCCATTGCGCAGGGTCAGGGCGGCGATGATGTCCTCGTGCTGCTTGATGTTCTCTTCCATCAGGCGGGGCGGCATCTTGGAGGCGAAGCCCAGCACGTTGGACACGATGCTGCCTTGCAATTCGCCGACCAGCTCATGCAGCCGCTCGTTATGGCTGGCCTGGGTGATCAAGCTATGGAACTTGGCGTTGAACTTGAGCCAGTCGGAACCGCTTTCGCTGCGCACGCGCGAGCGCAAGGCGTCCGCATAATGCTTCTGGTGTTGCGCCAGCAGCTCCAGGTCTTTGTCGTCGATCCAGTCGACCGCCAACTGTGCGGCCAGCCCTTCGAGTTCTGCGCGGATCTGGAAGGCTTCGCGGATCGCCCGGATGGACGGTACGGTGACCACGGCGCGTCCGGTGCTGGTCAGCGTGATGGCTCGGCGCGCTTCGAGAAACCGCAGCGCCTCCCGGATGGGGGTGCGGCTGGTTTCGAACTCGGTCGCAAGCTCGTATTGGCTCAAGGCATCGCCGGGCAGGTATTGCCCGTTCCTGATCCGCCGCAGAATCTCTTCCGAGATCTCGATCGAGGATCTAGACGTGTTCCTGGTCTCGCTCATGCTCGAATCCGTGTCGCTTCCTGTGCGTGTCGGCAGGCGCTCTACGGTACGCGGATTGCCAAGCCTATACATGCGCCTGGGCTACGCGTTGCGCCCTTTCGCCGGCATGGTAGCACGCGGCTTTCGAGCGAATTGGGGCCGAAGCTACCGCCGCGGTCGGCGGACTTCAGGGCGCTTTTGCAGCCATTCGACCACGAACTCTCCGGACTCGTGGATATGGCTGCGCATGGCCGCGCGCGAGGCGGCGGCGTCGCGCGCCGTCAGCGCTGCAACGATGGCCGCATGGTGTTCGATGTTCTTCTTCATGCGGGCTTCGTACATGCCCAGCACGGTCATGTTGAGGATGTTCTTGGTGTAGTCGGTGTGCAGGTCCTTGATGATGCGTTCCAGCGACGGGTTGTCGGCGGCGCGGAAGATCAGGGCGTGGAATTCCTGGTTCTTGATGACCCAGTGCCGCATGGACGCGGCGGCATGGCTCGGCGCGCCAGCGCCTCCCTCATTGACCTCGGCATACAGCGCGGTGACGGCATGCGCGCACTCGGTATGGGTGGAGTGCAGCCGTTGCAGGTCTGCGTCGGAAATCCAGCGCGCCGCCAGCTCGGCGGCCATGCCTTCGAGTTCGCCGCGCAGCCAGTAGTTCGCGCCGATGTCCTTGATGGTCGGCGCGACTACCGTGGCGCCGTAACGCGGCTGCTGCACGATCAGGCCCTTGATCTCCAACTGCCGGAATGCTTCGCGCACCGGCGTGCGGCTGACGTCGTATTCCTCTGCCAGGCTTTCCTGCCGCAGCTTCTGCCCGGGCGCATAGGCGCCATTGAAGATCTTTGCGGAGATGGACTCTACCAGGTGCTGCACCAACTCTTCGGCGGCGGGATATGCGCGATCCATGGCCTGACTTCCTTATCCGGTAACGATCATGCGGCTATTTTGCGGGTTCCGCGGAGAATACCAGCGCCCACTTCTTTTGCTCCAGGCGCATGCGTTCCAGGAAGACCTGCGAACCCGGGGGCATGGGCTGGCTGCCCTGCGCGTACAGCTGTGCCATGCCCTGGCTCCCCGCGACTGCGTGCATGGCGCGCTCCAGCTTGTCGAGTATGTCCTGGGGCGTTGCGGCGGGCGCGACCAGTCCGGAGATCGAGCCGACGTCGAATTCAGCGCCCAGGCTTTCGCGGGCCGCGGGAACGTCCGGCAGGTTCGGCACCCTTTGGCCCGACGTTACGCCCAACGCCCGCATCTTGCCGGACTGGATGAACGGTCCGGCGACCACGGTCTCCACCGCGGTTACGTCCACCACGCCGGACAGCAGAGCGGTGGCGGCTTCGGCGCCGCTTTTGTAGGGCACGTGCATCAACGTGGCGCCGGTCTGCTGCTGCATCAGGGCGAAAACCTGGTGTATCGACGTGCCCTGGCCGGAACTGGCGAACGAAACGGCGTCGGGGCGGCTGCGGGCGCGGGCGATCAACGCGGGCAGATCCTGGACCTGAGAGTTTTCGGGAACGACCAGGGCCAGAGGCGTGTTGGCGATCATAGAGACGTAGGCGAAGTCCTTGAGCGCGTCGTAGTTCAGCTGCTTGTGGATGAGCGGATTGACGGCGACCATGCCGTTCGTGATCACCATCAGCGTGTAGCCGTCGGGCTTGGCCCGGGCCACGATGTCCGCGGCGATGTTGCCACCGGCGCCGGGCTTGTTCTCCACGACCACGGGCTGGCCCAGCTCGGCTTGCAGCTGTTTGGCCACCGTGCGCGCCGTGAGGTCGGTGATGCCGCCCGCGCCGAAGGGCACGACCAGCGTGATGGGCCGATCCGGCCAGGCGGCCGCAAGGGTGGGAGCGGACAGCGTGAACGACAGCGCAAGCGTCAGGGACGCAAGGCAGGCGCGCGGGTTGGGGGCGTGCATGGTGTTTGTCTCCTTGGTTTTTTCTGGTTCTGGGCGGACGGCATGTCGGGACCGCCCCGCCGGCCCGCGGATATCAGTGTTCGAGGTCCTGCTCGGTGATTTCCGGCAGATCTCCCTTGATGTTCATGCGGCCTTCGTACACCGGCCGGCCGCCGGTCGTGGGGCCCTGGTACTGCACGAAGAACAGCGTGCCGCCGGTCTCGGTACTGAGCGCCTCCTCGATGTGGGGATCAGGATGAAAGACGACGGTGCCAGGGCCGTACTGTTTGCCGCCCATGTTGAACTCGCCCTCGATGACGTACCAGACCTGCGCAAAGTCGTGCTTGTGGAGCCGGAATCCCGCGCCAGGTTCATAGCGCAGAAAGCCGGCATTGGGTTCGGTGGGGCGTTCTTCCCGCGTATGGAAGAGGAACTTCGTCTTGTTCTTGAATCTGCCCATTTCCCATTCCATATCTTCCGGCCTGCGGTACTCGGGCATGTGATGGGTTTGCACGGGGTCGAGAACATCGTTGCTGCTCATGGCTTGCTCCTTCGTGAATTGGCGAGGAAAGTCTATCGGTGTTGCGCGGGAATTACTGGATACAAGATTCGCCGTTGGCAGCGCGCGCGAGATATCAGGCACCCAGGAAATAGGTATTGGACCGGCCTGCGCGACCTCCCTAGACTGCAAGCCGACATGGAGAAGCGAGCTATGCATTTGAAGGGAATCATCGGGTATCTGCTCACGCCTTGCGACGAAAGCGGCGGGGTGGACCATGCGCTGTTGGAGGCACACGTCGAGCGCTTGATCGGCGAAGGCGTGCATGCGCTTGCGCCATTGGGCAGTGTGGGCTGTCTGCCGTACCTGGACGATGGCGAGCGCGAGGAGGTCATCGACACAGTCATCGGCGCGGCGCGCGGACGTGTGCCAGTGCTTGCGGGCGTTTCCAGTTTGAGCACCGCCAGCACCGTGCGACATGCGCGCTATGCGGAACGCGCGGGCGCGGCGGCCCTGCAGCTCTTGCCCAGCACCTACTGGAAGCTGACCCAGGACGAGATCCTTGCCTACTACCGCGAAGTCTGCGAGTCGGTATCCGCGCCGGTGATGGTCTACAACAATCCGTTCACCACGGGCATGGATCTGCCTGTCGAGTTCCTGGCCCGTCTGGCCGAACTTCCCAATGTCACCATGATCAAGGAAAGCAGCCCCGATCCAACCAAGATCGCAAGGTTGCGGGCGGCTTGCCCGGCAAAGACGGCCGTGTACATCGGCTTGAACTGCATGGCGCGCACGGGATTCGCGGAAGGCGCTGCGGGCTGGTGCACCGCATCGGCCAACATCAGCGCATCGCACGCCCTGAATCTCTACCGCTGTGCGACGGCTGGGGACGCGCGCGGCGCTGATGAATGGTTCTCCCGGCAGATCGACCTGTTGAACTTCCTGATGGACCATGGCTTGCCCAGGACCGTCGCCGCGGGCCTGCAATTACGCGGCTTTGACCCCGGACGCCTGCGCGCGCCGCTGGCGCCACTGGCCGCGGAACCGGAACAACGGCTACTTGAAATCCTCAAAAAAATGGAGATAGTTCGATGAACAAGGGATTGCGCCGCTGGACGGCGGCTTTGTTGGGCGTGGTGATTCCGGCCGCGGTGGCCTGGGCGGGGCCTTATCCCGATCAGCCCATACGCCTGATCGTGCCCTTTGGCGCGGGCGGCGTGACGGATACGACGGCGCGCGTGTTCGCCGAGGGCCTGACACGCGAGCTGGGCCAGCCCGTCGTGGTCGAGAATCGGGGCGGCGCGGGCGGCTCCATTGCTGCGGGCGCGGTGGCAAAGTCGCCGGCCGATGGCTACACGCTGCTGGTGATCACCAACGGCATGGTCGCCGTGAATCCGCTGATCTACAAGAAGCTGCCTTACGATCCGAACAAGGACTTCACCTACGTTGCCATGCTGGCCAATACGCCTACCGTGCTGGCGGTGGGAGCGGAGAGTCCGTACGCGTCTCTGCCCGACATCATCAAGGCCGCTTCGGCGCAGGCGGACAAGATCGCGTTTTCCACCGCGGGCGAAGGTTCCGACAATTACCAGGTGCTGGAGCTGCTGCAACAGGCTACCGGCGTAAAGATGCTGCACGTGCCCTACAAGAGCGGTTCGGAGTCCATGACGGCGGTGATGAGCCGCAACACGGACCTGACGGCGGTTTCGGCCGTCACGGCCGTAGGTTTCATCGAGGCAAAGCAGATCCGTCCGTTTGCCGTGACTTCGTCGCGGCGCCTGCCCAATCTTCCTGATGTCCCCACCGTTAAGGAAGTGCTGGGCAAGGACGTGGAGGGCGGGTCGCTGTCTGGCATTGCCGTGCCCAAGGGCACGCCGGTTGAGGTTGTCGCGCGCCTGAACGCGGCCATTGCCGCGGTCGCCAAGAGCGCTTCGGTGCGGGACAAGATCTATGCGCGAGGCAGTGAGCCCGTGGATGGCGCGCAGGAAGCATTTGAACGGAAGGTCGTCGCGGAACAGAAGAAATGGGCGGACATCCTGTCCCGCCCGGCACAGTGAGGCGTTACGCGGTTTGCGGACCCAGCAGCTCGCGCGCCAAGTCGTTGAACCAGCGGACTGCAGGGTTCATCGACTCGGCGGGCGCCGCCAGCGCCATGGCGTAAGTCAATGGCAAGTCCGATTCGTCGGCAAGATCCACATAGGCCACGTTGTCGATGGCGATGCGGCGCAGCGCCGCCGGCACGATGGCGATGCCCAGGCCGGCGGCGATGAGCGGCAGACTGATGAGGGCGTGGGACGATTCCTGCAATACCCGTGGATGGAACCCGGCGCGCTGGCACGCAGCGACGATTTCACCGGCGAAGCCGGGGCTGTCGGAATGCGCCAGCGTCACCAGTGTTTCGTCCGTCAGGTCCGACAGCCTGACCTGCTTCATGCCGGCCACGCGATGACCAGCCGGCACGGCCAGAACCAGCCGCTCCCGCCGCAAGGCGGTGATCGCGATGCCCGGCACACCGGAGGCGGGCGGCACTAGGAAAGCCGCGTCCAGCTCGCCGCGCTGAAGCCCCGCCAGGATGCTGACGGTGCTGCCACTGCTCAGACGCAGGCGGATATGCGGAAAGCGCTGGGTGAACTCCGGGAGCATGCGTGGCAGCAAGTGAAGGGCTGCGCTGGGCACGGCGCATACCCGAAGCGCGCCCATGCGCCCCTCCGCCGCGTCGCGCGCGGCTTGCAGCGCGGCGTCGGCGCCCTCCAGCAGCCGCTTTGCTTCGCGCAGGAAGGCGCCGCCGGCGACGGTGAGGCGCACGCCCAGACGATCCCTTTCGAACAGGTCGGCCCCGATTTCAGTTTCAAGCCGCTTGATGGCTACGCTGAGCGGCGGCTGCGTCATATGCAGCCGCGCCGCCGCCTTGCGATAGTTCAGCTCCGTGGCCAGAACGACGAACTGCCTGAGTTGCCTGAAATCCATGTCGATCTCCGCGGGCGGCTTTTTGATATGGCCGCCGTGTCATGCACGCAGCCATCAGCCATGCGCGCGTTGGAAGTGTGTCATGAAGTCGGCCAGCGCGGCCGCCGCGGGCAGGTCCACTGCGTTGTAGAGGCTGGCCCGGATACCGCCGGTATGCGTATGCCCCTTCAGCCCCATCAGTCCGGCGCTTTCGGCCTGGCGCAGAAACAGCGGCTCCAAGGTAGAGTCGGCCAGAAAGAACGGGACGTTGTTGATGGATCGGAATTCCGGCCGAACCGCGTTGGCGTAGAAGCCGCCGCTGGCGTCGATCGCGCGGTACAGCAACCAGGCCTTGGCCTGGTTGGCCTGGTGGATGCGATTTATCCCGCCGTTGCGGCGGATCCAGCGCAGCGTCAGTCCTGTCAGGTACCAGGAAAACGTGGCGGGCGTGTTGAACATGGAATCCGCGCGCGCCGCGTGCGCGTAGTTCAGCACGTCGGGAGTGACGGACATCGCGCCATCCAGCAAGGCTTCGTCCACCACCACCACGGTAACGCCGGCCGGCCCCATGTTCTTCTGCGCGGCGGCGTAGATGAGTCCGTGGCGGGATACATCGATAGGTTTGGACAACAGGCTGGAACACGCGTCGCACACCAGGGGAACCTGCGCCTCAGGCGCGGTCGCGAACTGCACGCCGTGCACGGTTTCGTTTTCCGTGTAGTGCAGGTAAGCAGCGCCGGGATCCAGCCGCCATTCAGCGGGAGCGGGAATACGGTCAAAGCCGGTAGATTCGCTGCTTGCCGCGATGCGGACGGTGCAATAGCGCCTGGCCGCCTCGATGGCCTTGCCCGACCACAGCCCGGTGTGCAGGTAGTCTGCCGAGGCCTTGCCGCGCAGCAGGTTCATCGGTACCTGCGAGAACTGCAGCGATGCGCCGCCCTGCAGGAAAAGCACCTTGTAGCGGTCCGGTACCTGCAGAAGGGCGCGCAGGTCCAGCTCGGCCTGGCGGGCAATATCGATGAATACGCCAGACCGATGGCTGATTTCCATGATGGACATGCCGGTCCCGGCGAAATCGAAGAACTCCTCGTGTGCTTCCTGCAGCACTTCAAGCGGCAGCGCGGCGGGGCCTGCGCTGAAATTGTATGACCTTGCCATGATTCCTGATCCTGCGCCCGCCAGGCGCGGGCTCGTGCATTGTTGCGCCCGCGGTAACCGTGGCGAGCGGACGAGTCTACGGATAGAATGGCCGGCCCGGACAGGCCAGTTTTTTTTCTATGAGCAGACCGCATGGCTAAGACATTCGAGCTGGATACGCTGAAAATGCGGATGAACGATGCGGAGCTCCAGCGCCTGGACCTGCATCAGCGCATCCAGCGCGCGTTGCGCGCCCTGATCCTGGATGGAGCGTTGGGGCCGGGCATCAGGCTGCCTGCCACTCGTGGTCTGGCGAAGTCTCTGGGCGTGGCTCGCGATACCGTCGAAAACGCCTATGTGCAGCTGCATCGCGACGGCTACATCGTGCGTCGCGAAGGCTCGGGCAGCTATGTGTCCGAGAAGGTGGGAACCGAGCTGCGCGGCGCCGCGCGCAAGCGAGCCAAGCTGGAACACGGGCTGGGCGCGGCCGAGCCGGGGGCAGGCCTGAGCCGGCGCGGCAAGATGATCCTGGACAGCGGCGGTGTTGCGGATCAGCAGGTCATCAAGGCGTTCGCCACCGGGCTGCCGGAAACGCGCACGTTTCCCACCGACGTCTGGGAGCGCCTGCAGCGCCAGGTCTTGAAGGACTACCGCGCCCACGTGCTGCTGCATGGCGATCCCCAGGGCGCGGAGCCGCTACGCCGCGCCATCTCGGCCTACCTGAATCTGGAGCGGGGGGCCAAGGTCCTGCCCGAGCAGGTCCTGGTGCTTAGCAGCACGCGGCAAGCCTTGTTCCTGTGCGCACAATTGCTGGCGGACGCGGGCAAGCCCATGCTGATGGAGAATCCCGGCTACTTCGGCGCCCGCAAGGCGTTCGAATCCGCGGAGACAAGGATCGTGCCGATCGACGTCGACGCGCAGGGCATACGCACGGACCTCCTGCGCGCGGATCGTAGCGGCGCCAATTGCGTCTACGTGACCCCGTCGCACCAATATCCCACCGGAGCGACGTTATCGCTGGAACGCAGGCTGGAGCTGATCAGTTGGGCCGCCGGCCATGGAAAGTGGATCATCGAGGACGACTACGACAGCGAATTCCATTACGACGGCTTGCCCACGGCTTGCGTGCAAGGCCTGGACATGCACCAGCGCACCATTTACCTGGGAACGTTCAGCAAGACGCTGTATCCCGGCCTCAGGATGGGATACATGGCGTTGCCTCCGGTCCTGGTCGATGCTTTTTCCCGGGCGCGCAGCATCATGGACGGACACACCCCGCAGATCCTGCAGCTGACGCTGGCTCGATTCATGGAAGATGGCCATTACCATTCGCATGTGCGGGCGATGCGCAAGCTATACGGCGGACGCCGCCAGGTACTGTTGGAAGCACTGGGCAAGCAGCTCGGGGGTGTGGTGCAGCCGGTCCGGCCTCCGGGCGGTCTGCAGATTCCTTGCTTGCTGGAGCGCGGATGGTCAGAGGAACAGACCATCCGCCAGGCGGAAGGGGCCGGCCTGCGCCTGCCCGGGCTGAGCCGGCTGTATGCCGGCGATTACAAACAGCCGGGCTGGTTGCTGGGCTACGCCTCGTTGACGGCCTACGAGATCGAGGCCGCTGTGCTACGCCTGTCTAATGCCCTGAAAAGGCCAGGTTCGACTCAGTAGGGCAGAGGGAAGCGCCGGGCCAGCCCAGCTACGCCTTCGCGGATGGCGCCTGCCGTGCGGGCGTCGACGGCTCCCGCGCGCACACCGCCCAGCAAGGCCAGGATCATGTCGCCGATTTCCTGGAACTCGGCGGGACCCATGCCGCGCGAGGTGCACGCTGCGCTGCCCACGCGGATGCCGGAGGTGATAGCAGGCTTGGCCTCGTCGTTGGGCACGGCGTTCTTGTTCAGGGTGATGCCTACCTGTTCCAGAGCCTGTTCCGCCGTGTTGCCGGCAAGCCCCCAGGGCCTGAGGTCGACCACGCCCAGATGGCAGTCGGTGCCGCCGGACACGATGGAAAGCCCGCCTTGCGCCAGCCTTGCGCACAGCACCCGCGCGTTTTCGACCACGGCGTGGGCGTACGTCCGGAAAGCGGGCTGCAACGCTTCGCCCAGGGCCACGGCCTTGGCGGCAATGATATGCATCAGCGGACCGCCTTGCAGGCCGGGGAATACCGCCGAATCTATCTTTCGGGCCAATTCGCCGTCGTTGGTCAGGATCATGCCGCCGCGCGGGCCGCGCAGCGTCTTGTGCGTGGTGGTGGTTGTGACATGCGCGTGCGGCACTGGCGAGGGATATGCCCCGGCCGCGGCCAACCCGGCGAAGTGCGCCATGTCCGCCATGAATATTGCGCCCACGTCATCGGCTATGGCGCGAAAGCGCGCGAAATCCAGCGTGCGCGAGTAGGCCGAACCGCCGGCGATGATGAGCTTGGGCCGTTCCCGCCTGGCCAGGAGCTCGACTTCGTCCATGTCCACCCGATGAGTGGCGGGATCGACGCTGTAGCTCAGCGCCTGCAGCCAGCGTCCCGACATATTGACCTTGGAACCATGGGTCAGGTGTCCACCTGCTTTCAGGTCCAGGCCGAGGATTTTGTCTCCGGGAGCCAGCAGCGCCAGATACACCGCCTGGTTGGCCTGGCTTCCAGAGTGCGGCTGCACATTGGCGTAGCGGGCGCCGAACAGCCGGGTGGCGCGCTCAATGGCGATTTCCTCGGCGATATCGGCGTTGACGCAACCGCCGTAGTAACGGCGGCCGGGATAACCCTCCGCGTACTTGTTCGTCAATACCGAGCCCTGGACCTCCATTACCGCACGGCTGACGAAGTTCTCGGAGGCGATCAGTTCGATCGAATGCATCTGGCGGCGCCGTTCGGCGTCGATGGCGCCCCATATGCCGGGATCGGCTTGCGACAGGGGCTGGGCGCCGACGCAAGGCAGCGCGAGGGTGTCGGGGAGGGCGGTGTCGGTCACGATGATTCCAGTATTGATAGAAGGTAGCGGTAAGAAGCAGGATCAGGACTTGGCGGGGTTGCCGGCCAATGTCCGCTGTCCGCCGTGGATCAGCAGGTGCGCGGTCAGGCCGGCCACCAGGCCCCAGAATGCCCCGCCCACCCCCAGCAGGGTGACGTTCGCGGCGGTGGCCAGGAAGGTGATGAGCGCCGTTTCCCGGGTGCGCGCGTCGGCCATCGCGTTGGCCAGGCTGCCGCCGATCGCGCCCAGCAGGGCGAGCCCGGCCAGCGTGGTGATGAAGCCCTTGGGCAACACCATGAACAGGGTCGCCAATGTGACGCCGAACGTGCCCACCAGGATGTAGAAAACGCCGCAGGCCAGGCCGGCGATGTAGCGCTTGGAGGGGTCCTCATGCGCATCCTTGCCGGTGCATATGGCGGCCGTGATCGCGGCCACGTTGAACGCGTGAGCGCCAAAGGGCGCCATGACGAGCGAGCCCAGCCCGGTCACGGTCAGAATGGGGTTCGCGCTGGTCCGATAGCCGTCGTTGCGCAGCACCAGCATCCCGGGCATGTACTGGCCGGTCAGGGTGATGACGAAAAGCGGCAGGGCAACGCCCAGCAGGGCCTGCAACGAGAAGCTGGGCATTTCGAATATGGGCGCAGCCAGGCTCAGATGTACCGCCGAGAAGTCGATCCGGCCTTGCGCGATGAGCATTGCGAGGCCGATGACGAGGATGCCGACCACCGCGTAGCGGGAGGTAAAGCGCTTGAGCAGCGCGTACGAGATAACCAGCACGATCACCAGTAGAGGATCTGCGCTGGCGCCGCCGAAAGCATTGACGCCGAATTGCAGCAGGATGCCGGCGAGCAGGCCGGCGGCGATGCCGCCGGGGATCATGCGCACCAGCTTCTCGAAGGCGCCGGACAGCCCCAGCACGATAAAGCCCAGCGCCGAAAGAATGTATGCCCCAATGACTTCGCCATAAGGCGTGAAAGGCATGACGGTGGCAAGGAAGGCGACGCCGGGCGTGGACCACGCGGTAATGATCGGCGCCTTATAGCGCCAGCTCAGCAGCGCGCCGGTGACGCCCACGCCTACGGAAACCGCCCATACCCATGATGTGGTCTGCGCCGGCGACAGCCGAGCCAGTTCCGCCGCCTGGAATACCAGCACAAAGGTCCCGCCATAGTTCACCAGGACCGAGATCAGGGCGGCGACGGCAGGAGAAAAGAAATCGGCGGGTCTGAGGCCTGCCGGCGATGCGTTCATGAAGCACTCCGCGTTCGTGGTGGCGTCCGGCCGGGCGGCCGGGCTTGAACGTGGAGTCTATGGCTCTAGCGGTATGTTGTTACCTGCCACATCGAGAGTGACGGGCAGACCGCATTGGAATCGGTCCGAGGTCGACCAATCGGACGCGCGGGCGCGATTCAGCGCCACACTTCCCGGACCGCTTGCGCGATGGCGGACGCCTGGCGCAAGCCGGCCCGCGCGGACTCGGCCCGGCGCGCCGGGTCCAGCACGTTGTCACCGATGGCTTGCACGCTTGCGGCGTCCGGAAGCACGGCGTGGACCCGGCCCCCTGCTTCGCCGAGCGCCTGCAGCTCGCGGCGCAGATGGCCGCTTATCGGATTGCCGTCGCGGTAGCCCAGCGGGGCCAGCACCACCACTTGGCCGTAGCCGGCAGCCAGATCGGCGTTGGTCATGGATCGGATGCCGCCGTCGATGTACGCGCTTTGGCCGATGGGCACCGCCGGCCAGGCGCCCGGCACCGCACAGCTTGCCGCGATGGCGTCAATGAAATCAACCTCGTCGGCCGCGCTGAAGCTTCGGCCTTCGCCTGTGTGGGCGTCGACTGCGACCACATGCAAGGAGCGGCCGGGCCAATCGCTTCCGCCCAGGCGGGCGGCGACGATGGCGCGGCGTTCGGCTAGCGTGGGCGTGACGCTGCGCAACGCGTACGCGCCGATGCGCTGTCGCGCCTGTTTCAGGTCTGCACCCACCTTGTCATACAGCTGGCGGTTCTTGTCATCGGCAGCCTGTTGCGAATACGGGCGATATTGCTCGGCGCCGGCTCCGTCCTGCTGCGCTGCGAATAGCTGCATGAGCGGCACGCCCAGCGCCAGCTGGGCTCCGGCGACTGAGCCCGCGGAGCAGCCGATGAGCCCGTCCGCGGTGGCGAGGTCGATGCCCTGGCTGACCAGGCCCGCCAGGACGCCGATCTCCCACGCCAGGCCGGTGACGCCGCCGCAGCCCAGGACCAGGCAGCGCCCCTTGTTGGCTGGCTGCATTCAGGCGGCCTCGACGCGGACCGGGGCCGGCGAGTCGGCGCCGCCGCTTGCGCGGGCGGTGGATGCCGGGCGGTAGTGGTAGTCGTCCATGTCCGTCTTGCGCAACATATGCCAGTAGTCGTCATTGCGAAATGGCGTCGGCGCCACCACTTTGCCGTGCGCGTTGCGATACCAGTTGCTCATGCCTTTGTGGGTCCAGATCATGCGGTCGTGGGCCGCCTGCACGCGGGCGTTGTAGGCGTCGTGCCGGTCTTGGCGCACTTCGATCTCGAAGCGTCCGCCAGCGCGGGCCATGCCTTGCTGCAGCAGGCCCATGACGTAGCGCACCTGGGTTTCCAGCAATGCGACGACGCTGCCGCCGTGGCCCAACGCGGTGTTGGGGCCAGCCAGGATGAACAGGTTGGGAAAGCCGGGCGCCGCCACGCCCATGAAGGCTTCGGCGCCTTTTTCGTCCCAGGCCTCGCGGATGGACCGCCCGCCGCGGCCATACAGTTTGAAGGAGGAAAGCAGATTGATCGCGTCGAAGCCGGTCGCGACCACCAGGACGTCCAGTTCGTGGCTATCGCCTTTATCGCCGACCACGGCGTTCTCGGTGATGCGGGCGATGCCGCCCGTGACCAGTTTGACGTGGTCGCGCGCCATGGTGCGGAACCAGCCGTTGTCCATCAGCATGCGTTTGCCGAAGGGGGGGTAATCGGGCAACACATCCGGCAGCAGATCCTGGCGCTGGCCGAGTTCCGCCTTGATGTAGCTAGTGAAGTGTTCGCGATGCCTGTCATTGATCTCATTGATGGCACGCTCGGGATGTGGCCATTGCGGGTCGATTTGCAGGGTCGCATGGACGCGGTCGTTGAATATCCAGGCCAGGCGCTGGCGATACCATTCCTGGTAGTACGGCACCTCGCGCAGCAGGAAGCGTACGTCCTGCGGCACGGGCTTCTGGAATTTCTCGAAGGGCGCGGCCCATTGCTTGGAGCGTTGGAACACGGTCAGGGACCGGACCTGGTCGGCGATGGCGGGGGCGACTTGCATGGCGCTGGCGCCGTTGCCGATGATGCCCACGTTCTTGCCGCCCAGATCCAGGCCTTCCGGCCAGTGCGCGGTATGGAAGCAAGGCCCCTTGAAGGTCTCCAGACCGGGTATGGGCGGCAACTTGGGAACGTTCAGCAGGCCCACCGCGCTGATGACGATGTCTGCCACGTAGTCCTGGACCTGGCCATCCTGCCGCACGGTGCGCACGTTCCAGCGCAGCGAGGCTTCATCGTAGCGGGCCGATTCCACGCGCGTATTGAAGCGGATGTTGGACCGCACGCCGTACTGATCGGCGACGCCTTCGAAATAGCCCTGGATCTCGCCCTGCAGGGCGAAGTAGCGCGACCAGTCGTGTTTGGCGAAGGAGTAAGAGTAAATATGGTTGGGCGTGTCCACGCCGGCCCCCGGGTAGCGGTTTTCGTACCAGGTTCCGCCCACCTCCGCGTTCTTCTCGATCACGACATAGGGAATGCCGGCGCCTTGCAGGCGTATCGCCGCGCACAGGCCGGCAACCCCCGCGCCGATAACCAGGACCCGATAGCCCTGGGGCACCTGGAACGCCTCGCGCTGTTCCAGAGCGAAGTCCGGATCCAGCCCCAGCCAGGCGGCGATCATGGGGCCGTAGGAGTCGGGCACGTCCTCGCCGATACTGGTTTGCAGCATGGCGACCAGTTGTTCGTGCGCAGGCGCGGCCAGCATGGGCGCCCGGCCCTGGCGGGCAAGCAGGATGGCCGAGAACGCCGCCTCGCGCACTTCTTCCTGCACGGCCTCGGGAAGGCCGCCGGGGTCGTTGTCTTCCAGGCCGCGGATGCGCGAGCACTGGTAGCGCTCGGACAGCCATTGCGTGTCGCCCGTCAGGTGCACCAGCACCATGAGCAGGGTGGGAATGTTGGCGCTGGACAGCGCGCGCCGTAGCGTGGCTGCCCACGCGTCATGGCCGGGCGGGTTGTCGGAAGCCTGGGTATCGCGATGCATGTAACGGTCCTTCTAGGAATGGCTTGGGGGTATCGGTTGCCGGGCCTACTCGGCGGTCGCGCCGGATTTCTTGATCAGTTCCGCCCATTTGGCGCTGTCGCTGACGATGAAGGCGCCAAAGTCCGCGGGCTTGGTGAACAAGGGATCCAGACCCATCTTCTTGAACTGTTCCTGTACGTCGGACGCCGCCTTCATTTTTTGCAGGGACACCTGAAGGCGCTCGACGACCGCGGGCGGCGTGCCGGCCGGGGCAACAATGCCCAGCCAGGGCATGGCGTCGTAGCCGGGCAGGCCCGACTCCTCCACGGTGGGAAGCTCGGGCAGCACCGATGAACGCGTTTTGGTGGTAACGGCCAGCGGGCGCACCTTGCCGCTGTCGAGGAAGGGCTGGGCCGCCGCGATGTCCACGAACAGCAGGTCGACTTCGCCGCCGGCCAGGGACGTCAACGCGGGAACGCTGCCCTTGTAGGGAATGTGGGTCATCTTCAGGCCGGTCAGCGCGGCGAACAGTTCGCCTTCCAGATGATTGGAGGTGCCGTTTCCGGAGGATGCGAAGGTCGCGGATTTGCCGTCCTTTTTAAGCGTGGCAATCAATTCCTTGACGCTGGAGGCTTGCACCTGCTTGCCGGTTACCAGTACGTGCGGCACGCTGGCGATGAGCGACACTGGCTGGAAGTCCTTGACCGGGTCATAGTTCGCGGTCGTCTTGTACAGGCTGGGAGCGATACCCAGGGACGAGGCCGCCATCAGCAGGGTGTAACCGTCGGCTGGCGCCTTGGCCACATAGGCCGAGGCGATCATGGTGCCGGCGCCCGGCTTATTGACCACCACCACCGGCGGGCCCAGGTCGCTTTGCAGCTTGGCAGCGATCTGGCGGGTCATCACGTCCGTCACGCCGCCCGGCGTGAAGGGCACCACGATGTTGATGGGCTTGCTGGGATAGTCCTGCGCGTGGGCGGTGGCGCCCGCGCAGATCAGGGATGCGGCCAGGCAGTGTGAAAGCCATTTCATGGGTTGTCTCCTGTGGATTTCTAGGTGTGGCAGTCAGATGGAACCTGCGCTGAGGTTCCGGTGCCGGATCAGTCCCCAGACCGTATTGGCAAAGGGCATGTCCAGGTTCAGCTTTGCTGCGATTTCGATCATGGCGCCGACCAGGGCGTCCGCCTCCAGCGGCTTGCCTTGCAGCGCGTCCTGCAACATCGATGTCTTGGCGGCGCCGGCGCTGGCTGCGGCCTGCATGCGTTCTTCCACGGTGACCGGCAGGGCGAGGCCTAGCGCCTTGCCCAGCGTCAGGTACTCGTCCAGCATGGCGCGCGCCAGTTTGCCTAGATGGGGGTCGCGGACCATGCCTTCCATCGTGGCGTTGGCCAGCACGCTCAAGGGGTTGAAGGTGGCATTGCCCATTGCCTTGATCCATACCGCCTGGTGGATCCGGGCGGTGACCTCGCATTGCAGACCCGACGCTCGCAGGCGTTCAGCGAGGCGGGTGGCTCGGGCGGACACGCCACCGTCGAGCTCGCCGATGATGAGGTTGTTACGGGCGTTTTGCGCCGCGATGCCTGGCGCGGCGGCGTTCGCGGCGATGTACACCACGGCTCCCAGCACGCGCTCCAGCGGCAACGCGCGCCGCAGGATGCCGCGGCCATCGACGGATTGCAGCGGCGTGTCGCCCAGAGGGCTATTCAGCGTGGGCAGATACCACCAAGGGATGCCATTCACGGCCGGAACCACGACACCGCGCGGCGCCAGCATGGGCGCGAGATGCGCGCCGATTTCATCAAGCGCCTGCTGCTTGACCGCAACGAACAGATAGTCCGCATCGCGCACCTGCCGCGGGTCGTCGGTGGCTAGCACCGGATAGTGGCGCGTGACGCCATCCGCGATCAAGCCCACGCCGTGCTGGCGCAGCGACGCCAATGTCTGTCCGCGGGCGATCAGTGTCACTTCGCATCCGGCCTGGGCCAGGCGCGCGGCGAGCAGACAGCCGATCGCGCCCGCACCATATACCGCGACGCGGTTCTGATGAGCATCTTCCATTTCTACTCTGCGAAAAAGGGCCGCCCGGATGGCGGCGCGGTTGCCGCTATTCCTGGTATTCAGGCCGGATGCGTTGCAGCAGCCGGAGCAGGGGAGGCCAATGTTTGTGACGGGATGGCCGGTCGAGGCGGTCGAATTGGCGGCCGACCTTCTCGGCGACGTCCGCGGACGGGGTCGTCAGCGGCAAGCCGCCGGCCAGCGCCGCGACCTGCGCCTGGCAGGCACGTTCGAGGTAAAACATGGCGTCGAAGGCGTCCGGCACGCTGGCGCCGCAGACCAGCAGGCCGTGGTTTCGCAGGATCATCGCGTCGTGCGGACCCAGGTCGGCGACCAGACGCTGCTGCTCGTCCATGTCGAGGGCGACGCCTTCATAGTCGTGATAGCCGATGCGGTTGTGAAAGCGCATGGCATGCTGCGAGATCATGAGCAGGCCAGTCTGTTGCGCGGACACGGCGATGCCGGCGGCGGTATGCGTATGCATGACGCAGGCCGCGTCGTGGCGGGCCCGATGGATGGCGCTGTGGATAACGAAGCCGGCAGGATTGATGCCCAGGCCGGTCTGGTCCAGCAGGATGGCGCCGTCGATGTTCACCTTGACCAGGTTGGACGCGGTGATCTCGTTGAACATCAGCCCGTAGGCATTGATCAGGAAGTGCGGCTCGGCGCCGGGAACGCGGGCCGAGATATGCGTATAGATGTGGTCGGTCATGCGCATTTCGACGGCCAGGTTGTAGGCCGCGGCGAGATCGACTCGCACTGCCCATTCCTCGGCCGAAACCTGTTCCTTGATCGATGCCTCTTGCACGGCTGCTCCTCCGGTATTGCATTCTTTTTTGTCTGACCGGCGCCGCGGCTGCGTGGCGCCTTTGAACCGGAGTATAGGTTTTCCCGCTGTCGCCGACTAAGCAAACGTTTTGATCGAAACGCATAAATTGCATCAATCATTCGCCCTTGCCGGCATGCATGAAAAACCTTGATGGATATGCATAAAAACGTTTAGCTAGTGCCGCGAATGGCCGCTTCCTATACTGATTTTCTTACCCATGGGCGCGCCTGCACCAGGAGCGGCGCGCCGTTGAAAATCAACATACCGGAGGCTGGATGGACGCTGCAGGAAACCGCACGATCACGGATTTGCTCGATGAACAGGCGCTTTGTCATGGGCATAAGGTGGCGATCGTGCATGAGTACCAGAACGGCGACATCAGCCAACTGAGCTACATCCAGTTGCGCGAGGCGGCCCGCGGCTTTGCGGCAGCCCTGCAGGCCCGCGGCGTCATGCCGGGCGACCGCGTATTTGTGTTCATGGGGAACACGGCGGAGTATGTGCCGCTGTGGATGGGGCTGATGCTGGCTGGCGCGGTCATCGTGGCCGGAAATATCTACCTGACCGCACCGGAAGTGGCCTATCAGCTGGAGCATTGCCAGCCGGCGCTGGCGCTGGTGGAGCCCGCGCATGAGGCGCTGATCCGCGAAGTCTGTGCTGACCTGGTACAAGCGCCGGACATCGTGCCGGTGGCGCGCGGGAGTCTGGGGCCGGAGGGGTTGCGCGGCGTCTGGGCGGAGACTTGCACGGATTACCATGCGCCGCCGCAATGCAGCGACGACCTGGCGCAGATCCTGTATACCTCCGGCACTTCAGCGCGCCCCAAGGGAGTGATGCTGACCCAGGCCAACTTGCTCTGGTGCGGACAGGCGGGCGCGGCCAACAGCGGCTTGAGCCGCGCCGACCGCGTGTTCAACAACAAGCCGCTATTTCATGCGAACTGCCAGGAAACCGTGTTGTCCTGCCTGACGGCAGGCGCCACCGCGGTGATTGGCGAGCGATATAGCGCGACACGCTATCTGCGCCAGCTCATCGAGCATCGCATTACTATTTGCAGCCTGTCGGGCATGCTGTGCCGCACGCTGCTGAACCAGCCGCCCACCCCGTTCGACACGGCGCACCAGGTGCGCTACGCCGGGTATGCCATCAATATTTCCGAGGCCGAGATTGCCGCTTTCATCGCGCGTTTCCGCATACCGTTGCGCAACGGTTATGGGCAGTCCGAGACCATGCTCTACATCACCCTGCAACCGCATGCCTCGCCTTCCAGCTACCCGTCCATAGGCCGCGCTACGCCCGATCGCGAAGTGTTCGTGGTCGATGACTACAACCGGCCCGTGGCGGTCGGCGCCGTGGGCGAGATTGTCGTGCGCGGCCGGCCCGGGCGCACGCTCACCCTGGGTTACTACCGTGACCCCGATGCGACGCAGGCCGTATTTGAAGGCGGCTGGCTGCACACGGGGGACCTGGGCTATCAGGATGCCAAGGGCAATTTCTTTTTCTTCGGCCGCAAGAAGGAAGTGATCAAGCGGGCGGGCGAGAACATCTCCGCCGCGGAAGTGGAAGAGGCATTGATGGGGCATCCTGCTGTGCGCGATGTGGCAGTGGTGGGTATCCCCGATCCCGTGCGTGACCAGTCGGTCAAGGCGTTCATTGTGCTGCACGACCAGCAGCAGGCCGACGCTGCCGCCATCAAGGCGTTTTGCGCCGAGCGGCTGGCCTACTTCAAGGTGCCGGAGCATGTGCAGTTCATGGAGGAACTGCCGCGAAACGCCAGCGGCAAGGTGCAGAAGCGAGCGCTGCTGGACGCTTGAACGCCGCCGTGTGACGTCAGGCCTTGCCGGTGGCGGCCTTGCCCAGCCGGGTCAGGGCCTCGGCGACCTGATGGACGATGGCCTGGCCCTGGTTGCGATGGATGGCAATGGTGAATTCCAGCGTCAGCGGTTGCAGCGCGGGGTCCACCAGTACCAGGGAGCCGGCCTGCACCTGCCGAGCCACCATCATTTCCGGCAGCTGCGCGATGCCGCCGCCGGCCTCGACCACCTCGATCAGGCTGTTCAGGCGATTGCAGCTGCAGATATTGTCCAGGTTGGCGCCCATGTCGCGCAGTTCGTCCTGCGCCGGGCCGAAGAAGCCGGACGGCCGGGACACGCACCACAGGGGTTCGGTCTGTAACAGCGACTGCATCGTGCGTGGCCGGCCGTCGGCGTCGGTCAGGAGCCGGGACGAGACCATCCAGGACATGCGGGTTGTGCCCAGCGATTCGCAGATGAACTGATCGTCGCGCAGATGGTTGGCCATGATGGCGATGTCCAGCGCGCCGGACGTCAGGTGCTCCTGCAGTTTGACCGCCAGGTCCAGCTCGATCTCGTAAGAGATGCGCGGCAGGGCGCGGCGCAGTTCTGGCACTACGCGCGAAAACCAGGTCATGGAAATTTCGCCCATGCCGATGCGTACCGTGCCAGCGGCGTTGTTCACTGCCTCCGCATCGGTGAAGGCGTCTTCCACCGCCAGCAGCAAGGGTTCGACGCGTTCGACGAAGCGCCGCGCGGGCACCGTCAATTCCAGCCTGCGGCCGCGCTTTTCGAACAAGGGGAAGCCAAGCGCTTGCTCCAGTTCCTTCATGCGGGCCGATACGGCGGGCTGCGAGGTATGCAGCCGTTCGGCCGCCGCGCGGAAACTGCCCAGCTTGGCGATCTGGCACAGGGTTTCGGCGTTGGTCAGATTCGGACGGGGCATGGCTGG
This sequence comes from Achromobacter sp. D10, assembly GCF_035282245.1. Taxonomy (NCBI): domain Bacteria; kingdom Pseudomonadati; phylum Pseudomonadota; class Betaproteobacteria; order Burkholderiales; family Alcaligenaceae; genus Achromobacter; species Achromobacter sp. D10. Next base: position 1,424,217 of record NZ_JAYJLE010000001.1, read on the forward strand.
ACGTGGTGGCTTTGGGCCGTATGTTAAAGGAAACCGTCAGGGAATCGCCTGCGGCTCCGTGAAATCCGCCATTTCGCGCCGCCCGGCCGGCCGATACACTGGCCGCTCGCCATTCAAACGAGAACGCCATGAGACAACTACTCCCCGCCCTGGGCGCCGCGCTAGTCTTCACGTTGGGCGCGCAGGCGGCGTCGGCCCAGCCCGCCCAGCCTGCGGCCTCCCCGCCGCGCGACCCGTTCTTCTGGCTGGGAGAAATCAACAAAGCGACCGCCGTCATCAACACGGACGAAGGATTGCTGGACAAGTCCATGGCGCCGCGCCTGGCAGCCGGCGTGGCAAAGGTGATCAGCGACGGCAACCAGCCCGGCGCCAAGCGCCCGTCCAGCGTCATTACCTTCGAGCCGCTGCTGATCAAGGCGGCAGGCGAAGACGTGACTCTGCTGCACGCGGGGCGCTCCAGCCAGGACATGCATGCGACCTACCGCAGCGCTATCCTGCGCGACAAGCTGCTGGACCTGGCCGATCAGTTGAACGCCACATCCCGGACGCTGGTGGAACTTGCAGGCAAGCACGCGGCGACCGTTGTGCCGAACTACACCAATGGGGTGGCGGCGCAACCCAACAGCTACGGGCATTATCTGCTGGGGCAGGCCGCGGGCCTGGCACGCGATGCCCAGCGCATCCGCGAAGCCTATGTGCGCATCGACCGTTCGCCGATGGGCACGACGGTACTGAATGGCACCAGCTGGCCGCTGGATCGCAAGCGCATGGCGCAATACCTGGGCTTTGCCGCGCTGGTGGACAACGCTTATGACGCGTCGCAGATCTCGTCGATGGACCAGCCGGTCGAAGTCGCGTCCATTGTCACCAGCATCGCGCTGCGCACGGGCAACTTTGTCGAGGACGTAATGACCCAGTACGCGCAGCCGCGTCCCTGGATCCTGCTGGAGGAAGGCGGCGGCAACACCTATGTTTCCAGCGCCATGCCGCAGAAGCGAAACCCAGGCTTGCTCAACGACACGCGCAGTGACGCTTCGACCGCGGTGACGCTGGCCATGGGTCCGGTGGTGCAGACGCACAACATCACGCCGGGCATGAGCGATCCCAAGGACGTGAAACAGAACTCCGCCATGGTCGATGCCGGGATTTCGGCGCTGAAACGTTGGGACCGGGTGCTCAAGGCCATGGTAATCAGCCCCGACCGCGCGCTGGAAGAGCTGAACAGCGATTGGACGGCTTCACAGGAATTGGCCGATGTGCTGATGCGCAAGTACAAGCTGCCGTTCCGCGACGGCCATCACTTTGCGTCAGAGGTCGTGAGCTACGCCAAGACCAACAACATCAAGCCGCTGGACTTCCCCTATGAACAGGCTCGGCGCATCTACGCGGACGCCATGAAGGACTCGAAGTACGGCAACGAGTTGCCGATGAGCGAGGCGGAGTTCCGTTCGACGCTGGACCCGGTGGCCATCGTCAAGAACCGCGCGACATCGGGCGGCCCGCAACCGGCGGAAATGGAGCGCATGCTGAAGGAGGCGCGCGCCCAGTTGGCTGACCAGGACTCTTGGATCAAAGCGCGGCGCGCCCATATCAACGATGCGCTGGCGGAGCTGGACAAGAAATTCGGCGCGCTGGTGGCCAGCGCGCCGAAGGAGAAGGGCCAGTAAGGCGGCGCTGCCCGGTCTTGCCGGGCAGGCCACCCTCCCCTGGGGTTATCAGCCCCGGGCCGGGAAGGGCGCAGTAAATCGGCGCAGCCGCAGCGCGTTGCTCAGGACGAACACGCTGGACAGGGCCATCGCGCCTGCCGCGAATACCGGCGACAGCAGACTGCCGTTTACCGGGTAGAGCAGGCCCGCCGCGACCGGGATCAAGGCTACGTTGTAGGCGAACGCCCAGAACAGGTTTTGCTTGATGTTGCGTATCGTGGCCTTGGACAGGGCGATAGCGTTGGGCACGCCGCCCAGGTCGCCCGACATGAGCACGACGTCGGCCGCCTCGATGGCGATGTCCGTGCCAGTGCCTATGGCCAGGCCCACGTCCGCTTCGGCCAGAGCCGGCGCATCGTTGATGCCGTCGCCCACATAGGCGATGGGGCCGTATTGCTGCTTCAGGCGCTGCACGGCCTCGACCTTGCCGTCGGGCAGCACTTCCGCCACGACTTCATCAATGCCGAGCTGGCGGGCGATAGCCTCGCCGGTGCGGCGGTTGTCGCCCGTGATCATGGCGACCTTCAGGCCCAGGTCATGCAGGGCGCGGATGGCGGCTGCCGTGGTTTCCTTGATGGGATCCGCCACGGCAATCATCGCGGCCAGCTTGCCGTTGATAGCGGCGTACAGCGGCGTCTTGCCTTCGTTGCCCAGGCGCGCGGCGTCCGCGCCGAAGGGTTCTACGCTCAGGCCCAGCTCGCGCATGAAGCGGTCGGCGCCGATTTCGACCAGGTCGCCGTCGACCCGGGCGCTTACGCCAAAGCCGGTGATCGATTCGAACTGCGAGATCGCGCCCAGCGCGATGGCCTCGGCGCGCGCCGCGTCCACGATGGCCTGCGCGATCGGGTGTTCGGACTTGGCTTCGACGGTGGCGACCTTGCCCAGCACGGCGGATCGCTCAAAGCCCGGCGCGACGATCAGGTCGGTCAGTTCTGGTCGGCCCTTGGTGAGGGTGCCGGTCTTGTCCACGGCCACGACCTGGGCGTCCTTCAGGGATTGCAGCGCTTCGCCCTTGCGGAACAGCACACCCATCTGCGCGGCGCGTCCAGTGCCCACCATGATCGAGGTCGGCGTGGCCAGACCCATGGCGCAGGGGCAGGCGATGATCAACACGGCGACGGCGTTGACCAGGGCGAAGGTCAGGGCGGGCTCGGGGCCGAACGCCAGCCAGATGATGAAGGTCGCCACGGCGGCCGCCATGACGGCAGGCACGAACCACATGGTGATGCGGTCCACCAGGGCCTGGATCGGCAGCTTGGACCCCTGCGCCTGCTCAACCATGCGGATGATCTGTGCCAGCACCGTGTCATTGCCGACCTTGGTCGCGCGGAACGTCAGCGCGCCGTTCTGGTTCACGGTGCCGCCGACGACTTCGGAGCCCGGCTGCTTTTCGACCGGAACGGGCTCTCCGCTGATCATGGATTCATCGATAAAGCTGTTGCCTTCCACAACTTCGCCGTCCACGGGGATGCGCTCGCCGGGGCGGACTTCGATCAGATCGCCTGCCACCACTTCCTCGATGGCAAGCTCCAGCGTGGAGCCGTTGCGCACGACGCGAGCGGTCTTGGCTTGCAAGCCCAGCAGTCGCTTGATCGCTTCGGAGGTGTTGCCCTTGGCGCGGGCTTCCATGTAGCGGCCAAGCAGAATCAGCGCCACGATGACGGCGGCGGCCTCGTAATAGACGTTGACCGTGCCGGCAGGGAGCAGTCCGGCCGCGAAGGTGGCCACCACCGAATAGGCATAGGCGGCGGAGGTGCCCACCGCCACCAACGAGTTCATGTCGGGGGCGCCGCGCAGCAGCGCGGGTATGCCTTTTTTGAAGAAGCGCAGACCGGGGCCGAACAGTACGATGCTGGCCAGCACGAATTGCAGGTACCAGCTGTTTTGCGTGCCGATGGTCTCTGCAATAACGTGGTGGAACGCCGGCACGATGTGCGCGCCCATTTCCAGGATGAACACGGGCAGCGCGAAAATCGTGGCGATGGTCAGGGAACGCTTGAGCGACTGCAGCTCGGCGGCCTGGCGTTCGGCCACGGCGTCTGTGTCGCTGGATTCAGCCGAAAGCGGCCGGGCTTCGTAGCCTGCCTTGGCCACCGCCTGGATCAAGGCGCTGGCGGGCACGCCGCCCGTCGCGGTGACGCTGGCGCGTTCGGTGGCGAGGTTGACGGTGGCGTTGCTGACGCCTGGCACGGCCTTCAGCGCTTTTTCGACGCGTCCCACGCAGGAGGCGCAGGTCATGCCGGCGACCGACAGTTCGACCGTGCTTTCGGCGACTGCGTAGCCCGCCTTCTGTACTGCCTGCACGGCGGCGGCCACGTCCGGCGCGCCTTCAAACGTGATGTCGGCGCGTTCGGTCGCCAGGTTGACGCTGGCTTTGTTGACGCCCGGCACGGCCTTCAAGGCCTTTTCGACCCGGCCCACGCACGATGCGCAGGTCATGCCTTCGATGGGCAGGCTGACCGCGACGCTGTCTGCTGGGATGGCACTCATATCCGCTCCTTGAAAACTTGGAATCTGCTGCTGATGATTGGCACTATAAAGATTCCAATGATGTCAAGGTCAAGCGTTTGCGTATCGAAGGCTGTCCGGGGGACGGAGGGGAGCGGCCGCGGTAACACTGCCTACCGCCTTAAATAAAGGGACGGGTCAAGGCGCCGCCGTCTGGCGGCGCCGGCCGGGCTCAGAACCAGATGCGCACGCCTGCCAGGATGGCGCGTTCGGAACGGCTTTCTCCAGCTTCGCTGGCGTAGCTGGCCGTCCTGCCGAACTTGCGTCCGAACGACACGCCCACATACGGGGCGAATTCGCGCGTCACTTCGTAGCGCAACCGCAGGGACAGCGATGCGTCCGATAGGCCGGAGCCTACGCCCCGGGCTTCGTCGTTCTTGCCATGCAAGCTGGCTTCGATCTCGGGCGTGAAGATCAGCCGCTGGGTGAGGAGCAAGTCATATTCCGCCTTCAGCGCCAGCGCCGTCCTCCCGGATCCGCCGACATAGCCGGTGATCTCGGTCTCGATGCCGTAAGGCGCAACCCCCTGCACCCCGAATGCCGCCCAATTGCGCTTCGGGCCCGCGCCGAAATCGCGCCGCGCGCCCAATTGCAGGTCCCAGAACGGGGAGATGGTGTGGCTCCAGAAGGCTTCTATCTTGGCGTCCGTGCTGCCATTCAGGCGATCGCCTTCGCTCTTGATCCACAGCTTGTTCAGGTCCCGGCCGATCCAGAATTGGCCGTCCCATTGCAGGCTGGTCTGCTCATTGCGGTCATAGGCCACTCCAAGCTTGTCGAACAACAGATGGCTGGTGATGACGTTGTCCATCATGTGCGGATGGATGCGGTAGGCGGCGTAGCGCTGCTCCGTGCTGCCGTCGCTGGATGGCAGGGAACCCACCGGCGGGCCTTTACGCGAAGATTCGTCCATGCCGGGCATGGAGCCGTGGTCCATGCCTTTCATCGAACCATGATCCATGCCCGGCATCGAACCGTGATCCATGCCTTGCATGGAACCGTGGTCCATGCCTTTCATCGAACCGTGGTCCATGCCCTGCATCGAGCCGTGGTCCATGTCTTTCTTCGGGGCTGCGGCGGAGCCCTGCTTCGAACCCTGTTCCATGCCCGGCATCGAGCCATGATCCATGCCCGGCATCGACCCGTGGTCCATGCCGTCCATCTTTCCGGCCGGCGTCTGCGCCAGGGCCAGTCCGGACGCGGCGCAAAGGAGGGCGGCGCCCGCGACGAGCCCGGGCCAGTGTTTTCTGGATGTCGTTGTTCTCATATTTCCCTCCTATTCCACGACGACCGCGCGGAACATGCCGGCCTCCATGTGGAACAGCAAGTGGCAGTGATAGGCCCAGTTGCCGCGCGCATCCGCGCTGACGCGGTAGGTGAGGCGCTGTGCCGGGTTCAGGCTGATCGTGTGCTTGCGCACCTGGAAGTTGCCCTCGGCGGACTCCAGGTCGCTCCACAGGCCATGCAGGTGGATGGGGTGCGTCATCATGGTGTCGTTGACCAATACGAAGCGCACGCGTTCGCCATACTTGAGGACGATAGGTTTCGCCTCGGTGAACTTCAGCCCGTTGAACGACCACATGTAACGGTCCATGTTGCCGGTCAGGTGCAATTCAATCTCGCGGGTCGGCGGGCGGTTGTCCGCGGGCTCGACCATGGAGTGCAGGTCGGCATAGGTCAGCACGCGGCGGCCGTTGTTGCGCAGCCCCACGCCCGGATCGTCCAGACGTGTCGAGACGATGTCGGGAACCATGGAATTGGCGGGGCTGTATTCGGCGGGGTAAGGATGCTTGATCTCGACCATGCCGCCTTCGTTGCCGCCGGCGCCATGGTTCATGCCGGCATGATTCATGCCAGCCATGCCTGCGTGGTTCATGCCTCCCATGGAGCCATGGTCCATGCCGCCTTGCGTCCCCGTGTTCATCGCGCCTTGAGCGCCATGGTCCATGCCCCCGGCCTGCGAGCCGCCTATATCCATGCCGGGCATGTCATGCGCCATGCCCATGTCCATCATGGTCAGCACCTGCACGGGATCCAGCGCCGGGATCTCGGCCTGCATGCCTTCGCGTGGCGCCAGCGTGCCGCGGGCGTAGCCGGAGCGGTCCATGGCCTGCGAGAAGATCGTATAGGCGCGCTCGTCCTGCGGTTCGACGATGACGTCATAGGTCTCGGCCACGGCGATGCGGAACTCTTCCACCTCCACGGGGCGCACTGCCAGGCCGTCGGCGGCCACCACCGTCATCTTCAGGCCGGGGATGCGCACGTCGAAGTAGGTCATGGCCGACCCGTTGATGAAGCGCAGGCGGATACGTTCGCCCGGGCGGAACAGGCCGGTCCAGTTGCCGGCGGGCGACTTGCCATTGGTAAGAAAGGTGTAGGTCGCGCCGGAGACGTCGGCCAGATCGGTCTGGTTCATGCGCATCTTCTGCCACATGAGCCGCTCGTTCAGCGCGTTCTTCCAACCGGACTTCTCGGCATCGTCCATCAGGCTGCCGACGGTGGGCTGGATGTAGTTGTAATAGTCGGGCATCACCTTGAGCTTGCGGAACACGCTCATGGGATCTTCGTCGGTCCAGTCGGATAGCAGGACGACGTAGTCGCGGTCGGCGCGCACCGGGTCCGGGCGCTTCGGGTCGATCACGATGGCGCCGTAAAGCCCGGTCTGCTCCTGGAAGCCCGAATGGCTGTGATACCAGTAGGTTCCGCTCTGGCGCACGTCGAACTGGTAGGTGAAGGTTTCGCCGGGGGCGATGCCGGGAAAGCTCAGGCCAGGGACTCCGTCCATTTCCGTCGGCAGAATGATGCCGTGCCAATGGATCGAGGTGTCCTCTCGCAGCCGGTTGGTGACGCGCAGGGTGACGCGGTCGCCCTCGCGCCAGCGCAGAGTGGGTGCGGGCAGCGTGCCGTTGACCGTGGTCGCTATGCGAGGGGCGCCTGTGAGGTTGGCAGGTGTTTCGCCGATCTCGAGGTTGAACTCCGTGCCCGTTAGCTCGGACGGCCTGCCCGAGCCGGATTGCGCCCACGAGACCGGACTCCACAGGCCCATGCCGGCCAGCGCGCCGCCCGTGGCCAGCCCCTGCACAAACCGGCGGCGCGGATTCGAAACTGCTCTACTCATGCTCTATCTCCCCGGTAGCCGGACCGGCATCCCGGCAGTGGATTACTTGACGGAAACCGCGCCCTTCATGCCGGCGGGATAGTGCCCCGGTTCGAGGCAGGCGAAGGCGACGCTTCCCGCCTTGTCGAAGGTCCAGACGATGTCGCCGGCCTTGCCCGCTTCCAGGGACACGGAGTTCTGCTCCTCGTGGCGCATGCCCGGGTCCTTGAGCATCATCTGGTAGTGGCTGTTCAGGTCTGCCGTGGTGCCCAGCACCATTTCGTGGCGGATCTTGCCGGAGTTGGTGACCTTGAAACGGATGGTCTCGCCCGCCTTGACGTCTATCTTGTCCGGCGTGAAGCGCATTGCATCCGTCATGTCGACCACGATAGTGCGCGAGACCTTGGCGGGGTTGCCGGGCTTGCCGATTGGGGCGGCGGCGTCATGGCCGCCGCCGTGGCCCGCGCCGTGGCCGGGGGCAGCCATGGCGCCGAAGGAAAGCAAAAAGACGCCCGCGGCCACGGCGCCTTGTGCGAGTTTCACCAGTTTCTTCATGCGTATCCTCTAGACTCGAATTGGGGGTAGGAGGCGCCACTTTAGTGACGCGCTCCACACCGCAACCTGTCGGGAGGATTACTTTCCTGTAATGTTCGGCGTCCGGGACAGCGTGAAGCCGACCTCGGTGCCCTGTCCGCCGCAGCGGGCAAAGGCGTTGCCGCCGTGCATGCGGGCAATGGCGCGGACGATGGCCAGGCCCAGGCCGTGCCCGTCGGCGCGCCGGCTGCGGGCATCGTCGCCGCGATAGAAGCGGTCGAAGATGCGCGGCAGCGCCTCGGCTGCGATCGGCGCGCCGGGGTTCCTGACCCTGATCTCGATCTCCTCTTGCCGGGTGATGCAATAGAGGTCGATGCCGCGTCCCCGTGGCGTGGCCCGGATGGCGTTGCTGAGCAGGTTGGCGATGGCGCGCCGCAACAGCCGCGGGTTTGCCGTCAAGATGGCGGCGCCGTGCGCGGTCATGGACACGCCGGCTTCGTCCAGCGCGGCTTCGTAGTACTCGGCCACGCGGGCGACCTCGCGGCGCACGTCCACTTCCTGCAGGTCCCCCGCTGGTTCGCCGCCGTCGGCGCGGGCCAGGAACAGCATGTCGTTGACCAGCGCCTTCAGCCCTTCCAGCTCCTCCAGGTTGGATTCCAGCACCTCTCGCAGCTCCTGCTCGGAACGGGGGGACGACAGGATGACCTCGGCGCCGCTGATCAGCGTGGCCAGGGGCGTGCGCAGTTCGTGCGCCACGTCGGCGTTGAAGCCTTCCATCTGCTGGTAGGCCGTTTGCACCCGGCCCAGCATGCCGTTGAAGGTATGGGTGAATTCGCGCAGCTCGCGGTCTATGCCCTGTTCCGGCAGGCGCACGGCAAGATTGTCCGGCTGGATCCGGGCGGCCTGCTGGGACAGGCGGCGGATGGGCGACAGTGAGCGCCGCACCGCCCATGCCGACAGCACCAGCGTGGCGCCGACCCAGGTGGCGCAGATCAGGACCAGCGCGGTGGCGAAGGCATACAGGAACTGCGTGCCAGGGCGCAGGTTCACGGCCACGGTGAGCTCGGCCCCCGGCAGCAGCGTGCCTTCCAGCGGCACGCGCAGCCCGCGCATGTTCCAGCCGTCCTGCGAGTGCAGCCTGATCTCGCGCCCGGACAGCGGCCGCACGTCCACGGGCGGCGCATCGCCGTAGAACACGCTGCCGTCGGCGAGCGTGATCCAGGTCTTGAGGTTGCCATGGCCGACCATGATGTTGTCCAGGGCGCTGCGCAGATCCTGCATCTGCGCGAGCGTGGCCCGCATGCCGACCAGGTGGTTGATGAGCTCCAGTTTGCCGGCGACCTCCGTGATTTCCTGGCGTTGCACCTCGCGCTTCAAGGCCCAGAACAGGGTGTATCCGGCGATGCTGGAGACCACCAGCGCAATGACGCCCAGCAGCAGCGTAAGCCGGATCTCCATGGACGCGATGCGGAGCGGCTTCATTTTTCGCGCAGCTCTAGCACGTAGCCCATGCCGCGCACGGTATGCAGCAGCTTGGTTTCGAACGGGTCGTCTATTTTGGCCCTCAGGCGTCGCACGGCCACTTCGATGACGTTGGTATCGCTATCGAAATTCATGTCCCAGACTTGTTCCGCAAGCACAGTCCTGGACAGCACCTGGCCATGACGCCTCAACATCAGCGTCAGCAACGTGAATTCCTTGGCGGTCAGGTCCAGGCGCATGCCGCCCCGTTGCGCCTTGCGCCGCGCCAGGTCGACTTCCAGGTCGGAAAGCTTGAGCAGTGTGGATTCCTGTCCGCGGCCGCGTCGCAGCAGGGCCTGGATGCGGGCAAGCAGCTCTGAAAAGGCGAACGGCTTGACGAGGTAGTCGTCCGCGCCGCCCTCCAGGCCGCGCACCCGGTCTTCCACCTTGTCGCGGGCGGTCAGCATCAGCACCGGCGTTTCCTTGTGCTTGCGCAGCTCTGACAGCACGCCAAAGCCGTCGACGCCGGGCAGCATCACATCCAGAACCACTACGTCGTAGTCGCCCTCGAGAGCGGCGTGCCGTCCGTCGATGCCATCGCGCGCGATGTCGACCACGTAGTTCTGTTCGGTCAGTCCTTTGCGAACGTAGTCCGCGAGTTTTCTTTCATCTTCGATCAAGAGGATACGCATGGGGTCTCGCTTTCCTTGCACAAATGTAATGAGTCGGTCCGGCTTTTGTAATTGCCGACTGCGTAGAGTTCAGCGTGTCGGCCAAGTTCCTGCTTGGCGGCGCTGAAACGCAAGGAGCGATCCATGTACGTTCGAGAAACCCCGGTTGCAGCCGTTGCCACGGCCGCGCTTTTGTCTCCGGTGCTGGCCCATGCGCGGCAGACCTTCGAACTCGCCAACGACGAAGTCGGCGTTGCGATGCATTATGCACCGGGCACGTTCGCGTGTGTACAAGCCCGGCAGGAACCAGCTTATCGGGCCGGCGCGTTCGGGGCCTGAGCAGACGCGCCGCCATGAAAATTCTGTACACCAACTTTCATCGCGGCGACGGAGGCGGGCACACGACCTATGTGTTGTCGCTGGCGGAGGCGTTGCGCGACGCGCACGACGTGGTCGTGGCGGCGCCGGCCGAAAGCCGGCTGTTCAAGGTTGCGCGCGCAATGCCTGGCGTGCGGACCCAGGCGCTGGATTTCCGCGGGGGGATGCTGGCGGCCTTGCCAGCTGCCAGCCGTCTGCGCCGGCTGCTGGTGCAAGAACGCTTCGACGTTGTTCATGTGAACGGGGCGGCCGACCATCGCGTATGCATGTTCGCCACCTTGGGCCTGGGGGCGGACAGCCCCGCAGTGGTGTATACGCAGCATAACGACAGGCCTGCCAGCAGTTTCGGGGCGATGATGCGCGCCCGGCTGGCGACGGACCGCGTCATCTGTGTCTGCGAGCACACACGCCGCAAGCTGATGCGCAGTGCATTCGGACGCTGCGGATTGCGCACCGTGCGCAATGGAGTGGACATCGTGCGATTCGCTCCACCCACGCCGATTGCCGCGGCGCAGGCCCGGCGCCGTTGGCTGCCTGCGGCGCTCGCGGACCGCCTGGTGGTCGGAAGCAACGCCGGCACTGCGGACTACAAGCGCTGGCCCGACATGGTCGAAGCGGTGTCCTTGCTGCCCGCGCCGCTGCGCGAACGCGTCGTCGTCATGGTCGCGGGCGAGCCGCCTGGCGAGCACGAGCGCCGGCGGGTGCGAGAGCTGGGCATGGAAGACCAGGTGATCTTCCCCGGCTTGCTGGAGGATGTCCGCCCCTTCGTGGCGGCGCTGGACGTAGGCTTTGTGCTGTCGTCGGAGATGGAGACCATCTCGTTCGCGTGCCGCGAGATGATGGCCATGGGCGTGCCCGTCATCGTCAGCAAGGCTGGCGGCTTGGCCGAGAATGTACACGCGGGATTGGACGGTTGGGTGGTGCCGGCGCGGGCGCCGGAGACCGTGGCCGCCGTGTTGCGTGACATTCTGGCTCAGCCGCGCCTGCTGGGTCCCATGGGGCGGGCCGCCCGGGAGAAAGCCGTGCGCGATTTCGCGCTAACGCGCTTCGTGGCGGACACGCATGCGGTCTATGTGGAAGCGCTGGCGCAAGCGCAGCGTCCTTTGCGGCTGGCGTAAGCCGCGCGCGGCCGCCGGGCGCCGGCGCAGCCGGTCAAATCATCGACTTGCCACTGCGTTTTGCCGCGCGGATGTCCTGCCACAACGTGACGCACAGCAGCACCAGGATGAGGGCCGAAATGGCGGGCCAGACCAGAAAGTAGAACGTCAACCACATATCAATCTCCTTGTTGCTGGTTTTCAGGTCAGCCCTGGGCGGGCTGGACGACGGGACGCTGTCCCGCGGTTGCAGACATGGCTTCCTGCGCTTCCTGGAAGGACGTGACGCGGTCCGCCAGAAGAGCGAAGTCGAACCGCTGCCGGTTGAGCAGGCTGAGGCCTGCGCACACCGTTGCGCTGACGCCATAAGCGGTCAGAGACCCCATCAGGACGATGTACTCGCGCAAGGTGCCGATGAACGCGGGCAGCATGACGAGGATACCAGCCGCGCCTACCGCGAGCGCTGCCGTGCGGCCGAAGAAGCCGAATGTCATGAGTCCCAGTACGACGCCACCGCCGACGGCCGAACAGATCTCGAAGAAGACGGCGACGGCGCCAGTGATGGGAATCAGTTCGAAGCGAACGATGGTGAACAACAGCACGGCGCTGAGCACCGCGCTGACGAAGGCGCGATTGTCGACGCGGTCCCAGTAGAAGCTGGAAATGACGGGAAACACGATGGCGCCCCACAGCGCGCCGACGAATACCAGCATTACCAGGATGTCCAGGCGCAGGCTGGCGAAGATGACGCCGACCATCGTCGCCACGATCATGGTGGCGCGGCCCCACCACAGCATGCGCCGCGGGTCCGGACGGCCGCCCGCCAGGTTCTTGGCGTACACGTCGGTCATGACGATGGCCGAGAGCGCGGCCAGATCGGAGTCCGCGGTCGAGGACAGCGAGCCCACCACCAGCAGGAAGAACAGCGCGATGCCAAACGGCGGCAGATAGGTAGACGCCATCTGCGGGATGATGTTGTTCATGTCGCCATTGGCGGGCTCCAGGCCGACGAAGAGCGCCAGCAGTCCCAACATGCCCAGTCCGATGACGACGGCGCCGTACCCGGCAGTGGCGGTCAGGAAGGTCGGTTTGATGAGGTCTTCGCGCACCGCGAACAGGCGCTGGGCGATGGTCTGGTTGCCGATGGCATAGGCCAGCACGGCCACGAAGTAGGGGGCACCTTGTTCGAGGATGGCCCGGGTCGAATAGAAGTCCGCCTGTTCGGGGCTGAGGCGCCACATATTGGCCGACAGCAAGTCGGGGCCGCCCGCATTGAAGAAGATGAGCGGAATGATGATGACCGCTGCGATGATCATGGCGGCCAGCTGCGCGAAGTCAGTCATGACCGATGTGCGGAATCCCGACCACAGTGTGTACGACAGGACCCCCAGGCCGGCGATCAGCACGCCCTGGATGAAAGTCAGCGGGCTCAGGATGGATACCAGTGCGCCCGCGGCGGTGAAGTTCACCATGAGGCTGATGCAGCTGCCCACGATATTGGATACCGCCATGATCATCTGGCTGGAGGTGCCGTGGCGCGCATGAATGACCTCGGCCAAGGTGTGCGCCTTGGGCGCCAGTTTGCGAAAGCGCTTGCCGAAGGGATAGATGAAGAGAATCATCAGCGCGCCCCAGAAGCCATAATGCAGCGGACCGGAAAGCCCGTACTTGTAGCCCGACGTGGCGCTGGCGTAGAACGACGCGGCCCAGATCCAGGTGGCGATCATGCTGGCGGTTGACAGCCCAAAGCCGACCGCGTTGTTCGACACCATGTAGCCGTCCACGTTTTCGTTTTTGCGGCCGATGAACAGCGACATGAGGAACGTTGCGCCATAAAAGCCCACGAGCAGCAGGGTGGCGGTGGTGCCGGATAGCTGAAAGAATTCTGTCTCTTGCATCGTCTTCGTCCTTTCTCCTTGACAGCGTGTTCATGACGGACGGTCATGGCTGCATGAAGGCCGTTTCCGCAGGATGCGCAGGGCGGCAAACCCCGATGACGCAGCCGAAACACCAGGCGATCGGCCGTAGGCGCGATCGCAAGCCTGCGCGGCGTGGGCGCGGCAAGCGACGCCCTCGGCCGGACAGCGGCAAGGCACACCGTGTAGGTGTCTTGCTGCCGCATAACGCAGAACGCTTTGTGCTTTAGACGTTGCCCGATGCGGCGAGCGATGGTCCTGCCTGGTGGGCAGGGATTTGTTCCGCGGCCTTCATGGCCGGGTTTGGGTGTTTCGGCGTTACACGCCGGGCCGCTGTGCGCGGCCTTGTGACGGATGCCTGCAGGCGACGTGCATCGTCTGGCAGGCATGCGTGGTGAACTACAACAGGCGCCAAGTATAGGGACATACCCCGCTCGAGTCCAGCACGCGGCCGCCAGGCGTACCTGCATTGCGGCCGGAAAAGCCCGGTATCGCGATTCGCATTGGCGGGTATCGCAACACTTAATTGGCCGTCGCGCGCGCCGTCCGATAAGGTAGATGGCCTGCACTGGCCATGCGACTTGCATGGCAACAGGAAACAAGAAAGACCGAGACAGAACATGACAGACCGCCTATACATCAATGCCGTCGGCGCGGACGGCAATCCCCTATTCCTGCACGTGCGCGATGGCCGCATCCTTGCACTGGGCGCCGAGGCGCCTGCTGTAGACGGGGCCCGCGTGACCGACCTGCGTGGGCACCTTGTGCTGCCGGGCTTTGTCGATGGCCATATCCATCTGGACAAGAGCTTCGTCGGCGACCGCTGGCGGCCTCATCGGCCCGCAGCGAGCCTGCGCGAGCGGCTGGCTATCGAGAAGGAAGAGCTCGCTGCCGCGCCGCCCATAGAAGGGCGCGCCGATGCGCTCATCGCGCAGGCTGCGGCGTTCGGCACGGTGGCGATGCGATGCCACGTGGACGTGGATGCCACGACCGGCCTTACAAACCTGCACGCCGTCATGGCGGCGCGAGAGAAATGGCGCGGCACCGTCGATATCGAACTGGTGGCGTTTCCGCAGGCAGGCGTGATGTCCTGTCCGGGCACGCCAGCATGGCTGGAAGCCGCCGTACGCGAAGGCGCTGAAGTGGTGGGCGGCATCGATCCCTCCACGCTGGACGACGATGCCGACGGGCAGCTGGATTGCGTGTTTGGCATCGCGGACCGGCTGGGCGCGAAGATCGACATCCATCTGCATGAGCCAGGCGAACAAGGCGTCGAGCAGCTTGCCCGCATTGCCGAGCGCACGCGCGCGCTGGGTCTGGCGGGCAGGGTTGCGGTCAGCCATGCCTATGCGCTGGGCGACGTCGGGCCGCAAAGCGTGGACGACGTGGCGCGCAAGCTGGCCGATGCCGGCGTGGCGATCATGACGAATGCCCCAGGCGACCGGGCCTTTCCGCCCGTTTTGGCGTTGCTGGCCGCCGGCGTACGGGTGTTCACGGGCAACGACAACATCCAGGACAGCTGGTGGCCCTACGGCAACGGCGACATGTTGCAGCGAGCGATGCTGATTGGCTACCGTTCGGGCTTCTACACGGACGCCGATCTGCTGACTGCCCTGGACTTGGCATCCCACGCGGGGGCGGCGGTATTGGGCCTGGAGGGCTACGGCCTGCGGACGGGCAATGAAGCGACCTTCGTGGCGGTGCCCGCGCCCAATGGCGCCGCGGCGGTCGCCGCCGCGCCAGCGCAGCGGTTTTTGTTCCGCGGGGGCGAACCCGTGGGCGAAGCCGTGAAGGTTTTCGGCAACGTCAGGCCGGCGGCGTAACCATTGCCGCGCGTTCTTCGCAGTAGTCTGTCAACGCGCGCCGCAGCGCGAGGCCGGCGTCGCTGAGCCGGGATCGCGCATAGAGCGACAGATACAGGCCGCGAGGCGCCGGGAATCCTTCTTCGGGCGTGAGCCGCCGGTGTTCTGCGGTTGCGCAGGCGGCGGGCAGCAAGCTGATTCCCAGTCCTGCGGCAACCGCCGCGCTGAGGCTGGGCAGGCTGGGGCTGGAGAAGCGCACGTGCCAGGGCTTGCCGCTGGTTTCCAGCATGGCTGTCATTTCATGGCGGTACAACGCGCCAGCGGGAAAGGCCACCAGCGGCACGGCGGTATCGGGCGCGGGCGGCGGGGCGTCGCGGGCGGTGATCCAGCACAATGGCTCGGGCCAATGCGCGTCGCAATCGGCATCGACTTCCCATTGCTTGACGAGCAGCAGGTCCAGTTCGCCATCGCGGTAGCGCCGCAGCAGTTGATGGCTCAGGCCGCCTTCGACCTCCACGCGCAGGCGTGGATAGGCCGATTGCACTGCTGCCAGCGTGGGCATGAGCGTGGCGCCCATGAAGTCTTCGGGTGCACCCAGTCGCAGCACCGCGCTGGCTTGCGCGGCGGCCACGCTTTCGCGTGCCTCCTCGGCCAGGCGCAGGATGCTGCGGGCGTAGCCCAGCAGGCGCTCGCCTTCCTCGGTGGGCAGGACGTGGCGCTGCGTGCGGTCCAGCAGGCGGCAACCCAGGTTCTCTTCGAGCCGGATGACGTGCTGGCTGACGGTGGATTGCGTGAGGTGCAGGTGTTCGCTCGCGCGGGTGAAGTTGCCCGTGTCCACGACGGTGAGGAAGCTGCGCAGCAGGACTGGATCTAGCATTTGGACTTCCACTTGAATCTATCGAGCCAATTAATTTCATAATACTTGGGCCGGTCGCCATACTAAGTGTTTCGTGTGGCCTCCCGCCGACCCGGCGGGACCCATGCGGTTGATCTGGAGGAAACATCAATGCCTATTTTTCGCGCAGGCCGCATCTGGCTGGCCGCATTCCTGTTGAGCATGGGAGGCGCGGCCGGCGCCGCGAGCCCGGATACGTCGTTGCTGACCGCCGCGGGCGATGGCGACGTTGCCCGCGTCAAGCAGCTGTTGGAACAGGGCGCCGCCCTAGAGACTCGGGATGCGCAAGGCAATACGCCGTTGCTGCGCGCCACCCAGGGCAACCACGTCGAGGCTGCGCGCGCCCTGATCGAGGCCGGCGCCAACGTCAACGCGCAGAACGCTATCCATGACAGCGCCTACCTGCTGGCCGGCGCCCGAGGCTATCGCGAAGTCCTGGCGCTGACGCTGGCGCACGGCGCAGACCTGAAAAGCACCAATCGCTACGGCGGAACCGCCCTGATTCCCGCCTGCGAACGCGGGCACGTCGAGGTGGTGGACATGCTGTTGCGCGCGGGCGTGGATCCGGATCACGTGAACAACCTCGGCTGGACCGGCCTGCTCGAAGCCGTGATCCTGGGCGACGGCGGCGCGCGCCACCAGGCGATCGTCAAGCGGCTGATCGAAGCCGGTGCGGACGTCAACCTGGCCGACGGCAAAGGGGTGACGCCGCTGCGGCATGCGCGCGAGCGTGGACAGGCCGAGGTTGCGCGCCTGCTGGAGGCAGCAGGGGCGAAGGGCTGAGACGCCAGCGCAGGCCGAAAAAAACGGGGCATATAGCCCCGTTTTTCATGCAGGCAAGGTTGCCCCCGGTTTAGAACCCGACGCGAGGCACGTGCACCCGGCCTTCCATCAGCACGCGGGCGCTGCGGCTCATGATGGCCTTGGTGACCTTCCATTCGCCGTCCACGAGCTTGGCCTCGGCGCCGACGCGCAGGGTGCCGGACGGATGGCCGAAGCAGACGTTGTCGCGTTCGCCGCCGCCCGCCGCCAGATTGACCAGCGTGCCGGGCACGGCCGCGGCGGTGGCGATGGCGACGGAGGCCGTGCCCATCATCGCGTGATGCAGTTTGCCCATGGAGAGCGCGCGCACCAGCACGTCGATGTCGCCCGCGCCGATTTTCTTGCCGCTGGACGACACGTATTCCCTGGGCTTGGCCACGAACGCGACCTTAGGCGTGTGCTGGCGGCTGGCGGCCTCTTCCAACGTCTTGATCAGGCCCATGCGCAGCGCGCCGTGGGCGCGGATGGTCTCGAAGCGCGCCAGCGCGGCGGCGTCGCCATTGATGTCGTCCTGCAGTTCGGTACCGGTGTAGCCCAGCGCTTCGGCATCCAGGAAGATCGTGGGGATGCCCGAGTTGATCATTGTGGCCTTGAAGGTGCCGACGCCGGGCACTTCCAGGTCGTCCACCAGGCGCCCGGTGGGAAACATGGAGCCGCCTTCGCCTTCTTCCGCCGGATCCATGAACTCCAGGCGCAGCTCTGCAGCGGGGAAGGTCACCCCGTCCAGTTCGAAGTCACCGGTTTCCTGCACGGCGCCATCGGTCATGGGCACATGAGCGATGATGGTTTTCTGGATGTTGGCCTGCCAGATGCGGACAACGGCAATGCCGTTCTGCGGAACGCGGGCCGCATCGACCAGGCCATTGGTGATGGCGAACGGGCCCACGGCGGCCGACAGGTTGCCGCAGTTGCCGCTCCCGTCCACGAAGGGCTTGTCGATCGACACCTGGCCGAACAGGTAGTCCACGTCATGATCGGGACGCGTGCTCTTCCCGATGATGACGGTCTTGCTGGTGCTGGAGGTGGCCGCGCCCATGCCGTCGATCTGCTTGCCGTACGGATCGGGGCTGCCTATCACGCGCATCAGCAGCGCGTCGCGCGCGGCGCCTGGCACGCGCGCGGATTCGGGCAGGTCGTCAAGCTTGAAGAACACGCCTTTGCTGGTGCCGCCGCGCATGTAGGTGGCGGTTATCTTGGTCTGGGGAGCATGGGTCATGGGGCAGTCCTGATGATGGGGGGATGTGGCGGACGCCGCAGCGCCCGCCTTGCCGATGGCGTATCAGCCGGCCTTCTTGTCGGCGCCGGAGGCCTCCAGGAAGTCCTGGGCGAAGCGCTGCAGCACGCCGCCGGCTTCGTAGATCGAGACTTCCTCGGCGGTGTCCAGGCGGCAGGTCACGGGAACCTGCACGGTTTCGCCATTGCGGCGGTGGACCACCAGCGTGAGGTCGGCGCGCGGGGTGCGTTCGCCGATCACGTCATAGCTTTCCGTGCCGTCCAGGCCCAGGGTCTTGCGGTTGACGCCGGGCTTGAATTCCAGCGGCAGCACGCCCATGCCGATCAGGTTGGTGCGGTGAATGCGTTCGAAGCCTTCGGCGACGATGGCTTCCACGCCGGCCAGGCGCACGCCCTTGGCGGCCCAGTCGCGCGACGAGCCTTGGCCGTAGTCGGCGCCGGCCACAATGATCAGCGGCTGTTTGCGGTCCATGTAGGTCTCGATGGCTTCCCACATGCGCATGACCTTGCCTTCGGGTTCCACGCGCGCCAGCGAGCCCTGCTTTACCGTGCCGTCCTCGTTCTTCACCATTTCGTTGAAGAGCTTGGGGTTGGCGAAAGTGGCGCGTTGCGCGGTGAGGTGGTCGCCGCGGTGGGTGGCGTAGGAGTTGAAGTCTTCTTCGGGCAGGCCCATCTTGTGCAGGTATTCGCCCGCGGCGCTGTCCATCAGGATGGCGTTGGAGGGCGACAGGTGGTCGGTGGTGATGTTGTCGCCCAGCACGGCCAGCGGCAGCATGCCGCGCAGCGTGCGTTCACCGGCCAGCGCGCCTTCCCAGTACGGCGGGCGGCGGATGTAGGTGCTCTGCGCGCGCCATGCATACAGCGGGCTGACCGCGGCCTTGCGGTCGTCCTGGATGCCGAACATGGGGGCGTAGACCTTGCGGAATTGCTCGGGTTTGACCGCCGACTTGACCACGGCGTCGATCTCTTCGTCGCTGGGCCAGATGTCCTTCAGGCGGATCTCGCGGCCGCTGACGTCATGGCCCAGCACGTCGCGCTCGATGTCGAAGCGGATGGTGCCGGCGATGGCATAGGCCACCACCAGCGGCGGCGAGGCCAGGAAGGCCTGCTTGGCATAGGGGTGGATGCGGCCGTCGAAGTTGCGGTTGCCGGACAGGACTGCGGTCGCGTAAAGGTCGCGGTCGATGATTTCCTGCTGGATGACGGGGTCCAGCGCGCCGGACATGCCGTTACACGTGGTACAGGCAAAGGCGACCACGCCGAAGCCCAGTTTTTCCAGTTCCGGCGTCAGGCCGGCTTCGTCCAGGTACAGCGACACCGCCTTGGATCCCGGCGCCAGCGAGCTCTTCACCCAGGGCTTGCGGGTCAGCCCGGCACGGTTGGCGTTGCGCGCCAGCAGGCCGGCGGCGATGACGTTGCGCGGATTGCTGGTGTTGGTGCAGCTGGTGATGGCGGCGATGATCACGGCGCCATCGGGCATCTGGCCGGGATTGTTTTCCACCACGCCAGAGATGCCGCGC
Organism: Achromobacter sp. D10; assembly: GCF_035282245.1. Lineage (NCBI taxonomy): Bacteria > Pseudomonadati > Pseudomonadota > Betaproteobacteria > Burkholderiales > Alcaligenaceae > Achromobacter > Achromobacter sp. D10. The sequence continues at coordinate 1,443,854 of NZ_JAYJLE010000001.1, forward strand.
TCTGCCAGGTCGCTGACCGGCAGACGGCGGTGCGGATTGGACGGGCCGGCCAGGGTACGCACCACGCTGGAGAGATCAAAGCGCAGCACGCGTTCGTATTCGGCGTTCTTGAGGCTGTCGGACCAGAGGCCCGCGGTCTTGGCGTAGGTTTCCACCAGGGCGATCTGTTCGTCCTCGCGGCCGGTCAGGCGCAGATAGTCGATGGTCTGCTGATCGATGGAGAACATGGCAGCCGTCGCGCCATACTCGGGCGCCATGTTCGAAATGGTGGCGCGGTCGCCCAGCGTGAGGCTGGCGGCGCCTGCGCCGTAGAACTCCAGGTAGGCGCCCACGACTTTTTCCTTGCGCAGGAATTCGGTCAGGGTCAGCACGATATCGGTGGCGGTGATGCCCGGTTGCGCGCGGCCAGTAAGTTCCACGCCGATGATGTCGGGCAGGCGCATCCAGGAGGCGCGGCCCAGCATGACGTTCTCGGCTTCCAGGCCGCCCACGCCGATAGCGATCACGCCCAGCGCATCCACGTGCGGCGTGTGGCTGTCGGTGCCGACCAGCGTGTCGGGGAAGGCCACGCCGTCTTGCGTGTAGATGACGGGGGACATGCGCTCCAGGTTGATCTGGTGCATGATCCCGTTGCCCGGAGGCACGACTTCGATGTTGCGGAAGGCCTGCTTGGTCCAGTCAATGAAATGGAAGCGGTCTTCGTTGCGGCGGTCTTCCACGGCGCGGTTCTTGGCGAAGGCATCGGGGTCGTCGCCGCCATATTCCACGGCCAAAGAGTGGTCGACGATCAACTGCACCGGCACTACCGGATTGACCTTGGCGGGATCGCCGCCCTTGTCGGCGATGGCGTCGCGCAGGCCGGCCAGGTCCACCAGCGCGGTCTGGCCCAGGATGTCGTGACAGACGACCCGTGCGGGGAACCACGGGAAGTCCAGGTCGCGGCGGCGCTCGATCAACTGCTTCAACGCGTCCGTCAGCATGGCCGGATCGCAGCGGCGCACGAGGTTTTCCGCCAATACCCGCGAGGTGTAGGGCAGGCGGTCATAGGCCCCGGGCGAAATCGCCTCGACGGCGGCGCGGGTGTCGAAGTAGTCCAGGCGAGTGCCAGGCAGGGGCTTGCGGTAGTTTTGGTTCATGCCTCGGTGCGCTGCAGGTTGCCCTGCGCGATCTGCTGTTCGATGTTGAGACGGGATGCGCGGATGTGGCGGCGCATCAGGATTTCAGCCAACTCGCCATCGCCGTCGGCAATGGCGTCCAGAATGCGGTGATGCTCGGCATAAGCCTGCCGGGGGCGGTTGGGCGTTGTCGAATACTGGATGCGGTACATGCGCGCCAGCTGGTAGAGCTCGTCGCACAGCATGCGGAACAGCATCTGGTTGCCGCTGCCCTTGACGATGCGGTAGTGGAAATCGTAATCGCCTTCCTGCTGGTAGTAGCCCAGCCCGGCCTGGAACGCCTCGTCGCGCTCGTGCGCTTCCAGCACGGCTCGCAGCTCGGCGATCTCCGTGGGCGGCATGCGCTCGGCCGCCAGGCGGCAGGCCATGCCTTCCAGCGATTCCCGGATTTCGTAGAGTTCGGAGAGTTCCTGCTGCGACAGCGACACGACGCGGGCGCCGGCATGCGGCACGCGGACCAGCAGCTTCTGACCTTCGAGGCGGTGCAGGGCTTCGCGCAGCGGGCCGCGGCTGACACCGTGGATACGGGCAAGCTCAGGTTCGGAAATCTTGCTGCCGGGGGCGATTTCGCCTTTGACGATGGCGGACTGGATCTTGCGGAAGATATGTTCCGCGAGCGTCTCGTTATCGCCGGGGGCAGCCGCGGGCAGCGTCAGCACTTTGCTCATTGTGTTGACAATCTTGCCTGAAATTATTCAAAAAAGGGACATTCCTGCTGGTCCGTCCTGTGAATTGTCAACAATTTACTTGGACTCGTCGCCCGGCGCAAGGGTTGGATGATGCTTTTGCGGCTTTCGTCCAGGTGCGGGGGGAGCGACGGATAGACGGCCGCCCCTCCACGGTTTTGGGAATGTGCCCGCAAGCGGCATGACCCCGGGGTGCGACCCGCAATGCGGTAGGGCGCAAGTCTTTATCGGACTCCTCCTATTTCCCCTTTTCGGGGGGGCACATACAACAGGAGGTCCGTTGTTCGAACCCTGATGCCGCCGCCGCGCGCCTGCATTTCCCCCCCTACGCATGATGTCCAAGCTTCGCTCCCTGATCACCTGGTCCGTCGTCTTCACGCAAGTCTGGTCGCCTGTGCTGGCGCAGACGCTGCCGATTTCGGT